>NZ_JACOFT010000001.1 GCF_014699135.1 Cognatundibacterium aquatile
TGTTAAAGAACCGCGAATCCTAAAATTCTTTTCCACCTCACTCTTCCGAGTTTTGCTTCGCATCGTTGTGTGCGTCAGCAGCAGAGAAACGAGATTATGAAGTACTTCTCACTCACTGTCAACTCCCTTCGCCCTTTCGCTTCGCTTTTTCTTCTCAGCGTCCGCATTTTGTTGTGCGGGCGCCAATCGGATCGCTTGGCCTTGGCTTGTTGACTGCCAGTGACTTCTTGCTTCACTTCACTTTCTTCCCCCGCCTTTCAGCGGGAGCCGAACTATAGCAAAACCATCCCCAATTCGCAATCTAACAGGTAAATTATTTTAATGGATAAGGATTTAATGTTTCAGGCACAGAAGCCAAAGGGTAATCAGCTAGCTTGCTTCTCGATTATCTCTGCAGATTTAAGTACGGCCTGAACGGCTCTGTCTATCAGAGGAGCGTTTTCAACAAATGCCAGTGCTCCATTGCCAGAATAATGGGAGAAACTTTCGTAGCTGATAATGACGGGTTCAGCTTGTTGATTCAGACTCAATAGGAGGTTGCTCATATTAGGGTTAACCCAGGCAATACAGCCTCGCTTAATGAGATTATCAATTGCAAGTTCTATCGGTGCTCCACTATATAAGCGCTGCAGGATTTCCGAAGATTTACTTTCGCCCTGCGTCGTTACTACGGATAAAACATCTTCATTTTTCAGGGGAACTTGTGTGTTGCTGGCCTCGATGAAAACAACGTTCAACTGCAATTCCGCGAGTACCTCATGCAGATACTTTTCAACTTCGTGATACTTATTTTTTTCGATGGAATCAGATAAAACTACTGCTGGCTGCTCCAAAAAATTTAAAAATATCTCCCGAGCCTGCACTAAAGTCTTAGATGTTGAAAATTCCTGCGTGGGAAGCAATACCCCACGATGCCTTTCATGCAGCCAGTTCAATAAGGCATTCTGTTTAAACTGAGTCCAATCCAACATCGCAATACCGCGCCTGAGATCAGTCAACATTCCAGGCAGCAGCGCGGAAAGCTGACTTTGTTCTTCCTGAGAATTTTTAGGCCGGATGCTCCATATCAGATCCGGCACCAGTGCTCGCAAATGGGAGGCCAGTGACGCGTCGGTTCGCTCGGCGATATTAATTGCCCGCACCCATTCCGTCGCTAAAAAATTAGCGAAATGCTGGGGAACATCCAGCTTCGCCAAGCCGTCCATCAGCAGCGAAGAAGTTTGTTCCGAGCACAGATAACGGATTTGAGCTTCTTCTATCGACTTCACCGTACGCCTGATGAACTTATCCTGAGTTCTTAATTCAGTAGAAATAAACGTATCGAATCGGTTATATATTCGCTCAAACAGTTCTGGTACACGACAATCATGCCGGGATAAGGTTTTAAATACCCTGGAAATTTCTTCTTTAATTTTGCGCTGAGTCACAGGTAAATGCTGCGTTCCAAGCAATACGGATGCGATCCGGTTCAGCAGCAACCGGGCAGCTTGATGTTGGTTACTCAAAAACGTACTGTCACTCAAAGCCAACTGCAACAATAGAAACTGAAGGCGTCCCAACTGCTCTCGTAATTCTTTCGAAAGCAAATCATCGAATAATATCGACTCAAACAACATCGCCAGCACATCAATGATCATGAGCTCCTCGGTCGAGCGAACTAATGCTGAAAATGCCTCACGTTGTTCACGAATCAGATTACGGACGTCGCCGCGTTCATTCAGAATACTCAGATCCGGCTTCATTGACAGGTGCAAATAACCGAGCGTACGAATCAAATCCTTTTCAATCAACAACTCCTCTAATTCTGGAGGAGCAGCGTTAATTTTTTCGGGAACAGGTAAATGACTAAAGCGCTCGACTAAACCGCGAATCGCAGATTGCGCCATCTCTGCGCTTGGTAAAGGAGTCTCCTGTTGCGCTTGCTGGCTTGCAAGATCAAAATCCCTTCCGCGTTGGAAAGGACGTGATTGTCCAAAGGTTTTTCGCAAAAGCTCAGGCAAATCGGATGTATTGGCAAGCCATGCAGGTGACGAAGAATTGTCTTGCGCAGCAACCGTTGGGCTATATGCTGAAAATACCGTTTTTTCTCTACCGCGCAAAACCTGAAACAGCTGGTCTATGTTAATTGACGGATTACCGGACGGAGACGACGGCGCCGATCTGACATCTTCCGCTGCGGGAAAATCCAACTGATTAAATGCCGGAAAAGCGTTATTGATCTGTTGACTACCAATAACATTCTGCTGCGTCCCAACGCTGCTGCTGCCTCTGGGATGCAACGTCTCTGCTGATTTATTTATTTTTAAGGAAAGGTGTGCGTGCACACCATGTTTTTCTAATTCGGCGTTGGTTTGCTGATAAATACCCGGAATATCCACCGTCAGAGTTTCGCCCAACTGCATCGCCAGTAGCGAAAACATTTCCTGAGTGAGGCGCAAACTTTCTATTGTAAGAAAAATACAACGGGTTATCAGATAAGGCCGGAAAGGATTTTCCCGCTCGCGTATATCGTCCTGACCGAACAAAACAGCGATACGGATATTCAGATCAATCAATTCTTGCTCTGCGACATTCCGGAACAGCTGTGTGACTTCATTAAAGCGCAGCGAACTCTCAAATGCCGATGAATCAAGCAGACTCAGATTATCGGCAGAGATGGAAAGGGCAGATAAATTGGGGCGAAAGTTCTGATAGGTCGTTTCCATACTCCTATCAAGCAACTGTTGCATATTTTTTGTCAGTTGCAGCTCAATTTCGTGACGATGCTCCTGCAACAAAAGTTGAGCACGAACAATGTCAGCCTGTTCTATCGGGCTATTTTCTGAATTTACCTTAGAAAACAAAGCCTCCACTGTACGTGGAACCAGAGTTGCAGCGGCATTTTGAAAGGCATTAAAAAATTCTCTGCGTGCGCTCGACAGTATTTCAACCAATGCCATATATACCTTATTGCAAGAAAATCATTTCATACAATATACCGAAGGAATGGCATCTGCTGCAACTTAAAGCGGAGCGGATAAGCACAGTCAAAGCTGACTTCACGCAATATCAGGCGGTTTTTTTCTTTCTGACCGCTGCTTTTTTAACGGGTTTTGCAGCCTCATCAGCAGGTGCCGCCGCTTTTGCTTTGCTAGCGGCAGGTACCTTAGCTTTGCGTTCCTCAAATTCGAAACTCACTTTGCCGTCTTTCGCCTTGACCAGGAATGCTTTAAACGGGCGACGTGTACGCTGAGAAATAAAGCCTGGCAATAAATCAGTTTTGCCGTCAACCAATAGTTTAGTCATCTGCTCGGGCAAAATCTCTTGCTGCAAGATGATGCGGCCGCTACGGAAATCACATGCTTTAGGCTTGGCAACGGTCTTTTCACAAACATAAGCGAGGCCCATTTCAAAAACGCCGCTGCCACATTTCGGGCAAGGGCCTAATGCAGTCTGACCAGTGAAATCAATGCCCTCACCATCCTCGCCGTCATCCTGATTCTGGCCAAAATCAAATTCAAGCTTTAAATTATTGTGTTCTGTATCCGGAACAATCTTCAAAATAGCCGCAAACGGTCTGCCCATTTTCGAGCGGAAACCTTGCAGAGGGCCAATTTCGCGCTTGCTTAATAATTCTTCGACTTCGGCTACCTCAAACTGACGGCTACCGGGCGTTTTACTCATAGAAAATTCACACTTAGTGCAGGCAAAACGACGGTAGTTTTCTTTGACTACACCGCCGCAATGTGGGCAAGGTGTGTGTAGCGTCGCATAATCGCCAGGAATCGTGTCGTTGTCATACTCTTTAGCGCGTTTGACGATGATTTGTGTCATCTGGGCAATTTCGCGCATGAATTCTTCACGGCTGATTTTGCCCTTCTCCATTTGCGATAACTTGTATTCCCATTCACCGGTCAACTCCGGCGAAGTCAATTCATCCACACCTAAACCACGCAACAAGGTCATCAATTGGAATGCTTTGGCCGTCGGCATCAGCTCCCGACCTTCGCGCAGCAAGTATTTCTCGGTCAGTAAGCCCTCAATAATCGCCGCCCTTGTTGCCGGAGTGCCAAGCCCCTTGCCCGCCATGGCTTCGCGCAACTCTCCGTCATCCACCAGTTTGCCGGCACCTTCCATTGCCGACAATAAGGTCGCCTCGCTGTAGCGAGCCGGTGGTTTTGTCACCAGGCCATGCGCTTCAATTTTATCGGCAAGAACTTTTTCACCTTTGGCAACCGGAACCAGCGTGCCTTTGCCTTCCGTATCTTTTTCTTCCAGTGCTTCTTTTCCGTAGATCGCCAACCAACCAGCGTTGGTCATGACTTTACCTTCGGTTTTGAAGTGGTGCCCCGTCACTTCTGTGATGCGCGTTGTCACCTGAAATTCTGCCGCCGGGAAAAATACCGCCATAAAACGACGCGTCACCAGGTCGTAGAGTTTTTGCTCGGGTTCAGACAAATTTTTTGGTGCCTGACCAGTAGGAATGATCGCAAAGTGATCACTGATTTTCGTGTTATCAAAAATACGCTTGTTCGGCTTGACCCAGTTATTTTTCAGAATCTGGCTCGCAAACTGATGATAATTATTACTTTCCGAAACCGTTTCCAGCGTCTGTTTGACGGTATCCAGATAATCTTCCGGCAAATGGCGGGAATCCGTACGCGGATAAGTCAGCACTTTGTGTTTTTCGTACAAAGCCTGGGCAAGGCCTAAGGTATTTTTGGCAGAGAAGCCGAATTTGGCATTCGCCTCACGCTGCAGGCTGGTCAGGTCAAACAGTGCCGGCGCCATCTGCGTCGCAGGCTTAGACTCTTCTGTAACATTGCCCTGACGTCCACGGCATGCCGCGACGATGGACTCGGCGGCAAGCTTACTCCACAGTCGTTCCGCTTTCTTCTCCGGATCATGCTCGTCTTTTTTGAACTGCTGATCCATCCAGCGTCCTTCGTAAATGCCTGCGGCACAAACGAATTCGGCGCGAACTTCCCAAAAATCGCGGGAAACGAATTTCTTTATTTTTTCTTCACGCTCAACCACGATCGATAAGGTTGGCGTCTGCACCCGCCCGACTGTCGTCAGATAAAATCCGCCTTCTTTGGAATTGAATGCAGTCATGGCGCGGGTACCGTTGATACCGATCAGCCAATCTGATTCCGAGCGGCAACGTGCAGCGTCGGCCAAAGGCATCATTTCTGCATCACTGCGCAACTTTTGAAAGCCGTCCCGGATCGCTGCCGGCGTCATTGATTGCAGCCACAAGCGTTGTACCGGTTGCTTTGCTTTTGCGTGCTGCGCAATCAGACGAAAAATCAGCTCACCTTCACGGCCCGCGTCACATGCATTAATCAGTGCCGAAACATCTTTACGCTTGATCAGCTTATTCAGCACTTTCAGGCGTGTTTCGGTTTTGGCGATAGGGTTCAGCGCGAAATGTGGCGGGATCATCGGCAAATGCGCAAAACTCCATTTGCCGCGTTTGACGTCATATTCCTCAGGAACGGTAATTTCCAGCAAATGACCTACTGCGGAAGATAATACATACTCATCCGATTCGAAATAGTCATCATGCTTAGTGAAACCTCCAAGTGCTTTCGCAATGTCAGCGGCGACAGAAGGTTTTTCGGCAATGATGAGCGTTTTTGTCATTTCGGAATTCTCGAATGTTTTTTGCACAAAAAATGATTAACAAACAACATTTTTTGCTAAATAAGCGTAAGACTAACCTAAGTTAGTGCGGAATGATAAACGTGCAAACGCAAAACCCGCAACCAAGCTGCGATTTTTGCCAGAAATCTTCTGTTTATGAAACGATTAATGCAAAAGACGAGGCGTATTGTCGTCATCTGACAACAACAGTTCGTCAAACATCAACATATCTGGTTCGGCGCCCTGGCTCCACAACATCATCAGGACAATGATGCGCAGTTTATTGAGCGGCAGCGGTGACTCGTTCACAGCCAGCGCACGCTCGACAACGATTTCACGTTGCAAGGAGGATAACAATCCTGCCGATTCAAGAAACTGAATAAAACCAATCGCTTCCGTACCGAGAGCAGCAAGCTCAACTCCAGCATAGACCCGGAAACCGTTTGAACTTAATGGTGATGGCAACGACTGATCCGTTGTATTTGCCAGACCAGTCAGCCAATCCAGTGCCTCAGAAATTTCATCTTCAGGGAAACCAACAGCGGAAAGTTTTTTGACCAGAGCGGCGGTATCCGGACAGGCGTCAGGACGATAATAAGTTTCGTAGAGGTAAACAAGAATATCAAACATGTCGGTACTCTATCTGCTGAAACAGTTTCAAACAAGTCCCGTCCTGAGATATCCCCTCGGTTTTTTGAGATTTTTAACTATTTCGGGGCAGTATCTGCATTTTTTGCCAGAAAGTCTCTGTCAATACTGGGCCTTTAAATATACTCCCCCGGAGTATATTTAAAGGCCAACACCGGGTTTAGCGCATGATTTGTACATAACCTAATGAAGACGGCGAAACATTCCACCCGGTAATGACTCAATCTGCCCGCACAACTCAAGTTCCAGTAATTGCCCGGTTAAACTTGCAACATCCAGATCAGCACGTAATGCCAGCACATCTAGCGGAACCGGATCATAGCCCATCAGCGTCAGCAAACCAGCCGATGCGTCAGCCGTCGCTGCTATTGGAAGCGAACCCGCTACAACAGTTGCTTGTGGTAGGCTGAGTTGCAACTCTTCTAATATATCCTGCGCAGACTCCACCAGTTTCGCACCTTGTCTGATCAATTGATGGCAGCCTTTTGCTAACGGCGAGTGGATGGAGCCGGGAATCGCAAACACTTCCCGCCCCTGATCCGCCGCCATCCTTGCCGTAATTAAAGAACCCGACTGCGCAGCGGCTTCCACCACCAACACTCCTTTCGTCAACCCAGAAATAATCCGATTACGGCGAGGGAAGTTAGAGGCAATCGCGGGCGTGCCAAGTGAGTATTCACTGACGATGCAGCCCTCTGCTGCTATCTGATGTGCCAGCAGCCGATTTCTGGCGGGATAAACAATATCCGCACCTGTGCCGATCACAGCGATTGTCGAACCGATACCGCGAAGCGCTCCTTGATGTGCTGCGGCATCAATACCTGCGGCCAGACCGGAGCTGATCGTCAATCCGGCATGACTTAAAACTTCAGAAAATTGTTCCGCATTCCGTATCCCCTGCGCCGTCGCATTCCGACTACCCACCACACCTATCCCTGGATGCCGGAGTATTTCCGGCCTTCCTTTCACATACAACATCAGCGGTGGGTCGGGAATTTCCAGCAATGCCGGAGGATACAGCGTATCGGCAAGCGTGACAACATAATTGCCCGGCTGCATAGCCCAGGACTGAGTAATCTCAGATAACCTGAGAAAATCTTCTTGCGGCGGGAGTAATAAGGCGCGGGCGATTTTTGGCGTGACGACAGAACACAAAGCCTCGAAGCTTGCTGTAAAGATATGTTCTGGCAAGCCAAAGCCAGCAAGCAACTTACAGGCAGTGCCAGAGCCAACGCCCGGCGTTTGTTCCAGCCTTAACCAGGAAAAGAAGTCCGGCAACAATTCCAGACCTCCATTTGATTATTGAGGCGATCTGGCGACGTCGCCAACTTTGACAAAATCAGTGACCTGCATCACCAAGCCGTAAGAGATATTGTCAAACAAGCGGAAAATAAACACATGGCCATATTGCTCATCCGGTAATTTTACCTTGCGGTTACCATCAGTGCGATCCGTGATTACTTCCCCGTAGCGTTGCAAGGACAACACAGTACCAAGATCAAGGCCATGCTCTTTGCCGCGATTAATCGTAATAATCTGATTTTGTCCGGCAACCGACACAC
The DNA here is from genome assembly GCF_014699135.1 of Cognatundibacterium aquatile. GTDB lineage: Bacteria > Pseudomonadota > Gammaproteobacteria > Burkholderiales > Burkholderiaceae_D > Undibacterium > Undibacterium aquatile. The sequence continues at coordinate 7,836 of NZ_JACOFT010000001.1, forward strand.
CACCATAAACACTGACGACACGCGCACGGATCTCATCTTCCGGCGGATGAGGTACGTAGCTGAGAATTGGAGTCGGTGTTACAGGTAACAACCTGTCACCGACAGACATTTCTAGTTTTGAATTAACGACGTTGAAAGTATAGACGTCGTTGTTATCATCTGGCTCGCGCGCCAGCTTTACCGTGCCGACAAAAGCAGCCTCGTAGCCAATGATGTTCCCATTATCAGGGTCTTTCAACGGTACGCCAGGACGGAATACCTGAAATGAGGTGCCGCCATCAAGATCACCACGAACATAGGTTTTTTCGCCCTGTCCCATATTCACTTTACTTTCCGGTGCCGCGACGATGCGCGGTGTACGTTCCAGTGTATTGACCTCGACGATCATCGGATGTACCAAAAACGGCTCAATCGCTGACGCAGGAATAGCCGGAATTGCATTCGCCCCCAATCCTTCAACACGGGATCTGGGTGACAATTTGACAGTAGGAACACCACCGACAACGCCATTACCTGAAACATTCCCCAGACGCAGACGCTGATTAGCACGGTCAAAATAAACAATCTGCCCCGGATAAATCCAGTGCGGATTACGAATTTCTTCTTTGTTCATGCCCCACACTTGTGGCCAGCACCAGGGGTTTTGCAAAAACTTAGAAGAAATTCCCCACAAGGTATCACCACTGACAACAACATGTTTATCCGGAGCATCCGGCAGAAAAGCACATTTGCTGCTGCGAGCCACAACCTGAGCTTGCGCAATCGTCGCTTCTCCCGGTGCCGCAAACGCGGAGCTGGAAGCGAATGGCAGACTGCCAACGAGGATGGCAGCGATTGTGCTAAACTTTTTCATAAACATATCCGATACGAGATGCTGTCATACAGCAAACAGGCAAGCAAGCATGCAATCTGCTTATAATAATTGCCAAATTGGATCAAATTCTGCCCATAAATCCTTGAACTAGCAAGAAAAACAGCGCAAAAGCTAAACCAGCTTGTTGCGAAATGTAATATGCCCATACTAAATATACTGCGGTATCCCGATCCGCGCCTCCACAAAGTGGCAAAACCGGTAACTTCCTTTGATGCACGCCTCAAGCAACTGATTGCGGACATGGCTGAAACAATGTACGACGCGCCTGGCGTCGGTCTGGCGGCATCACAGGTTGATGTGCATGAACAACTGGTTGTCATCGATATCTCTGAAGCCAACGATCAGTTACAAGTATTCATTAATCCCGAAATTATCTGGGCCAGTGAAGAAAGAAAAGTCTACGACGAAGGTTGCCTGTCTGTACCCGGCATTTATGACGGCGTTGAACGACCTGCCGAAGTCAAAGTCAAAGCACTGGATGCCGATGGCAAAGAATTCGAAATTCATGCCAAAGATTTACTCGCTGTTTGCATACAACACGAGCTTGATCATCTGAAGGGTAAAGTCTTCGTTGAATATCTGTCGCCGCTGAAACGAAACCGTATCAAGACCAAGCTGGTCAAGGAAGAACGTGAGATGCAACGCCATCCCGGAAATCGCAAATGAAAGTCATTTTTGCCGGAACGCCGGAATTCGCCGCCTCCGCCTTAGCAGCCATACATGAGGCGGGCTTTGACATTCCTCTGGTGCTCACGCAACCAGACCGGCCGGCCGGCAGAGGCATGCATTTGCATGCATCCGCGGTGAAGCAATACGCACTGGAACACAACATTCCAGTTGCACAACCCATTTCATTGAGATTAAACGGCAAATATCCTGATGTTGCGGCAGAGGCGCACGACATATTGCGCAACACAGAACATGATGTCATGGTGGTGGCGGCTTACGGCTTGATATTGCCTCTCTCTGTACTAACAATCCCCCGTTTAGGCTGCCTGAATATTCACGGCTCGCTCTTGCCACGCTGGCGCGGTGCGGCGCCTATACACAGAGCGATTGAGGCTGGCGACGCCGAAACAGGTATCACGATCATGCAAATGGAGGAAGGTCTGGATACCGGCCCCATGCTGTTAAAACAGAGCATCAGCATTAACAACACTGAGACCACAGGCAGCCTTCACGGCAAATTGGCAGCGATGGGCGGCGAAATGATAGTGCAAGCTTTACACCAGTTAGAACAAGGCACCCTGGCTGCGACAGTGCAACCGGAACAGGGTGTGACTTACGCCGCCAAAATCAGTAAAGAAGAAGCTGCGCTCGACTTTCACCTGCCTGCAGATGTACTGGCAAGAAAAATCCGCGCCTTCAATCCGTTTCCCGGCACACATGCTCAGTACGGCACCAACACGATCAAAATCTGGGCTGCGCAAATGGTCACTGCGAATAAAACTGGCGCAACTCCGGGGCAAATTCTGACGGCATCCGCACAAGAAGGCATTCTGGTTGCCTGCGGGGAAGGCGTTCTGAAACTGACCGAACTACAAAAGCCAGGAGGAAAACGTTTACCTGCTGCAGAGTTCCTGCAAGGCTTTCCCCTGATTCCTGATATGCAATTCAATCGAACCTGAACCGGCTGAGTGTGAAGCAAAAAAACGACAAATCGGGACACTTTTATACACAATTCCCACATTAAGCAGGAATTAGGCCGATTCACTGTTGGTTACAAGTAAATTCTTTGTTGCTCTGCGAGACTTGTTGTATTCTCTTACGCTAACTAATGGTGTGCGCTGGATTTTGCCGCCCAAATCCCTGACCCGAACGCTAGAAAAGGAAGTGCATGAAACAAATCGTTCCCGTTGTTGTTACCGTCATGCTGATGGCCGGTTGCTCAACTCCATTGAATAACACTAACGCGTCTTATAATAACAACACTAAGACTGCGGCTCCTGAACTTCAAGTCGTCTCAAATTGGTTATTGATCGCGAAGGACGTTGCTGACCAGATCAAATCAGGCACCGACAAAATTGGTGCTCCAGTATTTGTCACTCCGCCGCAAAACCCGAGTAAATTCAGTCAGGCGTTTTACACTCAGGTAGTAACGTCCCTGGTCAATCAAGGTGTGACCGTCAGAAAAGTCAATGATGGTACAGCGCAAATCGTCGATATCGATACTCAATTAGTGCGTTTCTCCACTGATCGGCAAGTCAACCGCCGTTTTGTTTTCGGCGGCCCGTCAACGACTAGCACGACATCCGTCTATGAAGTAATTGTGACGACGTCACTGATAAAAAACGCACAATACGTAGCACGCAGGACTGATGCGTATCCCGTCAATGAATATGACGCGTCTTTATACAATAAAGAAACTGAATTTAATTTTAAAGTGATCGGGGGCTAATCATGGTAAAGAAAATTGCACTTGCAGTAAGTTGTGGTCTGTTGCTCAGCGCTTGCTCAAATATGAACCTCACCGGGGCCAGCACATCGACATCGACAGCCGCCTTGTCCTGGAAAGAAGCTGAAACGAACGAATTTATCCCAACCAATCAGAAAGCAGCAACAGCCCTGATCGCTGCTGCCGGTAATTCTCTGGATAAATCGCGCCCACTGATCGTTGCCACGCTGGCGAATATCAATGTGCTGGAAGAGTCCTCTCCATTCGGACGTATTGTCGCTGAACAAGTTTCCGGTCAGTTTTCCCGCGCTGGATATCAAATGCTGGAAATGAAATTCCGCGACAAAGTACTGATCAAGCAAAATGTCGGTGAACTGCTGCTGACGCGCGAAATTAAGGAAGTTGCACAAAATCATCAGGCACAGGCCGTCATCGTTGGTACGTATGCGGAAAGTGAAAAGCTGGTTTTCGTTAACCTGAAACTGATACGTCCGGTCGACAATATCGTCCTCAGTACGTATGACTACGCTGTCCCTATGGATCGTACTGTCAAATCTCTGCTGGGTCGTCGCTGATCGCATCAATATAAAGTATTGGCAACACAGCCTTAAAAAAGCACTGGATAAAAGCACCTGATTTTTCAGGTGCTTTTTTTTAGCCTCTTTGCGGCAGCGAACTCCATATGAGTTCAACACACGGTTCGCTTCAGGATTATTTTTCTGGCGAGAATGGTTGCACCCAGTTCTGCTGCGCAGCCTGACTAATCGCTAACACCGCGGGATGAGTCAATTTTCGCTGAACCGATATGGCGTAAAACTGTTCCTGAATCGCCTGTGTCTGGCCAATCAGCTCGACATCATACTGACGTATCACACGATCAACGATGACCGTGGGTGCAGCAAACACACCAGCGCCAGCCTGACCGAATGCACTCATCAGCGCACTATCGTCAAACTCGCCGGTAATTTTTGGATGCAATTGTTGCTGATCCAGCCATTGCAACAAACGTCCGCGCAGCGCAGCGTCTTCACCAGGTAATAAGAATGGTGCGCCATCCAGCAGTGCGGGGAAAGTACTGGACAAGCTGGCACGCAAATCACGGGTGGCAAAAAAACTGATGCCGGATTCGGCCAGCAAATGACTATAACCACGAACATTCGCTGTCACCGGCATAGGGCTGTCGGATAACACGACATCTAACTTATGCATCGCCAACTCTGCTAACAGTAATTCGAGTTTGCCTTCGCGACAGTTAATCCGTAAGGTCTGCGGCAGAGTCATCGCGGGCTCCAGCAATTGATACGCCACCGTTTTCGGTACCGCATCTGACACTCCGACACGTAGCTGCACAGTGCGCGCGGTCGGCCGGTGATGCAGCACTTCTTCCAACTCACGCCCGAGCGCAAAAATATCTTCTGCATAACTCAGCACCAAACGACCCGCCTCAGTCAGTTCCAGATTACGCCCCTGCTTACGGAACAAAGTCTCGCCCTGCATTTCTTCAAACAAAGTGAGTTGTCCGCTGATGGTTTGCGGCGTCAGATGCAATTGTTCACTGGCACGCGCAATGCTGCCTGACTTGGCAACCATCCAGAAATAGTGCAGGTGTTTGTAGTTCAGTGCTGGCATAAAGAGAGATCATCGACAAATCATCGATTTTTACGAAGTATTTATCAATTATATTCGACTTTTCTTTCAATTCTCTTGCAACTAGACTGTTTCCACCTTCTGTTGAGAAGGGGAAGTCCTGTGTCTTTTCGTCAGACTTCAACATTTCAGGAGAAAAGCATGAAAATCTTGAGTCGCTCTACTGCACATGATGTGCAAACCGTTGACTATATCGACACCACAGCCAGTGACAGTCAGAAAGTCTTACGCAACACGTATATGTTGTTGTCGATGACTTTATTGTTTTCTGCATTGACCGCAGGTGCGACTATCGCTTTCGCGATTCCAGGTCCCGGCATCTTTCTGACACTGATCGGCTATTTTGGCCTGCTGTTTGCCACGAACAAACTGCGTAACAGCGCATGGGGTATTGCCAGTGTATTTGCCTTGACCGGTTTCATGGGCTACACCCTCGGTCCTATTCTCTCTCATTATCTGAAAATGCCAGGCGGCACTTCCATCGTGATGACGGCAATGGGCATGACCGGTCTGATTTTCATGGGCTTGTCTGCCTACGTACTGATCAGCAAACGTGATTTCAGCTTCATGAGTGGCTTCCTGATGGTCGGTATGATCGTCGCATTGGTGGCGAGTCTGGGCGCGATTTTCTTCCAGATTCCAGCTTTGTCGCTGACGATTTCTGCGGTCATGGTATTGCTGATGTCCGGCATGATTTTGTTTGAAACCAGCAATATCATCCACGGTGGCGAAACCAATTACATCATGGCGACAGTCAACCTGTACGTCACAATCTTCAATCTGTTCACCAGCCTGCTGCAATTGCTGGGCTTTATCGAAAAAGAGTAAATCATGTTGCATACCGTCGCTCAACCCTGGATGTGGGTCGCATTTATCGCATTTGTTTTAGCGATGTTAGCCATAGACGTTGTGGCGCTGGGTGGTTCACGCGCCCACAAAGTCAGCGTCAGGGAAGCGGCGGCCTGGTCGATTGTCTGGGTCAGCCTGGCTTTGGCATTTGATTTTGGTCTGTGGATATACCTGACAGAAACCGTCGGGCGCGAGATCGCCACCGCCAAAGCCATGGAATTCCTGACTGGATATGTCATTGAGAAATCACTGTCGGTCGATAACATCTTTATCTTCTTGCTGATTTTCGGCCATTTCGCAGTGCCGCCGCAATATCAGCGCAAAGTGCTGCTGTACGGTGTATTAGGCGCGATCGTCATGCGCGTCATCATGATTCTCGCCGGTAGCTGGGTTGTCACCCAGTTTGCGTGGGTGTTGTATCTGTTTGGTGTGTTCCTGCTGATCACCGGTTTCCGTATGCTGGTATCGACGGAAGAAGAGCCTGATCTCGACGCCAATCCGGTATTGAAACTGGCAAAAAAATTACTGCCATTTACCAAAGAGTTTCACAAAGAAAAATTCAGTATCAAAATTGATGGCAAGCGCGTCTTCACGCCGTTGCTGCTGGTCTTGATCCTGATTGAAGTATCCGATGTCATCTTTGCAGTCGATTCGATTCCGGCGATTTTTGCCGTGACGACTGATCCGTTCATCGTGTTTACATCAAATATTTTCGCGATTATGGGTTTGCGGGCATTGTATTTCCTGCTGGCAGATATGGCTGACCGTTTCCATTTACTGAAATTCGGTCTTGCGTTTGTGCTGATGTTTGTCGGTATCAAGATGCTGATCGTGAAATGGATGCATGTGCCGACCGATGTTTCGCTGATGGTGATTGGCCTGATTCTTGGCGGTTCTATTATTGCCAGCCTGATCGCCACCCGACATAAAAAGCATTAATCACACGCTTTCCGACGCTGCAGATTTAATCGTCATAAGTATTCCCTTTGGGCATATCTCTCGTTTGAGGATATGCCCTTTTTTGTTAACACTTACGCAAAAAAGTGCACCATTGATGCGATCAACATATATCGATCTAACCACAATGTATAAGCAAAAACCGGCAAACTCCCGCAACTTCGGCGTCAAGCCCTTGATTTGACGTATAATTTATGCTTCCCAGCGCCGATTTGAGATTCAGATTGCGGGCGCATAATAAGTGCTGCTAAAAGGACGTCGCCCGATCCGCCTGCATGCATGAGCCGATCGGGTTTTGTTTTTTGCGAGTAAAGATCATGACCAGAACCCTGCCTGTCTCCGCCACCGAAACCCGTTTGCGCGAATTACTGCAACAACGCATCCTGATCCTGGATGGCGCGATGGGTACCATGATCCAGCGTTACAAGCTGACGGAAGAAGATTATCGCGGCGACCGTTTCAAAGATTTTGCAGTGCCCGGCAAAGAATTATTCGTCAAAGGCAACAATGAATTACTGACGCTGACGCAGCCTCACATCATTCAGGAAATTCACGAACAATATCTGGCCGCAGGTGCCGATCTGATCGAAACCAATACCTTCGGTGCGACGACCGTCGCGCAGGACGATTACCACATGGCGCATCTGGCCTATGAGATGAACGTGCAGGCGGCAAAGATTGCCCGCGCCGCCTGTGACAAATACAGCAGTGCCGACAAACCGCGCTTCGTCGCTGGCGCGCTGGGGCCGACACCAAAAACCGCCTCGATTTCACCGGATGTGAATGACCCAGCAGCGCGCAATGTCACTTTCGATCAGCTGGTTGCTGCCTACCATGAGCAAACCCGTGGTCTGGTCGAAGGCGGCGCCGATGTGCTGCTGGTCGAAACCATTTTCGATACGCTGAACTGTAAAGCAGCCCTGTTCGCGATTGATCAGTATTTTGAAGAAACCGGCAAGACCTTGCCTATCATGATTTCCGGCACCGTCACCGATGCCTCTGGTCGCATACTGTCTGGTCAGACCGTACCAGCATTCTGGAATTCCGTGCGCCACGCCAAACCGTTGACCATCGGCCTGAACTGCGCACTCGGTGCGGCGCTGATGCGTCCGTATGCAGAAGAATTGTCTAAAATCGCCGATACTTTTGTTTGTATTTATCCGAACGCCGGTTTGCCAAATCCTATGAGCGATACCGGTTTTGATGAGCTGCCAGCGGATACCTCTGCCTTGTTGAAAGAATTTGCTGAAGCCGGGTTCATCAATATCGCCGGTGGCTGCTGCGGCACTACGCCACCACACATCAAGGCGATTGCCGATATCCTGCAAACGCAGACACCACGCGCGGTTCCCAGCATTGCGCCGGCCTGTCGTTTGTCGGGCTTAGAGCCATTCACCATCGATGAAAATTCCCTGTTTGTGAATGTCGGTGAACGCACCAACGTTACGGGCTCCAAAGCCTTTGCACGCTTAATTTTGAACGAGCAATACGATGAAGCCTTAGCGGTCGCCCGTCAGCAAGTCGAAAACGGCGCGCAAGTCATCGACATCAATATGGATGAAGCGATGCTCGATTCTTTGGCGGCCATGACGCGCTTCCTGAATCTGATCGCATCGGAACCAGACATCGCCCGCGTGCCGCTGATGATCGATTCTTCCAAATGGAGTGTGATCGAAGCCGGTTTGAAGTGCGTGCAGGGCAAAGCCATCGTCAATTCGATTTCGATGAAAGAGGGGGAGGCAGAATTTCTGCGCCAGGCCAACTTGTGCAAGCGTTACGGCGCGGCGGTCATCGTCATGGCATTCGATGAAAAAGGCCAGGCAGACACGTATCAACGCAAGATAGAAATCTGCGAACGCGCTTATCGCCTGCTGGTCGATCAACTCGATTTTGATCCGCAAGACATTATTTTCGATCCGAATATTTTCGCGGTCGCTACCGGTATCGAAGAACACAATAACTACGCTGTCGATTTCATCGAAGCCACGCGCTGGATCCATCAAAATTTGCCCGGCGCAAAAATCAGCGGCGGCGTCTCGAATGTGAGTTTCTCTTTCCGTGGCAATGACCCGGCACGCGAGGCGATCCACACCGTTTTCCTGTATCACGCGATTCAGGCCGGTATGACGATGGGTATCGTAAATGCCGGTATGGTCGGCGTGTATAGCGAGCTTGATCCCGAATTGCGTGAACGCGTGGAAGACGTGGTGCTGAACCGCAGGGAAGATGCGACCGAACGCATGATTGAATTTGCTGCCACGCTGAAAGCCGGCGGCAAAAAAGAAGAAGCCACGCTGGAATGGCGCAGTGAGCCGGTCGCCAAGCGACTCGCACATGCGATGGTGCATGGCATTACGCAATGGATCGTTGAAGATACCGAAGAAGCGCGCGCCGCCATTATGGACAACGGTGGCCGCCCGATACAGGTGATCGAGGGCCCGCTGATGGACGGCATGAATATCGTCGGTGATTTATTCGGTCAGGGCAAAATGTTCCTGCCGCAAGTGGTGAAATCCGCACGTGTGATGAAGCAGGCCGTCGCCCATCTGGTGCCCTACATTGAAGAAGAAAAAAAGCGCAGCGGCGACAATAAACCGAAAGGCAAAATCGTCATTGCCACCGTCAAAGGCGACGTGCATGACATCGGTAAAAACATCGTCACCGTGGTGTTGCAGTGTAATAACTTTGAAGTCGTCAACATGGGTGTGATGGTGCCATGTTCGGAAATTCTGGCGAAAGCCAAAGCCGAAAACGCCGACATCATCGGCCTCTCCGGCCTGATCACGCCGTCACTCGAAGAGATGGCGTATGTCGCCAAAGAGATGCAGCGCGATCCGCATTTCCGCATGATGAAGATCCCGCTGCTGATCGGCGGTGCTACCACCAGCCGTGCGCATACTGCGGTGAAAATCGCACCGAATTACGAAGGCCCGGTCGTGTATGTGCCGGATGCGTCGCGCTCAGTATCGGTTGCGCAATCGCTGCTGACGCCGGAAAGCCGCGATCAGTACATTGGTGAGCTGGCGACGGATTACGAACGTATCCGCGTGCAGCATGCGAACAAAAAAACCACGCCGCTGCTAACGCTGGCGCAGGCGCGTGCGAATAAAATGAAGCTCAGCTTTGACGGTGCGAACGCACCTGTGAAGCCAAAATTCATCGGTCGCCGCGTGTTCAAAAACGTCGATCTGGCAACGATTGCGCAGTACATCGATTGGGGTCCGTTCTTTCAGACCTGGGATCTGGCGGGCCCTTATCCTGCGATTCTGACGGATAGCGTGGTCGGTGAAGCGGCGAGCAAAGTCTTTGCCGAAGGCCAGGCAATGCTGAAGAAAATCATCGATGGCCGCTGGCTGACGGCGAACGGCGTCGTCTCTTTGCTGCCTGCGAATAGCGTGCATGACGACGACATCGAAATCTACACCGACGATAGCCGCAGCCAGGTCGCGTTCACTTATTACGGCACGCGCCAGCAAACCGAGAAACCGCTGGTTGATGGCATACAGCGTCCGAATCAATGCCTCGCCGATTTCATCGCGCCGAAAGACAGCGGCGTCGCTGACTATATCGGCATGTTCGCTGTCACTGCCGGTCTGGGAATCGAAAAATACGAAAAACGGTTTGAAGACGCGCATGACGATTACAGCAGCATCATGCTGAAATCGCTGGCAGATCGTCTGGCCGAAGCCTTCGCCGAATATCTGCATGAACGCATACGCACCGATCTGTGGGGGTATGCCGCCGATGAAAAACTCAGCAATCAAGAGTTGATCAAAGAATCCTACCAGGGCATACGCCCGGCACCCGGCTACCCGGCCTGTCCGGAACACACGGTTAAAACCGCGATGTTCAAACAAATGCAATGCGAAGAAATCGATATGCACATCACCGAATCATGGGCGATGATTCCGGGCGCCGCGGTCTCCGGTTTTTACTTTGCGCATCCAGAATCCAAATACTTCAGCGTCGGCAAAATCGGCGACGATCAGGTCACGGATATGGCGGCACGACGTGGCGTGGCAAAAGAAGAAGTCGAACGCTGGCTGGCACCGAATCTGTAATCCCTCACCAGCATAAAAATGGGGGAGTATATGGCGTTTTGCATCAATTCTCAGCGTATTTGCTGGCCTTGTAAACATACTCCCCCCAGTATATTTAGCCGCTGGGAAGCGCTCTGAGGCCTTTGCATGCGCCTTGTTCCTGTTTCACCGACATAAGTGCGAGGCGTTGAGGATTGTGACACCTGCATGAAATCTGATCGGCTGCGAAGTAAAAATGTCGGTATCGGTACAGGCGCTGTCTTACAATAGCGGCTCTATCGTTGTGCAGGAAATCAGATGGTGCTGGATAACTTATCGTATGGCTCAGATCAGTCTGGTTTAATCTGCGGCTACCTGTTTGCCCATGGTCAGGCAGGAAAAGCACTACACACCAACGAAGCGCTGGCGTGGCTGCAAACGAACCGCGCCGCGAATGACAACAGCTTTATCTGGCTGCATTTCAATCTGACCAATGTGGCGGCCGAAAAATGGTTGCATGAACATGTTTCGCTGCCGGAAGAATTCTACGAAACCCTGCACGAAGGTTCGCGTTCAACCCGGATTGAACATGCGGATCATAATCTGATTGCCGTCATTAACGATGTGCTGCATGACTTTGCATTTGAAGCGTCCGATATTGCAACCTTATGGCTGAGTGTCACCAATAACATCATGATCAGCGCGCGCCGCAAGCCTTTGCAATCGGTTGATCGCTTACGCAATGCCGTCAATCACGGTGAAATTTTCCATTCTCCCAGCGAATTGCTGACGCACCTGTTACGCGATCAGGCCGACGTGCTGATCGGCATTGTGCGCAATGTGATCAAAAAAATTGACGACATCGAAGATCATTTGCTGGCAGATCGCCTCAACAAAAAACGCGCCAATCTGGGCGAAATCCGGCGTGTGCTGGTGCGCCTGCAACGCTTGCTGGCACCCGAGCCTGCGGCCTTGTTCCGCTTGCTGCAAAAACCGCCGGTATGGCTGGCAGAAAGTGACGTGCAGGAACTACGCCAATCGACTGAAGAATTCGCGGTGGTGCTGAGCGACATGGCGTCGTTGCAGGAACGCATCAAGTTATTGCAGGAAGAAATCGCCGCCAGCGAAAATGAACAAAACAACCGCTCGCTGTTTGTGCTGACGGTCGTCACGGTGCTGGCCTTGCCTATCAATATGATCGCCGGTTTGCTGGGCATGAATGTCGGTGGTATTCCACTCGCACAACACGAATACGGCTTCTGGATCGTGGTGGCGATAGTGCTGACATTTACGGTGATCGCCGGCTGGCTGGCGTTCCGAAAACGGGACGGCGATTAAAAAAACAACGCTCTTCTGCTACCATAGAACACGCAACAGTTGAGTCGTGTATTCGATAACAACATCGACAAAGAATTAAACCCGCACATGTCATTTTTCGGGAAGATTTCAGTTAGTATTGGAAAAAAATAACGTGGTATTTTTTACAAAAAGCTGTTTTCCGTTAAAAATTTCGCTTTTTAAATGATTAAAATTGAAAATACCACGGGGCTATCCCCTTCCATCTTGCCGGTCTTTTGTCAGCAAACGCGATGACTGACATTCATACCCAATTTATCGAACTATCCGAACTGCGGATAGGAATGTACGTCTATCTGGACGTGGGCTGGATGGATCATCCGTTTCCGATCAGCAACTTCAAAATCAGTACGCAGGAACAGATCGACACCATACGCTCGCTGGGAATAGAGCGTATCCGTTATGCCCCAGATAAAAGCTCTGCCGCCGATGCGGCCACTGATAACGCACCGCCTGCCGATGCCATCGTCTCCACCGTGACAGAAACGCCGAGCGAACACGCTTTACGGCGACGCCGGGCCTTGCTTGCCAGTCAGGCGGCCAGCCTGCAGGTTTGTGAGCGGCAATTCAATCACGCCGCACAAACTTTTAAACAAGTTTCCGAGCATGTTCATGCACAACCGGGGCTGGCAAAACAACTGGTCGAACAACTGATTCAGGGCTTCCTCGGGCAGATACTCAGCGAAGATGAGGCTGCCATCCGCCTGTTGTCAGAAAAAGCAGGGGAAAAGACTTCGCTACATTCGATTAATGTGACTGTCATTTCGCTGTTGCTGGGTAAAGCCCTGGATCTGAATAAGACCGAGATGCTCAATCTGGGTGTCGGCGCACTTATGCACGACATCGGTAAAATCGAATTGCCGGATCGGGTGCGCTGGATCGATGAGCATTTCAGTGCGTCCGAGAAACTAGCCTATCAGGAACATGTGATGCACAGTGTGAATCTGGCACGCAAAATGGATCTGGCACCCAACGCCATGCTGCTGATGGCACAGCATCACGAGCATCACGACAGCAGCGGCTACCCGAGTCGTATTCCGGGTGAAAAAATGTCGCCGTTGAGTCGCATCGTAGCGCTGGTGAATCAGTACGACAATCTGTGCAATCCGGCGAATCCGGCGCTGGCGTTGACGCCACATGAAGCCTTGTCGCAGATATTTACCAAGTACAAAACCCGCTTCCACGAACTGACGCTGACGACTTTCATCCGCATGATGGGGATATATCCGCCAGGCTCAGTGGTGCAATTGAGCGATGACCGATATGCGCTGGTGGTATCGGTGAATTCTGCCCGGCCGATCAAACCAAAAGTCATTATTCATGATCCCACGATAGACCGCGATGAAGCACTGGTGATCAATCTCGAACACGAACAGCAACTTTGCATACATCGCAGCCTGAAGCCATTGCAATTGCCTAAGGCTGCATACGACTACCTGTCGCCACGCAAGCGTTTATGTTATTTCTTCGAACGCGGAATGGAAGCCCGGACAGGCAAGTCAAACGAAGGTCTGGTATGAAAGCGCACCAGCTACAGGCGCTGATTGAGGGCATGCTGGAAGCCGTCATTCTGGTCGATCCGATTACCTTGCGCATACTGGCAGCCAATCGCGCCGTACATGGCTTGTTAAAAGTGCCGGAAGAAAGTCTGCGTGGCAAAGGTATTGTGGAATTGGCTGCGGCGCCTGAAGATGTATTTTTCTGGGAAGATGTTGCGGCGGGTTTGTCAGAAAACATTTACTCTGAAACCCTGCTCGAATGCTCCGATAAAACGGTGGTGCAGGTCGAACGCCGGGTCAGTCTGGTCAGAGTTGGTATGGACAACTCGATTTTTGTGGTTGCAGTACGTGACCGTACCAGTCAGAAACAAACCGAAAATGAACTGGAAAAACTGATCGCAGAATTGCGGGCGACACTGGAATCCACTGCCGACGGCATCCTTGTTACTGATCTCGACGGTGCTATCCGCAGTTATAACCATTTGTTCGCCGATCTCTGGGGCTTGCCTGATGAACTGATGACGCAGAGAGACGATGCGGCCATCTATGCATGGATGGATAAATGCATGATAGACGCGGATCGTTATACCGAGCGCCTCGGCACGATCAGCCGTTCACCCTTGATGGAAGCCAGTGATGTGCTGGTACTGCGCTCCGGGAAAATTCTGGAGCGCGTGACCTTACCGCAATATGCGCGCGGACGTCCTATCGGCAGGGTATATTCGTATCGGGACATTACGCAAAAACTCGCCGATGAAGCGCGCTTGCAACTGGCAGCAAAAGTGTTTGAATCCAGCACCGACGCGATTTTCATCACCGACAGAGATCAACGCATCATCACCACCAACCCCAGTTTTGAACGTCTGAGTGGCTACACCGAAAGCGAAATGCAGAGGAAGACGCCGCGCGATTTTTTTGCCGCTGAAAGTAACGTTGATCTGATTGATCAATTGCTGGCAAAGCTGGAAAAAGACGGCTGCTGGGAAGGCGAACTCTGGAATCGCCGCAAAAACGGCCATGCCTATCTGTGCATGATCACGCTGGTCAAAGTGCAAGACGATCACAACAAAACTTTGCACTACATCGGTTTTTTTAAAGACAGAACAGAAACGCACGTCGCCAAACAAAAAATCGAGGAACTCGCTTTTTCCGATGCACTGACAGGCTTGCCGAATCGTCTGCTGTTATCAGAACGGATTAAACAATCGATTATGATTTCGGGGCGGGACAACAGCAGTTTTGCCGTACTGTTTCTGGATCTGGATCACTTCAAACAAATCAATGACTCACTCGGACATCAATTCGGTGACCGGGTGTTGCTGGAAGTGACTGAACGTCTAAAAAAATGTATCCGTCAGGTCGATACCGCGGCACGTCTGGGTGGCGATGAATTTGTCTTGCTGCTTCATGAAGCCGATGCTGCCGGCGCTGAAGTCTGTGCGCAGCGCGTGCTGGAAGAATTATCCGTGCCAATCAATCTGGAGGGAATGAGCTTTACCGTGACCTCCAGCATCGGTATTGCGCTGTTCCCTGATGACGGCACAAACATGGATGATCTGATCAAAAACGCCGACAGTGCGATGTATCACGTCAAGGAGCGCGGACGCTCGGATTTCCGCTTCTATCAGCGCCAGATGAACATCGGTTTGTTGTCGCGGATGAAGCTCGATCACGCCATGCGTCAGGCACTGGAACATCATCGCTTCCGTTTGCATTACCAGCCGCAGATTAATCTGAGTACCGGTGAGATTTTCGGTGTTGAAGCCTTATTGCGCTGGAATGACAAAGATCTCGGCGAAATTGGCCCGGCGCAGTTTATTCCGATTGCCGAAGAAACCGGCGTCATTGTTCCTATCGGTAACTGGGTCATGCAAACGGCGATCAGCCAGGCCGCACAATGGAATCGCGCTGGCTATTCGCTGCGGATGGGTTTCAATGTCTCCGCGCTGCAATTCCAACAAGCGAATTTTGTTGAATCGATAGCAGCGACGCTGGAAGAACATCAGCTCAGTCCGGATAAAATTGAATTAGAACTGACGGAATCGGTGTTGATTCGCGACGTCGAAGAGAATTTAAAGAAACTGGAATCGCTGGCAAAACTAGGCGTGAAATTATCGATCGATGATTTCGGAACCGGCTACTCCAGCCTTAGTTATCTGAAGCGTTTTCCGATTCATAAGTTGAAAATTGACCGTTCTTTCATCGATGAATTACCAACGGACGAAAGTGATGTCGCAATTGTGACGGCGATTATTCATCTGGCGCATGCGATGAAGCTGCAAGTCATTGCCGAAGGCGTAGAAACCGAGGAACAGAAAAATTTCCTGCTCAATCTGTACTGCGATGAATTTCAGGGTTATCTGTTTTCACCAGCCATATCTGCCAGCGAATTTGAAGAGAAATTTCTGTAAGTGAGACTGAATTTAGTCATTCAGGATTTGAATTGCCAGTGACGGCTATCTTCCTGAATGGCGGCAAGTTGTTCGGCTGTCAGCCCGGTATTCACCAGATCCCGGCTATCGATCGCTTTACTACCGACATTGATGCTGGCCTTGAGTAAATACTGATATGCCAGCAAGATATCTTTGGGCACACCAGCGCCATACAAATATTGACGACCAAGCTCAAATTCAGCAGACGATAGTTCCTGAACAGCGGCAAGATTGAGCCAGTACACGGCCTGCTTTTCGTCTTTCGGTACACCTGATCCATTGAGATACAACATCGCCAGATGATACTGTGCGCTCGCATTACCCTGCTCGGCAGCATCCTGATACCAGGCAGCCGCTTCAATGTAACTATGCGGTAGCAGCGTTCCTGATTCATGTAATGAGCCTAATACTAACTGAGCTGCAGCGAAATCCTGCTCGGCGGCCTGATACAAAAGATCCACCGCCTGCTGCATTTCTTCTGCATTAGTATGACTGGATAAGTACAGCAGACCGAGATTGGTCTGCGCACCAGGATGTCCCTGTTCGGCTGCGCGCTTCAGCCAGAAGCGGGCCTCGTCCACATTCTGATAGCCAAAGTCGCCATTCAGATACGACAATGCCAGAGTATTTTGTGCCTGCATATCGCCGAGTACAGCCCAACGCTGAACCTGCAGTTCATCGTCGTCAAAATCATCATCGCCTGATGCCGTCGCACACGAAGACATGATCGCGAGCGCGCAAAACAAATGTCGCCACTTTTTCATGATTTTCTTCCACTATTGTCGGTAGTCGTGATGTTACGTCTTGACCTGACGGAAACATATTTCGCTTCTGTCGATTAAGGTAACAAAATGTAGTCATCCTTGATGACGTGTTCCTGTGCCGGGGTTACACTGGCGGTCTGCCCTTAAGAAAAGGATGAACCGTGAGCTTTACCGTCGCTAAAAAGTTGCGTATTGGCCTGATTGCAAACCGCTCTCATCAGGATGCACAGGATTCCGCCTTAGTTCAACTACTGCGCGGTTCACGTCAGGCTATCACATTCCTGCAACCGGAGTTTGTCGTCGTCGGCAGAACGCTGGATGCGATGGTTATGCATGGTCTGCTGGATATTTGCCAGCATGTTGAACGTTTTCCTTATGGTCGTGACGGCGGCCTGATGAAGCTGGTCTCACGCGTTGTTGACAGTGATCCGGCCAAAGCGGTGGATGCGGTGATTTATCTGATTGATCCGGTCGATCCATCGTCTGTTTTTCCAGAGGCAGTCGCATTAAAACGGCAATGCGTGATTCACAGGAAGCCATTTCTGGCTACGCTGGCCGGCGCCCGCGAATGGCTGGAACTGGAAGCGACAGTCAATGGCGCTCCCACCGATCCCGCACTCGACGCCAGCTTTGCATTGAACAATGAAGGTATTGCGCTGATTGCACACGATGCAATGAAAGAAAAAATGCTGGCGCTGGCAGAAAAGCATTTCAATGTGCTGGATAAGTTTGCGTATCGGTATGCGACCGGCACCACTGGTGGTCTGCTGAATCAGTTAGCAAAAAAAATCAAAGGCGAAGCAGGACGTGACTGGGTTCAGCCCTTTCTTTCCGGCCCGCTCGGCGGCGACGCCCAGTTAGCGGAATTGGTACTCGACAGAAAAATACGGCGCATCCTGTTTCTGGAAGACCCGCATGTCGCTCGTCAGCATGAAGCAGATATCCAGTTACTCGAACGTGCCGCCCGCACTGTGACCGATTTCGCGCAGGTCTTCAGCGAAGTGGAAGGCGCCGATCGCTGGCTGACCTTCCTCAGTGAGCGATCCGCCGCGTGAGCAAAGAAAGAAGCTGCCACTGATATTTTCTGCGGTGGGCAGTACCTTGATTACAACTGATTGATAAGCAGATATTGAATCAGTACAATCGCGTACCACTATGCTGCACCATGCGGCCTGGTTATGATCAATCTCCCGGCAATCAAGGACGCACGATGACACGTAAATATTCAGATATGAACCAGCACGATGCACTGTACAAAGTCGCGCGTGCATATCCGGGTGGGCTGGAAGCGCTGGCGCTGCGCATGGATATTTCCGTCAACGTCCTCAGAAACAAACTGGCCCCCGGAATTGACTCGCACTATCCTTCGTTTGAAGAACTGTCGATCATCATCGAACACTGTCATAACGCGGGAGTAAAAGAAGCGCATCTGCCATTGCATGCCTTGCTCGGACGCCACGGCATGGCAGCATTTGTCGTACCGGAACCGGACGAAGTGTTGAAAGATGATCTGTCACAAACAGTCTGCCGCGTCATGAGTCAGGTTGGCGATGTGGCGGAAGCCGTCTCCACAGCGCTGCTTGATGGCGTCATCACCGATGCTGAAGCTGATCTGATTGAGCGTGAATTTCAGGGCGCCTTAACCGCGCTCGGCGAATGGCGCGCCCGTATCCGCGCCCATAGAAAGTCTCAGGAGTGAGTCTCTGCGCTACCTGCAGCTCTGTTTTACAATAGTGCTCCTGCTGACATTTCCAATACCATGTCTACCGAGCCTCAACCTGCACGTGCACGTCCAACATCTTTAGCAGACATTTTCTTTTCATTCACCGTGCTGGCATTGCAGGGCTTTGGCGGCGTCGTCGCGATTGTGCAAAGAGAAATGGTGGAACGCAAACGCTGGCTGACCAACGAAGAATTTGTGGAGGATTGGGCGGTTGCGCAAATCATGCCCGGCCCGAACGTCATCAATCTTTGTCTGATGATAGGTAATCGCTACTTTGGTCTGCCGGGTGCATTGATGGCGCTGGCGGGCTTATTGATGATTCCCTTGATCATCGTGTTGCTGATGGCCGTGGCGTACGCTCAATTCGCGCAACACCCCGGCGTCGCAGGTGCCTTGCGTGGCATGAGTGCCGTAACCTCCGGGCTGATTTTTGCGACCGGTCTGAAACTCGTTCCTGCACTTCGCAATCACCCGCTGACCCGGCGTCTGGCCTTGCTGTTTAGTGCGCTGTGTTTTGTTTGCGTTGCCCTTCTTAAACTCCCACTGGTTTATGTATTGCTGGGGCTGGGTGCGATCAGCTGGGCGCTGGTGTTCAGGAAGCTGAAATAATGAGCGAAGCAATCCATCCGGTTTTACACATCAGCATGAATTGGGGCGACTGGTTTCATCTGTGGCTGCATTATCTGATGCTGTCCTTGTTGTCGATCGGCGGCGCGGTATCAACACTGCCGGACATGCACCGTTATCTGGTCGATCAGCAACACTGGCTGACGGATGCGCAATTCAATGCCTCGATCGCGATTGCACAAGCCGCACCAGGGCCGAATGTCTTGTTTATCGCCCTGATGGGTTGGAATGTCGGTCTCAACAGCGGCAGCATGTGGGCGGGCTTACTCGGTGTGCTGATCACGATGTCAGGCATTCTGCTGCCAAGTACCACGCTCACTTACATGGCTGCCCGCTGGGGCCATGAAAACCGCGATCTGCTCGGTGTGCGCAGTTTTAAACTCGCAATGACGCCTATCGTCATCGGTCTGCTGCTTGCAACAGGCTGGATCATGGCGAGTTCACACAATGTTGTGGCGCGCGACTGGCCACTGTGGCTGCTCTCGGCAGCATGTGCCTTCGTGGTCTGGCGCACCAGCCTGCATTTGTTGTGGCTGCTGGCGGCGGGTGCGCTTTTGGGTTGGTTCGGGCTGGTTTAAACAAAACCCAGAGTACGGTTGCTGGCGTTGTAATTCACCAGATTGGGCAACAACATCAGTAAATTACTGTCGGATACGCCCAGCCATTTACCCAATGTTGCGGCGTACTGATCAACTGAAGTCGTCGGCAGCAAACGACCCTGACCGACATCATCCGGCCCATTCGACGCAACGACAGGCGGTGTGCCGAAATAGCGCTGACCATTCACCGCGCCCCCCATCACAAAATGCATACTGCCCCAGCCATGATCTGAACCGTCATTGTTGCCACTCAACGTACGGCCAAAATCAGACGCGGTAAACGTGGTCACCCTGTCCGCGACGCCTAACTCTACTGTTGCGTTATAAAACGCCGCCATGCCATCTGCCAGCGTTTTCATCAGACCGGGATGATTCGCAACCAGACCGTCATGCGTATCAAAACCACCCATAGAAACAAAAAACACCTGACGCTTTGCACCGAGTGTCGTCGCGCTGGAAATCATACGGGCGACTAATTTCAGTTGATCACCCAGACTGTTTTTCGTCGGGAATGGCGTGTTCAGTACAGGTGCGCTGGCCAACGCCGAAGACAAAATGACATTCGCATCAATTGCCCGTTTCGTCACGCGGTTATATTCATTTTCAAATAAATGCGTGCGGCTTTGGGTGATTAAATTTTGTAAGGCAGCAGAGCATTCTTTCGAGCCAAACATGGATGTCTGCAAGGCCGATAGCGGCACTGATCCGCTGGTCGATACCTGATACTGCACCGCTGTATTTCCGGATAAATACACGGCGTTTCCGGAAACGTTGATACAGGTAAACGTCGAATTTGTATTCGCAGCCTGAAACAGATCGCCCATACGGCCGCCCCAGCCCGTACGCGCGCCTTCGGCAGAGCTCGACTGCCATACCGATTGCTGATCGTTATGCGAAAACAGTTTCGGCGGCAAAGGCGCGCTCTTGTTTGTGTACTGTAATTTAGTGGTCGGTTGTACCAGCGTGCCCGTATTCAGGATCACGCCCAATTTACCGGCATTGAAGATCGGCATCAGCGGCGCAAGATTCGGTGCCAGCGCATATTGGTGGCTGACCCCGGCGCTGTCTTTCGGATCGTTGAGCGAGCTCAGTGCCGTCGCCGTCAGCGTATCCCGCGCATACGCCAATGTCGGACGCAATGCTGAATACGCATTGTAGGAGCTGGTATCGTAGGGCACCAGGGTATTGCCGTAATCATTGCCGCCATATAAAAAAACGCAGACGATGGCTTTGTAATCCGTTGCGGTGGCCGCTGCGGCCTCGGACATCGCCGCCAGATTTAAGGCCCAAGGTGTCGCAACACCGGCCACTGATAAAGCTGAAGCGCGCTGTAAAAAAGCACGGCGGGATGCATTCATCCTGGTTTGATCGGTCATGATGAATTCCTTATTTAATGACGAGAAATTCTGGCGCAGCCAGAACCAGGGTCAGTGCGGCATAAATGCGATTATTCTTGCGCGCATCCGTACCGGTTGGCATGGTGTTGACTGCCGTGGCAATATTGTTCAGCGTTTCATCGCTGATTTGCCCCGCTGCCAGCACGATATTGATTTCTTTCAGCAGCGCCGGTGCATTTTCAGCTAAGGGCAACAAGCTGCTGTAATCGGGGATTAAATCGGTATTACCAAGACTGACCAAGCGCTGCATAAAGTTCACATAGCCGACCACGGTTGATTCATTGGTGATCTGAAATTCCGGTGCGACCAGAGATGCGGCACCGATCGCGCTATTCGGCGGCAAATAACCGGGACGGAAAAAATTAAAAACCGATGAAGAGCGCGAAGGACTTTGCCCAAGGCGGGTCGCCGGATCGCTGGTATTACCAATACTCCAGTTACCACTGACGGACGATAACTTATACGCGCGCGCCCATGCCAGCAAACGCAACACCGGTTCGCGCAATTTACCGGATTGCGGATTACTGAGATTCGCTGCGTTGCGCGCTTCATCGTCCAGCAGCAGCGCTTTGACCACTGCACCCAGATTGCCTTTCACTCCTTTTCCATCGTTCAGAAATACACTCGCAACACGCTGCACATAGGCTGGCGTCGGGTTGCTGGTCACCAGTCGCTGTATCAGCTGACGGCAGATAAATGGAGCAACATTCGGATGCGCAAAAATAATATCCAAAGCCGCGTTTAAACTTTGCGCACCATTTAAGCCGGCAGGCACCGTCGCACCAAGAAATGTCGCCACCCCTGTTTCATGGCGACTATCGACCTGCGTCATCGGACGCCTTAAAAAATCCGGCGTATCAGTTTTGCTGGTCGATAAATCAAAATCCCAGCCGGTAAAAACTCTGGCCAGACCGGTGATGTCGTCAAGGGTATAGGTTTCCTGCTGCACGCCGTTCACGGTCAGCGGTGTGCCGTCGGGATTGAGCTTGAGCAGCCCGATAGAAAACAATTGCATCAGTTCGCGGGCGTAATTCTCGTCAGGCAGCGCGCCGGTTTTGGCATTGTATTTGGTGTTCCCGCGATACGTCAGGTATTGCCCCATTGCGGCACTGGTGGACACGTTTTCCAGCAAAGTGCGGAAATTGCCAAAACATTGCGCTTCCAGCAAATCCAGAAACTGGGCCGCAGAAAATGCCTGCCAGCCAGCGCCCACCAGGCCATCAATCCCGACCACGATAATTTCTGACAAGGCAAACGTGACGCGCTGACGTAAGGTATCTGGCGCGTTAATCAACTTGTACCAGACCACAGAATCAAAACCGTTCTGGGTAAAAATATTCGTCGCAGCGTTAAAGCCTTTGGCTACCAGCCAGTCCCAACGGGTCTGGGAAGGTGGCATCGCCATCTGCTCATCTATCCATGCCGCATAGCCAATCGCACTGACGCGGGCAATCTGTTCGCGTGTCGCACCGGTCGACGCCTGCGCCAGAAACCGGGATGCCTGAATTTCGGTGACCGGCGGGACATTGATAACGGGAGCGGTGCTGCCGCTGCCACCTGTACTTCCGCCGCCACCGCCACAAGCACTCAACAGGGTGGCCGATACGAGCGCCGCAGCCGGTAAGCCCACACCGGAATTTTCATGCAGGCGGGACGGATCACCCCCGAGAACGTTCTCATCTTCAGTTTGAACCAGCATGTATTTCTCCCTCTGTATGCATGCAATGCCAGACACCATTGGCGAATCCGGAATAGCATAGAAGACAGCCGCTGGATTCGCACACTGAATTTGTATGCGCTCTTCACAAAATGAACGCATAAAGCCGCTACAAAACAAGCGATTTCATAGGAGAATAGCGCAGTCGCTGAAAACCACGATATTAATTCTTGTTACATATTCGTTTCCGAAAACAACTTCATGTAGAGGATGCCTGCTACTAAATCATCAATCTTTGTTACAGTCCGTGCCACAGATTAAGGTATCCTTGCCAACCTGCCATCCAGAAATTCTTGACCGCCATCCATGAAGTTGAGTATCGAAGCACCAGAAAATGACCTTGCCAAGTCTGGCGAAATTCATCTGCATATCCGGTTTCGACCCGCCAATTTCGTAGGTATCGTGATTGTTTTGATCATTCATGCCTTGCTGCTGTACTTCTTACTGAATATGCATCCGGTCAAGAAAAAAAAGCAGGGCGATGACGCCGCCTCACAAAATGCCATCGTTCTGATGCTGGATAAGGCAACCGTCGCAAAAATGGCGGCACCTGAACCCAAAAAGCCGGTTTCCAAGCCCGTGGTCATTCCACGTCCGAAAAAATCCATCGTCTCACCGGTAACGCCGCCGGTAGCACCGGTTCAGATGGCGCAAACAACCGTCACACCGCCCACTCCCATCGTTCAGGCACCACCTGAGCAAGATATGATGAGCATGTTGAATGCTGCACGTGAACGACGCCGTGCGCAGGATCCGTCGAATCAGGAAAATGCGGCAAACCAGCCTGGACGCGGCATGAGTCCGCAAGAAGTCGCAGAAGCCAACGTGCGTCGCAGTATGCAGCAAGCGAATGGCCGTGAAGGTACGGGCGGAGTATTCGAGATCAAAGACAAAAACTTACGCACGGCGACCTTCACCTTCCGTGGCTGGAAACCGGGCAGACAAAACAGCTACAAAAAGACGATAGAAGTGGATGCGGGTCTTGGTGGCGATATTGAGATCGCCATCATCCGCCGTATGATCGTGTTAATCCGTGAAGAATATCAGGGCGACTT
Organism: Cognatundibacterium aquatile; assembly: GCF_014699135.1. GTDB lineage: Bacteria > Pseudomonadota > Gammaproteobacteria > Burkholderiales > Burkholderiaceae_D > Undibacterium > Undibacterium aquatile. The sequence continues at coordinate 31,746 of NZ_JACOFT010000001.1, forward strand.
CAGTTGGGAGTCACACCGCCTTGGCCGGGTAGTTACCTTGTCAGCCAGACCGCAAGACACCGCAGAGCTGGAAAATTTCATGATGAAAGAGTTTTTTGGCAGCGGCCGCTAAGCCCTTCAGACTCAGTTGTGCGATCAACCGGGTACACGCCTGCGCCAACTGCGACGCCACCAGCGAAGAGTGAGATTTTTTAAGGCACACCAGAATCGAACAGCCATAGTGGATTCTGGCAGTTGAGTCAAAATCTCGCTACGACGCCGGGCCGATATCTGTATCCAACCGCTGCGTTCAACAGCATAGACAGCACCTTCCGGCATGTAAATTTGCGTTGTGTAAGCGTAAGCATCAACCTCCGATGAGGGAATCCGAATAACGACCTGGCCGACACTTAAATGTAATAAAGTCCCGGCGGTAACATACACCTGAAGCGACTGTGTGGATTGCAAAGTAGTGATATGCATGCTGAGCTCTCATCTGAAGATATGCACACAGAATAGGTCAGGGCAAACAGCCATAACAGACACAAAAACGCACAGACTGCATCGGTGCAAACCAGAATTCCGGCATCTGTTATTGTGTCTATTCACGCTAACTGTATCTGTTCATCCTGTATGGCGGAGAGGATCATCGTCGCATGCCCAAACACAGCACATTTCAACTGTACAACCCGAATCACGAGAATGATTTGCCTCTGCCTTTATACCGACGGCTGGCCAATCATTATTTATCAGCGATGAAGGCAGGCACGCTGGTGGTCGGTGATCGTATGCCGTCTGTGCGCAAGCTGATGCAATTGCATACGGTGAGCTTATCAACCGCTTTGCAAATGTGCCGCCAGCTGGAAACTGAGGGATGGCTGGAAGCGCGCCCGCGCTCGGGTTATTTTGTGCGTCAGCCAAGACGCATTAATCTCGTGCCGGCAACAGAGCCGCCCATCAATGCACCGATTGACCCGGCGCAGTTCGTCGGTATTCACGAGCGAGTGTCGGCCATCATCGCGCAGGGGCAGCGTCCGGTGAATATCAATTTCGCCAGAGCCAACGGTGAGCCGGATATGTATCCACAGGAAGAGTTAAAAAATCTGGCCATACGCTTGCTGCGACAGCGGCCGCAATTGCTGACCAAGGCAATCTCGCCGGGCGGCAATAAAGAACTGAAAGCAGCATTGGCAAAGCGTGCGCTGGGCATAGGCATGAGCATCAAGCCCGATGATGTCGTTGTTACGATGGGTTGTATCGAAGCCTTGAATCTGGCTTTACGTGCAGTGGCGCAAGCCGGTGACGTCATCGCGGTAGAGTCGCCGACGTTTTATGGTCTGCTGCAAGTGCTCGAGAGTCTGGGTATGAAGGCGCTGGAAATTCCGACCAGCCCGCAAACCGGCATCTCGATAGAAGCGCTGGAGTTGGCGATGCGCACCTATGACAATATCAAAGCCGTCGTTGTCGTGCCGCATTTGCAAAATCCTTTGGGTAGCATCATGCCGGATAGCCATAAACAAAGACTGGTTGCCCTGTGTGAAACGCAGCAAATTCCCTTGATTGAAGATGATTCGTACAGCGCCTTAGTGAATGCCGACGCGACACCGGTCAGCGCCAAACACTGGGATAAAACCGGCAATGTGATTTATTGTGCGTCCCTACATAAAATTCTGGCACCGGGCTTGCGCGTCGGCTGGATGGTCGCCGGACGCTGGCACGCCAGAATCAGCATGCTGAAATATGCCCAGACCCGGTACAACGAAGAATGGTCGCAAATCGTGCTGGCCGAATTTATTAACTCCAGCGCCTACGACCGCCACCTGCGACGGCTGCGTCATAGTCTGACTCAGCAACGCGAGCGCACCGCCGAAGCGATTGCCGCCTATTTTCCTGAGGGTACCCGCCTGACGATACCAGATGGTGGCGTTTCACTCTGGATAGAAATGCCGCATCAGCTTTCGTCGCAAGCTGTATTTGAGGCGGCGTTAGAACAGGGGATATTAGTGTCGCCAGGTTTGCTGTATTCAAACTCAAACCGGTTCGATCATTTCCTGCGTTTAAATTGTGGCAAGCATTTCACGCCGGAATTAGATAATGCGCTGCGTCAGTTGGGACACATCATCACGGCCATGGCGCGACAACGTCAACATCAGGAACGGCACATCGCGGCTTAAAACTGATCCGGCCTGAAAATAAACACATATTCAGGCTAGATTTTCCACACTCAGCACCCCGCTTGGCAGATTGGCAATCGTGTGGAAACCCACAATTGCCCGGACTTGCCTATTTTTTGATAATGCTCTCGGTTAGAAATCATCGTGATTGATATGGCGCATTCATTCCCGCCATCAAATTCCACAAAATTAACGGAGACGGCAAATGAATAAGCCACCAATCTACAAATCCCTGTATTTTCAGGTGATCAGCGCCATTATCATCGGCGTTTTATTAGGTCACTATTACCCTGATTCCGGCGCGGCAATGAAACCGCTGGGCGACGGCTTCATCAAGCTGATCAAGATGATGATTGCACCGATTATTTTCTGTACCGTGGTGATCGGTATCGCCGGTATGGAAGATATGAAAAAAGTCGGTAAAACCGGTGGTATGGCGCTGCTGTACTTTGAAGTTGTCAGTACGCTGGCGCTGATTGTCGGGCTGGTCATGATCAATCTTGTCCAACCCGGTGCTGGCATGCATATCGATGTGAATGCGCTCGATACCAAAGGAATCGCCGCCTACACTGCTCCGGGAAAAATGCAGACAACGACCGAGTTTCTGATGGCCATTATTCCGACAACCATCGTCGATGCATTTGCCAAAGGTGAAATTCTGCAAGTCTTGCTGATCTCGGTATTTTTTGGTTTTGCACTGCATCGTTTCGGTGGTCGCGGCACGCTGGTTTTTGACTTTATCGAAAAATTTTCGCACGTCTTATTCGTCATCGTTGGCTACATCATGAAAGCGGCACCGATTGGTGCGTTCGGCGCGATGGCATTTACCATCGGTAAATTCGGCGTTTCCTCACTGCTGTCACTCGGTTATCTGATGGCGACTTTTTATGGCACCTGCCTGATTTTCATTTTCGTCGTCCTCGGTACTATTGCTAAGTTCCACGGTTTCAGCATCTGGAAATTCGTCAAATACATCAAAGAAGAATTGCTGATCGTGCTCGGCACCTCTTCTTCTGAATCCGCATTGCCGGGGATTATTGCGAAGCTGGAAAAACTGGGCGTGAAAAAATCTGTCGTTGGTCTGGTTGTTCCGACTGGCTATTCATTTAACCTCGATGGCACCTCGATTTATCTGACGATGGCAGCCGTGTTCATCGCGCAGGCCACCGATACGCCGATGAGCCTGATGCAGCAAATCACTTTGCTGGCCGTACTGTTACTGACATCCAAAGGCGCGGCGGGTATTACCGGCAGCGGCTTTATCGTGCTGGCCGCCACTTTATCTGCGGTAGGCCACGTGCCGGTTGCAGGTCTCGCTCTGATACTCGGTATTGACCGCTTCATGTCAGAAGCCCGCGCTTTGACAAATCTGATCGGGAATGGCGTTGCAACTATCGTCGTGGCAAAGTGGGGAAATGACGTCAACATGCAGCAGCTGGAAAACGGTCTGAATTCAGTCAATCCAGTGGACAGTGATGATTACGAAGCGATGATGGATGTACCTCGGCATCGCTGATCGGTTGATGATCAAAAAAAGCGGACAAATGTCCGCTTTTTTTATGCGCGCAAATTATCGTACGCAAATGATAGTGCGCTATTTTTTCAGGTGACGCATCGCCAGCAAGAGCGCAAATAATTGTACTGCTGCCGCCATAAAAAAGGGCGCGCCAAGCATCCAACTACCGCGTGGAAAATGACTCACCTGTGCCAGCAAAGCAGTGCCAGTGAGTGTCGCCGCAACGCTCATAATACTCGCCAGAGCACTTAGTGAACCCATGGCTAAGCCTTGCGAACGCGCATTCACAGCACGAGAGAAAAAGGCCTGTAAAGCTGGCCCGGAAGCAAACGCAAGCATATTGCACAGGATCAGGACATACATCATCCAGCCCTGCGTGGCCACGCCGTACAGACTCAGCGCAATACACGAAGACGTGAGGCCAAACAAAACAGCATTCGCATCACCGACACGCTGTATATAACGCGTCAGAAAAACACCTTGCATCAGCACACTGGAAATACCGACCATAAACAGGGAAAAACCATTTTGCATCGGCGTCCAGCCGAAACGTAATTCCGTCGATAAAACCCAGGTCGTTTGCAAAATAAACTGGGCAAACATCGACAATGCGTACACCCATACCAGCGGCCCCACGCTCTGTAAATGCGCAAGCCCGTTCAGTCCGGCAAATGGGTTGGCCGATAACAGTGAAAAGGCTTTACGGTGTTCCGGCGATAAGGATTCAGGCAAAGAAAAATAGCCGTAGACCACGTTTGCCAGCGACACAAGGGCAGCCAGATAAAACGGGTAATGAATATGAACTTCACCGAGCAGCCCGCCGATCACAGGTCCGCAAATAAAGCCGAGACCAAACATCGCACCAATTTTTCCCAGCGCCTTGCTGCGATTTTCCGGAGCGCTGACATCCGCAATATAGGCCGTTGCGACAGACAGATTACCCGCAGTCACACCGCCTAAAGCCCGGATAAACAGCAGCCAGTAAATGGATGTTGCCTGAGTCAGTAAAACAAAATTCAGCCCCAGTCCAAATACACAGGTCAGCAACACCGGACGGCGACCAAAGCGGTCACTCAGTGCGCCGATCACCGGTGCAAAGAAAAACTGCATCACACCGTAGATGGCGACAATCGCGCCATACCAATATGCCTGCATATCGCTCTGCAGAGTAAACGACGCCACCAACCGGGGCAGAACAGGAATGATCAGACCGATGCCGAGAATATCCAGAAAGACAGTAATCAGCACAAAACGCACATTCGTCGACAAAGACGTTTGCTCAGAAGAATCCGGTGGAGGCATCTGCACTCTCTTTCGATACAATAAAAATTCAGGGATCAATTTGCGGTGTCGCCGTCTTACACGCATTCTCAGGCGGAGGTTTGCATAGTATATGATTAACCCTGACAACATGCTTCACGGGAGTTAACATGGCCTTATTTGATCACTTTCTGGTGATTGCTTTACTGGTTGCGATCAGTGCATTTTTCTCGATGGCAGAAATTTCTCTTGCCGCAGCGAGAAAAATGAAATTGCAGGTACTGGAATCAGAAGGGGAGTTGCGCGCAACGAAAGTACTGGAGCTGCAACAGGCGCCCGGTCATTTTTTTACTGTTGTACAGATCGGCCTGAACGCGGTCGCGATACTTGGCGGTATTCTGGGTGAACAAGCGCTGACGCCGTATTTCTCAACCGTATTCCACGCGATGTTTGGAAATAACAGTTGGGTCGATACTGCGAGTTTTCTGACATCGTTTGTCTTTGTTACTTCCATTTTCATTCTGTTTGCGGATCTGATTCCGAAAAAGCTGGCAATGATCGCGCCGGAATCAGTAGCAATGGTGGTCATTACCCCGATGCGTTTGTGTGCCCGCCTGTTTAAGCCGCTGGTCTGGATATTCAATGGCTTATCCAATCTGATTTTCAAAGTGCTGAATTTACCAACCGTAAGAGATGAACAGATTACCTCGGATGAAATTTATGCGATGGTGGATGCCGGTGCTGAGGCTGGCGTGCTGCAGGCACGTGAACACCACATGATAGGCAATGTGTTTGAGCTGGAAAGCCGCACCGTCCCGAGCGCGATGTCACAGCGCGACAGCATCGTATTTTTTACCTTGCAAGACACCGATGCCGTGATACGCCAGAAAATTGCGGATAATCCGCACAGCAAGTTTCTGGTCTGTGACGGCCATATCGATAATGTCGTCGGTTACGTCGAATCCAAAGATATTCTGAAGCGCGTCCTGACCAATCAGGCTTTTTCCAAAGTGCAGGAACTGTCGATCAGAACCGCGCTGGCCGTACCGGATTCACTGACTTTATCGGAGATGCTTGAGCAATTTAAAGGGACGCGCGAGGATTTCGCCGTGATCCTCAATGAATACGCGCTGGTTGTCGGTGTTATCACACTCAACGATGTCCTGAGTACGCTGATGGGAAATCTGGTGCATCCGTTTCTGGAAGACCAGATCGTCCAGCGCGACACGAACTCGTGGCTGATTGACGGTGCGACAACGATAGAAGACGTTTGTCGTGCCCTGAACATAGATTCCTTGCCCGGGCAGGGCAGCTATGAGACTATTGCGGGCTTCATGATGACGATGCTCAAAAAGATCCCGAAGCGTACCGATTTCGTGATGGTAGGCCGGTATAAGTTTGAAGTTGTCGATATCGACCATTACCGTATAGATCAGTTGCTGGTCGTTCTTCAGCAAGAACCGTCAGCAACACCGGAATAAAGGCTTCTGTATAGAGGTCACTCATTTTCAGCGCCGCCAGCATCAGGTTGACGGCGTTTTCGTTTTTTTATCAGGAAGTTTCATGTCGCAAGCTTGTGGAGTAGATTTTGGTACCTCAAACTCAACCGTGGGTTGGCATCGTGGCGCGCAATCCGTTTTGCTGGCGCTGGAACAAGATAAGCTGACTTTACCATCGGTCATTTTCTTCAATGCCGAAGAACATGAAGTCAGCTACGGACGTGCCGCGTTGGCGAACTATCTGGCTGGGTACGAAGGGCGCCTGATGCGCTCGATGAAAAGCTTGCTGGGTACCAGTCTTATCGACGGCCAAACGGAAGTCATGGGCAAGCCACTGGCATTTCGCGATTTACTGTCGCAATTTATCGGTGAACTGAAAAAACGTGCCGAACAATCCGCCGGACAAGCGTTTGAACATGCGGTATTCGGTCGCCCCGTCCATTTCATCGACGATAACCGCCAGGCTGATCAGATCGCCCAGAACACGCTGGAAGATATCGCTCATGCGGTTGGTTTCAAAGAAGTACATTTTCAGTTTGAACCTATCGCGGCCGCCTTCGATTATGAGTCGCGCATAGAAAAAGAAGAGTTGGTTCTGATCGCCGATATCGGCGGTGGTACTTCCGATTTTTCTCTGGTGCGTCTGGCGCCGGAACGCGCGCATTTACTGGATAGGCATGACGATATTCTAGGTAATGGCGGTATCCATATCGGCGGTACGGATTTTGATAAATATCTAAGTCTGACGCACATCATGCCCTTGCTGGGTTTAGGCGGCAGACTGGCGAATCAGACCGATGTGCCATCAAGTTATTATTTTAATCTGGCGACGTGGCACACGATCAATCTGGCGTATACGCAAAAAGTCTGGCGGGAATTACAGGATGTATATCGCGATATACAAAGCAGCGATGTACGTCAACGCTTTGAACGCTTATTGAATCTGGTCGAAGACCGGGATGGACACTGGCTGGCGATCAAATCGGAAGAAGCAAAAATTTTATTGTCGGATCAGGATGCCATTAATCTGCCGCTGGAACGCCTGCGCAGCAAACCGGTATCTGTGCCCTGTTCACTGATACTGGAGCAAGAAGGTTTGCAATCAGCCATCGGCCATCTGAGCCGCGATATTGCACAGGCTGTCGCCAAAGTATTGCAGCAGGCGGGTATTCACCCAGATCAGGTGGATACAGTCTTCTTTACGGGTGGGTCGAGTGGCGTGCGCGGTTTGCGTCAGCAAATTGCTGCGATTGTTCCGAACGCACGTAAGGTGGAAGGCGATTTATTCGGCAGTATCGGTGCAGGCTTGGGATTAGATGCGGCACGACGATTCGCCTGACAATAGAAAAGATATCGCTTGAAAAGTAAATGGGCACCCGATGAAGGCGCCCATTTTATTTTGCTTCTGAATTTTTTATGGCTTGTCCATCATGCCGGGAGCATCACCGCGTTTATGCATTTGCCGCGCCATGTGGCTCTGCATTTTGTGCTGCAGGCGACGATGGCTTTCATCAAAAATCTTTTGCTGTTCAGGCGTCAATGTTGCATAGAAAGTCTTAGTAGCAGCCAGACGATCCTGCAATGCCGCTTGATGCTCTTTCATTTTTTCCAGCATTTTTTCCATGCGCTGCGGTGTGGTCAGCTTATCCAGCTCTTTAAAATCTTCGCGCTGCGGCATGGCTTTAGGCGTGACCGATTGTATGAATGTTTTCCACGCGGGCTCCTGTGCTGCCGTAATCTTTAAGGTATCGTGCAGCTCTGCCTGATGCTTGGCAAAACGTTCTTTCATCTGCTCTGGATTTTTACCAGGCTCGCCCATAGGATGTTGCGGACGCGGAGGAATGTCCGGTGCGGTTTGTGCCAACGCAATCGCGCTGACGCCACAACAGGAAGTAAGGACAACTGCCAGCAAAGTTTGTTTGAAATTTTTCATCATTTATCTTTCTGAATGCACGGAAAAAGCTCAGACTTTGCAGATACTTATTTTTTAAACAGGACTGACGCAAAATTGCTCCGGCAAGGCATGGCAACACAGACAGTACGAATAGTACGGCCAGGAGCCATAACGCCGCTGGGGCGGTTTTGCGTCAGTCCTATAAAATAAAACAACTGCAGTTGAGCAACATTAACCGTTACACATCTTGCCGGGGTAACAGTCAACGGCCTCATTGTGCTTGCGTCTTGTAACCGGTAAATATCAATTACGTTCAGGTTTGTATCTCTGTGTAACAACGCCGGAACGCGTGTCCGTCCGATGTTTCGTACTATGTCGGCAAAGCGTTATCATAACAAGACGATACAAACCCACAATGCCTTTCACGGAGACCCGGTTCATAATGAAGACCATGGATACCTCAAATAAAATACTCATTGTTGACGATGACCGCGATATCCGCAGTTTACTGGCTGAATATCTGGATCAGAACGGCTATTCCGCTGTCATGGCGGCAGATGGCACCGCGATGTGGGCGGCATTACAGGAACATCAATTTGAACTGATCGTCCTCGACCTTAATTTACCCGGTGATGACGGTCTGACTTTATGCCGGAATCTTCGCAGCAAATCGACGATTCCCGTCATTATGCTGACCGCGCGTGGCGAACCTTTAGACCGGATACTCGGGCTGGAAATGGGTGCTGATGACTATCTGCCGAAACCATTTGAACCACGCGAATTGCTGGCACGCATACGCAGTGTATTAAGGCGGACACAAAATAATCAGCTGGGCTCGAATAACGACGGTTTGCAAAAACTGAAATTTGCCGGCTGGGTGCTGGATATGACGGCTCGCCATCTGATCGCCCCGGACGATATGGTCGTTTCCTTGTCCGGTGCCGAATACAGGATGTTGAATATTTTTCTCGAACACCCGAATCGCGTTCTGAATCGGGATCAGTTATTGAATATGACGCACGGCCGCGATGCCGATCCTTTTGATCGTTCTATCGATATCCAGATCAGCCGTCTGCGCCAGAAACTCCGGGAAGATGCGCGCTCTCCGCAAATCATTAAAACAGTTCGTAACGGCGGCTATGTGCTGGCGGTGACTGTAACGGCAGAGAAGCACTGATGGCGATGTTGTCGTCAATGTGGGGGCGGGTTTTTGGCGCGCTTCTGATCGGTGTTTTATTATCCGCCACCCTGACAGTATGGCTGGCCTTTGGTGAGCGCGAAAAAACGCTGATGCAATATCGCGAGTCACATTCTATCGACAGGATAGAACAGTTAATCAGTGCGCTCGATACCTTGCCCACAGCAAACCGCGAGAGTTTTCTGGCGACGGCTCCGCGGTTGGGGTTACAAGTCACCACATTACCCGAAAATATCAGCGATACCGGGCCACGCTCGGATTACGCCAGAGCTGTCAGCGAACGGCTGGGTCGGAATTTCCGCGTACTGTCTCTGCCGACTGATCCGTCAACCTGCCCGCGTCCACCCAAAAATGCCGTGCTGATGCGGGTGCCATGTGAGGCTCTCAGTATTACCTTGCACGATGGCACCGTGTTACGTCTGACGGTGATGCCACCAAAAACACCAGCGCCACCGCTGCGTGATGATTTCATACAATATTTCTTTTTATTTCTGACCTTCATTGCAGTATTAGCCTTGATTATCGCCCGGATGACGATGCGTCCCCTGCGCCATATGGCAGAAGCGGCCACGGCACTGGGGCAAGACATTAATCGTCCGCCCTTACCTGAAAAAGGTGCCAGCGAAATCGTCACCGCAACGCGGGCATTCAATGCGATGCAGGCCCGGATACGCCACCATATTTCACAGCGCACACATATGCTGGCGGCGATTACTCACGATTTACAAACACCCTTAACCCGTTTGCGTCTGCGCTTGGAAAAAGTCAGTGATGCTGAATTACGCGAAAAATTGATCGGTGATTTATCCGCCATGCAGATGATGATCAGGGAAGGGTTGGATCTGGCGCGCAGTATAGAAAGCAGTGAAGCGCGCCGACCGCTGGATATTGATTCACTGCTCGACAGTGTTTGCAGTGACGCCAGCGAGGCGGGGCAAGACGTCAGTTTTTCAGGATTGCCAGGAATAACCGTCCTGGCTAAACCTCAGGCGCTGCGGCGCTGCCTGACGAATCTGATTGATAATGCTGTCAAATACGGACATTACGCAAAAGTCAGTATGTCAAAAGAAAAAGAAGGCGGCAAAGACGTTTTACAGATTTTCATACGGGACGGCGGCACAGGCATTCCAACGGAACTGCAAGAAAAAGTATTCGAGCCGTTTTATCGCATGGAAACATCACGCTCGCGCGAATCCGGCGGTTCTGGCCTCGGGCTGACCATCGCGCAAAATATCGCACAACAACATGACGGACAACTGCATCTACACAATCTGCCCGAGGGCGGTCTGGAAGTACGCCTGACCCTGCCCATTCAGAATCCGCAATAACTGTCTGCCAGAAAGCCCTATAGTCACATAGTCGCGGGCTTTCCGGCACTCGCCTCATGATATGAGGACAGTCATCATACTAATGGCACCGAGATCCATACCATCCACTACGATCTCGGTCTTGTCATGACCATTTTTACTTCCCATCACATACAGCAACGGCAGAAAATGTTCAGAGGTCGGTACGGAGAGTGCCGCATCCTGACCGAATTGCTGGTAATTCACCAGCTTTTCAGTGTCATCTTCAAGAATGGCCTTGCGCATAACATTATTGAAGCGGTGCGCCCAGTCAAAACCGGGCGACTGAAAAGCCATACGGCGTAAATTGTGCACCACATTGCCGCTCGCCATCAGCATGACGCCCTCGTCCCGCAAGGCCGCCAGTCTCTGTCCCAATTCGAAATGCCAGCTGGCCGGCTGGGTCAAATCCAGACTCAGTTGTATCACTGGAATTTGCGCCTGTGGATACATTTTCACCAATACCGACCAGGTACCGTGATCCAGCCCCCATTGCTGATCGAGTACCACCGGTAACGGTGCAAGATGTTGTGTAATATGCTGCGCCAGCGCCGGATCGCCGGGAGCCGGATATTGAATGTCAAACAAGGCTTGCGGAAAGCCACCGAAGTCATGAATCGTCTGTGGCTGCTTCATTGCCGTTACCGCCACACCACGTGTCATCCAGTGTGCCGATATCATCAATATCGCTTTTGGCGCAGGAAAACGTTGCCCCAACGCCTCCCAGGCCTGGGTATAAATATTATTTTCAATGGCGTTCATGGGGCTGCCATGTCCGACGAAAATGGCTGGCATGCGCTGTGACTGAGTCATAAATATAAGTCCTGACAGTGATCTGGTTTTGAATCTATCAACAATATATGTAACCTGAGGTCAATTATTGCAAGCACAAACCGGTATCAGTCAGGCACACAAGCTACAGATAGTTAACAGTAACGGGCTCTAGGATAGAATATTTTTGAAAAGCAGGTAGGGAAGAACATCAATGCAATTCAACCACAAGGTAGAATCACGCAAAAATTAGAAAGGAATTCCATGATCAGTCTTCAGCTTGGCGACGTCAGCCATATTATCCAACTCGCGATTGCCCCCGTTTTTCTGCTGACCGGTGTTGGCACGAAACTGGCCGTACTGACCAGCCGTCTGGCAAGGATTATCGACAGAGCGAGGGTGGTGGAAAATTTACTGCAGACAAACGCAACGGTGGGTCTCGAAGAGGAACTGGTTGAATTATTTCAACGCTCACATCTGATTAATCGTGCGATTACGCTGAGCACAACCTGCGGCTTATTGATCTGCCTGGTGATTGCGGCGTTGTTCGTCGGGGATGCGATTGGTTTAAACCTTGATAAACTGATTGCGGGTCTGTTTGTTGGCGGTATTTTGTCGCTGATCGGCAGCTTTGTTTATTTTATGAGTGAAATTATCGTTGCAACAAGAACGCTGGATCGCCAACATCAACGCGACAGAATCAGACATTTGCAACGCTGATTCTGTCGTCGGCATATCGCTTTCAGTTCTTGGGCTGTACCTGCACCAGCAAATCGACACTGGCACTTCCGGGGTTGGCCACCGTAATCGGAAAATAGTCTGCCGACACCCGGAAGCTCAGCGTTGTCGCGACAGATACGGTCGGCGCGATAAAACCAGCAATCTGGGAATTCGTACCGACCAGTGTCACCAGCGGCGTATTTGTCTGTGTCCAGCTGAAATACAGCGGCGATGATCCAGTGTAATTCGGTGTTTCTGCTTTCAACTGTACGCTGGCTCCGCTCTGCACTACCTGCACCAGATTGTATGAAGTTAATGTAATCGGTGGCAGGGCGCTGACAAAGAACACCACATCTTTTTGTTTAACGGTATCTGCCGAAGTACCATCCGCAGCAATCGGTGCAGTAGAGGCGTTCAAGGTAAATACATAAGTTGACGTGGTCGTGACAACGCTGGGAAAGACAACGCTGGCAACGCTACTGGTCGGGTTGTAGACCGTCAGCGGGGTAGCGCCCGACGGACCGGATTTGAATTTCCACAGATAATAAATCGTACCGCTGACTTCTTTGCCATTAACGTCATACATCGTAGTTTTGCTGCCATCCAGCGCCACCGCAGCGCCGGGTTGCACGGTGCCGCCACTGTAAGAAATCGGTACGATCGTTGGCTTGAGAACAGGCGTGATCGTGATTTTCTGTGTCGCGGTACCCGTCTTTTGTTTATCGTCAGTGACACGGCATTGCAACTTGACGGTCGTGGCATCTTTCACTACGGGTGCGACAAAACTGCTGCTGGCACCAGTCGTGCTCGCCAGAGAAATCGTCAGACCGGCTGCATCTTCGACCACCCATTGATAGGCATAAGCGGCGCCACTGGTGGCAGGCGTTCCGCCACTACCAGCGCAACTCAGGCTGACCTTATCACCGGAAGTCACGCTCGCGTCAGCACCGGTCTGCGCCACAGGATTATTGGTCACCGAAGCGGATTGCAGTACCTTTAATGTCGTCGAAGTGCTGGAGGTATTTCCCTTTGCATCAGTTGCCAGCAAGGTCAGCTTATAAGTGTAGTCGGCAGTCAGTTTTGCGGGAGGCGTCAGTTGTAAGGTGCAACTCGCCGAATTGCCCGAGGTCTGCATCGTTTTACAGTCGGCATTCGTGATCGCTGTCAGCGGATTGGCACCCAGCGTCAAAGCCTCGGTCTGCCAGGACATTTGCGTTATCTGTCCCGCAGAGCTGCTGGCCTGCCCGACAAAGCTGAGTGCATCGCCAACTGACACCGTGGATGCAGAGGGCACGCTGACAGCAACCGGGGTGCTGCCAGCGCTAGTGCTGCCAGTACCGCCTCCACCACAAGCGGACAACAGAATGCTGATGGCACTAAAAGTAATTAATCTGCTGAAAACCACGGTAACTCCGATATGAAAATTGAGACTGACAGCACATTGTAACGTCAGCAGTAAAACAGAATATGTTCAAAATTACAAAACTCAGAAATTAGTTCCAATTTTACGAACGATCATGCAATTCCAGCTGAAATATGGCACTCTAAATAAAACACTATTCCAAGGAGACTCTGAATGAATACCGCTCACTACGTCCATTGGCCAAAAGGGCTGCCGCACCATTTGATCGTCCCCTCCATCAGTGTGTATGAAAATCTGCAGATTTCCGCGCAACGTTACCCGGATAAAGCTGCGATCATATTTTACGACTCCGTGCTGACTTATCGTCAGCTACATCAGGAAGTGCTCGCTTTAGCCGGATATCTGCAACAGGTTTGCGGTATCCAGCGTGGTGACCGGGTGCTGCTGGATATGCAGAACAGCCCGCAGTTCGTCATCGGTTTCTACGCGATTCTGCGGGCAGACGCGATGGTCGTGCCAGTCAACCCGATGCTGATGACGGACGAACTTGATTACTACATTAAAGACAGTGGCGCCAAAGCCGCACTGGTGTCACAGGATGTTTTTCCACGATTAGCACCACTCGTCGGCAGCACGGCACTCCGGCATGCAGTGGTGGCGACATACTCAGATCATCTGACTTGCGACACCACACTGACCGTTCCTGAGTTCGTCAAAGCCGTGGCCAATGTACCTGCGTCGCCTCAGATCACGCCGTGGAAAACGGCGATTGCTGCAGCTCTGGCTCCCGCCGCACATCAGGCGACACCGGATGATCTGGCCTGCATGCCTTATACGTCTGGCACAACAGGGCATCCGAAAGGCTGCATTCATACCCATCGCTCGGTCATGTTCAATATTGTCGCCAGCCCGACCTGGTCCGGCCCTATCGTGCCCAATAACGTAGCACTTGCAGTGCTGCCTTTCTTTCATGTCACCGGCATGCAATCCGTCATGAATGCCTCGCTTTACTGTGGCGGCACGCTGGTGATTTTGCCACGCTGGGACAGAGACGTTGCGGGACAACTGATTACTCGCTACCACGTCACCAACTGGACACTGGTGCCATCGATGATGATAGATTTTTTATCGAATCCACGTCTGCCGGAATATGATATTTCCAAACTGACGCGCGTATCCGGTGGCGGTGCTGCGATGCCGGCGGCAATCGCACAAAAATTGCTGGATCTGTCGGGTCAGGTATATATGGAAGGTTACGGTTTGTCTGAAACGATGGCGCCATCACATCTGAATCCGCCACAAAGAATGAAACAGCAATGTCTGGGCATACCCTTTTTCAATGTCGATTCCCGCGTTGTTGACCCCATTACGATGCAGGAAGTCAGACAAGGTGAGACCGGCGAGATCTGGATACACGGCCCGCAATTATTTCAAGGCTATTGGAATGATCCGGAAAAAACCGCCGATGCGTTCGCTGAACTCGACGGTAAAAAATTTTTCCGTTCCGGTGATCTCGGCTATATCGATGAGGAAGGTTTTTTCTTTTTTACGGACAGACTGAAACGCATGATCAATGCCAGCGGATTTAAAGTCTGGCCAGCCGAAGTCGAATCCATGATGTATCAGCATCCGGCGATACAGGAATGCTGCATCATCGCAGCACGGGATACCTATCGCGGTGAAACGGTGAAGGCGCTGATAGTCAGAAAACCTGGTGCAGTGATTCACCCGGAAGAAATCATCACCTGGGCGCACGAGAAAATGGCGGCTTATAAAGTGCCGCGTCTGATTGAGTTTGTCGAGACGCTACCCAAATCCGGTTCGGGCAAAATCATGTGGCGCCTGCTGCAAGAAAAAGAAGCCGCAAATAACGCGGCTTAACAGACTGAGAAACATCCGCTGAGATGGTGCACAGGCTGTATGCACCATCTGCAAGCCAGCCTCATTTTGGATAAAGTATCATTTGCGTGCATCGGAATAAGGCTATCGTCTTTCCCTCGTATGTCACTTCGGCATCCCATAACTGAGTCGTGCGCCCGAGGTGAGATGCGGTCGCTACCACTTCGATTTTGCCGCTACGGGCAGTTCCCAGATGATTCGATTTTAATTCTATGGTTGTAAAGCTGTGCGCGCCTTCTGGCAAACTTGCCATGCAAGCGTAGCCGCAAGCAGTATCGGCCAGCGTGATCACGCTACCGGCATGTAAAAAACCATTCGGTGCCAGCAAATGAGGAAGTACTTCCAGTTCACCATGTGAGCGACCTTTTTCTACCGACAACATCCGTACACCCAGATGACCAGGTAAAAAGCTGCTACCCAGCTGATTCAGTTTTTCGGCATGTTCTGCCTGATTTGATAACACTTTTTCCATCTTCATCTTTCTGTTTTTTTCATTCACCGGCAAACGATCGTTAATCGCCGCCACATCCACCGCTGCATGATGAGCTGTCACCACCACTATCGGCAACATCGCCAAAAGAAGTGGAATCGCCAAAATCAATGCTGTCTCCAGTACTTCCCCCGGTATAAAAATCTCCGCCGCAGTACACAGTGCCATCGCCATTTTTGCGTAAGGCACAGCAGTCTGGTTCATAACGGAATCCATCTGCAATATTCCACTTTGCATCCAGCGCAAACAGCAAAGGTAAGCGTGTAGCGCTGCGTGGATTAATATTTTCTTCAAGGCAGGCAAACCACCAGGTGCGACGCAAACCAATATTACTACGCTGGCTCTCACCTAACACAGCCGCCGGGGTGTGGTGCATGTAACGGCCAAAAGCTTTTTGACAAAAAGCATCGTAGTTTTTTGTGTACAAAATAAATTCGTGCCACAAATCATCCACCACTTGTGACGGCATAGAGATATGCTTGTATCCAGACTTCAGATACACCAAAAAGAATTGTCGCAGTGCTCTGGCCACCAGTTGTCTATCCTTCAATGATAAGTCTGGACGACGTTGATGCAAGCGTTCCAACAGGCCAGGCGGGAACATATAACTACGGATATAGTCGGCTCGCATGACCCGTCGTGTACGCAACCAGACAAAGAGCAATGCCGCAGCAAGAGCAGATATCAATACGAAAGTAACAACCAGGATCATTCTGACAAATTCCTATCTTAGAGGATATGCAACAAAGTGAATCGCGGACTCAGAAGCTGACAGGCCGGTACAACAACAACACGATGCTTCTGGCATTGCATTTGCTTAAAAGATTGAACGGCATTGAGTGAACGATAAAGTCCGGTCACAGGCGATACCTGAACCGGATCGATTATTTCACGGACGTTATTTTAGATGCAATCATTTGATTAAAATTACTCAAAGGACGCCAAAATGAATCTCCGCCAACTTCATATCGGAACACGTCTCGCAACTGGTTTCGGCGTTATCCTGGTTTCTTTGATTGCGATGCTCGTTATCGGCAGCGCGCTCAGTGCACGCAACCGGCAACAGATGCTGACAGGCATAGAACTGTCTCATAGCAAAACAGCACTGGCAGCAAAAATGAGAAGCAGCATGCTGGAAGGTGGTATGGCAATCCGGAATATAGGATTGCAGACAGATCTGGCTGAAATCGACAAACAAAAACTGATCGTCAAAAATCAGCAGAATGCATTTAACGAAGCGCGCCAGAAATTAACGGCGTTGGGGCTCAACGATGCAGAGAAAAAAATTCTCGATAGCGTGCTCAGCTTAGATCAACAAGTCGATGGCCCGACCAAGGAAGCATTCAAAATGCTGCTGTCGTTTAATGGTGAAGAAGCGGTCAAAGTGATCTCCACGCAGATCGATCCTTTGCAACAAAAAGCACTGCAGGAAATTAACAAGCTGGTTGCATTGCAGGATGCCGCCTCGGCTGAACTGGCGGCGCAATCGGAAAGTTCTGCAAACAAAACCATAGGAACATTGGTGCTCATGGCGTTGCTTGTTTTATGCGCAGGCATCGCTTTTTCTGTGTTACTCACACGCAGTATCACTGCACCATTACGCGAAGCAGTGGCAATTGCGAAGCAGGTCGCCGCCGGTGAGTTATCTTTTCATGCAGAACCTGAAGGCAATGATGAAATCAGCGAACTGCTGCTGGCGCTGAAAGAAATGAACGACAATCTTTATCACATTGTCAGCGAAGTCAGACAAGGCACGGATGCCATCGCCATTGCGTCGGTCGAAATTTCAACCGGGAATGCTGATCTTTCATCACGCACAGAAACACAGGCAGGCGCATTGGAAGAAACGGCCAGCTCCATGGAAGAAATCACCGCAACCGTGCGCCAGAACGCAGACAATGCTCGTCAGGCAAACGCGCTGGTGACTTCGGCATCGAATTTTGCGGTCAAAGGCGGCGAAGAGGTCGGCAAAGTTGTTCACACCATGAATTCGATTAAAGAAAGTTCGCGTAAAATAGTCGACATCATCAGTGTGATTGATGGAATTGCATTTCAAACCAATATTCTGGCGCTCAATGCCGCAGTAGAAGCTGCTCGTGCCGGAGAACAAGGGCGCGGGTTTGCCGTGGTGGCAAGCGAAGTCCGGAATCTGGCACAACGCAGTGCCAACGCCGCCAAAGAAATCAAAACCCTGATCGGTGATTCAGTAGAAAAAGTCGGAACTGGCGACAAGTTAGTCGAAGCAGCGGGCAAAACCATGAATGAAATTGTCCGTTCCGTCAAACATGTGGCGGACATCATGGCTGAAATCACCGCAGCAGGTCAGGAACAAAGTTCCGGTATTGAAGAAGTCAATCGTGCGATCACACAGATGGACGAAATGACTCAGCAAAATGCGGCGCTGGTAGAACAAGCCGCCGCAGCAGCAGAAAGTATGGAAGAACAGGCAGGCAATCTTGCGCGTGCGGTATCTGCATTTAAACTCGACACAGACGGACGTCACCATCGTCCCGTACAGCGGGTGCAGAAAGAAATCACCGATACGGCTACACCCATGTCTCTGCTTTCTGCGACGGCTGGAGCAATTGTAAAAACTCTAGGGATGAAAACATGACTCCCACCATCAGACGTCTGGAAAAACAGACGATAGTCAGCAGATATGAAGAAGTCAGCAGTTATAAAGTCAGAAGCATTACGTAATATCGTTGCACAGATCAGCTCGGGCGAACTGGTTTTTCCCGCCAACGTCCGGGCCACTTTAAAAATTCAGGAAGCGCTTGATGAACCGAAATACGGGACAGACGAGATCGCGAAACTGATTATTCAGGAACCGTTGGTCGCCGCCCGCGTCATTGCCGTCGCTAATTCCGTCGCCTACAGCCGTTTTGGCGGAGGCATTACCAATGTCCGCATGGCGATTTCCATTCTGGGATTCAGCACCTTACGTTCCGTTGTCGCCGCCGTGATCATGCGCCAGATATGTCTGGCAATTTCCGATAATGCCATCCGGGAAAAGATGGAATATCTGTGGGTGCATTCCGCAACCGTCGCTGCAATGGCGCATCTGTTAGCACGTAAAGTCAGCAAAATTGATCCTGAAACTGCACTGTTTGCCGGTGTTGTCCATGAAGTTGGCGGTTTCTATTTACTGTCGCGAGCAGAAGAGTTTCCTGCATTATTAGAAAGCGGAACAGAGATCGATTATCCGTCGGCAGACCAATCCCACGAGCTGGAAATTGCCCGCGCAGTGCTGCAAAAATTGCTGATTCCCAAGCGGGTCATGAGCAGCATAGAAAGCTGCTGGCATGGAGCCCCTGTATTTCCACCAGTCAGCCTGGGTGACACCTTATTGCTGGCGAATCATCTTACCGATACGGTCTCTCCGCTGAAGCAACGCCGTCAGACGAAGTTGGCAGCGGACACCGGCAAAATCGACTTCATGGTCGGAGACAAGTCTTTACAAGAAATTCTGGCTGACTCGAAAGAAGATCTTGGTTCCCTGACCGAGGCGCTGATCTCCTGATTTTGTGCATAACCAGCCCAGTCAATCATAGCAGCCCACTAGAAATAGACTGGTCATCTGCAGGCTTTGCATTTATTCGGCATAATCAGCTTCCCATGTTTGCCCGACCAATGACTTTGAAGGAAGAACAAATGAAAATTTCACATCTGTTATCTGCAGGAATCCTTGCTACTGCCAGTGCCTTGACACTCTCCGTCAGCACGGCCTATGCAGCCGCACCTATGGTAAAAACTGCTGCACCGGGTTATTACAGAACGATGTTGGGTGACTTTGAAGTCACGGCAATTTCAGACGGCACGGTACAGCTTCCTGTGGATAAGTTACTGACAAATACCACACCCGCGAAAGTCAATAAAGCACTCGGTAAATTGCACCAGCACAGCCCGTTGGATACCTCTGTCAATACTTATCTGATCAATACCGGCAGCAAATTGATACTGATCGATACCGGCGCTGGCGCTTTATTTGGTCCGACTCTGGGAAAAATGCAGGCCAACCTGAAAGCTGCAGGTTATCAGCCAGAACAAGTCGATGAAATTTACATCACGCACATGCATCCAGACCATGTCGGCGGTCTGATGAACGGCGACAAAATGGCCTTTCCGAACGCAGTGGTACGCGCTGATCAGCATGATGTTGACTTCTGGCTGAGTCAGGCCAATCTGGACAAAGCGCCACAAGAAAGTAAAGGCTACTTTCAAGGCGCAATGACATCACTGAACCCTTATGTCAAAGCAGGACAATTCAAATCCTTCGACGGCGCCACAGAACTGGTTCCTGGTATTAAGGCAATACCAGCTCACGGTCATACCGCCGGCCACAGCACTTATAAAATCGAAAGCAAAGGGCAGACACTGGTACTGTGGGGGGATCTGATGCATGTGGCAGCGGTACAGTTTGAGAATCCATCCGTCACGATACAATTTGATTCTGACTCGAAAGCTGCGGCTGTTGAACGCAAGAAAAGCTATGCCGACGCGGCACAACAGTCTTATCTGGTAGGCGCGGCACATCTGGCTTTCCCGGGTCTGGGCTATGTGCGCAAAGAAGGTAAAGGCTA
Source organism: Cognatundibacterium aquatile (assembly GCF_014699135.1). Taxonomy (GTDB): domain Bacteria; phylum Pseudomonadota; class Gammaproteobacteria; order Burkholderiales; family Burkholderiaceae_D; genus Undibacterium; species Undibacterium aquatile. The sequence goes on from NZ_JACOFT010000001.1 coordinate 52,438, forward strand.
TGCCTGGGCACCATTAAATTACGCACTACAGCCATAATCAGCTTCGTGCCTGCGTCATAGCGCAGGCAACAACAAAAAAGGACGAATCGCCTTGCGGCTTTCGTCCTTTTTTTATCTGCCGTATTTTCAGCAACCGGCAATGCTGAGTGAAAATTTAATAATGCGGCGGTCTTTCATCGAGTACCGTATTTTTCTGACTCGCCATCACAGCCAGCTCACGGATACGGCCTGCCATCGCAGCACACAAAGCTTCCAGCTCATCAATTTTTTTCTGCTGGCGATACACCTGCGTATTCAGGGTATCCACCAGATCATCCTGCCGTGACAAACGGATTTCCAGATCAATCAGACGTTCTTCGGTATTCATCATGCAACCACTTGATAGGAAAGGGGTCCCAGTATGCCACATACTGGGACGACAAAAAATTCACGTTTCGGCATGTTTTCAAAGCAAAGCAATCCACTACAAATCAGGTGCATCACTTTGTTTTAAAAACGCACCCGTGCTAGTCAGTCGCAACCCCTGATTGCCCGCCATTTTTTAAGAATGCATACATCATCTGTGTTCATCCTCAGATCGCAGTGCGACGGTTGTTTTTCTCTGCGACAGATTGTTGCTTGAATTGATTTTGCTGATCTTGCTGATCCATGGCGAGTTTTTGCTCTGGCGTCAGACGTTTCGCAGAAATCACGACAGTTTGTATCCCGTTTTGTTCAGCATCGTAAGCCAGTTTTTGTGCTTCCGTCATTGCCTTCGCAGTGATGGTGACAGTCTGGATTTTATTCTGTGTACCATGCGTAACAGTGTTGAAAGCGCTGCCGCTGATAAAGACTGCAGCACACATAGCGACTGCAAAAATTGTGGTGTTTTTCAGTGATGATTTCATTTTATTTCTCCTTCAGTGGTTGTTTGATGTGTGTACTGTAGAAGATCATTTGTCCAGCAGCGAGCGGTATGCGACGAACTGCAGAAACGCAGGATTGAAATTACAAATATCCGGAATAAAGAATGCATCCTATGCTTTCCAACACCTCCGTTTCACTGCGATTGCGGGTATGAATCCGCATCAACCACGAAAGCACGTGTACGCCAAGGCGACATTCATCGGGATAGCCCGCACCCAGCGTACAATAGCGGCTTTCTGCCTGCTCTCTGCTCCATGACTATCCTGCTGACGACCCTGAATGCCCGCTATACCCATGCCTCACTGGGTCTGCGTTATCTGCTCGCAAATATGGGAGAGTTACAGGAACAGACAAAAATTCGTGAGTTCGTGATCGGGGCGCGCAGCACTGACGTGGTGGAAAAAATTCTTGCCTTTCGTCAACCAGGGCAAAAATTCATCGTCGGCTTCGGTGTATATATCTGGAACGTGGTTGAAACGACCCAGATCGTTGCGATTCTGAAACGGGTGGCGCCGGATGTGGTCGTGATTCTTGGCGGGCCAGAGGTATCGCACGAAACAAGTGATCAGGAAATTATCCGTCTTGCAGACTATGTGATTACCGGCTGGGGCGATATCAGCTTTGCCCATTTGTGCCAGCAAATTTTGCGTGGCCCGCAACCTTTAATGAAAATCCATGCGGGGCTGCAGCCACCGATGAACGATATCCGTCTGCCGTATCAGCTTTACAGCGATCAGGATATCCGCCACCGCACTTTGTACGTCGAAGCCTCACGCGGTTGTCCGTTCAAATGCGAATTCTGTTTATCGTCACTCGATAAAACCGCCTGGCCGTTTGATATCGATGTCTTTCTGGCGGAGATGGAAAGCCTGTATCAGCGCGGTGCACGCTTATTCAAATTTGTTGACCGCACATTCAATCTGAATATCAAGACCAGCCTGAAAATCATGCAGTTTTTTCTGGATAAGCTGGCTGCCGCACCAGATGATCCGGTGTTTGCCCATTTTGAAGTGGTTCCCGATCATTTGCCCGATGCCCTGAAAGAAGGAATACAAAAATTCCCCGAAGGCACGCTGCAATTTGAAATCGGTATTCAGAGTTTTAATCCAGAAGTGCAAAGCCTGATCAGTCGCAAACAAAATAACGACAAAGCGGCCGAGAACATACGCTGGTTATGCGAACACTCGCATGCTCATCTGCATGTCGATCTGATTGCTGGTCTGCCCGGGGAAACGATGCAAAGTTTTGCGGCGGGTTTTAACAAACTGGTCGCGCTCGGTCCGCATGAAATTCAGTTCGGTATTTTGAAACGCTTACGCGGCACGCCGGTGATACGTCACACCGAAGCGTTCCAGCTGACATTCGATCCGCAACCACCGTACACGATACTGGCGAATAAAGATGTGCCCTTCGCCGACATGCAAAAGCTGGTGCGCTTTGCGCGTTACTGGGACATGGTGGCGAACTCGGGACGCTTTGCAAACACTTTACCCGTGGTTCTGGGCGACGCGCCGTTTGAAAATTTCCTGGCTTTCTCTGACTGGATGTATACGAATACAGATGCCACCCACAAAATTGCCCTTGATCGTCTGGCAGGTCTGGTCAGCAGATGGTTACAGGAAGAACGCGGCATGGAAAGAGAAGCTGCGCTGGCGCTGGTATCCAGCGACTATGCGGGCGATGCCAGGCATAAACAAACCAGCAGTAAACCCGCAGCAGAAAAAACGACAGCCAAAGCCACTCCGCAACGCCAGAGCAGACATATCGCGGCCTGAATCCCCCCCGCAAACGCTGATGCTGCCGGCAAGCAGCGTCGGCGGCATTACAGCATCAGGCGAATTTTTCTAACAGTGCAGCGAGGCGCTTGCTGCCCTCAATCGCCTCTGCAGTGGTCTTCGCTTTTTCAGCCTGAGTGACGACAGAATCCGTCAGCAAAGTCACAAAAGAACGATCCAGTGCCTTGCGTGCTGCCGACATCTGTTGCGCGATACCTTCACAATCTTCTGCCGTATCTGCCTTGGCAATCAGTTTTTGCACACCGCGCAACTGGCCTTCGATACGCGCCAGCCTGTGCATCAGATCTTTTTTCTGTGCATCGCTTAACGCATTCCCTGGAACTATCTTTAATGGGGGAGTATCTGCCATCTTCGTTCTCCTGAGTAGTGTTTATATGAGTTATACGGGCATGATCCCCTATACTCTACCGAGTATGCTAACAGCATTCAAGCCAGACAAGGAAACTGTGTCGCCTCATGCGACACACGCAAAAATGCCGGACAGCATTCTGCACAGAAGAACCGATCAGACTCAGACAAAACCCGCAGCATCATTTTATTAGAATGATTCATTCCGCTAAGAAAGAGATACATCAAAAGAGAGACATAAGTTCTTTATGTCTGCACAAAAAAATTCCGGCGATGTCCCAACTCAATTCATTGCCGTTATAACGCATAATAACCAGGCTTAGTCATCATTCAATTTTCATGTTAAAGACGCAGAACCCCAGCTTGTTTGCCCGCTTCAGATCAAAGCAGTCGCTTCCCCGGATACTGTCAGTGATACTGATCTATTTTCTCGCTTGCAGCCTGGCAATCTCCATTACTTATCGCGATTCAAATCTCAGCCTGCTCTGGTTGCCTGCAGGTGTCGCGATTGCCGTTATTTTTCGCTACGGCAAAGTGATGATTCCAGCAATTTTCATTGCAATTCTGCTCACGGAGTTATGGTGGAAATTATCCATTTATCAAGCTATCTTACTTGCCATCGGTTCCACGACCGGGCCTGCGGCGACCTGCTGGATGCTTCATAAAAAAAATTTCGACCTGCACTTTGCGGCGCGCCGCGATGTACTGTGGTTTACGCTGTCTTCGCTGGCCGGCGCGATGATTTCTGCGACATTTGGCACACTGGCTTTAAGCATTCTGTCTGGTAAACCCTTCACCGTTAGCACCTGGTACATCTGGGTTGCCGGTGACACCGTGGGTGCTTTACTGGCCAGCCCGGTGTTACTTGCAATATCGCGACACTCTTTACGTGCACTTGAGCATAAAAAAGAAATTTTGATGTTTCTGATTCTGCTCGTAGCTGCGAACTGGTTCGTTTTTTTGTCGCCGTATAACTATCTGCGTCTCAGTTTCGTGATTGTCGCCATGATGATCTGGGCCGCGATGCGATTCAGCCTGCTGACGGTCAGCAGCATCAGCCTGGCCTTGGCCATATTCTCGACCTGGGCCGCATCGAATAATCTCGGCAGGTTTTCCAGTTTCGAGGCATCCGGTCTGGTTGTGGTCTGGGCGTATGTGACTACGATTGCCTTGATTGCTCTGATGATCAACGCCATGCGATCAGAAAACGCAATCGCCAGTAAAAAAATAAACGAAACCTATCAGCGGCTCAATAAAGTGACGTCCCGCCTGCCCGGCCTGGCAATACAATACCGGGTACGTTCTGACAAAACCACGAGTATCCCTTACGCCAGTATCGGCATCTTGCAGATGTTAGAAGTCAGTCATCAAGACGTCAAAGATAACGCGCAACAGCTCATAGACAGAATCGATCCTCGTGATGTCGAGACAGCCAGACAACAACTCGCACAGGCAACCCGAGAACTGTCGCCATGGCAAACGGAATTTCGCTTTTATCGCCTTGATGGCAGTGTGCGCTGGTTGTTTGTCGATGGACTGCCTGAGCGCGAAGCCGATGGCGCTATGCTCTGGCATTGTTTTCTCAGCGATATTACAGACCGCAAACAAGCGGAAAGAGATTTGCATATCGCTGCCTGCACCTTCGAATCACAAGAAGGCATTTTCATCACCGATGCCAATTGGAAAATTCTGAAAGTTAATCAGGCATTCACCCGGATCACAGGATTCACCGCAGAAGATATGCTGGGAAAACGCCCCCCGGTTTACAGAAGCGATGAGCAGGACAGCGCTTTTTTTCAGAGAATTTTTGACTCATTGAAAGAGAAACATTTCTGGAACGGAGAACTGTGGAGCCTCCGCCGCAATGGCGAAGCGTTCCCGCAAATGCTAACACTGACAGCCATCATGGAAGGCCAGGAAATCAGCAACTATGTTGCCTCATTCACCGACATCAGTCTTTCCAAAAGTTATGAAGCAGATATCCGCAAACTCGCATTTTACGATTCGCTGACGCAGTTGCCGAATCGCCGCTTGCTGATGGATCGCCTGGAACATCTGATTTCTGTTCGTCAGCGCAACAGCAGTCACAGCGCCATCTTTTTCATCGATCTGGATAACTTCAAAAATCTGAACGACACCCGTGGCCACGATGCGGGTGATTTGTTATTGATAGAAACAGCAAAGCGTTTAAGCAGTTGCATACGCGAAAGCGACACCGTTGGCCGATTAGGTGGCGATGAGTTTGTTGTCATACTTGAAGAACTCAGTACAGACAGAAAAGAAGCGATTATTCAGGCAGATAAAATTTCAGAAAAAGTCCGCCAGATTCTGAGTGAACCATACCAGATTGCCGATTTTGAACATCATGGTTCCAGCAGCATAGGCGTGTGCTTATTTCAGGGTGACGAAATCACGGTCAAAGACTTGTTCAAGCGGGCCGATACCGCCATGTATGAAGCCAAGACAGCCGGGCGAAATACCGTTCGCTTTTTCGATCCGGCAATGCAGGCGATATTACTGGTGCGCATGCTGCTGGAATCGAATCTGCGACTGGCATTATCACAGAACCAGTTCCAGCTTTACTATCAGGTGCAAGTGAATGCTGACGGTAAATTTCTGGGCGCTGAAGCACTGATACGCTGGTGGCATCCGGATCGCGGCTTCATCTCGCCAGCTGAATTTATTCCTCTGGCAGAAGAAACCGGGTTGATCATTCCTATCGGTCAGTGGGTGTTAGAAACCGCTTGTGCGCAATTGAAGCAATGGGAAAAATCAGCCGCAACCGCAAATCTGAGCCTGGCAGTGAATGTCAGTGCCAAACAATTTCAACTCACGTCGTTTGTCGAAACACTGAGTGAGATCGTCGCACGGCATCAGATTAATCCTGCGCTGCTTAAAATTGAGCTGACCGAAAGTGCCATTCTCGACAACATCGATGCCACCACAGAAAAAATGCGCGAGTTGAAAAAACTCGGTATCGCTTTTTCTATGGATGATTTCGGTACCGGGTATTCTTCATTAGCCTATCTGCAGCGACTGCCGCTGAATCAGCTGAAAATCGATCAGTCATTTGTACGGGATCTGAGCCACGATGAAAATGATGCGACCATCGTTCGCGCCATCATCGCACTGGGCATCAATCTCGGTCTGAACGTTATTGCGGAAGGTGTGGAAACCAGCGCCCAGCGTGCATTTCTGATTAAACACAGCTGCACGGCATTTCAGGGCTATCTGTTTTCCAAACCTTTGCCGATGGAAGAATTTATGTGCTTGTTAGAACAGGAACATTCAGCCCACACCAAGCAAGCGCAGATCGGCTTTACCGGATAACAGCGGCGGGCACCAGAAATAACTGCCGGTTTGCGGCTGCGTGAATTGAAACAACGCATCGGTCGTACCATCTTCAGCACCCGACATGCGACGCAACTGCGCTTCAAACGCCGCATAAGAAGTTGCAAATGCGACGAAATACAAACCGCCGCGCGCGCCATCTGCCCACGGCATAGAACGGCGCATCACGAAGGCTTCTGGCTCAAAATTTTCCTGCGCGGTGCGTTTCACATGCGCCGATTCCGGCGCCTCTTCCAATTCTTCATTGTCGTCTTTACGCCGCCCGATCATATCGTCCTGTTCCGCTTGCGGCATTGCCTGCAAACGTTCAAAACGGTGTTCCCATTGCTGTATCGCGACGTAGCTGCTGCCATCGGCAGCAATCGCTACCGCCAGCGCTTCATCGCCTTGCGGATTTTCTGTGCCGTCTTCATAACCGCTGAGATCGCGGCCTCCGGCATATTTGAACGCATCCGTTTTTTGCTGCAAAACAAACGCGCCTGCCAATGCCTGTTGCAAGCGGATTTGCTGATGCAACAACTCGCCGCGTTCATCTTCACGCAACCAGCACCACAACGCCGCCGGTGTTGCAGGCAAGCGTACTTTGCTGCCTGCGATGCCGGTGAATTCACGCAAGCCAGGTATGCCGGCCTGTAAAAATCCGGCCAGCGAAGCACCGATGCCGATCACCAGATGTTCACCGTCAGCGAGTGCTTGTAATTGCTGCAAAGCCTCGCGTACCGCGCTTTGGCTGACATTTTCCTGCAAATCAAAAATCAGATACACCGCGTGCAAAGGTAAATCCTGCACGATTGCTGCCTGATGCTGCGACATAATTTTCTCCGTCTTTCTGTCAAAATCTATCAATGTCCACAGCATAACGTATGCCTCTTTTTTTGACAGTAATCACTTTACAAAAGCCTTGTGAACATATTGATTTGGTGGGTACAATAAAAAAGGAAGTTACGGCTTCCACGTCGCTCGGACGGTTCCGGGCGCTACGTTAACCACATACAAACTGATCATGACAAATCCACTTACTCCGCCGGGCCGGGGTTCAACGGGTGAAAATACACCTGCATCCACGCCTGCTTCCTCGCCAAAATTTTCGTTCTCCCGCATCAATCGTCTGCCGCCTTACGTGTTCAACATCACGGCCGAACTCAAGATGGCCGCCCGTCGCCGTGGCGAAGACATCATCGATATGTCGATGGGAAATCCCGATGGCGCAACGCCAAAACACATCGTCGATAAACTCGTCGAAGTCGCGCAACGCCCTGATACGCATGGTTATTCGGCCTCCAAGGGCATACCGCGCCTGCGCCGTGCGATTGCGCGCTGGTATAAAGACCGCTACGCCGTCGATCTGAATCCCGATTCCGAAGCCATCGTCACCATAGGCTCGAAAGAAGGTCTGGCGCATCTGATGCTGGCGACGCTGGATAAAGGCGACACCGTACTGGTGCCGAATCCGAGCTACCCGATTCACATCTACGGGGCGGTGATTGCGGGTGCTGATATCCGCTCGATACGCATGAGCCCGGATGTAGATTTTTTCAGTGAGTTGGAACGCGCGATACGCGAAACCTATCCGAAACCGAAGATGATGATTTTCGGTTTCCCATCGAATCCAACCGCGCAATGTGTAGAGCTCGAATTTTTCGAACGCGTGGTGAAGCTCGCCAAAGAACACAATATTCTGGTGGTGCATGATCTGGCGTATGCCGATATCGTGTATGACGGCTGGAAAGCGCCATCGATTATGCAGGTGCCGGATGCGCGTGACGTGGCGGTGGAATTTTTCACGCTGTCGAAAAGCTATAACATGGCAGGCTGGCGTATCGGTTTCATGGTCGGCAACAAGGAATTAGTCGCAGCACTGGCGCGCATCAAGAGCTATCACGACTACGGCAGTTTCACGCCGGTGCAGGTCGCCGCGATCGCCGCGCTGGAAGGCGATCAGACCTGTGCGCATGAAATCCGCGATCAGTATCAGAATCGCCGCGATGTGCTGGTCAAAGGTTTACACGACATCGGCTGGATGGTCGATAAGCCGAAAGCATCGATGTATATCTGGGCGCATATTCCTGAACATTACCGCCATCTCGGCTCACTCGAATTCGCGCGACAAGTGCTGGATAAAGCCAAACTCTGCGTCTCGCCAGGCATCGGTTTCGGTGAATACGGTGACGACTATGTGCGCTTTGCGCTGATCGAAAACGAATCACGTATCCGTCAGGCTTTGCGCGGTCTGAAGCACATGTTTAAAGAAGACGGTCTGATCGGCTAAACTATGTCTGATAAAAAAGTAAGGGCGGATATGCCCTTACTTTTTTCCTGCAATCAGCAATACCAGCAACATCGCGAACACCAACGATATTTTTATCTTCACCAGATCAGCGCCAGGTATCTGTTGTGCGCGGTCCCACATGAAAAATCATCATGAGCCAATACTGGAGCAAGCTTGTACACACACTGACACCGTATGTGCCGGGTGAACAACCCAAGCTGCAAAATCTGATCAAACTTAATACCAACGAAAACCCGTATCCGCCGTCACCGAAAGTGCTGGCAGCGATTACGCAAGCCACCTCTGGCGATCTGCGTCTATATCCTGATCCGGGCTCAGACCGTCTGCGCGAAGTGATTGCCGATTATTACGCGGTCACACCGCAACATGTGTTTGTCGGTAACAGTTCCGATGAAGTGCTGGCGCACACGTTTCAGGCGCTGCTGAAACACGATAGCGACTTGCTGTTTCCCGATATTACTTACAGTTTTTATCCGGTCTATTGCGGCCTGTATGACATCGCTTACAAAACCATTCCGCTGAATGCGCAATTTCAGATTGATATCGAAGATTATGCACAGGCAGATGGCGGCGCGATTATTTTTCCGAACCCAAATGCACCAACCGGCTGCGCGCTCGGTCTGGCAAAAATCACTGATTTGCTGAAGAATAATCCGCGCTCAGTTGTGGTGGTGGATGAAGCCTATATTGATTTCGGCGGCACCTCGGCAATCAGTCTGGTAGCGCAGTTTCCGAATCTGCTGGTGGTGCAGACCTTGTCCAAATCGCGTTCACTCGCGGGCCTGCGGGTAGGGCTGGCGGTCGGCCATCCGGATCTGATCGAAGCGCTGAACCGCGTCAAAAACAGTTTCAATTCTTACCCGTTAGATAGGCTTGCGGTTGCCGGTGCGATCGCCGCGTTTGAAGATCAGGACTATTTCAAACTGACCTGTGATGCCGTCATCAACACGCGGCAAAAGCTCACGGTACGTTTGCAGGAATTAGGATTTGAAGTCTTGCCTTCGGCGGCGAATTTTGTGTTTGCGCGTCACCCTGAATATGATGCAGTAACATTGGCGCAAGACCTGCGTGCACGGCATATCATCGTGCGCCATTTCCGGCTGCCGCGGATAGAGCAATTCCTGCGGATTTCCATCGGCACCGATGCGGAATCGCAATTGCTGATCGAAGCGCTGGAGGAATTGCTGGCGTAATCATTTCCGACCGCATCTACTGCATCTACCGCAGCGAGTCATCAACAGACAATCCAAACAAAAGCGGCGTGATTTCCTTATTCAGAAATCACGCCGTTTTTTTTAGCGATGGCGAACAGGATGCCCGCCAATGCTGCTTTTTTAATCAGGCCAAAGCGACATCACCAGTTCTTCGATGTTATCCGGGTTGCTGATTTTCTTTTTTGCAGCAGGCCAATCAGCTGGCTCGGGTACAGGTTTTCTGGTGAACACCGGCGTATCAATCGCCATCTTCATCGCAAACACAAAGATGCCGGTTTTCACGTCAGGTGGCGGCAGTTTCTGCACGATATCGTAAATCTGATTATCAAAATATTCGTGCACCATTGGCGTCATATCCAGCCATGAATACGTCGCACCATCCGAGCGAATCGCGATCACGACATAACCTGTGCTGGGTGCAACTTTCGATTTTTTGAACGCTTTGTAAATCTGCGATTGCAGCGCCCGTGTGTAACGACCGAGGCTGTCCACATTGATGCCTTTTTGTTGCAGCACGCTTTCTGACTGAAAGAAATAAAACGCATCAAAACGCACATCTGCCGCCGACGCCAGCGTCGACAAACTCAGCAATACCGCTGCCAGCAGCCATCTCATGATGTCATCCTCATTTATTCACAAACACGCCTGCCGTGCGGTTTTTTTGCACATCGTTCCACGGGAACACTTTGCCATTCATCGCCACATGCACACCAGGCGGCAGCAATTGCGCGGCGGCGCAGGCAAAACCCAGATTGAACAAGGCATCGGAATTCGCAATTTCATACGGAATCATCGCGCCGGTAAACACAATGGTTTTACCCAGATTCGCCGCGCCCAGCACCTCAGCGGTTTCGCGCATGGTGTCGGTGCCGTGAATAATCACGATCGCTTTTTCCGACGATGCCTGGCATGCCGCTAAGATGGTCTGACGGTGGCTGTCGTCCATATCCAGCGAATCCATCAGCATGCAGATTTCCAGCTCGACTGGCACCGTCAGCCGCGCGCGGCGTATCACTTCCGGCAAATGGCTGTCGGCAAAACCCAGCTTGCCCGCGATTTCATCATAATGTTTGTCAAAAGTGCCGCCGGTGGCGAGGATACGCAAGCTCATGGTGTGCCGGAAAAATGAAGTGTCAGAGGCTGTCATTGTAACGCGCCAGGCGGCGCGCTGAAAGCTGCTACACTTGCGCCTCATCATCGCTGACCTGTTTTTTCTGTCCCACGCACCATCATGAAAACGATCGCCCCCGGCACTGTTATCTTTCACCGTCATCGCGGCTACGGCGTGCTGACGACGGTGAATCTGCTGACCGGCTGGGTCGCCGCCCGCTTTGGCGATGAAAAGCGCACCCTTGATCTGAACTTATCCACAGACGAAATTCAACATGCCGACGGCAGCGCGATCCTGTTTCGCCGCGACCCGCCGGAACGCATGCCGCAAGCGCGCCTGATGGCGATGGTGCGCGAATTGCACGCCGCCGGTTATCAAAAACTGTATCTGTATATCTGGCCGAAAGCCTCCGGCCTGCATTGGCGCTGGCAGTTATTCACAGGCACGCGCAACTGGATGCAACGCCCGTGCCGCGAAGGCTGGTATGGTTCCGGCGCTGACTATATTTTTAATCCGGTGATGGGGTGGGGCGACGCGCCCGGTGCCAGCAGCGCCGAACTGAGTCAGGCACTGGCGCAGTTCGACCCCGCCGGATTGGCGCAGGCATTGGGCCGCGACGAAGATCACAGCGCCTGGTTTGCCGACGTCTGCGATGCGCTGCTGCCCGATTACGCCTACAGCCTCGGTGCCGATACCGCCGACAACCCGCTGCCGCTGTATCTGCCCGTCATTGGCGTGCGCCAGCGCCAGCCCGCACTGGAACGGCAATTACCGTATCCACCCGGCTGGGAACGCACCTGGAGCCCCGACAGCCTCGCCCGCCGCCACCAGCAACGCGCCGTCGTGCGCCACGATGTAATTCCGTCCGGCTGGAGCCTGCCCATCGATATTTAAACAGCGTTGCAGATATACTCCCCCCTGTTTTTAGCAAAACACCCCAAATCTCAGCATGAACATTGGGCTGTAAAATATACTGGGGGGAGTATTTTTAGTGCCTGTAGTGGCCTGATGGCCGCACAATGACTGGCACTATCGGCGCCACCGAGTACACAACAATGAGCACAACAATGCAGGCCAAGATGCAAGCGCGGCAAAACCGCAGCCACCGCCACTGCCGGTAACGCCGAATTCAGCAACATCCCCGCCAGAGGACGACCTCTGCGGTTCCGATTTTTTGCAGGGACGACCCTGCCACCGCACAAGGAACGCAACATGAACTGGCTTATCCTCATCACCGCAGGCTTGTTTGAAATCGTCTGGGCAATCGGCCTCAAATATACCGAAGGATTTACCCGCTTCTGGCCCAGCGCGTTGACGCTGGCGGCAATGGCAGTGAGCGTGGGCTTACTCGGCATCGCCATGAAGAGCCTGCCGGTCGGCACAGCCTACGCAATCTGGGTCGGCGTCGGCGCCGTCGGCACTGCGATTCTGGGCATCATCCTGTTCGGCGAATCCGCCAACCCGGCCCGCCTGCTCAGCCTCGCCCTGATCGTCTGCGGCATCATCGGCCTGAAACTCGCCACGCCTGCGTAAGTTAGTCGCCGGAAATGCGCCTGTGCATAAGGGCGGATTTATGCATAGGTGCATCGGGCGATTGCGAGTGATTCATCCTCTAAATGACAGACGAATTGCCAGAATTCTGCATACTCCCCCCTGTTTTTAAGAAAACACCCCAAATCTCTGCACAAACATTGGGCTTGTAGATATACCCCCTGGAGTATATTTTTTGGGTTTTGAAGGCGTCGGACGCGGTGGATTGGATACTTGATACCGAATAGGTAACGCTGGCATCAGTTGGTATGATTATCATTAAAAGAAGCTTGGGGATCGGGGTGAGCAACGTGGAGTGAGGGGTGACGCAGCTTTGTCGCGGCGCGTCCCCCCCGCTGTAGGGTTAGTTTTTCACTCAGGAAACGACAGAGACGTGATCGATAAACCCGACTTTCTGACCTTGAGAATAGATTTCGACAGCTTGGTAACTTGTTGAATTTGGCGGCATTACACGACTAAATTTGGCGGGTGCACAGGTCATGACCTGCGGCCAATTGCCCGGCTTTTGATTTAGATAAAGATCAAGAATGAGGATTGTAGGATTTATACCTTGCGGCTCTCGCATAGTAAAAATTGCTTCAACTCCAGGGTTGCCCACAACTACATCGCCAGCGACATGGAAGTCATCCGGTTTTGGAGGCATAGTGTTAAGCCAAGCGTGCCAGTCTCTACATTGAATTGCCATAACTCTCTCCCTGAGATTTAAAAACGAGACATTGTTTCAACTGCATCACATGGCGTCTCGTGAACCATGGTCATAAAAAAAACGAAAGGGGAAGCAATGAGGGTTGCGCGACCTATTGCGCAGCCCTCATTGCTTACTTACTTAGGCTTAGGTTTCGCTTTACCGATGCGGTGAAGTGTCCCCAATCTCATTTATCAGTATCATTTCAATAACGTCCGATAGCCCTATCTCCTCTTTGCTGAATTTGACAACGGTTCCGTTCTCCAGAAATGCTTTGCTATCGTCTGGTCTTATTCTACGAATCGTCAGCAAATAAGGAGGTTTTCCAGTAAATCCTTTGTTTACTTCAACTGCAAAGTCTTTTTGTCTGTACATCCTGCGGACGCGACTGTGAACTCCATATCGTTGAAATTCTACTTGACGCCAAGTAGAATCTCTTCAGTTCCATGCGCAGAGAATGCAGGTGAGACTGTAAATATTGCAGCGGTCACTGGCGCCATTAAACGCTTTACTACCACATTGCATTGCTTATTCATATCTATCTCCCATTGATTTGAAGTGAGACTTTATAAAAGGTACAGCGCAACATGGTGTCTAGCAAACCATGACTTGGAACTTAATTCTGAGTTCCGCCGCCGGAGGCGGTCCGCTGGAACGACCTGTTATGTCGTAGGCGACACACATTCATGTCGTTACTGGTAGATGACGAGAACATGGTGGCCAGACTTCGCAGCCTTCCTATAAAAACCTTGAAGCCCCCGAAAGGCAGGAAGCAAAAACTCCTCGAATACTGAATCTTCTTCTTCAAGCCAGCCGATACCACCAACATCGAACTTGGCCATTTCCGCTCGATTGAACGACCTTCGAAGGTCAGCCTCTGTAATTCGCCCAAGTGCATCCGCTAACTTCGTCACTTCGCTCGGCGTGAAGTGGCGGGCATTACCCATACCCAGATTGATCTTGGGATCGCGCTGACTCTCCTTTCCGCGACCCTCGATCGCCTCCAGTGCGGGATCGGTTGGGATGGCATTCGTATCCTCCGGCGATACCCCAAGCTTTTGAAGCTCATCGTTCATCACGCGAGTGAACTCAGCCTTGTCATAGTCGGTCCCCGACTTCGATTCTCGATCAATAGCTCGATAGCTAGCGATCTGCTGTGCCTGCTCCTTACGTTTCTTCTCGGAAGCCAGCCAAGCGAGAAGGTCATAGTCCTTGTCAACATCGAAGAGCACTGCCGAGGCAAAGCGTGGGTCACTTTTGATGTTCCAGACTAGAGCCGGCTGCTCACGAAGGTATTGAAGCTGCCCCTCGTCAACGTGAACGTAGTAAGCGATAACGCTCATATTCTTGTTCCTTCGAAATAACTTTTATTTAATTTGACAAAAGTGAAGCTTAACTCGCAATGTAAAAAAAGACAATTTTCTCCGACTGTCTTCAAAGCCTTATGCAACCTTGTTGTAATTAGCGGTAGTGAATATCAATGCAGTGTAATCAGATGGAAAACATCACTTCACCGACATCGCCAACACCCCGTTTATTCGATCAGGTGCGGGAACGTTTGCGTTATCAGCGTTACCTCTTCGCAACTGAAAAACCAAGCGCATGGGATACGTTTCTTCATACGCTGGCAACAGACAAAAATCGTCTTAAAAACGGCAGGCGAGCGGCCTGAATTCTGCATACTCCCCCCTATTTTTAAGAAAACACTCCAAATCTGTACATCAACATTGGGCTTGTATATATACACCCGGGAGTATATTTTTGGCGTTTTGAGGGTGTCCGACGCGGTGGATTGGATCACCAAGGGCAGATGGATAATGCCGGGGTCAGGCAGATGCGATAATTGTTGAAGGAAACTTGAGGCTTTGGAAAAGAACGTTTGAGTTCAACGGCAGAGGCGACAGAGCGACACCGTGCAAAGTTAACTTGCCGAGTTACGGCAAGATTTAACGAACAGCGCCATGCAACATTGAAAAGACAATCGCCAACAGGATCAGGAAGGCGGCTGAGTCCAGAAAGTCAATTTCTTTTAGTCCAAAGACCGGGGGCAAAACACGATTCCAACAAATCTTGAAAGTCCAGACAAGCAAAGCAAGCATTAATGGTCCGATGACCAAAATTGGAATCGTGCTAATAGCAAATTGCACAACAGAATCAGACATTAAACTTCCTTTTTTGATAATAGAAACTCAGACCACTCGTTCACTTAATGTGCAACAGGTCAACCGACGCACAGTTATACGCCTGACTTGTTTTAAATCAACATTAACACAATGATGCATATATAGCAATTAAGTTTCAATCGTCTTAACAGGCCCATCCAGAAAAAGGCAGCACATCATGCTATCAAACCTGCGAAAAGCTGCTCACATTCTGCATACTCCCCCCTGTTTTTAAGAAAATACCCAATATCCCTGCATGAACATTGAGCTTGTAGAGATACCCCGGGGAGTATGTTTTGAGGGTTTTGAGCGGGTTGAGGGCAAGGAGGATCAATCACCGGGAGCAGATCGGCAACGTCAGACTCAGGCTGATGCGATGATTGTTGAAGGAAGCTTGGGAATTTAGGGGTTCTCCGTTGACGGACTGCTTAGCCGGCATACCACACACCCAAAATCATTACCGTCGCAATAATTGCCGGCATTGAAATTGCGACGATTTCGACCTTTCGGCCAAAGGAACGCGGCCGACTCAGGCGACGAAACGCGACAACGTTTAATGAGGTGGCCACAAGAGAAAGCACCCCTGCACCACACACCGCAAATGCGTAGATCGCGAGTACAGGCAGGCCACAGCTAAAATCTGGGTGTTGCTCCTTGAACGAGGAAAGCTGCGCCCACGCCCAGCCAACCGGGGCAAGCAGCGCAAGGGCAAATGTCATAAAGGATGCGACGCGCAGATTTTCTTTGATGGCGGTGTCGTGTCTGCTATTCGTTTTGATCTGCTTGCTCATCTTCTTCCTGATCCCCGTCATCGTCATACTCGCAATCGCAGTAGAACGCCTGTCCTCCGCAGCTTGGACACCTTTCCACATCGCATCCGATGACGTGGAATTGGCCTTTGATAACGGCGCAGTCATGGCAAGGGTGCTCATTGGCGCCCCAGTCTTCGTTCTCTTCGCCATAGCGAATGCGTTGTTGCTCTGCGCCAGCAATCGAATAGCTGTGCTGCAACTGCGACTCTTCGATTCGTTCCGGCCAGCCTTCGATGACCTGCGTGCCGTGATAGTTGATCAATTTCTTTTCCATCTGCATCGCTCATCCTTGTCTGAATCAAGCGTTAACGTGTCGGTGATGACGCGTGGTTATGATAGAAAGCATCGATTTCTCTGGCGATTCTGCCGATGGCTAACCACACGATGCTTTCCGGGTTGTACGGCAGCAGAGCCTCGACCCGGATACTTGTTTGTTCCAGACCGAACAGAATATTCCGTCGTTGATCGCCCGGGAGAATCGCAACATGCGCGCACTGTTTGCGAAATGCATTGAAGGGCAAGGTCGGATCAGTGGCCGCAATGTGACGAGGTGCAGCGTCAACCGAGGCAGCTCGCCAGGACAACGCTGAAAAAACAGGATCAATACTTTCCGCCAATTCTTTGTAGCCAACCAGAATGAGTAGTGCCACATTACCGCTCGGCAAAGATAAGGAAAAAACCGAACCGATTGGTGCTGTGGTACGCACTTTTTGGGGTTTGGGCGGCGTGAGTTGCATCGGCAATTCTGTAGGTTGAATGCGGTTCAACCGTGCCTCAAGTGCTTTCAGAACCTTGATTCGTGCTGCGACATTTGTCGGCGCATCGCGTTTCCACACAAAGACATCACCACCTGATTGCAATAAAGAAAGCGCTTTCGCCTTGAGCGATGCCGACAAGCGACCATATTTCCAGGCGGTGTCTGCCAAAGCAAAATAAACACAGCAGGCAATTTCTGGCTGTGCCAAAAGCGGGCCATAACCACCAAGAATTTTTTGTTCAGCCTCTTCGCTTGCACAACCCTGCGTCAAATGCGTGACATAGTCATCCCGCACATCGCAACTTGTGTCGTCCGAATAAAGACCCGTCCCCCACGCGCCCATCATCGCCTCTAAGATTAATTGAATTGAACAAAAGTGAAGCTTAATCAGGATTGTTCAAAAAGACAATTTGGTGCACCCACTTAAAACACCATAGTGCTAGGTTGCGATTGCGAATGCCTGATCTCGATGCAGTTGAAGCACACCGTTAAAAAATCATCGCGTCAGCCACAGGCCAACAACGCAATTTATGCATACTCCCACCAGATTTTAAGAAAACACCCCATATCCCTGCATAAACATTGGGCTTGTAGAGATACCCCGGGGAGTATATTTTTGGCGTTTTGAGGGTGTGGGAGGCGTTGGATTGGATGAGGGTGCGCAGACGATGTGTGGTCAGCTTGGTGCGATTATTGTTGAAGGGAACAGGCGAGTTTTTGATTCAAGGTGTGAGATGACAAGCGTGACCCAGCTTGCGGGGCACATTCATTCGGCTGACGGGCGCACGCCTGTTTGGACGCCGCCCGCTAGTACGGCAGGCTGGCTGACCAGCAGCGTCTGTCCATAGGTCGTCGGCAGT
Source organism: Cognatundibacterium aquatile (assembly GCF_014699135.1). Classification (GTDB taxonomy): domain Bacteria; phylum Pseudomonadota; class Gammaproteobacteria; order Burkholderiales; family Burkholderiaceae_D; genus Undibacterium; species Undibacterium aquatile. The sequence goes on from NZ_JACOFT010000001.1 coordinate 70,281, forward strand.
GATCGATCTCGCAGACAGACCCGGTCATGTTCCGGGTAGGTGATGTGATCGACTGGTGCGCGTGTTCCCACGACCAGACAGCAGATTTGCGAAGAACTCCGGTTCTCTAAGTCCCGCCGCATTTATTCACTGCCTCTGCAACATGCGCCGCCATCTCGAACGTCATCCAGGCATCATTACGGCTTGCTCGCGACCTTTGTTTGCAAATCGTTTAGATAGCCATGAATGTTCGTGGTGTGACCAAAAATAAACCGGGAGACAAAACGGTAAACGGGGTTATAAACCTCACCGTCCTCGGTAATAGTGAGGGTAACCCCCTCAGGGGCAGCTTCTAGTTCAAGTGTCCACGTGCCGCCAAAAGGAAGTTTTGGATCAGCGATCCGCCTTACAAGGCGTTTGTTGGGAATAGACTCCACTGTCTCATAGGGAATACCTTCACCATGAGAATCGGTTTCTTTCCATACGGTATGCCCGTTCGTATCGGGCAGACGCTCAACCGCACGGACACCACTGCGCCATGTGGGGTAAGCACTATAGTTTGTGATGATCTCCCACAGTTGTTCGGTACTGACACGAAAGCGGGCGGATTCACTGACACGGTGCTTTTCTGGTAGCAGCAGGCCAACAACGACAAGCAAAGCGACGAGCGCCAGAAGACCGACAACCAAACCAACTATCCATTTCATTTTTTTCCCCTTTTAAAGTGTGTACGAAAACTAAATGAATGATGCTTAAGGTTTGAGATGAGAAGCGATGCCTTGCTTGCTGGCAGCTCACTGAATTGTATGTTCAGGCAGCGTTACTCATTAGAAGTTTTTTTGAAGTATGGATTAATGTGCGTTTCTTACCAACTGAGTTCAATTTCCAAAACTCTATAAAAAAAAGGCGCTGCGCTTTCGATTATTTACCCAACTCTAATTTGCCTTTCGCTGGCCACCAGATTGCGCTAGCACTTCAGGATATTGAATTCGCTTTTTTTCGCGGTATTCAACCAGCTGCTCAAATTGGGCGCTCTCGAATAATTTCCCACATTGATCAATAACTTTTTTATCCCAAGCAATTTTGAAACCTTTAATAATACGGTATATCACCCTAAATGCAACGCAGGCGGGCCCGCTTGAATGAGGGATCAGGAATCGCTTGGGTCCGGCTCATAGACGTCTTTGAAGGCGAGCATTTCGTGCAGTCTTTCCTCGTTCCTGCCAGGAAAACCACACCGTTTGGCGAAATTGTCAGTGTCCTTGAAGGTACCGAAGAGTCGATCCCAGATCGTCAGGTCGCCGAAGTTGAAGTTGTGAACATCTAGTTGATGGTGAATCGAGTGATGCTCAGGCCGCTGCAAGAACCAGCCGAGCCACCTTGGCGTGCGGATATTCGAGTGGTAAAAATACTCGCCAGCGGCTCCGAAAAAAGAGGTCCACGCCCCGGCTAGCGCTGATCCCCCGAAGACGCAGTAGATGAGGAAACCCGTCAGGATAGAATCGGCTGCGATCTCGACAGGGTGCTTGTAAAAGGAAGTGAGAACTTCAATGCGCGCGGGGCTATGGTGAATCTGGTGGAACGCCAACCAAAAGCCGTTAGCGTGTCGCAGGCGATGCCACCAATAAAAGATGAACGTTCCGACGAACCAGTAGAATGCTCCCTCGAGAATCGGGCTATCCCAATGCCCGAGGTTGAGAAGAGCATGATCCCTGAAATGTTTGTTCCATACGAGACCGCCGACACCGACCAGCGTCAACTGCATGATATTCATCAGCGCTGCTCGCTTGTACCAGCCGCGAACGTGAGGCAACTCGCGACCCGGGCGAATTCGCTCAAATAGAAAGAACGCCAATGTCACAACGCAGATGAGCGAAGCCGGAAGGAGTTGTTCGAGGAGCTGCAAGGGAACGATGTCGATTTCCATGACGCCTAAGGTTGAGTTATCCACATCAACGGCTTCATCGTTGATTCCTTGTTGAACATTAAATTAAGACGCATCGCCATCATCTCCTCCGACATCAAAACCATCCGTAGAACTTGTGCCCGAGATGTAGTGCCGATCGCCCGAATCGCCAGGCACATCATCCAATGCATCGCGTAATTTTCGATCACGTGATGCATCCCAAATGAGACATGTGCCAATGATCAATAAAATACAGGCACCAAAGAACCATTCCAGCCCCAGCAACCGATAGCCTATTGTCCCCAACGTAGCACCTGCGCCGCAGAAGATCAGCCCAACGATGTCTTTAATGGTCATAGCGTTTTAAGGTATGGAGGTTCCCGACACAGATGCGGCTTTATCGCGCAGCCTCCGGTGAACCTCAGGGTTAGGCTACATTTTTCGAGAGCAGCGGTTTAACAACTTCAGCCACCGCGCTGCCAAGGATCAAATGCTGTTCAAGATCAAGATGCACGCCATCGACCTTGCTTGATGTGACGACGCTGCCAGCATCGAAAAAATGGCAGCCCGCTTCTTCGCACACGATACGGTAAGCGGCGGACAAACCAACACACTTAACGTCGCCACCCGCGAATTTTGGTGCAATCGGCCCTTGCGGCGTTCTGATGGGTGGCGGTGCAACGACAAGAATTTCTGGCACAGGCATGCCGGGTTCGATGGGCGCGGTGCGGATGGCAGAGACAAGCGCACTGATACCCTGAGATGAATGCCAGGCATTGTGCTCGTGCATAGACTGGAAATCGTTTGTCCCGAGCATCAGAACAACAAGCGCAAGCGGCGAATGCATTTCGATTCGTTGAGCCAGCCCGACAAGCCCGTTCCGCCCTGGCTTGTAGGGATCGTCCCATGCCGTACGCCGTCCGTTCAGGCAATCTTCGATGACACGAACCTTCGAACCAGCGGAACAGAGAGACATTTCCATGACGCCCGGCCAGCGCTGCTCAAACAGCAGGCGCTTTCGCGTCGTTGGGACTATGCCCCACGACAAAGAATCTGAGTAGACAAGGATGTTTTGCATGGCGGCTCCGGAATGTGTGGTCTACGTTTAAGGTATAGGATAATAATACGAAGCATTATTCGTCCCTTCTAACCGCCAGTTAGAACATTGTCTTTTGGGCAGGGTTACTCACAAGTGAATTTATAGCTGCTCACGGAGGCTACGGCCTTATCTTTAGGAGACTCTTCCCCTTCTGTGATAACTCGAAGTTTGTTGCCGTAAGCATCTTGGAACAAGAATGAGCACGGCGCAAGACCGGTGCCTGAGCAGCTCTCCACTTCGCGGTAACCCAAATCCCAAAATATCATTCCATTGCCGTAGCTAATATCAGGGTCTTCATTTGCTTGGTTCAGCGGTTTTGAACGTAGCGGCTGCCAGCCAACTGCAAGTAAAGATTTTCGGGCTTTATGATAGCTTTTTCCATTAATAACTGGCAGTTTTGCGTGTGTAGTTGGCGAACATGAACTTGCTTTAACGCTATTTACAGATGCTATCGCTAAAATTGCCGCCGTTACGTAAAAAGTGGTTTTTATCATCGTTATTGCTGTGTGAAAGTAAGTGCTTTGTGCTCTGCTTGCTTAATCGTAATTCTGTCACCGGAAACAAAAGCCCACCCTTCGTGCTCTCCAATTTCTTTAGTAGAGTTAGGGTTAATCACCACCTCTAATACTTTGCTCTTACCGCTACTTGGTCTGTTTATTTCTATATTGAAGGATTGCGCTTGGCCAGAAGTATTAGCGATGACTGCTACAAATCCACTGAATAAAAGGGCACGACGAAAACTAACCTTCACCTCGGCTTCACGCAAATTTGCCTCATGAATTTTTGCATCAGCCTCAGCCGCAAGCGAGTTGAATTTTTGTTGCCGTTCATTTGTCAAAACTTCGAGAGTTTTGTATTGTCGCTGTATATCTTGTATTTTTCGGTCTGCTGTTGAGGCCAAATCCAACATTTGAGCGTTGAGCTTGGATATTTCAGCCTCTTTTTCAGTAATCTTTCCTTGATAAAAAACTACTAGCCCGACTAACGATGTTACCGCGATTGCAGTGATGATCCAAGGTGTGTACTTCATGTGTTTGGTTTGTTGTAAATGTTATCTCTAACGCTAAATTTAACCAGCAAAAAAGCGAAGCATTTTTGTCCACGCTGAACCGACATTTATACTTTGCTGACATATGCGTCAACTATGCCCAAGTGGTGGTAAAAAGTTCTGCACGATCACTGGCCTCAGTGCCAGGTTCACCATGTCTTAGTGGATCCGCTGCGGCTTTGATAACCCTAATGGATTTCTCGTCAACACCAGAGAAATCGCGAAACGCCTGCCATTGTTGATTCTTGGCGACTTCTCGTAAGCCAGTTCTGGCCGCGTAGTGGTGGCGAAGAGACTCTATCGCTCTGTAGCAATAGAAACCTGTGTCGTCTGCATGCTTCATTGCTGAAACGAGATCATCAAAGCAGCGATGGAGAAATACTCCATGCTCGCCGGTTGTTTTCTGTCTTAGTTGAAGCAGCGCTTCATTGAGTTCAATGTCTTGATTTCTGTTCGCGATGCACGGAATGTCAATTCCGAAAACGTAATCGATGCCCCTCTCGCGGGACAATACCCGTGTGATTTCGATATCGTACGCATAACCTTTGAGGTACCCAATCATCGCCAGATGCCCTTGGACTAGGTTCTTAACGACATTTCGTAAGTCAAAGATGTTCCATTCGTGGTCGCTGGTGACCCATACCGCAACTTGGTTGAAGACAATGCTGACTTGTGCCTCGGCCTTGACCTTCGTGGCGATATGATCGAACTTGACGGAAAACCCAAGCGATAGTTGGGCTCGTTCTGGAAGAACGATGCCGTGGAAGAGGTATGGCTCCATGATTTTGCAAGTCTAACTTTTATTTAATTTGACAAAAATGAAGATTAACTTGGAATGTTAAAAAAGACAATTTTCTTCAAATGCCTTGAAACCATCGAATGTAGCTCAATTGCTTCGCTATTGCTCACTCTTCAGGTCAGGTGCCAATGGCGGGAGTATCTCGATATTTCTGAGCCAGTGTTCAACCAGGGTCGGCCATGACGAAATGGGATGGGGATTGCGTCGCAGGCCGAAAGCGTGGCCGCCTTTGGCGAACAGGTGAACTTCTGTTGGAACGCCCGCTTCGTTCAGTGCTTTCGCGTACAGCGTGCTGTTGCAAATCTTGTCCACAGGGTCGTCCCACGCTTGTAGTAAAAATGTAGTCGGCGTTTGCGCGGTGACTTTGATCGAAGGGTCGAACGTGGCACCAGCGCGGCAAAGGTGACCCGGATAAAGTGCAATCGCATAATCGGGCCAGCTGCTGAGTTAATCGGCCGCATCCACAATACAGGCGAACAGCCCGCATTCTGCATACTCCCCCTAGTTTTTAGGAAAACACCCTAAATCCCTGCATGAACATTAGGCTTGCAGACATACCCCGGGGAGTATATTTTTGGTGTTTTGAGGCTGTGGGAGGCGGTGGATTCGACCACAGAGGGCAGCTAGTCGATTACAGACTTGTTCCTCACGCCAGAACTATTGATTAGTTTTTTGTACTTTTTTGGGGTAAGGCCAGAGTCCATATAGGAAAAGTTAGGTTGCATCTGTGCAAGCCCCAAGTTTTTCTCTGACTCTACGTGCTGCTATGACTGCTCTCGCATCACCGCCTACAAAGCGAACAAATGCCAAATAAAAAACGGCTACGACAAGCATGGCTCCGTATGCCCCAGCAGATTGAACCTTGGACAAAAGTAAGATTAACCATGAAAAGTAGATGCTCATAGCCAAAACTAGGCTAGTTGAGAACCAAAACAATACCTTGGATTGCAGCCCCAAGTTTACATGAAGTGAGCCGTTTATTACTTCAATGTATGGCAAGGCAGCGCGCAGCATAGATAGTGTTAGCCTGCCGGATTCATAGCTCCTCGCAAGAGCCTCTGTAAACTCTGGGGTGCAGATTCTACCAAGCAAATTACGCGATATCTCTTCATCCTTGGCCCTTCTAACCAAGAGCTTTAGATCCCCATTTTCCTCACACTCTTTAGCCAAAATCTCCAGCCGTTTTAATTTTCGATTTCTAAGATGCTCGCTGTGAAATTCAAATATGGATTGGATGGATTTTATGATGGCCGCTATCCCGGCAACGATGGCAGCCGAGGCCGCAGGCCAAGATTTTAGAATTTCAAATAAATCTGTCATGGAGATATATTTAATCTAACGTTTGACATAAGAGGTGCGCTTTAGTGCGGCCCACTTAATGGATATATTAAAGCTTATTTTTTAAAATACATTTAGCCATAAAATGGAAATGCTTTATTAAATGCTGTAATAGAGAGAAGTAAAGCAACTAACGCCGAAAATACGACCTTCCATACTTTCGGATATGCCTCATAAGCCACGATTGCATTCCAAATTGCGCCCAATGCTAGAACAGTCACTTGGAGATATTGAGTTATAACTTCCATTTGTATGGCTCTAACATGATTAATTTAATAAAAGTAAACATTAACTTGGAATGTCAAAAAAGACAATTTTTTTCAACTGTCTTAAAAGCCACATATAAGCCTTGTTGTATTTGCCGTTTATGAATATGCCTAACCTTATCCACACTCCACCTTCATCCATGCAATAAATTCGTCGGTGTTCCTACGGCGAAATTCAGGATATTTTGGAATGCGGCGGCGAAATAGAGTTCGTAGCTGTCTTGTTCGACGTAGCCGATGTGCGGTGTAACGAGGACGTTTTCACGGTGCAGCAGCGGGTGGTTTTGCGGTACGGGTTCGGTTTCAAAGACGTCGATGGCGGCGAAACCGGGGCGGCCAGCATCGAGTGCGTGGACGAGGGCGTCTGGTGCCAGCAACTCGGCGCGGCTGGTGTTGACGAACAGGGCGTCCGGTTGCATGCGGGCCAGGTCGTCTGGCTGGACGATGCCGCGCGTGGCGTCATTCAGCCGTAAATGCAGGGTAAGAATATCACTGTCGGCAAAAAATGCTTCGCGCGAAGCGGCGGCCTGATAGCCATCCTGCAGCGCTTGGGCGCGGCTGGCTGCGCTGCCCCAGATGACGACATGCATGCCAAACGCGGTGGCGTAACTGGCGATGCGTTTGCCGATTTTGCCGTAACCCCAGATGCCGAGGCTGCGTTGCTTTAAGACCCTGCCGAGGCGATTCTGTGCGGGCTGGACGGAGGATGCCTGCCAGGTTCCCTGTTGCAGTAAAGACGCGTAATTGGTGAGGCGGCGCGAGGCGGCCATGATCAGCGCCCAGGTCAGCTCGGCGGGGGCGGTGGCGTCGCCCACGCCTTCGGCAATGGCGATGTTTTTTTCTCTGGCGGCGGTGAGGTCGATGTGTCCGGCGACTTTGCCGGTTTGTGAGATGAGTTTTAAATTCGGCAGGCGTTGCAGCAGGGCGCGCGGAAAGCGGGTACGTTCGCGGATCAGCACGAGTGCATCAAACGGGGCGAGGCGTATCGCCAATTGGCCTATACCGACGGCGCTGCTGTTGAATACTTTGACTTCATGGTCTTTGAGCATCGCAAAGCACTGGCAATGCCGCACGACATCCTGGTAATCATCGAGGATGGCAATCTTCATGATTTTTTTTCCTTATAGAGCGTCACTGTTGAAACAGTTTCACTTTCAAAAACGGTACTACTGTGATAATAAATCTGATGTGAACTGCACCCAAATGGGCGCGTCCGTGTAGAATATCCGGTTACGTAGCTTTTTGATTCTTCCGTCCGCCTACCGCGCCGACGCAAGCTGGAGTCGGGATCATCCTCCTGATTGCCTATTATCCGACAGAACCGCCGCCATCGTGTTCGCCTTGCTGGAGCTGGGATCGTTTTCCAACCGTGCTCGCATCGCCTGACTTTCTAACGACGACACTGCCGCGCTGCTACCCCGGTTTTTTTATTGCAATCTTATTGGAGTCAGTATGAGTCAAACAACCGCCAACGACATCGCGGCCATCGGTGCAACAATCAATGCGCCCGCTTATGTCAAACATCAGAAGCTGATCAGCTGGATCGCTGATATTGCTGCGCTGACGAAGCCAGACAATATCGTCTGGTGCGACGGCACACAGGAAGAATATGATCGCCTGTGCGCGCAAATGGTTGCCAGCGGCACCATGAAAAAACTGAATGACGCAAAACGCCCGAACAGCTATCTGGCGTGTTCTGATCCTACCGATGTGGCGCGTGTGGAAGACCGCACTTTCATCTGTTCTGAGAAAAAAGAAGATGCGGGCCCGACCAATAACTGGATGGCACCGGCAGAAATGCGCGCGACGCTGAACCCGCTGTTCGACGGCTGCATGAAAGGCCGCACGATGTACGTGGTGCCTTTCTCTATGGGTCCGCTGGGTTCCCCCATCGCGCATATCGGCGTTGAATTGTCTGATTCGCCGTATGTGGCAGTGAACATGCGCATCATGACGCGTATGGGCAAAGCGGTGTATGACGTGCTGGGTACGGATGGCGATTTCGTTCCTTGCGTGCACACTGTCGGCGCGCCGCTGGCCGCTGGTCAGCAAGACGTGGCTTGGCCATGCAATGCGACGAAATACATCGTGCATTACCCTGAAAGCCGCGAAATCTGGTCGTTTGGTTCCGGTTACGGTGGCAATGCGCTACTCGGTAAAAAATGCTTTGCGCTGCGTATCGCTTCCACCATGGGTCGTGATCAGGGCTGGCTGGCAGAACACATGCTGATTCTGGGCGTGGAATCACCAGAAGGTAAAAAACATTACGTCGCAGCGGCGTTCCCGTCAGCATGCGGCAAAACGAATTTTGCGATGCTGATCCCAGCAATCAAAGGCTGGAAAGTCACAACGATCGGTGACGATATTGCGTGGATCAAACCAGGTAAAGATGGCCGCTTGTATGCGATCAACCCGGAAGCAGGTTATTTCGGCGTGGCACCGGGCACCAACACGGCAACGAATTCAAATTGCATGGCATCGCTGACGGCCAACACCATTTTCACGAACGTCGCGCTGACTGACGACGGCGATGTCTGGTGGGAAGGCATGACGAAAGAAGCGCCAGCGCATCTGATCGACTGGCAAGGTAAAGACTGGACGCCAGCCATCGGTAAAGAAACCGGCCGTAAAGCAGCGCATCCAAATGCCCGCTTCACTGTCGCTGCAACACAAAACCCTGTGATCGATGCCGCATGGGATGATCCTGCTGGTGTGCCAATTTCTGCATTCATCTTTGGTGGCCGTCGTTCAACGACAGTGCCATTGGTAACGGAAGCACGTAACTGGATCGAAGGCGTTTACATGGCCGCGACCATGGGCTCGGAAACTACTGCGGCGGCGGCTGGTCAGCAAGGCGTGGTACGCCGTGACCCGTTCGCGATGTTGCCATTCATGGGTTACAACATGAGCGACTATTTCCAGCACTGGCTGGATATGGGTAAGAAAATCGACGCGATCGGCGCGACTTTGCCATCGATCTACTGCGTGAACTGGTTCCGTACTGATGAAAACGGCAAATTTGTGTGGCCAGGTTTCGGCGACAATATGCGCGTGCTGAAATGGATGCTGGAACGTATCGAAGGCAAAGCGAATGGCGTGGAACACGTATTTGGTGTGACACCGAGCTTTGATGATCTGAACTGGGATGGTCTGGAATTCACCCAGGAACAATTCAATACCATCACATCGATCGACGTCACCGCGTGGGAAGAAGAGCTGGTGTTGCATACCGAGTTGTTTGAAAAACTGGCTTACCGTTTGCCGGCAGAACTGGAAGCAACCCGTGTGGCGTTGAAAAACCGCCTGAGCATGTAAGTTTCTCAGCGCAATAAATTCAGCCCGGTAAAAAAGCGCGACGATGTCGCGCTTTTTTTATATCGATGCAAATCGAGCTGCGAGTAGTGTTTATCCTTTTTGACCTGACCAGCGCAGCAAAAATACTGACGCTAACAATCACGCCGGCAGCAGCAGAGCACGTAAAAAAAGCCGCTACGAATCAGCGGCTTTTTTGAGACAAATCGGGTCGGTCAGTGTGCAATTAACGTACAATTTTTGGCAGTTGTGGTGCTTTGACCGTTAAGCCATTCTGCAGGGTGACTTCATCAGACACTTGCTGTATCGCTGCAATACTGATGCCCTGTGTACGACGCTTCAACACAGCAGGTTTGCTCAGGCTGCGTGAAATTTTCTGAATCACAGGCAACGCCATGTAAGCCAGTGGAAATGCGATAGGCCAGGTCGTCAGCCACGCTTCCATCCACGATGCGAAGAAGTCGTTAGTCAGACCAACCCACAACAAACGCAAGACGGCGGTAACGATCAAGGTCAGCAAACCTGTCATCAGCAGACTTGGCAGCATTGATGCCAGACTTCTGGAACCAGCGACTTCACGCGGTGTTGTACGCTGGTAAGCTGGGGTATAGGCAGACATGGTTAACTCGCTGTACACTGGGCTATGTTGCATTGCAAAATTGTTGATTAACCGCGAGCCGCAAGTGCGCGCAGCTCAGCGGCCATGTTAGGCGAAGTGCTGTCGAGTTCGTTGGCGATATTGCGAACGGCCAGCATGCTGCGCAAATTGCGCATGGCAGATTTTTCTTCGCGTGTTTTGTTTGGGAATACAGCCAGCTTCAATGCGCGCAACATGCCTGTAATCAATGGCTTAAAGACCAATAACATTGTGGTCAGGATGCTCAGGCCAATCAAAGGACGGGCAGCGGCAACCAAGGCGCTGATAGCAACTTCGGCAACAGGGAGTGCACTGGTGGCAGGGAAAGCGATATTGAGGAAAGTCATGATGATCTCTACTTTTATTTACATTTGGGAATAATCAGATCATATTGCATTGCAACATATAATTCTAATTTCGATTTCCTATAATCAATATATTATTTGTGAATAATTGCAGATAACGATATTAACGGAGGCAAACAACATGAACTTTTTGACACTGGATCTGAATTTATTGCGGGTGTTTGATGCGGTAATGATTGAGCAAAACCTGACCCGCGCAGCAGATAAACTCGCAATGACCCAGCCCGCCGTGTCAAATGCATTGAAACGCCTGCGCCATTCACTGAACGATGAATTACTGATACGCACCGCGTATGGCGTGAAGCCGACTCCGCGCGCCGAGGCATTGTGGCCAACCATACGGCAGGCCTTGTCCAGCCTGGAATCAGCCATTGCACCCGGTGCCTTTGATGTCTCACAGGCGCAGCTGACGTTTCGCATGGCGATGGCAGATGCCACTGCAGCACTGTGGATGCCAACGCTGGTGCGCTCCATTCAGAATGACGCTCCCGGTATTAACGTCAGGATGATGCCTCTGACAACGCGCGAACCTCGCCCTATGCTGCTACATGGCGATATCGATATTGCGGTCGGTTTTTTTCCAGGTGTCGTCGCTCAGCTTTCCGGAAGCCAGACCGCTGGCAACAGCGCCATCCGCCATGAACGGCTGTATTCTGGTCACTATGTGTGCGTGATGCGGCAGAATCATCCACTGGCAGGGAAAACCCTGACGGTCGATGATTATTGCGGTGCCAATCACTTGCTGGTGAGTTTCTCAGGACGGGCCCATGGGCTGATTGATGAAACTTTGAGCAAAATGGGGCGTGAACGACGTATTTTGCTGACCATCAACCAGTTTTTTACAGCAGGCCGCGTGGTTGCGAATTCTGACTTGCTGACGGTGTTGCCAAGACACCTGATTTCAGCCACCGGCATGACCGACGCGCTGATCTGGACAGAATTGCCGTTTGAAACCCCGGCGGTACATATCGATATGTTGTGGCATGAACGCGATGCCCGCAATCCCGCGCATCAATGGCTGAGAAACAATCTGATCACGATGACGCATTCCAATCTGATCCCGGAATTGCAGCAGGACAAACAGGAATAACTGAAAAGTATCTTATTGTTCTTTCTGATTGCTAAGCGGATTGAAACTTGTTAGGCTGCTTCATCTGTTTAACAGTTTTTTACATTCCGCGTTGATTTTTCGCTTCGTTTCCGTATAGCGACTTACCCGCCCAGAAAGATGCATACAGCCCGCTATCGCCGATTTTTTATTTTCGCCTTGTTGCTGTTATCTTTTTTACTCAAAGGATTAACAGCGCAGGCGGCAGTGACTTTGCTCGAAAAAGGCGAACAGAAAATACCTCTGCATAATAATTTTCTATTATTTGAAGACACCACTGGCAAGCTTGATATTCAGGATATTCTGTCACCGGAGATCGCGCGCCAATTCAAACCACTGTCAAAAAATCTGAGCGCAGGTTATTCCGAATCGGCATTCTGGCTACGTCTGGATTTACAAAGAAGCAGCGCCGACAGCAATAAGATGTGGTTGCTGGAAATGATGCCCATTATGCTTGACGATATCCGCATGTATCGCCGCGGCAAAGACGGCAGCATGGAAATTCAACGGGCGGGTGATCACATTGCTTTCTCACAGCAGGAAATCCGGCACCACTATCCCATTTTCAAACTTTATCTGCAGGATACAGAAACGACGACGGTGTATTTACGGATACAAAGCACTAGCTCCGTCTTTTTCCGCGCAGTATTGTGGACACCGAATAAATTCACAGAGACCTCTGACTACATCGCCAGCCTGATGGGTATTTATTACGGTGTGATGCTGGCCATGATTATCTACAACGCGATATTGCTGATCACTTATCGCGATATTTCCATGTTCTATTACCTGCTGCTGTCATTCGGAACCTTGGCTGCCGGTATGAGTATCAACGGCCACATAGGCATGTTTATCGCCCCCGACTGGCCTTGGCTGGTCGACATCATGCCGGCACTGTTACCACAATTAATTATTCTCGTCTCATCGTTATTTATCAGCAGTTTTCTACGGCTCAAAGAAACGATGCCATTTTTCTACAAGGCATTCAAAATCATGCAGGTCATGGTGCTGATTTTTATTGCCCTTATTCTGGCTGGATACAACACGACCATTGCTGAGTTTGTGCAATTAGTCGGATTGGTTCAGGTCATCTTTTTTTTACCGATCTGTTTTTTGGCAGGTCTGCGTGGGTACCTGCCGGGGTATATCGTTTGTGTTGCGTCTGTTTCCTGGGTCGTCAGTATTTTTCTCCTGCCTTTACGCAATCTCGGTATTCTGGAATCCAGCTGGATCACAGATTACGGTTTCCAGATCGGTTCTGCAATGGAAGCGATCTTGCTGGCATTAGCACAGGCTTACAGAATCAGTCTGATTAAAAAAGAAAGCGTCGATATACAGCGGCAGTTGCTGAAAATTTCGCAGCAGGCTGAATATGAGCTGGAAGCCAAAGTGCAATTGCGAACCGCTGAACTGGATGATGCGGTTCAACGCATGAAACTGCTGGATAAAGAGAAAGACGACATACTCGGGATTGCGGCACATGATCTCAAAAACCCATTAACCAGTATTATCGGCATGAGTGATCTGCTGCGTAAGATGCGCCATCAGATTTCCGAAGAACAGCAGCATCAGTATCTTGAACGTATCAGTAACAGCGGTCAGCGGATGATGCATATCGTCACCAATCTGCTGGATGTGAATGCGCTGGAATCAGGACACTTTCATTTGTCGGCACAAACCGTCGATTTCGGTCAATTGTTACGAGACATCATTCAGCAATATGAATCGGCACTGAAAGCGAAAAATCTGCATACGGTTGTGGATATCGACAGCAGTGTTTTTGTCACCGCCGATCTGAATGCCTGCATACGTATTTTCGATAACCTGCTTTCAAACGCGATCAAATTTTCTCCGGCAGAAAAAACAATCTGGCTGACAATCAATCAGCACAATGGCATGGGACGATTTGAAGTGCGCGATGAGGGGCCGGGTTTGTCCAGTGAAGATCAGCAACATTTGTTCACGAAGTTTTCAAAATTATCGCCGACACCAACGGCTGGCGAACATTCCAGCGGGCTGGGTTTATCCATCGTTAAAAAACTCAGCGAGGCACAAGATGGCTGCGTCCGTTGCGTCAGTACGCTGGGTGCTGGTACCAGTTTCATGGTCGAATTACCGCTGGCGGCGGTATCTCCGGCACAGGTGCAGGTTCTGACCGGCACTTGAACCAGCGGATTAACTAGCGGATCAAATAACCGACTATCCGTGTAGCTGCATCTGTATTTGCAATTCGCCTTACAATCACGGCTGCTCGCCAACTTTCCATTTACTTTCCATTGTTATCATCATGTTCACAGGCATAGTACAAGGCATCGCCCGCATCGCAAGCATCAACGATAAACCGGGCTTGCGCACGTTTCAGATTGAGTTTCCCGATGGCTTTGCGAACGCACTGGAAATCGGCGCCAGCGTTGCCGTTGATGGTGTTTGCCTGACCGTCACACAATTGCATGGTGAGCGTGCAGCAGACTTCGATGTGATGCAACAAAGTCTCACGATAACCACTCTCGGCAGTTATGCCGAAAACAGCCGTGTCAACGTTGAACGTGCTGCCAGAGACGGCGCTGAAATCGGTGGACATCCTTTATCCGGGCACGTCGATTTCACAGCGCACGTCGCCCAGATTCGTGAACTGGAAAATAACTACGTGATCCGTATCGCGGTTCCGCCGGTCTGGTTGCGTTACATCTTCGCTAAAGGCTACATCGCCATCAACGGCGCCAGCCTGACGATTGCTGAGGTCAACCGCGATGAAGCCTGGTTTGAAGTTTGGCTGATCCCGGAAACATTGCGCATGACGGTATTTGCAGAGAAAAAAACAGGTGCTGCACTGAATATAGAAATCGAGCGCAGCACTCAGGTAATCGTCGATACGGTACGCAATATACTTAGTGAAACGCTGGGGCCATTACTGCCCGCACTCGAATCGCTGCTGCAACAACAAGGCGTCAGCAGCGCACAATTGTTGAACACTATCAAAGCAGATAAGTAACAGGCAGAACGCATTTCATCTGTCACGCTGAAATGCGTTCTTTCGGTTGATGACGAATTCATCTTGCATAGATTCAGTCATCACACCATTTGCAGGTTAAGTCGAACAGACGACGCTTGTCACTATTTTCTCGGCGCTGCAGGCTTACTCAGCCATTGCACTGCAAGGATGCTTAACAGCACCATCAATAATCCAGCCAACGATAACCCGCGTATTGTTTGTCCGAGAAAAATCCACCCCAACAATACTGCAGTCAAAGGACTAAACAGTCCCAGCGACGATATGGCCACTGTCGGTAGCCGCGCAACACCGCGGAACCACAACACATACGCGAACAAGGCTCCGATCACACACAAATAGGCATACCCAACGATATTCACCGGCGTCAGTACCGGTAATGGCGGATCAAACAAACAGGCAAGTGGCAGCAATATTAAGCCACCCAGAAGCAATTGCCATCCGGTGAATGCCAGCACTGGTAAGGCAATGTTCCAGCGCCGCGATAAATAAGTTCCCACTGCCATACAGGCCGTTCCTGAGAGTGCCGCTGCAATGCCAACCGGATCCCAAACAGAGCCTGGCCCCAGTAATAATGCAGCCATGCCGAGAACGCCGGTGATCGCGGCGAAAATCACTGGCATACCCGGCTTACGCTGATCAAACACCCATACCAGCACGATCATCAGTAAAGGTTGCAAAGCGCCGACCACGGCTGCTAAACCACCGGGTAAGCGGTATGCAGCGACAAATAATAAAGCCTGGAAAAATCCTATATTCAGTGCGGCCAGTAACAGTAATCGTGGCCAGGCAGAAAATTGCGGAAGACGACGCGTCATTAACAACAACAAAATACCCGCAGGTAGCACCCGTATCAACGCTGCAGTAAATGGGCGATCTGGTGGTAAAAATTGCGTAGTGATGATGTACGTACTACCCCAGATAACCGGTGCGAGTGCGGTAACTAAAATGTCGCCCCAAGCGACAGAGTTCGTGGAAAATTTTTTCATTATTTATCTTCAATTCAAGATAAATAATCTTATCACAAAGAAGACAAAGAGAAGATATATAATCTTGATATCAAGATAAATGGAGAATATCAATGACCGGAAATCAGTCAGATGCTGTCGACATCTTATTAGAGCAATGGCACCAGGAAAGACCTGATCTGGATGTCAGCCCTATGGCAATTATCGGTCGACTCGGGCGTTGCACAGCGCTGTTACGACCGCAGTTGGACGTTACATTTGCAGAGTTTAACCTCAGCGCCTGGGAGTTTGATGTGCTGGCGACACTACGTCGTTCAGGTAAGCCATTTCGCCTGACGCCAACAGCCTTATTTTCCAGCATGATGATTACCTCCGGTACGATGACGCACCGCCTGCAAAGTCTGGAAAACCGCGCGCTGATCAAGCGTCTGCCAAACCCGGCTGATGCCCGCAGTATGCTGGTGCAATTATCTGCCAGTGGCCTGAAGCTGATCGATCGCGCTGTCGCAGCGCATGTGGAAAATGAAAGACGGATACTGGCACCGCTGAAAGCGAGCAGTCAGGCAGCGCTGAACGCGCGTCTGACGGAATTGCTTGCAGTGCTTGAGGAACTTAACCAGCAATAACAACGCAGCATGAAAATTGGCCACCTGCGTCAGGTGGCCAATTTTTTTACAGCGTTTTTATGTGGCGGGTTATCCACTTATCGTAGTGAACCCATTACCGGCATGATACCAGCAACAGCAAGCCACTTATTTGATCGGAAGACAACTGGTATTTTTAACTTCTTCCATCACTGCATAGGTATGCGTTTCGCGTACACCATTTAATTGCAGCAATGATTTACCAAGGAAGTCGCGGTAGGCGTTCATGTCTTTCACGCGCGCTTTGACCAGATAATCAAAACCACCGGCAACCATGTGGCATTCCAGTACTTCGGGAATTGCCTGCACGCCGCGGCGGAACGCATCAAATACATCGGGAGTGGTTCTGTCGAGCACAACTTCGATGAACACCAGCAAAGCCACATCCAGCAGATGCGGATTGAGTTGTGCTGTGTAACCAAGAATGTAGCCGGACTCCTGCAATTTACGCACGCGTTCCAGGCAGGCTGCCGGGGATAGGTTAACCCGTGTCGCCAGTTCTACATTACTGATACGGCCATCGTTTTGTAATTCGGCCAGAATTCTTTTACTGATTTTGTCTAGCATAAGAAGTCAAAAATTGATCAGAGTGGTGATTAATAATATTCGGGATTATTTTCTCACAAAAAAGAAAATTTCGATATGAGTTCTATTTTCCAGAATTAATCATTGAGCAGCGTCGATACAATGAAATCATATTTGTTTTTATTATTTCTATATGACTGCGACCTCTGTGACTACATCTACATCCCCGTTTGCGGCACTGCATGCCGAGCTGTTAGTGAATATCAGCCCACTCAGAAATGCAATTACCAACGCTTACCGTCGCAATGAAACCGAGGCTGTGCAGTATCTGCTGTCACAAGTTAATTCTTACCCCTCGTTACAAAATAATGTTGCAGAACTTGCGCAAAAATTAGTCAGCTCAGTACGTCAGCAACGCACGCGTGCATCCGGTGTCGATGCGCTGATGCATGAATTTTCTTTGTCATCCGAAGAAGGTGTCGCACTGATGTGTCTGGCCGAAGCGCTGTTGCGCATCCCTGACCATCAGACCGCAGATCGCCTGATCGCGGACAAAATCAGTAAAGGCGACTGGGCAAAACATCTGGGCGAATCACCGTCTATGTTCGTCAATGCTGCGACCTGGGGTTTGCTGGTGACAGGAAAACTGGTGGCAACCAATAGCGAACAAGGCCTTGGCGCTGCGTTGACGCGTCTGATTGCCAAAGGCGGCGAACCTTTGATCCGTAAAGGTGTAGATCTCGCCATGCGTATGCTCGGCAATCAGTTCGTCACTGGGCAAACAATAGAAGAAGCGCTGAAAAACAGTCAGGAAAATGAGAAACGCGGTTACCGCTATTCGTATGACATGCTGGGTGAAGCAGCACTGACCGCCAAAGATGCGGCCTATTATTATCAGTCTTACGAAACCGCGATTCACGCGATCGGTAAAGCCTCAAATGGTCGCGGCATCAAAGATGGCCCGGGTATTTCGGTGAAATTGTCGGCCTTGCATCCGCGTTACTCGCGTGCACAACGCGAACGCACGATGACGGAATTATTGCCGCTGCTGAAAAATTTATTGATGCTGGCAAAGCACTACAACATCGGCCTGAACATCGATGCGGAAGAAACCGACAGGCTGGAATTATCGCTCGATCTGATGGAAGCACTGGCGTTCGATCCCGACCTGAAAGGCTTTGAAGGCATAGGCTACGTGGTGCAGGGCTATCAAAAGCGCTGCCCGTATGCGATTGATTATCTGATTGATCTGGCGCGCCGCAGCGGCAGCAAATTTATGGTGCGTCTGGTGAAAGGCGCTTACTGGGATGCCGAAATCAAACGTGCGCAAGTCGATGGCATGAGTGATTTTCCGGTCTACACACGTAAGGTGTATACCGACTTATCGTATCTGACCTGTGCGCAACGCTTGCTGGCAGCGACCGACGTGATTTATCCACAGTTCGCCACGCACAACGCACTGACGCTGGCGACAATTTATACCTGGGCAAAAGAAGCAGGCGTGACGGATTATGAATTCCAGTGTCTGCACGGCATGGGCGAAACTTTATACGATCAGGTTGTCGGTAAAGATAAGCTGAATAAGCCTTGCCGTATCTATGCACCGGTGGGTTCGCATCAGACTTTGCTTGCCTATTTGGTGCGTCGCTTGCTGGAAAACGGCGCCAACTCGTCGTTTGTGAATCAGATCGTCGATGAAAGCGTGTCGATTGAGTCACTGATCGCGGATCCGATTGCGATTGCGCGCGATCTCGGTGGCAAGCCACATGCAGGTATTGCCCTACCACGCGAATTGTTTGGTCATGAACGTCAGAATTCTGCCGGTCTGGATTTTTCTAATGAAATCACGCTGCAGGAAATATCGAAAGAATTCAACAGCGCCGCCAGCCAGTTCATCGTTGCCACGCCATTATTAGCCAGTGACAGCAGTGCCATCGTACAGCGCGATGTACGCAACCCGGCCTGTCTGTCTGATACCGTAGGTGCGGTGATTGAAGCCAATACGCAAGACGTGCAACAAGCCTTGTACACAGCAGAACACTACGCACTGGAATGGCAAACGACCGCCCCATCGATCCGTGCGGCCAGCCTGAAAAAAGCAGCTGATTTACTGGAAGCAAATACACCTGAGTTCATGGCACTCGCCATACGCGAAGCGGGTAAATCGCTGCCGAATGCGATTGCAGAAGTGCGTGAAGCGGTCGACTTTTTACGCTATTACGCAGCGCAGGTCGAATCACACGCCAATACCAAAGCACTCGGTCCGGTAGTTTGTATCAGCCCGTGGAATTTTCCGTTGGCGATTTTTATCGGTGAAGTCAGCGCAGCTCTGGCTGCTGGTAATGTGGTGTTGGCGAAGCCTGCAGAACAGACTCCATTGATTGCGTATCGCGCGATACAGCTGTTGCACGAAGCAGGCATCCCCCGTGCAGCATTACAATTTTTGCCTGGGACTGGCGAAGTCGTCGGTGCGCAACTGGTCGCAGACGCCCGCGTCAAAGGTGTTATTTTTACAGGTTCAACCGAAGTCGCACAGATCATCAACCGCACCCTCAGCAAACGCGCTGTCGCTGAAGGCATCGATATACCGCTGATCGCGGAAACTGGCGGCCAAAATGCGATGATCGTTGATAGCAGCGCTCTGCCTGAGCAAGTCGTCAACGATGTCCTGACCTCTGCCTTTGACAGCGCAGGTCAGCGTTGTTCAGCACTGCGTATTTTGTGTCTGCAAGAAGATATCGCTGACAAAACGATAGAAATGCTGCATGGTGCGATGCAGGAGTTGCGTATCGGTCAGACTGATCGCCTCGCGACCGATATCGGCCCCGTCATTGATGCAGAAGCGCAAAACAATTTACTACGGCACATCGATGCGATGCGTGGCCTGGGCAAATCGGTATTCAGCCTGACACTGCCGGAAAGCTGCCAGCAAGGCACCTTTATCCCACCAACGGTTATAGAAATCAGCAATCTGGCCGAACTGCAAAAAGAAGTATTCGGTCCGGTACTGCATATTTTGCGCTTCCGCCGCGATCAATTGTCCGAACTGATTGATCAGATCAATGGCACAGGCTTTGGCCTGACGCTGGGAGTGCATTCACGGATTGATGAAACAATTAATTTCATCACCAGCCGCGCTCACGTCGGCAATATTTATGTGAATCGTAATATCGTCGGTGCGGTCGTCGGCGTGCAACCGTTTGGCGGCGAAGGTAAATCCGGCACAGGCCCGAAAGCCGGTGGTCCGCTGTATCTGAAACGTCTGCAACGCACACCGGATATCAGCCTTGGCGGCCACACCGTCTATGAGCGACAAGAACCTGCTGCGCTGAGCACCTTACTCGTATGGGCGAAAACTCAGCACATGCAGGAACTGGGCAATCTCGGCGATCAATACAGCCATCAGACGCCATATAAGATCACGCAAGTGCTGCCTGGTCCAACAGGCGAACGCAATACTTTATCGTTTGTACCGCGTGGTCGTATCTATTGTGCGGCCAGCAGCCTGCCGTGCCTGTTGAATCAGCTTGCAGCGACACTCGCAACCGGTAACACAGCGGTTTTGCCACAACAGGCATTGATGCTGTTGCCAGCCAGTTTTCCGGCAGAACTGCGGCAGCAGATCATCAGTGCGGAAGTGCAGGATTGCGGCGCGCAGATTGCATTGGTCGAAAGCAGCTTGCTGAATATTTACAAACCCGTGTTTGCGGCGCTTGATGGGGCGATTGCATCCGTGATCGAGACAACGCATGCCGCTGAGATTCCACTCTGGCGTTTGGTCGCGGAACGGGCTTTGTGCGTCAATACGACAGCAGCTGGCGGAAATGCCAGCCTGATGGCGATGGCGAGCTGATTGCGGCCTGATCATCATTTGCAAAAAGCCCGCTGATGTGCGGGCTTTTTTTTGCGCTGCATTTGCTTAGGATGTTGTGCAGTGCTTTGCTTTCTACTTTGCTTTGCAAATACGCGGCCGGTGACGTTTTGAGCGGTGCTGGCAGTCTCAGGACAAGCGATAGCGTCCACGTACCAGAAATTGTCCAAATCCCTGGCTAAGCCAGAATGCAGATGCCTGCGCGTCTTCGCTGAGCCAGTTGACTTCGATACTGCCAAGTTTCTGCGTCTCTGCATACGCTCTGGCAGCGGCAATCAGTTTTGCGCCAAGTCCGCGCCGCCGCTGTTGCGGGTGCACATCCAGATCCAACAGATATAAATACGGAATTTGCTTAAATTCAGCTTCGGGGGTGGCGATTTTTGCCGTCAGATAGGCCAGTAAGCTTGCTGTGGCAGCATCAAAGATCCCCCAGCCTATACAGGCCTCGGAGGCCAGATCGGCCGCGAGCGTCGCCGCATAGGCTTGCTGAGATACTTGCGGTAAATAAGCGGCTTCTGTTTTTCCACTTTCTGCTGCTCCCGTCAGCCAGAGGCCTGCAATATGTGTCGCGTCGGCAGCATCGAGAGATCGTAAATACATAAATTGTCAGCGAAATAAGCGTATTCCAACGGCCAGAACCAGCTTTCAGCGATAAAAAATACTGGGGGGAGTATATTTTAAAACCCAGTGTTGACGCTGAGATTAGAGCCGAAATTAATGATACTCCCCCGAAATGCATTAAAAACTGGAACAAATCAGGTTTTTTTTTCTGATGAAGATTTTTTTGGCATCAGCAGAAAAATGAGTTAACAAAAAAAAAATTAACGACATTTAATGAAAATTTAAATAATTTTAAATAAAGATAAATCATTTTAATGCTTTTTTCTTCTTATCGATATTCGCAAATTCTTCGTTTAATTCTTTTTGAGCCTGTTTCACTTTTTCAGCCATAGGCTTTAATTTTGCCTGCATTTGCGCCATGGTTTGCTGCATGATTGCCGGAATTTTTTGCACATAGGCTTTGCCAGCAGGCGATTTATAAAATGCTGTAATGCCATCGACGTCTTCCTGCGTCAGCGAGCTGGCATAGATGCTGATCAGCATCGGTTCCATTTTTTCCCAGGAAAGTTCTTCTTTTTGAATCGCAATCATCTTTTCGCGGAATTTATCCAGCGCTTTTTGCTTTTCTTCATCGATTTTCGTACTGCTGGCAGCGTCACGCATGATGCCGGCGGTCATATTGTCAATTTGCGATTGAACCGATTGCAGTAATTCTTTGCTCTGCGTTGCCTGCAATAACTCTTTGATGGACGCATCGGTCGGTGCAGCAGCGTGAGCTGTTGCCACAAAAAGACTGAGTGTCAGGCTAAGCGACAAGGTATGCCAAAGTTTCATGAATATCCCCGGAAGAAAAAGACGAAGAACCCGCCGTAATGCGGTGCTGGATTTCTAAGTAACGGATTCTAAAGGAAATTTTTGCTTGTGGGGATTTCGCTTTTTTTGCCTGTGGATACCTTTAAAGATAATAACTTTGTATATAAATAGTAGTAGTTGTTAACGCCATTCATTTGCTGTGGATAAGTCAGTAAACGTCCACAGAATCAATTATTTAAGCAATTGATAAGGCGGTGCAAAAAGTCTGTATATCCACAGGACAAAATTTGGATAGAAAAGTATCTGATCCGCATTTACTTGTTTACGCACAATGTATGCAGTGGATATCAGTGAGCTTATCCACAAAAATATTTTCAAAAAACGTGGCTTTTCTGTCTTTTTGCGGCTGTTTTGATAAAAAAGTGGTCAGCAATAATCTTGTTTTCCACTGGCATACGGTTTTTGTGGGTAAAAGAACTGGCTTTTCAACATGCTGTTATTCATTTTTTTCGACGTTAAAAAAAAATCAACCGTTCTTTCTACATGGATTGCTGATCTATTTTTTAAATTGAGTTGAAACAGGATCAGATTTAAAAAATTTTAAATTTAAATCTGTTTGTGGTTTGCGATGAGCTGAAACTTTGAAAAATATTCAAAACCGGTTTACTTATATAACTTAGTTTATATATACATAGTAGTGATAGTTAACGGCGCGATATTTTGTGGATAAGTCCTTATTTATTCACATAAACAAAGACTTAGTGACTGTATATCTGTTCTGATAAGCCTTGTATCGTTTGATGATAGTTTTGGGATAAATAAAAACCTGGGGAAAAGTTTGACGGTTTTCCCCAAACGATACTGTGGATATGCAAAGCCTTATCCACAGGGTTTTAACTCTGATTCTGCGTTGATTTTTGCACTTGTTGCGGTTTTATAGGCTCAGCGTTGAGCTTGAATGCTTGCAAGTGTTGTCTTTATTTTTATTCCGGTATTCAGTAAAACGGTGATGTCGTGCTGTTGATTGATGAAGATTGATGCCGATTGATTATGAAGGACGATAAACACATTGCTGAAACAGCGCAGAGAACCACCGGTTGGCGATTTTCTGAGTAGTTGGCAAGTGTTGATCGTAAATGGCGGTATATTCAATCGCACTATGACTGCGGTCGGGAGCGATTTTCTGCTCAGTACCGCAGTGCAGGCGCAATTGTTTTTGCTGTGCTTCCCGGATGAATAAGTCATGTAGCAGGTGTTCTGGTTTTACTGACACAGGTAAGTTGTGATCCCACGCCATCAATGGGGCGGTGAGCCAGTCGCTGTCTGTTTGTGTATAAGTTCCCAGGATGCCGACCCAGTGTCCTTGCCAGCGCAGGCCAGTCAGTTCAACAAAGCCGGTTTCCAGACATAATTCAAAAAAAGCCAGACTGAAATCTGTCTGCAGATGGTTTGTTTGCCTGACGTTAGATCGCTTATGCAGTTGATATAGCGCATGTAATTCATGCAGATCGCTATTGCTGAGCTGATCCTGATGGACAATCTCGACATCAGTGTCAGGCCAGAAACCAGTTTGCTGGGTTTGCTGCGGATCCGACAAGAAGACAGTACGTGTCGCTACCATTTTCCAACCCAGATTACGCAGATGTTGCATCAGTTGCGGACAGACTTCAGAGCTGAGATGTTGCATCATCAGCGGACGTTGCGGATGTGCTGTCTGCAATCGTTCTGTCATTAGCTGGATATCGTCTGCACCCCAGGCCGGATAAAGGCTGGTCGGCAGCAGATAGTTGGCGACCAGGGCAGCCTGATCCAGCTTACCGGTGTGCATGAGCGCCGATAACGGCCCGTACACCAGACAAGACAGGGTATCAGCTATGCGTGCGGTGGCTGACGTCGATTGCTTCAGACGTTGACGATGGGCTCGCAGTAAAGCCGAACGAGGGCTGGAGGCGGCGCATTCTTGCCAATTGCTGTGTTCAAGCAAGCTGATGGGATGGCTGTGGCCACCAAATTCTATGGTCTGGATCTGGCAATGGGCATTACTGACCCAATGATTGCCGCCGCGCGAACGTGCGGTCAGCAACCAGAGGGCATCAGCCACCAGACGCGGTGGGATGGAAGTATTCAAATCAGGAAAAGTCAGGTTTTTTGATAGAGATGCATGCCGCCGTAAATGGCCGAACGGTCAATCGCGTGTAAAGCACGGTTATGTTCCGTATCGGTATGCCATGTGGATAACAATGTGCTTGGTAATGCCGGTTCCAATGGCGACGACTGACCAGCTGTACGGAACACGACTCTGGCACCGGGGGCAGCAGTGCGGTTGACTTCTTCCCACAGGCTGGTGAGTTGTGATTGATCCATCCAATCTTGTGCATCGAGGAAAACATAGGCATTCATAGAAGCGCGTGGCTGGGTACGCAGGAAATCGGTCATCGTCAGATGATGCGCATGCAGGCGGTCGATATTGCGGCGCAGGCTGAAGAAATGCGCTTGTTGCAGATACATGGGCAAAGCGGCCTGACGCCGTATGTCATAGCGCCGGCCAAATGCCTGTTGCGCGAAACAATTCTGATCCAGTGGAAAATCGCAGGATAAATGCCGCATTCTTTCTTTGAATAAGACATGTAATCCTTCATCGGCATCTTTTTTCAACGCCGCGAACTGCGACAGTGGTACACCAATGCTATACAGCGCCAGCGGCTGTTGGGCGAGCAGTTTGAACAAGCCTGTATCAAATACCGGGGCAATGTAATGGTCGAATATATCGCGTTGTTCCTGCACGCTGCGGGCTTCGAGCATCTTGCTCATGTCGCCGCCCATCAATCTGACAAAACCGTGGGCGAAGCTGATGAAGCGGCCAAGCAAACCGTGTTGATAGGCCTGATTGGTAAAGTAGTGATAGCGAGGTTTGCCTGTGATCGTGCGGCTTTCCCAGAAGCTACTCGCATCTTCGGATAAATGCTGGCGGATATGACGTTTATACCGTTTCAGATTATCGGCATGATTCGCGTCACCGAGATATGCCAGCACGGCATCATAATCGGGCAGATGTTTGATCGCGGTCTGTTTGATGTTGAGCATCGCCAGATGCGCGGCGTTCAGATCAACCGCGTGCACAGCTGCCGGTTCGGCAGATAAATACGCCAGCGCGTTACAACCGCCGGAAGAAATCGTGACGATGTTGGCACCGGGACGTAATTGCAGCGCATGCAGATCGGCTTGCGGGTCTTCCCAGATCTGCGCATGAACGAGGCGGCTGAACCAGTGCGCGAACAGTTTGTCAGCGATGCCTTTACGACCCTGGGTCGTCGAGTTAAACACCGCGCTGGCGATCAGTGCTTTGCTGGACATATTGTTCTCCGATTATCGTTATTGATAATGGAGACTGTAGGCCGGGCAGGTGACAGGCTGGTGACAAACAGATGAAGTTTTGGTGAAAAACGAACAGCGGTAGCAGTGTTTCGCCAACGGCGGGCTCAGTTTTCTTTGCTATGCCGGATAGATAAGCGACGGCGACGGGCAACGATGAACAGATACAACTGATACGCGAAATAGAGCGAGGCTAAGACGGGCATCGATGCGACCAGAAAAAACAAACCACCCGATAGTGGCACCGGGCCAGACCAGACTTGTGCAGCAGTGATAGGGGCGGATTCTTTTTTCTTTTCCGGTTCTGGCATTTTCGGTGTGTCGATGACGACGCCGGTCGTTTGTTTTGGTAAATCTTCCGGCGCGACGACGAACACCGATTGCGAGACGGATGGGGCGACTGATTGTGACGTTGGTGACGTTGGTGCAGGTGGCGCTGATGGCGTGGTATCAGCAGCAAAGACTGTGACGCTGAATAATTGCATTGCCAGAACCAGAGTGCACTTGAGTTTCATGAGTGGAGAGCAGTAAAAAATACAGAAAAATATAAAACGCTGAGCATCAAATGCCGCGTCAATCACAGGTGAAGCTTCGCTGTGTTTCGCAAAACGAAGGCAGTTCCGGTTCGTTCATCGTCATTGCCGATCACGAACCAGCCTGCATTTTATCCATAAACCGTGTTCATGGTGACCTTATCGCTGGCTGACTGCCTTGTGCGTTAATGTTCAGCGCACCCGGTTTACCGCCGTTTCCCATTCAGCCATCAGCGCTTGTGCCTGCGCGCGGCTCATGGTCGGGATAAATTGTCTGTCCATTCTCCAGGTTGCCGCGCATTCATCCTGATTCGCAAAAATACCGACACCGAGCCCGGCCAGATAAGCCGCGCCCAGAGCCGTGGTTTCCGTTACTTTTGGCCGGATGACGGGAATGCCGAGTAAATTTGCCTGAAATTGCAGCAACAGATTGTTGGCTGCAGCGCCACCGTCGACGCGCAATTCAGTGATCGGGGAGACCGCATCCTTCACCATCGCCAGCAATACGGCGGTACTTTGAAACGCAATGGATTCAAGTGCTGCCCGGGCAATATGGGCAACCGTGCTGCCACGGCTCAGACCGACAATCGCGGCTTTGGCGTCGGCCACCCAATAAGGTGCACCAAGTCCGGTGAACGAGGGTACAAAGACCACGCCGCCGGAATCCGGCACGCTGCTGGCGAGTTGTTCGACGTCGGTGGAATGTTGTATCGCCTGCAGCCCATCGCGTAGCCATTGCACAACGGCTCCCCCAATAAATACGCTGCCTTCAAGCGCATATTGGCTGGTGACGCCCGTCTGACAAGCACTCGTGCTGATTAAACCATTGTGCGATGTCGCAACTTGCGCGCCGGTGTGCATCAGCATGAAACAACCAGTGCCATAGGTATTCTTTGCCATACCGGGTGTAAAACACGCCTGCCCGAACAGCGCGGCTTGCTGATCACCGGCAATACCTGCGATGGGGATGGCGCTGCCGAGCAAACTGCAAGTGCCAAAAACATGGCTGGATGGCGACACTTCGGGTAACACCGCAGCCGGAATATCAAACAGATCAAGTAATTCCTGATCCCATTGTCCCTGATGAATATTCAGCAGCATAGTGCGCGAGGCATTCGTGATATCGGTCACATGCAGCTTGCCTTCGCTGAGTTGCCACGCCAGCCAGGTATCTATCGTGCCGAATGCCAGTTCGCCGCGTGCCGCCCGCTGGCGTGCGCCGGGAATGTGATCGAGCAGCCATTTGAGTTTGCTTGCCGAAAAATACGGATCGAGTATCAGCCCGGTTTTTGCCTGAATTTTTTCAGCATAACCCTGTGCGCGCAGTTCTTCGCAATACGCGGCGGTGCGGCGGTCTTGCCAGACAATTGCATTGTACAAAGGCTGGCCGGTTTTTTTATCCCATAACACCGTGGTTTCGCGCTGATTCGTGATGCCGATGGCGGCGATGTCATTCGCCTGCAAACGTGCATTGCGCATGGCTTGCTGGCAGGTGACAAACTGACTTTGCCAGATTTCATTGGCATCATGTTCGACCCAACCCGGCTGCGGAAATATCTGACGGAATTCTTGCTGTGCCGAGGCAACTATCTGACCCTGTTCATCAAAAATAATACTGCGTGAACTGGAAGTTCCCTGATCAAGTGCGAGCAAATAAGCCATTGATGATCCTGCCGTAAGGAAATTGAAAAAAGATGTAAAACTTTGGCTGAGACAGAACCATTATGTTATTTTGCTAATAATATAAAAAACAAAAGGTCAGATTGTGGCGGGAATGATCAGCTTTTCATTATCTTTATTGGTGATGCTGTTATTTGCGGTGGCGACTTTGCGTCGGTCGCGTTTGCTAATGAATTTTTCTTTCGCCGCGATGGTATTGTCCGGCCTGGTTAACTGGTACCAGTTTGTTTTCCCTCAGGGTTTAGAACCCTTGTTTTTTATCGGTACGCTGGCCACCGTGCTGGTGGTTTCTTGTTTTTTTTATGCGGTGTATACATTCGATCCACCGCAGTCGGAACCCCGACAAACCAGCGACCGGGAATAAACTCGTTCAGCCAGGATAAGCGCCAGCATAGCTGGCTTTTTTTACCTTATTCCGACTAATTCCACATCAAAAATCAGGGTCGCATTCGGTGGTATGACGCCACCTGCACCGCGTGCACCGTACGCCAGTTCTGGCGGAATAATCAAGGTACGTTTGCCGCCGACTTTCATGCCGACAACTCCCTGATCCCAGCCTTTAATGACCTTGCCGGCACCGACTGTAAAACTGAACGGTGGTCTGCCGGAAGAACTGTCAAACTGGGTTCCATGTTCTTTCGCAGCGAGAGGATCATGCAGCCAGCCGGTGTAATGTACCAGGGCATTATTTCCTGCTGCAATTTCTTGTCCGGTCCCGGTTTTAACGTCGATTTTTTGCAAGCTGCTACCGACTGTTGTGGTATCACTTTGCATCTGTGCAGTGGCAATATTGCCGGTTAAAAGAACAGACAAACCGAATGCAGCAACAAGCAGACGAGATTTCATCACTAAAACATCCTTTTTGAGTAAGCCATGACTGCAACCGAGAAAACCAACCGGCTCTCGATATGCGCGCCACGGCGATTAATTATTTTTTTGAATTCTGTAATTTCTGTTCAAACGCCAGATCGAGCTTGCTGACTTTTTTCGGCGCCTGTTTTTCGAGAGAATTGACGTAGGCGACGAAGGCATCGATTTCCAGCGGCTCATGTAATACGTCTGGCGTGTTGGTGCCGTTGGAGCGCGTCAGAAAAAAACGACCATCGGCCATGCTGACCATAGAATAGGCGGTGCCGTTGCTACGGTCTTTCAGTCTTTGCACTGCATTACTTGCTTTCGTCGAGCGTGCCATCAGCGGATTCCATATTTACGCATCAGTTTTTCCATCGTGCCGTCGTTATCTAATTCGCGATTGATTTTGTTAAAGAGATCAATGCGTTGTTTATCCATGCGGATATTACACAACATATTGAGTTCGATGTTTTTGTAGCGGGCAGCACGCACGATGTCATTGGCAAAACCCAGTTGTTGGGCCAACGACATGCCATGCAATTCAGAAACCACCCAGTAATCGATGCGTTTGTTGACGAGTAAACGCGGGTTGTCATCGTCTTCGCTGGCGAAAGCGATGCGATAACCTTGTTCTGTCAGCTGTATGCCGGTCGCTGCATTTTTGTAGGAACCGATAGAGTAAGGTTTGGCATCTTCAAATTTTTTTAATACGCGGCTATCGTTTTTCCGTCCGTACAGAACCCAGTTATCATTGGTGAGCGGGCCTACCCATTTGAATAAATTTTCTCGTTCAGGCGTGCGGCGAAAGGCGAACAGGCAAGTGTTATCGTCGTTCAGCGTGGAGTGCAGCCCGCGTGCGAGTGAGGTGCTGTTGATATCCGGGGTTTCACCTGCCCGCTTCATGATTTCTATAATTTTGTCGGTGACGAAACCACGGATTTCTCCCGTTTTCGGTTCGGTATATGAGAACGGTGCGTATTCCTGTATCAGTAAATGCAGGCTCTCAGCCAGTGTAATCGAGGGCATAGAGGTAAGACCGGCGGAGAGAATAATAAGAGTCTGGGCTTTCAAAGCATTTACTTTCAGTGCGGCTTACAGGAACTACCGGCATCGAGATTTATTTTTATTTTCGGTAGTCCGGATTGTATACGTCTGCGGCAAAAAATTGATGTTGAGAATGACAATAAAAGCTGCAAATACAACGTGAATTTGATCTGGGGAAAAGCGAGGGCGACAGCAAATTTTTTTACTTGTTTCTGTTGTTGTCGGTTCTGTTGAAAAAGCTAAATTAATAATTGCCAGCACTGTTTGATCAGTTCAAAACTGGCGGCGATCATCGCTTCGTTTTTCCGTTTTTCCTGACAAATAATACAAAGTTGCGTTTCAACGCTGACGGCGTCGGCGATGACTAAACCATGTGCGTGCGCTTCCCGTATCGCAATCGCATCGCGGATCAGGCTCAGGCCAACACCCGATTTCACCAGATCCAGCATCGACGGTTCTTGGTCCACAAGCGCGACTTTATTCGGCGTCAGATTGAGTTCGGCAAAGATTTTCGTCAATAGTCGGTTGTGGGCCGATTCGGGCGGTGTCCATATCAATGGCAATTGCGCGAGACTTTGCCAGCCCTGACCGAGTACACGCTTATTCCAACCGCTGGGCGCGACCACGCGATAAGTAAAATTAGTCAGCACCACACTGTAAACCGCCGTTTTACCGTCGTCGGGGGCTTCGCCAATATAAAAGCCGACATCCAGACTGCCAGCGCGGATTTGCTGTAACACGGAACCAGACATCCCCTGTTGCAGTCGTGTGGATAACTGTGGATAAGTTTCTACCAGCCGTTTCAGAAATGCACCGAGGCGGGTGAACTCAGGGTCGAGTATCGTTCCTATCGCCAGTTCACCACTCAGCGTGGAGTGTAAAGAATTCGATGCCTGACGAAATTCAACGAGACAACTTAAGACCCGTTCTGCATAAGGAAGCAATTTCGCGCCATCGTTGGTCAGCGTCATGCCGCTGGCACTGCGGCTGAACAGTTGTAAATTCAGGCTTTCCTGTAATGCTTTGATTTGCAGGCTGACGGCGGGTTGAGTGACATGCAGACGCTCGGCGGCGCGGGTCAGATTACCTTCTCTGGCGACGGTCACAAAAGCGCGTAATTGAGTGAAATCCATGTTGTCTCCATCAGCGTGGGATATAAACTGGTGTTGATAACACTGGCACGCAGAATTTTTTGAATATTATAAGCATGTCTTATATTGCTATTGAAAATAATTAATTGGATTTGCTATGAGTAGTCCATTAATCTGCTATCGAACTTCCATTTCTGACTAAGGGTTTCTTATGACATCGTTGATACAGCATTTTATGAATGGCCAGGTAGTAAGCTCGGCCAGTGGCCGTCAGCAGGACGTGTTTAATCCGGCGACCGGCGCGGTTGTGGCGCAAGTGGTGCTGGCGAATCTGGACGAAGTGAATGCGGTGGTGGCTGCGGCGAAAGCGGCAGCGCCAGCGTGGGCGGAGACCGCGCCACTCAAGCGTGCACGCATTATGTTCAAGTTCAAAGAACTGCTGGATCAGCATCATAAAGAAATCGCCGCGCTGATCACGCGTGAACATGGCAAGGTCTTGTCGGATGCGATGGGCGAAGTCACCCGCGGTATTGAAATCGTTGAATTCGCCTGCGGTATGCCGCAACTGTTGAAAACCCAGTTTTCTGACAACATCGGCGGTGGCATCGACAATTACAACCTGCGTCAGCCGCTCGGTGTGACTGCCGGTATTACGCCGTTTAATTTCCCTTTCATGGTACCGATGTGGATGGCTCCGCTGGCGATTGCGACCGGTAACACATTTATTCTGAAACCTTCTGAGCGCGATCCTTCCTGCGCATTGCTGATTGCTGATTTGTTGAAAAAAGCGGGCTTACCAGATGGCGTGTTCGGCGTATTGCAAGGCGATAAAGTCGCGGTGGATGGCTTGCTGCAGCATCCGGATGTGTCCGCTGTTTCATTCGTTGGTTCGACGCCGATTGCCGAATATATTTACAGCGAAGGCACACGCCTGGGCAAACGCGTACAGGCGCTCGGCGGTGCTAAAAATCATCTGGTTGTGATGCCGGATGCGAATCTGGATCAGGCCGTCGACGCCTTGATGGGCGCGGCATACGGCTCTGCAGGTGAACGTTGCATGGCAATTTCTGTGGCGGTGGCGGTCGGTGATGTGGCCGATAAACTGGTCGCCGCACTGGTGCCCCGCGTAAAAACGCTGATCATTAAAAATGGCATGGAAGCCGATGCCGAAATGGGGCCGGTCGTAACAGCGGTGCACAAGGCAAAAATCGAAGGCTATATTGCCGATGGTGTGGCTGAAGGCGCGCAATTGCTGGTTGATGGACGTGGCTTTTCTGTGCCTGGTCATGAAGGCGGTTTCTTCCTCGGCGGCACACTGTTTGATCACGTCAAAGAAGGCATGAAAATTCATCGCGAAGAGATTTTTGGGCCGGTATTGTGCATCATCCGCGTGCCGGATTTTGCGTCGGCCGTTGAGCTGATTAACCGCCATGAATTCGGCAATGGTGTGTCCTTGTTCACGTCCGATGGCAACACGGCACGCGAATTTTCACGCCGTATTCAGGTCGGGATGGTCGGTATCAATGTACCTATTCCTGTGCCTATGGCATGGCATTCTTTTGGTGGCTGGAAACGTTCTTTGTTCGGCGATCAGCATGCGTATGGCGAAGAAGGCATACGCTTCTATACCCGTTACAAATCCGTGATGCAGCGCTGGCCAGACAGCATAGGCAAAGGTGCTGAATTCACGATGCCGGTAGCGAAGTAATTTCCTCTGCTCCCGGTGCGTTGATGTTGTAAAGACTTGCCGGGAGCCGCCCGAATAACCCTCCGCACCCAGATTGCCTCTGCGGGATGGGGGAGTATCTTTCAGTTTGCATCTGATGTCCTTATAAATAAAGGGGTTAACGGGTGCAGTAACTCATACTCCTCCCCAGTATGTGAAAGAACCACATTATGTTGACGATCAACACCTTATGCCAGTACCCGATTATCCAGGCGCCGATGGCAGGCGGCGCGACGACGCCGGAACTGGTGGCGGCAGTATCGGAAGCCGGTGCGCTGGGCTCTCTCGCAGCGCCTTTGCTGACGCCGCTGGCGATCATTGAGCAAGCCGAACATATTCGTCGCCTGACGGATAAACCCTTTGCCATCAATCTGTTTGTACAGACGCGCCCGCAAGTCGATTTTGCCCAGATAGAGGCGGCTAAATTATTGCTGCAACCGGTGTGCGCCGAATTAGGCTGGACGACCTTGCCGACACCAACCCGCTGGTGCGAGGATTTTGAAGCGCAATTAGATGCCTTGATCACCGCACGTCCGGCAGTCGCCAGTTTTACCTTCGATGTTTTGCATGGCAGCCAGGTACAACGTCTGCATGAGGCCGGAATACTGGTGATCGGTACCGCGACGAATCTGGCGGAAGCCATTGTCTGGCAAGCGATAGGTGCCGACGCAATTTGCCTGCAGGGCACTGAGGCTGGCGGACATCGCGGCACTTTCATCGGGGCGCAGCAGGACGCAACGCTGAGCACCGCAGAATTGCTGGCCGTTTGCCGCCCGCAGATACAGATTCCGCTGATCGTTGCGGGTGGCATCATGGACGGTGCGGATATCGCTGCTGCTCTTGCTGCCGGCGCGCAATGGGTACAGATGGGAACGGCATTCCTGACCACGAAAGAGTCTGGAATTCATCCCGCTTACAAACAGCGTTTACTGGCAGCGACCAGCGACACCAGTGCTACCACGCGTCAGACCCGCGCGTTTTCCGGCCGTTTTGCGCGTGGTCTGGATAACCGTTTCATGCAACTAATGGAATCCGTGGCAGATCAGGTGCCAGCGTACCCTGTGCAAAACGCCCTGACCGGAGCGATACGCTCGGCAGCGGCAAAAGAAAGCAAAACCGAATTCATGTCAATGTGGTGTGGGCAGGGTGTTGCCCGCGCGCGTGATGTTCATGCTGCAGATCTGGTCGCTACGCTGGTGCAGGAAATGCAGACAGCGACTCGTAAAAGCTAAGGAAAAAATACATGGAATCAGCAGGACAGTTTGATTACATCGTGATCGGTGCCGGTACTGCCGGCTGTGTATTGGCGAATCGTTTGTCGAAGAACCCGGACAAGCGCGTGTTACTGCTCGAAGCCGGTGGTAAAGACGATTATGTGTGGATACATATTCCGGTTGGCTATCTGTATTGCATTAATAATCCACGCACGGACTGGATGCTGCGTACCGAAGCCGAACCGGGTCTGAATGGGCGCAGCCTGATCTATCCGCGTGGCAAAGTGCTGGGTGGCTGTTCATCGATCAACGGCATGATTTATATGCGTGGTCAGCAGCGTGATTACGATGAATGGGCGGCGCTGACCGGGGACGATAGCTGGCGCTGGGATCAGGTGTTGCCACTGTTTAAAAAGAGCGAAGATCATTACAGCGGCGATGCGGAATTTCATGGTCAGGGTGGTGAATGGCGCGTAGAAAAGCAGCGCTTGTCGTGGGAAATTCTGGATGCATTTCGCGATGCGGCAGCAGAAGTCGGCATCCCAAAAACCGACGACTTTAATCGCGGCAATAACGAAGGCTGCGGCTATTTTGATGTGAACCAGAAACGCGGCATCCGCTGGAATGCATCGAAAGCCTTTCTGAAGCCTGCCGCAACACGCGGCAACCTGACGATCATGACTGGCTGCCAGGTCCGGCGTCTGCGCATTGTTGACGATGAACACGGCAAACGTTGTACCGGTGTCGAATTTATTGGCGGCGGTCGTGAGTGGTTTGCCGATGCCGTTCAGGAAACGGTGCTGGCCGCAGGCGCGATAGGATCACCCGCGATTTTGCAGTATTCCGGTATCGGCGACGGCAGCCAATTGCAGCAAGCCGGTGTGTCTGTTGTCCACGATTTGGCAGGAGTTGGTGGTAATTTGCAGGATCATTTGCAGATCCGTTCTGCCTTCAAAATAACGGGTGCGAAAACACTGAACAAGATGGCTAACAGTCTGCTGGGCAAGGCGCGTATCGGTCTCGAATATGCGTTATTCCAGAGTGGTCCAATGTCGATGGCACCGTCGCAACTGGGCGCTTTTACCCGCTCTGACGCGTCGCAGGCAACACCGAATCTGCAATACCATGTGCAACCTTTGTCGCTGGAAAAATTCGGTGATCCTTTGCATGATTTTCCGGCGTTTACCGCGAGTGTCTGTAACCTGCGCCCAACGTCGCGCGGCTATGTGCGGATCACCGGTGCTGACCCTTTAGCGGCACCAAAAATCGTGCCGAATTATCTGAGTACAAATGAAGACCGTAAGATTGCCGCAGACTCGCTGACGCTGACACGCAAGATCGTTGCGGCGCCTGCGTTGAAAAAATATCAGCCGGAGGAAATGAAACCCGGTGCGCAATTTCGTACGGAAGAAGAATTAGCGAAAGCGGCTGGTGATATCGGCACGACAATTTTTCATCCGGTCGGTACTTGCAAGATGGGGCGGCGTGATGATACCAGTGCAGTTGTCGACAGCGATTTACGCGTCATAGGGATCGCCGGGCTGCGGGTGGCAGATGCTTCTGTGATGCCGACAATCACTTCAGGTAATACCAATTCACCGACTGTCATGATCGCTGAAAAAGCGGCGCGGTCTATTTTGTCCGGAGAACGATAAACGAACTTTATTTTTATGTCAGCTTGCGTGAAACTACGTACAGTAGTTATACCGTATTGTTGAAAAATCCGTTTGATAGGTACTATCAAAAATTCAAAGAAACGCCAGTACTGTATTTGTCGGAAGTCGCATGGCATAACGCTTCAATGCGTTGAGCTGCGGCAACATCAGAGATGGTGACAGGTGCTTTTTGAATAAAAAATAATAAATACTTACTGCACGAACAGTAAGTTTGTCATGTTAAAAAAACTGGATCCCCAAAGAGGGCCTGAAGCAAGACAATAAGGAGACGCGATGACCAATGTCATCCTCGAGACTAAGCGCTTGACCAAAGAGTTCAAGGGCTTCACTGCCGTAAGCGAAGTGAATTTGCAGGTGCAGCGTGGGCATATCCACGCGCTGATCGGGCCGAATGGTGCCGGTAAAACCACCTGTTTTAATTTGCTGACCAAATTCCTGGTACCGACATCCGGTGAAATTCTGTTTAACGGGCGTGATATCACGTCTGCGAAACCGGCACAGATTTCACGCCAGGGCATCATCCGCTCATTTCAGATTTCTGCTGTTTTCCCGCACATGACCGTGCTGGAAAATGTACGCATAGGTTTGCAACGCAGCCTCGGCACGTCGTTTCATTTCTGGAAAAGCGCGAATAGCCTCAGTAACCTGAATGATCGTGCGATGCAGTTGCTGGCTGAAGTCGATCTGACTGAATTTGCCGATACCATGACCGTGGATCTGCCGTATGGCCGCAAACGCGCTCTGGAAATTGCGACGACGCTGGCGATGGAGCCGGAGATGATGTTGCTTGACGAGCCAACGCAAGGAATGGGGCATGAAGACGTACATCGTGTGACTGAACTGATCAAAAAAGTATCGGCAGGGCGCACCATTCTGATGGTCGAGCACAATATGAGTGTCGTGTCCGGCATCTGCGACAAAATTTCTGTGTTGCAGCGTGGCGCCATGCTGGCCGAGGGCACTTATGCTGAAGTATCGAAAAATCCTAAAGTCATGGAAGCCTACATGGGAAGCACCAGCGGCGAATTGGAAGGAGCGCACGCATGAGTGTTTCAACGAATCAAGCCGAAACAAACCCAGCGCTGGAGATTTCGCATCTGCAAGCTTGGTATGGTGAGTCGCATATTTTGCATGATGTGAACCTGGTAGTGAATCAGGGTGAGGTTGTGACTTTGCTTGGTCGGAATGGTGCAGGCCGCACGACAACGATGCGCGCGATCATGGGGCTGACAGGCGCCCGCAAAGGCTCGATCAAAATCAACGGTGTCGAAGCGATTCATTTACCGACGCATAAAGTCGCTCATCTTGGCGTCGGTTATTGCCCGGAAGAACGCGGGATATTTTCTTCCTTATCCACAGAAGAAAATCTGATGTTGCCACCGCTGGTTTCGCGTGA
Source organism: Cognatundibacterium aquatile (assembly GCF_014699135.1). GTDB lineage: Bacteria > Pseudomonadota > Gammaproteobacteria > Burkholderiales > Burkholderiaceae_D > Undibacterium > Undibacterium aquatile. The sequence continues at coordinate 107,114 of NZ_JACOFT010000001.1, forward strand.
TGCGCAAGGCATGTCGGTGGAAGAAATTTACGATATGTTTCCGAATCTCGCAGAGCGCAAAAACAGTCAGGGTACGCGTCTGTCCGGTGGTGAACAACAGATGCTGGCGGTGGCGCGCATTCTGCGTACCGGGGCGCGTTTGCTATTGCTGGACGAAATTTCCGAAGGTCTGGCACCGGTGATTGTGCAGGCTTTGGCACGCATGATTACCACCCTGAAAGCGAAGGGTTACACCATCGTGATGGTGGAACAGAATTTCCGTTTCGCAGCCCCATTGGCGGACCGGTTTTATGTGATGGAACATGGACAGATTGTCGAGACTTTTGCAGCCTCGCAATTGCAGGAAAAAATGCCTGTGTTGAATGAGTTGTTGGGCGTGTAAATTGATGGTGGTGGTTCCTGCAGCCATAGCAATGGCGCGGGCGTTTATAAAAACGATAGGAGAAGACAAATGAACACAAAATTTAAAATTGCCAGTCTGGCTGTCAGTGCTGCACTCGCGGCTTTCGCAGGGACGGCCAGCGCTCAGGTATCGGGCGATGTCGTCAAGATTGGTTTCGTCACAGATATTTCCGGCTTGTATTCTGATATCGACGGTAACGGCGGTGCGGAAGCGATCAGAATGGCGATCGCTGATTTCGGCGGCACTGTGCTCGGTAAAAAGATTGTGCTGGTAACGGCCGATCATCAGAATAAAGCGGATATTGCGGCAAGCCGCGCACGTGAGTGGTTTGACCGCGATGGTGTGGATATGCTGATCGGCGGTACTAATTCCGGCACTTCTTTATCGATGTCGAAAGTGGCAGCAGAAAAGAAAAAAGTGTTCATCTCTATCGGTGCCGGTACTGCACGATTGACCAACGAAGAATGCACACCAAACACAATTCACTATGCTTACGATACCGTCGCGCTGGCGAAAGGCACAGGCTCTGCGGTTGTTAAACAGGGTGGTAAAAGCTGGTATTTCCTGACTGCCGATTATGCATTTGGCGCATCGTTGGAAAGTGATACTTCCAGTGTTGTGAAAGCCGCTGGTGGCAGTGTTTCCGGATCGGTCAAACATCCATTATCCGCGTCTGATTTCTCTTCATTCCTGTTGCAGGCACAAGCATCGAAAGCCCAGATTCTGGGACTGGCTAACGCCGGTGGCGATACGATCAATGCGATTAAAGCAGCGAATGAATTCGGTGTTACCAAAACCATGAAGCTCGCTGGTCTGCTGATGTTTATTAATGATATTCACTCTCTGGGACTGAACCTGACGAGTGGCATGTATCTGACGGACAGCTGGTACTGGAATCAGAATGATGAAGCACGTAAATGGTCGCGTCGTTATTTTGAAAAAATGAAAAAGATGCCATCGAGTTTGCAAGCGGCTGATTATTCCGCAACCTTGCAATATCTGAACGCAGTCAAGGCCGCTGGTTCCGACGACACCGATAAAGTGATGGCGAAACTGAAGGCCGCCAAGATCAACGATATCTATGCGAAAAATGGCTACATCCGTGCTGACGGCAGCATGATTCACGATATGTATCTGATGCAGGTGAAGTCGCCAGCCGAATCAAAAGAGCCTTGGGATTACTACAAAGTGGCGCAGACTATTCCAGGTGAACAGGCCTTCACGACGAAAGCCGAATCCAAGTGCGCTCTGTGGAAATAAAGTACTGGTTTCCCTACTCCTGTCCTTGGAGCAGGGAAGTTCATTCTGCTTGTATTGACTCATAAATTGATACATAAATTGATACGTAAGCCGGATGTACGTTGGCGCTGCCTGGCAATGATTTAGCGACGTTGAAGTACATCCTTTTCCTGACATCTGCCCGCCGGTTTTGCGGGTTATTTTCTAAAGAGTGCCATGGAAATATTTGGTATTCCGCTTCAGGCGATGCTGAGCCAGCTGTTGCTGGGCTTGGTCAATGGCTCGTTTTACGCGATGCTGTCTCTCGGACTGGCAGTCATTTTTGGCTTGCTGAATGTGATTAATTTTGCGCATGGTGCGCTGTACATGATGGGCGCATTTCTGGCCTGGATGGGCATGAATTATTTTGGCATCAATTATTGGGTGATGCTGATTCTGGCTCCGGTGTTGGTCGGCTTATTTGGCATCATCATAGAAAAGACGATGCTGCGCTGGCTGTATAAGCTCGATCATCTGTACGGATTGTTGCTGACCTTTGGTATCACGCTGATGCTGGAAGGAGTCTTCCGTTCGGTCTATGGCGTTTCCGGGCAACCCTACTCAGTACCGGATGCATTGATGGGGGCGACGAATCTTGGCTTCATGATCCTGCCTAACTATCGCGCATGGGTGGTGATTGCTTCGCTGACTGTCTGTTTTGCAACCTGGTTTGTGATTGAGAAAACGAAGCTTGGCGCTTATTTGCGCGCCGGTACGGAAAATCCGAAACTGGTCGAAGCTTTCGGCGTGAATGTGCCGTTGATGGTGACGCTGACTTACGGCTTCGGTGTCGCGCTCGCTGCGTTTGCCGGCGTGCTGGCAGCGCCGGTGATTCAGGTCTCGCCGCTGATGGGTTCGAATCTGATCATTACCGTTTTTGCGGTTGTGGTGATTGGTGGCATGGGCTCGATTCTCGGTTCCATACTGACGGGTCTCGCGCTCGGAATTATCGAAGGTCTGACACGCGTTTTCTATCCTGAGTTATCGGCGACCGTTGTCTTCATCGTGATGGCGATCGTGCTGATGATTCGTCCCGCTGGCCTGTTCGGTAAAGAAAAATAATCGGAGCTTCTATGAATAAGAAAATTGGCTATGGCATTGCACTTGCCGTATTGCTGGCAGCACCGTTTTTTGTCTATCCCGTGTTTCTGATGAAGTTGTTGTGCTTTGCTTTGTTTGCCTGCGCTTTTAATTTGCTGATCGGCTTCACCGGCTTGCTGTCGTTTGGACATGCGGCTTTCTTCGGCGGCGCCGGTTACGTCGCTGGCTGGGCGATCCGTGATGCTGGCTTACCGATGGAACTGGGTATTGTGCTTGGTGTCCTCGCCGCCGCCCTGATTGGTCTGGTGATGGGCGCTCTGGCGATACGGCGGCAGGGGATTTACTTCACCATGATCACACTGGCGCTGGCGCAGATGTTGTATTTTGTGTTTCTGCAAGCGAAGTTCACCGGCGGCGAGGATGGCTTGCAAGGTGTTCCACGCGGAAAACTGCTGGGAAGCCTGGATCTGACATCGGATCTTACTTTGTATTACGTGGTGCTGGCAATTGCGATTGCCGGTTTCGCAGTGGTGGTGCGGGCGATTCATTCTCCTTTTGGTCACGTCTTGAAAGCGGTGAAAGAAAACGAACCGCGTGCCGTGTCGCTTGGTTACGATGTGGATAAGTACAAACTGGTGGCCTTCGTCTTGTCTGCTGCGCTTGCCGGATTAGCTGGCGCGACTAAAACGCTGGTACTCGGTTTTGAGACGCTGACGGACGTGCACTGGACGATGTCAGGCCTCGTGGTATTAATGACCCTGGTGGGCGGTTTAGGTACCCTGGTGGGCCCGATTGTCGGCGCAATCATTATCATTGCGTTGGAGAATAAACTCGGTGACCTCGGCAATCTGCTGGCAGACTGGACGACGGTAGAGTGGTTCCGTAATCTTGGTGATTCCGTAACGATCGTGACCGGACTGATCTTTATTGTCTGCGTGCTGGCGTTCCGTAAGGGAATTGTCGGTGAGTTGAGTGACTGGCTGCAACGCGTACGTAAAACGAAGCTGAGTTAATATTGTTCAGGTTCTGTACTTCAGAAAAAATGCCCCGCAAGTGCGGGGTATTTCATTTATGACATCAATTTTATTTAATGCAAAATTGATAATAAAATTTCATTTTAAGGTCGATCCTCTCTTCCTTATTTCACGTGGAACACGGATGTTATCCACTTGCTTAACAAACACCGTCTCTTTGTAAAAAAATGGATGTCCAATATCCATCACCCCCGCAGCAGGATTATGTCGGGAAACTCGCGTGGCTATTCAGCCTTGTCTTCACCGGTCTTTCAAATAGCTGTAGTTCACAGCGCTGCAGCATAAATTGCTCTTGCATCGGCGAGACTGACTTCTCTTGGATTATTTCCAAGTAAGCGCGTCTGTAGCATCGCATCGATTGCCAGACGATCCAGATCGCTCTCAGTGACACCAACCTGAGTAAGACGGGTTTCGATACCGGCACGCTGCGCAAGGTCTTCCATGGCTGTAATAAGGGCATTGCTGCGTGCTTCTGCGCTGCCCATGGCCTCGGGCGCGATAATTTCAGCGAGTTCCGCATACAGTTCTGCTGCCGCAGGCGCGTTGAAACGCAAGACGTGTGGTAAAACCAGTGAGTTTGATAAACCGTGTGGAACATGGAATATGCCGCCTATCGGATAGGCGAGCGCATGAACAGCCGCACACGGCGCATTGGCGAATGACTGACCGGCCATCATCGCACCTACCAGCATGGCCTGGCGCGCCGCTAAATTACTGCCATTGCCGCAGGCCTGATCAATGTTATTCCACAATAATTTCAGTGCCTGACGCGCCAACATGTCAGAAATCGGATTTTTTTTATGGCGCGTTGTATAGGCTTCAATCGCATGCACCATAGCGTCAATTCCGGTTGCTGCGGTTACTTTTGCTGGCAATCCTGTCGTTAACGTTGCATCGAGGATGGCGATGTCGGCGTATAGCTGTGGTGCGACGACCCCCATTTTGGTAGTGGTGCCGGTGGTGACGATAGAGATCGGCGTCACTTCTGAGCCTGTGCCTGCCGTTGTCGGAATCTGTATTAAGGGTAATCGTTCACCTTTTACATTACCTATTCCATACATTGTCGATAATGGCTGCTCGCTTCCGGCGAGAACGGCGATCAGCTTGGCAACGTCCATAGAACTGCCGCCACCCAAGCCTACAACCAGATCGATGCCGAGTTCGCGCGCATTTGCAACCGCCTGTAGGACGACAGCTTCCGGTGGATCGGCAATCACATCAGAAAATACGCTGCCCCGGATTTGCTGGCTTTTTATGTTATCGATAGCCGGTTGCACTAATCCCGTTTTTAGAAATCCGGCATCGGTGACGATCAACACATGACGGGCTTCTGGATAGTATTTACGTATGATGTCGCCGCAACGACTGGCCGCACCGGATTCACTGATGAGGTGAGGGACGGTCTGGAATTCGAAATTATTCATGGCACATGCCTTTCTTGACGGGCAAAAGATAATTGTGTCGGTGTTACCTAAGACTGCGAAGAATTGCTATTCTCCCTAGCTTGCCAGATGTTGTCTGTATTTTGATGAAGGTTAATAAATTTCATGATGGATATGCTTTTGTTGGGGCTAGCTGCATTTTTCGCAGGTTTTGTTGATTCTATTGTGGGCGGAGGTGGATTAGTGCAAGTTCCGGCATTGTTTTCTTTTTTCCCAGGTACGCCACCTGCGACCTTATTGGGAACGAACAAGTTTGCCGGCGTATGGGGGACGACAGTAGCTGCACGCAATTATTTACGTCAGGTGAAGGTGCGATGGGCGATGTTGGTACCCGCAGCTGCCATGGCTTTCCTTTTTTCTTTTGGCGGTGCGTATCTGGTCACACATATTCCACCTACCCATTTGCGGAAAGCGTTGCCGTTTGTATTGGTTGCAGTTGCTATTTATACGTTTAAGAAAAAGGATTTTGGTTCGGCAGATAGGCCGCTATTTTCCGGAAATAAAGAAATCTGGCTGGCGATGCTGGTTGGTGCCGGCATAGGTTTTTATGATGGATTCTTTGGCCCGGGAACGGGTAGTTTTTTCATGTTTCTGTTCGTCAGATTTTTTGGCTACGATTTTTTAAGAGCGTCAGCGGTAGCGAAAGTGTTAAACGTTGCATGTAATGCCGCCGCCTTATCGTGGTTTGGCTTCAGTGGGCATGTCCTTTGGATGCTTGGCGGTTTAATGGCGGTTTGCGGTATAGGCGGGTCATTGCTTGGAACCCATCTCGCTATCAAACACGGTACTGGGTTTGTCAGAAAAATGTTTTTGTTCGTTGTTATCTGCCTGATTTGCAAAACAAGTTACGATGGATTTTTGAGATGATTGTTTCACGTGAAACACAATCTTAGAGGTAAAACGGATGTTTAGTTATTTAGCCCGGTGTTTCACGTGAAACAATCGGGCTAATTTTTGGCTGTTTTGCATTGTTAAAAGTGAGTGGGGCGTAAAACAAACTATAATCGAGCCTCGTGCAATCCTTGTTTGTCAGAAGCTAGCTATGTTTTATCCTAAAGAATTCGACGTAATTGTTGTTGGCGGTGGTCACGCCGGCACCGAAGCTGCGCTTGCCGCGGCTCGTATGGGGCAGTCCACGCTGTTATTAAGTCACAATATTGAGACACTTGGTCAGATGTCCTGCAACCCATCTATTGGTGGTATTGGTAAGGGACATCTGGTTAAAGAGGTTGATGCAATGGGTGGCGCAATGGCGATTGCGACAGACGAGGCGGGCATACAGTTTCGTATATTGAATTCATCTAAGGGGCCGGCGGTACGTGCGACAAGGGCGCAAGCCGACAGAATTTTGTACAAGCAAGCGATACGCAGTCGGCTGGAAAATCAGCCTAATCTTTGGCTGTTTCAGCAGGCAGTAGATGATCTGCTGGTGGAAGGCAATCGGGTTGTCGGCGCTGTAACCCAAGTGGGTATTCAATTTCGTGCCCGTGCAGTGGTGTTGACCGCAGGTACTTTCTTAGACGGCAAAATTCACGTTGGCCTGAATAATTACTCCGCAGGCAGAGCGGGTGACCCGCCAGCGATTTCTTTGTCAGCGAGGTTGAAAGAGCTGGCCTTGCCGCAAGGTCGCCTGAAAACAGGAACGCCACCGCGCATCGATGGTCGTAGTATCGATTTTTCAGTGATGCAGGAGCAACCGGGTGATCTGGATCCGGTGCCGGTGTTTTCGTATATGGGTAATGCGAGCATGCATCCCAAGCAGATGCCTTGCTGGATTACACATACCAATGAAAAAACGCACGATATCATCCGCGCAGGTTTAGATCGTAGCCCGATGTACACAGGTGTTATTGAGGGTGTTGGTCCGCGTTATTGCCCGTCGATCGAAGATAAAATCCATCGTTTCGCCAGCAAAGAGTCACATCAGATTTTCCTTGAACCTGAGGGGTTGACAACGAACGAATTCTATCCAAATGGCATTTCTACCAGTTTGCCGTTTGATGTGCAGCTTGATCTGGTGCGATCAATGCGCGGTATGGAAAATGCCTACATCCTGCGTCCAGGGTATGCAATTGAATATGATTATTTCGATCCGCGCGGATTGAAGTCTTCGCTGGAAACACGGCAAATTCAGGGTCTGTTCTTTGCTGGCCAAATTAACGGCACAACAGGATACGAAGAGGCGGCTGCACAAGGAATGCTGGCGGGCTTGAATGCCGCATTGCAAACACAGGGCAAGGAGGCGTGGGTGCCACGTCGTGATGAGGCCTACCTCGGTGTGTTGGTGGATGACCTGATTACCAAAGGTGTTCAGGAGCCGTATCGGATGTTCACCAGTCGCGCGGAATTCAGATTAAGTCTGCGTGAAGATAACGCCGATATGCGACTGACGGAAATAGGGCGCCAGCTTGGTTGCGTCAGTGATACGCAATGGCAGATGTTCGAGCAAAAACGTGAAAGCGTTTCACGTGAATTAGAACGCTTGCGTTCGACTTGGGTGAATCCACGCATTCTGGCTGATGTTGAAGCTGAACGTGTCATCGGTAAGGCTTTAGAGCGCGAATATTCACTGGCAGATTTGCTGCGCCGTCCACAAGTGACGTATGAAAGTCTGATGAGTCTGCAAGGTGTAGAAGGGCAGGCGCTGGCTGGGCCAGGTGTTGGCGATGAGGCTGTGCGGGAGCAGGTTGAGATTCAGATTAAGTACGCTGGCTATATTGATCGCCAGGCAAAAGAAGTGGAGCGCCACGCCCATTTCGAAAACCTGAAAATGCCAGTCGGTTTTGATTACATGGAAGTAAATGGCTTATCGATCGAGGTTCGTCAGAAACTCAATAAGCATCAGCCGGAAACCTTGGGCCAATGCGGGCGTATATCTGGTGTGACCCCGGCAGCTATTTCGCTTTTACTCGTCCACTTAAAAAAGCGTGGCTTCAAAGAGTTCGCTGCGACGCCGGAAATTGTCGCTGAGATCGCAACAGGGGAAGATGCATAATGAGTGGAGATATTTCAGCATTACGGAATATGCTTGCAAATGGTGTGCAGGAGTTAGGTCTCGACCTGAGTGATGCACAAATCGACAAAATGATTGCCTATTTAGCATTATTGTCTAAATGGAATTTTGTTTATAATCTAACCGCCATCCGTGATCCTAAAGAAATGGTGAAACAGCATTTGTTGGACTCCCTGTCTGCGGCACCAGCATTTAAAGACGCAAAAAACATTTTGGATGTTGGGGCTGGCGGTGGCTTACCAGGAATGATGCTGGCAATTGCATACCCTGATACCCGCATTTCCATGATCGATACCGTCAGTAAAAAAACTGCCTTCCTGACGCAAGCGAAAACTGAGCTTGGCCTAAGTAACGTGACCGTCTACACGGGACGGGTCGAGTCTTTGCAAGTGAAGGATAAATTCGACGTTATTACTTCACGTGCTTTTTCCGAGCTGTGTAACTTCATTAACTGGTCTTGGCATTTATTGGCCGATGGCGGCCAGTTTATTGCGATGAAAGGCATCGCTCCTGCACAGGAGATTGAGCGTCTGCCAGAGGGGTGGGTTGTGACGGGTGTACAAGCGCTGGCAGTACCTGGTCTGCAGGCAGAGCGTCACCTGGTCTTTGTCAAGAAAATTGCAGTCTGAAATTTACACGGAACCTCTATGGCAAAAATATTTTGTGTCGCAAATCAAAAAGGTGGTGTCGGCAAAACGACGACCACCGTTAATCTTGCCGCTGGTCTGGCAAAGCTTGAGCAGCGTGTGTTGCTGGTCGATCTCGATCCGCAAGGCAATGCCACCATGGGGGCGGGGATCAATAAGGCAAAGCTGACAGCGTCTGTTTATGAAGTGTTACTTGGCATGTCCGATGTCGCAACTGCTCGCCAGCGTTCTGAATCGGGTAAGTTTGACGTGCTGCCAGCGAACCGTGAGCTGGCTGGTGCCGAAGTTGAGATGGTCGAGCTCGACAACCGTGATAAACGTCTGCGTGACGCGCTTTCAGCCGTTGCTGATGAGTACGATTTCATACTGATCGATTGCCCTCCGGCATTGTCTATGCTGACGTTGAATGGCTTGTGTGCCGCACATGGCGTGATCATTCCTATGCAATGCGAATACTATGCGCTCGAAGGCTTATCCGATCTGGCAAATACCATTAAGAAGGTCTCCGCCAATCTGAACCCTGATCTGAAAATCGTTGGTTTACTGCGTGTAATGTTTGATCCACGCATGACCTTGTCGCAGCAGGTATCAGATCAATTGGAGCAACATTTTGGCGACAAGGTTTTCAAAACACTGATTCCGCGTAACGTGCGCCTGGCAGAAGCCCCTTCGTATGGCATTCCTGGCGTGGTATTTGACCCCTCGTCGAAAGGCGCGCAGGCGTATATTGCGTTCGGTGCAGAAATGGTTGAAAGAATTAAACAATTGGACAAATAAGCATGGTCACAAAAAAACAAAAAGGCTTAGGCCGTGGCTTGGACGCATTATTAGGTGGTGCAGGGGATTTTGCAGAAGCAGTACCAACGGTCAGTGGTGCGCCGACGAGCTTGCCGGTAACGCAAATGCAAGCGGGTAAATATCAGCCTCGTACACGCATGGATGAAGGTGCACTCACAGAGCTGGCAGCCTCAATCAAGGCGCAAGGGCTGATGCAACCGATACTGGTGCGTCCGGTGGGGCAAAACAATGGTGTGATTCGCTACGAAATTATTGCCGGTGAACGCCGTTTCCGCGCCTCACAAATGGCCGGGCTGGACGAAGTGCCAGTACTGGTCAAAGACGTCGACGATCAGGCCGCCGCCGCGATGGCATTGATTGAAAATATACAACGTGAAGATCTGAATCCTCTCGAGGAAGCGCAAGGTATCCACCGTTTGATTACTGACTTTTCGTTTACGCATGAACAGGCGGCAACCGCAGTCGGTCGATCACGTAGTGCAGTATCGAATTTATTGCGCTTGTTGAACCTGGCAAAGCCGGTACAAACCATGTTGATGGCTGGTGATATCGATATGGGTCATGCACGTTCGCTGCTGGCGACTGACGCGGCGACGCAGATACAACTGGCGAATCAGATTGTCGCAAAGCGCATGTCTGTGCGGGAAGCAGAAAAATTAGTTGCAAAAACGACACTTGAAATGAGTTCTGGCGCAAAGCCTCGCGATAAAGCCGAAAAATCACGCGATATCACGCGTCTGGAGGAAGAGTTGTCGGATGTGTTAGCGACACAGGTAACTCTGAAGATGGGAAGCAAAGGACGTGGTCAGATGGTGATTGATTTCGCCGATCTGGATTCTCTGGACGGCATTATTTTGAAAATCCGAGGTCAATAAATTCAAAATGAAAATTTTTCTTCTGCCGGGCTTGTACAATTCTGGGCCCGGACATTGGCAAAGTTTATGGGAGACATCTTTGCCGGATGTCGAACGTGTTCAGCAAACGAATTGGGAACAGCCGGACCGTGATTTATGGGTGCAGACTTTATCCGCAGCAATCAATGCCTGTGACGACGATATTGTTCTGGTAGCCCATAGCCTCGGTTGTGCATTGACTGCATGGTGGGTTGCGCAGGATTTCCCCGGTGTTCGGGACAAAAGTAAAGTCAAGGCTGCTTTATTGGTTGCTCCGCCAAGCGTGAACCGGGAAAACTTTCCTGCTCCAAGTTTCGCACCGATGCCGACGACGAGCTTTCCATTTCCAGTCAAAGTTGTTGCTTCTGAAGATGATCCCTGGTGTGAAATAGAGGTTGCTGAGAACTGGGCTCGACTCTGGGGGGCAACATTTCACAATATTGGTGCTTACGGTCACATCAATGGTGACTCAGGGCTGGGAGTCTGGAAGCAAGGCCAGGACTATCTTTCCAGCATGTTGAATGAAATAAGGGCGGGGCGGAAAAATTAAAAATGTCTCATTCTGATGCATTGCATCAAACGTTTGACGATGTTACGCACTACCACGTATAATTCCGTGGTTTTGATTGGCGAGGATTCGCGCTGCCTGATAATATTTTGTGGCAACTGCTTGAATATCAACAGTCATTTGTAAATAAGTGAGGAAAGCATGGCCCGTATCGTACTGTTGCAGATGGCAACAGCGTTGGTTGTGGCTCTGTTAGCCGGAATTTTTGGTAACACTTCCCTGGCTTTTTCTGCCTTTATTGGTGGGATGTGTTGCTCACTACCAAATGCGTTTTTTGCGTTACGCCTGTTCATGGGCACCAAAAAACCTGGTGGTGCGAACCCGATGACATTTTTCATCGGTGAATTTATCAAGATTGCACTGACAATTGCGCTGATGGCGGCGGTTGTCTACTGGTACCGCGATGTAAATTGGCCGGCATTTTTGATCGCCTTCATCGTAGTACTGAAAAGTTATTTTATTTTACTATTTAGACAACGACCATGAGCGCAACTGAGCACGCACCAACAGCGTCAGAATATATTGTCCATCACTTAGGACATTTCTCGACCCATCACCAAGATAAAATCGTTGATTTTTCTATTTTCAATATGGACACCATTTTCTGGTCCATATTTTCCGGTATCGTTGGTAGCCTGATTTTGTGGCTTGCTGCACGTAAGGCAACTTCCGGTGTGCCTGGCCGTTTTCAGGCTGCCGTCGAAATTCTGGTCGAGATGGTAGAAGAACAATCGAAAGGCATTGTCCACGGTGACCGCAGTTTCATCGCTCCTCTCGCGCTGACCGTGTTTGTCTGGGTTGCGCTGATGAACTCACTGGATTTCTTGCCTGTCGATTTGTTCTCTGGCTTGTTTTCCTTGCTGGGCGTAGAACACATTTTTACTCATCACCGTGTTGTTCCGACTGCTGACTTAAATGGCACTCTGGGTATTTCGCTCGGCGTGTTGGCTTTAATGCTGTATTACAGTGTCAAGATCAAAGGTCTTGGTGGTTTCTTGCATGAATTGGTGTCAGCTCCATTTGGTATTAAAATGGCACCATTTAATCTGATTTTGCAACTGATCGAATTTGCTGCTAAAACCGTTTCTCTGGGTATGCGACTGTTCGGTAACATGTTTGCTGGTGAATTGTTGTTCTTGTTGATCGCTTTGTTGGGTTCGATGGCAACAGTATTTGGTGTGTTTGGTCATCTGGTGGCTGGTTCTATCTGGGCGATCTTCCATATTCTGATTGTGTTCTTACAAGCGTTTATCTTCATGATGCTGACTCTGGTCTACATCGGTCAAGCGCATGAACATCATTAATTGATTTTTGCAGTAATTGTTTCGATTTGGTTTTGTTAGTTTTAGTCTTTTATTATTTTTAACTTTTAAGGAAATGTCATGACTGATTTATCTTTTGTTGCTTTGGCTTGCGGTTTGATCATCGGCTTGGGCGCGATCGGTGCTTGTATCGGTATCGCTATCATGGGTGGTAAGTACCTCGAAGCGTCTGCTCGTCAACCAGAATTGATGAACACATTGCAAACTAAGATGTTCCTGTTGGCTGGTCTGATCGATGCTGCGTTCCTGATCGGTGTTGGTATCGCAATGTTGTTCGCATTTGCTAACCCATTCAAATAATCAGTTTTTCCTTCTACTGCCGGAAGCACTGTGCTTTCGGCTTGATCCATTTAGATAAGGAATTACCGTGAACTTAAACGCAACATTGTTCGTTCAGTTTGGGGTTTTCTTCATCTTGGCAATGTTCACAATGAAGTTTGTGTGGCCGCCACTGATGAACGCGCTCGACGAGCGTGCGAAGAAAATCGCAGACGGACTGGCTGCAGCCGACAAAGCGCGTCAGACTTTGCAAGATGGCGCAAAAGAAGCGCAAGCTGCATTGAATAGCGCCCGTGAAGAAGGCCAGAAACAGATTATCAACGCGGAAAAACGCGCTGCCCTGATCGTGGATGAAGCCAAAAATACTGCCGCTGCTGAAGCTGCCCGCATTATTGCTGCTGCAAAAGCTGATGCTGAAAACCAGGTAACTAAAGCACGCGAAGAACTGCGTGATCAGGTTGCTACATTGGCAGTCAAAGGCGCAGAGCAAATTCTGAAACGTGAAGTCAATGCATCCGCTCACGCAGATCTGTTGAATCAACTGAAAACCGAGCTGTAATCATGGCCGAACTCGCAACGATCGCTCGTCCTTACGCAGAAGCGCTGTTTCGTGTTGCCCAATCCGGTAACCTGTCCGCCTGGTCGGATCTGGTTGCCGAAATGGCACAGGCTGGTGCGCATCCCGATGTACAAGCTCTTGCACACAACCCAAAAGTCTCGGCTTCGCAAAAAGCTGAGATTTTCCTGTCTGTGCTCAAATCTCCAGTGACTGCTGAAGCGAAAAACTTCATCAATACACTCGCTGACTATGATCGCCTGACTTTGCTGCCCGAAATCGCTTTCCAATTTCATGCATTGAAAAACGCCCACGAAGGTGCGGCAGATGCTGAAGTGACCAGCGCATTTGAATTGTCGGCAGCTCAGTTGAGCGACCTGGCGATTACATTGGAAAAGAAATTTGGCCGCAAATTGCATCCTACCGTCAAAGTAGATTCTGCTTTGATCGGTGGTGTGCGCATCGTGGTTGGTGATCAGGTGCTTGACACGTCGGTTCGCGCTAAGCTGCAAAAAATGCACTCAGCCCTGACCGCGTAAGAACGTATAAATATTAGGAGTTAGTATGCAACTCAACCCATCTGAAATCAGCGAGCTGATCAAGAGCCGGATTCAAGGCCTTGGTGAAACTGCTGAGATTCGTAATCAAGGTACGGTTATTTCCGTTACCGACGGTATCTGCCGCATTCACGGTCTGTCTGACGCGATGCAAGGTGAGATGCTGGAATTCCCAGGCAACACATTTGGTCTGGCATTGAATCTGGAACGTGATTCCGTTGGCGCCGTTATTCTTGGTGACTACGAACATATCTCCGAAGGCGACACAGTGAAATGTACTGGTCGTATTCTGGAAGTACCTATTGGTCCTGAACTGCGTGGTCGTGTTGTTAATGCGCTGGGTCAGCCTATCGATGGCAAAGGTCCGATCAATGCGAAATTGTCTGCGCCTATCGAAAAAATCGCACCTGGCGTTATCGCACGTCAATCTGTTTCTGAGCCAATGCAAACTGGTATCAAGTCAATTGATGCGATGGTTCCTGTTGGTCGCGGTCAGCGTGAATTGATCATTGGCGATCGTCAGACTGGTAAGACAGCTGTTGCGATTGATGCTGTGATCAACCAAAAAGGTCAGAACGTTACTTGTATCTATGTAGCGATCGGTCAAAAAGCGTCTTCCGTTAAAAACGTTGTGCGTGCTCTGGAAGCGCACGGCGCGATGGAATACACCATTGTTGTTGCGGCGACTGCGGCTGAATCTGCAGCGATGCAATACGTCTCCGCTTACTCCGGTTGCGCCATGGGCGAATACTTCCGTGACCGCGGTGAAGATGCATTGATCATCTATGATGACTTGTCTAAACAAGCGGTTGCTTACCGTCAAGTTTCCCTGTTGCTGCGCCGCCCACCAGGCCGTGAAGCTTACCCAGGTGACGTGTTCTACCTGCACTCCCGTTTGCTGGAACGTGCAGCCCGCGTGAATCCTGACTACGTTGAAAAATTCACGGAAGGCGCAGTTAAAGGAAAAACAGGTTCTTTGACAGCATTGCCTATCATTGAAACTCAGGCTGGTGACGTTTCTGCTTTCGTTCCTACCAATGTGATTTCGATTACTGACGGTCAGATCTTCCTGGAAACATCTTTGTTTAACGCCGGTATCCGTCCTGCGATTAACGCTGGTATTTCTGTCTCACGCGTTGGTGGTGCTGCTCAGACTAAGGTTATCAAAAACCTGTCCGGTGGTATTCGTACTGACTTGGCGCAGTATCGTGAATTGGCAGCGTTTGCGCAGTTCGCATCTGACCTCGATGAATCCACACGTAAGCAGTTGGATCGTGGTGCCCGCGTGACAGAATTGCTCAAGCAAGCGCAGTACGCTCCATTGCCGATCTCTCTGATGGCCGCTTCCCTGTTCGCAGTGAACAAAGGCTTCCTGGATGATGTCGAAGTGAAGAAAGTATTGTCTTTCGAAGCTGGTCTGCATAATTACCTGAAGACTAGCCAGGCAGCATTGCTCGCTAAGATTGAAGAAACCAAGCAACTCGATAAAGACGGCGAAGCCACTTTGTCAGCAGCTGTTGCTGATTTCAAAAAATCTGGCGCGTACTGATCTTAACTGGAGCTAAACATGGCCTCAGGCAAAGAGATACGTGGCAAGATCAAAAGTGTAGAAAACACGAAAAAGATCACTAAGGCGATGGAAATGGTCGCCGCATCCAAAATGCGCAAAGCGCAGGATCGGATGCGAGCGGCTCGCCCGTACAGTGAAAAAATTCGTAATATCACTGCGAACTTGTCACAAGCGAATCCTGAGTACACGCATCCTTTCATGGTTCAGCAAGATCAGTCCAAGAAGGTTGGACTGATCGTTGTGACGACAGATAAGGGTTTGTGCGGTGGCCTGAATACGAACGTATTGCGTTTGGTCACCAACAAGCTGCGTGAACTAGAAGCTAAGGGTTCAAAGATAGAAGCGGTCGCAATTGGTAATAAAGGTCTTGGTTTCCTGAATCGTATTGGGGCACCGGTGGTATCGCATGCGGTACAACTGGGTGATACGCCTCATCTCGACAAACTGATTGGTCCGGTAAAAGTACTGCTGGATGCTTATCAGGAAGGCAAACTGGACGCGGTTTATCTGAGTTATACCAAGTTCATCAACACTATGAAGCAAGAACCGGTCATTGAGCAATTATTGCCGCTGACATCGGACAAACTGGCGACAGATAAAAATGCCCATTCCTGGGATTATCTGTACGAACCAGATGCGGCGACGGTGATTGATGAATTGCTGATACGTTATGTCGAAGCGCTGATTTTCCAGGCAGTCGCAGAAAACATGGCATCTGAACAGTCGGCTCGTATGGTGGCGATGAAATCAGCAAGTGATAACGCTGGTAACGTGATTGGTGAGTTGAAACTGGTTTACAACAAAACCCGTCAAGCTGCCATTACCAAAGAGCTCTCCGAGATCGTCGCCGGCGCGGCAGCGGTCTAAACTGAATACTAATTATTGAAGGAACGAACATGGCTAATGGCAAAATCGTTCAGTGTATCGGCGCTGTTGTGGACGTTGAGTTTCCACGCGACGCGATGCCTAAGATTTACGATGCCTTGAAAATGGAAGGCTCCGAACTGACTCTGGAAGTTCAGCAACAATTGGGTGACGGCATAGTCCGTACGATTGCGCTGGGTACTTCCGATGGTCTGCGTCGTGGCATGATTATCTCCAATACTGGCAACCCTATCATGGTACCAACTGGCAAAGCAACGCTGGGTCGTATCATGGACGTACTGGGTAACCCAATTGATGAATGTGGTCCTGTCAGCCATGAGCAGACAGCTTCCATTCACCGTAAAGCACCTGCTTACGACGAACTGTCCCCATCGCAAGAATTGCTGGAAACCGGTATCAAAGTTATTGATCTGGTTTGCCCATTCGCTAAAGGTGGTAAGGTTGGTCTGTTCGGTGGTGCGGGTGTGGGTAAAACCGTGAACATGATGGAACTGATCAACAACATCGCTAAAGCACACAGCGGCTTGTCCGTGTTTGCCGGTGTTGGCGAACGTACTCGTGAAGGTAATGACTTCTATCACGAAATGGCTGACGCTAAAGTGGTTGATCTGGAAAATCCAGAAAATTCCAAAGTTGCGATGGTGTATGGTCAGATGAATGAACCACCAGGTAACCGTTTGCGCGTTGCTCTGACAGGTCTGACTATTGCTGAAGGTTTCCGTGACGAAGGCAAAGACGTTCTGTTCTTCGTGGACAACATCTACCGTTATACACTGGCCGGTACAGAAGTATCCGCGTTGCTGGGTCGTATGCCTTCTGCTGTGGGTTATCAACCTACATTGGCTGAAGAAATGGGCCGTCTGCAAGAGCGTATTACATCGACTAAAACTGGTTCGATCACATCGATCCAAGCTGTTTATGTTCCAGCCGATGACTTGACCGATCCATCCCCAGCGACAACGTTTGCTCACTTGGATTCCACCGTTGTTTTGTCCCGTGACATCGCTTCTCTGGGTATTTACCCAGCGGTTGATCCACTGGATTCAACATCCCGTCAGCTGGACCCACAAGTGGTTGGTGCAGAACACTACGAAACAGCGCGTGCTGTTCAAGGTACTTTGCAACGCTACAAAGAATTGCGCGACATTATCGCGATTCTGGGTATGGATGAATTGGCACCTGAAGACAAACTGATCGTTGCCCGTGCACGTAAAATGCAACGTTTCCTGTCTCAGCCTTTCCACGTTGCTGAAGTATTTACCGGTGCTCCAGGTAAATATGTTTCACTGAAAGATACGATCAAGGGCTTCAAAATGATCGCTTCCGGTGAACTCGATCACCTGCCAGAACAAGCGTTCTACATGGTAGGTACTATCGACGAAGCAATCGAAAAAGCGAAAAAACTGGCTGCTGCTTAATTGTCAGCATAGTGGTGCGGCAGAGTTGAATCAACTGAGTCGCACCCCAGCTTTTAGCGAATAAAAAGGGTCGAACATGGCACACACTATTCACGTTGACGTTGTTTCTGCGGAAGAGTTGATCTTTTCTGGCGAGGCTGAATTCGTCGCGTTGCCGGGTGAGGCTGGTGAATTGGGTATTTACCCAAAACATACGCCACTGATTACCCGTATCAAACCGGGCGCAGTGCGCATCAAGGTTCCGGGCAAGACCGAAGACGAATTTGTATTCGTTGCGGGCGGCCTGCTTGAAGTGCAACCAGATACAGTGACTGTTCTGGCAGATACTGCGATTCGCGGTCATGATCTGGACGAAGCCAAAGCCGTAGAAGCCAAAAAACTGGCAGAAGAAGCATTGGTTAATCGTGATTCCAAAATTGACTATGCGCAAGCACAGGCAGAGTTGGCATCAGCGATCGCACAGTTGGCAGCGATACAGAAATTGCGTCAAAAGCGTTAATTCGTTTGCGTTATTAACTATCGCGACGAAGGCAATACAACAAAAAGGCAGCTCTGGCTGCCTTTTTGTTTTACAGAAGCACGGATGAATTCAGTCATGATCAACGACCCCGACGCAATTTCGGCATTACTTAAATCAAGCAAAAATATTGCTGTTGTTGGCCTGTCTCCTAAACAACATCGTGCCAGCTATATGGTCGCTGCTTATATGCAAGCGCATGGCTACCGGATTATTCCGGTTAACCCGGGTTATGCGGGGGACTTGATCCTTGGTGAATGTTGCTATCCGGGTCTGATTGAGGCGAGTCGTGAACATGCTATCGATATCGTTGATTGTTTCAGGAATGCCGATGATATTCCGCCGATCGCCGAACAAGCGATCGCAATATCTGCCCCATGCCTGTGGATGCAATCGGGTATAGTCAACGTCGCCGCAGCGGCAGCATTGCAATCGGCGGGCGTATTTGTGGTGATGGACCGGTGTTTGAAAATTGAACACCAAATTCGTCCCAACCTTTTCTCTGACACATCAAACAGGTAATTTATGGCGGTTGCAGATCAATTCCGGGTGAAATCAGATTTTGTTTTAAAAGAGACCGACGCTAATCGTAAGGTGTTGGGTGCGGCGGTAACCGCGCAACCTGATGCGAAATCTATCGATAAACTCCAGACCTTTAATCTTGCTGAAAAGATTGCAGATTTGCAAAATGTTTTTGTCGCTTCAAAAGCGCCGAAATTACTGATCATTTTGCAAGGAATGGATACCTCGGGCAAAGATGGCACAGTCAAAGGCGTATTTGGACAGATTAATCCCCTGGGTGCGAGAACGGTGGCTTTTAAGGCACCGAGCCAGGCCGAAAAAGACCATGATTATTTGTGGCGCATTCACCAGGAGGTTCCGTCGAAAGGTGAAATTGTCATTTTTAACCGCAGTCATTACGAAGACGTGTTGATCAGCAAGGTGCACGACTGGATTGATGACGCAGAATGCGTCAGACGCTATGCGCATATCCGTGACTTTGAACGCATGCTTGCAGAGACGGGGACGATCATTCTGAAGTTTTTTTTGCACATATCTAAAGCGGAACAAAAGCGCAGATTGGAAGAGCGTTTAGCCGATCCTGACAAGCACTGGAAGTTTGATATGCAGGATCTGGCTGAACGCAAGTATTGGGATGCCTATCAACGCGCTTACGAGGCAGCAATCAGTGCCACCGATAGCGAAACTGCACCCTGGTATGTCATTCCTTCTGATTCCAAGACGCAGCGTAATCTGGCTATCGCCAGTATTGTTCTGGAAAAACTGGAAAGTATGAAACTCAAATTTCCACCGGCTAATCCGGATTACGCAAAAATTAAGGTCGAATAACCCAAGCCAGGGTAATAACTTGCGTTTGCTCTGAACGTAGAGAAAATCAGCGTACCGGCGAGGTGGAATGCATGCGGTGTCCGGGGAAGTAATTATTTTAAAATCTCATTGACAGGCGGACTTATGCACAAGCTATTACAAACATGTTTTCGAAGAAATTTTTCTTTATAGCAATCGATGAAAAATAAATTCAATGAAATCAATGAGTTGAAGGCTTATTTTGTTAACTGTATTTAACAATCAAAGCTAAATACTAAAATAGATAAAGCTATCCACAAAGTTATCCACAATTTATATTCATGGCATTACAGCCCTGTTGAGTCAATTGCGCAAGATCAGATGCCGTTCGATGCAGCTTAGGCGATAATGTCAGCTATTCCGAGATTTGCAATGTTTTCCGCATCTTCACAAAATTAAAACAGTGTTCTGAAAGTTAACATGTCCCACAATTTTGCTCCACTCAAAAACGATACCTTCATCAAAGCTCTGTTGCGCGAGGAGACTGAATATACGCCATTGTGGCTGATGCGCCAGGCGGGCCGCTATTTGCCGGAATACCGCGCTACGCGCAAAGGCGCAGGTTCGTTTATGAGTCTGGCAAAGAATCCACAGTTCGCAACAGAAGTTACTTTGCAGCCGATAGACCGCTTTGCGTTGGATGCAGCTATCCTGTTTTCCGATATTCTGACCGTACCGGACGCGATGGGGCTGGGTCTTTACTTTGAAGAGGGCGAGGGACCGAAATTTGAACGGCCTTTAAAAGAAGAAAAAGACGTTCTGGCATTAAAAGTCCCTGAAGAAGGTAGCTTGCAATACGTATTTGATGCCGTGACGCAGATTCGTACCGCGCTTGATGGCAGAGTACCGCTGATCGGCTTCTCGGGCAGCCCGTGGACACTGGCTTGCTACATGGTGGAAGGGCAGGGTTCACGTGAGTTCCACACAGTAAAAACCATGCTGTATAAGCGCCCAGACCTGATGCACCATATTTTGAGGGTCAACGCGGACGCTGTTGCCAGCTATTTAAATGCGCAAATCGATGCCGGGGCGCAGGCGGTGATGATTTTCGACAGCTGGGGTGGCGCGTTGGCGGATGCAGCTTATCAGGAGTTCTCACTGAGCTACATGCAGGACATCGTCAATAAATTACAAAAAGAAAAAGACGGAAAACGTATCCCGGCGATTGTCTTTACCAAGGGTGGTGGTTTGTGGCTGGAAAAAATTGCAGCGATCGGTGCCGATGCAGTGGGTCTGGATTGGACCGTCAATCTTGGACAAGCGCGTGCCCGGGTCGGTGATAAGGTAGCGCTGCAGGGCAATCTTGACCCCGCGATTTTATTTGCAGAACCAGAGCAAATTCGTCAGCAGGTTATACAAACACTGGATAGTTACGGTACTCCTGCAGCGGGTCATGGGCATGTATTCAATCTTGGCCATGGAATTTCACAATTTACCTCACCGGATTCCGTGAGCGTCCTGGTCGAGACTGTGCACGAATACAGTCGCAGCCAGCGCCAAAAAGTAGCATAAGTGCCGTATCTTGACGCTCAAATTTTGGCTTTGCACATTGGTTACGCATAACAAAATGAATAGAAAAGCAGGCATTTAAAACGTCAATCAATTAACGATGCCTGCTTTTGCTGATCAGCTCAGCATGTTGCTTTGCAAAACGTTGTATACACGCCCTTTTCAAGCCCAAAAACGATGGAAAACCAAGCTGTATAACGAGAGTTATTGTGTAAAACCAAGCTTGATTTATCTTACTTATGCACAAATTCAGGGCAATTGAAAAAAACTTTAAAAAATATTTTTAAGTAAGCAAATGATTTTCCTAACTCATTGATTTTAAATGATAAATTAATTTGCCTTCAGAATAAGCATTTTGTTGAAACCCGCGTAAACCTTAGCAAAAAGCGATGTCAATAGACCTTTACCCACAAAGTTATTCACAGAAATTGTGGATAACTGGCAAACTACTCATAAAATCAATGCTTAACGTTATTTTTTACGACAAAAACTAGACACGTGAACGCCATTTTCCTGCGTGTCGCGTTAGATACACCGCTTGACACTTTCTTTGATTACCGCTGGGTTTCCGCGACAGAAGAGGCGAATGCATCCAATCAGCCATCCATAGGGCAATTGGTGCTGGTACCGTTTGGTCGCCAGGAAATCACAGGTCTTATTGTTGATATAGTAGAAACAACAACGGTACCCGTAGATAAGTTGCGCGATGTGATCGCTGTGCGCCATGTGCTTCCTGCTTTGAACGCTGAATGGCTGGCGTTAATCAAGTTTGCGGCTGACTATTATCAGCGCCCTCTGGGAGAAGTCGCATTACCCGCCTTGCCTAAAAATTTAAAAGTAGCCAAAACCGTTTCTCTGGACAGGGCGCTGAAGAAATTAGGCAGATTATCGTTCCCGCACGACGCTGCTCCACAAGACGAACCTGCGCTCAATGCTGAGCAGCAAGCGGCGGTCAACGCAATAACGCATACCCGCGAATTCAGTCCTTATCTCTTGTTCGGCGTCACAGGGAGCGGAAAAACAGAAGTGTACTTGCAGTCTGCCGCCAGAATTCTTGCTGAGTCGGCAAGTGGGCAGATATTGATTCTGGTACCGGAAATTAATCTGACACCGCAATTTGAGGCGCGCATACGCGATCGCTTTCCCGGCCTACACTTGTCAACCTTGCATAGTGGTATGGCTGAGGGCGAACGCTTGTTGCACTGGCTGGCTGCGCATCAGGGGCAGGCTCGCATTGTCCTGGGGACGCGTTTGGCGATGCTGGCGTCGATGCCGGACTTAAGGCTGATCATCGTTGATGAAGAGCACGACCCTTCTTATAAGCAACAGGAAGGTTTGCGTTATTCCGCGCGTGATCTGGCGATCTGGCGCGCACATCAATTGCGGATTCCTGTTGTGCTGGGATCGGCGACGCCATCGCTGGAGAGCTGGCATGGCGCGCAAAGTGGGCGCTATCGCTTGTTAGAGTTGCACGAACGCGCGGTCAAAGACGCCGTGTTGCCCGTTGTTAAAATTATCAATCTGGAGCGTGAAAAACCCAGTGAAGGTTTAACCCCGCGATTAATTGCCGCGATACGTCAGCGTTTAGAGAAAGGTGAGCAGTCACTACTGTTTCTGAATCGGCGTGGCTACGCACCTGTACTAGCCTGTGATGCCTGCGGCTGGATCAGCAATTGCACTCGTTGTACTGCCAATCTGGTGTTGCACAAAGGCGACCATCGTCTGCGTTGCCATCACTGCGGGCTGGAGCAACGTATCCCCCGTTCTTGCCCGACGTGCGGCAATATTGATTTACAACCGCTGGGTCGCGGCACGCAAAGGCTGGAAGAAACGCTGGCCAGTATTTTCCCGGAGGCGAGGGTATTTCGCATCGATGCTGATTCGACTCGTCTGAAAGGCAGTGCAGCCGCCGCCTTTGAGCGCGTGCACGATGGCGAGGTCGATATTCTGATTGGCACACAGATGGTTGCCAAGGGACACGACTTCAAGCGCCTGACTCTGGTTGCGGCTTTGAATCCGGATGCCGCTTTGTTTTCTCAGGATTATCGCGCCAGCGAGCGTTTGTTCGCACAACTGATGCAGGTATCGGGGCGTGCCGGCAGAACGGCGCAAAAGGAGGGTGGCAGCATCTCTGAAGTGCTGGTCCAGACGCGTTACCCTGATCATCCTTTGTATCACGCGTTGATGGCGCACAACTATCAGAGTTTCGCGACCGATTTATTGCAGGAACGCCAGCAGGCACAACTGCCGCCGTTTATGTATCAGGCTTTGTTGCGTGCCGAGGCGCGCGAGTTAGCAACGGCGATAGAATTTTTGCAGCAGGCAGCAAGCTGCACTCAACATACTGGCATCACGATCAATGATCCGATTCCCATGACCATGACCAGAGTTGCGAATGTTGACCGTGCCCAATTATTGGTTGAGTCGGTTTCTCGTCCGGCATTGCAGGCGTTTGTCAAAGAATGGATAGTGACTTTGCGGGCAATGAAAAGCCGGGTGAAGTGGTTGGTAGAAATTGATCCTGTGGATATCTGAGGCGCGCTTTCCACGATGATGATGCGTTGAAAATCTATCGCCAGTTTTTTATCAGATAGCTGCTGAGCAGGCGTTCATGTTCAGCCGCCATAAAGAAAAAGCCCCCGTTATTGCTAACGGGGGCTTTTATTTGAAATACGCTTAACTCAATGCATCAGAAGCCGAAGCGTAAATCCAGTCGGAAGCTGTTGGCACGATAAGCATTGGCGCCCATCGATCCTAGCCACGCGAAGTTTGCTTGGAAACCACGACGGTTTTTGAAATTCAGCCCTAAACCTAAAGACTGAACATCTTCCGGAATACCTGTCACGATCGCGTTATACGTCGGACCATTCGCACCCATGTCAGAGTAATACACGGATTGATTGATATCGCCGCTGGTGCGGTGTGACAGTTGCAGCTTCAGTGAAGGTGTTACCTGACCGCTGGCAAAGAAATAGTCTTTAAAGATATCCACACCACCAGTGACGGTGGAATTGGTAAAGCTGCTATCTTTAAAGGTTAATGCCATCGGACTACCTTGTTCTGAGTAGCTATCCAGTTTGACGTTGATTACGTCGACGCGACCAAATGGATGTACACGGAACTGTTGCAGAATCAATTCGCGTGTCAGGCTCAGTGAACCGTAAATGATCTTACCTTTGCGGTCACCAGACAACAGGACATTATTGTTACTGTCCCAACGGCGATTGTCGTAGGTCACATGACCGGCACCAAGTACGCCATCAACAAACCAATGTTTTTCTGGTTTGTAAGTTGCATACAGCGAGCCAGACCATTGTTTTGCTTTACTTTCACTACCAAGATTATCAAAAGTAGCGTTGTCTTTAGCGTAGCCTAATGAGCCACCGGCAATCAACTTAGAATTGACCATTACGTCCATACCCAGCGTCAGACCTGCACTGGAGAATTTAGTACGGGAACCATCCTGTGCATCCAGAGAGCCGACGTCGATATTACCCGCAGTCCAGAAGCCTGCTGGCATACCGGCAATCCGTGGAACATCATCGCTGATGACCGGTTCTTGATCAGCTTCATCGTCTTTCGCAATGCGTTTCTCTTTCTGATGGGCCGTACCGTCCTGAGCAAATGGCGCTCTTGCGCGGCGTTGATTTTCCGCCGTTTTCACTGTTCCGAATTCTCCGGCAAGAACATCTTTCTCTTGAGTGCCACTGAAATTATCCAGAATTTTTCCACCGACCAGGCGCAAAGTATCCAGATACGGCACATTCAGACCAGCCCCGAAACGGTTACGGATATTAAAGTCATTATGCAGAATCTGTACGTGGTAATAGATGTTGCTCATCTGTGCCACAGTAAAGCGTTGTGTTGTCGTTGCTTGCGAAACGATATTTTGTTTCACCAGCGGATTGTTTACCGGATCAGGTCGGGCATTGACGTTCACAACAATGGCACCACTGGTGGAGCTGGCCAGATTGGCATCACCAGAATACACCACGGTCAGACTGTGGCTGCCGACGGCGAGAGTACTGGTCGTCAGACTTGCAACGCCCGCACTGAGATTCACTTTCGCGATCAGAGTCGTGCCATCCATAAAACTGGCGCTTCCCGTTGCCGCGCCAGGATTAACAGTCGCGGTCAGATTGACACTTTGCCCCAGCATAGGATTTAGTGAAGAGCTCGCCAGAGTGACGCTGGACGTTGCCATATTCAAGACTTGAATACTGACCGTTGCCGTTGCCGCACTGTAGTTAGCATCTGCTGCCTTAGTCACTGTGACGACGCAGGTTTCTGCAACACTGCCTGCAGTAACCACATTGCCAGCAACTGAGCAAGTACCCGTTGTGACTGCAGTACTGATGGCGCCGGTACCAGAGCCGCCAGTTGTGGTCAGTGTTGCTGTACCTGTCACCTTAAAGATGCTTGATTTATCGCTGACGACTCTGAGTGTCGCTTGCGCATTTTTACCAACCGTCAGCACGTAAGTCTGCGTTGCCTGAGCATTCACCCCGGCGACTGCTGCTTGCGTCGCCGTGATCGTACTCGTACCGGCGCTGACAGTAGTGATTGCGCCATTTGCACTCACGGTAGCGACGGCAGTGTTTGAACTGCTGTAACTGATCGCTCCGTAACTACCACCCGTCAGGGTTGATGTTGCAGGATTAGTCAGCGTACCTCCCATCACGACCGTTGCTGCATTTGGTGTAGTGAAACTCAGGATACCAACCGGCAGAGGTGCAACTGTCAGTGTATAGGTTTGTGTCGCCTGGTCGTTCATACCAGGCACAGCAGCTTGCGTTGCCGTTATGGTGCTTGAGCCGGGGCTGACCGATGTCACGACACCGGCCGCATTCACCGTTGCCACGGCATTATTCGAACTGCTGTAACTGATGGCACCAAAGCCGCCACCGCTCAAAGTTGACGTTGCAACGTTTGTGAAGCTCGAACCCATCGTGACCAGTGCGGCGCCCGGTTTGGCAAACGTCAGCACGCCAACTGGCAAAGGACTGATGGTGAACGATTGCGTCGCCGTTGTCGCTGCTGCGAAGTTCGTGTTACCAGCTTGATTAACATTGATGGTACAGACACCCGCAGAGATAGAGGACACAACACCTCCCGGGGTTACTGAGCAAACACCGGGTGTTGATGATGTGAATGTGACCGTTAAACCGGAAGAGGCGCTGGCTGTCAATGTCAATGCCGTTCCGAGAGTTTGTGTACCGGGATTGCCAAACGTAATGGTCTGAGGTGCTTTTGGCGTGACTGCGGTAGACGCCGTTGATGCGGCTCCAGTACCTGCCAGATTGGTTGCCGTGACTGTGAAAGTGTATGGCGTTCCGTTTGTCAGGCCAGTGACGACCAATGGGCTGGTCGCACCGCTGACAGACGCACCACCGGGGCTTGCAGTGACCGTGTAACCTGTGATCGCGCTACCCCCATTAAATACCGGTGCAGTAAAGGCGACAGACACTTGGGCGGCTCCGGCAGTGCCTACGGCACCGGTAGGCGCACCAGGTACAACAGGATTTACGGCAAATGTTCTGCTGATCGTCGTTGCTACCCCATACGTGCCGTCTCCGGCCTGATCCGCATTAATTATACAAGTGCCAGTCGTGACGAACGTCAACGCACCACCGGAAGTAATAGTACAGACACCAGTTGTTGAGGAGGTGAATGTTGGTATCAGACCGGAAGAAGCCGTAGCGGACAAGGTTGGTGTTGTGCCAAAAGCCTGACCACCGGGAGGGTTAAAGGTAATGGTTTGCGCTGCCTTAGGCGTCACTGCCGTGGATGCGGTAGACGCCGCGCCAGTACCTGCCAGATTGGTTGCCGTCACTGTGAAAGTGTATGGCGTTCCGTTTGTCAGGCCGGTGACGACCAATGGGCTGGTCGCCCCGCTGACATTCGCGCCACCGGGGCTCGCAGTCACCGTGTAGCCTGTGACGGCGCTGCCGCCGTTGTAAGCCGGTGCCGTAAAGGCCACGGATACTTGTCCACCTCCGGCTGTACCAACGGCACCGGTTGGGGCACCTGGAACAGTCGCATTAACCGCAAATGTTCTGCCGACGGTAGTCGCTGCCAGGTATGTGCCGTTACCAGCCTGATCGGCGTTAATCGTACAAGAGCCTGCCGTAACAAACGTCAACGCACCACCGGAAGTGACTGTACAGACCCCGGTTGTTGTGGAGGTGAAACTCACAGCTAAGGTGGAACTGGCGGTTGCCGTCAAGGTCGGTGTCGTGCCAAAAGTCTGTGCACCGGGAGGGTTAAAGGTAATGGTTTGTGCAGCTTTAGGCGTGACTGCAGAAGACGCCGTGGATGCCGAACCGGAGCCAGCCGAGTTTCTGGCGGTCACAGTAAAAGTATAAGCAGTTCCGTTTAACAGACCAGTGACGTTCAGCGGACTGGCTGCACCGGTAGCCGTGGCTCCGCCGGGGCTGGCAGTCACCGTATAGTCAAGAATAGCACTGCCGCCATTGGAAGCTGGTGCGGTGAAGGCGACGGAGACCTGAGTGTCTCCTGGTGTACCGACCGCAGCCGTTGGTGCTCCCGGAACAATGGCGTTGACAGTAAAAGTTTGTGGAACCGTTGCTGCTGCTGAAAAGGCAGCATTACCAGCCTGATCGGCATTAATCGTACAAGAGCCTGCCGTAACAAACGTCAACGCACCACCGGAAGTGATCGTACAGACGCCGGTTGTCGTTGATGTGAATGTCGGCGTCAGACCAGAAGAAGCCGTAGCTGTCAAGGTCGGTGTCGTGCCAAAAGTCTGTGCCCCGGGAGGGTTAAAGGTAATGGTTTGCGGTGCCTTAGGCGTGACTGCAGAGGACGCCGTGGATGCCGAACCGGAGCCAGCCGAGTTTCTGGCGGTCACAGTAAAAGTATAAGCAGTTCCGTTTAACAGACCAGTGACGTTCAGCGGACTGGCTGCACCGGTAGCCGTGGCTCCGCCGGGGCTGGCCGTGACCGTATAGTCAAGAATAGCGCTGCCGCCATTGGAAGCTGGTGCGGTGAAGGCGACGGAGACCTGAGTGTCCCCAGCGGTGCCGGCTGCTGCCGTTGGTGCCCCCGGAGCAATGGCGTTGACAGTAAAGGTTTGCGGAACCGTTGCTGCTGCCGAGTATGTCGTATTACCAGCCTGATCGGCATTAATCGTACAAGACCCTGCCGTGACAAACGTCAAAGCACCACCGGAAGTGATCGTACAGACGCCGGTTGTCGTTGATGTGAATGTCGGCGTCAGACCAGAAGAAGCCGTAGCCGTCAAGGTCGGTGTCGTGCCAAAAGTCTGTGCACCGGGAGGGTTAAAGGTAATGGTTTGCGTTGCCTTAGGCGTGACCGCCGTGGACGCGGAAGACGCAGTACCAGAGCCATTGGCATTTCTTGCCGTGACCGTGAAAGTATATGACGTTCCGTTTGTCAGCCCCGTCACTGCCAGCGGACTGCCCGCGCCGGTAGCAGTAAAGCCGCCGGGACTAGATGTGACGGTATAGTCAAGAATGGCACTACCGCCATCGGAGGCGGGAGCCGTAAAGGCAACCGACGCTTGCCCACTTCCTGGCGTAGCGGTAACACCTGTTGGTGCTCCGGGTACGGGCGCAACTACTGTGACGTTGACCGTATAAGGAGAACCGTTGAAATCGTAGAAAACAAATGAATCTGGTCCAGAGTAGCCATTTGGCGGCGTGTAATAGAACGCATCAATATTGGTCGGTCCTGTGGAACCACCGATCGACATGATGAAAACGTTGTTGGTTCCATGCGCACTCGACGACGGGAAAGTCTTGTTACCGGCGCTATTCTGGTTGCCTATGGCATCGACGTAAATACCCAGACTGGCACCAGTTCCATCCGTTTTTCCGCCCGGATCACAGTTCGCATAATCTGTCGTTGAAAACGTATATTTATATTCACTGCCACTTTGCGTGACCTGCCCACCTACAGTCGTCGAAAAACTGAGATTACAAGCAGCAGATGCTTGTCCATAGGCCAGCAAGGAAAAAATCAGCAGCATCAGTTGGACTAAGCCGCGCAGCATCTGTTTTTGTAAGGTGAATAAAAGCAGGCTGCACCATGTGGGATAGCGCATTCTTTCTGCCTGGCTGGCGGGATCATGGCTGGGATATATCGTCATTTTTTCCTCGGGGATGTTCCGTGTTGATTGACTGGTAATGGGTGATGCCGATTGGGATTGAAATATTCTGAAGCAGAGAATCGGATTGCTGATAATTGCCTGAAATAAACTTTTCCTTGACAAAAAGTGATTTATTAGGCAATTGTTAGCGACGGTAATATTTTAGCCACATTGCACAAAAAAAAGGCAAATTAAAAAATGAATTGCCTATAAGTGTGTTCTTTTCGCCTCTTTAGTCTGAATAGATGATTGACGAAAATTTATTTTGAGCGAATTATGTTTGTTGCAAAAAAATAAAAATTGCCAATAGTGGTCAGTGTCAGCACTTTTTTAACCGTCAGCACCTCTTTAAGGAGAAAACTGTGGAGCCGTTTTTAGGTGAGATTAAGATTTGCGCTTTTCCATTTGCGCCGAAAGGCTGGGCACTCTGTAATGGTGCCTTAATGAGCGTGCAACAGAACAATGCCTTGTTCGCATTGCTGGGTGTGCAATACGGTGGCGATGGAAAAAATACTTTTGCTCTGCCGGATTTACGCGGGCGCGTTGCCGTCCACAGAGATGGCAATACCTTTATACAAGGTCAAACCGGTGGTCAGGAAACGGTTGCCCTGCAGGCCGCGAATTTACCGCCGCACAATCATAATGTCGTGGTAGCCAGTTCGTCTGCAACTGTCCCGCGTGTCGGTAGTGCGGCGCAGAATGTATTGGCGGCAACGGCGACCAACATCTACGGTGCTCCCACTAATCTGGTCGCAATGGAAGCTGGCATGACCTCGACAATAGGTGCTGGCGCCGCGCATGAAAACATGCAGCCGTCACTCGTCATCAATTACATCATTGCCACTACTGGCATTTTCCCATCCAGAAATTAAGGAGAACAGAATGGCTGATCCTTTTGTTGGCGAAATTCGTTTGTTTGCAGGCACCTACGCGCCACAGGGCTGGCTAGCGTGTGATGGTAGTCAGGTTCAGATTTCAGAGAACGAGGTTTTATTTACATTACTGGGCACCACCTACGGCGGCGACGGCGTCCGCACATTTGCTTTGCCCGATCTGCGCAATCGCCTGCCCGTCGGGCAGGGTACCGGTCCGGCTCTGTCGCCACGCACCATGGGGCAGACATTTGGGGCGGCAAGTGTGCCACTGACGCAAGCACAACTCCCTGCGCATAGCCATACGATACAGGGCAGTGCGGATAATGCCACTATTGGTGTTCCCGGACCGACGACGGTGTTGGCAACGCTGGCCAGCGGTACTTTGTACGACTCTGGCGTGCCAAATCCCACGCTGGAACGCAAGCTCAGTCCACAATCGATCCCTGTTGTTGGCGGCAGCCTCCCGCATAGCAATCTGATGCCCACAACAGCACTGAATTACATCATCGCAACGGTCGGCATTTACCCGCAGCAAGCTTAAGGAGAACAGAATGGCAGATCCATTTATCGGAGAAATCCGCGCGTTTGGTTTCAACTTTGCCCCTTATCAATGGGCATTCTGTGACGGCGCGCTGGTACCTATCCAGCAAAATACAACCTTGTTCTCGATTCTTGGCGTCAATTATGGCGGGAATGGCACCTCGACTTTTGGCTTGCCAAATTTAATGGGGCAAGCCGTGATTGGCGCGGAAAATAATCTGGTAGGTGAACAGCAAGGTGAGAACGCAGTGAGTTTGATCTTGAGCGAAATGACGGCGCATACGCATGATTTGCATGTCAATGCAAATCAGTTTGTGTCGGCAGGCCCTGGCGGACATTTACCTTCTAAGCTGACAAGCGGCAATCTGTATGCCGCCACGACCGATACGCCTGCGCCAACGCTGACAACCCTGTCACCACAGGGCATCAGTGTGATTGGTCAGGGGGGTGCGCATGAAAATCGTCAGCCTTTCAGCGTGCTGAATTTCTGCATTTCATTGTACGGCGTGTTTCCGCAGCGTCCTTAAATTCTGGCCAGAGCTTGCTCTGGCATTTTTTTGTCTGAACATCTCACAATATGACTTTTACCGCTGCACAATTTTTACCGCATGTTGGTTCTCAGTTTTCTATTCCGTTTGGCGATGGTCTGAGCCTGACCCTGACACTGGATGATGTCAAAGACAGCACGACCGCATCTTCCCCGCATCACTTTTTTTCTCTGAATTTTTCCAGCAATGCCAGCACGGCTTTGCCACAGGGAATCTACGCCTTGCAGCATGCCAGCTTAGCGACGCAGGAAATTTTTCTGGTGCCGTTTTCGAAAACAGAACGTGGCGTTTCTTATTCCGCGACGTTCAGTGTGGAGAAATAAGCAGTGCCATCGGCGATGATTTTCCGGCATCCGCAACTAGCCTTGCGCGCTGTCAGCGACACCGATCTGGCATTTTTGCAACGCTTGTATGCGTCTGTGCGCGAGGAAGAGTTGCGCCCCACAGGCTGGCCTGAAGAACAGAAAGCCGCTTTTCTGGCGATGCAGTTTCAGGCGCAACACCGTGCCTATGCTGCTTATGCCGATACCGACTATTTTATTGTTCAGCGCGGGCAGCAAGACATCGGTCGTTTGTATCTGCAACACCAGCCTGAGACGATATCGATAGTCGATATTTCGCTGATGGCCGACACGCGCGGCCAGGGCATCGGCACCGATCTGTTGCAAGCGGTTTTCGCCCAGGCGCGGGCAGCGCACAAAGCGGTGCAGATTCATGTCGAAAAATTTAATCCGGCGTTACGCCTGTATCAGCGGCTGGGCTTTGTGGAAGTGGAAGATAAAGGCGTGTATCTGCTGATGCGGCGTCCCGCCGAAACGGATTGAGCGGTGCTGAACGGTGCGGTGCCTGCGGCCTGAATTCGCAACGTGTTCTGCTGCTTGCACTGCACGGAAATCATCGCTACAGGTGTTTTTCAGGCATTTTGGGCTGTAAATATACTCCCGGGAGTATATTTACAGCCCCTTTGTTTATGCGGACATAAAGGCCAAAACGCCAGATACTCCCCCTAAAACAGCAAATAACAGCAAATTTCAGGGTTCAATCTCGTTGGTATTGTGGTCTCATGGCGATCTGATGGAGTTGTTCAGTGGCAAGCTCAGGTTACCGGATTACGCCGCGCCGTATCACACCACATCACGTCGCACCACGCCGCATCACACGCTGTTGATCAGCCGCATTTTGAACTGGCGACCTTTGATATTCGTGAAGCTGAGTTTCTCTACCGTTTTGGCGGCGATGTGGCGGTCGAGCGCAACATAGGTCACAAACTCGGACACATTGATTTTGCCTACCTGTTCTTTTTTCAGGCCGATATCCGCCGTCAGCGCACCGAGTAAATCACCGGGACGCAGTTTGTCTTTTTTGCCGCCCATGATGCAGACCGTCATCATCGGCGCAGCCAGGGTTTGTTCCGGCGCTGCTTCGAGTTCATTGATGTCGGCCCAGGTGACAGCTTCACCCTGATATTCCGCGATCAGCTTCACCCATTTTTTCTCATTCGGCGTCGCCAGACTCAGCGCCAGACCTTTTTCACCAGCGCGGCCGGTACGACCGATGCGATGGATATGCACTTCCGTGTCTTTCGAGACATCGACATTAATCACCGCGCCCAGCGTCTGGATATCGAGCCCGCGCGCGGCCACGTCGGTTGCCACCAGCACCGAGCAGCTTTGATTCGCAAAACGGATCAGCACTTCATCGCGCTCGCGTTGTTCCAGATCGCCGTGCAAGGCCAGCGCGCTGATGCCCTGCGCCTGCAATTCTTCGGTCAGTTCACGACAATGAATTTTGGTATTGCAAAACGCGATCGTTGATACCGGCTGGTAATGATGCAGCAAACGCGCCACGGCTTCGTTGCGTTCTTCCGGTGTCACCAGATAAAACAATTGTTCGATATGGTTGGCCGCATGTTGTGATTCGACCTTGATTTCCACCGGGTCGCGCAGCAATTGTTCGCTGGCGTTGCGGATATTGTCCGGGTAGGTCGCGGAGAATAACAAGGTCTGACGGCGCGGTGAGCAGGCTGCAACGATGGTGTAAATATCGTCGTAAAAGCCCATGTCCACCATGCGATCGGCTTCATCCAGCACCAGAGTCTGCACGGTATTGAGATTGATGGTGCCACGGCTGATATGATCGATCAGTCGCCCTGGTGTGCCGACGACGATATGCGCGCCGTGTTCGAGCGAAGCAATCTGCGGGCGCATCGCGGTGCCGCCGCACAAGGTCAGGATTTTTACATTCTCAATCGCGCGCGCCAGACGGCGTAATTCATTCGCAACCTGATCCGCCAGTTCTCGCGTCGGGCAAATCACCAAGCCTTGTACTGCGAAATATGTGGGATTCAGTTTTGCCAGTATGCCCAGCCCAAAAGCGGCGGTTTTGCCGCTGCCGGTTTTTGCCTGCGCGATCAGGTCACGCTGCTGCAAAACCACGGGCAGACTCTCCGCCTGAATTGCCGTCATGGTGGTGTAACCGAGACTCTCCAGATTGGCGAGCATGGCGGCAGATAAAGGTAAGGAATTGAAAGCAGTAGCGTCAGACATGGGAATTTTTTCTTGGAACAGGTAAAAACAGGGGCGAAGCGATGACAAAAAACAGGCGCGATGCCAGCGTGGGTGCAGGTTCACGGCCTGATCGGGTTGACGCGTAATCGCCATCTACCGGCTGTATCACCCGTGTGCCAAGCTATCCGCCGGCCCATACACCGCAGGCGCGTGAAGGAATGTCGCTATTGTAGGCGATAAGCCGGGCGACCGCCTGTTTGTCGCATGCTTACAATTTTTGATCTGATGACACAAATATAGACGATGGCGTTATGCTCAGTTGTTGCCGCACTCGTTTGTCTGTGCCACTGCTGCGTTGCGACTCCGGATTGGGGCTGGTTTCAGTGCTACGTGGTTTCCACAAAATTTCCATAAAGCAACAAAATAATACTGAAAAATGTTGCGATAGGTTAAAATTTGTTTCATTTTTCATGATGAATTGATCACAGCCACAAGGAATTCATCTCCTGAACTTCTCCTCTTCGCTATGAGAATCTGTGCGCCCTTTTGAATCTCTTATCCAAGCGTGGTTAGCTCTCGGAGCTTACACGCGATTATTTGTCCCCATTACATTGCTGATATTCGTGGTCAGCGGGCTGCGTTACGACCTGTTGATTCATGCGGAAGTTGCCGGGGCAAAACAGCAGATTCTCACGCATGCCGAAAATATGGAGCACCTGTTGGGGCCGACGCTGCTGAAATTGAGCAAATCTCAGGATCAGACAGAGATCACCAACACCTTACGACGGCAACTGGCAAATGATCCTGATCTGACCCGTCTGACCTGGAGCTACCCTCAAAGCAACGTTGACATGACAGGTACGTTCACCGTGCCCATGCTTGCACCGCAATGGTTTCAGGCGATCTTGCAGATGCCGGCGACGCTGAGTAAGACCATCACGACCGCCGACAAAAATGCTGCCAGAGTCACCGTAGAAATCAGTACGAACAGTGCCGTCAACCGCATCTGGCAGAAAGTAGTGGTGCAGTTGCAGATTTCTGCCATGGCGATCTTTTTTATCTATTTTTTGCTGGGGCTGATATTGCGCGTCAATGAGCGCAGCTGGAAGCGGCTCGCGCTGGCAACGAACCGGTTCAAGACCGGTGATCATGGCGTCAGAATGGACGTTCGCGGCAGTCATGAAGAGCGTTTGCTGGCCACTACCTTCAATGGCATGGCCGAAGAAATCGAAAGCATTTTGTTGACGCTGCAGAAAAGTCAGCGCGAACAAAGCGAGCAGATGCACTTCACATTACAACTGCTCAATGCGCTGCCGGTATCGACATTTTTTCAGGATAGCCAGGGCATCTGTCGGGGGGTAAACCCAGCCTGGTGCAAGATGTTTGGCATACATCAGAAAGACGCGGTCGGTCAGCCCATGCACAAGTTACTGCCTTTCTTAGCGACACTCGATACGCGTCATATTTCTTCCGCCGGCTTAGCCATCTGTTCTCACAAAACCATTCCTGATATACCCCGCCAAGTTAATGGCGAACATATTTCTGCACTGTATTATCAGGCGACGTATACCAGTGTTGATGGCAAAGCCTCCGGCATCATAGGCGCGCTGGTCGATATCAGCGAGCGCAAAAAAATTCAGGCTGCGCTGGAAGAACAAAAAGAACGTGTGGAAACGACGCTGGATTCGATTGATGATGCCGTCATCAGCGCCGACATCGATGGCCGCATCCTGACCCTGAATCGCTCCGCACAAAAGCTGACCGGCTGGCGGCTTGAGGAAGCCTTGTCGCAAGAGCTTGCCACCGTCTTTACCTTAGGCGACAGCAGACAACAAACTGCATTGCACACCTATCTGACGAATGTTGTCAGCACCGGTGCGACGTTTCAGGAACACAATCTGGCGCTGTTGTCCCGCGCCGGAAGGCAACTCGAAGTGGATCTCAGTGCGGCGCCAATCCGTCAGCCGGATGGCACCGTCACCGGCAGCGTACTGGTATTCCGCGATCTCAGTGAAACGCATTATCTGATGCGGCAAATCGCCTGGCAGGCCGGGCATGATTTACTGACAGGATTAGCAAATCGCCAGTCTTTATCAGCCCATTTTTCACAAGCCATAGCCTATGCGCGTGAACATCACAAACTGCTGGCGGTGTGCCTGCTCGATCTCGATCATTTTCAGGAAGTTAACGACAAACACGGTAATGAAGTAGCCGACAAGTTATTACAGCAAGTGGCGCGCCGATTAGAAAGTTGCGTTGGTAAAAATAATCCGGTTGCCCGTCTTGGCGGCGATGAATTTGTGGTGCTGTTGCAAAATCAGAGCGATCTGAACGAAGTAGAGTTAAACATTGCTTTGCTGTTGGGGCAACTGGCCCAACCCTATGAATTCGAGCATAAAAAAATGACCATGCGCGCCAGCATCGGCGTTGCGATGTATCCGAATGATGAGCTTAGCCCCGATGTGTTATTACGCTATGCCGATCAGGCGATGTATCAGGCCAAACTCAGCGGACGTAATCAGTATCATTTGTTTGACCTGCAAAAAGACGAAGAAGTCCGCACCCGCCATAATCAGCGTGCACGGATTCGCGAAGCCTTGCTGACGGACGAGTTTGAGCTGTACTTCCAACCCAAAGTCGATATGCGGCATGGCCGTATCACCGGCATGGAAGCGCTGATACGCTGGAATCATCCGCAGCGCGGCATCGTCGGTCCCATGGAATTTTTACCGCTGGTGGAAAACACCAACATCATCATCGACATCGGCAACTGGGTGATACATCAGACCTTGCAGCAGATGAGTAACTGGATCGCCAATGGCTATACCTGGGTCGTCAGTGTGAATATCGCCGCGCGCCATTTTCAACATGCCGATTTTTTAGAAAATCTGCGCAGTTATCTTGCCCAGTTCCCCGATGTGCCGCCTGAATATCTGGAAATAGAAATTCTCGAATCAGCCGCCTTGCAAGACGTGCAGCAAGTGCGCGAAGTAATGAGTGCCTGTCAGCAGCTAGGCGTGCGTTTTGCCCTCGATGATTTCGGCACTGGCTACTCCTCTTTATCGTATCTGAAACGTCTGCCAGCCAATATACTCAAAATCGATCAGAGTTTCGTGCGCGATATGCTGGAAGATTCAGATGATTTGGCGCTGATCAGCGCGATCGTCGGTCTGGCAAATGCGTTTAAACGCGAAGTGATTGCCGAAGGCGTGGAAACGATAGAACACGGCGTTGCGCTGATGCGCCTCGGCTGCAATTTCGCACAGGGCTACGGCGTTTCCCGCCCCATGCCTGCGTCCCGCGTAGAGAAGTGGGCAGAAAATTATGTCCAGCCTGAGCAGTGGTTGCAACAAGCCTGACGTTACACATTCCACCAAATCGAATGCATCCATTTGCATACAACCTGATGCAGATGACATAAAAAAAACGGCGCGCATCATTTCAGATGTGCGCCGTTTTTTATTGCGTTAGCTGTCTATGCTGCCTACGCTGCTTATTTTGCCGGGTAACGTATCGTCATTTCTTTCAGCAGATTATCTGCATGATCGACTTCTTTCATCACCCACAACATGTAGCGGATATCGACATGAATCGCGCGTGTGATGGCGCTGTCGAAGTACCAGTCTTTGGTGATCGATTCATAAGTCGAATCAAAATTCAGCCCGACCAGTTCACTGTTTTTATTCATTACTGCTGAACCCGAATTACCACCGGTGGTATCTGCACTCGACAAGAAATTCACCGGTACTGTGCCGAGCACATTGTCTTTGAATACGCCGTAACGTTTTTCTTTAACAGCGGCCAGCAAACTTTCCGGCGCATCGAATGGTGTTTTACCAGTGTGTTTCTCAACGATGCCTTCTACCGTTGTGAATGGGCCTTTGCTGACGCCATCACGTGGGCTGTATGGTGCAACAGTGCCGTAAGTCACGCGGAGCGTGGAATTCGCATCCGGATACACAGGTTTGCCCTGCGATTTTTTCCATGCAATCACTGCCTGCATATATTGCGGAATCACCCGTTCCAGATTGCCATCGACTTCTTTACGGCGTTCTTCCAGTGACAGGCCGATATCATGCAGCTTCACTGCCAGACGGATAAATGCATCGTCCGATTGCTGGAATGCCGCCGCATCTTTTTTCAGCCACGCCAGACGCGTCGCGGTATTGCCGAGCTCAGACTGACGGTACAGCGCCGCGACCGATTCCGGTGTCGGCAGCAAAATATCCAGACCTTGCGGACGGAATTTGCTATCGAGTTTGTTATACCGTTGCAGCGCCGCCGTATAACGTGCCTGATCCACATTGCTCACATACGATTGTTCCAGACGTGCGAGGCGCGCCGAGATAAACGACACATCACGTTGCTGATAACCCGCTTTGCGCTCGGCATCTGGCTTGCTGCTTTCCAGCGCGAGGCGATACAAGGTGCGCGCATTTTTCAGCAAATCGCTGTTGGTCGCGACGCTCCAGGCAAACTCTTCTTCATTCAATGCCATATCGCTGGCGATCACCGCATCCAGCTCTTTCAGCAAACTCTGGTCAGCGCTGTGCTGACTGAACCAGCTGCGGAATTCGGCATCCTGCGCGTCTTTAATCGCGGCGATATCTTTACGCGCAAACCCGGCCAGCAAACCCTCGGTTTTTTTCAAACGATTGTTGATGCTTTTCGCCACGCTCGCATAACGCACTTCGGCATTCGCATTGCCTTGCGTTGCCGCTGCGATCACCGACAAATCAGATTTGTATTCCGCCACGCGCGCCGGATAGCTGGCGTCCCGCGCAAAGCGGATTTCTTCCGGCAATTTATAACGGCTGGTCGTGCCTGGATAACCCGCCAGCAAAATCGGGTCGCCATTTTTCAAACCCTGTGCCGACACCACCAGAAAATCTTTAGAGTGATACGGCACGTTATCCGCCGAAGGATCAGCCGGGCGGCCATCTTTACCGACATACGCGCGCAGGAAAGAAAAATCGCCGGTATGACGCGGCCATTCAAAGTTATCCACATCGCCGCCATAATTACCGATCTTGTCCGATGGCGCATACACCAGCCGCACATCGCGGATCATCATCTGACGTATCCGGTAATATTCCAGCCCGCGATGAAAACTCGGCACCGAGCAACGATACGCTTTATCCTGCTCACAATCCGCGATCAGCGCTTTGATACGGTTCTGCACATGCTCGTGGCGCTGCTTGCCCGACATCGCTGGCGTGGTACCGCTCAACACCTGCTCGGTCACGTTTTCCACTTTATCGGTGATATACATACGCGAATCCGGGCCGGCAGGTAATTCCTCAGCGCGGGTTTTCGCCAGAAAGCCATTGCTGATGTAATTTTTTTCTGCTGTCGAATTCCGTTGTACTGCGCCGTAAGCACAGTGATGATTCGTCACCACCAGCCCGCTGTCTGACACAAACGAGGCCGAGCAACCGCCCAGCGACACCATCGCACTCATCGGGTGCTTAGACAAATCCGCCAGCTTTTCTGCCGGAATCGTGATGCCTATGCGTTTCAGCTCCGCTTTTAATTGCGGCAACTGATGCGGCTGCCATTGGCCTTCATCGGCATAGCTCAGCGGGCTGCTGGCCAGACTCAGCCCGGCCAGTGCCAGACTCCATGCATACGATTGTTTCAACTTACTCTCCGTCTATGGTCAAAAGCGCCGGCACAGTGTGCAGCCAGCGCGTTGCAGGTGGGGGCGGGTGACCAGCGCTAAAAAAGTGTCAGATGCGATGCGAAAACAGTGTCTGGAAAACACCCAGATGCACACACGCAGCAACACACATCACATCAGAACAGCGCCGTACTCCGCTCATTATTATCGAATTGCGACTCCAGAACCAGACCCGCTGCAGCAGGAAAAGTTCCGGCAAAGAATGAAATTTGACAGATATCTTTACGACCGTAAAGAAAAAAAGGAAAAATTATTTACATTTATAAGGTGTGGCGTTGGTCAGTCAGATGGATTGAGGGGATGGTGGTGGAAGCGTGCAGAAAGCAATGTGCCCTGTACCATGCAGTTTTCAGTAGCGAAGCAGTTGCTGATAACACAAACGTTCCTGCGCCTGATCGAATAAACGGGGTTTTGGTGATGTCGGTGAGTGATGTTTTTGTTCATTTGCTTAAACTGTATGCCTAGTTTGAGCAAAGACAATAAGGCTGCATGCGGCTTTCAAGGTATTTGAAGAAAATTGTCTTTTTTAACATTCCAAGTTAAGCTTCATTTCTGTCAAATTAAATAAAAGTTAGGCCGCAGAACCATGACACCGAAGCATCTAACAGTAGGCAGTGTTGATCACATACATCAAATCTTCCGAGCTTACCGTTCACACGGGCGCACCGGGTGGTGGTTTCGAGGACAAGCCGACTCCAGTTGGCCACTTCTGCCAAAAGCCGGAAGATCAGAGTTTCACCTCCCAGGCGACCGATCTATAAAGCGCTTCAATACTTGGTGTAAGCAGGCCATTGCATATGACCAGAACTTACCGGACAACACCTGGGAACGTTTGGCAGTCGCACAACACTTCGGATTGGCAACATGTCTTCTCGATTGGACCGTCAACCCGTTAGTTGCAGTCTATTTCGCATGTTTCGAGCATCAAGACACTGAGGCGGCAGTTTACTGTTTTGATCCCAAAACGTTCGTCAATGAGAATGTACTGGACCTTGAGGAACTAAAATGCAACGGAATCGGATTCATTCCTCGCGCCATCTCTCAACGCGTAATTAACCAGCGCGCCGTATTCACGGTTCACCTCCCACCAACGGAGGAAATTAAAGTTCAAGCCAGTCCCGTGTTGACTGATCATCCCAATCTCGTTAAGTTGAGCATTCCGTCAACTCTAAAGGCGGACTTACTGAAGATGACAAGTGATTACGGCATAGACAGCGTTACGCTTTTCCCGGACTTGGAAGGCTTGTCAAAACACTTCAATTGGGAAACTAAG
This sequence comes from Cognatundibacterium aquatile, assembly GCF_014699135.1. Lineage (GTDB taxonomy): Bacteria > Pseudomonadota > Gammaproteobacteria > Burkholderiales > Burkholderiaceae_D > Undibacterium > Undibacterium aquatile. The sequence goes on from NZ_JACOFT010000001.1 coordinate 147,766, forward strand.
CTAATGAGCGCCAGGAAAACTGCGGCCTAATCACTCAACCGTCGGACACCATGAACATTCGAATTGCGACTCCTGCAGATGCTGAGCAAATCAGCTCGCTGATTATCGATCTCAGCACCCCTTTCTACACATCGCCCACACGCGCCGGTGCAGAACCGTTTTTGGCATCTGTTAATGCAGAAGCGCAATGTCGCAATTTGTCTGCATCAAACTTCTTGTATTACGTCGTCGAGTCACACGGTCAACTCGCTGGCGTTGTTGCGCTCCGGGATAATGCCCATCTCTTCCACCTTTTCGTCGCGTCATCGCTTCAGCGAACCGGCTTGGCCACGAGGCTCTGGAACATTGTCAAAGCCGAAGCCTTAGCTGCAGGTAACACAGGACAGTTCACGGTGAATTCCAGTCTTAACGCTGTCCCCGTCTATGAAAGATTTGGCTTCATCTGCACGGGCGAAGTCCAGCAGATGCATGGCATCTCATTTCAACCAATGCAGCTTCATGCAAACCCTCTTGGTGTCCAACCATCGCTTCTCGGTTATCCGTCGCCTGCGGCACCGGACGGTTCTCAATCTACTAAACGTTAGCCTATGCCCCGCACCCAAACCCTCCTTGTCGCTCTCTTCGTTCTGCTCGGCCTGTTGGCCTGGTCTGGCTGGCATCCTTATGACCGCGCCACGTGGCTGATGGAGGTGCTGCCGATATTCATCGTCGTGCCTGTGTTGATCGCAAGCTACACGCGTTTTCCGCTGACGCACTTGCTTTACATTTGTATTTTCGTGCATGCCGTTATTTTGCTGGTCGGCGGCGCGTATACCTATGCCAGAGTACCTTTTGGTTTCCAAATTGCTGAGGCACTTGGTCTGCATCGCAATCCATATGACAAGATCGGCCACTTCGCCCAGGGCTTTGTTCCGGCGCTGGCGGCGCGGGAAATTCTGCTGCGCGGCGGATATGTCCGTGCGGGAAAAATGCTGAGCTTTCTGGTGACCTGTGTTGTTCTCGCCATCAGCGCATCGTATGAACTCATCGAGTGGGCGGCCGCCATCTCGCTCGGGCAGGGCGCTGACGAATTTCTTGGTACTCAGGGCGATCCTTGGGATACACAATCCGACATGCTGTTCGCACTCATCGGGGCAGTTGTCGCACAAGCTGTACTGGCACGAACGCAAGACCGCCAGATAGTGCGCTTGCGAAACTCTGCATTTTCTTTTGAGGTGAACAATGGCTAAGCACCTGGCATCTGAAAAAATATTATGGCTCCCTGATGTAGAGGAGCATGACTATCCCGCAGCCGATTCTTATCTGAGAATTATCTACAACGATAAGAAAGTTGCTGACATGGTCGCCAGCCTCAGAAAGGCGGCTATCGTCAAGTTTAAATCCAAAGATATTTTCAGAGCATCGCAATTATCCTTGCTCGGCATCAGTAATTCCCACGTAGAGAAAGACAGAAAGAAAATCGCGAATGGCGTTGCCCTGTCGCCGCTGCTGCTGGTCAGAGATGAAAGCAACGGCAAAGTGATTATCGCCGATGGCTACCACAGGCTGTGCGCGATCTATGGATTTGATGAGGACGCGATCATCCGTTGTAAGATCATTTGATATGCGTCTAGCTAGCGTAGGGGGCGTTACACGCACCATTTCACCTGATCACTTATCCACATAGACATCACAATGACTTCCTACATTTCAAAATCAGTTCTTGGGCGACATGGGGTCGCCTGAATACATATCGGACCTATCATGACTCCAGCACTTAGCGTCATCATTATCTATGCGAAAGAGATGCAAAAAACGGCTGAGTTTTATCAGAAGTATTTTGATTTCGTTTCAACAGGAAAGGTTGTCGATGGCCTGATAGAGTTGACCGCACAGCACGGTGGCGCAAGTATCTTGATCCATCAGGCGGCAAAAAGTGTCAAGCTGGGACAAGCGGGCGTGAAGCTCATGTTCGATGTTGAGGACGTCGAAGCCTTCAAGAAAAAATCGCTGGAATTGGGTCTGCAGTTTGGAAGTACGCATATTGCGAATGGCTATTCTTTCTCGAATGCGAAAGACCCGGATAACAATTCTGTGTGTATTTCCAGTCGCGCTTTTCGTCAGCATAAATAAGCCACCCGTGACGACGTTTCCATCTCAAACGCGCAGCAAATGCCATGCATTACTCGTCTGCGCGTTATCTGCTATCTGCGCTGTATTTTGTAACGCAATATAAATACACGAACTAAATTTTCGCCTGATAGTCCATTCTTCTGTATTGAGTCTGAATGAAAGGCGTTGCAATGCAAAGGAAATGGGACAGGCATGAAATTCTGCAATTACTCACTTTGTCTGCTACGCTGGCGGGTCTGAGCATCACGGCGTTAACCATCTTCAAAAAACAAGGCGCAGACAGAATTGCCGTGACGATTGCCGACGATATACTGGCTGCGGTGTCATTGTTTTTTTTGTTGGCGACCTATTTATTTTTCTTTTCTTTGCGCACCAGAAATCCCTCGTTGGCTACGAAATTAGAGTTAATCGGCGACGTCATATTTTTGGTCGCATTAACCGGCATGGTCGCCACCGGTTTTATAATTTTGTACACCGTCTGGTAGTGCTGTTGGTGCGGGTGCGCGTCGTGTCGCACTTCACTCGCAGCGCGAGGGTAATTCATGAATTATATTGTCTTACTTATGTAAGGTGCGGGTTAAGTTTGGTACAAACTTACTAGGTTAATGGACATACAGAAGGTGGTCGTACTGGAATTATCATTATCTAGCAATTGAAACCCCAATTTTTCAAATAGGGATTTCCTTCGTTGTCCTTCGCATACGATGTTGATCCTTGTACCTAATGAAAATTGAGAAATTACACAACGCATTAATTCCGATCCAATTTTTCTTCCTTCAAATTCTTTTTGTACATACAGAAAATGAATGTGCGCTGGCAGTGGCAAGTCCGTCGCCGGGTGCTCGCTCTCCTTTTGCGCGACAACGAATCCTTCTTTCCTTTTATTGATGAAAACAACCTTTTGGTCTAAGGATTTCAACATTTGTGGTAATGAAAAATCTGAACGATTTTCGCTAAATAACTGAAAATTATCATTGATAAAATTCAGTATTTCAATGTCAGATTGCTTTGAAAAGTCGTAACTCATATTAGCGAGAGTAAGGTGTGCCGTGCGCACCATTTCAATGAGACCACAATATGCAAAAACGGGTGCGTCAGCTGCACCCGTTCTATTGTTTTTACTCTGCCAGCATTTCGCGTTTAACGCGGCGGGCGATTTCCCAGTCAAGTTCTTTATCGCGCTTTTTTTCCAGCGCGTCGATGTGGCGCAGTTTTTTGCCTTCGACAAATTCACCCGACAAAATCAGGCGCGGTTTGCTGTCGGCAGAGATCAGGCCTTGCGTTGCCCATGCCGAGCGTGGCAGGGTGGAGCCAGCGAAGATGCCGTAATCTTTGCCGCAGTGGATGCCTTTTTCGCCGATCACGGATTCACCGGCCTTGATGTATTTGGCGGCATACAGGGTGGCGCCGCTCGCGATCCAGCGGCCAGCGTGAATTTCGCCAAACAGGCTGCTGATTTCTCCTTTGGCGCGGATGCTGCCCCAGGCGCTGATGTCGCCCTGGCTGCCGATGCTGCCGGCGGCGAGATTGCCCTGACAGACGATTTCTCCGGCAAACAGGCTGCCGCCGGTCACGATGTCGGTTTCACTGAAAACTTCGCCCTGACAGTTGCAGTCACCGCTCACATAGACGCTGCTGGCTGCCAGATGACCGCCGACAAACTGCACTTCTGCCGCATCCAGATCATCGTCAAGCTGCAGGTTGCCCTGGCAGTCGAGATCGGCGCAGGATAAATAGCCCAGCCCCTGAATATCGCCGGAGCCGCCGGGCAGTTCGCTCTGCGCATGGCGCGCCAGAATCGCCGGGTGCACCAGCAGATCGATGAAGTTGTCTTCCGTCTTCAGTTTGCGCTGATCGAGTTCCAGCACGCGCGCCATCCATTCGGCGCTGCAGCCGGTTTTGACCAGAAACTCAACGTCGATATTGCCACCCGCATCCAGCGTCTGGCCGATGTACAGCGATTGCACCTGGATATCGCCGGTGACGGTGAGTTTGCCGAGGCAAAACACTTCTTCGGCAATCAGGTCGCCGTCAATCAGCAGATCACCCCCGACGATCAGCTGGGTCGTGATGGTGACGTCACCCAGAATATGCACATCGCCGGTGCTGGAAAACTGCTTGCGTTTGAGCGTTTTTGCCTGAACCGGCTCAGGAGCGGCAGGCAGGCTGGCGGAAGGGGCGGCGCGTCGGGTCATGGCAGGCTTTCATGAAAGAGGGGACGAGGGAATTTGCCCGCCATTATCCCAGACTCAGGGCGGAAATATGTGCCGATCGTGATTTTTCCGCGTTCATGGTGAACGGCTGCGCTGGCACAGGCGCCGCAGTTGGCGCTGCGCCCAGCCTGACAGCTTGCAAGAATGCGAAATCAGGGGCCATCAAATTGACGCAGAACAACAGATTTTGCTTTTTTGGGCTGAAAAGCATCAGTCTCAGCAGAAATTTTGACGGAATTGGATTTTTATAAAATATAATGACAATCATTCTCATTTGCTTTTATTGGTTTTAATCAGATTAACCCGGTTTCTGGCTGGTTACGGTTGATATCTTGCCTGCCATTTTTTCATGATGACTATGCGCTTTCCATTTCGTTTCACACATCAATCGCAGGCAACTGCCTCTTGCTCTTATCCCCGGCCAGCCGGGCTGGTGTTGCAGATCGGCCTGATTGCCGTGCTGGCAGCCTGTGGCGGCGGCAGCAGTGCCGGGCCAGCCGCGCAGCCAGCAGGAACTGGCATCAGCCCGGCTGCGCAAGTCGGTGAGAAAATTTTTAAGGATGTGAATTTGTCGGCGTCCGGCAAGATGTCGTGCGCAAGCTGCCACGATCCGGCAAATGCCCATGCGCAGAGCAATGATCTGAGCGTTCAGCTGGGTGGTCCGCAGCTGAATGTGCCGGGCTTTCGCGCTGTGCCGTCGTTGCGTTACCTGAATCTGACGCCTGCCTTTGGCTTTGACAGCGAAGGAAAAGCCAAAGGCGGCTTCACGCGGGATGGCCGCGCCGACACGCTGGCGGCCCAGGCTGCGACGCCGTTTCTGGCCGCGCATGAAATGGCAAACAAAGATGCGGCTGACGTCGTCAGTAAAGTACAGCAAGGCAGTTATGCCAATGAATTTAAAGCCGCTTTCGGCAGCACGATTTTCAGTAATACGGACAATGCGTTCGACCGCATTCTGTATGCCCTGCAGCAGTACCAGAAAGAAGATCCGGATTTTCATCCGTATGATTCCAAATACGACCGGTTTTTAGCGGGTCAGGCGGTTCTCAGCGACGCCGAATTGCGTGGTCTGGCCTTGTTCAATAATCCGGTCAAGGGCAATTGTGCGGCCTGCCACACCAGCAAGAAGGGTGCAGACGGTTCGGCACCGCTGTTCACCGATTTTTCTTATGACAATCTTGGTGTGCCGCGCAATGAGCGCATTCCGGCGACTGCCAATCCTGATTATTACGATCTGGGCTTATGCGGTCCTGACCGTACCGACCTCGCCAGCCGCACTGAACTGTGCGGCGCTTTCAAGGTGCCGACGCTGCGCAATGTGGCGACCCGCAAGGTATTTTTCCATAACGGGAAATTCAGCAATCTGCGCGATGTGGTGAATTTTTATGTCCGCCGCGATACCAATCCTGAAGAGTGGTTTCCGCAGATGGCAGACGGTACGGTCTGGAAATTCAATGATCTGCCGGCAGCCTACGTCGCCAACGTGAACACCAAGGAAGTGCCCTATAACCGCCAGCGCGGCATGGCACCGGCTTTAAGCCCGGGCGAGGTGGAGGATGTCTTGAAATTCCTCGGCACCCTGAATGACGGCTACCGGCCCTGAGCGGCTGCCTGACCTTGACGCATACCTTTACACAACATTACACAATACCGAAAACCATTACCGAAAGCCCATGATGATGACCAAAAAATACCTTGCCCGCAGCCTTTGCGCTACCTTGATAAGCACCGCTTTCCTCGCGCCTGCACAGGCGGGAGAAGCCGAGTTGCTGCAAAAAATCGAAAAACTTGCAGCAGAGCTTGCCGCGATCAAGGCTGAACTGGCGGCCACCCGGCAAAAAACAGAAGTCGTTGAGAAAAAGCAGGAAGCGATCAGCACGGAAGTCGCCCGGGTAGCGGCAGCGCCGGCAACGCCTGCCGCCGTGCCGGTCACTGAAGCGCAACTGGACGCATTGCGCAAAACCATGCAGCAGACCGTCATCAGCAGCTATGGCGAGATTGGCTACAACCGTCCGCGTAATGCCGCCAGCCAGGCGCAGACCGACGTTGCCCGCGCCGTCATCGGCGTGACGCACCGCTTCAGCGAGAAAACCAAAATGGTCGCGGAATTTGAATGGGAACATGCGATTGCCTCCAAAGGCGACAATGGCGAAGCGGCAGTCGAGCAGTTGTATGTGGAGCATGAACTGAAGCCGGGCCTGCAGGCGAAAGCCGGTCTGTTCCTGATTCCTACCGGGCTCCTGAACACCAGCCATGAACCAACTTCTTACTACGGCGTGCAGCGTAATTTCGTCGAGACAGCGATTATCCCGACCACCTGGCGCGAAGCAGGTATCGGGCTGTCCGGCACGCATGAAAACGGCTTCAGCTGGGATGCCGGCCTGACCACCGGATTTGACCTGACCAAGTGGGACGCCACTTCCGGCGATGGCCGCTCCTCACCGCTGGGTGCGATTCATCAGGAAGGGCAGCTGGCAAAATCCAAAGACCTGAGTCTGCATGGCGCGATCAACTGGCGCGGCATTCCGGGCGTGCTGCTGGGCGGCTCGGCTTTCAGCGGCAAGACAGGCCACGGCACCAGCGGTTTTGCTGCGAACGATGCACGGGTGACGCTGTGGGAAATGCATGGCCGCTATAACCCCGGCAAGCTCGACCTGACTGCATTGTATGCACGCGGCACTATCAGCAATACCGACGCTCTGAACCTGACATTCGTCGGCCAGCCGACGCCGGTGCCGTCAACGTTTGCCGGCTGGTATCTGCAGGGTGCGTATCAGGCATGGAAAAATGAAGATTACAGCCTGACGCCATTCATCCGCTACGAGCAGTTCAACACCGCAAAATCTTATGCGCCGGTACCGCAAGGATTGGGTGTCGCTGCGGCAGAAGATGAAAAAGTCACGACGATCGGCGTCAGCTTCAAGGTCGGCGAAGGTGTGGTATTCAAAACCGATTATCAGAAATTCCGGCTCGACAGCAGCCGTGACCGCTACAATCTCGGCGTTGGCTACTCCTTTTAACATTCTTTGATGCATCCTCTGACTCCTATCACACTGACGCTGCTGGCTGCTGCCAGCAGCAGCGCATTTGCGACCCAATATCTGACGGCAGAGCAGGCGCAGCAAACGATTTTTCCGGAAGCGAATCGTTTCAAACCCTTGCCGCTGCAGCTCAGCACTGAGCAGATGAAGCAGGTGGAAACGCTGGCAGGCTTGCCTGCGCGTTCGGTCTCGTGGCGCGTCACCGCTGCCTATCAGGATGAAAAACTGTTGGGCTACGTGGTGCTGGATGAGGTGATTGGCAAGTTTGAACTGATTTCGTATGCAGTCGGCCTGCTGCCGGATGCCAGTGTGCGGCAGATCGAAATTCTGGCGTATCGTGAAAGCCATGGATTTGAAATCCGCAACGCCAGCTGGCGCCGTCAGTTCGCCGGGAAAACCGCCGCACAAGGGATCGCGGTGGGCGAGGGAATTGCGAATATCAGCGGTGCTACCCTGTCCTGCACCCATGTGACTGACGGCGTGCGGCGGATTGCCGCCATTGCCCGGATTGCGCTGAAAAAATGATGCGCCGCGCCCAGCCCTGGTTGGGCACCCTGGTCGAAATCAGCCTGCCCGGCACCCTGCTGCAACCCAGTCTGCATGCGGGCTTTGAGGCGGCTTTTGAAGTCATGGCAGCGGTACACCATGCCATGAGTTTTCATGCGCCCGGCAGCGATATCAGCCGTTTCAACCGGGCGGCGACAGGCGCTGTGCTCCGGCTCAGTCCGCACACGGCGACGGTATTGCGCGCCGCGCTGGAAATGCAGCAGGCCAGCGGCGGTATTTTTGATATCCGCCTTGCAAGTCGTCTGGCAGCCTGCGCCATGCTGCCCTCGCCGGGGGTGCCGCCAGTGTTTGAGCCGGGTCAGCAGGCCTACCGGTTTCTGGATGCGCTGTGCGTGGAAAAATTGCGCAACGACTGGCTGGATGTCGGCGGCATCGCCAAGGGTTATGCTGTCGATGCAGCGCTGGCTGTTTTGCAGCAGCAGGGCATTTCGGATGCGGTGGTGAATGCCGGCGGGGATGTGCGCGTCATGGGGCAGCACCGGATTCAGTTGCGCGATCCGCAGCAGCCGTGGCAGGCAGCCGGAGACATCCTGGTATCAGATCAGGCGCTGGCGACTTCGGCCATGTATTTTTCACAGCAGACGGTGCAGGGGCAGGCTGGCAGCGCCTTATTTGACGGGCGTTCCGGCGTGTCGCTGTCGAGCCCGCACAGTTTCAGCGTGCTGGCAGATACCTGCATGGTGGCCGATGCGCTGACTAAAATCCTGGCCGCCACCGGTGATGCCGCGCACTCCTGTCTCGCCCGGTTTCAGGCAAAGGCGCTGATCCTGTGAACGGGCTTTGACCGGATGACCAGAGTACGGTCTGTTTTAAAATTTTTTACCTAGCTATCCGCCATGCGTACCCATAAACACAGTCTGCATCATCCATCCCTGCCTGCCGCTGCCAGGCCGCATTTCCGGCTGGAGCGCTGGCACCGCCGGGGCCTGTATCTGCTGTTTGCCATGCTGTTTGCCAGTGGCATCAGCTGGCTGGTGGCGCATTACTGGCTGCGGATGCCGGGAGAATTCGGAGAAAGCATCCACCCGCTGGAACACTGGTCCATGCAATGGCATGGCGCACTGGTAGTGCCGGTCAGCTTCCTGACCGGCAGCATGCTGTTCCAGCATATGCGCCGCGCGCACCGCGCCGCATGCAACCGCGGCAGCGGCTGGAGTATGCTGCTGCTGCTGTTCTGGCTGGCGCTGACGGGTTACGGTCTGTACTATCTGGCGAGTGAAAGCTGGCGGCCTTACTGGTCGTCAGCGCACTGGCTGGCGGGCTGCGCTTTGCCGCTGCTGCTGGTATGGCATATCTGGCTGGGACGCCGGAAAACGGCGCACTGATCGGCGCTGAGGGGACTCTGACGCCAGCGCCCCGTGCGGCGCTTTAGCTGGGCAGGGCGTCGAGCCGGCCAGTTTCTGCCAGCTCCCGGATGACCCGGATGGTGTCGATATCCGCTTCCTCATAAGCCGATTTGCGGTAATCGTTATACATTTCATTGACTTCGTCTTCCGCTTCGCTGGCGCCGTCTTCGTACACAAAGCGCACGAACAGACAGTCTGGCTGCGGTTCCTCGATAAGCATGCGCAGCGAAGACTGCGGAATATCGCCCTGTGCCGCAACGTCATAATGCACATGCTCCAGATGCACAAAGCTCACCGTATCGGTGACGCGCAGTTCGCCGTAGCGCAGCGTGCGCTGCATGCTGGCTTCGGTGCGGCCGGTAATCAGCGCTTCATCCAGATACGGGATAAACAGCTTGGGTGATTCCGCCCGCAGCACCAGGCCGCGCCATAGCTGCTCGCGGGTGATGGTGTCGGACAAGGGGTCGAGAATATCGTTGATTTCAACGAGATGTTCAAATTTCATGGCAGTGCCTCAGTAAGATATTTGCCTAGTTTACTCCCGTTGTCGCGGCGCCGGTGAAAACGGCGCTGACCCGGCGACCGGATACAATAGGGGTTGCCCAGCCTTTTTGTCAGCTTCTATGTCCCACGGTCTGAATACCCCGCAACGCAATGCAGTTAACTACATGGACGGCCCTTGTCTGGTGCTGGCCGGGGCGGGCTCGGGCAAAACGCGGGTGATCACGCAAAAAATCGTCAATCTGATCGAGTTGCATGGCTACGAGCCCAAGCATATCGCGGCGCTGACTTTTACCAATAAAGCTGCGCATGAAATGCAGGAAAGGATCGCCAAATTACTGGCCGAACCGCGTCAGGCCAAGCAACTGACGGTCTCGACGTTTCACTCGCTGGGCGTGAAAATTTTGCGCCAGGAAGCGCAGGCACTGGGGCTGAAAGACCGCTTTTCGATTATGGACAGCGACGATTGTTTTTCGCTGGTGCAGGATCTGGCGATCACCACCGACAAGCAATTAATCCGCCGCATACAGACCGCGATGTCGCTCTGGAAAAATGCGCTGATCACGCCCGAGCTGGCATTGAAACAGGCCAAAGATGACGACGAAGCCACGGCGGCGCGCATTTATGCGAGCTATGTCGCCACGCTGTCGGCGTATCAGGCGGTGGATTTCGATGATCTGATCCGGCTGCCGGTTGAGCTGTTCCGCAGCAATGAGCAGGTGCGCGACAAATGGCAGCGCCGTCTGCGTTATCTGCTGGTCGATGAATATCAGGACACCAATACCTGCCAGTATGAATTGGTGAAATTGCTGGTCACCGGCATCGGCAAAAAGCCGATGTTTACCGCCGTGGGTGACGACGATCAGGCGATTTACGCGTGGCGCGGTGCGACCATAGAAAATCTGAAAACGCTGCAAGTCGATTTTCCGGATCTGGAAATTATCAAGCTCGAACAAAATTACCGTTCCAGCACCCGCATATTGCAAGCGGCGAATGCTGTGATTGGCAATAATCCCAAGCTGTTTGAAAAATCGCTGTGGTCAGAACATGGCCTCGGTGATCCGGTCAAGGTGCTCGGCATGCAGGATGATGAGCAGGAGGCGGAGCAAGTCGCGATCATGATCTCGGCGCATCGCTTTGAGCGGCGCGCCAACTATTCCGATTACGCGATACTGTATCGCGGTAATCACCAATCGCGTGTGATCGAGCAGGCGCTGCGGCGCGAACGGATTCCGTACACCATTTCCGGCGGCCAGAGTTTTTTTGACCGTGCTGAAATCAAAGACATCATTTCGTATCTGCGCCTGATTGCGAATGAAGACGACGATCCGTCCTTCATCCGCGCGATCACCACGCCGAAACGCGGCGTCGGTCAGGCAACGCTGGAGGTGCTGGGTGCGTTTGCCGGGCAGTGGCAATGCTCGCTGTTCGCGGCGGTGTTCAAAGGCGGCATCGAAGCGAAACTAACTGATCGCCAACTGCGCCCGCTGCGCGAATTCTGCACCTTCATCAATCAGGTTGAAGCGCATGCCCACCGCGAAGGTCATGCCAGCGAATTGCTGGATGATCTGATGAAGGAAATTAATTACGAAGGCTATTTGTACGACAGCTTCGATGACCGCGCCGCGCAAAACAAATGGCAAAACGTGCTCGATTTTACGCAGTGGCTGAAAACCAAAGGCAGCGGCGGTAAAGACGGCACTGACGATCACCGCAGCCTGCTCGATCTGACGCAGATGGTGGCGCTGATGTCGATGATGGAAGGCAAGGACGAAGAGCCTGATGCGGTGCGCATGTCCACCTTGCACGCGTCGAAAGGGCTGGAATATCCGCACGTGTTTCTGGTCGGCGTCGAAGAAGGCATTTTGCCGCACAAAGGCGACCCCGATACGCCGATAGAAATTCTGGCGGCACGCATAGAAGAAGAGCGTCGTCTGATGTATGTCGGCATCACACGCGCGCAACGCAGCCTGCACATCACTTGGTGCAAAAAGCGCAAACGCGCAGGTGTGCCCGTACATTGCGATCCATCACGCTTTATTAAAGAAATGAAACTCGACGAAGGCGACGCCGTTCCCACCGAAGCGGAAGCCCTGACGCCGAAAGAACGGCTCGCCAATCTGAAAGCTTTATTGAGTCAACCTAAATCAGAGTAGTTGGTATTTCGGTGCGATATCGTGCGTTGCTGATGCAGAAAAATGCCGGACAAATGCCTTGAATTTTGTTGACTAAAATAAAACAAAAAAAGAGAATGCTTCAGCGCAATGATGTGCGCAGCATTTTTTAAAGGGCGCTATGTCGCAAGTGTTAACTGAAAATACAAGCCCCGCCGGTTCTGGCGATCATCAGGCTCCAGAAATGATTCTCGCCAGTAATGGCAGCGTTGGCCTACCTGGTCTGGCGGTGAAGCAAACAATAGCGCATACCAATGAGCAGGCAATAAGTTCTGCCGATTTTGACTGGCGTCGCGAACTGCGTGAACTGATCGCCTTTTTGCGTAAGCCCGTGCGCGGACATGCAAAGGTACTGACACTCAGACAAGGATGGCGGCGCATCGCGTTGATGCTGGCGCTGAATTTCTGCTTTATCGTTATCGTGACTTTACCAATCGACGCAGCGCTATATCATTGGGCTGGTCTTGAGGAGTCCGTAAAGAGCGACGCAACAAAAATCTCCCAATGGGTGATCGCCGTCTTGATTGCACCTTTGGGCGAAGAGTTGGCTTTCAGAGCTGGTTTACGGCAGGTAAAGTACAGCTTGTTTGTTGCCCCTGTGCTGATAGCATTGCTGAATGCGGACAAAATGCTTGCCCTGATCATGGCTGGTATATTGCTGAGCATTGCCGCTGCGGATGTGATACGTTTGCGATATACCGCCTCTGCTGTCAGCATTCGTTTTGTGCGTAGCCGCGCATTTATCCGACGTTATCCCTATGTTTTCTGGATGTACGCCATCAGTTTTGGCCTGGTGCACATTTCCAATTTATATTCTACAAATGGTCGTGATTATTGGCTGGTCTTTGCCGTGAGCTCACAACTATTTGGTGGTGCATTGCTTGGCTATCTGCGATTGCGACAGGGTTTGCGCAGCGCAATCGCGTACCATGTATTGTTCAATGCAGTGTGTTTATGTGCTGAGTTATTGTTTCCTTAGTGGCACATTCTGCCCGCGACAGGAAAAGAGATAGCAGGTGCGTCAGTTGAGGTGCACTTTACCGACATTTTTTAATGGGAAAATGATGATGAATTTTTTGTTGTTGAATCAGGGATTGAAGCGGGTCGCATCGGTGGTCGTTACCGCGCTGATTGCCACCCACGGTCTCGCCCTGGCTGCAGATGACACGCCCGCTAATGGCATTATGTGGGAAGTGAAATCGGCGATGAATACCGCGTATTTATTTGGTTCATTTCACCTCGCCAAAGCCAGCTTTTATCCTTTGCCTGCCGCAGTACAAAACGCGTATCAACAAGCCGATACGCTGGCGGTGGAGGTGGACGCCAGCGACCCGCAATTCAGTCGTAAGTTGATTCCTTTGCTGTCTTATGCCGCGCCGGACAAACTGGAAAATCATCTGCAGAAAGCGACCTGGGAAAGCATGCAGAAGTTGTTGGGGGCTTCCGCCGCGCAGTTTCAGAGCCTCAAACCGGCGATGGTGGCGACTGGCCTGATGATAGGCGTGGTGGCGCAGCAAGGCTATGATCCGGCGCAGGGCATCGACCTGCACTTCATCAAAAGGGCAAAGAAAGACGGCAAGCAACTGGTGGAATTAGAAAGTCTGGAATTTCAGGCGCGTATGCTGGGCGGCTTGAGTGATGAAGATGGCGATGCGATGCTGTCGCAGACTTTACACAGCCTCAGCAATGGCGATGCCGTGCGCGATACGGCTCTGATGGTGCAGGCATGGAAAGCCGGTGATGCCGAGGCGTTGGCGACGATACTGGAAGAAACGGCGAATAAAGATGCCGGTTCGCGCAAGATCATGAAGCTCTTGCTTGATGACCGCAACCCCGCGATGGCAGATCAGATCGTGGCCTTGATGAGCGCGGGAAAAAAAGTGATGATCGTGGTCGGTGCCGGGCACATTACCGGTAAAAACAGTATTACGGATTTGCTCAGGCAACGTGGTTTGCAGGTACGTCAGATGAAGCCTGAAATCGGTGCGCTGAACGTTTCATCCGCAACGACAGCCACAACCGTTACCGCGTCCACCGCAGTTTCAGCAACCGCACAAAAAAAGTAAGGCATGACATTGAAGGCTTTATCCACAGAAAAAAATTATCCTGATCTGCCATGGATTTCACTGGAATCGGTCAATGATGTCGAGGCCTGGCTGGATTTGTATGATCGCGAATTGCAGCAACTCGCGGGTAAAAATCCACAGGCCGGTTATGGCGTGTGTTTTACCTTATTGCACGGTGGCGAAGTGTATCTGCACACCAATAGTGACGGCGATATTTTGCTCGATGTGACGCCGGATGCAGCGTGGGTGACACCGGTACTGACTGCCGTGACACAAGTGTCGCCCCCGCGTGGGCAGATCTGGCTGGTGCCGGGGCAGGTGCTGATGCAACTGATACTGGGCTTGAATAGTCTGATTGCCACCAGCCGTCTGGTGGTGCAACATGAATACCGGATTGTAAAGCGTTGAGCTTGTACGTTGAGCTTGCAATGTGGCGTAAAAAAAGCCTGATCTGACACGATCAGGCTTTTTCATTTCTGCGTCAGTATCTTCGTTATAAAAATCAGCTGACAACGCCGTTGCGATCTACCTTCACTACGCGTGAGCCGCCCGCTTTTTTGACATTCACCTGTGCTTCGCAATTGCCGGTAACTTTGACGCTGGCGGTATCGAGTAATAAGTCCTGCGCGCGCAGATCACCTGTACCGCTGAGTCTGGCGGTCAGTTTTTTTGCCGTGCCATCAATAGTGACATCACCGCTGCGCGACATAATCAGCTCAGCGAGCGTCGCATTTTCCAGCGAGGTATGCAGATTGCCGGAGCCTGACAGGTCTGCCTTCAGACTTTGGCGTATGTTGTTAATGCGCAGGTCGCCGCTGCCATGGCTTTCGATGCGTACATCATCGGCGCTGAGCTGGCTGGCTTTGACTTCGCCGGAACCACGCAGATTGAGATTGAGCACTGCAATATGACCATGCAAGGCCAGATCGCCGGAGCCATTGAGCTGGATATTTGCCAGCGCTAATTGCGAGCTGTCGATATCGAGATCACCGGAGCCGGACGCATCAACCTGCAACTGTTGCATATCACCGTGCAGACTGATGTCGCCGGAACTGTTGCGGTGAATGTTGGCGGAGGCATTTTGCATCGCATCGACTTTCAGGCTGCCGTTGCCATGCACTTCGGCAACGAGGGCACCGGTCAACTGATGCATTCTGACATCGCCGGAACTGCGCATATTGACGTTGGCGCTGCCTAACTGTAATTGCCGCAGATCGATGTCGCCGCTGCCGCTGACGCTGAGATCGAGTTGTTTGATTTGCCCGCTGACTTTGATGTCGCCGGATGAAGTTTGCGTCAGTTCAAATTTCTCTGCCTGGATATTGTTCAGCTCGATATCGCCGCTGCCAGATTGCAGCAATTGTTGCAGCTGATTGGCACTGATGCGGATATTCCCTTGCGGGCTGCCGCCTATCGTGACCGTCACATTTTTTTTGCGGATGATCAGGCGCTGGTTTTCGACCACGGTTTCTATGTCCGGCAGCAATTTTTCATCGGCGGTGATTTCCAGTTCCGGTTGTCCGGATGTAATCACGAGATCGAGAAAACTGCGGTTTTCTATACTGGTAAAGGCGGTCAGCGTTCGTTTTTCGGTGATGGCTTTACCGCCGTTGATGGTTTTGCCGTTGCTGATATGTTTGCCGTCAATCTGGATGTCGCATCCGGCGAGCATCAGGATGAACAGGCTGGTCCAGGTGATAGATTTGAGCATGATATGAATGTGATCAGTAATAGGTCGTACACAGGACATACGCAAAACTACCCGCTGGCGTGACGGCTTGACGCTGCGCACCAGCGTTTCCGGTGCTGCTTTCGTCGCCTATTTAGTCGGATCAATTTTGCAACAGGATGAAGTGTAATCTGAAAACTCCGGAGCGCATCAGCTGTTTGCGACAGAATGCAGAATCAGGATTATCAACGGTAAATTTTACAGATAGATTCACATCTGTCAGCCAGAGAAGTACACTATCTGTATAAGAACTTCACCAACGGATTTATCAGGCTCATGACAACCCGCCGCCACATACTCAAAAGTAGTTTAGTTCTGACCACACTTGGTTTATTTCGTGAAACGGCCTTCGCAAACGGCAATGACAGCAACGCTGGAAAATCGACGCAATTAGCACCGCCGCCGGATTTATTCGATTCACAGGCACTCGATCTGGATTTCTGGGTCAAGCCGCGCACCCTCGATCTGGTGCGGCCGCAATCCGGCGAACGCAGCAAATTACTGTACTGGAAAGACGGCGAGATGATTGATTCCGCGTATCAGGAATTGTGTCACTTACTGCGCGATGTGAATGGCAAAAAATCGGCACCGATGGACCCGAAATTACTTGAAACGCTTTGGGCAACACAAGCCTATATCGCGCGCTTCGGCATGACCAAGCCGCTGGAAATTTTATCTGGCTACCGCACACCGGAATCGAATAAGCGCCTGATAGAACAGGGTGTGCCGGCTGCGCGTAAATCCTTGCACATGGATGGCAAGGCGGCCGACATCCGCATTTCACAGTTGCATGAAGAAGTGCTGGGCGGTCTGATCAGCAGCTTCCGTCAGGGCGGCGTCGGCTTTTATTATCGTGCAACGGCAAACGGTGGCTGGATACATACCGACACTGGTTTGCAGCGCAGCTGGAAAGGCTGAAACAAGGCTGATAGCGACAAAGATAGCGACAACGATAGCGTCTGGCTGCCTGAACGCCATCGTCACAGTTTAAAAAAAATCCCGGTACAGACAATGGTGGTCTGTACCGGGATTTTTTATTGTTGCAGCTTACTTCGCAGGTGCTTTTGCCTTGACCTCATCCAGCGCAATAAACGTGCTGATTTTTGACGGATCGATATAGCGACGGAATGCCGCGTTCACCTGTTCCAGCGTCAGCGCCTGGATTTTGTCATCCATCGCCTGCGAGTAAGACCAGTTACGCTGACGGTACAGATAGTGATTCCAGCCACCGGCGATACCAGCGTCGCTGGTGCGACTTTGCTGACGCTTTTGCAGTATGCCGGATTTTGCTTTAGCGAGTTCTTCCGCAGTGAAACCGTCTTTCAGTGCTTTGCTGAGTTCTTCCTGTATCGCCTTTTCCAGTTTTTCCATATTCTGCGGCGCTGCCGTGGCGCTGATGCCGAAACTGCCGACCGGGTCGATATCGCCCGCACTCAGGCTGGAACCGCCGCCATACGATAAACCATCTTTCTGGCGTATGCGCTCCATCAGACGTGAATTCAGACCGGCGCCGCCGAAGATATAGTTGGCGATACTCAGCGCTGGATAATCAGCATCATCCTCGCGCAAAGCCAGCGTCATTTTGCTGCTGTAAACCGCATTTTCCTTGTCCGGTGTGTTGAACACTTTGCGTATCGCCGGTGGATCCAGACGTTTGCTGACCATGCGGGTGTACGGTGCTTTGCTGACCCAGCCATCAAACATCTGTGCGATCACGGCTTTGGTACTGCCGGCATCGAAATCACCGACCACCGACAACTCGCCTTTGGACGCACCGTAGAATTCTTTGTAATAGGCTTTCACATCATCGAGTTTCACTGCCTTGAAATCAGCGATGGCCTCATCGAGTGTTTTTGCTTCGCGATAATCGCCTTTCGGATACGGATTGAAATACTGCGACATCTCACGCGAGAGTATGCTGCCAGGCTCTTTGCGCGAAGCTTCCAGACCCACCAGACCACGTTCTTTGGCCTGAGTAAATTCATTTTCCGGGAAACTTGCTTCACGCAGCACATGCGCTACCAGCGCCAGTGCCCCAGGCAGATTGGCTTTGGTGGTCTGGAATGAAAAGATGCCGCCGCTCATTTTGAGTTTGGACATTTCATCAGAGAGCTGGGCGCGGCTGTATTTGCTGGTGCCCGTGCCTAGCAAGCCAGCGGTGATGCCGCTGACGATGGCTTTGCCACGCAGGCTGGTTTCATCGCCCCAATGCAGGTTCAGCGCGACATTCACGGTTTCGCCGCGTGTTTTCTTGGGCAGCAGAGCGATTTGCAGATTACCGGCTTTGCCAACTTGCGTGCGCTGATCAATATTCGCCGGAGAAGAATCAAACGCCTCACCACTCAGCGTGGATGGCTTGGGTTTGAAGTCTTTCATGACCTCGGCCATGTCCGGCGCTACCGGAATCTCGGCGCGTTGTGGCTTGTCTTCGGGAATGAACATGCCGATGGTGCGGTTATCGCGCACCAGATAATGTTTTGCGGCAGCAGCGACGCGCTCGGCTGTGATCGCATCAACTGAATCACGCACTTTGAACAGATAGCGCCAGTCGCCTATGGCGACGAATTCCGACATACTGATACCGATGGCTTCGTGGTTGTTCAGCATTTTTTCAAACGCATTGGCCGTATCGCGTTTGATCCTGTCGATTTCTTCTTTGGTCGGCGGATTATTTTTAAAATCCTCGATTCCTGCCAGCAGAGCCTCTTTGGCGGCATCGACGGATTCGCCTTTTTTGACTATCGCACCTATCGTCATCAGGCCTGGCGCTACCGCCCCGGAACCGCCGGAAAATACCTGCACCACTTTGCCGGTTTCCACCAGTTGTTTATGCAGACGGCCATGCGGGGCGCTGGTCAGAATACTACCCGCAAAACTAAGGTCGTTGCGGTCGCTATGCAGACTGGCTGGGACTTTATAGCCGAGCAAGACGATCTGAATATCACCGCTGCGGCGCACGACGAAACTGCGTTCGCCATCCTGCGTTGGTTCGGTAGTCCAGAATTGCGGCAGTGTACGCGTTGGTTTAGCGATTTTGCCGAAAGCAGCGCTGATCCATTGCAACACTTTATCGGTATCGAATTTACCGGCGACCAGCAGTACGGCATTATCCGGCTGGTAGTACATGCGATAAAACGCCTGCAGGTTTTCTATCTTGACGTTTTCGATATCGCTGCGATTGCCTATCGTGGAATTGCCGTAGTTGTGCCAGTCATAGGCAACGCTTTGCATGCGTTTTTGCAAGACATTGCCGGGTGAATTTTCGCCGCGTTCATATTCGTTACGCACGACGCTCATTTCGGTATCGAGATCTTTTTTCGCGATAAAGGAATTGACCATGCGGTCGGCTTCCATCGTCAGCGCCCATTTCAGATTGTCGTCATCGGCTTTGAACAGTTCAAAATAATTGGTGCGGTCGAGCGAGGTCGTGCCGTTCGAGCGCATGCCGCGCTTGTTGAATTCATCGTCGATTTTCGGATTCGTCGGCGTGCCTTTGAATAACAGATGTTCGAGCAAATGCGCCATCCCGGTTTCGCCATAATTTTCATGACGCGAGCCAACCAGATAAGTCATGTTGACGGTGACGGTCGGTTTGGTCGCATCCGGCATCAGCAAGACCCGCAAGCCATTCGGCAGGCGGTATTCGGTCAGACCTTCGACGCTGGTGATCTGGCTCACGCCTTTTGGCAGCGCATCGGCAAGTACCGCAGGCGTCGTGAACAGGATGGCACCGCCCAGAACCAGCGCGCGCAAAACCGGGGTAAGTGAGAAGGGGATTGCAGCAGAACGAGATGACATAGTGATCCTGATAGCAGAAACAACAAAATAGGTGTGAAATATACTGGGTGGAGTATGTTTCACACGTCCTTTAAATATACTGATAATAGAGCGATTTCATTTAATCAGAGGGGGAGTATCCTGATTAAATGATAATAATAGCAATAAATAGCAATAATAATCGGCGGAATGATGTCCGCAAGCAAAATTATTTTGCGGCTGACTGTGTGTCGAAATTTAATTAACTCTGAATGTTGTTCATCTAATTCTGAACTTTTGGGCAGCTTAGATGACATCTCCCCGCAAGCAGCTATGCCATCCACAAGCGTCGCTTGTAGGCGGTCCCTCGACGGAATTGTTGGGAGGTCACTAGCCCCCGGAACCTGAAAAATTCTCTGTGTTGAGAACATGGCTTCACGTGCGGCAAAGCAGAAACCACCGCCACATGAATTAACTTCGTGCCAGCCGACGCTCTTGAGCGTACTGGCACGCCTCTGAGCTGGTGCATGGCATCAGCGATGCTTTCGACATTACGAGCACCAAAAATTTGCCAATATGAGAAGCTGACACTGAGCGCACCATTTACTTGCACTGCAGCGGTGACCGGGGTCTTCTTCACCCAAGCTTCCGAAAGAGTGATGCTCATGACGCCTAACGTTCAAATTGAGGGGCAGCGCGCTTTTGCGCAGTCCCTCTCGAATGCAGTGTTAGGTTGCGTCATTTTGGCAACGCTATTGTGGATTGTGAGCAAGCATCTTTACCCGCCTCACGATACCCCATGGATAGTGTCGTCACACAGGCAAGTCTGAACTCTGGTTTCCCAGAACTTCGATTAACGTCAACAATGGCATAAAAGCTTTTTGAGCCTGAGATAGAAAAATCATATCTACCCTTGTTTCTGTCATTGCTATAGGTTGTAGATGCAGCAGGATATGTCTTCACTGCTCCCCCTGCTAATTTAATCACCTGTTCATTATGTGTTATGTAATCCAAAGCAAGTTGTTCTTCTGTTTTCTTTGTTTGATTATCGTAGGCGGGATCAGGTTGTCCTTTGCGACAACGCTGGCTAATCATTTGGGCATTCATTTGCTCAACTCCAGATGCAGCCTGTCGTGCCGCAGCTTCCAAAGAGTTTTTTTCATTAATAAGTTTGGATTTAAGTTCGTCCAGTCCAGCATAAACCTGGTCCATTTGTTTATCTAGCTTTTGTGTCCTAGCTTTTTCACGAAATGGATTCGGGGTGTCTTTGTCCCATTTCAATACCCTGTCCAAAATCTGATTGAGGTTTGAAGTGTTCTGGAAGGCATAGTTATTGATGGGGCCTCCCATGGTCATTTGCGTGATTGCTAAGAGTTGACCCCGATCGCCATTTTCTAAAATCATCTGCTGACGAACACGCAGCTGTGCCGCATAAAACCAAAACACCCCATCGTCTTTCTTTCCATTCTGGAAAAAGGCGAAAGCAGGGGGAAATAATTGCAAAGGTTCTTTCAGGTTAGAAGGATTGCTGACAATTTCTTCTGCTGCGGCAATCGCGATGCTTGGTTCACAGGACGTCATTCGATCTTCGGGAGGTAATCCGCTGAGTGCTATTCCATTCTTTGCCTTCAAGTGCTTCTGCTGTGTTGGGTGAGGGGATGCATTGCTTTCGATAGATGCAGAGGACGCATCTGATGGACATGGCTGATCAGTAAATTCAATCCGCCCGTCAGACAGCTTGCATCTATTCATGTTGACGCTAGCAGCGTCACTGGCGAGTGCCCATAGCGATGCGCTGGCAAGAAGGATTGCAATTGATCGACAATAATTCACAGCATCTCCCGAAAATAAGCCTAACGAAAGAAAGGGACTTCCCCGTCCCAAGAAAATGGCATCACCTTTACGGTTTGCCGAAGTAGTGCAAAGACGGAAATTCCAGTCAACATCATGATCCAATCAAGAGGGAGAAGTCATGCACAAGCATATCATTAATGCATCACCAGAACCCACCACGAATACCATCGTGACCATTGGCATTGATTTTCATAGACATGCAATTCAGCTTTATTTGAATATCGCACTGCGCTGGCTAGTCAATCGTGCCGCATGCCTGTCGTAGCGGGGCTGCGTAATTTGGCCGCTGTCGTGCCAGCGGGTTCCATCCAGCACGACAGGGAAGTGAGCGGGGCAGCGCAAACATGCTGGGTTACCGCTATGCGTTGTTAAGTGGTTTCTGGTGATGGTCAGGCGCGCAGTCCGTCCTTAATCATGTCGGCTGCTTTCTCACCTATCATCATGGTCGGTGCATTGGTGTTACCGCCCAGCAGGGTAGGCATGATCGATGCATCGACAATGCGTAGACCGTGCAGGCCGATGACTTTTAACTCCGGATCAACCACCGCCATGTTGTCGTTACCCATTTTGCAGGTGCCGATAGGGTGATAGACGGTGTCGGCGGTCTGGCGGATGACGGCGCGGATGTCATCATCGGTATGCACATTGGCGGTCTGATAATCGCTGCTGCGGGCATTCGCCAGTGCGGGCACATCCATCAGTTTGCGGGTCAGCTTAAAGCCTTTCAGCATGACTTCCATGTCGTCGGGATGCTCCAGGAAACGCGGGTTGATCAGTGGCGTTGCCATAGGATCGGGGCTGGCTAACGTGACTTCGCCTATGCTTTTCGGGCGTAACAGGCAGACGTGGCACGAGTAGCCATGACCGAGATGCAATTTGCGCGCGTGGTCGTCGAGCATCGCCATGACGAAATGCAATTGAATATCTGGCGCAGACAAAGACGGATCGGTTTTAAGAAAACCGCCGCCTTCGGCACCGTTCGAGGTCAGCATGCCGCGTCGTTGCGAACGGTAACGCCCCAGTTCGCGCAGCAGACGCAGGCTGCCAGCGGCGGAAACGCCAAGTAGATCAAGGCTTTTCGCGCGATATTTAAACACGAAATCCGGATGATCCTGCAAATTCTGACCGACGCCGGGCAGGTCGTGCACTACAGGGATTCCCATGCTTTGCAGCGCATTCGCATTGCCGACGCCGGACAGCATCAGTAATTGCGGCGTTTGCAGCGCACCGCCTGCTAGCAAGACTTCATGCCGTGCACGCAGGGTTTTTTTCTGACCGTTTTGCAGCATTTCGACGCCGACGGCGCGCTTGCCTTCAAACAGAATTCTGGTGACATAGCAGCCGGTTTCCACGCGCAGATTTGGCCGCTTGCCCATGTGCGGCCGCAGATACGCGCGCGATGCACTCCAGCGTTCGCCATTGTGCTGGGTCAGCTGATACAAGCCTATGCCTTCCTGCTCGGCACCGTTGAAATCGGTATTGATGCGAAAGCCCGCCTGTTTGCCCGCTTCGATCAGCAATTGCTGATACGGGTTATCGGTGCGTAACTCGCTGACATGCAGCGGCCCGGCGTTGCCGTGGTATGCGTCATGATGGGTTTCATTATTTTCTGAACGTTTGAAATACGGTAAAACCTCGTCATACGACCAGCCGGTGTTGCCCAGCGCTGCCCAGTGATCGTAATCCTGCCGGTGTCCACGCACGTAAATCATTGCATTCAGACCGGAAGACCCACCCAGCATTTTGCCGCGCGGCTGATAGCCACGGCGTCCATTCAGGCCGGGTTGTGGCACGGTTTCAAACGCCCAGTTATTCAGTTTGCCTGGCAGCATGGCAACCACACCAGCGGGCGTATTCACCACCAGGCTGTCGCCACCGCCACCGGCTTCCAGTAGGGTTACGCTGAGATCCGGGTCTTCAGTCAGGCGTCCGGTCACGGCACAACCGCCGGAACCACCGCCGACCACAATATAGTCGCTGATATTATTCATGTGTCTCTCTCTTTGGATGAGGCTGTACGCGATGGCCTCGCCAGTGTCAGGCCTGTTGTTTTATTTTTCCGGTGTACGGTACGGTGATATTAGTATGCCGTTTCGGTTAAAGTAAGGACATTTACTGCCACGTTGTCAGACCATCACAGATGAACCAGCCTGCGCCCACCATATCCGCACTCTTGTCGGTACAAGATGCGGTATTTCCTGCTCATCCGTTCAGCGGAGTGCTGGCGATCGCGCGTGAGCAGGATTGGCGTTGGCAGGATATGTTTCCCGCCTTTGCCGAGCATCACGATAACCGCATCAGTTATACCCAGGCACGCGAAGGCCTGTTACAGGCGCGACACCGTGGCGGCGCTGATCTGGGGCTGCGATCCGGTACGCGTAAAGCCTTGCCGCAACTGGGTCAGATGGCCACCGGTATGCGTGCGCAGGAAACGCTGGCGCAGGCTTTGCAATTCGGTCTCGACTATCAACTGATCGCCGGCTCTATGGTGCATCTGCAACTGGAAGCGGGGCCGCAACAATCGGCACTGCTTGCCTTGCCTTTATTCGACGATGCGGAATTGCAGGATTTTCTGGAAGTCGATCATCTGGTTACCGCCATCAATGCGGCGCGCCAATTGTGCGGCTGCCGCTTTCCGCTGGTAAGGGTGGAACTGCGTTCGCAGCCCGGCGCGAGTCTGACAGCGTACGAAAAATTCTTTGCCTGCACTGTGATCGCGGGTGCTGATGTCAGTCGTATCGTGATCGACAACCAGGTGTTGCAAATGGCGTTGCCGCAACCGGATGCGCTGCTGGCACATACTTCGCACGACGCTTGTCAGGCGGAACTGGCGGCGGTTGGTGTGCTTGGACGGCAAAGCCTGCTACGCACTCTGACTGCGCTTCAGTGTGAATTGCACAGCGTGGCACAGACGGCATCTGTCCTGGGAACCAGCGAACGTTCTTTGCATCGTTTGCTGGCGCGCGAAGGAACTTCGTATTTCCAGATTACCGAAACTATCCGCATCGGACGGGCGCGGCAATTACTGCAAACCGGCCTGAGTCTGGAACGTATTGCGGAAGAACTCGGCTATTCCGACAGTCGCAGTTTCCGGCGCGCGTTCAGACGCTGGACGACGCAGACCCCGGCTGAATTCCGTCAGAGTCAGGCGCAGACACAGCTGCGTTGAATCCCAGATTTCAGGTGATGGCAGACGCTGGCGGTACGCACGCCGGTAAGCTGAACCAGAATGTCGAGCCTTCACCGGGGCAACTCAGGAAAAAGATTTCGCCATGCATTTTTTCGACCAGCGCTTTGGTGATGGCCAGCCCCAAACCGGTTCCTCCCTGGCGACGGGTATTGGTGCCGTCGGCCTGCGTAAACGGTTCAAATAATTGCGTCTGAAAATCGAGTGGAATGCCGGGGCCGCGATCACTGACGGCGATATGATAATGGCTCTGTTCCTGATAAATTCTGACGGTCACGCTTTCACCTTCGGGTGAGAATTTGGCCGCGTTGGAGATCAGATTCGCCATCACCTGCATCAGCCTGTCGTGGTCACCCAGACTCCAGGCCTGCATCACTTGTTGTTCCATGATCAGCCCGACGCGCAGCGAGCTGGTGTAGGCTTCGTTGGCTTCCATCGCATTGTGCAGCATTTCGATCAGATCGACAGGCTCAGAACGGATATTCATTTTGCCGTTGTTCAGTTTATCGATGTCGAGAATATCGTTGACCAGATTCACCAGGCGCTTGCTGTTATTGTGCGCGATCCGTATCAATTGCCGGGCTGCGTCAGGTAAGGTGCCACCGACGCCGGATTCCAGCAAACCGAGTGAGCCGCGAATTGAGGTCAGCGGCGTGCGTAGTTCGTGGCTGACCATCGACACGAATTCTGTTTTGAGCTGATTGATACGCAGGCGCTCGCTGATGTCCATGACAAAGACGACCCACTCGCGCGGAGAATTTTCCAGATAACCCAGACCCACCAGCACCGGTATTGCCGAACCATCGGCACGTCGCAGCATGACTTCGAACGGTGCCGTGGTACCGGTGCTGAGCATTTCTGTATATGCCTGATGTACCAGATACTGATCCTGCTCTGACAACACGACTCGCCACAGAAACTGCTCTGCCAGTAGTTGTTCGCGAGAGTATCCGGACAACTGACAAAACATGCGGTTCACGTCCGTCAGACGGGAGCCGTCACTGCCATACAAAATGCCGATCAGGCTGGAATTCATGATGCGCTGCAAGCGGCTTTCGCTTTCGCGCAGCGCATCCAGAGTTTTTCTTTGTCCGGTGATATCTTCTATCATCCAGACCGCCCCTTTTTCGTAGGTTTCAGCGGGCAGGGCGCGACCAGCGACGCGCGCCATGAACGACTCGCCATCGGCGCGCCGCAGATACCATTCAAGCTCTACCAGTTCATCGGCTTCCAGATTCGGTATCACTGCCTGACCGAAGGCGCGGTAGTCTTCATCGTTGTGGTACAGAAAAGTGGTTTTTACCCCTATCATTGATTTCGCATCAGGGAAGCGGCACAAATCGGCGAGAGCCTCATTGGCGCGGATGATGACGCCGTTGCTGACGAACATAATGCCCACCGGCGCGTTGGCGATCAGAATTTCCAGTTCGCGTGCCAATTCTTTATAACGGACATTATTCGAGCGCAGCAATTCCTGATTCAGCTGCAATTGTTCTTCTGTGCGTTTGCGTTCTGTAATGTCGATGTGGGTGCCGACGATACGCACGGCACGCTGATTTTCATCCCATTCGACAGCGGCCCCGAGTGACATAATCCAGCGCCATTCGCCTGCACGATTTTTCTGTCGGAACTCGGCGTGGTAATCGGTTTTGCCCTTCGAAGCAAAATGGATGCGATAGGCTTCTTTTATTCCGGCAACATCGTCCGGATGCACGCTGTGCTTCCAGAAGTAATCCCAGAATGCAAACGGATTGGCAAATTCTTCGATCGAGTGTTCGATCATGTTGCTGTATTCGGGACTGAAGGTGGCGGCGCCGGTGTTCAGGTTGATGTCGTACAAACCCTGATTCGAGGCCTGCATGACCAGTCGCCGCTGTTGTTCCGCTGTGATTAAGCTGCGCTCAGTCTGTTTGCTGCGGGTCTGATCCATAAAGCAGCCATGCCAGAGCAGACTGCCATCGGCCTGCAGTTCCGGGCTGGCCTCGCCCGCCATCCAGCGCTCTTCGCCATTCTTGAGAACGATGCGGAATTCATGCGTCCAGACGTGCAGATGTTCAGCCGCCGTGCGGACGCTGAGCATGAATGCAGATAAATCTGCCGGATGCACTTTTCTGAACAGAATATTGACGTCTGCGCACAGCTCTGCGGCACTGAATTCAAACAAGCGTTCAACCGCCTCGCTTGCATAATTGAAACAAAAGCGTTCGGCGGAAAAACGTTGATACTGAAAAAAAACTGCCGGCAGAAAGCGCGAGAAATTATTCAGCAAGGCTTGGCTGACTTTCAGCGCTTTCAGCTCTGCTGCCGTGATCTCTGCAGCAACCGGGTTGGGTGGCGTTGGTGTGACAGACATCAGCTTGCTTAAAAAAAACAGAAAAAATGTGCAGAAAATTGGGTGTTTAACGCACAACCGATATCATGCCCATGACCGGCAGCGAGCCGTTGTTGCTGCCGTTGCTGCGTATCTCAGATGACAGCAGGAAACCTGATGTTACGGGTGCTGCGTGATGATCTGATTGAAGAAATCATACACGCCTTGTTCACTCATTTTGCGTGCATTCGACAATTCACCACCTTTCGATGCAAACAAGACACTGTTATCTGCTTTTAAAACGACAGCGGCCGGAATACCCTTTTTAATCGGGTTGCCGTAGCTGTTTGCCAGCGCCAGATTTTTATCAAACTGACCAACATCGACTTTGACCAGCACGAATTTGCTGGCGATCAGGGCGGCGCTTTGTCCTTGCATAGAACGGTCGAGCTCCAGACAATCCTTGCACCAGTTCGCGCCGAAAATCACCAGCACTTTTTTGTTGCTGGCCTGTGCCTGCGTCAGCGCTTTGGCGACTGCAGCGGGCGCATCAGCAGTTTCGTCATATGGTCTGGCAACGTCGGCATGTGCAAGGTTTAACGCAAGACCAATCGTGCATGCGGAAATGAGTCTGGAGACAAAGGAGAAAGTTTTTTTCATGTTGAAGCCGCAGGAAAGGAAAACTTTCAGATAGTGACGTAATTTTTGCGCTTTGTCATCGCTGATATGGCGCAAGCAAGATTGGAATAACTGTATATGCATACAGTTTTGTAGCGAAAAACAGATAAAATAAACCAGAATTCATCCCTATTGATGAAATGAGTTTCAATCTCACCCCAACGATCTGCGTTTTGAAAAAAATTATTCATTGTGATTGCGACTGTTTTTACGCCTCGATAGAAATGCGGGACGATCCGTCATTGCGGGGCAGGCCACTGGCGATTGGCGGTCAACCGGATCAACGCGGCGTCGTGGCGACTTGTAATTACGAGGCGCGGCGTTTCGGCATCCGTTCAGCCATGCCGATGTCGCAGGCAGTACGCCGTTGCCCGGAGCTGCTGATTTTGCCGCCGACGATGGAAAAATACCGGATTGCATCGCGCCAGATTCTGGCGATTTACCGCGACTACACCGAGGCGATCGAGCCTTTATCGCTGGATGAAGCGTATCTCGATGTCAGTCAGGCGACCAGCCATCATGGCAGCGCGACCCTGATTGCGCGTGAAATCCGCGCCCGGATTGCCGACACCGTCGGTATCACCGCTTCGGCAGGCGTGGCGCCAAATAAGTTTCTCGCCAAGATTGCCAGCGACTGGAACAAGCCGGATGGCTTGTTCGTCATTTTGCCGGATCAGGTGGAAGAGTTCGTTGCGGCCTTGCCGGTGGCAAGATTGTTTGGCGTCGGCAAAGTCACTGCCGCCAAATTACACAGCATGGGCATTCAGGAATGCCGCGATTTGCGGGCGTGGTCGCTGGCAGATCTGATGCAACATTTCGGCAAGCTCGGCAATAGCTTGTATCAGTTGTGTCGCGGTATTGATCTGCGCGAGGTGCGCGCCAGCAGCGAGCGCAAATCGGTCAGTACCGAAGAAACCTATGTCCATGATTTGCCCGATCTGACCGCGTGTGTGGCCGAACTGCCTGCTTTATACGCGTCGCTGCAACAGCGGGTGCAGCGGGCAGATGCGATCAGCCATATTCATAAACTCTACGTCAAAATCCGCTTTTCTGATTTTCGTATCACCACCGTCGAATGCGTTTCAAAAACGCTGGATATCGGTTTGTTTCAGCAATTGTTGGAAACCGGATTTCAGCGCCGCCAGTTACCCGTGCGCCTGCTGGGTCTGGGCGTGCGACTTGCTGAAACGGAAGCCGCCAGCGGGCAGCAATTAGGTCTGTTTTGAGGATAAATATACTGGGGGGAGTATATTTTAAAGCCCTTTAAACATAAGGACATTAAGTGTGTTTGATGAAAAAGCAGGGGGAGTATATGAAAATACCCGCTTTTTCAGTGTAGATTTCGGCTGAATTATCAGCTTAGACATATCAGCTTAGACATCAGCTTAGATATCAGCGCAGATATTTGAGCCGCAGCTTGTCGAATAAGCCGGATTGCTGCACCTTTTCAAAAGCTTTGCGTAGCTTTTTCACCAGCGCCGGGTCGCTGTTTTTGCTCATCGCCAGATAATAATTGCTGCTGCCATCGAGTAGGAGCAATGGTTCGAGTTCATCCATCGTACGGTTCTGCGACTTCATTAAAAACGCGGCGCTCCAGTTCTGAAAAATGGCCAGATCAACGCGGCCCATCAGAAATTTTTTCATGTTGGATTCGTCAGTCGGTGCGTAGTCGACCACGTAGTCAGGAAACTGTCCTTTACGCATGAAGTCCTTCGCTGATGCCATTTCCCGTACCAGCCCGGTTTTGTAAGCACCGGCATCGGTCAGCGTTTTTATCTGTATGTCGGTGCGGGACTTCAATTTATACAGATAAATCTGGCGGTTGCTGAGCACGCCTATCCACTCAAACTGCGCATCACGCTCGGGCGTGCGGGTCATGGAATAAATCAGGGTATTCGGTTGTTGCAGCGCACGTTGATACGCGCGTGCCCAGGGTATCAGTTCTATCGGGGCTGCCAGCTTTGCTTCTTGCAAAACCGCCTGCACAATTTCGGTGGAATAGCCGGTGACGCTGCCATGCTCTTCGAAATTCAGCGGTGGCAAACTCTCGGTGACCACCGATAACTGACTGGCGCAGACGGTTGCGGGTGCCAGACTGCATGCGCAGAACAACAAACAATCAGATAACAAAGAAAAAGCAAAGCGAGGCATGCCGGGATTTTAACAGTTGGATATGTGCGAAGGTGAGTATCAGGCCATCGTTGGCGGCTTTTATTCACATATTCATATCACATTGCATCACATCGTATTTCGTCAGGCGAAATACGATGATGTGCATTAAGCTGCGGCCACTTTTTGCATCGCTGCGAGTAAGGCATCAATATGTGATTCGGGAGTAAAAATTCCGGGTGTGACTCTGATGCAGCTGCCAGATACCAGGCCGTTGCGGGGAACCGTAAAAATGCCATATTGCAAGGCGAGTTGTGTTGCTAATCCCGTGGTGTCTTCCGCCTTGGTTTTTCCTTTCAGACGGAATGCGCTGATGGCGCTGCTCAGCCGCGTATCGGACGAGGCCAGCACGTCGACGCCCTTGATCTGGCGCGCGCCTTCGACCCAGCGATTGCGCAAATACTGCAGCCGCGCCTGTTTGTTCGCCACGCCGACGGCGGCGTGCAGATCGAGCGCTTTCGGCAGGCTCAGGTAAGCCGCAAAATTCAGTGTACCGGTGTGCACGCGTGTGCTGATATCGTCGCCATCAGGCTCACCCAGATAAGGGGCAATATCGCGCACGCGCCCACGCTTGATATACACCGCGCCGACACCGACCGGCGCGCCTATCCATTTGTGCAGATTAATGCCGACGAAATCCGCCTGCAGATCAGGAATGCGCATGTCGAGTTGTCCAAAGCCGTGGGCGGTATCGACGATCACATCAATACCGCGTTCGCGCGCCAGTCGGGCAATGTGGGCGACGGGTAAGACCATGCCGTTGCGGTGATTGACATGCGTGAGCAGAATTAATTTCAGGCGCGGATGCTGATCCATCGCTGCCACATAGGCGGCGACCACGGCATCGTAACTGAATGGTTCAGGCATACTGATCGCCACAACGTTGACGCCACGGCGTTGCTTTAACCAGCGCATGGTGGTGATCATATTGTCGTAATCGATATCGGCATACAGCACGCTGTCACCTGCTGTCAGGCGTTGGTAACCCGCGATCAGCACTTGCAAGGCTTCGGTTGCGCCGCGCGTAAATACGATTTCATCTTGGTGAACGCCGAGCGCGTCGGCGGTACGTTTGCGGGCAGTCTCGAATTCGGCAGGAAAGCGCACCCGCCCGTACCAGGCATTACCACGGTTGACCATCGCCAGTTGCTGTTGATAATCGGCCAGCACAGACTTCGACATCGAACCCCAGTAAGCATTGTCGAGCAGGATGACATCATCCGTGATGTCGTATTGTGCTGCGACTGCATTCCAGTAAGCGTTATCACGCGCCAGCGTCGCCGGTGTTGCGCCAACAGGGGCGACCGGCATGGCTGGTGAAGCTGGTGATGGCTGGCCTGCCGCACCTGCGCTACCGGATGCCAGCGGCAGCGTTCCCAACAGTGCTCCTGAGCATAATAAATGACGACGCCTGGCATCGACTTTGTCGTTGTTTTTCATACTGTTACCACTCAAAATTTCACCTTGTATTCAACGTAGAGGCTGCGGCCGTCCGTGTCATACGGTGCGTTACGTGAGTAAATCAGACCACGGCTGGCCTGAAAGCTGGCTTCATCGGGGTATTTATTGAGCAGATTATCGATACCGGCGCGTATCGATTGCTTCTGACTAAGCTTGTAACTGAGGGCGATATCGAGAAACTGAATGCCGCCAAAGCGCTGGAAAATATCGCCGGTCGCATTGCCGGAATTGTCGGTCCAGGCGCCGTAATAGCGAACGCGTGCCAGTGCATCCCAGTTGCCGCTTTCATAGTTACCGCTGATCGTCGCTTTCTGGCGTGGCAGACGTTCTTCGAACACCTTGCGCTGTGCCGCATTGGTGGCGACGCTGGATTGGCCGCTGTCAACCGTGGTTGTATTGTAGTTATATGCCAGTGTCAGATTGAGTTTGCCGTTGCCCAGCTTGCTCAGATGACTACCGACGATATCAATACCGCGTGTCGTGGTGTCGAAGTCATTGGTGAAATAACTGACCGAGGTGTAACGCAGCGGATTCGCGATGCCTGCTGGTACTGCAAATGAAGCTGAGGTGCTGAAACGGTCTGTCACTTTAATGTTGTACACATCGACAGAACCGGAAAAGCCCAACGCATTTTTCCATGTCAGACCGAGCGACAGATTTTGTGATTTTTCGGGTTTCAATGGCTGTGCGCCGAGCAGAATCGCGAGCGGATCATTATTCGCCAGACGTCCGCTGGTGAACAGCAAGAGTGTTTTTGTATCCAGACCCTGACCGGTGCTGTTGGTATTTGATTGTCCCGGCGTTGGAGCGCGGAAACCGGTCGAGTACGAACCGCGCAAGGCCGTATCCGGATTCAATGCATAGCGCGCCGACAGCTTGCCGTTGACGGTGTTACCGAATTCTGAAAAATGTTCATAACGCACGGCGGCACCGAGATTCAGCGCTTTGCTGACCGGCGCTTCGATGTCAAGGTAGGCGGCATAACTATCCTGTCCCCAGCTACCGGCCTGCCTGTCACTGAAGCCCGGTGCGCCGTTAGAATTAGCATCCAGCCCGATCGCAGCGCCGGGGCCGACCGTATATGAGGCGACCTCACCTGCTTTGACGCCGTAGGTTTCGTTCCGGACTTCAGTACCAAACGCAATATTGAGCGGTTGCGCCATTGATGCAACTGGTAACTCGTAGTTGACGTTCGCATTCAGAATTTTTTCTTCCTGCGACAGACGTCCGAGGTAAAACGCCGTCGGGCTGGTTGGCCCCATCGACGCATTAATAGAATTCGCCAGTTTATAGTCGATGCGGTTGCGGCCATAGGAGGCGCTGACATCCCAATTCATGCGCTCGCTCGCCTGCCCGCGTAGGCCAGCGACGAACTGCACATCATCCTGCTCATTGGAATAGCTGGGGCTGAAACCGACAGGGTACAAACGACGCAAATCCCAGCCGGGGAATACGCTGCTGGTTTTGTACGCACCGGTGCTTGTGTCTGGATTGCGCCAATTGAAATCAGAGGTGCCGTCGCCGCTGCTATATAAGCCATAGCTGTACAGCGCGATTGTGTCGCTGAGGTTCATGCTGGCGTTGAAACCGATGCGCTTGCTTTCTAATTCAGGCTGACCCCAGCGTTGTACTGGATTCGGCACGTTCAGTTCCGGATGCGCCGCCTGAAACGCAATCGCATCGGCTCGCTGGCGCGTGCGTGAAGTAGGATCAGACTTGGCCAGCGCGCCGAAGATCGTCGCTTTTCCAGCGTCGCCGAATGTGAAGCCCGTCTTCAGATTCACTTCATTGCTCTTGCCATCGCCTTCAGAATATTGCGAATGGCGAACCGAGAATTCCGTACCCGGCGTATCGTCAAGAATGATGTTGATCACACCGGCAATCGCATCCGAGCCATATTGTGCAGACGCGCCATCGCGCAGAACTTCTATGCGTTTGATCGCGCTGACAGGAATCTGCGCCAGATCTGCGGCCTGCGCACCGCGTGAACCAAGAAGCGCGCTGCGATGGAAACGTTTGCCATTGATCAGCACCAGCGTCTGGTCGGGTGATAAGCCGCGCAAGGTCGCGGGTCGCACGAAGACCTGACCATCTGCCATCGGCAGACGCTGTACCACATACGAAGGCACCAGTTGTGCCAGCACATTATTCAGATCAGATGAATCGACAGAGCGGATATCTTCCCGGTTAAACACATCAACCGGTGCCATGGTGTCAAATTGGGTACGATTGCTGCCGCGTGTGCCCGTGACGATCACCGCCTGAGCCCCAGCTTCTTCATTGCCGGTCACGGACGGCGTAGTCAGATTATTTTGTGCTTGCGCTTGTGGGGTCAACAATGCATTCAGGCTACACAGTAATGCCACGGCTTGTGCGATGCGGGTACGGGATAAAGTCATTGGATACGTTCTCTGTGTTTGAGTCTGTCAGGCAACTCCGCGTTTGGCAAAAATGTTAACAAATTGCAGTAATTATCACGAAGTTAATTTTACTCACATTAAAAGCATTTAAATCATGCGAATGATGCGAAGCAGTCAGATACTAAGAACGAAATGTTTCTCTGGCGTGACATCTGTTATCTATCTCTTTACGGATATCACGGATAGACAAATCAGATGTGAAATGTTGATGTTTGGCAACAACGAGGTAGGTGATTTGCGTTTGGAACACATGTTCCGACCAGCTATCGGTATCGCAGACAGCAGATGTGCTTAGTCGGGAAGATCAACGGCAATCAACACGTTTCAGTGTTTTTTTGACGAGACGCCTTCAACTAGCGAATGCCGGAGAATGAATGAAAGGAAGTGTGGTGCGCCAGACACGAATCGAACGTGCGACCCCAGCCTTCGGAGGGCTGTACTCTATCCAACTGAGCTACTGGCGCGGTGAGGATGTTGCAAGGCCAGCATTTTAACCTAATTTCCATCGTTTCTTGTAAATCACTTCGCGCTTTTTGTCGCAGATGATCAGCAGATTCGCTGATACTGATCAGAGAAACTCCGCTTTTCGTTCCAAACCCTTATCTTTCGCTCTATAATCAAAAACTTTGATACCAGCCACTTCCAGTCGCTGGCGGGCAACCGGAACGACCATTTCATTTGCAACGAGGACACCATGAGCGACGCGCACGACGAACACGAATCAGCGATTAAGACACCAAAGCAACTTATCGTTGCGATTCTCGCCGGATTTCTGGTCCCCATTATCGCTATTGTTTTATTGGTTCAATATGTAGCCAATGATAAAAAAGTTGGCGCTGGTTCATCTGCGCAAACGCCGGAAGCGATTGCCGCGCGTATTCACCCGATCGCTGATCAGGGTTTTACATTCCAAGACAACACTGGCCCTAAACAATTACAGTCAGGCGAAGCCGTCTATAAAATGGTTTGCTCCGCATGTCATGACTCCGGTGCTGCTGGTGCGCCAAAATTTGCCGATGCTGCTGCCTGGGCGCCACGTATTGCTCAGGGCTACGATACAGTGTTAACGCACGCGCTTGGCGGTTTGCGCGCAATGCCAGCCAAAGGCGGCAATCCTGATCTGGACGATGTCGAAGTTGCTCGCGCTGTGGTGCATCTGGCAAATGCAGGTGGCGCCAAATTTAAAGAGCCGGAAGTCAAAGCGGCAGCAGAGGCGGATGCTTCAGCGAAATAAACACATGCTGCGTCACTTGCACGATAAGTGCTGTGACTGAGTGTAGTAATAAAAAAGCCCTCGTTTTTACGAGGGCTTTTTTGTTTGTTGCTTAGTGCGAAATAAGTCTCTCACGTCAACAGATACGTAAAACATTCATGCCGCGTAAGCGCTGGTCTTGAATAAGCAACTGCTTTTACCTCATTGCTTGCATGCTGATTTATACGAGGTTGGTGCTGCTACATTCCTAAAAATATGTCTACTCAGTTTGAATTGCAAAATTTCCACAAAATGGTGCAAAAATATTTTTTGCCACAAAATGGTGCAAATAAGTCAAATTTTCTCTTCCCGAGATCTTTTATCGTCATAAAAGCTGTCTTTCCCAGAAGTAAATATAAGTCAATCTATTTGCTATTTTTTAGCTCCCATCGGGCATTCTTCGGCCATTTGTGATGATTTGATAAATAAAATGCAGATTGAACAAAAAACGACAATCGATCAAATAATTTATATTGCTTTGCACAAAAAAAGCGCGAGTCTCTGAGGGACGTTTTTTTATTGAAAAATCGATGTTGTTTTTTTGCGAAGGCAAAAAAAAACCAGATTGACACTAAGAGTACCCAGATGTTTCTATGACGAATAATATTTTTTTGACAGAATTATTTACATAAATGGGTTCGTATGAATGGGCTTATTTACATAGAACAAAAGCTATAACAACGTGTAAAAATCTGCAAAAAATATTTAACGGGGTGTTGGACATTGTGTATTGCAGCAGGATTGATTCATTTTTGATCGTAAAACATACACAAAAATAACAAGCAGCAGAGAACGGGGTTTTTCATCGTTTCTTGTTGCTTATTGTTTAATTGGATACTTAGGAACTCACATGTCAAAAAATATAGTTTTTAAAAAAACGCTGGTTGCCCATGCGTTGACGATGGCGTTTGGTGTTGCAGCATTACCTGGTCTGGCAATGGCGCAAGAAGCACAGCGCGTAGAAATTACCGGCTCCTCCATTAAACGAGTTGACTCGGAAACAGCCTTACCTGTTCAAATTGTGACAAAGGCTGAGATCGCGCAAAGCGGTGTAACGAGTACACAAGATTTACTCGCTTCGATTTCTGCGGTTTCTGCGGGCGGAAGCATATCGAACGCAAGTGGAGCAGGTACATCGACTGGTGGTTTGTCAACTATTTCTCTGCGTGGCATAGGTGACTCACGTACGTTGGTTTTAGTGAACGGACGTCGTTTAGCGCCATTTGCAAGTGGCGGTGGTACTGTTGTCAACGTCAATTCTATTCCGCTGGCTGCTATTGAGCGTGTGGAAATCTTGAAAGATGGTGCCTCAGGTATTTACGGTAGTGATGCGATGGCCGGTGTTGTCAATTTCATCTTGAAGACGAAATATGATGGCATTGAGATCAGTAGCCAATTGGGCTCTCCAACTACTAGCGGCGGCGGTCAAAATGGACGTGCTTCCATCGTTGCGGGTTTCGGTACTGAAAGCGGAATTAGTGGTGTGGTCTCTGGATCATATGAAAAAGAAAAGGCGCTCTTTGGTAAAGACCGCTCATATGCTAAATCTGCAAACAACTTCCCTTATTATGGCGCTGGTGCGACAGGCCAAGGTAACATTCAGGGTACTTGGACTCCCGGAGGAGGTGATGATCAAGCAACAGGCGGTAGCGGTTATGGCAATCCAATGGCTGCATCAGGTCAATGTGGTGCCATTGGTATGGTGGCCTATCCAGGATTATCTTCGAAGAAGCAAAAATATTGTGCGTATGACAGTGGTCCCGATGTTGGCTTGACACCAGATCGTGAACTTATCAACTTCACTGGTAATTTGAATTACAAAGTGAACGATAGCCTTCAGTTGTTTGCTGATGCTATGTATTCCCAAAGTAAGGTTACTCAAACTTTCCAAGCATCTCCTGCGCGTAGTGATTTCTTTGATACAGATGCCTTATTCGATACAAAAAAAGTTGAACGTGCGTTATTACTTTACCCAAATAACCCAGCCTACCAGACGATCGCAGTTCCGTATTTGAACCAAATCGGTCAATCTAGCATGATTGGCAAACCGTTGGCTATTACTGCTCGTGTAAAAGATTTTGGCCAACGTTCTGGTGTTGATACTGCGGATCAATACAGAATGGTAATTGGCGCGAAAGGTACCATAGCGAATCAAGACTACGAAGTTGCTTATGCAACCAATAAGTCTAAATTGACGAGCAACGTCACTAGCGGCTATTTCTCTCAGGTTGCTTATGCTCAAGCAATTAATGATCCTAATAGCGGCTGGAATCCATGGGCTCCAGGAGGAGTTCAAAATGCGGCTTTGACATCAAAAATTCAAGCTGCAGCGTTCGCTGGTGACTATTTGTCTGCAACATCAAAGCTGGATACATTTGATGCTAAGATTGCTGGCGACTTATTTAATTTGGGTAATGCTCCTGTTCAGTACGCTGCGGGTGCTCAGTCAACTAAACAAAATTATGCATTGAATCCAAGTCAAGTTTATATTGACGGTGACATCGCTGGTTTGGGAGGCACTATTGTTCCTTTGGATAAGAGCCGCACAATTAATTCTTTCTTCGCTGAAGTTAATGTTCCTGTATTGAAAAACCTGGATGGTAACGTGTCGGTTCGCAATGACCGTTATAGCGATGTTGGTAACACGACGAACTACAAAGCAAATGTTCGTTACCAACCAGTGAAGTCGGTATTGTTGCGTACATCTTATGGTACTGGCTTCCGCGCACCTACTTTGGTTGATTTATGGTATCCGCAAACGTTAGGTACTTCTGCACAATTTGACGACCCTACGACTAATCAATTTTCGATACAGGCAAATCAAAAATCTGGTGGTAATCCGGATTTGAAGCCAGAGAAATCGAAACAGTTCTCGATGGGTATCGTATTGCAACCTACAAACAATCTGAGTCTGAGTTTAGACTGGTTCCGAATCAGAATTAGTGATTATATTTCTACTCCAACTGAGCAAGAAATTGTCGATGGCTTCCGTCGCGGAGATCCTACCTACGCAAAATCAGTAATTGTAGATGCAAGTAATAACATCACACGTCTCATTGCCGTTACAGCCAACGCAGGTACTGCTGATGTGCAAGGCTTGGACGTTGCTGCAAACTGGAAAGACAAATTTTCATTCGGTGGTTTGAATGTGAATTTGAACGGTACTTACATGAACAAATTTGACCAGACTTCACCTGGCGGTCAGTTATACGGTAAGGTCGGTACTTTGGTTAATGATGTTGCTGGAACTGCTACACCAGTTATTGGTTCGAACAGCGGTGGTGTGATTCTGCGTTGGAAACATCAATTGTCTGCTACTTGGACACGTGACGCATGGGCGACAACTTTTATCCAAAATTATTCGTCTAGTTATCGTACTAAAAACACGACTCAGGATCTGCCTAACTTTATTGGCGATTCGCAAATATATGATCTGAACGTGACTTATACTGGTATCAAAAATGCGACGCTGGCTGTAGGTGTTAAAAATCTGTTTGATAAAAAACCAGATGTATTTATTCCTGCAACCAATCAGTTCCAAAGTGGCTATGATATTTACCAATATGATCCACGCGGTCGTTTCTTGTACGTGACTGCATCTTATAAGTTTAAATAAGAACACTTGGATTAAGTTCATTTAATCCAAAAATTTAAAGGATCTGGAATTGAAATATTCCAGATCCTTTTTTTTAAGGAGCGACAGTTTAAACGCAGACTCCCGCCGCATAAGTCGCTGCAATACTGCGGTCATCTCCCAATAACGCCAATGCAAACAGTAATTCTTCCAATGAATTACAACTGGCGGTACGCCGTTTCAGCAGCGGTGTGGCTTGCGGGTCGAGTAGGATAAAGTCTGCTTCGGCACCGGTCACGAAATTACCGATATAGCCTTCCAGTTGCATACTGCGTGCGCCGCCTAAGGTGGCGAGATAAAACATCTTGGTTGCGGGCAGATAGGTACCGCCCATACGGGCCACTTTGTACGCGGCGTTCATCGTTTGCAGCATAGAAAACGAGGTGCCGCCGCCGACGTCGGTCGCCAGCGACAGCGGGACGTTTTGGGCTTCGGCTCGCTGAAAATTAAATAAGCCGCTGCCCAGAAACAGATTCGATGTCGGGCATAAGGCGACGGCGGATCGGGTGGCCGCCATGCGCGCACGGTCTTCATCGTTGAGCCAGATACAGTGGGCAAACATCGCACGTTCCCGCATCAGGCCATAGCGATCATAAATATCGAGATAACTGCGCGCTTCAGGAAACAGCGAGCGTGCCCAGGCGCATTCATCCCGATTTTCTGCCACATGTGTCTGAATAAAGGTATCGGGGTAGGCACGTGCTAACTCACCAGCGAGCTGCATTTGCGCCGGGCTGGAAGTCGGCGCAAAACGTGGTGTGATCGCATACAGCTGGCGGCCATGTTTATGCCATTTTTTGATCAGGGTTTCGCTGTCGCGGATGCCGCCTTCTGCGGTGTCGCGTAAAAATTCCGGGCAGTTTCTATCCATCAGTACTTTACCCGCGACCATGCGTAAGTTGCGTGCCGCGCTCGCTTCGAAAAAGGCATCGACCGATGCCGGATGCACGGTGCAATACACCATCGCGGTGGTGGTGCCGCAACGCAGTAATTCATCCAGAAAAAAATTGGCGACTTCCTGCGCGTGCAGGGGATTTTCAAATTGTCTTTCCGCTGGAAACGTATATTGTTCCAGCCAAGGCAGCAGCCCCGGTGCCGGTGACGCAATGATGTCGGTCTGCGGATAATGGATATGCGTATCGATGAACCCGGGAGTAATGATTTTGCCGGGGAAGTGCTCAACCACGACGTGATCAGGCAGCGTCGATTTTAACTGTTGATAATCGCCCGCTGCCTGAACGTGGCCATCATTGACGATCAGCAGGCCGTCTTCATGCCAATGTGTTCCATCCGGATTACGCAGTGGATCATCGGTAAAGTGCAGCAGGCTTGCACGGTAGGCTTGCATATTGTGGATAGTCATCTGGTTCTGTCGGACAGAGATTTGATGCGGCTCGCAGGGCTAATTTGCCCGAAAAGCCGCATCAATATTGGGTGATTGTTTGAAAAAATGTATTCTTGATCCGCGTATCTTAATC
This sequence comes from Cognatundibacterium aquatile, assembly GCF_014699135.1. Classification (GTDB taxonomy): domain Bacteria; phylum Pseudomonadota; class Gammaproteobacteria; order Burkholderiales; family Burkholderiaceae_D; genus Undibacterium; species Undibacterium aquatile. Next base: position 187,715 of record NZ_JACOFT010000001.1, read on the forward strand.
GCGAATCGCATTCACTGCGCGCAGTATGGCTTCACTGGTTGCTGGCGCAGGTAAAGGCGGATGTCGTTGGTGATCCGCGACGCTGGCAATTGCATCGCGTATCGCAAAGAATACGGAAAAAGGCAATAACAGTGGTGGTTCGCCTACGGCTTTTGATCTGTGTATGCTGTCAGCGACGTTTGTATTTTTAAACAGGCTGACGCGGAAATCTTCCGGGCAATCTGAGATTGCCGGTATCTTATACGTCGATGGTGCATGCGTGGTCAATTTACCGTTGGCATTCCATACCAATTCTTCCGTTGTTAGCCAACCCATACCTTGTATGAATGCGCCTTCTACCTGGCCTTTGTCAATCGCAGGGTTGAGTGAATGACCTGCATCGTACAACACATCGGCGCGTAACAATTTCCATTCGCCCGTCAGCGTATCGACGACCACTTCTGATGCTGCCGCGCCGTAGGCATAGTACGAAAACGGATTACCCTTCATGGATTTGCCGTCCCAATACAAATCCGGCGTCGCATAAAAGCCATCGGACCATAATTGCACTCGCGCCAGATAGGCTTTCTGCACCAGTTCTGCAAACAAAACAGTATTGCCGCCTGAGCTGATGTGGCCATCAAAGAAGCTTACTTCGTTGGCGATGCCGCCAAGGGTCGCAGCCGCAAATGTGGCGAGCCGATCGCGTATTTGGCGTGCTGCAGCTTGTGCCGCCTTACCATTCAGATCGGTACCGGTCGATGCAGCGGTGGCAGATGTGTTGGCCACCTTCGTGGTATCGGTTGCCGTCACTTTCACGGCGGTCAGTGGTACACCGAGCTCGTGCGCCACCACCTGAGCCACTTTGGTGTTGAGTCCCTGCCCCATTTCGGTGCCGCCATGATTGACCAGCACGGAGCCATCCAGATACACATGTACCAGGGCACCAGCCTGATTCAGATGCGTCACGTTGAAGGCGATACCGAATTTGTGCGGCGTCAGTGCCAGCCCTTTTTTCAGCACAGGGTTGGTCGCGTTGAATTTTGCAATCGCTGCCCGGCGTGCTCTATAGTCGCTACTCTGTTCTAATTCACTGACCAGCTCGTGTATCACGTTATCGACCACTTTTTGACCATAGTGGGTGACGTTTCTGCCTTCGTTGTCATTGCGTCCGTAAAAATTCAGCTGCCGCACATCCAGCGCATCTTTGCCAAGATGGCGGGCGATATCGTCGATGATATGTTCTATCAGTATCGCGCCTTGCGGACCGCCGAAGCCGCGAAATGCGGTGTTCGATTGCGTATTTGTCTTGCAGCACATGGCGCGGATATCGACGTCGGACAGGAAGTAAGCATTATCCAGATGGCAAACTGCGCGGGTAGCGACCGGGCCGGACAGATCGGCGGAAAATCCGGCACGCGACAGCATTTGTACTCTGACGCCAAGCATCAGCCCTTCATCGTTGTAACCGACTTCATAGTCGTAGTGGAATTCGTGACGCTTGCCCGTCACCAGCATATCGTCGTCGCGATCTGCACGGAGCTTGACTGGTCGTTGCAGTTTGAACGCACACAGAGCAGCAACACCAGCCCATAACGCTGATTGCGATTCTTTACCGCCGAAGCCACCGCCCATACGCCTGCATTCGACTTGCACACTGTGCGAAGGAATAGCCAGCGCATGAGCGACGACGTGCTGCATTTCGCTAGGATGCTGAGTTGAGCAGGCGACGTACATGCCCTGCGCTTCTTTTGGAATCGCATACGCGATCTGGCCTTCAAGATAAAACTGTTCCTGGCCGCCGACCTGCCATTTGCCACGGATGCGGTGCGGTGCGTCGGTAAGAGCTTGCTGCGCATTTCCACGCGCCAGTGACATCGGTGGCAGCACATACGATTGTTGTTCGTGCGCGGCGCGCGGATGCAGGACGGCCGGCAGTGGTTCGTAATCGACTTTTGCCAGGCGAACGGCGCGGCGAGCCAGTTCATGCCTGCGGGCAACCACGGCGAACAGCGGCTGACCGACATACTCAACGACGCCGTCTGCCAGTATCGGGTCATCTTTGATGATAGGACCACACTGATTGCTGCCGGGGAAATCACGGGCAGTGAATACGGCAATCACTCCCTGCGCCTGTCGCACGGCATCCAGATCCATATTGCGCACCAGCGCATGTGCTTGCGCTGATAAGCCGAGTGCAGCATGCAGCGTGCCCTGCGTTTCAGGAATATCATCGGTGTAATTTGCGCTGCCACTGACGTGCAACACGGCGGATTCATGCGGATGCGATTTACCTACTTCCGCCCACGGTGTTTCGTTTTGCCTGATCATACGGACTCCTCTGCTGAGCTTGTGTCAGCCGCAGCCGCAAATGGATTGAGTAAGGCGGTCGGTAGAGCATCGTCTGCGCGCGTTTCCAACCAGAAGCGACGCAACAGATTTTGCGCGGTCTGCAGGCGATACTCTGCTGATGCACGCATGTCGCTGAGTGGTGCGTAATCTTCGGCTAAGGCTAGCATCGCCGTTTGCAATGTTGCTTCATTCCAGACTTGTTGTTCCAGCGCGGTTTCGGCATGCGTTGCCCGTTTCGGCGTTGCAGCCATTCCGCCGAAGGCGATTCTGACTTCTGACAATATTCCATTTTGCAACTGTGCTGAAAAGGCGGCACACACAGCAGAGATATCCTGATCAAAACGTTTCGCCAGTTTATAGGTACGGAAAATTTTTCCGGCGCCCGGTAAAGGAATGCGTATCGCAGCGACGATCTCAGTCGGGCGCAAGTCCTTCTGCTGATAACCGAGATAAAAATCTTCCAGCGCCAGCTCGCGTTCGCCATCAGCGCTTTTCAGGACGATACGACTACCCAGTGCAATCAGCCACGGCATAGAATCACCGATCGGTGAACCATTGGCGACATTGCCGCCCAGTGTGCCCGCGTGGCGTATCGGTAACGACGCGAAACGCTGCCACAACTCGCTTAATTCCTGCGGATAATATTCACACAATGCGCGATAGGCCTCGTCCAGCGTGACTGCGGCGCCGATCTCCAGAACATCATTTTTCTCAGTTACCGAGCGCAACTCTTCAACGTGTCCCAGATAAATAATATCGCCCAGTTCACGGAATTGTTTGGTCACCCATAAGCCAATATCTGTGCCGCCTGCGAGCAGACAGGCCTGTGGATGAGCGGCCCGCAAGCGGACTAATTCTGCCATCGTGCGTGGCGCATAAAAGTGTTGGCCCTGCCAGACATACTCCAGCGTTTCACTGCGAACCAAGCCCGCCAGTATGGCTGCCAACCCGGCCTGATCGAAATCCTGACGCGGTAATTCTTCCATACGATGCGCGGCGTCAATGATGGGGCGGTAACCGGTGCAACGACACAGATTACCGGATAAAGCGATATCGATTTGTTTGCGTTGCAGGGGCGCTGACTCCGGGCTTCTTTGCAAATACAGGTCCCACAAAGACATCACAAATCCCGGCGTACAGAAGCCGCATTGTGACGCGTGGCACTCCACCATCGCTTGCTGCACCGGATGCAAAGGTGCTTCCTGGCTCAGGTCTTCCACCGTGAAAATAGCCTTGCCATCGAGCGTAGGCATGAGCTGCAGACAGGCATTCACGGATTTCATTTCGACTTTGCCATCCCGCAGTTCACCAGTAACAACGGTGCAGGCGCCGCAATCACCTTCGGCACAGCCTTCTTTGGTACCGGTGCAATGCAGGTCTTCGCGCAAGTGCTGGAGCAGGGTACGGGTGGGCGGCAAATGGTCTGCCTCGTGAATTTGTCCCTGGAAAAAATAACGTATCAGCCCAGACATGAGAATCCCGTGTAGAAGTGTTGTGAAATTGCACGCAGCAGTCGAGAGTGACGTGAATCGTGAAGGTTAGCATTCAGATAAATTAAATTTATATCGAAATGATGATGCTGACTATCAACAGCAGAATTTATGCCAGCGAATCGATAAAAAGAAGGGGAATAACAAAGAAAGTTCTGAGCACAGTGGCTCTTACAAAAGCATAATTAGTTTGCACAAAAATAGTGCAGACTGCATTAGTTGCCAACGAATAAATGAAAACTATTTATTTCGCAATAGTTATTGAACATGTGTGAAAAAAAAGTGTAAAAAAATGTTTCCATCTGGAAAAATTACAGTATATTTCCTACCTGAATGTTACAAAGTGCGAGTTGATTCTGAACAAAACCAGGACTTGCAATCAGGGGACAGGCACATAAGTTGCTGAAATTTTAGCGCTTTTGAATGTTTTAATTCTTTTTCAAAGTAGTGGCGTAAATGAATCTATCAAAAATGACTGTTGGTAAACGCCTGGGGCTGGGTTTTGCTCTGGTTTTAATATTTTTGATCGCACTGACGATCGTCGGTGTTTTCCGGATGTCTCAAATTCAGGGGCGTCTCGAAAAGATCGTGAATGTCAGTAACGTCGAAACCCGACTGGCACTCGATATGCGGGCGATCGTCTATGACCGTATGGTGGCTTTACGCAACCTGACCTTGCTCAATGACGAGGGGGACATGGAAAAAGATCTGAAGAACATCGCCGAACAGTCAAAAAAATACGCGGAAGCGAGTGAAAAACTGATCAAGCTTGCGCAATCGGCCGATGTCGTTTCGGGTGAAAAGAAAGCCATATTCGATAAATTGAAAGAGCGCGAAACAGCCGCTGCTTCTTTGCCGGAAAAAGCCAAGGCGCTTGGTCTGGCGAACGATCAGGAAATGGCGACCATCACCCTGATCAAAAAACTGCGTCCGGTTCAGCAAGGCTGGCTCGATACTCTGGATGAATTGGTTGTATTGGAAGATAAACTGAATTCTGAAGTCGCCAGCGAAGCAAACTCAGCATTTAAATCGGCGACCAGCCTGATGCTGATTCTTGGTCTGATGGCATTAGCAGGCGGTATCGCGGCGGCGTTTTATATCAGCCGCAGTCTGATCCGGCAACTTGGTGGTGAGCCTGATTATGCGGCACAGATTGCCGGTCAGATTGCTGCGGGCGAACTGAGCGCGCCGATAGACGTCAGAAATGGTGATCAGTCCAGTCTGATATTTGAAATGAAAAACATGCGTGACAGTCTGGTCAATATCGTCGCGCAAGTGCGTTCCGGTACCGACACGATCGCTACCGCCTCCAGTGAGATCGCGACTGGTAACCTGGATCTCTCTTCCCGTACCGAGCAACAGGCGAGCTCACTGGAAAAAACGACTTCATCCATGCGTGAGCTGACTATCACCGTCAAGCAAAATGCCGATAATGCGCGTGAAGCGAATCAATTGGCTGCCTCTGCTTCGGAAGTTGCTCGTCAGGGTGGGGCGGTGGTTGCCCAAGTGGTTGAGACCATGGGTGACATCAACACGTCGTCAAACAAGATTGTCGACATCATCAGTGTGATTGATGGCATCGCATTCCAGACGAATATTCTGGCGCTGAATGCTGCGGTGGAAGCTGCGCGCGCCGGTGAGCAAGGACGTGGTTTCGCCGTTGTAGCAGCAGAAGTCCGTAATCTGGCGCAGCGTAGCGCCGCTGCTGCGAAAGAAATCAAAACGCTGATTGATAATTCCGTCGAAAAAGTTGAAATCGGTGCGCGGCTGGTGGGTCAGGCTGGCGTGACGATCGATCAGGTGGTCACCAGTGTTAAGCATGTGACCGAGATCATGACGGAAATTACGGCAGCAAGTCAGGAACAGAGTGCCGGTATTGAGCGTGTGAACCACGCGATTATCGAAATGGATGGCGTGACGCAGCAAAATGCGGCGCTGGTAGAGCAGGCTGCAGCAGCTGCTCAAAGTTTGCAGGATCAGGCCGCTGAATTGGCAAATGTGGTGGGTGTATTCAAACTCGACAAAAATGAAGGTCTCTTATCATTTCAGTCGGCACCAGCGAAACCGGCCGCACCGGTTGTGAAACGCATAGAGCCTGCAATGAGAGCGGCAAAATCCAAGGCAAAAGCCAGTCCGGTGAAATCTTTACCTGCCGCAAAACCTGCTGTGAAAAAAGCCGCATCTGCTGCCAGCGATGATGGCTGGGAAGAGTTTTGATTAATCGTCAGACTAGGCGGCAGAATCAGCAGTAACAAGACATAAGCACCACATTTTTATATTGATCAGAAATGAAAAGAAATACCATGATGAAATCTTCGCGTTCTTTCCTTATCTCAGCCATGTTGTGTGTGGCTGCTTCTTCGGTGATGGCTGCTGAAACAGCGCCTGTGATGGATAATAAATCCTGCGACCCACCGAAGTATCCGAAAGCGGCTTTGATGAACGAAGAGAGCGGCACGGTGACGATGGGATTTCTGGTTTCTGCTGACGGTAAAGTCGTAGAATCGAAAGTAGAAAAATCTAGTGGCTCACGCAGCTTGGATAAGGCGGCCATCGGTGCTTTTAGCCAATGTAAGTTCAAGCCCGGCACAAAAGACGGCAAAGCCGAGCAGGCTTGGGTGAAAACTGATTTTGTCTGGAAACTGGAATAAGTTCAGTAAGAAATTAAAAAAAGGGGGAAGACGCAATGTCTTCCCCCCTTTTTTATCGTATGGCAAGACCTGCAGGTCTTGCCAGTTGCTTGTTTTATTTTAAGCCGCGACGCAACAGTAATGGGTCGATTTTTGGATCGCGCCCACGGAAGTTGCGGAACGACTCCATAGGATCGATACTGCCGCCGCGTGACAGCAATTGCTGACGGAACCAATCGCCGTTTTTCCGCGTCAGCCCGCCATTTTCTTTAAACCATTCAACGGTATCGGCATCCAGTACTTCACTCCACAGATAAGCGTAGTAGCCAGCAGAGTAGCCGCCGCCGAATATGTGGGAGAAATACGTGGAGCGATAGCGTGGCGGTACCGGTGCAAAATCAACGCCAGCTTCTTTCAGTGCCACATTTTCAAACGCAATCGCATCGCTTGGTATCTGCGCCGGTGTCAGCTGATGCCAGCGCTGATCAAGTAAGGATGCCGCCAGATACTCTGTGGTCGCAAAGCCTTGATTGAACTTGTTGCTGGCGGTGATTTTGTCGACCAGCGCCTGAGGAATGACCTCACCTGTTTTGTAATGCTTGGCGTAGTTCTTCAAGACTTCAGGCCAGGTTGCCCACATCTCGTTGACTTGTGAAGGATACTCGACAAAATCGCGCGGTACATTGGTACCGGAGAAGCGTGGGTAGTGTACTTGTGAGAACAGGCCGTGCAGCGCATGGCCGAATTCATGGAACGCCGTTTTCACCTCATCCGCGGTTAGCAAGGTCGGTTCGCCTTTTGGTGGCTGCGGAATATTCAGGTGATTCGCAATCACGGGTTTTTTGTTGAACAGCGTCGATTGTTCGACATACGAGTTCATCCATGCGCCGCCACGTTTGCTGTCACGGGCGTACATATCGGCAATAAACAACGCCATCGATTTACCATCGGCATCGAATACTTCAAACACTCTGACGCTGGGGTGATAGACAGGTAAATCTTTTCGCTCTTTAAAGCTGATACCGTACAACTGATGCGCGGCAAAAAACACGCCATTTTGTAATACGCTGTCGAGTTCAAAATACGGGCGTAACTGGGTATCGTCAAACGCATATTTTGCGGTACGCAATTGCTCGGTGTAGTAGGCCCAGTCCCATGCCGCGAGCTTAAAGTCGCCATGGTTGGCATCAATAATTTTTTGTAATTCAGCGGCTTCATTTTTGGCGTTGGCGACTGCTGCCGGTGCCAGTTCGCTCAGCATTTTATTGACGGCAGTGGTGGTTTTCGCCGTTTCATCTTCGAGGCCGTAGGCGGCGTAATTCGGATAGCCCAGCAATTGGGCACGTTCTGCGCGCAGGCGGGCTAATTGCAGAGCTGTATCGCGGTTATCGAAATCACCGCCGTGGCTGCCACGATTAACAGAGGCTTCCTGCAAACGCTGACGCACAGCGCGGTCTTCGAGGCTGGCCAGATACGGTTGTCCAGAGGTATTCATCAATGGGATCAGATATTTACCATCCAGCCCTTTGGCTTTTGCTGCTGCGGCTGCGGTGTTGATTTCACCTTCAGACAAGCCTTTTAACTGCTCTTTATGTTCAACGATGACGGCCGATGCATTGGTTTCTTTCAATACATTCTGGCTGAATTTTGTGCCTAACGATGCCAGTTGGGCATTGATTGCTTTGAGTTTGGCTTTATCGCTGTCTGATAATTTTGCACCGGCACGCACGAAATCGGTGTAGTAACGATCCAGCAAGCGATTGGATTCGGCGTCGAGTTTCAGTTTGTCGCGTTGGCTGATGATGGCGTTGATGCGTTTAAACAGCTTCGCATTCATCAGAATCACGTCCTGATGAGCGGACAATTTCGGCGCCAGATCGGTGGACAGTGATTCCAGTGTCGGGTTGGTGTTAGTAGCGATCTGATTGAAAAAGATTGTGCTGACGCGGTTCAGCGCCTGCCCTGCGCGTTCCAGCGCTACTACCGTATTATCAAAAGTTGGTTTGGCGGTGTTGTTGCCAATCGCATTGATTTCGGCCAGATGCAAACGCATGCCTTCTGCAAACGCTGGCGCATAGTGTTCGTTTCTGATCTGATCGAAGGCTGGATATTCATACGCCAGAGTACTGGCTGCCAACAGAGGATTGGCTGCAAGCGCTTTATTCATAAGGGGTTTGCTGGTCGGTGCTGAAGTGACGGAGGGATCTGCGGCAACGCTGGATTGTATTGCCAGCGCAGAACACAGCAGCATGAGCATGGATTTGTTCATGGGAATCAGATCTGAAAAATAGGAGTTGAAAAGAATAACATCAGACTTCGTGCTGAGAAAATAATTCCTTAAAATTATCTAAATCGATCAGATCAACCGAATACTCATTTATTCAACAAAGCACAAAGCGATTCGCCAGATCAAGCACAAAACCAGGCTGCAGATAAGCCAGAAACGCTACTGCCAGCACGAGCAGCAGCAACAGAATCAGAGACAGCTTCAACAATGTCTGGCGCAGTTTCATCATCGTTATGCCGTCGCCGTCTGACGTGCAACCGGGCTTTCATTCACCGGCAGATTAATCAGTGCCGCGAAAATACCGAGTGCCAGCGTAATGCCCCAGACAAGGTTGTAATTGCCCATCAGTGTATAGATATAGCCACCGAGCCAGACTCCCATAAAACTGCCGACCTGATGCGAGAAAAAAACAAAGCCGGACAACATAGAAAGATATTTCAGTCCAAAGATGCTGGCGATGACGCCGTTAGTCAGCGGTACTGTCGATAACCACAGCAAGCCCATACCGGCGGCAAAGATATACACCGAGTAGGACGACAGTGGCGCCAGCAGAAACAGGCTGATCACAATCGTGCGGGACAGATAGATGGAAGACAGCAGGTAACGTTTCTGGAACATGCCACCGAGCTTGCCGGCGTAATACGAACCGAAAATATTGAACAAGCCTATGAGTGCAAGCGCCGACACTGCCACGTTAGGGTCGAGTATGCCTTTGTCCTTCAGATAGGCTGGCATATGCACGCCGATGAAAACTACCTGAAAACCGCAGACAAAATAACCTGCGACTAAAAACAAGAAAGGCTTATGTGAGAACGCTTCGTGGATAGCTTCTTTGATACTTTGCTGCGGGCCATGACTATGATCTATCGGTGGCTCGCGCAGCTTCCACGCCATGGGTAGCATAACGGCGATCAGTAAGCCCGCCAGCAGATAAAACGCCGTTTGCCAGCCACTGTGCGTAATTAATTGCTGTTCGACCGGCATCATCACAAACTGACCAAAAGAACTGGCGGCTGAAGAAATGCCGAACGCCCAAGAACGCTTATTCGCTGGTGCGGTGCGTCCGATAATGCTGCTGACGGCACCAAAAGCGGTGCAGGCGAGCGCCGCACCTAATAAAACGCCGGAACCGATGACAAACAGCAGCGGATGACTGATCGTCGCCATCCACAGCAAACCAGCCGCATACATCAGTGCGCCAAAGATGACGACGCGGGCGGTGCCGAATTTATCCACCGCCATACCGGCGAATGGGCCGAACACGCCCCATAACAAATTCTGGATTGCCATCGCCATCGAATAGGTTTCGCGGGTCCAGCCATGCGCTTGCGAAATCGGCTGCAACCAGAAGCCAAAGCCATGACGCACGCCCATAGCTAGCGTTAATACAAAGCCGCTGGCGATGAGGACGGTTTTCAAATCAGGAGATTGCTTGACGGTCATGGCTTATGCTTTCTGCACATATATATCAGCGCACTAGTGTAGTGGAAACGTCTAAATCATGTGGCCTGCCGGTTTTACCATGACGGCTGTGGCGATGTTTATCGTGACCACTCTTCCAGCAACAATACGCATGTCCGGAAATGGCTAGATCTGGTGCCGGTCAACGCGTATAAAGTGCACATGCAGACCGATAACGACATCACGATGAATACACCTGAGACCAACCCAGGCAGGCTGACGCGCGAGGCACATCAGTACTATCGTGCGCTCGCCGCAAAAGACAGCCGCTTTGACGGCGTCTTTTTTACTGGCGTAAAAACAACAGGTATTTATTGCCGCCCGGTTTGCGCGGTCAGAACGCCGCGTGAAAGTTCCTGCGAGTTCTTTTCGACAGCGGCTGCAGCGGAAGCGGCCGGTTATCGACCGTGTCTGCGCTGTCGTCCCGAGCTGGCGCCGTATGCGATACAACAGAATCTTGCCCATGCGATCTGGAAGAAGATTGCTGATGGCGCTTTGAATGCAATGAATGTCGAAGATTTTTCGCAACAAATCGGTTTGTCTTCACGCCAGCTCAGGCGTGTGTTATTGCAGGAATTCGGTGCCAGCCCGGTCGAACTCGCACAAACCCAGCGTCTGCTATTCGCCAAAAAACTGCTGCAAGAAACCTGCCTGCCGATGACCGATATCGCATTTGCCGCTGGTTTTGGCAGCGTCCGTCGTTTCAACGCTCTTTTCTTGCAACGTTATCAGATGGCACCCGGCTCAGTGCGGCGCGCGGCAGATGGGCGTGGCGAAGGTATTTTATTGCGTCTGGCGTATCGTCCGCCGTATGCGTGGGACGCGGTAATCGGCTATTTACGCGGACGTGCGATGCCAGGGCTGGAAGCCGTGATTCAGGAAGGTCAGGACGGTGATCAGGCCGCCTATGTGCGCAGCGTGCGTATACAAGGGATCTCAGGCTGGTTGAAGGTCAGCCATTTACCGCAGAAAAATCAGTTATTGCTACAACTCGCGCCACAACTGACGCCGGTATTGATGCCGGTGCTGGCGAGAGTGCGGCAGCAATTTGATCTGGAAGCGAATCCCGCGTTTATTCAAAGCCACTTGCAACAAGATGCCTTGTTAGCAGCGCAGATTCAGGCAACGCCGGGTTTGCGTGTACCGGGCGCTTTTGACAGCTTTGAACTGGCGATCCGTGCGGTGCTGGGGCAACAGGTCAGCGTAGCTGGTGCAACGACCGTTGCCGGTCGTCTGGTGCAGCGCTTTGGTGATACGGTGGAAACTCCGTTGGCGGCGATTACGCGTCATTTTCCGACACCGGAAACGATTATCGCGCTGCCCATCAATGAATTGGCGGGGATAGGGATTCCGGCAACACGCGCCCAGACCTTGCAGAACGTCGCCCGCTTCGCGCTGGCGGGCGGCTTTGAGCGTTTGCCGGATAGCACTCAGGCGACGATGCTGGACAACATGAAAAGCGTACGCGGTATCGGTGAATGGACGGCGCAATATATCGCGATGCGTGCGCTGCGTTTTCCAGATGCTTTTCCTGCCGGTGATCTCGGTTTGCAAAAGGCAGCGGCGCAATTATCGCCACTCGCGGCATCGCCTGCCCAGACGCGCTGGACAGAAAAGCAGTTGCTGTTGCAGGCACAAGCGTGGTCACCGTGGCGCGCCTATGCCGCCATGTTGCTATGGCAGTCGCTTAACACGACGGACAGCTTTAGTGGGCACAATGCGGCAAGCAAAGCAGTACAGAAAAATAAGGTGTAGCGATGAAATATACAGAATTCAACAGCCCGCTCGGCGTGCTTTGTCTGGCTGCTAGCGACATAGGATTGAGCGGTGTTTACTTTGAACAGCACCGCCATTTCAAAGGCATACAGGGATGGCAACTCGTACCGGAACATCCGGTATTACAACTGTCGACACAACAACTGCAAGAATACTTTGCCGGTCAGCGCCAGCATTTTGATCTTCCTCTCGACATGTCGTCGGGCACGCCATTTCAGCAAAGCGTATGGCGGGCGTTGCAGCAGATACCTTTCGGTCAGACGTGCAGTTACGGCGCTCTTGCCGCCAGCATCAACAAACTATCGGCAGTTAGGGCGGTTGGCGCAGCTAACGGACGCAATCCCTTGTCGATTATTGTCCCTTGTCACCGGGTGATCGCAGCGAACGGTGCGCTGACTGGCTATGCCGGCGGCTTAAAAAATAAGCAGGCCTTGCTACAATTTGAGGCAGATAAATCTCGGCATCAATCCCCGCTATTTACCTGAGCCTTAGCCTGAAATGCTCTGGAAAGCCTGATGGATATTGGGGTTTGCATTTTTAAAATGATATCATTTACATCATTTTGTTGCGATGCACAAAAAAAGCTTGACGTACGAAATATGCCGTGTAGAATTGAACTTGTTGCGGTGCACCATTTAAAGAAGTTGTGGAAGGCGCTGCCGATTATTAATCCCCTTTAACGGAGAATGCCATGTCTACATCACCAGAACAATTTATTGCTGCAACTAAAGCCAACCTCGAAGCGCAGTTTGCTTCCCTGACTGCATTGAACAAAAAAGCGTTTGAAGGTCTGGAGCAATTGTTCGCTCTGAACGTGAACGCTGCCAAAGCCAGTATCGAAGAAGGTACTGCTGCTGCGAAACAACTGTTGAGCGCAAAAGATCCTCAGGAATTTTTCACGCTGACCACAGCACAAGCACAGCCAACTGCAGAAAAAGCACTGGCATACGGTCGTCATCTGGCCAGCATCACTTCTGCTACTCAGCAAGAGTTCACAAAAGCAGTGGAAGCGCATATCGCTGAAACAAATACTAAAGTGATTTCCCTGATCGATGAAGTCACTAAAAATGCACCAGCCGGTTCCGAACAAGCCGTGACAGCGTTGAAATCTGTCGTTGGTAACATCAACGCCGGTTACGAGCAATTGTCCAAAACGACCAAGCAAGCGGTAGAAACGCTGGAAGAAAATCTGGCAAAAGCAACACAACAGTTCACACAAGCTGCTGAAAAAGCGACACCAAAGAAAAAATAAGTAACTTAAGTTACTTAAGTAAAGCAAGGACAAGTTCGATATGAACTTCGCCTGAACCAAAAAGCTCCCTTCAATCGGGAGCTTTTTTTTGCTCAAAATTTCAGCAGGATGAACATCAACCGGCAAGCTGGTGTAATCTGACCGCTACCGTATCAGACAGATTATGCATTTTTGTCTGACGCATCTTTTTTTATAACAGGAGATTCAACATGCAAGACGTCGTCATTGTTGCTGCTGGTCGTACAGCGGTAGGTAAATTTGGTGGTTCCCTGGCTAAAATCCCAGCCGCCGAATTGGGTGCGATTGTGATTAAAGGCCTGCTCGCCAAAACGGGTCTGAGCGGCGACCAGATCAACGAAGTCTTGCTCGGTCAGGTCTTGACGGCCGGTGTAGGGCAGAATGCAGCGCGGCAGGCCGTCATCAAAGCGGGTTTGCCTGTGATGGTACCAGCGATGACGATTAATAAAGTCTGCGGCAGCGGTTTGAAAGCAACGCATCTGGCGGCACAGGCCATTAAAGTCGGTGACGCTGACATTATCATCGCTGGCGGTCAGGAAAATATGAGCGCTTCGCCACATGTACTGAATGGCTCGCGCGATGGCTTCCGTATGGGTGACACCAAATTGGTCGATACCATGATCGTGGATGGATTATGGGATGTGTACAACCAATACCACATGGGCATTACCGCCGAAAACGTCGCTAAGAAATACAGCATCAGCCGTGAAGAGCAGGATGTATTTGCACTTGCCTCACAAAACAAAGCGGAAGCGGCACAAAAAGCCGGCAAGTTCAAAGATGAAATCATTCCGGTAGAAATCGTGTCGAAAAAAGGCACGGTCGTGTTTGATACCGACGAATTCATCAAACATGGCGCAACCCTGGAATCCTTGTCAGCATTGCGCCCGGCCTTCGACAAAAACGGTACCGTCACCGCAGGTAATGCATCCGGCCTGAACGATGGTGCTGCCGCAGTGATCATGATGTCGGCAAAGAAAGCGGAAGAGCTGGGAGTACCAGTGCTGGCGCGGATCAAAGCGTATTCGTCGGCAGGCGTAGACCCATCCATCATGGGCATGGGGCCGGTGCCTGCAGCACAGCTCTGCTTGAAAAAAGCGGGCTGGACTCATGCTGATCTGGATTTAATGGAAATTAATGAAGCCTTTGCGGCGCAAGCCATAGGCGTGAATAAAGAAATGGGCTGGGACACCAGCAAGATCAACGTGAATGGTGGTGCGATTGCGATTGGTCACCCTATCGGTGCTTCCGGTTGCCGTATTCTGGTCAGCCTGATTCACGAAATGATACGTCGTGATGCTAAAAAAGGTCTGGCGAGTTTGTGTATCGGTGGTGGTATGGGCGTGGCGCTGGCAATCGAACGCTCATGACAAGTCTGAGGCAGAATTCCGCCGGAATTTGTCGGAAATAGTTAAAAAAAATCCCCGCTTTTGGCGGGGATTTTTGTTGGGTCGGATACTCTTGATTAGTGAATACCGTGCATTTTCTTTTCCATCCATTTATTCAGCGTCATCAGCACTAGACCTGCACCGATAGGAATAATAGTGAAGATCAGGAAGAACGTGGATAAGGAATAGGTTTCTGAGATACGGTCGATATAGCTGCCAGTAGAGCCGGCAATTTTGTTCGCAATCGCCGTGTTCAGGAACCAGACGCCAAACATCAGACCCAGCAGTCGTGGCGGCGCGAGCTTACTGATGTACGACAAGCCGACCGGTGAAATACACAACTCGCCCATCGTGTGGAAAAAGTAAGCGGCGATCAGGAAAATCATGCTGACGGAAGCGGTTTTCGCGCCGGCAGGAATGCTGGATGCGCCATAAGACAAGGCCGCGAAACCCAGACCCAGCAAAATCAGACCAGTGCCAAATTTGATCGGGCCGCTGGGGTTCCAGTATTTATCCCACATTTTGGTAAACATCGGTGCCAGAATCACCAGGAAAAAAGAGTTCAGAACATTGAACCAAGTGGCAGGTACGCTGGAGTTTTCCATAGAGAATTCACGACCGAGCATCCAGATCACGAGCGCCCAGATCAGACCAATACACAAGACCAGCAACAGATTCGACAACAAATAGCGCTTTGCGGTACCGATAAACAGTTTGATCAGCAACCACGACAAGATCGCCGTTGGTATGACTGTCATCAGGGAATTAATGATTTTGAACGCAAAGCCGCTGGTACCAACCAGTGTGCGGTCGGTGTAGTCTGCGGCAAAAATTGTCATTGAACCGCCAGCTTGCTCAAAGGCGAACCAGAAGAAAATCGTGAAGAAAGAAAATACGCAAATTGCTTTCAGGCGATCAGCGACGATATGTGGTGCAGCCTCTTCTACCGGTGCGACGGTCGCAGATCGCTGCGCTTTTGGCAAACCTATCTCACCGAAAATACCCTGACCGAAGTAAAACTGAATCGCACCGAGGATCATGAAGGCGCCAGCCAGACCAAAGCCGAGTGGCCAGGAAATTTTTTCACCAATATAGCCGCACAGTGAAATACCGAAAAACGCACCGGCATTCACACCCATGTAAAACAGGGTATAGCCACCGTCACGACCACTTTCATTATCTTTGGTGTAAAGCTGACCGACGATTGCCGAAATATTCGGTTTAAACAAACCTGTACCGGCAACGACCAGTGACAGACCGACGTAGAACATCGTTGGTGTGTCAAACAGCAGTGATGCATGACCGGCAGCGATGATGAAACCACCCAGAACAACCGAGCGACGGCTGCCGAGGAATTTATCCGCGATATAGCCGCCGAGTATCGGTGTCAGATATACGAGACCGGTGTACCAGCCGTACAGATTGGTGGCGTCTGCGCGGGTCCAGCCCCAGCCGCCTTTGGCCGTTTCTGTGACCAGAAACAAGACCAGCAATGCGCGCATGCCATAATAAGAAAATCGTTCCCACATTTCTGTGAAAAACAAAACAAATAAGCTATCGGGGTGTCCCAGGATAGTGTTCACCCCTGGATTTTGAATTTTGTTCAAATTGCTCTCCGTTGTTGGTTTAATTGGATGATGATTCGCCAGCAAATAAATTTTCAAGCCTGAGGCAAGAATGATTTGAATTGAATCAATTCGGCGCGTAGCTTACCACGATGAAAAACTCATATAGAAAGACATATTGTGCGTTGCAGCAAATGTTGTGCCACCGTAGGCGAATGAGTGTGGATAAGCCTTTGCGACACCATCAGAGAGACATCCGGGACGTGGTTCTGAGAATGGCGGGTTTGCCAGAACGCCATTTTGTGCGATCCTGATGCGCATTTCTGATAAAAATGCAGGCGATGCTGCTCGTTTTGGTGCGGCTTTTTAACATAGTGAATATACGAATGATGTTTTTTTCTTCCCGACTTCCTTCCACGGTGATCATCGCAGGCGCGGTGACACTGTTGTCCGGCATCCACGTCCCGGCACTTGCCACCTCAAGCGCAGTGCCTCCTGCCGCTACCGCAGAAGGCAGTTATCGTTTGCCGCCAGCAGAATTGCAGGCAATCGTCGATGCACCGCGTGGGCCGGTGTTTAAACTCGGACCGCAGCGTAAAACTGCATTGCTGGTCAGCTTGCCGGGTTTGCCGAGTATCGCCGAAGTCGCGCAGCCAGAGCTCAAACTAGCCGGTTTGCGTATTAATCCACGTACTCATGCTGCCAGTCATTTTGATTTTGGTAACAGCCTGAGCTTGCTGGACGTGGCAAGCGGAAAAATCCGCGAAGTCAGTGGTTTGCCAGCGAAGCCGCGGATTGCTGAAACACTGTGGTCGCCGGATGAAAAATGGCTGGCCTTCAGTCGTTGGAGCGATGATGGCGTGGAACTGTGGTTGCTGGACGTGAAGAAAGCCCATGCGCAAAGACTGATGGACGAAAAGTTAAACGCCGTCGCCAGCGCCGGATTCGCCTGGAGCAATGGTTCTGAGCAATTGCTGGTGCGCTTGTTGCCCGCACGTCCGAAACCTGCACCGAACCTGACGCAAAAGCCGCTGGGGCCAAATGCGCTGGAAAGCAAAGGCGGCAAGCTGACGCAAAACCGCACTTATCCGGACATGCTGAAAACAGCGGCAGATGCCGATATGCTGGATTGGCAGTTACAGACGCAACTGGCATTTGTTAACCTCAGCGGTGATGTGCGTCGCATCGGCCCGGTCATGACACTGACCAAAGCGCAGGCTTCGCCCGATGGTAATCTGATTCTGACCACACAATTACGCCGCCCTTATTCAACAATGCTACCCGTGGATCGTTTTCCGCAACTGATTGAATTGTGGGATGAGAATGGCAAGAAAGTGAAAACCATCGCAGAACGTCCTATGCGTGAGCGCTTGCCCACCGGGAATGACGCGGTACAGGCCGGGCCGCGTGACTTTGCCTGGCGCAACGATAAACCCGCCACTTTGTATTGGTTAGAAGCACAGGCCGGTGGCGATCCTGAAGCGCCCGTCAAAGTACATGATGTTTTGATGCAACAGGCAGCACCGTTTGATGCGCCGCCACAAAAATTGATGGATCTGGCGTGGCGCTTCAATAATGTTCAATGGGGCAACGACGGGCTGGCGCTGGTGACAGAAAGCTGGTGGAAAACCCGTGATACCCGCATCTGGCGTATTCGTCCCGGCGTCGCCGACAGCAAACCCGAACTGTTGTTTGCCCGTAAATCAGAAGACCAGTATGCCCACCCGGGACAGCCAGTGATGACGCAAAATCAGTACGGCCGCGCGGTGCTGCGCGTGGCTCCGGATGGCAAGTCGATTTTCATGACCGGTAATGGTGCCAGCCCGGATGGTGATCGCCCGTTTCTGGATCGGTTTGATCTGACCAGTAAGCAAGCGGTGCGCATGTTCCGCTCGCAGGCGCCGTATTACGAAGAAGTGCTTGGTTTGTTGAACGATAAAGGTACCAGTATCGTCACCAGCCGCGAATCGAACGAGGAACGCCCTAATTATTTTGTCCGCGATCTGGCACACAATGAGGCCGCAAGGGCGCTGACCCAGTTTCCGCATCCTTTGCCACAATTCAAAGGAGTTAAAAAACAGCAACTGCGCTATGAACGTGAGGATGGTGTCGATCTGACCGCGACCCTGTATTTACCGCCAGGCTACGACCCGAAACGCGATGGCCCGCGCCCCATGATTATGTGGGCGTATCCGCGTGAATTTAAAACGGCCGAAGCGGCAGGTCAGGTGAACGGTTCGCCGTATAAATTCAACCGGATTTCCTATAACGGTCCGCAAGTCATGCTGGCGCGTGGTTACACCGTACTGGATGGCCCTACCATGCCGATTATCGGTGAAGGCAAGAAAGAGCCGAACGACACTTACCTTGAACAGTTGAAAATGAGTGCCGAAGCCGCGATCGATGAAGTTGTGCGACTCGGTGTTGCCGACCGCAACCGCATCGCGATCGGTGGTCACAGCTATGGCGCGTTCATGACGGCGAATCTGCTGACGCACACGCGTTTGTTCCGCGCCGGTATTGCCCGTTCCGGTGCCTACAACCGCACCCTGACGCCGTTTGGTTTTCAGTCAGAAGAGCGCAATTTCTGGCAGGCGCGCAAGACGTATCAGGAAATGTCGCCGTTTAATTTCGCCAACCAGATCAAAGACCCGATACTCTTTATTCACGGTGAACAAGACAACAACCCCGGCACTTTCCCTATCCAAAGTGAACGCATGTATCAGGCTTTGCAAGGTCTGGGCGCGGTGACGCGTCTGGTGATGTTGCCGAATGAAAGCCATAGCTATCGTGCGCGCGAATCTGTGCTGCACATGTTGTGGGAACAGGATCGCTGGCTGGAAACCTATGTAAAAAATGCGAAAGGCGAAGCCGGAGAGAAGGACTGAATATCTGCGAAGGAGGGTGCCTGATGATGCGTGGATTGCACGGCACCCGCATCGCCGGATGTGGCTTTTTCCGCCTTTTTCCCCTTACTTAAGGTTTTACATTAAAGTTTTGCATTAAGATGCAAATTGCTTTTATCTTGTCAGGTTTTCTATGCTCAAAGCCGTTATTCTGGATGCGAATGCGATTGCCCGCAATTTACTGACTTCCGTACTCAATAACGGCGGCCATGAAGTGATTGCTGACGCGAACCTCGCACCAGCCAGCCTTGCACGCGTGATCCGGCTCAGACCGCAAATTGTTTGCATCGATCTTGGCGAAACAAATGAAGCTGGATGGGCCATCATCACCCAGCTACGCACTGAACTGCCGAAGTCGCTGCTGTTTCTGGTGTCTTCCGGAATTAACGCCGGATTGATTCAGGATGCGCAGCAGCGCGGTGTGCATGGCTTTATCGTGAAACCTTTCAATTCCGTCGCGGTTCTGACTTCCATCCGCAACACCATCGTCCGTATTGCCAAACAACAGCGTGCGAATGCAGAAGCCGCCAGCAACGGTGGTGCTGAATCGGCCTGAATCCGCGTTAATCGTTTCATCCGGCACGACACCTGTTTTATCCGCCCTGATCCGTATTCGTCGCATACCCGCGCAATCTCATGAGCTCCGCGTAGACTGTATCTGTCGTTGAAAGGGAAGATCATGTCAGCCACATCTGCAATCGATTTGCCGCCATCGGTAAATGAAGAAATATTGCCACCGGAAGTTTCAGCCAGAAGCGAATCCTGGCTGACCCGGGCGCGCAATTATCCGGTGTTTTCACGCACCTGGTATCGCTATCGAGCACGTGCCTGGATGGGTACGTTGATTCCCTCGCTGCTGTTGATTTTTCTGATCGATGCTGCACGCGGCGCGGACTGGCGCACCTTCTTTGTCGTCTGGATACCGCTGTCTCTTGCCGGTACCGCGATGCATCTTGGTGGTGCTGCGCTGGCGGTCTGGGTGCGACAACGCGGCTATGCGGAAAAAAAAGAATGGCGTTGTCTGATCACGGTCTTATGTGCCGGATTATTGTGCAGTCTATTGCTATTTTTTGCAGCGAGGCAGGCGACACAGCAATTATTGCATTACGAGGCACCGATGCTGACCGCGCTGAAATTGCATTATTCTGGTTCGCCTGATTCCGCAAAAACAACCGCGGCCACGCCTGCCGGAAACTGGTTATCTGAATTCAAAGCCGGATTTGAGCAGGGCTTTCAGGATGGTAAACAAAACCGCGCACCACGCCCGCCTGATATTGCAGGCTCGGATTTCTGGAAAGGCTTTTATATCGGTTTGGTATTGTCTTCCGTCTGTATTTACCTCAGCGGTGGTTACGATCTCTGGCTGTTTTCACGCCAGCGCAATATGTTGAAAGTCGCACAGAGTAAGCGCGCATCAGAACAGGCGCAGGCGATGCAAAGAGAAACCGAATTACGCTTGTCGGTATTGGCTGCGCAGGTGGAACCGCATTTTCTGTTCAACACGCTGGCCGGTGTGCGTTCGGCGATCAGCACTGAGCCAGCACGGGCGGTCGCGATCGTCGATCATCTGGTCGATTATCTGCGGGCGACCATACCGCAGATGCGCGACGACGGCGGCTCGGTGCAGTCACGTTTAAGCAAACAACTTGACGCCGTGCATGCGTATCTGAGCCTGATGCAGGCCCGCATTCCGCGCCTGAGTTTCAGTGTCGAGTCACAGATTGCTGACGCCGCAGTGCCGCCGTTGATGCTGATTTCTTTAGTCGAGAACGCAATCAAACACGGCATAGAACCCAAGGTTGGCGCGGCGCACATCGCCGTGACAGTGCGTGTCATCGAAACACAAGAAATGCAAGAAACGCAAGAAACTCCAGAGCCGCGCATGCTGGAAATGCGCGTTGAAGATGATGGCGTCGGTTTTGGCGGTCACAACAGTGGCTCTGGCATTGGCCTGGCGAATATCCATCAGCGGCTGGCTGCGATGTACGGCGAACGCGCCAGCCTGCTGTTGAAAGCCCGTCCCGAGGGCGGCGTTGCTGCCATCATCACGATTCCTTTAGAAAAACAGACGGAGGCTGCATGATCACCGCCATCATCGCTGAAGATGAAGATTTACCACGTAAAGAATTGCGCCGCATGCTCAATGAGTTGTGGCCGGAACTGCAGATTATCGCCGAGTGCGAGCATGGCGCTGATGCGCTCGATGCGATTTACACCCACCAGCCCGACATCGCGTTTCTGGATATCCGCATGCCCGGCATGTCGGGGCTGGATGTCGCAAATGCGGTCAAAGGGCGTTGTCATGCGGTGTTCACCACTGCTTACGATAACCATGCGCTCGATGCGTTTGCCGCCGGCGCGATCGATTATCTGTTGAAGCCAGTGGCGCAGGCGCGTTTGGCGGAAGCAATTGCGCGTCTGAAAGCGCGTCTTGCCAGCAAACAGGCGGCACCCGATCTGAGCCAGCTGATGTCGGAACTCGACAAACGCATCCGTGGCAATGCGGCCGAGCGCATACGCTGGATCAGTGCCAGCGTCGGCGATACGATCAAGATGTTCCCGATAGAAAAAATCCTGTTTTTCAGTTCCGATGAAAAATATACCCGCGTGGTGTGCGGGCATGACGAAGCGCATGTGCGCAAGCCGCTGAAAGAATTGATGGAAGGGCTTGATCCCGATATCTTTTGGCAGATCCATCGCGGCACGGTGGTGCGAGCCGATGCGATTGCGCGCGCGCAGCGCGACGACATGGGGCGCTATCTGGTGGAGCTGCACGGCAGCCCGGAAAAACTCAAAGTCAGTCAGGCCTATGCGTGGCGCTTTAAGCCGATGTAGACACCGATTAAATGCCGGTTCGACGATGAAAGCTGGCACCGCGTCGGCATGTGATGACCGGAAATAGCCAGCGGCGATCACGCTAATTTGTTAAGCTGGGTGTTTTTCATCGATACGGAAAACCGCATGCGCAGTGTTGATCTTCTTCGCCTTTTATCGCTGGCTGCGATCTGGGGCGCTTCGTTTCTGTTCATGCGGGTGCTGGCACCTGTCCTGGGTGCATTATGGACCGCAGAAATCCGCGTCGGATTGGCGGGGCTTGCATTAACTTTGCTGATGCTGGCGACGCAAAAACCGGTCGATATCCGGCGTCACTGGCGACAATATCTGTTGCTGGGTCTGGTGAATTCGGCGCTGCCTTTTGCCTTGTATTCGTTTGCCGCGATGCGTATGCCTGCCGGTTATTCTGCGATTGTGAATGCCACCAGCCCCTTATGGGGCGCTGTGATGGGCGCGATTTTTCTGAGTGAACGTTTCACCGGCCGCAAAATGCTGGGTATGTTGTGTGGCGTGGTCGGCGTCGGTTTTCTTGTGCGTCTGGGGCCGGTCGCATTCACCAGTGATTTGCTGCTCGGTGTGCTGGCTTGCGTCGGCGCGACGATCTGTTATGCGCTGGCAGGCATCTATTCCAAAAAAGTATCCGGCGCGATGAATTCCATGCAGATGGCGACTGGCTCGCAAGTCGGAGCCGCCCTCGTGTTGCTGCCGTTTCTGCCGCTGGCACCGGTGCAAGGTGAAATCACCAGCCAGATTCTGCTGCTCGGCGCGGCGCTGGCGTTGTTATGCAGCGCAGTCGCCTATCTGATTTACTTCCGCCTGATGACCGATGTGGGGCCAACCAAAGCGCTGACGGTGACGTTTCTGATTCCCTTGTTCGCCTTGTTGTGGGGACATTTATTTTTGCACGAAGCGATCACCTTGAGCACATTGATCGGCTGCGCAGGCGTGGTGCTGGCGACCTGGCTGGTGGTGTTTGCACCCAAAAATGCCTGAAAACGCCGCAAAAAGAACGAAAATATACTGGGGGGGAGTATGTTTTAAAGCCCTTTGTTTATAAGGACAATAAGCGTTTTTTGCCATATACTCCCCAAAAAATGCAAAAAAGCCCGGAATTTCCGGGCTTTTTTTATTGCTACTATTGCTACGCGTATTGCTGAAGATTTCGCTCAGTGTCGCTGCCTGTATCACTCGCCGAGTGCTGGCAAGACTTTCACCCGCAGCGCACTCGCCTGATTGCTGCTGTGATAAACGCGATGCGTGGCCTTAACAAAATCGCTGTCTTTTGCCGCGTAAATATTCGGCACAAAGGTCTGCGGATTACGGTCAATAAACGGGAACCAGCTCGACTGCACCTGCACCATGATGCGGTGACCGCGCTGAAACGTATGCAGCACATCGTTGATATTGAATGCCACCTTCGTCACGGCATTGGGTGTGAAGGCTTTCGGCGTTTCAAAGCCATCGCGGAAGCGCGCGCGGAAGGGTTCGCCGCGTACCAGCGTTTGCTGATTGCCGCGATTGATTGGCCCGTCTTTCGCATCGGCTGGCGACACGTCGATCAGCTTGACTACAAAATCAGCATCGGTGCCAGTGACGCTGACAAATAGATCGGCGTTCAGTGGCCCCGCCAGCGTCACATCTTTATCCAGCACCTCGGTTTGCCAGGTCAGCACATCCGGGCGGCGGCTGGCAAAACGCTGATCGGCAGCGACATATTGTTTGCTCCAGCCGTTCAGAATCTCGGTTGTATACGGCACTGGCCTGGCCGGATCGCTGATGTATTCATCAAAGCCGCTCTCGTTTGCTGCTGGCGCTGTGAAACTCAGTTTGCCGTTTGCATGGAAATACAAAGCCTGTTCTTTGCTTTCTTTCGGCGGCCAGGCATCGAAACCACGCCAGCGATTCGCACCGGTTTCAAACATCCAAGCTTCCGGCAACGCAGGATTCTCGCCGCCTTTCAGATGATGTTTGAAGAACGCGAACTCGACTGGCTGATAATTGCGCACCGTCTTGAAACCGAAATTCGCGTCGCCAACTTTATCTCCATCACTACGCGTCCAGCCGCCGTGTGTCCACGGGCCGATCACCAGCGTATTTTGTATGCCCGGATTTTGCTTTTCTATTGCGCGATAGGTTTGCAGTGGGCCGTATAAATCTTCGGTGTCATACCAGCCACCAACCGTCAGCACGGCTGCTTTAATATTTTTCAGATGTGGCAGCAGATTGCGGCTTTGCCAGAACTGATCGTAATCCGGATGGGCGACGATCTCATTCCAGAACGGAATGCCGTTTTTAAAATATTTGTCGTTTGCATTCGCAACCGAACCGAGTTCCAGAAAAAACTGATAACCGTCAGGCGTACCGTAATTAAATTCTTTCCAGTTGCGCTTATCGGTTGGTTGCGGGCGCGGCTGACCAAAGCTGTTAAAGAAGCCGAAGGCCATCTGCAGATTGAACGCGCCGTTTCTGTGCATATCGTCGCCACGGAACCAATCCGCAATCGGTGCCTGCGGTGAAATCGCCTTCAGTGCCGGATGGGAATCAATCGCGCCAGCTGAAGTGTAAAAGCCCGGATACGAAATGCCCCACTGACCGACCTTGCCGTTATTGTGCGGCACATGCTTTACCAGCCAGTCTATGCTGTCATAGGTGTCGCTGCTTTCATCAATATCTGCCGACGTCTTTTTCACATCCAGATGCGGTCGCATATTGACGAATTCACCCTCCGACATATTCGTGCCGCGCACATCCTGAAACACAAAAATGAAACCCTCTTTGTCGTACTCGGCGGTTGGCCCCAGAGCAGTTTTGTAATTATCTGCGCCATACGGAGCGACAGAATACGGCGTGCGCACCAGCAAAATCGGATAGGTTTTTTTCACACTCGCATCGTTAGGCACATACACCGACGTGAACAAGGCTTTACCGTCGCGCACCGGAATCCGGTATTCAAATTTGCTGTAATGCTCGCGAATATAGTCGGCATGCTGCCTCATCGCATCGGCGCGGTTG
The DNA here is from genome assembly GCF_014699135.1 of Cognatundibacterium aquatile. Taxonomy (GTDB): domain Bacteria; phylum Pseudomonadota; class Gammaproteobacteria; order Burkholderiales; family Burkholderiaceae_D; genus Undibacterium; species Undibacterium aquatile. The sequence goes on from NZ_JACOFT010000001.1 coordinate 212,666, forward strand.
TTCAGACTGACGACGGATTGCTGCGCGGCAGACACCGGCAATGCCGCGCCGGTCAATACAAAAGCGGCCAGCAAACTGGCCAGCAGGGGAGAGCGTTTCATGGATGATCCTGAATGGGCTGAGGCATGAACAAGATAAGTGCAACTGCGTTGGAAACACCACACAGCTGGTACAGGTTTAGTACGCGATATTTGTGAGAAGTTCCGCGAACCGTGAGGGAAATGCTCAATTAGTTGATTTGCAGGGACTTGATATTACCTACGGATGATCGCAATCATGTTTGTGCTAAATTGCATTATTGACATGATGAGGAAGCTAGGTAGAATGCAAGACCATCACCGTGGTACTTTCCATGAAAATTTTCATGCTGCGTAAAAGACAGCCGGTCTCTGGGAAGCCAATTGGTAAGTGATTTTTGAGACGACTTGTGGAGAAGTGTGATGTTTCATTTTGCCTTTTCGCTCGTCAATTTGATGGCTAATTTTGCTAGATTCCACTTGAGATTGTAAATGGGACAAAATGATTTACATGAATTTGCCTCTGATAGGCCAATTACAAAAATAGAAAATGATTTATTAGGTCGGGCAGACTTCTCAACTGACTTGGCTGATGCGATGGCAAGTTGGCATGGAAACGATAGCTTGGTAGTCGCCTTGCACGGTGACTGGGGATCAGGGAAGTCATCAATTAAGAATATGGCGCTTTCTCGCTTGGAGGAAATTCAAGAAAATAAGCCTGATGTGATCGAGTTTTCTCCTTGGGAATGGGCTGCGCAAGAAAAAATAACCGCTTCCTTTTTTCAGGAAATATCAAAATCAATTGGCCGTAAAGACAAAAGTAAATCAGGAAAGAAGCTGGCGGAAACCCTTAAAAAATATGGTCGTTACCTTAATACAGGTGAATCGGTATTGTCAGGCCTTTCTGGAGCCCTTCCTACGCTATTCGTGCTTGCAACCGTGGTTGGACTGGGTGGAAATTTTTCAGACGAAGCTTGGGTTAAAAATGTTTGCTCCTCGATACTTTTTGTTCTTGGAGTTTGGGCTGCAACGTTGAAGTGGGGTAAAGATCTCGTCAGTAAATTGAGTGGAAATATTGACGAGACCTCGAAGGAGAGAGCGCAGAGTTTGAGTGATATAAGGCAGGAGCTGAACAGCTTACTGAAAAGACGAAATAATCCCTTAATCGTAGTAATGGACGATCTGGACAGGTTAACTTCATCTCAATTGAGAATGGTTTTTCAGCTTGTAAAAGCAAACTTGGAATTTCCGAATGTGGTGTTTCTTCTTCTATTTCAGCGCGATATTGTAGAAGACAAGATGAACGATGGCATGCAGCGAGGACGGGACTACTTAGAAAAAATAATCCAAGTGCCTTTTGATATCCCCCAAATAGAAATCACACGGCTTCACAGCTTGTTGTTCGAAAAACTAGACAAAATCATAGAACAAGATAAATCAGCTGCAAAGATGTTCGACTCTAGTCGTTGGGGGAATATTTTTCATGGATCCCTGCATGCGTACTTTGATAATTTGAGAAACGTTTATAGATATACCTCAACCCTATCATTTCACTTTGCCCTCCTTAAGGGGAAAAAAGCGTTTGAAGTCAATCCTGTCGATTTAATTGCAATTGAATGTTTAAGAGTGTTTGAGCCAAATGTTTATAGGGAAATCGCTCGCTCAAAAGAAATATTAACTAAAAATAGCTCAGATAGATATGGTGAAAATAAGGGATCTACAATTACTTTGATCGAAGGTTTCTTGGATAAAGCCAGCCCTAATAAAAGGGAGTTTGTAAAAGAAATGGTTGAACAACTATTTCCAACAATTCAATGGGCACTAGGAGGAGTGCAATATTCTGGAAGTTCTGCTAACACATGGTTAAGGGAGATGCGGGTTTGCCATGCTTCTAATTTCGACAAGTATTTTCAATTTTCTATTCCAAGTGGTGAGCTCTCAAATTCAGATCTACAGGAAATGCTAAGCCTGACATCTGATGCGGAAGAATTTTGTTCATTTATTTTATCTCTGAAAGAACGCGGCATTCTCAAAAATGCGTTATCACAGTTTGAAGCATTTACAGAAATTATTCCATTGGAAAATGGCAATGCTTATATTAAAGGGCTACTAGATATTGGAGACCAAATCGACCATAAGTCGATAGGGTTTACGATGTTTAGCTCTAATACGCACGCGGTAAGGCTTACTGTCTGGTTTCTTCGGCGTATTGATGATATGGAAGAAAGAGGAAAGCTGTTGCTCGAATGTTTTAAAGCTTCTCGCGGGATATCTATTGTTGAACAGATATTGCAAGCCGATGAAAACCGCCGAGAAAAATTAGATGTTGATCAAGTTTTGCTCGATAGAGAATTCGATCAGCTTAAAGCCGAGTTTGTAAAAAAATTAGACCAAATGGCTGTTGGTTCTCCCGATGAACTGCTTACTCATGAACACCTAGTTTCTTTTCTATACCGGTGGAAGCGTTGGGGTGATGAAAAAAAAGTTATCAACTGGTTGAAGTGCCAGGCTGAAAGTGCTGAAGGTTGCATAGAATTATTAAAAAGATTTGCAGGTAAATCATCTTCACATTCAAGTGGTGATTACGTAGCTAAGATAACGACATATATCAAACTTGAAAGTATTGAAAATTTTCTAGAAGTTGGATCAATTCTTGAAAAAGTATGTAGTCTTGACGACACCATTCTTGATCCAGAGGGGCAAGAGGCACTAAAAGCATTTCGAGCCGCATTGGAAAAAAGAGAAAAAGGAATTAGTGATGACTGGTAATGAACCAAAAAAGCGCTGCTGTCGGACAAGCTTTTCAATAGGTTCCCAATTTGTGGCAGAGTGCAGCACGATTTTTCCAAGTGCTACGGTGCATGAAATCACTTTTTGAACTGAGCCCACAAGCCTTTGAAGATCATGTCCGTGATTGGCTCTTAAGCACGGGAGCTAATCTATCTGAATTCAAGATCACACGACTGGAAAAAATTGAAGGCGCTGGTGGGCAATATGAGATAGATGTGCTTGTTCGTTTGAGGCTCTTTGAGGGAGCCGATCTTGTTATTCTTGTCGAATGCAAACATCATAAAAATCCAATCAAACGCGATGTGGTTATGGTGCTTGAGTCAAAGCTTCGAGATACTAAGGCACATAAAGGTATGATCTTTTCCACAGTTGATTTTCAATCTGGAGCGTTGACCTTTGCCGAGACTCACGGAATCGCAACGCTTCGAGTTACCGATGCGGGTATGGAGTACATGACCCGTTCTTTGAGACCTCAAATCGTTGTTCAAACACCCAACAAGTGTGTTGCTTGGATGTGCACGCCAACGGAACAAGGCTACAGCATGGCCATTGTTAGTCGCAATGAACATGATGCACTTCGCAAGTGGTTAGCTTCAGAATGGTGATGATTTAGTGGGGACAATAGAGAAAATTATTCTTACCGTTCTTGAATAAAGGATTTGCATTCTCCTCACTCGTCCTCTTCCGGCAGATATTCCGGCAGCGGTAATTCGGCTTCCGCGATGCTGTCGCTGCCTTTGGCTTTTGCGGTCTGCAAGGCCGAGGTGGCGCGCGCCAGCATGATTTCTGCGGTGTCTTTGATGGCGTTGGTTGTCAGGCCGGTTGAAAACGTCACCTGCAAGCCGGGGGCGACGGCATTCCAGTCGCAGGCCGCGACGCGTTTTTTGAGGCGGGCGATGGCTTTCAGGCTTTGATCCAGCCAGGTGGTTGGCATCACAATCGCAAATTCATTGGCGGCAACGCGACCGAAAGAATCAAGCGTGCGCAGCATGTCCAGTGCTTCTTTGGCGACCATTTGCAATACCTGACGGGCAACGGCCTGTCCGTGTTGCTCCAGAATTTTTTCGAGATGATCGACGCTGATAACGGCAAATGAAAAAGTGTGGCCGGTACGATATGAGCGCGCTAATTCACTGTCGAGCATGCTCAGCAAAGTACGACGGTTGAGCGCGCCAGTCAGTTGGTCGTGCTTGGTCAGACTTTCTAGCTGAGTCAATACGGTTTGCAGAGTCGGCAGCAGATTGTCTTGCTTGCCGTTTTCTTTAATTTGTTTGATTAACTGTGTCAGCTGTTGTCTGGCATTCACCAGTGGCTGATCTCCGTCTGCAGGCATGTACTCTCCAACTTCATTGAATAATTCAGTGCGGCCAGTGCGCCGATGATCGCCGTGACATAAGTCATCCCGGATGCTGGCAACGGGCGATACAATAGGGCTTGGGGCTGGCGTTTTACTACGCGTATGCCTTCATCACCACATCTGGCTGAAATCATTTTACGTCAGTCCTGACAATATAATACTTTACCATCAGGCAATAAAAACAATATTGTGTTTTCTGCTCCTTTTTCTCCTTGCCAACCAATACGCAGCAGCTTATTTCCGCACATGAATTTGTGGCTCAAGCGCGACGATCTGCTGCATCCGCAGGTATCGGGCAATAAATTCCGTAAGCTGAAATATCCTTTGCAGGCACTGGCGGGTCAACAGGTGCATCTGGTCAGCATGGGCGGTTTATGGTCGAATCATTTGCATGCGCTGGCACATGCTGCGGCAATCGCCGGGTTTCCGGCAACGGCGCTGGTGCGCGCTGCGGAAGGCATGAACAGTGCGATGTTGGACGATTGCCGCGCGCTGGGAATGCAAATTCGCTTTGTTTCGCGCGAGGCGTATCGCGCTTTGCGGGATGATACTGAGGCGTGGCGCCAGCATCTGCCAGATAGCAGCGCGCAGCATGTCTGGCTGCCCGAAGGCGGCAGTGCGGCGACCGCATTACATGGTGTTGCCGAGCTCGTCAGCGAGTTGGAATTTACGCCGGATCTGATGGTAATGGCTTGCGGCACAGGCGCAACGATGGCGGGCGTGCTGGCCGGATTGCGTGGACAGGGCAGGGTGATCGGGGTGGCGGCATTCAAAAATGCGGATTATCTGCATGCCGAAGTTGCCCGCTTATTGACGGCGGCGGGCTACCCCACACATCAGAATTATCAATTGTTAACTACCTTCCATCACGGTGGATACGCTAAAGTAAGCGCGGAGCTCAGCGCGTTTTGCGAGAATTTTTTCGAAGATACCGGGATATTGCTGGAGCCGGTGTACACCGGAAAAATGTTGTTTGCTCTGCGCCAGTTGTGGCTGAGCGGGCAAATCGCTCCGGAAAGTAAGGTGGTGGCGGTGCATACCGGTGGCTTGCAAGGCTTGCGTGGCTACGGAAAAACACCGTGAGATCAGAACAGACAGAAAGCAGATGCAGTGACACGAGTCGTAACAACAAAAGTACTACCAGCGGCAGCAAACCATGGCCGTTGTGTTTTTCAGATGACATTTTTGGCAGTGACTCTGAGTGTCGCGTCGCAAGTGCAGGCACAGGATCAACTCAAAATTGCGGGTTTTGAGACGCTGAGTGATCCGCTGATCATTTTTGATAAACAGCATCAACTGGTCGGTGGCCTGTTGAAAGAGTACACCGATGCGATCGCCAGAGGGCTGGATGCCAAGCCGGTTTATTTGCCTTATTCCCGTCGCCGGATTGAGCCTGCTGTCCTCAGCGGTGAAGCTGATCTGGTCTGTTATCACAGCCCGCAATGGGTGGATCAGCCGACCGATTTTGCATGGACTATTCCAAATCTGCCGCAGACAGAACGTGTGGTGGTCCGCAAGGAAACGGTCGTGCCAAATGAGTTTCCTGACGATTTACAGGGTAAAAAAATCGCGACGCAGATCGGTTATCACTACGCGGCGATTGCACCGGATCTGGCTGCTGGCCGGACGACCCGTGTTGACATGACCGATGTGCCGAGTATGTTTCGTTTACTCGCGCTCGGTGGTGCCGATGCACTGATTACCTCGGAGTCTGAAATTGCCGGTTATTTCAAAAAATTCCCCGACAAGCATGCTTTGTACAGCGTGTCGAAAACCCCATTTTCAGTCGTGTATACCCAATGTGCTTTGTCGCTGAAATCGCCGTGGAAGATAGAGCAGATCAATCGGATAGTGCATCGCTTGCAAGAGAACGGCACACAAGACAGGTTGATGCGCAAATACGGTTTGTCTGAGAAATAAGCGATCCGTCAGACCAGCAAACAGATTGCCAGACCGCTCACTAACTGGTTTGACATTGCCGAAAAGAACAGAGGCATTGCATGCCTGTCATCAGTGCTTAGCTTTTTATCTTCGCTTTGCTTAAAAAATGTGCAAAATTGCCCGTGGTTTCTCCCTGAGTGGATGACAACAGGGTAAACTACGCCCCAAATCTAGTCGCATCCTGCGATATGAGTGAAATAAGCGAGCATCGCATGTCTGAATCTACTTCCCCCATCTCTTTTTCCGATCTGCAACTGAGTGCGCCTTTGCTGCGCGCCTTGCAAGATGTCGGCTACGAAACCCCGTCACCTATTCAGGCGGCGACCATCCCTTACCTGATGGATAACCGCGACGTCCTCGGTCAGGCGCAAACCGGCACCGGTAAAACGGCCTCATTTGCTTTGCCAATTTTGTCGCGCATCGACATTCGGCAGACGACGCCGCAAGCACTGGTGCTGGCACCGACCCGCGAACTGGCGATACAGGTTGCCGAAGCATTCCAGACCTATGCGCGGCATATTCCCGGTTTTCACGTGTTGCCGATTTACGGCGGACAAAGCTATGGCCCGCAATTGTCGGCACTGCGCCGTGGTGTGCACGTGGTTGTCGGTACACCTGGTCGCGTGATTGATCACCTCGATAAAGGTTCACTCGATTTATCTGCGCTCAAAACGCTGGTGCTCGATGAAGCCGATGAAATGCTGCGTATGGGCTTTATCGATGACGTCGAACGCATTCTGCAGGAAACACCGGAAAATCGTCAGACTGCCTTATTTTCGGCAACGATGCCATCGGCTATCAAACGCATTGCCCAGACATATCTGAACAAGCCTGCCGAAGTCACGATTGCGGCTAAAACCGGCACCGCCGACAATATCCGCCAACGTTACTGGCTGGTGTCCGGCATGCATAAACTGGATGCGCTGACCCGTATTCTGGAAGCAGAAACTTTCGACGGCATGATCATCTTTGCACGTACCAAGCTCGGTACCGAAGAACTCGCCGCCAAGCTTGATGCCAGAGGCTTTTCCGTGGCCGCGATCAATGGCGATATCAACCAGCAGCAACGTGAACGCACGATCCAGCAACTGAAAGACGGCAAGATCGATATTCTGGTAGCGACTGATGTGGCCGCGCGTGGTCTGGACGTTGAACGTATCAGCCACGTGATCAACTACGACGTGCCGTATGATCCGGAAAGCTACACGCACCGTATCGGTCGTACTGGCCGCGCTGGTCGCAGCGGTGAAGCGATATTGTTCATCACACCGCGTGAGAAAAATCTGCTGAAAGCGATAGAACGTGCGACCCGCCAGCCAGTGTCACCATTGGAATTGCCGACGATACAGACTGTGAACGATGTCCGTATTGCCCGCTTCAAAGATCAGATCACTGCTACATTGGCGCAGGACGGCTTGCAAGAATTCACATCGTTGATCGAAGCTTATGAACAGGAACACAATATTCCTGCCATCGAAATCGCAGCTGCCTTAGCAAAAATGGCGCGCGGCGATGAACCATTGCTGCTCGATAAAAATCGTCGTGAAGTTAAAAACGATGACAGCTGGCGCGATGAACGCCCTGCCCGCAGCGATCGCGGTGAGCGTCCTTCACGTGAACGTGGTGATCGTGGCGAGCGCGGCGATCGTGGCGACAGATTTGAGCGCGAAGACCGTGGTGCACGTCGCGAACATAGCCCGCGCGTTGCCGAACCTGGCATGCAAACCTACCGCATCGCGGTTGGCCATGAGCATGGTGTGAAGCCCGGTAATATCGTTGGTGCGATTGCAAATGAAGCGAATATCGAATCGAAATTCATCGGCCGCATCGATATTTACGACGATTACACTATCCTCGATCTGCCTGATAATTTGCCAGCAGACATGCTTGATCATCTGAAGTCGGTACGGGTGGCCGGTCAGTCTTTGCGTATCAGCGCCGAAAAAACGGGTGCCGCCGCTGCACCTGCCGCGCGCCCTGCACGTGCTGAAACTCGTGACGAACCGCGTGCTGAGCGCGCACCGCGTATCGTTGACAGCGCACCCGGTAGCCGTTTGAATCAGGTGGTCGATCGCGCTTTCACTAGCAAAGAAGACGACGAACCACGTCCGGCTAAATCGAAAAAAGACAAGGAAAAAGTCAGCATTCCTATGCAGACTTATCGTATCGAAGTCGGCAAGGCGGATGCCGTCACGCCGGCGAATATCGTCGGCGCGATTGCCAACGAAGCGGGGCTGGAAGCGAAATACATCGGTCGCATTGCTATTTTCGACGATCACAGCACACTCGATCTGCCGGATGGGATGCCGAAGGAATTATTGCAGCAACTCAAGGATGTCTGGGTTGCCGGTAAACAAATACGGATCAGCGCAGTTGGCTCATCAAGCGGCGGCATTGCGGCGGATTTTCCATCCGGCCCGAAACGTGGCGGCGGCGATCGTCGCGTTGCTGAAAAAGCGCATGGCAAACCGGGTTTTAAATCCGCTAAACCAGGCGAACGCCGTCCATCCAAGTTCGATAAAGACAGTGGTACCACGCGTCGTAAGTCAGCTAAATAAGACTGTCATTGTTGCGATATAAAGGAATAAAAAAAACCGCCAAAATGGCGGTTTTTTTATCGCTGACCAGAGTGTCGCAATTATTTTTTTGCTGCTTCTGCTGGCGCTGCAATCGGCGCTGGTGTTGCAGCTGGGCTGGCTGCCGCAGCGGAAGCTGGCGCGGCTGGCACTACAGCGGTGATTTCAATTTTTGCTTTGGCTTTCAGATCATCAAAAGTCTTTTTCAGATTTTGCTGTTGCAATTGCTGAGTCAGAGGTGCTTTGACATCGTCCAGCGCAGGCACTGCCAATGGGCGGCTGTCGTCGAGAATGATGACGTGGTAACCAAATTGCGATTTGACTGGTGTTTCAGTGAATTTCCCTTTTTCCAGTTTTGCGACCGCTTCACCGAATTCCGGCACCATGCTGCGTGGATTAAACCAGCCCAGATCGCCGCCTTTGCCTTTGGAACCAGGGTCTTGTGATTTTGCTTTTGCCAGACCGTCGAATGCTTTCACATCTTTCTTGATTTTGGCGATGATGTCTTTGGCTTCTTCTTCGCTGGCGACCAGAATATGGCGCGCTTTAAATTCTGTGCCACCGGCAGTAGTTTTGAATTTATCGTATTCCGCTTTCAGCGCTTCATCGCTGACGGTCGCGGTTTTCATGTAGTCTTTAACGTAGGAATTGGCGAGGATAGACAAACGCGCCATGTCCAGTTGTTCTTTGACTTCAGGTACTTTATCCAGACCTTTGTTCGTTGCTTCCTGCGCGACCAGAATTTGCATTGCCAGTTGGTCGATCACCATTTTGCGTGTTTCTTGATTATCCGGCATGCCTTGCGCTGCTTGCTGCTGCATGATCTGATCCAATTGTTTTTTGCTGATAGGCGTGCCATTCACAGTCGCAGCGACTGCTTCTTTGCTTTCCGCAGCGGCAGAAGCCGGGGCTGACGCTGAAGCGGCTTTATCCTTATCATTACAAGCGCTGAGCGCGAACAGAGCAATAGCGCTACCCAAAACTACACGGGATTTGATCGACATGAAAATTTCCTTAAATGTGAACTGCGGTTGAAATTCGTTTCAGCTGCGACGCAGCATTATCACGATTTTGCAGCAGACGACAATGTCTGATGCTTCCAAAATAAAATTGCCGCTGAATTTTACCCGCAATGCGTGGTGAGTTGTAGAACTCATTTCATCAATAGGGATGAGTGCGAGCAAGACGATTCGGGATGCAGTGCAAGGCGTCGTCGCGCAGCTAAGGCTGGTGCCTTAGCAAGCGGCGCAACGTAGCAATGCGCTCGAATCGCCAGCTCCCGGAGGGTTTGCCTCATAACGCGTGCCGGACTGCGTTGGACTCGTTGTCAATAGACCCGCTATTGACTGCCTCGTCCGCCTTGCCAGCCCACGTTATGAGACAAACGCATCTCACCCCTATTGATGAAATGAGTTCTGGCTATTCATTTTTCATGACTTTCTCAGGATTTTCTTCTTTGAGCAATGTTCTGCCAACGGCACAGAAATGCAGATAAATACGTCCATTTCACGGTGTATTGTTTTCCAACTGCGCGACAGGCAGCATACAATGCAAGCTGATTCTATACAGTGAGCATGCACCATGAGCGATACCAGCAAAGATACGATCCCTGACAATCTCGCCGGGATGCTGCCGGTCGGCATGATTAATGGCGGTGGCACCGCAGCAGCGGCGATGGCGCAAGTCGCGCAGCGCAAGCGCGGTGTGCCGGGCTGGGAGGCCTTTCATTACGAGCGGATTTCACCGACAGAATTTGAAGTGACAGGTGGCGTTGCCGTGAATATCGGCGGCGTCAAAAAATTTCAGACCACGGATGACGCGTTGACGGTGACAGAAGCGGAAGTGCTGGCCGCGATGCGCGCGACGCAGGAAGTCGTGCCGCCCGTGCCGCAGGCTTTACTGGAACAGGATTTACTGGTCGCGGATATTGGTAAAACCGTCAGCGGCACTGAGCAGCAGTTTTTGAAAGTGGTGTTTGCCTTGCCTGCCGATGCTGCTGGCAGGCAAAGAATTTTGCAGGCATTTCAGTTACAGGCGAATTTTTTCGGCGCGAAAGTGCAAGCCTGTTCTTTACATGAAACGCAACCTTACAACTGATTTTGACCAATATTTTTACGGATATTCGTGTTTTTTACAATGAATGTCCGCATAGAATAAGGGTCGCAGCCCAATAGTCGGCTGCGACCCTTATTTATCAAGGAGTTTGAGTTTTTTATTGCGCGGACTGTTTATTCACTGTCCCTGACACGCAGGAAGGTCGCAAATTTTGGTATGCCATTCGCGTTCAGATCGCGATAACGATAGGTGACCGTGCTGCCGATGGCGGGTGGTGATTGCCGTTGCGCGTCGCTCAGGCCGCTGCCGAGCCGGAAGCGCTGACCTTCCGGCGTTTGCACCAGCAAGGCACCGAGCAAACCCTGATATTTTCCGTGCCCGGGTTCATGGCCGATGACCACGGCTTCTGCATCCAGATGTAATTTGAGTTTCAGCAGCACATCCGAGCGGCCGGTCTGCCAGACGGCATCCGCCTGATGCAGCATCAAGCCTTCCGCTCCCTCGCTGACGATTTTTTTCAACAGCGCCTGCAGTTCGGCGTGGTCGCTGATGCGCTGCTGCGGCAATACCTGTAACCAGGGCGCTTGGCTACCCGCAATGCTCTGCCTGAGCGTGACCAGACGCTCGCTGAAATTGCCGCTGCCTTCGGGTAATTCATAAATTTGATAGCTGATTTGCCGCCATTCTGCCTCGTCAGGCATCTGCCGCCGGACTGCTGCAGACAAGGCTTCAAAGCGGCGTCGCCCCATCCATAATTCACCGTCCAGCGGATGTGCCGGCAGGGCGGCAATGAACCATGCGGGTGCTTGTATCAGGCGGCCACTGCGAAAGCGCAATTGCTTACCATCCCAGATCGCCCGCACACCATCGAGTTTTTCACTGACCAGATACGCCGCCGGATTCACTTTCGCATGGTAATTGCGCGCCAGCAGTATCGCCGGTGCGTCGATGTCGGTGGCCGCGATGGCGCTATCTGGCAGCAATGCCAGTGGCGTAACGACACCAGCGAGGCACAGACTCAGAACGAGCGCGCGTAACCGGGGCAGAGGCAAACGTGAAGGCAGAGGATTGCAACGCATAATGAGCTTTCTGTCGAATGAATCATCAGTGAAATCAGTGAAAAATGAGAAGACTGAGAACGGACACAGAGTACTGACCAGAGTGCAGCATCGCCATCAGACCGATTGGCCCTTATTCACAGCTGCTTTTCCCAGTAACCAACATCAATCCAGCGGCCAAACTTAAAACCTACTTCCTTGAAGTGGGCGACCTTTGTCATACCAAATTTTTCATGCAGCGCCACGCTGGCCGGATTCGGCAGGGAGATACCCGCAATGACTGAATGCATGCCACGTTGTTGCAGATCGTCGATCAGATGCACATACAGTTGCGAGCCGATGCCGCTTTGTTTGCGTTCAGGGCTGATGTAGGCGGATATTTCAACCGAAAACCGGTAAGCATGGCGGGTTCGCCAAGGGCTGGCGTAAGCGTAACCCAGAATGACGTCATCTTCCTCGCAGACGTACCACGGCAAACCCGCTGCAAATACGGCAGCGATACGTTCTGCCATAGCTGGTGCGCGCACGGTGGTGTCTTCGAAGCTGATGGTCGTGTTCAGAACATAGCGGTTATAAATGGCGCAGATTGCAGCGGCATCGTCAGCGTTGGCTAAACGGATCACAATTCATCCTTTAACAAAATCAATGTGCGGCAAGGGCTCTTATTGGAGGAAGAAATATAAGGGCTTATTCGTGTTTCTCATCCTTATTCGCAAAAAGCCTCAAAAATCGAATTGATTATGATATTTATTTATTATTTTGTCTTGTGGCTTTTACATCATATTTGTTCTTTGTCATCTCTGTTCCGGCTGTTCGCAGCAGGCAAAACAGACTTCGCTGATAATAGGCATCCCAGCATTGCTTGTCTGAGTCCGGGAATCGCCCGCCACAAGCTTTGCATGACAGGCAAACGATATGGCTCTTCTTTCTATTCTTGATCTTTCCCCGATTGCACAAGGGACGGAACCTGCGCAATCCTTTAAAAATTCGCTCGATCTGGCGCAGCATGCCGAACGCTGGGCTTATCACCGTTTCTGGCTGGCAGAGCATCACGGCATGCCTGGCATTGCCAGTGCCGCCACAGCTGTCCTCATTGCCCACGTAGCTGGCGGTACGCGGACTATCCGCGTCGGTGCTGGCGGCATCATGCTGCCGAATCACTCGCCGTTGGTGATCGCCGAACAGTTCGGTACGCTGGAATCGCTGTTTCCGGGTCGCATTGATCTTGGCCTGGGTCGTGCGCCGGGTTCCGATCAGCGTACTGCACGGGCTTTGCGACGTAACCTGAGTTCAGATGCCGATGAATTTCCGCAAGATGTGGCGGAATTGCTCGATTACTTTTCTGATGAGCCGCACTCTGCCGTGAAGGCGGTACCGGGGGCTGGTTTGCATGTGCCGGTGTGGATACTCGGCTCCAGCCTGTATGGCGCGCAACTCGCGGCAGCGATGGGCTTGCCGTATGCGTTTGCCTCGCATTTCGCGCCGCAGCAGATGATGCAGGCCGTGGAAATTTATCGTGCCACGTTCCGGCCGTCGGCGTATCTGGCAAAGCCGTATGTGATGCTGGGATTCAATGTGTTTGCTGCCGATACCGATGACCAGGCGCATTTGCTGGCAAGCTCGGCGCAGCAGGCTTTCGTCAATTTACGCAGCGGCAGACCGGCGAAAATTCCACCGCCAGTAGAAAATTTCATGCAACAACTGGGTGAAGGCGAGCGCGCATTGTTGAACCAGATTCTGGCCTGTTCGGCGATAGGATCACCAGCGACGGTCACACAGCAGATGCGTGATTTCATTTCCCGCACCGGTGCCGATGAACTGATGATCGCCTCGAATATTTTTGAGCATCAGGCACGTCTGCATTCATATGAAATCGTGGCAACAATAAGTTCCGCCTTGTCGTAAAAAAAGCCTGCCAACTTTCGGTTGGCAGGCTGTAAAAAATGCTGGAGGATACTTAGGAGAAAACCCCAGCACGGGGATAATCGTTGCAGGCCGTCGCTTATTTCACCTGATCTGCACCTGACAGGCTCACTGTGGCAACGCCAGTGCTGGCTTTGCGCCCACTGATGAGCCGCCACAATTTAAGCAGGCTGCGATAGATCAGGCGGACAAAGGTCAACGTGAAAAATGCTTCCAGCATAGTGACGATAAATGCCAGCGATGGATGATAACGGGTGCCACGCGCATGCATCTTGTCCATCATGCGATCTTTCGCAATTTCTATGCTGTCGTAGAAGGTTGGTACGACCAGCAAGGTCAGCAGGGTTGAGGTGATGGTGCCGCCGATAATGGCGATTGCCAGCGGACGGTAAAATTCACCGCCTTCACCCAGCCCCAGAGCGACTGGCATCATACCGGCGATCAGTGCGAACGTTGTCATCAGAATCGGACGCAGACGCACGCGGCCAGCCTGCATCAGCGCTTCTTCGCGGTTCATACCTTCGGCTTCATTTTTACGTGCCGCATCGAGCAACAGAATCGCATTTTTCGCCACCAGACCCATCAGCATAATGACGCCGATCAGACTCATCAGATTGATCGTGCTGCCGGTGATCAACAAGGCCAGTACGACGCCGATCAGCGATAAAGGCAGCGACAGCATCACGCCCAGCGGCGCAGTGAATGAGCCGAACTGCATCACCAGAATCAGATACATCAGACCGATACCGGACAACAATGCAATCATCATCGCGCCGAACACTTCTTCCTGATCCTGACCCGAACCGGTAATGTTCAGACCGTAGCCTGGCGGATAGTTGAACGACTCCGCCAGTTTCTTGGCATCGGCAATCACTTCACCGTTCGAGCGACCCTGTGCATTGGCAGAAACGGTGATCGTCCGCTTGCCGTTACTGTGCTCAATGCCCGATGGCCCTTTGCCCATGCTGATACTGGCGATCTGATCCAGCGGCACCATCTGGTTAGTTCCGGTGATGGCGATCGGCAGGCGTTCGATGTTTTCTTTGCTGACACGGTCATCCGGATGCAGGCGTACCGCAACGTCGCGGGTTTCACCGGTAGGATCGACCCAGTCACCGACTTCTATCCCGGCAAATGCAACGCGCAACGCTTGTGCTGCATCATTCGAAGAAATGCCCATAGAATTGGCCAGGCCGCGGTTCAGTTCTATCTTCAGTTCTTTTTTCGGATCTTGCTGAGACAAGCCGATATCGACCGCGCCCGGCACGTTCTGCAGTTTTTCCATGTAAGCACTGGTAATTTCCAGCAGCTTGCGTGAATCCGGGCCGGTAAATTCTATCTGCACCGGTTTCCGTGCACCGTTGTTCAGATCATCCAGAACAGTGTATTCCGCACCGACCAGGGGTTTGATTTTATTCCGCAATTCAACCGCAATTTCTTTGGCGCTGCGTTTGCGTTCAGTCCGCTTACCGATGTCGACATAGATACGACCACCCGACGGTGTGATATTACTGTTAGTGTCTTTGGTCTCTGCGATCGTGCGCGCAATGGCGGCTGCTCTTTCCATTTTCAGTCGCGCATATTCCAGAGATGACGACGCCGGTGTCCGCACTTCTATCATCAGGTTGCCGGAATCTGCGGTCGGCAAAAAGCTGGTACCGCCCCATTTGACTTGCAGACCGAGAGCCGTAATCAGGCTGACCAGCGCAATTGTGCCCATCCAGCGGCGATGATGTAAAGCCCAGGCAATCACACGGCCATAACGGTCAGCCTGATGATCAAACCAGTCATTGAAACGTGCCAGTATTTTTCCCAAACCTTTTTTCGGCGCGGTGTGATGATCTGGTGGATCGCCCCAGTAAGCAGATAACATCGGGTCCAGCGTGAATGAAATACCCAGACTGACCAGTACCGAGCAGGTCACCGTCAGCGCGAAAGGCCGGAACCATTCACCCGGCATACCCGGCATAAAGGCGACAGGAATAAATACCGCAATAATCGAAAATGTGGTTGCTGCCACCGCCAGACCGATTTCAGCAGTGCCTTCCAGCGCTGCCGTGCGGCGGTCTGACCCCATTTGCATGTGCCGCACAATGTTTTCACGGACCACGATCGCATCATCGATCAGCACGCCAATCGCCAGTGACAGACCAAGCAGGGTCATGAAATTCAGGGTGAAGCCACACAACCATACCGCGATAAAGGCTGCGACCACCGAGGTTGGTAAGCTGAGTGCCGTAATCAGTGTGGAGCGCCATGAGTTGAGAAACGCATACACCACAAAAATCGTCAGACCGGCACCGAGTACCAGCGATTCAATCACGTTATTCAGGCTGTTCTGAGCATCTTTACCGCCATCGCGCGTGATTTCAAGCTTGGTGCCAGGCTGATCTTTTTCAAAACCGCCATTAATTTCTTTCACCATTTCGCGCACGGCGGTCGCAACGCTGACCGTGCTTGCTTCACGCGATTTCGTGATTTGCATGCCGACATTCGGTTTGCCGCTGCGTATGCTTAAACCATTGATGTCGGCAAAGCTGTCTTCAATAGTAGCGACCTGCGCAAGACGCACGATCTGATCGCCATTCCGTTTGACGACGATGCCCTGAAATTCCTCCGGTGATTCTATACGTCCCACCAGACGTATGCTTTCTTCATCCAGCTTGCCGCGAATTTTTCCGACCGGTGCGTTGGTATTCTGATTGCGCAGAGCATTCACGACTTCGCCGACGGATACGTTAAATTCGCGCAGTTTTTCAGCTCGGAGTAAAACCGATAATTCGCGTTTCAGCGAGCCATTCACAACCACTGTGGCAACACCGGGAACTGCACGGAATTTATCGGCCAGCAGGTCTTCCGCCATCCGTGAAATTTCGGCATGGCTCAGTTTGCTTGATGACAGCGCCATGTTGATAATAGGTTGCGCCGATGGATCCCAGCGTTTGATGACAGGTTCACGCATTTCTGTCGGCATTTTGTAGCGCACTGCAGAAATCACATTGCGCACATCATCACTGGCTTCGATCATGTTCTTTTTAAACACGAATTCAATGTCGAATTCAGCAAAGCCCTCGTTTGCCGACGAATACAGGGCTTTCACACCCTGTACGCTTTGCAGCGATTTTTCAAGACGGTTGATAATTTCACGTTCTGCCGTATCTGGTGAAGCACCGGGATAAGTGATGATCACCGATAAGCCGGGAACTTCGACATCCGGATTCTGATTGACCCGCAATTTGCTGAGTGCCAGCAAACCCAGTGCCATCAGGGCGATGATCATCACGATGGTGGCGATCGGTCGCTTGATACTGAAATCAGATAAAAACATAATCAGTTGCCTCCGCTGGCGATAGTGGTCGATGCCGGCAGATTCGCACCGATAGCCACGTCGACTTTTGGTGTTGCTGCCATTTCGATTGCCTGTCCGTCTCTGAAGCTGGAATTCGGGCTGCGCATCACGACATCACCCTCAGTCAACCCGCTGCGCACTTCGTAGTGACCGGTGCGCTGATCGCGTTTTCCTATATTCAGATCAACCCGTTTCAGGGCTTTTCCATTAATCCGCCAGGCATAGGATTTATCTCCTGCTTTCACTAATGCGCCTTCCGGTAACGTGAGGGCATTCACTGTCGTGGATTCGATATTGCCTTCGGCGTACAGGCCTGATACGCGCGGCTGATTACTGTCAGCAAATGCCACCAGCACCTCCACCTGACGCGTGACATCGTTCGCCGCCGGGTCAACACGAGTTACCTTGCCGCGGAATTCCTGACCGCCATAACCATTGATGCGGAAGCTGACCGGCTGACCGATTCTGACCTGGGCAATTTTGTCGGCAGAAACACGTCCGGTAAAACGCATACTGGTCGGGTCGATGACTTTGACCAGTTCTTTTCCAATTGCTGCGGTATCGCCGGCAGAGACTTTGCGTTCGCTGACGACACCGTCAAACGGTGCCCGCACGATTGTGCGTTGTAATTGCTGGCGCGCGGTACTGGCCCGGGCGCGGGACGCGGATAATTCGCTGCGAGCCGCGTTGACTTTGACTTCCGCCTCATCGAGCGCCTGTAATGAAGTCATTCCTGAGGCCCGCAGTGTCTTCAGCCTTTGCAGCGCACGATCTGCCTGATCCAGTGCGAGCGCTGCGCTGCGCGCATTGTCTTCGGCTGAATTCAGATTTTCCCGGATAGAAGTTTCATCGAGTCTGACCAGTACATCTCCGCGCTTGACGACATCCCCGTTCTCTTTCAGCACCTGCAGCACGATCGTGGACACTTCTGCCCGCAGATCTGCTTTACGTTCAGGCTGAATTGAACCGGTAACGACCGGGCCGGATGCCAGCGCATTGCTTTGCACCTTCATGATGTCTTCCGGAGCGATGATCAGTTTTGGCGCTGCCGCGGTATCCTGTTTATCCGCTTTGCTTGTGGCGCTGCTGGCAGAAGCCGCATTTTTTGGTTTTTCTGCTTCTTTATTGCTGCAAGCGGCGAGCGTTGAGGCAATAGCGAGGACAATAAGTGTTTTTCGTAACATGAGAGGTCTCTTGCGCAAGTGAGAGGGACGGGATGATACTGAACCGGAAGTATTCCGAAGTCGCCGTGCTTGGACAAGAGGCAAGGATTTAAGTTGCCTTTTTTGATGGATGAAATGCTAATTTCAGGGGATGAAATGCATTCAGGGATGAAGCAACGTGGAATATCAGCGACGTATTTGGGACAGACGGGAGGATTTCCAATACGGTGATGCTGTGCCCGGAATGCATGGAATGTCCATACAACAGGCTATTTGTGGCGATCAGTCTGTAAAAAGTCTTTGAGGCTTACTTTTGTAAACGGGCAACCAGCCCTTCGGATGCGTCTTCAATGTAATCCAGCACCAGATCAAAGCCGCTCACGCCGCCATAATACGGGTCGGGCACTTCTTCCGCCTGAGTATGTTGGGCGTAATGCATCAACAGATCCAGCTTATGCTGATAGGGTTCAGGACACGCAGCCTGAAGTAGGGCGAGATTACTTTTATCCATCGCCAGCAGCAGATCGAAGTTAACGAAATCTTCCGCTTTTATCTGGCGTGCCCGTTGCTGTGACAAATCAAAGCCACGTTTGACCGCAAAACCATGTGAGCGCGCATCGGGCGGTTCACCGATGTGATACGCATGTGTCCCGGCGGAATCGATAACTAATTGTTCTGATATCCCCGCCGCTTTCGCTTTGGCGCGAAACACTCCCTCCGCCGTGGGAGAGCGGCAGATATTCCCCATGCAAATGAAGAGAATAGAAGTAACTTTAGGAGGGTTCATTTTAGCGCAACGGCCAATAGCTGCTATTTGTAACGAGCGGGGGACTGATGTTAACACGCTGGGAAAGGGAAAAAGCGGTTCACTGGGCGGGTAAATGTCAACGATTTATAAATTTATTGTTCCTGCGTTGAGGCGGAATGATGTCCCGCGAAATAAATTCCTGAGCATTGCCAGAATGCACAGAAGAAAACAATGTCGCAAATCACTACGACTTATCGCAGCATGTTTGCTCTCCTTTGCTTATTCGTTACGGTAAATGTATAAGGCCGCGCATAGTACCGTGCCAGTGGCATACAGCCAGCGCGTATCGCTGCCAGTGAGGTAAGGGTAGAGCATCAGCGCAATTCCCAGCCATTTACACTTCGTTTGTTCCATCTTTTTGCCGTAGCGATACGCCGCAAAGCCGATGATGCCAAAAAGAAGAGCGCCAAAAATATACGCGGGTGTCGGCAACATACTGAATAAAGTTGCCTGTAATTCCTGTTCATCCATCATCTGTTCCTGTGATTGAAAGACGTTTCAAGACATCAGTAAGATTGCGATATTCACCGCAATGCCGGCTGTCCAGACCAGGCTGCGCAGATTGCTCATATTTGTCAGGTATGTCGCGACGTAGATCAGCCGCAGACCAATAAATATCATCGCAAGCGTATCAATGCATCCCTGATCTGCATGCGCTTGCTGCGCGAGAACGACTGCTGCAATAAACAAAGGCAAGGCTTCCCAGCCATTTTGTTGTGCGGCATTCGCGCGTTGTCGCCAGCCTTGTAACTGCTGCGCCCATACACGTGGTTGCTGGTTGTTATAGCGACCTTCTTCCCGCGACAGTTTCGCCGACTCCGCCTTTGCCAACCCAACCGTGATGATGGGTAACAGACATGCTGCCAGTACACACCAGTTTGCTAAAGTCATGAAGTTTCTTCTTTCTGAATTTTAAAATTCGCCACGTAGCATGCGTGGCAGATAGTAGTCCTGTTTCGGTAAAACGTCACAGCGTGCAGCATAAGATGCGATCAATAAATGCAGCATCGACAAAGGAAATAAATTCCCTTTATTTTTACGACGTAACAATTGGCTACAATTCTGCGGCAAATATCGTGTCAACAGAAATCAAGCGGGCTGCGTTCTTGGCTTACGTAGATTGACTACGCAAAACAAACTCAACGAAAGAACAGGACCTATCATGAAACAAGTTATCGCCGCTATCATCGCAACTACTTTCGCAATGGGTACAGCGTTCGCCCAGACACCAGCAGCCTCAGCTGCTCCTGCCAAAGCAAGTGCGCCAGCCGCTGCTGTAAAAGCCGAAGCGAAAGCCGAAACAAAAGTAGCGCCACCAGCCGCGGTTGCAGAAGTAAAACCTGCCAGCGCAGCAGCAGAAACAAAAGCGTCAGTACCATCGGCAGAAAAAAAATCTAAGCATGTGAAACACATGAAAAAAGAAGCGAACACAGAAGTCAAAGCAGATGCAAAAGCAGAAGTAAAAACAGATACAACAAAGACGACACCAGCAAAATAATGGTTTGATTTTTTTGCCTCTGAATTGAGGTAAAAGACCGGCGTAACATCATTGATGTGCGCCGGTTTTTTTATACACGATGAAAACGTACTGCATTCTTTGTAGCTGAAAAACAGATATAAAAATACGGGAAAATAAAAAAATAAATACATCAATTTTTTTCAAAAACATGTCAACACAATGTAGCAAGGCCGCGTTATTAGCTTACGTAGATTGACTACGCAAAACAAACTCAACGAAAGAACAGGACCTATCATGAAACAAGTTATCGCCGCTATCATCGCAACTACTTTCGCAATGGGTACAGCGTTCGCCCAGACACCAGCAGCCCCAGCTGCTTCTGCCAAAGCAAGTGCGCCAGCTGCTGCAGTCAAAGCCGAAACGAAAGCGGAAACAAAAGTGACACCGCCAGCACCAGTAGTAGAAGCAAAAGCAGCCAGTGCAACCGCAGAGAAAAAAGTAAAGCATGTAAAACATGCGAAAAAAGAAGCGAAGAAAGAAGCTAAAGCAGATGCAAAATCAGAAGTGAAAACTGAAGTCAAAGCAGAAGCAGCGAAGACAGCTCCAGCTAAATAATTCAGCTCAAAAAAACGGCGCATATCAGATGATATGCGCCGTTTTTTTTGATCAAAGCATCCGTGATACGTAATTATCATCTTGATGAAAATACACAACTCAAAGCAGACGTTTTCTGATCTGTATTCTTAAAAATTTTTTCTTTAACAGATTAATACCTGTGAACGATGAGAAAAAATTTCATCTGTTTTAATTCCAATTCATTCTCAAAGCAATCCGATTTTTTGCAGTGAATTTTTCAGTTCTTTTATATTTCCCTGTTCCGGCCAGCCGGTAACCTTGCTGCTGAGTTTTCCATTTTTAAAAAAATAAAAAGTCGGCGTTCCCCAATGGTCAATGTCTTTCCATTCCTGTCCTTGATAAACCATGGTCATTTGAAAGTTGGGAAAAGAACGATTCCACTTCTGGATGTCGTGAAAGTAACTGTGGCGCATTTGCGGAACCAGC
This sequence comes from Cognatundibacterium aquatile, assembly GCF_014699135.1. Lineage (GTDB taxonomy): Bacteria > Pseudomonadota > Gammaproteobacteria > Burkholderiales > Burkholderiaceae_D > Undibacterium > Undibacterium aquatile. The sequence continues at coordinate 234,224 of NZ_JACOFT010000001.1, forward strand.
CATTTTCCATGTTCGCGAAACACCGTCATCAAGGCGGGATCTTGCGAAATATCGCGTACCGCATTTCTGGAAAAATGGCATCCTGGGCTGGATACCACAATAATTTTTGCGCCCTGATTGATGTCAACATTTCTTCGTAATAAAGATAAGCTGTTTGCTTCAATCAGCCATTCTGTTGGCATCTGAGCGGATAAATCAGGCGCTTCCCGATGTGCAGGCAAAGCGTCATTCACTGATAGTTTGTGCCGTGCCAAAAGTGCGTCTGCCTCTTTCAACATTCTGACCTGCAAGAGCGCGAAATATAACTTTGTATAGTGTTCTTCAGTGATCAGTTTGCGCTCTTCTGACACCTTGGAAATACGCTGCAGATATTCTACATATTTCGTTTCAGCGGTATAAAAAGCGGTCATGTCTGCCGCGCGAAAAAGAATTTTTAAATCAGATGGCGTGGTTAATTTTATTTTTTCTGCATCCAGAAACGGAAGCATAAGGCGATCGAAAGCATTTGCCACTGCGATTGCCTTAGTTGATGTTGTTTCCGTCGCGGCATTTGCAATGTTATCCAACTCGGCGGACTGCTGTTCCAGCGTTTGCGAATACGCACCGCTCGTACTGAGTATTGCCATTAAAAATATGAGCATCAGCTTGTATAGGAATGAAAACAAATATTGCGTCATAAAATATTGGAAGAAAATTACTCAATGGTGAAAAGGGAATGCCAGAAAATGATCCGGCAACGATACTCAGATTTGAGTCTGAGTATGCGTACCGTAGTGATCAACAGATTTATCCTGGTTGACTAAAGAATATCTGACACGAATGAATTTGTTAACTTTAATTCTCTTTTTTGGCCGAGCCTGTATCACAAAATTCTTCTTACAGATCGAAAACGAAATAAACGCGTATATCGTGGTTTCTTGCGCACGGGGATGCGGTCAAGATGTGGTTAAATGTGAGTTCAATATTTATCGCCACTGACCGACTTCAATGTATGAAGAAACAAGTGTTTTGCTTACTTGGATTGTTTTGCGCATGGCAAGCATCTGCAACGGATTTACGCGTAGCGATATGGGAAAGTGCTGCGCCATATAACGTGAAAACTGAAAGCGGCTGGAAAGGGCCATGTGTTGACGTCTATCGTGCGATAGAGGCAATTGATCCGCAGTTGCATTTTTTGCTGGATGACGATCCTATGCCGATTCGCCGTATCGAATATGAGCTCAGCGCCGGGCGGCGTGACATTATCTGTGGCGCCAGAAAGAATGCATCGCGTGAAGCTGCTGGTATGCAGTTTCTGAAACAGGGTTTGCACACGACGGGTTATCGGCTGGCAGTCAGAGCTGGTGATGATGTCGTTGTGAATAACTGGAGCGATGTGAAAAAATTGGGCAAGGCCGGCAAAGTGCTGATCATGCAAGGGCATGCCGAGGTCGAACGCTTGCAGCAGTTAGGCATTATCCTCGATAGCGGCACACCGACCGCCGAACAGAATCTGATCAAACTGGAAGCAGGTCGCGGCAGATTTTTTTATCACCGCGATTCTTTTTTTAAGAGCGGTGCCTACTCACCGAAAAATCATCCGAATATCCGATTGCTCCCCGTCATACTTGACCCCAGCCCGGCCTATATTGCGGGTGGAAAAATGGTTCCGAAAGAAGTAATGGCGCAGATTGACAATGCCTTCAGCAAACTTGTGCGTAACGGTGAATTAAACCGCATCATCAAAGCAAATGCTCTCGATTAAATTTCATTCGCAAACTTGCTGAACGCTTTTCCTGCGCTGATTTTTTCAACGCTCTCCCATATAAATCACACGTGGGCAGGGCGATTGTGGTGATTTCTGCGGGCACCAGAATGACACCGTGATCGACCAGCGCCGACAAGAAATTTCAACCAGATCCGCTGTGTCGCCCATGCCCATAGTGCAGGTTGACTGCAGCGCTGCATCGAGCGATTTCGCCTGAAAATATCCGTAGGTGCTGATGGTTTGTATCGCTTCTGTTGCGCGTTGCGGTGGCACTGTTCCTGGTCGCACAATCAGCTTACGCGCTTGCAGTGGCACGATTGTTTCCACCTCTGCCGCGCCACAACTCCATTGCTTACCATCGCGCCCGCATTGGGCAACGTAATATAAAGGCTGGGTCTTGAGTTGCGCATGCGGACGGCATTTCACATCGGCGTAATTTGCCTTGTCCGCCTGAGCGCTGAAAGCGCGCGCATCAATCTCTGCAACGCCGACACCGAATGGAATGCCACAGACCAGTTTTTCTAACAACAGATGTTCGTTGCGACTGAGTCTGACAGGAAAGGTTTGTTCATCTGCATTTGCATAGGCGGTGGCAGTCAGCGTTGTGACCAATGCCAGTAAAAGCAATGGCATCAGTCGATGCCAGCCCGCTGTGTTCATGCGCTTTGTGGCGCGAAAATGGCCTGACCAGCGCATGAATACAGGGACTTTTTCATTTGAGTTGCAGTAATGATAGATACAGACGCCATCGTCAGATTCGCGCCTGAGCGGCAGACATCAGCGATAAAACGCCTCGACCTCACCTTTGACTTTGATCATCAGCGGATTGCCTTTACGGTCACGCGCCTTGCCTGCTGGCACGCTGATCCAGCCTTCGCTGATGCAATATTCTTCGACGTCCAGACGCTCTTTACCGTTGAGCTTGATGCCCACTTCGTGTTCAAACACGGCGGCGACGTAGTAAGGGCTGCGCGGATCAACCGACAGGCGATCCGGTAATGGGGGGAGTTGTGTAGTATCGTTCATAGGCCGAATTATCCACCAGATGCGCAGTCTGTTCAATGCTGCTGTCGATTTTGCTGTCAGCGACGGATATTTCGCGCCAGCTTTGTCGTGTCATCAGGCTTGGGGCGTTGATGTTGCCGCTGCCGCCAATGCGCGCAAACGCTGATGGAAATCGTCTTCCCAGTCCACCTTCAATTGCTGTTTGGCGCGCAGATAATGTTCGCTGAACACATCCAGATACGCTTCCAGCGTTTGCGCGGCGAACACATCGCCCGCCAGTTGCAGACATAAACCGGCGACTTCCGATGTGCACAAATGTTCATCACGACGCGAACGGCGCAAACGGTAGCGCGACAATTGTTCCGGCAACAGACTCAGCACAGGAAATTGTTCCAGATACGGGCTTTTTTTGAATATTTTGCGGGCTTCCGGCCAGGTCGCATCGAGCAAAATGAACAGCGGCCGTTTCTTTGTGATTGCGGCTGCGGGTTCGCTGGAATCCGCAACGTTCTGTTCCGGTAGTAATTGCGTAATCACCCGCTCTGGCGCCACAAATTCACCCGGAAACACCACATATGGCTGCCATTGCGGGTCCGCCAGCACCGCCAGCAAGGCGGGATCCACTTCCGTGCGCGCCCAGCCAAATGCCATCGTATCCGGCACCACATCAGCGATCAGCCAACCTGTGTTACTGGGCTTGAGCGCTTCATGTTCTGCCATGATCAGGCACACCCCGGCACGCGTCGGCACCACAGGACGCAGCGCGCAGATGCAATGGCTGAGTATCAGGCGGCAGCCACCGCAACGCTCGCCATGCGGCCCGCCGCGCGCCAGAAACGGTCGCGTGCTGCGTGCCAGACGGGCAGTACGTAAGCGGGAAACAGCATGCGGTGGGTGAGTGGTATTCATCAGGGAAACTCAGGTGCGACAGACGATTGCCGCGCGATTTATCATTCAGACAGGGCGCGTATCTTGGCATGAGCGACGCGACATTGCAAACCCCGCATTAAATGGACTTCTGCCGGGTGATGCTGCCAACAGCCAATATCTATGCGGGGATACAGGGGTATGCCTTGGAAACCCGCATGAACATTAGGGGGTGTTTACAGCAAATTGGCTGAAAATGCGTTTTGCCAATAAAAAACGCCACGTAAGCCATATCGTTACGTGACGTTCTTTATTTTTCAAAACAGCTGTTGCGTTGATCAGGTGCAGATCAGCCACAGACGCCGGTGCTTACATGCCTAACGAACGTAACAGTTCATCGCTTTCGTCATCCACCACCGGTGCGGCTGCGGCTGGCGCTGCTTTGCTCTGGTCGGCTTGTTCCATATCCAGCAAGGCATCCGGATCAATGATTTCGCTGGAATCAAAATCATGCAATTTAATGAATTCCGTGCGATCAATCGCGAGTTCGAGATAGAAAATATTATTGTTTTCAGTGAAAAACGACACGCGACGGATTTCAGGGCGATCCAGCGGCGTATCCACACTCAGCATCACCTGCTTATTCAGCACCAGCATTTTTGGTTGATTCTGGGTGATGTTGGTTTGCAGTTCCCGGCGTATTTTGCCGGTAAAGTCCCCAACGATCTGATTCATCAGTTCGCCGAGGATATTTGACACTTCGTCCGAGCTGAACGACGAGGCGAGTTCCGATTTCGGCATGCCCATGCTGAGCATGTATTTTTCGTAAATTTCCAACGCGGCGTTGCCTGCAAAATTCAACACTACCAAACCGGAAAATCCACCGTCAAATAAGACGAAACAACCGATATCCGGCTTCAGACCGATTTTGGTAATTCTTTGCACCATCGCAGAGTAATGAATCTTGCTTTGCGTCGCTACGTTCAGTACTCGCGTGACCGAATTGCATAAACTGGTCAACAGATCTTCTGTTCCGTAGACAACTCTTTTTTCTTCGTTACTCATGACCAACTCCTGAATTAGGTTTCTTGAAATGATTGTTATCTATTGTTATTTTGTCCGCGCAGTGGCCGATGCGCTATGACCGACACGTTGGCTGACACGTTCGCAGACACATCGTTTCGCCCAGCGCCGGGAGTAATGTCGTGCCGTCGCGCTTCGCTGGTAAATACCACACGAAACAGGGCGATACGGCTAAGCAGGTTTGCCATCGGTTCTCGCAAGTATGTTTGCGGTGACAGGGCGAAGCCAGACATGATTTTCTCCTCTGCGTGGCAGTGTTACCGGGAACTCAGCGCAGCGTCAATCGCCGCACGCAGAACACTTGTACCATGGAAATAGATAAGAATATTCAATGGTACACGCTGCGTCCAGATGTTTCACGTTTTCTGTGCGATTTGGGACAGGCAAACGCCTGTAAAGGCAGGCGGTTTTATCGGATTCCCAAGTTTCTGCACGTTTTCTTAGCTTCATGATACAAAATGAAGCAAAACATGCCTACAAATAACGCCACAACGGCGGCTCACTTACAAACCCGGTTGCTGATAAAAGTAGCATTTCGCGCTTCTTTCAGGCGCAATAGCTGCGTCTTTGTTATCACCGGAAATAAAGGTGTGTTGCAAGTCAGCCGGATAGATTGTTGAAACGTTAAGTTTAAACAGTGGTGATGGCCTGCCACTCGCTCCGGCATGCAGGGAACCAAGCAACAGCATGCCGGTCTATCAAATGACGAAGCGACCAACGACATGTCTGCTTTGCCAAATTAAATCAATCTGAGAGTGAGACTATGAAAAAAATCCTGCATATCCTGAGCCTGGTCGCCATCGTTGCCAGCTTAAGCGCCTGTATTTCGGTCGTTGAAAGCACTGCTGAAGCTGGCAAACAAATCAGCGTGATGTCGCAACAAGCCGTTGCCACTTGTGGTCAGGGTAATGTCGATAAGGTGACTACGACCAGTTTTACCTGCAAACAGAACAGCCGTTAAGCAATACGCTGACGCATAAAAAAACAGCCGGTGTTGATACCGGCTGTTTTTTTTGAAGCGGAAAAAGAGGCGGCAAAAAATCGCACGAAAACCCGGGTCTGCGTTCAAGGTCTGAAATTCCATGCGGCTGCTGGCAGCATTTCAGGCTGCAGACCTGATCAATACACAGTCTTGCAGACGTTATTCGGCTGGTTGCCGTACTTTTTGTTTGTCACTGCCGCTTTATTGAGCAAATTTCGCGTAATACGCCTGCACCGCAGGCAAGGCCGCGATGCGCTGATTATGCGCATTCAGCGCCGGTGCAACTTGCGCCACCAGATCGGTCGGCACATGATCCAGACGACCGGCATTCAAATTACGGATATCCACAAACACCTTCAGATCGGCGATCGTCAGGCGACCATCAGCAAAGTATTCGCCGCCTTGCGCCAGCAAACGCTGCTCCAGCCAGCGCAGATAAACCGGCATCGAACCGTTCACCAAAGCCAGGCGCGCTGCCTTTTGCTCTTCACCCGTCATACGATAAGTCGGGCCCATCCTGATACCCGCCTCTTCCACGACAAAGCTCACCTCGTCGCAGTACAAAGCCTGCAACGCATCTTGCGGATACAGACCCGCCAGCTTGCCCGCATAACGCAGGATCGCATCACACTGCGTCAGTTGCACACCATCCACCTCTAGCACTGGCACCTGCCCGAACGGCGTCGCTTTGCGCACGTCGGCAAATTCGGGATAGCTGAAACGATGATCTTCAAACGCCACCCCGCCTAGCGCCAACGCCAGCCGTACTGGCTCACCACGGCCACCATGAAAATCGAAATAGGTCAGTTTAAGTTGCGGCATGCTGTCTCCTGAAAGCGAATAAAAGCGGAACTAAAAAATTGGCTGCTTTGGGTGCGTGACGAACCCAAAACCCGCGCCATCATAGCAGGGTCAGCAAGGGGTGGCAGAATGCCGGATTTTATGTGTGTGCATCTGACTCGCTTGAAACAGCATGTCGATATTGATGCTGCCAGACAGACTAATTCAGTCAGAATGAAATGAGACTCATCGTCCGTAGACCATCTCATATTGAAGATCTAAACTCAAACAAACAACCAGATTAACTATCACATTTGTTGGAGAATAGAATGACCGGATATATCGAGGAAGTGATTGACGACATGGTTATATGGATAGAGCCTGATCCAGACCATTTTCGGGGTGGGTACGTCTGGTCAGTGAGCCTGAATCAGACCGAGCTCGATTGCGGACTAAGCTACTCACCAGAAAGTGCAAGAAGTGACGCGAAGAAAGCGGTTTCCGCCTTACTTCACAGACGCTCCGCTGATTTCAAGACTCTTTGAATTGCTGTTAATGATCCAGTCTTCCACACAGTCGATCAGATAATCTGCTCTGAGGCGCGTTTTTCCTTTTAGTGCACATTCCCAGATAACCGCATAACGCCATTCAGATGCCAGCAGCTGAGTCTGGTGACGCTGATCCCGCGCGATATTGTCGGAGATCTTAGCCAGCCAGAATGCCGTTCTGGTTTGAGGTATTTTCGACAGATGGCAGCGGTGCCCGTGCCAGAAACAGCCGTTGATAAAAATAAGCGCTTTATACTTTTTCAATACGATGTCCGGGGTGCCAGGTAAGCCTTTGTCATGCAGACGATAACGAAATCCCCGGGCATACAATGCCTGCCGGATCAGTAACTCTGGTTGAGTATTTTTTGCTTTGATAGCACGCATATTTTTTGAGCGTGCTGCCTTGCTGTGAACATCTGCCATCGCACCACTTTTTGTTTGCACACACAGACCAATGATATTGGTTTTGAGATAGAACTATAAAGCTCATTTATAATTTACTGTGTTTACACACAGTAAAAACTTGACTGGGTTAAAAATTGGACGTATTGTCCTGTAAAATTCCCAGCGAGATGTTTATGCCAGACCCAATTCAAACCCATGATTCCGACGCAGTGCTTCAATATTTAGCGGCTGCCCGCCAATTTAAAACTCAAGAAGAAATAGCAACAATACTGGGCGTCAACGCTCGCCAGGTAAGACGCTGGGAGGCACGTGAAAATGAACCTCCGCCTTACTTATCCTATGCTCTTCAGCAAATTTTACCGCTGGGTGATAGCGATCCTGATGCTGCGAAGAATGCTGCATTCACTTTCATCGATTTGTTCGCCGGAATCGGTGGTATTCGTCAGGCCTTTGATAGCGTTGGTGGTCATTGTGTATTCACTAGTGAATGGGATACTTACGCGCAAAAAACTTATGCGCACAATTATCCTAATAACCACCAGATCAACGGTGATATTACCCAAATCGCTGCCGAAAATATTCCAGATCACGATGTATTACTCGGAGGCTTTCCTTGCCAGCCTTTTTCTATTGCGGGAGTATCCAAGAAAAATGCCCTGGGTCGTGCACATGGTTTCAACGATGAAACGCAAGGCACATTATTCTTCGACATCTGCCGCATCATCGATGAAAAAAAACCTCGGGCATTTTTACTGGAAAACGTGAAGAATCTGACATCGCATGACAAGGGCCGAACCTTTGACGTCATCAAACGTAGCCTCGAAGAGCTGGGATACACCATGAGTTATCGCGTGATCGATGGCGCACACTTCGTACCACAGCATCGCGAACGTATTCTGATCGTTGGTTTCCGCAATGACCTGAACATACAATTCGATTTACACGGATTAGATTTACCGCCCAAAGGTGAGCGAAAACTCGGCGATATTTTGCACAAGACCGATGGCACGGAACCTTTTCTCCCTTGGGATGATTCGGCCTACTTCGATCACAAAAACAAAAAACCTTTAGACAAATATACGCTCACCGACAATCTGTGGACTTACTTGCAAAACTACGCAGCGAAGCATAAGGAAAAAGGTAATGGATTTGGCTTTGGCCTCGTCACCAAAGATAGCGTCACGCGAACCCTGTCTGCTCGTTATTACAAAGATGGTTCTGAGATTTTAGTTAGCCAAGGAAAAAACAAAAATCCAAGAAGGTTAACGCCCAGAGAATGTGCTCGCTTAATGGGCTTTCCTGACACCTTCAAAATTCCGGTATCAGATACCCGTGCGTATAAGCAGTTTGGAAATTCAGTCGTTGTGGATGTGATGAGCTACATCGCAAACGCAATGTCTACTCATCTTACTTAGAGTAAATTCATAATCGTTGTTCATTTGCTTATTCGCCATTAGACTTTAGTACCTTTGTAAAGCCAATTTTTCCAATGAATCAAAATATCTTGACGCTTGAAGACTATGTTCGAGCAATGGTGCAGGCAGCGGGCAGACGTCTTAAATCTGGCGAAATATTGGCGAAAATTCTTACCAAGAATGATGATTCTGGTCGCCATGGTGTTCTCATACCAACGGAACATTATGATTTTTTCCCTGAGTTAGAGATTGTCGATATCAATGAAAACGCAACGACGTTTTTCAATGCGTTTGACAGCATCACCTGTAAGCCTGTTGAACTAGCTTGGAAGTATTACCAACGTTACCCAGAGCGACGCATCACCCGACTCAACGGCATTCTTAACGACAAGAATCATGGTTTTATTTTGGCTGTCTTTGTTAAAGCTATGCATGAGGATGGCTCTGAATCGTATTACATTGATGGGGCATTATCAGATGAGGGAAATAAATTTGCGCAAATTTATCCCTTACTGTTCTCTGAAAAGTTAGATCCAGAACCAGGACTTGTTGCGCTTCGCGACATCAGTTCAACCGAACTACAGTTTGACGAGCCTCTTACGGACCTTCTTCAAAAGTTCGATCAAATCGCAGAGATGGGATGGGTTAAAAACTTGCGTAGCGGTGACACGGGTATTGGTTACACCTTCGAGTCATTGGTAGGGATTGAAGAGAATAATGATAAGAAAGCCGATTATCGCGGTATCGAAATCAAATGCAAAAAATTGAAATCAGAAGGCACGCGTTCAACGGGAAAGATTAACTTATTCCAAGAAGCTCCAGTATGGGCGGAAAAGCTCAGTAATTATGCGCGACTTGAAAAAATAGGAAGGCTCAACGGCGATGGTAGATTGGCTTGTTACTCGCAGCTAACGACAAAGGAGAATAACCTCGGTCTTCTTCTTAAGGCAAACGATGTTAATGCCATAGTCGAATTACTAAAACAATTCGAACAAATCGGATATTGGCCGTATCAAACGTTGGAAGATCGCTTACTAGAAAAACACAGTCGGACAGCATTTATCAAGGCGGAAATTTCAAAAAGTGGTACACAGTTCAAATACAAAGAGTTCGTCTATTGTGAACAGCCTTCAATACAAAAATTCATCCAACTTGTTTTGAGTAATGAAATTGTTTTTGAGTTTACGATGTCCGAGAAAGAAAATCGGAAAGTGCGCAACCACGGATATCCTTGGAGACTGAATCATGAAGATCTGTTAGATCGTCTCTTTTCTACAAAACTGCAGCTTCGTTGAGTCAGTGCGTGCACTTTTTCACTTAAGTTTGACTCTATGACTTTGAACAATTTCACGAAACGCTGGACTCAGCGTCGCCCAATCCACCACATCCACCTTGAAAGGCAAATTTGATTCGGAGAAATCGTGTTCGATTGTGGCGAGCAGGCTGAGTGTTAAGGGAGTATTGCCGATGATGGCGAGATCCAGATCGGAGTACGGTTTTTCTGTGTGGGTTGCCCTTGAACCAAAAGCCCAAACTTCGTTCTCTGGTACGTGTTTTTGTAATATGGCGGAGACGATCAGCCATTGGTCTGGCGTGATGGCGATGTTTGGCTGCGTGTTTGCTGGATTTGTCATCACATGTTTCACGTTGGCGGCGTACCGCGTTTTTTCAGTTCTGCCAGTAATGCTTGCCCCTCAAGCAGAAAATCCGGCACGATTTGCATGACTTCAATGGCTTTGGATTCGTCATAGGTGTGGCTGGTGATACTCCGTGCTTTACGGTAATCTTTCCAACGATCCCAGCCGTTGCGCAGTAAGCCTTGTTCGCTGCCGGTTCTGATTAAGTCTGCGAATGGCAGCTCATCAATTTCAACCGGATTAGCCGCAGCAAGTTCGAGATAACGCTTGAGCATTTTGTGCGAAAGCTCGTAGCAGAATTCAAAGCGTTGAATACAAGCGTCGCGATAAAGTGAATTGTGTGCATCAGCAGCGTAGGCTTGTAATGCTTCGCTCAGACGTTGCAAGGCATTTTCTAATGAACTTAGATCGAGTTGAATAGCCATGATTTCTCCGCTGGTATTCTGATAAAGAAAAATCTTAATTCAGCGCGGCCTTGTCGCGCAATGTCTATGCGCCTTGCAGGGGCGAATGACTGGAAGTGCGCGTGGATGATATGTGTCTGGCCTTACTGTTTTATATTTTCTCATTCAACAAAAAAGCCCAACCAAATGGCAGGGCTTTTTGTTGTTCCATGTTATATCAAACGTCAATATTCCCCGCCCTTAACGCATTGCTTTCAATGAAGGCACGGCGGGGTTCTACGTCGTCGCCCATCAGGGTGGTGAAGATCTGGTCGGCGGCGATCGCGTCTTCGATTTGCACTTTGAGTAAGCGGCGCACGGTTGGGTCCATGGTGGTTTCCCAGAGTTGGCTTGGGTTCATTTCACCCAGACCTTTGTAGCGCTGTTTGGAGACGCCGCGTTCGGCTTCTTCGCGCAACCACAGCATGGCGTGGTGGAAATCCTGCACAGCGATTTCCTTGATGCGTTCGCCTTCACCACGGCGGATGAACGCGCCTTCGCCTAACAAGCCTTTAAATGTGGCGGCCGCGTTTTCCAATACTTTGTAATCGGCGCTGACGACGAAATCAGATTCGATGTTGCTGACTTTGATGTTGCCATGATGCAGGCGTTCTACACGCAGGGTACGGGTGCCATTGACATCATCATTGATGGCGACGACTTTGATTGCCGGGTCGTTGATGGTGTTGGTCATTTGCAGAGCAGTTTGTTCGGTACTTTCTGCGCTCTCAAAATTCAGGGTGACACCAGTCATGATCGCTGTCAGTGCGGCGCGATCGATCAGGCGTGTCAGACGGGTCATGATGGCGTTGGCCAGATTGTATTGGCGTACCAATTCGGCCAGTGCGTCGCCAGTGATAGGCGCTGCGCCTGTGCTTGGTATCAGCGATGCGTTGGTCAGTGCCACGGTCATCATGTATTGCGCTTCTTCGGCATCGTCTTTGAGGTAGCGTTCATCGCGACCGGCTTTGACTTTGTAGAGTGGTGGTTGTGCGATGTAGATGTGGCCGCGTTCGACCAGTTGCGGCATCTGGCGATAGAACAGGGTCAGCAGCAGGGTGCGGATGTGGGCACCGTCAACGTCGGCATCGGTCATGATGATGATGCGGTGATAGCGTAATTTATCGGCGTTGAATTCGTCAGGGCCGATGGATGTGCCGAGGGTGGCGATCAGGGTGGTGATCTGTTCGCTCGACAGCATTTTTTCAAAGCGGGCTTTTTCTACGTTCAGCACTTTACCGCGCAATGGCAAAATCGCCTGGAATTTACGATCACGGCCTTGCTTCGCAGAGCCACCCGCAGAGTCACCTTCGACGATATACAGTTCGCACAGGGCAGGGTCTTTTTCCTGGCAGTCGGCGAGTTTGGAAGATAAGCCTAAACCATCCATCACGCCTTTACGACGAGTCAGTTCGCGGGCTTTGCGGGCGGCTTCGCGGGCGCGCGATGCTTCAACGATTTTGCCGCAAATGATTTTGGCGTCGTTTGGTTTTTCAGCCAGATAATCCGTCAATGTTTTGGTGACGATTTCTTCGACAGGGCCGCGCACTTCAGAAGACACCAGCTTATCTTTTGTCTGCGAGCTGAATTTTGGTTCAGGAACTTTGACGGACAAGACGCAGGTTAAGCCTTCGCGCATATCGTCGCCGGTGACTTCGACTTTGGCTTTCTTTGCGTATTCGTGTTCGTCGATATATTTATTGATCACGCGCGTCATCGCTGCACGCAAACCGGTCAGATGCGTTCCGCCGTCGCGTTGCGGAATATTGTTGGTGAAGCACAGCACTTGTTCGTTGTAGGCATCGTTCCATTGCATGGAAACGTCCACGGTGATGTTGGTGCCCTGATCCGACATTTTTTCACCAGTTGCTTGGAAAATGGTCGGATGCAAGACCGATTTATTCTTGTTGATGTATTCAACGAAACCACGGGTGCCACCTTCAAAAGCAAATACTTCTTCTTTGCCGGTGCGGTGATCATTCAGTTTGATGCGTACGCCGTTATTCAGGAATGAGAGTTCGCGGATACGTTTTGCCAGGATCTCGTAATGAAATTCAACATGCGTGAAGATTTCTTCGTCAGCCCAGAAATGAACTTCGGTGCCGCGTTTGTCCGTGTCACCGATGACTTTGATCGGGGAAGTGAGAACGCCATCAACCGTTTCAAGTTCACGGTTTTGCGGAACACCACGGACAAATTCCATGGTGTGAACTTTGCCATCGCGGCGTATCGTCAGCTTCAGTAATTTGGACAAGCCATTCACGCAGGAAACACCGACACCATGCAAACCACCGGATACTTTGTACGAGTTCTGATCGAATTTACCACCTGCATGCAATTCGGTCATGACGATTTCGGCGGCGCTGCGTTTTGGTTCGTGCTTATCGTCCCATTTGATGCCGGTCGGAATGCCGCGACCGTTATCAGTTATGGAGATGGAATTGTCGGTATGAATCGCAACGTTGATCTCGGTACAGTGTCCTGCCAGCGATTCGTCAATCGAGTTATCTAAAACTTCAAATACCAGATGATGCAAGCCGGTGCCATCCGATGTATCGCCAATGTACATGCCGGGGCGCTTACGCACGGCTTCCAGGCCTTCCAGAATCTGGATGGAGGATGCGCCGTATTGCGCTGAACTGGCGGCTTGGGCTGGAGTATTGTCTTGGTTGTTATCGGACATGGCTACCTTCTGTTGTGTTTACTGCGTGTTCAAGGGTGTTAACTCCCTCTTGCGTAGGTGTAAGAGGGCGGGGTGACAGCAGAGTAAAACGCTGATCAGCAAGACTATGCAGGACGCGGCGTGATGACGGTGCTTTCATCCCCAACCCTTCTTCTGCGGACAGAAGAAGGGGCAGAGCAAATCAGATCCGCATTGGCATCACGACGTATTTAAAGTCGGTGTTGTCAGGAATGGTGATCAGTGCAGATGAATTTGAATCGCCCAAAGCAATGTTGACTTGCTCGCACTTCAGGTTATTCAACACATCCAGCAGATAACTGACATTGAAACCGATATCGACGTTGTCGCCACCGTAGTCGATTTCAATTTCTTCCATCGCTTCTTCCTGATCGGCATTGGTCGACAAGATTTGCATGCTGCCAGGTGTGATGACGCAGCGCACGCCTTTAAACTTGTCGCTGGTCATGATCGCGGCGCGTTGTAAAGAGCGCAGCAATTGTTCGCGACCCAGCGTGAAATTGTTTTTGTAACCTTTAGGAATCACGCGGTTGAAGTCTGGGAATTTGCCTTCGACCAGTTTGGAAATCAACTCGATATCAGCAAACGTCAGTTTGACCTGGTTATTCGCGATGTCGATTTGCACAGGATCATCTTTGTCTTCCAGCAAGCGCTGCAACTCTATGATGGTTTTGCGCGGAATGATGACTTCGTGGCGTGGAAATTCTTGTTCGACTTCGACCTGGCAATACGCCAGACGGTGACCATCAGTGGCGACGGCGATGACGTTTTTGCCATCGACCACCAGCAACAGACCGTTCAGGTAATAACGGATATCTTGTTGCGCCATGGAGAAATGCACCATGTTGAACAAGTGTTTCAGTGTTTTTTGTGGCAGGTTCACGCTGGCATTGAAGTGCTCAGCCTGCGCTACTGTAGGAAACTCTTCTGCTGCCAGCGTCTGCAACGAGAAACGGGATTTGCCCGATTGCACGCTCATGCGCTTGTTATCCAGTTTCAAGACAACATCATTGTCATCCGGCAGGGCGCGCAAGATGTCCAGCAACTTACGCGCAGCGACTGTGGTGGCAACGCTCTCGCCGCCAGAGCCGATTTCTGCTTTGGTCGTGATCTGCACCTCGATGTCCGTCGAGAGGAACGACACTTGTTCGCCATCTTTGCGAATGAGGATATTGGCCAAAATCGGCAATGTGTGCCGACGCTCGACAATACCACTCACAATTTGCAAAGGCCGGAGCAGGGTATCCCGGTGGGTTTTAACCAATTGCATTTGAATATCCTCACTTATGTTGTTGATAAGGGACCTGATTTGTGGGCGCCTCAGTTAAGTTCACTGGCAGTCGCATCTCGCACGTTGCTGCCTCTTGTTTTGCGATCTGCTTTCTGCCCGTGACTTTATCTGCTTCGTCTCTTATTACTTTTTATGTACTGCCTGACTACTTAAAAACTCACGCCTGACCCGAAAAGTGGGCGAGGCCTTTATACTTTGATTGCTGCTGTCACTTCTGCATCATGATGGTTCGGTTATTTTAGCCCGACCAGACTTTCAAGCTTCAGCGATCAACCCTTGAGCGTTTGTTCCAACACATGCAGCTCGTGGTTGCACTCAGGGTTTTTCGCGCGATCAGCTGTGATCTTGCGTACTGCATGCAAGACTGTGGTGTGATCGCGTCCGCCAAATAATTCACCAATTTCAGGCAAACTCTTTTGCGTCAGTTCTTTTGCCAGATACATCGCAATCTGGCGCGGTCTGGCGATATTGGCCGGACGTTTTTTAGAATACATATCAGCGACTTTGATATTAAAAAAGTCAGCCACGGTTTTCTGGATGTTTTCTACCGAGATCTGGCGGTTCTGCACCGACAATAAATCTTTCAGCGCTTCTTTCACCACATCGATCGTGATTTCTTTGCCGTGGAAGCGGGAGTAAGCAAGAATCTTGCGCAGTGCGCCTTCCAGCTCACGCACGTTTGAGCGCAGATGCTTGGCAACGAAAAACGCGACGTCGTCAGAAAAATGTACGCCTTCGGAATGCGCTTTTTTGAGCAGAATCGCCACCCGCATTTCCAGTTCCGGTGGTTCAATGGCGACCGTCAGACCAGAGTCAAAACGCGAAATCAGGCGGTCATCCATCCCCGTGATTTCTTTTGGATAAGTATCGCTGGTGATGATGATCTGTTTTTTTGCGGCGATCAGTGCTTCGAACGCATAGAAAAACTCTTCCTGCGTACGGCTTTTACCGCCAAAGAATTGAATGTCATCGATCAGCAACAGATCAAGCGAATGGTAATAACGTTTGAATTCATCAAAACCCTTGCGCTGATATGCCGTGACAACGTCGCGTACATATTGCTCAGCGTGGATGTAGCGGATTTTGGCATTCGGGTTGTCCACCAGAATCTGGTTGCCGATTGCATGAATCAAATGCGTCTTACCGAGCCCGACGCCACCATACAGAAACAGCGGGTTGTAAGATACGCCCGGATTATTCGCCACCTGTATCGCTGCGGCGCGTGCCAATTGATTCGCCTTACCTGTTACGAAGCTGTCGAAAGTCAGTTCGACATTGATGCGGCTCAGGTCGCGCCGTGGTGATGCTTCTGGCGCAGCCACAGCTTCCTGGACAATTTCGACATTAGCCGTGGAATGATCACCATCGCTGCCGTTGCCGCGAGGGGCGGGTGCAGCTGGCTTTTTGCCGCCACGCGGATCAAGTACAAACTGTACTTCGACTTCATCGTCCCAATATTGATTGGCTAATTCTGAAATGCGGTTAGCGAACTGGGCTTTCACCCAGTCGAGTTTAAAACGGTTAGGCGCAGCAATGCGCAGCTTGCCTTCTTCGAAGTCGAGCGGTACGAGAGGTTTGATCCAGGCGCTGTATTGTTGCGGTGGAAGCTCTTGCTCAAGTTGGGACGAACAGGCTTGCCAGAAATTTTCCATGTATGACTTTAATGTATTAAATGCAAATGCGCGGTGCCGAATCTATGAAGCGATTGCGAAATCAGTCTGCCATCCGGAAGCCGGAACGGCGCTTGTAGTTGAGAGAACACAGACGAATTTCGCAACAGTTTCTTATTATCCTTTTTGAACTCATTGTATCTGAGTCAGATCAAAAAAGTTGCCTTAAAGGCATAAACCGGTGCCGCGCTAATCCTCTATTTTAACCGCGACTGCAAGAGTTATCCACAGCCTTGAGATTAAATTTATTCTTCCCTATGCACGACCGTACGTAAACGGGCTTTGATTAAATTTTGTGCTAAGTGATTGACACGTAAGCTAAAAATGGTGTCTAATTCAGGGTTCCCTACCCTCTTTTATTGGATGGTGCATCGTTTTTACGACATGCAACAAGCCATGAGCAGCGGTTTTGGGGCAGTAAAGGTGAAAAGCCTGACGTCAATTAAACGCAAGCCTTTACCCGTAATTCCGATTTTTTTTATTGCTCAAATAGCGAGACCAACATGAAACGTACTTACCAACCTTCCGTCGTTCGCCGCAAGCGCACCCACGGTTTCCGCGCACGTATGGCAACCCGCGGTGGCCGCGCTGTTCTGAACGCACGCCGTGCCAAAGGCCGTAAACGCCTGGCAGCTTGATTTTAAATTGTTGGTCTGCGGCAGCTCTGGCTGAAATCGCATGATCAATCATTTAACTGACCCAGTTCAGGCAGATGCAGGCGGTGCAGATTTTGCCCGCGTTCGTCGCATCGTTAAAACGGATGAGTTTTCATCCGTTTTTCGTTTGCGCCCCGTACAAAAAACGCCGCATTTTGTGCTGTATGCCAGAACCAATGATTTGCCGCACGCTCGTCTGGGTGTTGTTGCTGCCAAGCGCTTTGCGCCCCGGGCGGTGACACGCAACACGATCAAGCGCGTCACGCGTGAGATCTTCCGGTGCTCAGCGTTGCAAAACGTGGATTGTATTGTGCGCTTATCCAGACCAGTGAACAGCAAAGACGGTCCTGCGACAACTGCCCAGCTCAAACGTGAGCTGCGGGCGGAAATCGTGCGTCTGTTCGCTGCGCCTGCTTGTAAGGCTGGCTGATATGAAAACACTGCTGCTCCTGTTGCTACGCTTTTATAAGTACGCAATCAGTCCTATGTTGGGGCAGAATTGTCGTTTTTACCCCAGTTGTTCTGAATATGCAGCAGAGGCGATTCAGCTGCATGGTGCCGTTAAGGGAAGTTATTTAGCCGGCAAACGCCTGTGCAAATGTCATCCCTGGCATCCTGGTGGCGTGGATAATGTTCCACCTGCCGGTGAAAAAAATAAGACCGTCCCCACATCCGACAAGTGTTGCCACGATCATACTGGCGACACTGGTCATTCCTCACACCTTTCCTGACATACACAAATGGATATCAAACGTACCGTCCTGTGGGTTATTTTCTCTATGTCGCTGTTGCTCCTGTGGGACAACTGGATGCGCCACAATGGCAAATCGTCCATGTTTTTTCCTTCCGCGACCACGCAGCAAAGTAAAAATACCAATGCTCCGGCTTCTGCCTCCGCTGTGGCCGCACCAACACCGGCAGTCAGTGCAAATGGCGCTCCGGTCTCTGCGAATAACCCTGCCGTTGCTCCTGTCAAGAGCGAGATCATCACGATCACGACTGACGTGATGAAAGCCGATATCGACACGCTGGGTGGTGAGGTTCGACGTCTTGAATTGTTGAAATACAAAGAGGACGCTAAACACGAGCATTTCTACACGCCGTTTCTGGAAGCCGTTGGCTTGAAAGAAAAGACAGAAAATCACAAAAATGTTGTTCTGTTTGATGCTGGCGAAAAACGAATTTATCTGGCACAGACTGGCCTGATCAACGGTGCATTTCCTAACCATAAATCTGTGTTTGTTGCGAAACCAGGTAAGCGTACGCTGGATGCAGATAGCAGCGTTCAATTGGTGCTGGAGTCAGAACAGAATGGCGTGAAACTGACGAAAACCTTTACCTTCAAAAAAGGTGATTACGCAGTCGGCGTTCAACATACGGTCAGCAACAACAGCACAGCGGCGATTACTCCATCGCTGTACTTGCAGTTAATTCACGATGGCACAAAACCAGAGGGTGGCTCGATGTTCACCGGCCCAAGTGAATTTTATGCACCGGCAATCTATACCGATGCTGAAAAATTCCAGAAACTGGATTTTGAAAAAATTCATAAAGCGGAAAAAGAATTGGCTGGCAGCAGCAACAACAGCCATGCAAAATCAGCCGATAACGGCTGGGTTGCAGTGATACAGCATTTCTTTGTCTCCGCATTTGTACCGCAAGACAAGGGGGCGCGCGAGTTCCGCACGGAACAAGTGAAAGAGAATGTCTTCTCAGTCAGCACAGTATTGCCGCTGGGTAGTATCGCTCCGGGTGCAAGCAAATCTAGTGATGCTGTTTTGTATTCCGGTCCGCAATCGACTGCCACATTGGAAAAAATTGCCCCAGGTTTAGAGCTGGTGAAAGACTACGGCATCCTGGCAATTATCGCTAAACCATTGTTTGGTCTGATGGAGTTGATACACGGTCTGATCGGCAACTGGGGCTGGACTATCGTTGCCTTCACTATTGCAATCAAATTGGCCTTGTTCCCATTGTCAGCGGCTGGCTATCGCAGCATGGCGAAAATGAAAGTGGTTACGCCGAAGATGCAGGCAGTGCGCGAGCGTTATAAAAACGATCCGCAAAAAATGAATCAGGCGATGATGGAGTTGTACAAAACTGAGAAGATTAATCCACTCGGTGGCTGCTTCCCTATCCTGATTCAGATGCCGATTTTCCTGGCCTTGTACTGGGTATTGCAAGCCAGCGTGGAAATGCGCGGCGCACCATGGATGGGCTGGATCACTGATCTGACCGCACCTGATCCGTTGTTCATTTTGCCGGTGATTTATGCGATCTCGATGTACATCACAACCAAGCTCAATCCGGCACCGGCAGATCCTATGCAAGCGAAGATGATGATGTTCATGCCGTTAGCGTTTTCCGTCATGTTCTTCTTCTTCCCATCCGGTCTGGTACTGTACTGGGTCGTGAATAATATTCTGTCGATAGGTCAGCAATGGGTGATCAACAATAAATTGATTCCACCTGAGCACAAGGCTTAACGTCACACCAGAAAAAAGCCCGCGTTGTGCGGGCTTTTTTTATCGCTGCAACGATGTTCAGGCTGCAAGACGTAGCTTCAGCTTGTCGCATTTCAGTCACAGCTATTCAGACAATTCTGCACTTGAAGAGTGCAAGCACAGATAGAATTTCAACATGACTTACGATCCTATTCCCATCGCCGCCATTGCCACTGCCCCCGGACGCGGAGGCATCGGTGTTGTGCGGATTTCCGGTAAAAATCTGACTACCGTGATGACAGCGTTGTTTGGCAGCACCCAGTTAAAACCCCGTCACGCAACTTATCTGCCTTTTACACAATCGGATGGCACGGTCATTGATCAGGGTATCGCGCTGTATTTCAAAGCACCGCATTCGTATACCGGCGAAGACGTGATTGAGTTGCAAGGACATGGCGGCCCGGTCGTCATGCAAATGTTACTGAGTCGCTGTCTGGAAGCTGGTAAAGAATCTGGTCTGCGCTTGGCAGAGCCGGGTGAATTCACACAACGTGCGTTTTTGAATGACAAACTCGATCTGGCGCAGGCAGAGGCAGTTTCTGATCTGATTGAAGCATCGACCGAAGCTGCTGCGAAATCGGCTTCGCAATCCTTGTCCGGCGCATTTTCTAAAGTGATTCATGCCTTGGTGGAGAAGGTCGTGCATCTGCGTATGTTGGTGGAAGCGACACTGGATTTTCCTGAAGAAGAAATCGATTTTCTCGAAAAATCAAATGCACGAGGTCAGCTATCGGTGATACAGACCGCTTTGCAAAAAGTGTTCGAGCAGGCTGCGCAGGGCGCATTACTGCGTCAGGGTTTGAATGTGGTGCTGGCCGGGCAGCCGAATGTCGGTAAATCTTCTTTACTTAATTCGCTGGCTGGTGATGATGTGGCCATTGTCACACCGATTGCCGGCACGACCCGCGATAAAGTGACGGAAACCATCCATATCGAAGGCATACCGCTGAATATCATCGACACCGCAGGCATACGTCACGAGCACGACGATACCGAGCCCGGTGGTATCGTGAATGCCATTGATACGGTTGAGCGTATTGGCATTGAGCGCACCTGGGCCGAGGTTGAAAAGGCCGATGTGATTTTGCATCTGCTGGATGCCAGCCGCGGCCCGACCCGCGCTGACGAAGCCATTGTCGCCCGTTTTCCTGATGGTGTTCCTGTGATTCGCGTCTGGAACAAGATTGATCTCTCTGGTCATCATGCCAGCGTTGATTCTATGGATGATGCGACGCATATTTATCTGTCCGCCTCTGAGCATATCGGCATCGATCTGTTGCGCAAGGAGTTATTGCGTATTGCGGGCTGGCAGCAGACGGGTGAATCTTTATATCTGGCCCGCGAACGGCATCTGATTGCGTTGAAGCAAGCACATGAACATCTGCAAAATGCGGCTGAATACGCCGCGCAAAATGATCAGTCGCTGGATTTATTCGCCGAAGAACTGCGCCTGACACAAGATCGCCTCAACAGCATCACCGGTGAATTCACGTCGGACGATTTGCTGGGTGTGATTTTTTCACGTTTCTGTATAGGAAAGTAGACCGACACTTCTTGACGGCAGAATGATCTGTAATCACCGTGTTGGGGTAATTTGCTCGGATATGACGCTAAAAAAGCTGACCAAACGGTCAGCTTTTTTTATGGCGATGAGCGGAATGATTTGCGTCACGCTGCCGCAATGTCGCTGAGCAGGGTATCAAAGCTGGTGTACAGTGCATTACTTCTGAGCAGTCGGCTCCCCTGTTCATCGCTGATAATCAACGCCGGTACTCCTTGTACGCCGAAACTGTGCATCATTTCCTGTGCGTTGCGGATACGCGTCCGGTGACGGTCGCGCAGGGCATCGTCGGGTGATGCCAGACTGTCTGCAGCACGATTAAAATTGTTATTGCGTAAAACAGTGGTCACGACAGACCAATCACAGGTGTCCTGTGCGTACAGATAACGGGCTTCCTGTAACAGCCTGAGTGCGTCGAGTTCTCTTTCCGGTGCGCTCATCGCAACCGCGCTGAGCGCCATTGTTGCTGCTGCCGAATCGAACCGGCTACCCGGCTTACCCAGAATGTGCGAGCGGTATTCCGGAGTAAAGCGTTGTCCTGTGAGTTTTTCGATACGCTGATCATTTGACCATGCGTAATCAGCAAACGCCGCATCCATGACGCGTCCGCCGCTGTCCGAAAACAGGCCGGATGGTGCCAGCACCAGCGTGATATCGCTTTGTTCGCTCAGCTTTCCTATCATCGGTGCCGCACCGTAACACCAGCCACACAAGGGATCAAACAGATAGGTGATTGTCGTTTTCATGTTGCATTCTCCTTACCACTTCATTTCGCCTTTGTTGACCTTGGCGCCGATGTCCAGCGACATACTACCAGCGCTGATTTGCGGATAGGCCTGTTTCATTGCCTTGATCAGCTCTGCACTATTGCTGCTGGTCACGAGTGTTCTCTCAAATGTTTGCAGATAATCTTTAGTGAACGTGATGTTGCTGATGTCGATTTTTGTTCCTGATTGCATGTGGCTGGGTACGACGAGCTCAGGTTTCAGCGCTGCCATTTCGTTCAGTTGCGCGACCCAGGCGGCGCGCTCTGCTGCGGTTTGTGTGTCCGCCGTCCAGACATGCATCTGACCGAAAACACCGATATTACCGACAATGGCTTTGATGGACGGAATCCAGGTATAAGGGCGGTGCGCCAGTACGCCTTGTGTGCCGAGGATCTCAATGGTTTGCCCTTCCAGCGTCAGGGTATTCTCTGACAATGCTCGCGGTACCACTGGTTTGCGGGGTGCATTGGCGCCCATTTTAGGTCCCCAGAATGCGACTTTACCTGCCAGTTTCGGCATCAGCTTCTCCAGCACAGCCGGAGTCGTTACGACGTCAGCCTGAGGAAATATTTCTTTCAGTGTTTCCACACCAAAGTAGTAATCGGGATCAGCCTGACTGACATAGATGGTCGTCAATTGTTTTCCACTGTCGAGTACATTGGCGGCAATACGCAGTGCATCTGCGCGGGTAAAGCCGGCGTCAATGACCATCGCATCTTTCTCGCCATACACCAGGGTTGAATTAACGTTAAAACTATTGCCGTCCGCGTTGTACACCTTCACTTGCAGCGGTTGTGCTGCGTGTGCAGAGGTGAAAGCGATGGCGAGAGATGCGGCGACGATGGATGTGCGGATCATGGTGAACTCCTGTTGAGTATTAAAAAAACTGTTTTGCAGTACAGGTAGCTACTATAGTTTCAGTATTTGTACAGATAAATACGATAAATTGCGCATAACTGTTTCATAAAATGAGCGAATGATGGATAGACTGATTGCAATGCAAGTGTTTACCGAGGTGGCAAAGAGTGGCAGTTTTACGGCAACTGCTGACAAGCTCGATATGTCGCGTGCGATGGTCACGCGCTACGTCAGTGAACTCGAACAATGGCTGGGTGCACGTTTGCTGCAACGAACGACGCGACGCGTGACGCTGACCGATGCCGGTGAAAACTGTTTACGACGCAGTGAGCAAATGATGGCGCTGATGGAAAACATGGAGGAGGAAACCGGCAGCCACGAAGGCGAATTGCGGGGGCAGTTGCGCATCACTTGCAGCATGTCATTTGCCTATGCGCAGATCGCGGCAGCGATTGTGGATTTTTTGAAACGCTATCCGCAGCTAAAAATTGATCTGAACATCAGTGAAGGCGCGCTGAATCTGGTCGATGCCCGTATTGATCTGGCTATTCGCATCAGCGCTGAACCTGATCTCAGTCTGATAGGACGGGTACTGGCACCGTGCTCTTCAGTTCTGGTTGCGTCTCCCGCGTATCTTCGTGCTCATGGTATGCCACAGACACCAGCCGAACTGGCGGCACACCGTGGTCTCAGCTATGCCAATTTTGGTAAAAGTGTGTGGACTCTCAGGCGCGGGGAGGAACTGGTATCCGTCAGAATCAGCAGCTATTTCAGCGCCAATGAAGCAACCGCATTGTTGTGCGCTGCGCAGGCCGGTGGCGGCATTGCTCTGCAACCGGTTTATCTGGCAAAGCCATATCTGGAAGACGGAAGCCTGCAAGTGGTGCTGCCCGAATGGCAATTGCCGGACATGTCTATCTATGCGCTATACCCGTCACGCAAACATTTGTCGCCAGCGGTAAGGGCTTTACTGGATTTTCTGGCAGAGCGCTTTGCCAATAGGACGTGGTAGTGATGAATACCGGTTGACTGAATATGCTCGCTGTCGATGACGACGGGCAGCGTCACACCACTTTGTTTAATTCCGCCAGCACCGCATTTCTGAGTATGCGCAAATAAAAGTAGTCGCAAAAAAACAATATGATCCATGCAAATCCTACTTGGACAAATGTCTGCAGCATGAACGAACCGCCAGACGAGGTTGTCGACGGAAAAATATAAAAAAAACAGACCAGGATGCCGACAAAGACGGCTCGCCAATGGCCCCATTGTGTAGAAAAGGACGTCTTTTCTGCTTCTGCCAGCAAGCGCGGATAGTGCGCAGGGGCGACCGATTTCAGCTCAGGAATGGCTGACAAAACCGCACTGATACCGAATGTATTGATCATGCTTTGCCTCAGGTGTCTGTATTTCAGGATGGATAGAAACGGTAAGTTTGTTGTTCTTTATGTAGTAGTAAATACATGTTTATTTTAATCTTTTTCCTTATCATAGAGGAATCTATCTGATCAGTTGGGTCACTGTTGCAGCTTCTTGCTGCGCTGTTGAAATCTACTAACACTTGTTAGCAGCAAGCTGATAATCGCAGTCTGAATATACATCGCCCGGGAGCATAAATAAGTTCGCCTATGTTAAGGTGTGCGGATACCGAATTTTTCTGTTTGCATCATGTGTCAATTATTAGGAATGAACTGCAATACCCCGACCGACATCGTGTTCAGTTTCACGGGTTTTGCGACGCGCGGCGGACGTACCGACGAGCATAAAGATGGCTGGGGCATCGCTTTTTTTGAGGGCAATGGTGTACGTCATTTTGTCGATCATCAGCCCGCAGTCAGCTCACCGGTGGCTGATCTGATCAAGCGTTTACCGATCCAATCAAAAAATGTGATTGCGCATATCCGTAAGGCGACACAAGGTGAAGTCATGTTGGAAAATTGCCATCCGTTTGTGCGCGAATGCTGGGGCCGTTACTGGGTATTTGCCCATAATGGCGACCTGAAAGAATTCGCGCCTGAACTCGATGGCAGTTTTTTACCGGTAGGAACGACGGATAGTGAACGTGCTTTTTGCTTCATCTTGCAGCAAATGCGCCATCGGTTTGGACGAACTTTACCTGCATTGCCCGAGCTGACTTCGTTTCTGCGCGGGATTGCCAGCGAAATCGCCGCATTTGGTACATTCAATATGATGCTCTCAAACGGTGAAGCCTTATTCACTCACTGTTCGACCAAATTACATTACATCATCCGGCAGTATCCGTTCACGACGGCGAATTTATCGGATGAGCAGGTGACGGTTGATTTTGCTGAGGTCACCACACCGGATGACAGAGTGGCGGTGATCGTCACCGAACCGCTGACCAGCGACGAAATATGGACGCAGTTTGCCCCTGGAGAAATGAAAGTGTTTGTCGACGGCAAGGTGCAGACGGAGTTACTGGCATGAGCGGGCGCCCGGTTGATCAGCTGGACGCCAACTTGCTGCGGGTATTGCATACCTTGCTGAGCGAACGCAGTGTCACGCGTACCGCAATGAAGCTGGGGCAATCTCAACCTGCCATCAGCAATATGCTCAAACGCCTGCGGGATATCACTGGCGATGCAATTCTGGTGCGCGGTAAAAATGGCATGACGTCGACCGAACGCGGGCAGGAGTTACTGCTATTGGCGCGTCAGGGGCTGAGTCTGCTGGAAAGCATTGCCAGCCCACCACCGGCATTTGTCGCGGCGACCAGCGAGCGGGTATTTCATCTCGGTGCGCCCGATTACCTCAGCGTCTTACTGATTCCTCTGGTGATGGAAAAAGTGCGGGAACTCGCGCCCAACGCAGTTCTGGTTGTGCATGCACTGAATGCCGGTTTTGATTATGCCGCCGCGCTGGAAAGTGGAGAGCTGGATTGCGTGATCGGTAACTGGCCTGATTTACCGCCGCATTTGCATATCGCGCAGTTGTTTGAAGACGACGTCGTTTGCATGGTGAATCGTAAACATCCTGTTGTCGGCAAAGGATTGTCGCTGAAATATTATCTGGAAATGGCACATCTGGCACCGACGCCTTACATGATGGGACACCGCAGCATTATTGATACGGCGCTGGCGGAGCAGGGACTGAAACGTAAGATACAGATGACAATACCGTATTTCGGCATGGTGCCGTACATCTTGTCGAAGACGGATTTGGTTTTCACGACCAGCCGCAGCTTTGCCGTTCAGTGTGCGAAAGACTGGCCGATAGAAATATTAGCGATGCCGATTGCGATGCCGAAGATGCAGTTCTTCATGTTGTGGCACGAGCGGGTACATGCGGCAGCTGAAGTGCAATGGCTGCGCCGTATAGTGGCAGAGGCCGCCGGTGAAGTCTACGCCTGAGACAGGGCGCAGATAAAAAACGTCGCCGGGTGTGGCACTGGGCGACGTTTTTATTTGACTATGTGATCAGAGGCAGATCAGCCTGGTACTTTGCCATCCACGCCTTCAACATAGAACTTGATTTCGTGCAGGAACTTGTCGTCAGCAACGACATCTTTACCCAGCACTTCTTTG
Organism: Cognatundibacterium aquatile; assembly: GCF_014699135.1. GTDB lineage: Bacteria > Pseudomonadota > Gammaproteobacteria > Burkholderiales > Burkholderiaceae_D > Undibacterium > Undibacterium aquatile. Next base: position 260,689 of record NZ_JACOFT010000001.1, read on the forward strand.
CCTGTGTTGTCTTTGATCGGACCTTTCCAGATTGGCGCTGTGCCATCAATCACACCCTGACGTTTTTCAGCGATGAGTTTTTTCACATCATCGGATAAATTCGCATTGAATGCTTTCAGGTCTATCATGTTTTCTTTCAGACCCCACCAGGTGGTTTCTGATTTCCATTTGCCTTCCATCGCTTCGCCAACGCGCTTGATGTAGTAGCCGCTCCAGTCGATTACCGACGCTGCAGCATGCGCTTTCGGACCGAATTTCGTCATGTCGCTATCCCAGCCGAAAGCCACCACGCCTTTTTCTTCGGCTGTCTGTACAACTGCTGCAGAATCCGTGTTTTGCATCAGTACATCAACACCCTGACCAACCAGTGTCGTTGCTGCTTCGCGTTCTTTGCCCGGATCAAACCATTTGTTAACCCACACAACCTTGGTCGTTGCTTTAGGATTCACGGCACGTGCACCAAGCGTAAATGCGTTGATGTTACGCAGCACTTCTGGAATTGGTACGGAAGCGACCACGCCCAATTTGCCGGATTTGCTCAATTTACCGGCAGCGATACCCGCCAGATAAGCGCCTTCATAAGTACGGACATCGTATTGCGCCAGATTGTCAGCCGTTTTGTAGCCCGTTGCGTGTTCAAATTTCACATCAGGAAAATCTTTCGCTACTTTCAGCATTGCTTCCATGTAACCGAAGGTGGTACCGAAAATTACCTTGTTACCTTGTGTTGCCAGATCGCGAATTACGCGTTCAGCATCAGCAGCACTTTCCGGTACATTTTCGACAAATGTGGTTTTTACTTTGTCGCCGAATTTGGCTTCGACCTGTTTGCGTGCCGCATCGTGGGCATAAGTCCAGCCCGCGTCGCCGACTGGGCCAACATAGATGAAGCCGACTTTTAAAGGTTCAGCTGCTGCCGTTGCGGCAACCGTACTGGCTGGCGCGGCTTCAGGTTTTGCTTCTTCTTTTTTACCGCAAGCAGCAAGGCCAAAGACCGCCAGTGACATTGCTGCCACCAGTGTTTTTCTACGGGAAATTTTCATAATGAGCTTCCTTCGGTGAACAAAAAATAAGGTTTTCAAAAAACAGTACAGCGTGAACCATCTGGCCGGTTCAGGGGCGGAAAGGTTTCCCCAGTGATGCTGGCATATTCAGGCGTATCCAATCCGGATTACGTGAAATCAGTACCAACACAAGTATCGTTGCTGCATAAGGTAGCATCGATAAAATTTGTGAAGGAACCGCAATACCGATCGCCTGAAAATGAAACTGCAGGATAGTCACGCTGCCAAACAGTAAGGAACCCAGCAAGACGCGTGCCGGACGCCAGGTGGCGAACGTGGTCAGTGCAAGGGCAATCCAGCCGCGTCCTGCGACCAGACCTTCCACCCACATTGGTGTGTAGACTACCGACAGATAGGCGCCTGCTATACCGCAGCAGGCACCGCTGAACAACAGGGCACCGTAGCGGATTTTTCTGACTGGATAACCGAGAGCATGCGCAGATTCCGGTGATTCGCCAACGGCGCGCAACACCAGCCCGGCGCGGGTACGATATAAGAACCAGATGATGCCGGCACATAACAACAGGCTGAAATACACGGCCCAGTGCTGATCAAATAACGCCTTACCGAGAAACGGCAATTCCGATAAAAATGGAATACCATGCGCGCCTGCCGGTAAGGATTGACCGACGAAAGATTGCCCGATAAACGCCGATAGTCCGGCACCAAAAATCGATAATGCCAGACCCGTCGCTACCTGGTTGGTCGTCAGTACCAATGTCAGCCATGCAAACAGGCTGGACATCAGCATTCCTGCAAGCGCACCTGCGACAAAACCAAGAGCAGGAACATTGGTCTGATGAGCCACCGCAAAGCCGACAATCGCAGCGACCAGCATCATGCCTTCAGCACCAAGATTGAGCACACCTGCACGTTCATTGATCAGCAAACCCAAGGCAGCGATCAGCAGCGGTGTACCAGAATTGATTGACGCAGCAATCAGAGCAGCAAAATTTTCCATGCTTATTTCTTCCAGCGCAGGCGGTAATTGATTAAGGTGTCACAGGCCAGCAACATGAATAACAGCATGCCCTGAAACAGGCCGGTAATCGCTGAGGGCAGACCGAGACGCGACTGCGCCATTTCACCACCGAGGTAAAACAGAGACAGCACCAGTCCGCCGAAAATGGTGCCGATAGGATTTAAGCGACCGATGAAGGCAACGATAATGGCCGCAAAGCCATATCCGGGCGAAATCGACGGCAGCACCTGACCGATAGGTCCCGCGACTTCAAATGCGCCAGCCATGCCCGCGAAACCGCCAGAAATCAACAGCGAAGTCCATAAAGCTTTGCGACTGGAAAAACCGGCATAACGGGCGGCCAGCGGTGCGAGCCCACCGACGGTTAAGCGAAAGCCAGCAAAGCTGCGATAGATAAAAATCGCCATGCCGCCGCTGGCAACCAGCATCACCAGAAAGCCTATATGTAAACGACTGCCATGGAAGATATGCGGCAACAGAAATTCGCTGGAAAAAACTTTTGATTGCGGAAAGTTCATTCCGTTCGGATCTTTCAACGGGCCGTTGACGGCATACATCAGCAATAACTGCGCGATATAGGTCAGCATCAGCGATACCAGAATTTCATTCGCGTTAAAACGGTCGCGCAATAAGGCCGTGACAGATGCCCATGCGGCGCCACCGGCAACACCCGCCAGCGTTGCCAGTAACAACACCAGACCGCCGGAAATATTCGAAATGCCCGGTGTGCCCTGATCGAAAAACAAAATCGTGGCACCAGCGGCAAGGCCGCCAGCAATCAACTGACCTTCGGCACCGATATTCCAGATATTCGCGCGGTAACAGACCGACAGGCCCAGCGCGCACAGCACCAGTGGCGTGGTTTTCAGTAATAAATCGGCGATGGTCGAAGCGTTACGTAAAGGTTCCAGCAAAAATACCTGCAAGGCGGTCAACGGATTTTTACCGAGCGCGAGAAACAGCAGGCCACCAAAAAATACCGTCAGCAACAGGGCGAATACCGGTGAGAAATAAGCCATCACCCGTGAAGAGGCAGGACGTAATTCCAGTTTAAACATGCTCGGCCTCTTGCTTAGCTGTCGCCTGATCTTCCCATAAACCGCTCATCCATAATCCTATCTGTTCTCTACTGGCGTCTGCCGTTGCCACCGAGGGTGACAAGCGCCCTTTGGCAATGACATACATGCGATCGCACAACTCAAATAATTCATCTAATTCTTCGGAAATCACCAGCACCGCGCAGCCTGCCTGTTTCAACTGACGTATTTCACCGTGAATCTGGGCGGCAGCGCCGACATCCACGCCCCACGTCGGTTGTGCGACGATGAACACCTCGGGATGCCGCATAATTTCGCGACCGACAATAAATTTCTGCAAATTCCCACCGGATAAACTGCGTGCGGCGGCTGCAGGTCCTGAGGCTTTCACGCGAAAACGGCCGATGATGTCGCTGGCAGCTTGTATCGTGTGTTTGAAATTGATCATGCCGTGGCGTACAAATGGCGCTTTCTGCTGTGACAACAGCATGTTATCCGTCAGGCTGAGTTCGGGTACTGCGCCACGCCCCAGGCGTTCTTCTGGCACCAGACTTTGTCCCAGTTCGCGCCGTGCTTCCGGGCCGTAACGGCCGACAGCTTTGCCTTTGAGTTGTATCATCTGCGCCGCCGGACGGCGGTCTTCACCGGACAAGGCCGCCAGTAACTCCTGCTGACCATTACCGGAAACCCCGGCGATACCAACGATTTCACCGCCAAACAAGCTCAGGTCAATCTGCTCTAATGCCGTCGCAAATGCATGCGCTTTCGGCAGGCTGAGTTGCTCTATCTGCAGTCGCAATGGTCCTTTTTGTATGCTTGCATCATGCGGGTGATGCTGAACGGCGTCGCCGATCATCATGCGCGACAGGCTGGCGGCTGTTTCCTGACGCGGATCGCAATGACCAGTGACTTTGCCCATGCGCATCACGGTCGCCGAATGGCACAGTTCACGGATTTCATCGAGCTTATGGCTGATATATAAAATGCTGCAGCCTTCTGCTGCAATTTTGCGCAGAGTGATAAATAATTTTTGTACTGCCTGCGGTGTCAGGACTGAGGTTGGTTCATCCAGAATTAATAATTGCGGATGCGTCAGCAGGGCACGCACAATTTCCACACGCTGACGTTCGCCGACAGATAAGGTGTGAACATGCCGGTGTGGTTCCAGCTCCAGACCATAGTTTTCACCAGTCTGGCGGATTTGTTCTGCCAGTTGCGTCATATCTGTCCCGGCATCCAGGCCGAGGGCGATATTCTCTGTCACGGTTAACGTATCAAACAGAGAGAAATGCTGAAACACCATGGAGATGCCAAGTTTGCGCGCATCTTGTGGCGTTGCTACTTTCACTTCCTGACCATTCCACAGCACTTTGCCAGAGTCTGGCTTGACCGCGCCGAAAATAATTTTCATCAGCGTTGATTTACCCGCACCGTTCTCGCCCAGTACCGCATGGATTTCGCCGGGAGCAACGCTGAGATTGATATGATCGTTGGCGACGACAGAGGGATAGCTTTTACAGATATCAGACAGTGCTAACCTCGACGATAGCGGTGCTGCGATAGAAGTCACAATGACCTTTCTATGGAAAAAACGGCTGGAGTGCTGGTGAACATGGGCGTAGCTATTTATAAATCCTGATCAATGATGAATGACGGGACAAGCAGATGTCAGGTTGGCACGGAGTGGACGCCCGTATTTATCCACGTATTTAACCAATATCTTGCACGCCATCTGTTGCTCGTTATTTCATTGTTACTGCATCATTAACTACATCAGGAATGCTTAATTAACACTAGCTTTAAGCAAGAACAATGCCCTCAGATTAAGAGGCTTGTTGTGCAGGAATTATCATGAAAACCGCATGTTGAGTATTCGGCCGACATTATAAATGCGACTGCCGCATTCACAAAACCAAAATTACTCTGAAATCATTGACATTCGTGCGTGTCGGCCCGCTGACGATCAAATCTCCCAGAGCCGAAAAATAGCCATAGCCATCATTATTTTCCAGCATGTGTTTTGGCGATAAATTGAGTGCCATTGCCCTTTGCGCAGATGCAGGTTCGTAGTAGGCGCCGGCATTATCTTCAGAGCCATCGATGCCATCAGTGTCGCAGGCCAGTGCGTAAATATTCGGACAGCCATTGAGTGCAACGGCCAGACTAAGTAAAAATTCTGCATTGCGGCCACCGCGACCATTACCGCGTACGGTTACCGTGGTTTCACCACCGGACAAAATGACGCAAGGCTTGGGGAATGGCTGGCTTTTACGGGTGACCTGCAATGCCAGCGCCGCATGCATGAGGCCGATATCACGCGCCTCGCCTTCGATGCCATCCGATAAGATATGCGCTGCGATGCCCATAGTTCTGGCCTGATACGCCGCGGCATCCAGCGCATGCTGGGCAGTAGCGATGATGTGGTGTTCGTGGCGGGCGAAGCGCGGGTCGCTGGATTTCGGTGTTTCTCCCTGCCCGGACTGCAGATGGGTTTTGATATTGTCAGGAATCGCAATCGCGTATTTGCGCAAAATAGCGAGTGCGTCGCCGCAGGTGGTGTCATCCGGCAGCGTCGGGCCACTGGCGATAATACTGGCGTCATCACCTGGCACATCTGAAATCATCAGGGTGATCACTCTTGCCGGTGCACAGGCTAATCCTAATCTGCCGCCTTTGATTGCCGACAAATGTTTGCGTACGCAATTCATTTCGCTGATGGCGGCACCGCTTTTCAACAACGCTTTGTTGATCGCTTGTTTTTGTTCCAGTGTGATGCCTTCTGCAGGCAAGGCCAGTAAAGCAGAGCCACCGCCGGAAATCAGGCACAGCACCAGATCGTCTTTTGTTAAACCCTGCACCATTTGCAAAATCCGCGCGGCTGCTTGCTGCCCGGCGATATCAGGGACGGGATGTGCGGCTTCGATGACCTCAATTTTCTCGCACGCTACACCGTGACCATAACGCGTCACGACCAGCCCCGATAATTCGCCTTTCCAGTGTTGTTCAACCGTGTGTGCCATCGCTGCCGCGCCTTTGCCTGCGCCGATCACGATGGTGCGGCCATGCCGTGGTGGTTCCGGCAAAAAAGCAGGCAGACATTTTTCTGCACTGACGGCATCGACCGCTGCCTGATACAGGGAATTCAGAAATTCGCGTGGAGATGAGATGGGCATAGTGTTGAGTAGTAAGATGGCGGTTCGACGACAACAGCACTTCGGATTACAACTAGCAAGTGCCACTGAACAAAATACATAAAACAGAAAAATCATCATAAACGATATGGCTTACGATTTCGGTGAAGTAAATTCAACAATGCAGCAATATGTGGACCGTCAGATACTGGCGGGGGTATCAACGGCGGTGCTGGTGGGACGTGATCTGGTGCATGAACACCACACCGGTTGGGCCGACATTGAGAACCAAATTCCCTTGCGTGGCGATCATTTGTTCCGGGTTTTTTCGAATACCAAGCTGATCACCTCGATGGCGATCATGCTGTTAATCGAGGATGGAAAAATCGCACTCGATGATCCACTGGAAAATTATTTGCCTCAGCTAGGTAAGCGTCGCGTGTTGAAGGCTGGCGCGAACAGTCTTGACGATACCGAACCAGCACGTTCATCGATCACTATCCGTCATTTACTGAACCACACGTCTGGACTGAGTTACGGACTGCTGGATCACGGCAGCCTGATGTACAAAGCCTATAACGAACGTAAAGTGTTGAATGCTTTCCAGACGCTGGCGGAAATGATCGATATTCTGGAGGAATTGCCTCTGAGTTTTCATCCCGGTGAAGCCTGGCAATATTCAATTGCTACTGACGTGTTGTCGCGTGTGGTCGAGGTTGTCAGTGGCAGAAATTTCGATCAGTTCCTGCGCTTGCGGATACTTAATCCACTGGGAATGGATGACACCGGTTTCTATGTTCCGGAAAATAAACTGCACAGACTGACCGCTTATTACGGCGGTGCTGATCCTGCAAATGTGTTGCAGCGCGGTTTGCGCCGACTGGATAAATCGCCGTATCCCGGTGCGTTTACCAAGCCGGTGCCGCGTTTGTCCGGCGGCGGTGGGCTGGTATCGAGCATGCACGATATGCTGGTGCTGATGCGCAGTTTTATGCCGGACGGTGATCATTTACTGAAACCGGAAACCATGCATCTGATGATGCAGAATCAGTTGCCAGCGGGCGCAGGCATAGGTTTTCCGGGTGTCGGTGATGTGCCGGGCAAGGGTTTTGGATTCGGTGGCGCCGTGACCTTGCTGCCGTCATCCATCGACCCGGTCGGTTCGGAAAGTGAATTTGAATGGGGCGGTATCGCCGGTACGCACTGGTGGATCAACCCCCGCCGCAATATTGCGGGAATACTGATGACGCAAAGATTAATGAGTTTCTGGCATCCGTTTTCGTTTGATTTCAAGCGTCTCGCGTATGCTGCGGTGGGCGTGAAATAAATAGTTGTTGCACACAGAAAAAGCAATTCATATTGCCGACACATCCAATGATTAGCATGGCCCCAGATTAAAAATAGTGTGAGGAAAAATGACTACCTGTTCCATTCGTTCTGTATTGTCGTCTGTGTTGCTATTGCCGGTCGCAACTGTTCTGACTTTATCCGCTTGTAGTACGTCACCCCAACTGTCTGCGCAACAAGATGGCCTGCAACAAGCATGGACTGTGCTTGGTGAACAGGGGCAAGCAGTGGCACGTGTGGTGACCACGGATACGGTTTGTCCGGTGTTGACGCAAGATGGTAAAGCGCAAATGATGACCGCGCGTGCCGACGCCGCGACTATCCCGCAACGCAAGACCGCAAGTAGTGCGAACGATTCTAAACCGTCCGCATTTCCGGTGCTGACTTGCGAGGCGGCATTATCACCAACAACCACGTCTGCCAGCGTTGGCGGGCGCAAGTTGCCGTTGCCGCAGCCTGTCGCAAAAAAAATTGTCGTGATTGGCGATACCGGTTGCCGTCTGAAACTGGCGGATAACTATTTTCAGTCATGTAGCGACAGCGAAAAATGGGCATTCAGATCGATGGTCGAGGCCGCCGCCAAAACAAAGCCGGATCTGGTGATTCATGTCGGTGATTATCATTACCGCGAGAATGCCTGCCCGGAAGGGAATAAAGACTGTGCTGGCAGCCCCTGGGGTTATGGCTGGGATACCTGGAAAGCGGATTTTTTCGATCCGGCACAGGCTTTATTGAAAGCTGCACCGTGGGTGATGGTGCGTGGCAACCATGAAACCTGCACCCGCGCCGGGCAAGGCTGGTGGCGCTTCCTCGATCCCCGTCCTCTGCAAAGCGGACGTGATTGTAATGCTGAACGCGACGATGCCAGTGGTGATTACAGTCCGCCTTACGCGGTACCGTTAGGGCGCGTCGGGCAAGAAGCTGCGCAACTGATCGTGTTTGATTCGTCTAAAGTACCGAATAAAACACTAGGTAAAAATGATGTGCCGTATCAGGTTTACATGGAACAATTCAAGACGGTGAATCAGTTGTCTGACGCAGCCGACTTTAATATCTTCATCAATCATCATCCTATTCTTGGTCTGGGTGCGGGAAGGAATAAAGAGGGTGGATTAACGATCTGGCCCGGCAACGCCACCTTGCAGGGAGTGATGCATGAGGTTAATTCGACGCGTCTGTTTCCTTCCAAAGTACAGGCAACTCTGGCAGGGCATGTTCATTTGTTCGAGGCGCTGACATTTAACACTGATCATCCGGTGCAGTTTGTTTCAGGCAATGGCGGTTCCTCGCTTGATTCGCCGCTGCCAGCAGTTTTACCAGCGGGAACCACACCTTATGCCGCAGCAGAAATAGCGCATTTCAGTAATTCCAATGACGTTGGTTTCATGGTGATGGAACGTGAATCGCAATCCTGGAAAATGCAGGCATGGAATAAGAACGGTAAGCTGATGACCGAATGCCGTACACAGGGCAAGAAAACCCAGTGCCAATCTTTCCAATAACACCACCGTTCAGCGCATCGGGAAAAGACGGTATCAATAAAAACGGAATATAAAATGGAATATAAAGCCTGATACCGTCATTCTGTTGTCATGTCATCTGACTGTCAGCTAAATTCATCCTGACGTCATACCGCCTGCCTAGACTTGTGAGTTTTCTACCCACCAAGTTCAATGGAAGGCAAGATGATGTCCCGGAAATCGCAACAAATTAAGCAGCAATCCCAGCAGCAATCCCGACCACAATTGACACGCAAACGGATGTCAGCCCAGGTCGTGTTCGCCATCACGCTGATGGTTGCGCACCACGCTCAGGCGCAGTCAATGACAAAGACTGACAGCAGTGTTGAATCTGATTCAGCGCTGGACGCGGAAGCGATCAAATCAAGGGTTGTGATCAGTGGTTCGAGTGTCGGCAATCGTGCTCCGGTACAAAGCTCACTGAAAGCGACGCAGCCACAATCAATTATCACTGCGACGTTTATTGAACAGTCGGTGACTGATCTGGCTGATTTCAATACCGTTGCGCGGATTGCGCCGAGTGTGGGTTCCGGCGTGTCTGCCAATGGCCCTGGTCTTGCCGAATCCAAAGTCACGTTACGTGGTTTTCAGGATGGTGAATACAACATGACGTATGACGGTATCCCTTTTGGTGATACGAATAATCCTACGCATCATTCCACGTCTTATTTCCCGGCACGCATCATCGGCGGCATGGTGATCGAGCGCGGCCCGGGCAATGCCAGCAATCTGGGGCAAGCCACTTTCGGCGGTTCTATTAATTTGTTCTCTAAAGAATTGTCGGCGGATTTTAATTTCACACCGTATTCAACATTTGGCTCTTGGAACACCCGCATGTATGGTGCGCAGATCGACAGCGGGATGTTGTCGAACTTTGGCAATGCACAGATGATGTTCAATGCTTCACGTCTGACATCCGACGGTTACCTGACTTACAGCAGCGTCACCGAAGACAATTACCAGTTCAAATTCCAGCGCAATCTTGCTCAGGATACCGTGCTGACTGTGTTTTCCACCTATAACAAGATCAACAGCTATGTCCCGGATAAAGGCGGTGTGACTTTGAATCAGGTGGCCCAGTTCGGTAAAAACTACGCCCTGAACAACGATCCGACGAGCCAGAATTATTACGGCTATAACTTCAACTACAAAACGACGGATTTTGACTATATCCGTCTGCAATCGAAGTTAGCTGGCTGGAATATCGACAATACGCTCTATACCTATTCGTACAATAACGATACTTATTCTGGTCAGGATGCCAGTGGTGCAACAGCGAATGGCACCAAAGCCGGTGCTGCCGGTAATAAGAATGTTCCGGGTTATAACAAGCTCAATGCGTATCGTGTCAACGGCGATATTTTCAAGGTCACCAATCAATTTGATGCTGGTTTATTGCGTGCCGGTGTCTGGCTGGAAAGTTCAAATACCAACCGTCATACCTATGATCTCGACTGGACCTTAGGGGTGCCGAATCCTAAAGAATCAACTGCACCGAAAAGCGTGTCTTACGAACAGCGTTCTTCGTGGAAGCAGTATCAGCCCTTTGTTGAATTTGAATGGAATGCCGCACCAGATTTAACGATCACACCGGGTGTGAAATACATGCATTTCAAACGCGAAATTGATGCCTCTGTGAATCAGGGCACGCGTATCGCGACGAATGCTGAACAGACCTACACATCGACGTTGCCATTCCTGACCGCGAATTACAGTGTGAATAAAGAATGGTCTGCGTATGCGCAGATTGCCAAAGGTTTTCTGGTGCCTGATCTGTCCATGTTTTATGTGAATAACCCGAATCTGAGCACGCCGAAAGCACAGACATCAACGAATTATCAGCTGGGTACTGTGCATCAGTCGCGTAACCTGACGCTGGATGCCGACATTTACTACATCGACTTTGATAATAAGATTGCGTCCACCGGCAGTGGCAACGATCTGGTGTATTACAACCAGGGCGGTGTTGTCTATAAAGGTATTGAGGCGGCTGCCACGTATTACATCGGTAGTGGCTTCTCGGTGCATGCCAATGCCTCTCTCAACAGTGCAAAAGCCAAAGACACGGGTCTGCAAGTAGCGAAAGCGCCAGAGAGCACCAGTGCGTTTGGTCTTTTGTACAAAGCGAACGGTTTGTATGGTTCGCTGATCGCTAAAAATGTCGGCACGCAATATGCAAAAGACGGCGAGCCAGCTGCTTACAAAATACCGTCTTACCTGACGACCGATCTGACGATAGGTTATCGCTGGAAAGCCGTTGGCTCATTGGTCAAAAACGTCAAGGCGCAGTTAGGAATCAATAATCTGTTTGATCAACAGGATGTGACTGCTGTCTCAGCCAATAGCAAAGGCGTCGCTTTCGATCAATATACTTTCCAGCCTGCACGCAGCTGGAGCTTGTCTGTCAGCGCTGATTTCTGATCCACATCCCATCCGCATTAAATATTGGTAAATCCGTGGTTTATTTCCTCTTTTTTTGTGTAGAGAATAAGCAACGGATTTGTAAAAAATCGTCAAATAGGCATATCGTTCTGATCGGTTTTTCTGATCTCGGAGTATCCCGGTCAAGTAATCTGAACAGTGCCCCACCATAGGAAGAAAACCTACACTGTCGATTGTTTTTGGCAATAATTGCACGAAATAAGTACAATTATTGCTTAATTTATATCATTTTTGCTTCTTTGAGGAAACAATTTTGAAGGCTAAAATTAACTTATTAAGAGGAGGAAATATGAAATTAAAAACTTTAACGGCCTTAACGGCAATGTCGCTCGCAGCATCCGCTGTCTGGGCTGACGACAGTTCTAATGTGACGATCAGCGGCTTTGGTACTGCGGCTCTGACACGCACTAATACGTCGGATGCAGAATTTGCGCGCCCGAATCAATTAGCCGGTGTGACAACAGGCGCAAAAACAGGCGTGGATTCCAATTTCGGGATTCAGGTGACTGCAAAAGCTACTGACTGGTTGTCTTTTACTGGCCAGGGGCTGGTACGTAAAAACGTCACTGATAATTTTGGCGCAGAGCTGGCATGGGCATTTGCCAAAGCCAAAGTGAACGATCAGTTAAGCGTGCGCGTTGGCCGCATGGGCTTGCCTGTGTACATGATTTCTGATTATCGCAATGTTGGCTATGCCAACACGATGTTGCGTCCACCAGTCGAGATGTACACCCAGGTTTTGCTGGAAAGCATTGATGGTGTCGATGCGACTTATCAGACCGCCGTTGGTGAAACTAACATTTCTTCGCAACTGGCCTACGGTGTGACAGAGAATGAAAGCCCGGGCTACAAAGCGAAATTTAAAAAACTCTCCAGCTTCAACGTGACATTGGAAAACGGCCCGTTCACGGTGCGTTTTGGTCGTGTTGATACCAACGTGTCTGTTGATAATTCTGTCAACCTGAACACACTGGTCAGCGGCCTGAATAAATATGGCTACACCAGTGCCGCGAATGCGATTGCGGTGCAGGACACTAAAGCTTCGTTTACTTCTCTGGGCTTAGGCGTAGATTGGAAAAACGTCGTGGTGCAGGCGGAATACGGTAAGCGTAAATCCGGTAGTCTGGCTGTTGCTGACACGACTTCGTGGTACACCATGTTTGGTTACCGTACAGGCAGTTTCCTGCCGTATTTTGTGCATGCTTCTGCAAAACAGGATAGCGCCAGAACGGTTGCCGGAACACCGACATCCGGTCCTTTGCTGGCTTACACAGCAGGTGCCAATGCACTGGCTTCAGCTTCTCCGATTCAGACCAGCAATAGCATAGGCGTACGCTGGGATTTCCATAAATCGGCTGCATTAAAAGTGCAATTTGATCGCATGTCTCCAGATAACGGCAATGGCGTATTTATCAACGCCAAACCTGGCTTTAAAGGCCCGGTAAATGTGTTTGCTGCTGCGGTTGATTTTGTATTCTGAGGAGATGGCGATGACAACATTTTTGAAAAAAGTCATGCTCGCCGCAGCGTTTTCCTCTGTTGCAGCGAGTGCGAGTGCCTCCGATATCGTCGTGATCGTGAATCCTGCGAACCCGGCGACTGCGATGACGGCAGCACAGGCATCACAGTTCTTTCTGGGAAAGTCACCTATGTTTACGCCGGTTGATCTGCCAGAAAATTCACCGGTACGTGCTGAATTTTATAAAAAAGTAGCCGGTAAAGATTTATCTGAAGTGAAATCGATTTGGTCTAAGCTGGTGTTTACGGGTAAGGCCGCTGCACCAAAAGAGTACCAGTCTGCTGCTGAAGTGAAAAAAGCGATTGCGGCAAATCCTACCGGAATTGGCTATATCGAAAAATCGGCGGTCGATTCCACGGTCAAGGTTATTACTACCTTGCAATAATCGTCGTCTGAACTGAAAAAGGGGAAAAGCATAGTTGCTTTTCCCCTTTTGCTTTTTTAGTCGCTAACAGTTAGTCTCTTTTCTGTGTGTTGAAAAAGCGCTGGAGCGTATCGCGTTCTTTTTATTCCGTCGCTATTTCTTCCAAATTCCACACAAAGTCTTTTCAATATTTGTCGCAATTTTGATGTCTGATCCTGTTCCGGAGCTTCACATGAAATTGTCCCGCAACACAAATATGTTCCACCGATGTGCCAGGCGAAAAGCTGTGTTTTTCGTCTGCCGTTCATCTGCCGTTGCCGCATCTGACCTGCATTTTCCGTTGTACTGATTCATCGCAGCAGATGCATTCCGCATTTGCTGCGTGCCATATCAACATTACTTCCGGAGTAAGCTATGTCGTTTTTTTATGATCTGAAAATATCTGTCAAGCTCTTAATCAGTTCGCTCTGTTTGTTGTTGATCACAATTTTCATCGGCATTTTTTCTGTGACTGAACTTGCTCAGGTCAACACAGCAGCCAGAGATCTGGGTGAGAACTGGATGCCCAGCGTCAAAGCGGCGATGGGCATCAAGGAACGTGTCTCACGTATACGCTCGCAAGAGGCGCAAATGGTGTTTGCGGAAAATCCCGAGGAAGTTGAAAAATACGTGACCAGAACAAAGGAAGCGATTAGCGGATTGCGCGAGATCGAAGCGGATTACAGCCGCATGATGACGAATGCGGCAGAGAAAGCGAATTACGATGAATATGCAAAGCTGATGGCGGACTATTTGCAGATCACCGATAAGATGATTGCCGCCGCCAAAGCCGGTAACTCGACGGAAGCCGTCAGCCTGCTACGCACCACCTCGTCAAAAGCGAATACGCGATTGCGCGACCATGTCGATAAGATGGTGAAAATTCAGTCTGATGGCGGGATCGCTGCCTATGAACATAGCACGCAGGTTTATGAAACGGCGCGTTCGCTGATTTTAGTGGCGCTGGCAATCTGTGTTGTGCTGGGGCTGGCATTGTCTTTCTGGATTGCCCGTCTGGTATCACGGCCACTGATGAATGCGGTAAAAGTCGCGCAGACAGTAGCGTCCGGTGATCTGACCAGTCACATTGAAGCCAGCAGTAAAGACGAAACCGGCATGCTGTTGCAAGCTTTGAAAGACATGAACGATAACTTGCTGAAGGTGGTCAGCGAAGTGCGGCAGGGGACGGATCACATCACCATTGCGGCGACAGAAATCGCGCAAGGTAATCTTGACTTATCGGGGCGCACTGAAAGTCAGGCAAGTTCGCTCGAAGAAACCGCGTCCTCGATGGAAGAAATCACTTCGACGATTCATCACAATGCAGACAATGCGCGCCAGGCGAATCAGTTATCGGATTCTGCCTCGGCCGTAGCGCAAAGAGGCGGCGACGTGGTTTCGCAAGTGGTGCAGACGATGGGCTCGATCAACGAATCTTCACGCAAGATCGTTGACATCATTGGTGTGATTGATGGCATCGCATTCCAGACGAATATTCTGGCGCTCAATGCTGCGGTGGAGGCGGCGCGTGCCGGTGAGCAGGGACGCGGCTTTGCGGTGGTCGCGTCGGAAGTGCGGAATCTGGCGCAACGGTCTGCCAGTGCGGCGAAAGAAATCAAAGAGCTGATCAACGATTCTGTCGATAAAGTTGCACAAGGTACGCGGCTGGTGGATCAGGCGGGCGACACGATGAGCGAAGTGGTGGCCAGCGTGCGGCGTGTCAGCGATATGATCAACGAGATTACGGCTGCCGGTCAGGAACAAAGCGCTGGTATCGCGCAGATCAATGATGCGATTACTAATATGGATACGCTGACGCAGCAAAATGCAGCTCTGGTCGAAGAAGCCGCTGCCGCCGCTGCCGGATTGCAGGGGCAGGCAGAAAAACTCAGCAGCGTCGTCAGCGTGTTCAAATTAGATCAGAGCCAGACGGCGGCGCCGAACGCATCTGCAATGCAGGTGAATCGCAATACTGCTGACGCGACAAAAAAGACGATGGCAAAGCCGGGCAAAAAGGAAACGAACAGCACGGCAATCAAATCTGCGTCATCCAGTGTCCGGCAAAGTCCGCAGCGGGCAGCGAAAGCAGTTGAAAAAGCAGGCGACACCGCAGACTGGGAAGAGTTTTGATGTTGCTTAGTCTTGTACTGACAGGCACAGCCGTGGCGTAAAAAAAGCAGGTCGGAGCATATACTCCCCCTGCTTTTTTAGTATTCACCGCTCATGTCCTTATATTTAAAGGGCTTCAAAATATACTGGGGGGAGTATATTTACCCCCGAATTAAGCCCTGAAATGCAGGAATCAGGATGAATGGCAATTAAGCGATGTCGCTCTGTTTGATGATGGTGCGTGAAATCAGACCATATTCCAGGGCTTCTTCTGCGCTCATCCAGTAATCGCGGTCAATATCGTTCGTCACGCGTTCCAGCGTCTGCCCGGATTCACGCGCAATCAATGCCGAGATACGTTCACGCACTTTGACGATTTCGCGCGCCTGAATCGCAATGTCCGTTGCCTGACCACCACAGCCGCCGCTAGGTTGATGAATCAGGAAACGTGTGTTCGGCAGGCAGACACGGCGTTCTTTCGGCACCGAGAGAAACACGCTGACGGCAGCGCTGCCTACCCAACCAGTACCGACCATATTCACCGGTACATCGATGAATTTAATCATGTCATGAATCACGTCGCCGGATTCAACATGACCGCCAGGCGACGAAACCAGCATAGTGATCGGATCTTTTGACTCGGCCGCCAGCGCGATCAGGCGCTTGCTGACATCGGCCGCGAGCTTATCGTTGATGGTGCCGAAAACCAGCACGGTGCGGGATTTAAATGCTTTCTCTTCGAGGAAAGGGCTGCGTTGTACGTCGTTATTGTCTTTTTCGTCTGCCATGTGAAATCGTGTCCGGTTATGAAGGTTGAAATTGTAGCTTGTCTGCTGTCTCAGATGGCTGCGTCGGTGGCTTTTTTCAAGTAGGTTTCTGCCAGCCTGACCCAGTAAGTCGCGCCGATGGGCAGCAAATCATCATTGAAGTCGTAACTGGGATTATGCAGATTACAGGGACCCAGACCATGACCGGCATCGCGATGATCACCTTCGCCGTTGCCGATGAAGACATAACAACCCGGTTTCGCTTGCAGCATGAATGCAAAATCTTCTGCACCCATGGTCGGTTCGGTCTGCGCATTCACGCGCTCGTCACCGACCACAGAACGTAGCACTTCCGCAGCAAATGCAGTTTCCACCGGATGGTTAATCAGTGGCGGATAATTGCGCCGGAATTCAAAATCGATCTCGGCATCAAACGCCGCTGCGGTGTGTGTGGCAATCGCCCGCATGCGTTGTTCAACCAGATCGATCATGTCATTGCTGAAGGCCCGCACGGTGCCGACCAGTTGTGCATCGTCGGGAATCACATTGGTGGCGCTGCCCGCGTGAATCTGCGTGACCGACAGCACCACCGATTCCAGCGGGCTGGCATTACGGCTGACGATGGTTTGCCAGCTCTGCGCAATCTGTATCGCGATCATGATAGGGTCGATGCCCTTATGTGGTTGCGCTGCATGCGCACCTTTACCTTTGACCGTGACATAAAATTCATTCGATGAGGCCATCATCGGCCCCGGCGTCAGCCCGAATGAGCCCGCCGGAATGCCTGGCCAGTTATGCATGCCGAACACCGCTTCCATAGGGTATTTTTCAAACAGGCCATCGTTGATCATCGCCGACGCGCCACCGCCACCTTCTTCTGCGGGTTGAAAAATCAGATATACCGTGCCATCGAAATTGCGGTGTTGCGCCAGATAATGCGCGGCACCCAACAGCATCGCGGTATGCCCGTCATGCCCGCAGGCGTGCATTTTTCCTTCATGCTGCGAGCGGTGTGGGAAGCTGTTGATTTCCTGCATAGGTAAGGCATCCATATCGGCGCGCAAACCAAGCGCCCGCGTGCTGTTACCATTTTTAATGATGCCCAGGACGCCAGTGCCGCCTAAACCCGAAACAACAGGAATGCCCCACTGTTGCAACTGGCGAGTAATGACGTCTGCGGTGCGGTGTTCTTCGTAACAAAGCTCAGGGTGAGCGTGAATATCACGGCGGATTTGTTGAATTTCTGCCTGGAATTGAACAATAGGATCTATTAGTTTCATACGAGTCTCCGGATTGCGTTGCAGATGTGCTGGCTGGTATCGGGATGGATAGTGAGCCGCAGCAGGACGCAATTTATTTTTTCGACATGAAGTCGCTGCATCGTCTGCAGCAAGCACATCAGAGAGAACGATACCAGATTCCACAGAGGCGGGCATCAGCACCGATGCGGAATTTGAATAAAAACAAGGAAAGTGTTCCTGAGTCGTTCAGATGCCAAGGCTACTGCCTGATCTTGAGTCGCAGAAGGTCGTGTTGCGCTGATTTTTTTCATTCATCCGCATGCATAGTCGGTATAAGAAAACATCTTCAAAAAACATTCGCAGAGCATGGTGCGCAGATATTCTTTGCGGTGATGATTGATATATCGAAAATAAAGCAGACATGTTTGCTGCACTGCAGTAAAGTTACACCTGTCTCCTCCAACACCTCCTAAGGTTTGGATTTAACCCGCAACCGCAAGGTCGCGGGTTTTTTTTGTCCTTTTTCCGGTAAGCACTAAAAAATTCAATAGAAACGATAAAAATTTGAAATAAGATTTCTTCTAGGTAATTTAATATCGTTTTCAGATATCTGATTTGTGAATGTTTGATATGCAAAAATAGTCGTTTGCGTATTTGTTGCGGTGCGATATAGTTACACCTGTCTCCTCCAACACCTCCTAAGGTTTGGATTTAAGCCCGCTCTTAGCGGGCTATTTTTTTGCCTGCGTTTTTGTTTGTACCTTCTATCTGATACGCGAAAAGAATAGCGCAGGGCGCTTGCGAATGTTGATTTAATGCGCGGTGTGTGAAATGTTCAGGCGAGTACCCAGCTGCCATCCAGCGTGATTTCATCGCAGTTGTGACCGTGGCCGATGCGATCCATGACGATGAAGTCGCTGATTTTATGCAGGGCGATCAGCGGATGATGCCAGACGCCTTTAGCGTAATTCACGCCTTGCAAGCCTTTGCACAAAAAAGCCTGCATCTTGTTTTCATCAAATTCCCCCGCTGGTGCGACAACGACCAGATATTCGTCTTCCTCATTTTGTGTCAGCGGGACAAATGCCTGACTACCTAGCGGATGCCTTTCCATAATGGTGATTGGCAGCGGCAGTTGGCGTGGCTGCGCGCGAAACAGGCTGAGTATAGTTTGTCCATTTTTACTGTGCGTGTCAGCGCAGGCGAGGGCATGAAAACGCTCGGTAGTACCCTGATTAATCGGGTAATGGCGCGCGCCATCCGTCATGATCACTTCGCCAAACGGCGCAAACGCCGCCCGTGTCAGAGGGGAAATGCTAAGTTTTTTCATGTCGTTGGCAATGTGATTCTGTGAAGGTTCTCAGGCGATTTTACTCAACAGACGCAAGCGTGATACCCCGCCGTCCGGGAAAATATTCAGACGAATATGCGTGATAGTCCCCAGCGATTGCAGCTCGTCAGCAAAATAATGCTGATGATCCATTTGCAGCTTTTGTTGCGGTAACAGCGTAGGCCAGAACATCGATTGCGTGATCAGCGAAGTGTCCGTGCCGCCCGCCATGGATGCGGCCTGTATCGAACAGCTGTCTGGATAGTTGCCTTTGAAATGGCAGGTATCCACCTCAATTTTTTGCACGGTACCGGCGTGTGCCAGCGCGATGATGCACCAGTCATTACCAGGCTCGCGGCGTCGTCGCGTTTCCCAGCCGTCGCCCATATTCACGCCGCGTCCCGGCATCAGCAGATTGGATGCCAGCCCGAAATGCTGGTTGTTCGTTGCCACAATATAGCCGCCATTTTCCATCGCAATCAGATCGTGCAGCGCATGCGGATCAGCGTTTGCCCAGTCGTTTGCCGGTTGTGCATACACGCGCAAACGGGCCACGCCGCCATCCGGATAAATATTCAGGCGCAGGTGGCTGAATATTTGTGTGCTCTGAATGACGTGGTAATGATGGCTGTTGCCTTGCAGGTTCACCGATGGCAGCACTTCCTGCCAAACGGTCTGGTCATCCGGTTCGCCACTGGCGAGAAATGCGCCTTCAATTGCGGCGGCAGGCGGGTAATTGCCGGTGAAATGGCTGGTATCGATATCGACACCTTTAAGTATCCCGGCGCGACCAAGTTTCAACACGCACCAGTCATGACCATTCACTCGTTTGCGACGGGATTCCCAGCCATCCATCCATTTGCCATTGGTATCGTACTTGCCGGGAATGAAGACAGCGGGTTCAGGATTCAACATGCGCGCCATCTCAGCAAAAAAATCATCGCTGCAAGCCAGTGTTCTGGCGCCCAGGCGTGGGTCAGCGAGATTCGGATAGCGGCGGGTAAATTCAGGAGCATTCGGGTCGAGCGTGATGATGGCCATAGTATGTCTTTCTCGATTACTTTCTTGATTATTTTGTGCCAGCCATATTGGCCGTATCGTTTTCTACCCAGCGCGCGATGACAGCGCGTTCTTCGTCGGTGATATGCGTCAGATTCCCCAGCGGCATCAGCTTTTGTTGCACCACTTGTTGATAAATTAGTTGCGATACCGCCTTGATCTGCTCAGGTTTATCCAGCATCAGTCCTTTGGCGGGAAATTCCATCAGTGTCGGATGTTCTGCATGACATTGTATGCAGCGTGCCTGCACCACTTGCTGAACCTGGGCAAACTGCGCTGCCGGCGATTCCTTTGTGCTGCTGACAGCCGCGGACTTTGGTGCCATCCACGCTGCCAGCGCAGCGAGGATGACGATCGCCAACACCGGATAAACGGGACTGGTTTTGCCTTTATGACGCAGAATAAAAAACTGCCGCACCAGAACGCCGACGATCATGATCAAGACCAGCACCAGCCAGTTTTGCGCGTGGTTATACGTCATGCTGTAATGATTCGATAGCATTGCAAACAAGACCGGCAGCGTAAAGTAAGTATTGTGCACACTGCGTTGTTTGCCGCGTTGACCATGCACCGGATCAACCGGAGCTCCCGCTTTCATGGCCGCCACGACTTTGCGCTGTCCCGGAATAATCCAGAAAAACACGTTGGCACTCATGATGGTGGCGATCATCGCGCCTGTAATCAGAAAGGCAGCACGACCGGAAAATAAATGGCAGGCAGCCCAGGCGGCGGCGATGACGTAAGCGACAATCAATGCTGACAACAGCTTTTCATTCTTGCCGAATAAGCGGCACAACAAGTCATACACCAGCCAGCCGAGTGCCAGAAAACCTAAGGCCGCCGCGATTGCAACGGCAGGTGTGAGATTGGCAACAGACGGGTCGATCAGATAAGTGCGGGCATTAAAAATATACACCAGCAAAAACAGGCTGAACCCCGACAGCCAGGTGCTGTAAGACTCCCAGTAAAACCAGTGCAGATGTTCCGGCAATTTCGGTGGGGCGCCCAGATATTTTTGCGGATTGTAAAAGCCGCCGCCATGCACCGCCCATAATTCACCGCCGACACCTTGTGCCTTGAGTTGTGGATCACTTGGCGCAGTCAGATGGTTATCCAGCCAGACGAAATAAAAAGATGAACCTATCCAGGCAATCGCAACGATGACATGCAGCCAGCGCAGCAACAGATTTGCCCAGTCAAATAAATATGCTTCCATTTTTTTCCAGATTATTTTTTCCAGATGCAGAGGCAAGGTTTGCATTGCCAGAAGTTTGTTGCGTCTTCTACCTTAACTGCCGCGATAGGTTGAATAACTCCACGGCGTTGCGACCAGCGGCACGTGATAATGCGCATTGGCATCGGCGATAGAAAACCGCAAAGTCACGATGCTTAGAAACGCTGGTTCCGGCAGATCAAGTCCAAGCCCTGCGAAATAACTGCCGATGTCGAAATCAAGTTCATAGGTGCCGGTTTGCATGGCGCTATCTTCCAACAAAGGCTGATCGCAGCGTCCGTCGGCATTGGTGAGGCGTTCGCAAAGCAGGCTGCGTTGCTGCGGGCTGACACGATACAGCGCAATGCTGATACCTCGCCCGGGCTTGCCGTGGGCGGTGTCGAGTACATGTGTGGTCAGGCGTCCCATGTGATCCTTATTTCATAGGACTGACGCAGAGCAGCCCCGGCTTCGTTGCTATGTCTTGCCGGGACAAATTGCGTCAGTCTTGTTTCATTGATTTGAAAATATTGTCGACAATCTTAATTGCCATAATTTAAGCCTGTCAAATAAAAATAAATAAAATCGAATAAAAACAGCTATTTATGTAAATGATTTCGTAAAGAATACTGCGGCATATTTAATATTGTCGACAATCGTGATTAAATATGCCTCACTATTTTTATTCTTCACTCAGCATGAATGCACCTGAAACACGCCGCACATCGACACTGGCAGAGAAGGAAGACCACATGTATCGCGATATTTACGATGCGATCATGGATCACCGTTTACCGGCGCGGACCAAATTGACTGAGCAATCTCTGAGCCAGATTTATCAGATGGCCAGACACGGGGTGCGTAAAGTATTAAGCCAACTGGCTGCTGACGGGCTGGTCGATCTGGAGCCCAACCGTGGTGCGTTTATTGCCAGCCCGGGCGAAAAAGAGGCGCACGACATGTTTGAATTGCGCCAGACGCTGGAACAGATGGCGTTGGAAAAAGTTTTGCAGCACGCTGATGCCAGCGCGATTGCTGAACTGCGGCGCATGGTCGAGCGTGAACGGGACGCCTATGAAAGTGGCGATCGGCCGCAATGGATACGCCTGTCGGCCGATTTTCATATCGCCCTCGCGCGTCTGAGCGGCAATGATTTATTGGTCGATATGCTGCGCCGCCTCGTTTCGCGCACGACGCTGATGATTTCGAATAAGGAAGTGGCAACGACGCGCTCCTGTTCATTTGATGAGCATTTTCAGGTGTTGGCGGCATTGGAGCGTCAGGATAAAAAAGCAGCCTTGCACGCAATGGCACAACATTTGCATCAGTGTGCCTGTCGCACGCCGAAAAATGCTGGCAAGGGTTTTGATTTAAAAGCCGTTCTCGGGCATTCACGGAGTCACTAATTATGAGTATGACAGCAGCTTATCCACGCGACCTGATCGGCTACGGAGCGCAGGTACCACATGCGCAATGGCCGGGTCAGGCAAGAATTGCGGTGCAATTTGTTCTGAATTATGAAGAAGGCGGTGAAAACTGCGTGCTGCATGGCGACAAGGCATCGGAACAGTTTTTATCAGAAATCGTCGGTGCGGCAGCATATGAAGCGCGGCACATGTCGATGGAGTCGATTTACGAATACGGTTCGCGCGCTGGTGTCTGGCGGATTTTGCGCGAGTTTGAAAAACGCGGATTGCCGCTGACGGTATTCGGCGTGGCGATGGCGTTGCAGCGGCATCCTGAACTGACGCAGGCATTTGGCGCGCTCGGACACGAAATTGCCTGTCATGGTTTGCGCTGGATACATTACCAGAATCTGGATGAGGCAATCGAACGCGAACATATGCAACAGGCAGTACAAATCATGCGCGAGCTGACAGGCACCGCGCCGCTGGGATGGTACACCGGGCGCGATTCGCCGAATACGCGGCGCTTGCTGGTTGAGCATGGCGGCTTTGCTTATGACGCCGATTACTATGGCGACGATTTGCCATTCTGGACCGAAGTCAGCACCAGCGCGGGCGAGCAGCGACCGCATCTGGTGGTGCCGTATACGCTGGACAGTAATGACATGCGTTTTGCCACACCGCAGGGGTTCAATACTGCCGATCATTTTTATACGTATTTAAAAGATAGTTTTGATGTGCTGTATGCAGAAGGTGATCCGGATGGCGACAATGCGCCGAAAATGCTGTCGGTGGGTATGCATTGCCGCTTGTTAGGCAGGCCTGGGCGTTTCCGTGCTTTGCAGCGTTTTCTGGATTACATACAGTCACACGACAAGGTATGGATTTGCCGCCGCATCGATATCGTACGGCACTGGATGAAGACGCATCCGTACCAGCAGCAAGCTGCAGGAACCGCAGGAACAGAAGGAGCCGCAGCATGAGCAAGACTTACAGTTTAGATGAATTGAACCTTTGTTCGGCGCAGGCGTTTGTCGATGTTCTGGGCGGTATTTTTGAACACTCGCCGTGGGTGGCTGAAGCGGTTGTCGCGCAGCGACCATTTGCCAGTACGTTGGCCTTACACCAGGCGATGGCGGATGCCGTCAGAACTGCGGCGGAAAGTACGCGGCTGAAATTGATCTGCGCCCATCCTGAATTAGCGGGAAAAGCAGCGATACGTGGCGAGCTGACGGCAGAGTCCAGTCGTGAACAAAGTGGCGCTGGTCTGACCCAGTGCAGCGCGGAAGAATTTGCGCAGTTACAACGTTTAAATGCCGAATATAAGGAAAAATTCGGCTTTCCGTTCATCATCGCTGTACGCAATCATGACCGGCAAAGTATTATCCGCAACTTCACGCAACGTCTGGCTGCCAGTCGCGCCGACGAAATGCGGGAATGCATAGAACAGATTATCCGTATCGGGGAATTCCGGCTGGCTGATCTCATCAGCACCTGAATACACAGCAGACTCACTGTACAGGACGCGACGCTGATTGCCGGTAACCGCATACGAAACAATTTTTTATCACATCAATCAAGGAAAACCGATGAAATTTCAATTGAAAAGTATGGTGTTGGCAGTGTCTTGTCTGCTTGCTGGCGGTGCATCTGCACAATCACAGGTGTCCGTCGAAGGTTTGCTCGACGTGACTCTGGGTTCCGTTAAATACAGTGGCGACAGCGGTCGTCAGGCTGTCGTTAACAGCGGCGGTATGACGACATCGTGGGTCGGTTTCAAAGGCGTTGAAGATCTGGGCGGCGGTTTGAAAGCTGATTTTGCATTGACCAGTTTCTTGCAGGCAGATACCGGCGCCTCTGGCCGTTTCAGCGGCGACACCATGTTTTCGCGCGATGCGAACGTTGGTTTGTCCGGCTCTTTCGGTAAAGTATCGTTGGGTCGCGGTCTGGCACCAAGTTTTTTACCTACCGTGATTTTCAATCCGTTCGGCGATTCTTTCAGCTTCTCGCCATTGGTATTGCACACCTGGGTTTCCAGCGGTAATTATGCTGCCCGCACCTGGGCCAATTCCGCCGCAGGTGACTCTGGCTGGAGTAACGAGATCGTTTACACGACACCGAATTTTGATGGTCTGAGTGCGAATGTGCATTACCAGTTCGGTGAAAAAGCAGGCAGTACCGGTACTAAAAACGTCGGTATCAATGCCTTGTATTTCAATGGTCCACTCGCTCTGGGTGCTTACTATCATCAGGTGCAGGTCAGCAATCCGCTCAGTGGTGGCGCGATTGTGGATGCAACAGCAGCGCCTGTGAATTACGCTTCGATCAATAATCAGAAAACTTACTTTGTTGCCGGTAGCTATGACCTGACAGTAGCAAAACTGTTTGCGACGTATTCTTCCAGCAAAGATGACACGACCAGCCCGAAATCACTGGATGACAAAACTTACAGTCTGGGCGTGAAAGCACCGGCTGGCGGCGGCGACATTTTGCTGGCGTTTGCGAATACTAAACGTACAGGCAGCCTGGTTGGTGCGGATCTGAAGCGCGATACTTTCTCCGCAGGCTACGACTACAATTTGTCCAAACGTACTGACGTCTACGCGTTGGTCATGAGCGACAAACTCAACACGGCTGACCGTGCAACCAGCGTCGCTGCGGGTATCCGTCACCGTTTCTGATGGCCAGTCGTCAGGTATAAAACAAAAAACCGCATGAATCATGCGGTTTTTTTTTATGGTGACGCGATTTTGCAGCAAGCCTGCTGCGTGCCATATTTAACCAGGGCTTTGATAAATCACTTTATCGAGTTCCGGCAAGCCGTACACGTCTTCATTACTTAAAAAATCATCAAACGGGCCGACCTTGCTGACCTGATTGCCGTGTTTGAAAACGATCTGCAGACCATCTTCCTGATTCCAGTCGCAATCACATTCAAACAATACATAAACCGCCTGATCGCCATTGCTGCGGCGGCAAACCAGTGCCTCATTGCCGAACTGAATGTGCTGCCAGATATCCGCTGGTTCGGCAATCTCTACGCAGGGCTGGCCTTCGGCTTTTGCCAGGCGTGCCCAATCGAGGTAATAGTTGAAAACCGGTTCTTCTGCAGCCTTCAGCGCGCTGCTGCTGAGTGTGATGAAATTGCTGATCGCGTCGGAAAAATCCTGCGGATGCAGATCGGCTTCGTAGCCTTCGATCAGAAATTCACATGGCGTATTGTTGAAAGCGGCGATGTTGAACGCGTCGCTGATCAGCCAGTCATTTTCTTCATCTTTGATCAACGTGCCGAGTGGGGGGATTTGCATAGGGATTCCATAAAAACAGGCGTGAGGTGCAGCGTCCACAGATGCCGTGGCGCTGTCTCAGAAAAGCATGCGGACATCGGTCCGGGCGAAGCATTTTATCAATATATCCACCCGGACGGTGAGCTAATTAGCGTGGTGTTGATGCAGGCCAGCCTTGTCTGACTGAAAGGAGAACACCGCTTTTGCCAGCTAAAATTATTTGTCCGGGCACGCAATGCGAGTCGGAAATAATGGTTTGGAGGCGTTCAGGGCGATAAATATACTCCCACCAGTATATTTTAAAGCCCTTTGTTTATAAGGAGATAAAGGCAATTTATGCATATACTCCCCATTTTTTACTGTTTTTTGGCGTTTTCAGGCGATTTTCAAGTGTTTTCCAGATAGGTATCGAGCGCGTCGTACCAGATTTGTTTCTGTGCGTCAGATACGAAGGATGCTTCAAAACTATTCCGCGCCAGTTGCACCAATTCTTCACGGCTCAACGCCAGCGCATCGGCAGTGGCGATGAAATTCGCGTTCATATAGCCGCCGAAATAGGCCGGGTCATCTGAATTGATCGTCACACATAAGCCATCACGCAGCATGCGCGCCAGATTGTGTTCGCGCAAATCCTTCACGACGCATAATTTGAGATTCGACAGCGGGCAGACCGTCAGCGGAATGCGGCTGGTTTTTAAACGCTGCATCAGCGCCGGGTCTTCTTCTGCTCGTACGCCGTGGTCGATACGTTCGACTTCCAGCACATCCAGCGCGCTGTGGATGTAAGCTGGCGGGCCTTCTTCACCGGCATGGGCGACGAGCCGGAAACCCATCGCCTGGGCGATCGTAAACACATGGGCGAATTTTTCTGGTGGATTACCGACTTCGGCCGAATCGAGACCAACACCGGTCCACACGTCGGCATAGGCTTCACGCAGCGGCAGTGCGGCTTCCAGCGTCGCCAGCGCGCTTTCTTCACTCAGATGACGCAGGAAACACAGTATCATGCTGCCGGAAAAACCGTCCGCCGCTTTCGCTTCGCGCAAGGCACGGGCAATGCCGGCAAACACGGTTGCTATCGCGATGCCGCGTTCGGTGTGGGTTTGTGGGTCGAAGAATAATTCGACGTGGCAGACATGATCGGCGCGGGCGCGCTGTATGTAAGCATGGGTCAGATCGAAGAAATCCTGTTCGGTCTGCAAGACTGCGGCCCCGGCGTAATACAGGTTCAGAAATGATTGCAGGTCTTCAAAGTCGTAGGCGGCGCGGACTTCTTCTACGCTGGCATACGGCAGGCTGACGCCGTTTTTCCGGGCAAGCTCGAACATCATTTCCGGCTCCAGCGAGCCTTCGATGTGTAAATGAAGTTCGGCTTTCGGCAAGCCGCGGATAAAGTCGTGTAAAGAGTTACTCATGCTGTTTATTCCGCTGTGTGAGTGATAGAGGCGAAGTCCGGCAGTGTAGGTGTCTTCGCCCAGAGTTGCAATAACTGTGCCGCAATGGCAATGGCGATGACGCCGGGTTCTTTACCAGTGATACCGTCAATACCGACCGGACAGACCATCGTCGCCAGCCGGGCGGCGCTTATCTGGCGCTCGCGCAAACGGTGTTCAAAGCGGGCGCGTTTGGTTTGTGAGCCGATCAGACCGAACCAGGCGGCATCATTCTTACGCAGGATATGTTCGCTCAGCAGCAAATCCAGACCGTGGTGATGGGTCATGACGAGAAAGTAAGCGCCTGCTTCGGCATGAACGACGACATCTTCGGGACAGTCAGTGGCTTCCGTTTGCACCGATAGTGGTAAATGCGCTGGAAACAAATGGTCGCGCTCATCGACCCAGGTGATGCGGCAAGGGGTTTGCTGTAATACATTCACCAGCGCGCTACCGACATGACCGGCACCGAACAGGTACAGATGCGGTAATTGCGCTTGCTGTTGTTGAAATTCGGCATAGCGCGCCAGCTTTTGTTCGGTAGTCCAGCTATCGGTGCGTTCGAGCATGATACTGACCGCGCCGCCACAACATTGACCGAGACTGGGGCCAAGCGCCAGATCGAGATGCCGGGTGGCGGCGTTATGCTCAGCGCTTTCCGCCAGCCACAGACGGGCATGCGCAATGGCTTTCCATTCGAGATGACCGCCGCCTATCGTGTCGTACTGATGCTGTGCCGTGACCAGCATGCGCGTGCCAGTGCCGCGCGGCGTCGAGCCTTTAGCTGCCGTGACCGTGATCAGGATCGCAGGCGCATTCTCTGGCAGAGCTTGCAGACTTTCCAGCCAGCTTGTATGAGAGTTAATAGGCATGACCAGGTTATTGAGTGGCGCTGAACAGCAAAAACAGCAAAACAGCAAGATAGCAGCTTGCCGTAGTAAGGATATACACGGCAACTGATGCCGTGTATTGGTGGGTGGATATTACGGTGGGTCAGTGCAGCAGAACGCTTTGCCGCATATAGCCATCAAACTGACCTAGAAAATCGTCGATCTCTTCTATGCTGGGTTCGCTCGCGATCAGCTCGGTGACACCATGCCGGAAATTCAGCGCCTGCGGACCACCGATAAACCATTCACGACGTACTGCTTTGTCGGTAATTTCGTAGCCGCCAAAACGCAGAGCTTCGTGCTCCGCATCTTCACTGTATTCAACGACGCTGTAATTTTCACTGTTATAAATAAGATTCATTTTGCATCCTTTCTGGCTGGAGAAATGACTTCCTCATATAGACCGGACATGGTGCTGTTAGCAGCAAATTTCAAGTTAGGACTTGCGCAAAGTCGCCCCAGCGGTGTTATGGCTCCTAGCCGTACTATTCGTACTGCCTTCGTCGCCACGCCTTACCGGGACAACTTTGCGCAAGTCCCACAAGTAAGCAAAAAACGTGCTGCCTGATAGAGGTTACGGTGCCGTAAAGAATAGCTTTAGTTTATTCTGAAAATTTACAGGGAAACAGATTCTTCTGTTGTCAGTAACTGGTCGTAGGGTGCTTGTTGTAAAGTCAGCCTGAGATTGTCGAGATGCTCACTACTGGCAACGCCGAGATAAACGTGTTGTGGCCGTTGCCGGAGTGCCCGGTTGAGGCTGACCCGCATGGTCAGATTGCCGATACAGCAAAAACAGCCGGGGGCAATTCTTTGTAAATGGAGTTGTTGGGTATCGCTCAGCAGCAGATCGCCCTCAGGCAAACCTTCCAGCAGGACGGCGACGCGGTCGATGCTTTTATCATGCTTCTGATCATGGTCGATACAGGCAGCGATCTGAGCTTCCCGCTGGCGATAGCTGCCACCGCTGACGAGCGTCAGCGGCACGGCAGTTTGCAGATTATTCGCCGCGTTTGGCGTATTTGACGGACTCGACACCGAGTTGTTTGAGTTTGCGATAAAGGTGGGTGCGTTCAAGGCCGGTTTTTTCGGCAACCCGCGTCATGCTGCCGCCTTCACGATTTAAATGATATTCAAAATAAATTCGTTCAAACGCGTCTCTGGCTTCGCGTAAAGGTAAATCAAACGACAGACTGGCGAATTGATTTGCCGGCGCACTTGCTGCGGCAGGAGCGGTATTGAACTGGCGCGATTCAAAGGTGCCGCTGCTTGCCTGTATGCCGCCCTGAGTCAGGCTGGGATGGTTGTGATCGCTGCTGATGACGCGCAATGCTGGCGCTGCCGGACGTACAGGTTCGGGTGTACGGGTCAGCCCTTGTTGCACGGCTTTGAGTAATTTTTGCAGAGCAATGGGTTTTTCCAGAAAGTTCAGCGCACCGATACGGGTTGCCTCGACGGCGGTATCAATGGTCGCGTGACCCGACATCATGATCACCGGCATGGTCAGCAAACCGTCGCGCTGCCACTCTTTAAGTAAGGTGACGCCGTCGGTATCCGGCATCCAGATATCCAACAACACCAGATCGGGTTTTGCTTCCTGTCTGGCCAGTCGTGCCTGCTGCGCGTTTTCCGCGAGTTGCACCACGTGTCCTTCATCTCCCAGAATTTCCGAGAGTAATTCCCGGATACCCATTTCATCATCTACGACCAGAATATTTGCCATAAATCTACCCTATTACTGCCCTTGTGGTTTTTTTCTTTCTTATTTCCGCATTACTCTTCCGCATTAATCTTCGTTAATGTCGAATGGAAATCAGCCTGTTCATGCTGTTTTTGAGTCCGGTGCTAACTTTAACAGCAAAATCGCTACTTTTGCACCGTTTGTATCACTGCGATTCTGAATATCGATACGACCACCGTGTTCGTCGATGATTTTTTTCACCATGGCAAGTCCTAATCCGGTTCCGCGTGGTTTCGATGTCGCGTAAGGTTCGAATGCGCGCGCCAGAATTTTGCTGGAAAATCCGGGGCCGTTATCGATAATTGATAGCTTCACTGCGCTGCAGACATCCTGCGCTTTGCTGTTGTAATGAACGACTTCGGTGATCACATCAATGCGTGGTGGCACGTCGGACTGCGGCTGATCGGCAACGGCGTCCTGTGCATTTTGCAGCAGGTTATGGATGACTTGGCGCAGTTGCGTAGCATCACCCATAATTTTCGGTAAATCCGGTGCCAGATGCAGGCGGATGATATCGCGGTCATCGCCCGCCAGATACAGATGCAGCACTTCATCGATCAGTTCACCGAGATCAAGCTGCGACAATACTGCCGGTGGAGTTTTCGCATAATCGCGGAAATCATCGACCATGCGCTTCATCGATGACACTTGATTCACTATGGTCGTTGTACTCTTATTCAGAATGGCGACATCGGCTTCATTGAGCTTATCCTGCAATTTCATTTGCAGACGTTCTGCAGATAGTTGTATTGGCGTCAGCGGATTTTTAATTTCGTGCGCAAGTCGTCGCGCCACTTCGCCCCAGGCGATCGAACGCTGCGCGGAGATAATATTGCTGATGTCATCAAACACAATGACATAGCCATTACCCGCGCCGACCGGTAAATGTGAGCCACGGGCGAGCAAAGTAATCGTCTGTTTATCGTCGTTCGGCATCGCACCTGAAGCTGGCTCTGCTGTTTTGACTGCATCAGGACGGGGTACTTCAATTTGTTGTTGCCAGTGTTCCTGTTGCTCTTTACCACCGGCTGCTGATTGCGCATGTTGTTCTGAAAAGGCTTTGTCGATGGCATCGGCAAAATCATGCATACCATTGATATCCGCCAGTGGCTGACCAATCTCCGCTTCTAATGGCCGTTGCAGTATGCGTTCGACAGATTCGTTGCACGTCACCAGATGGCCAGTCTGATCCAATACCATCACACCTGCCGACATATTGGCCAGCACCGATTCCAGATAGGCCTTGGCATTTTCCAGTTCACTGCGGTTTTTTTCGACGGCGGCACGGGCGTCGAATAACTGGCGTGTCATGGTGTTAAACGATTTCGTCAGGCTGCCCAGTTCATCCGTACTGGTGACGATAGGGCGCGGTGAAAAATCACCTTCAGTGACCGCTTTCGTTCCTTCCGCCAGCAACAGTAAGGGGCGCGCGAGTTCACCGGAAATCAGGAAGGCACTGGCAATGGCGGCAAAAATAGCCAGTAATAGGGTCAGCGTCAGCGTAAAAATATACATGGTTTTCAAGCTGCCCCGGCCCAGCGAACGCAACTGATATTCGGTCGACGCATTGCGCAGCGCTTCGGCGTGCGCTGCCAGATTTGTCGGAACCGGTTGTATCAGTTGCAGAAAATAGGTTTCCCGCTGCAAGGACAGCGCCATATCACTTGCCTGCAACTGTATGACAACACGCGAACGCAGGGTTTTATTGTTTTCTTGTGGAAGAATCGGACGTTTTGCGTCGCTCAACCCGGCATTTTTATTCACCTCGGCGGGGTCCGGCGTATTAATTTTTTCGTCGATGGCGGCAAAGATGCGCGAATTACGTGCTTGCCGCAGCATGTCGGCGGTCGGGAGTTCCGGCACTAGCCGTCCAAAGTTCTGGCTGGCGGTGGCAACCAGCCTGCCGCGGCTGTTAACGATCGTAGCTTCCTGCACCAGCGCCCGTTCGCGCAGACGCGATAACTTGATGGATAAAGGCGTGTCTGACGGCGTTGATAACTCGCTCGCCATTTCACGCGCTTTTGCCTGCAGATCGGCCAGCAGAAAATCGAGCGCCGCCAGACCGAGATTCTTGCCGGAATCCAGAGCAGACTCCACTTTGACGTCAAACCAGGATTCTATTGAGCGCGACACGAAGGTGACGGATACCGCATAGATGACCGAGCCCGGCAGTATGCCCACCAGCGCAAACAATAACACCAGCCTCGTCATCAGTTTGGAACCGAATTCACGGCTGCGGAAACGACTGAATAAACGCCATACCAAAGCGGAAATCAGCAGCAATAAAGCGGAGGCGACGACGGCATTGGCACCAAGCAGCCAGCCATAGTAGGGCTCAAAATTAGCGGAATTTTCAGAAGCGGTAGTCAGTAAAAACAGCAGGATACTCATCAGAGCACCGCCGATAATCAAGGCATACCGCAAAAATCTTGTCACTTGTCTTCAGCCTTGAAGGTAAAGCGTTTCCAGTCTGAGGAGAAACGCCAGTCGCTGTTATTGAGCGAGGTAATCAGGAAAGTCTTGGGCAGATAACTCAGATCGAGTTTCAGTTTGACGGCAACGTTATAGACTGCACCGGCAGTCAGCGTGCCTTTATCGGCGACGATCCAGCGTCGTGGTCGCAATACCAGCGCGAGTGCATCTTCGAGCGTGGCAAAATTTTGCTGTAAACCCTGATTGATGGTGGCGGTGTATTGCCGCGTCCAGGGGTTGTAGCCGATGCGGACGGTTTGTACTGCGCGTATGGTTTTTTCATCAAACCAGTACCAGCGGGGACGGGTCAGTTCGACTTCGGTGGTGAATGAGATGGGGATTTCTTTGGCGATTGCGTCGGTCAGCGCGTGGCTGAGTTCGAACGAAAAGCTGGCGGCCAGACGGTAGCCTTCATCGCTTGCTTCGATTCTGGCTGAGGTGACTTCAGCTTCCGCCGCATGCACAGTCGGAACGATGAGCAACGCCAATAGCGCTAACACAAGTGTCAGCGCTAAGCGGCGTAGGTGATCGTTCAGACGAAGGAGCATGCAATCAGGAAATAAAAATCGTAGCCCCAATGATAACTTGAAGCTCGTGTTTTCCGTTAGCTTTGCCCGGGTTTTTGAAACAAGGCATAGAACAAACCGTCGTGTTCGTTGTTTGCATCGGACGGATTCGCCATGGTTGGCAATAATTGGCCTGGTGCATCGAGACGGATTGCGCCATGCCGGGCGACAAAGGCAGCAGCTTGCGCCTCCGACTCAGCAGGCCAGATAGAGCAGGTGACCATCAGCATTTTGCCGCCGGGTGCCAGCATGCGCCACAGATTGTCGAGTATGCGCGATGATAAGGCAGCTAGCTGCGCGGTATCGGTTTTGCGGCGTAACCAGCGGCTATCCGGATGACGGCGTACTACGCCTGAGGCGGTACAGGGGACATCGGCAAGTATCCGGTCAAACGCTTTGTTATCCCACCATCCCGAACGGCTGGCATCGCCTTCTTTGATGGTGGCGGATAGTTTGAGCCTGGTCAGATTTTCCTGTATGCGTTTGACGCGCAAAGGATCGATATCCAGCGCCAGCAGATTGACGTCGGCCAGTTCCAGCACGTGGCAGGTTTTGCCGCCCGGTGCCGCGCAGGCATCGAGCACCCGCATTCCGTCTTGCACATCCAACAGTGGCGCGGCGAGTTGCGCTGCCGCATCCTGCACCGATACCATGCCATCTTCGAAGCCCGGAATGCTGTTGACTGGCAAAGGCTTGGCCAGACGTACCGCAAACGGCCCGATTTGTGAGGCTTCAATCTGCTGTTCCGCTAGTAATTGCAAATAGGCGGCGGTGCTGGTGATCCGGCGATTCACGCGTAAGGTCAGCGGCGGTGCATGGTTGCCGGTCGTTAAAATCGCTTGCCAGTTATCCGGATAGGCTGCTTTGGTCTGGTCTACCCACCACTGCGGATAATTCCAGACCGCCGCAGGTTGCTTCATGACGAGCTTGAGTAATTCTTCTTTTTCACGCAGATAGCGGCGCAATACAGCGTTCACCATGCCTTTGGCAAAGACCATGTGAGCATTGGCGCTGGCGGCGGTGACGGCCTGATCAACCACTACAAAATCCTCGTACGGCGCATCTTCGCCTTCATTTTTCACCAGCAAAGTCAGGGCGCAGCAAAGCAAGCCGTACAACAATGCTGGTTCTGGCGCTTTATTTGTCATGGCTTTCAGCAGCGCATCAACGCGCCCGACCTGACGCATCGTCCGGTAAGAAATATCCTGTATCGCGCCACGCGCTTGCGGCAATGCATTCGTTTGTAAAAAAACTTTTGCCAATGCCTGTGGTAGCGCCATGCCTTCGAGTACATAGGCCACTGCCTGTGCTGCACCGGAAAGGCTGAAAGCCAGTGAATCCGGCTTCAGCTCCAGCAGTGGCGCTGGTGGTTGAGCTTCAGGTGCCGCAGCGACTGTACGAGCCGGTTTGATGGCAGGTTTGCCGAGGATTTTTCTTGGTTGTTCTTGCATATTAATGTTTGGTGAGTAGCAATTTGATTCCCAGACCGACAAATGCTGTTCCGACAAAGCGCTCCAGCCAGAGTTTGTAGCGGGGATTCTGACTTGCGCGGCGCGCTAGTGTACCAGCCAGAAAGGCAGTGCCGCTATTCCAGAGCGTACTCATCAGGACGAAGGTTGCGCCGAGCAGCAGAAATGCAGAGGTTTTGTGATTTGCATCGGTTGAGACAAATTGCGGGAAAAACGACAGAAAAAACAGCACGACTTTCGGGTTGAGAATATTGGTGAGTACCGCTTGCCAGAAAATTTTCTGCAGCGGGCGGCGTTCCGGTTCGGTTGAACGTGCAATCAAGACTGCCGGTTTGCTGAACAACATTCTGACACCCAGGTAAATCAGATAGGCGCCACCCGCCAGTTTAATGATGGTGAATGCCAGTGCCGAGGTGGCAATGATTGCGGTCAGCCCGAATGCAGATGCGAATGCGTGAAACAGACAGCCAACCGAGATGCCGAGTGCGGAAATGAGACCGGCAGTGCGACCCTGAGCGATGCTGCGCCCGACGATATAGGCGGTATCAGGCCCGGGCGTTGCATTGAGCAACATCACTGCCAGACAAAATAACCCAAAATGAATGATGCCAAATTGTTCCATATTTATTTCCTGGTGATTCAGTTGGTGGCTCAGGTTCCTGTTACATGGGACGTTGCTGTGAGCGGCGTCAGATGTTGTTGTTCCAGCCATGTACGGAGATCGTCAAAGACCGGTGTTGCATCAAGCTCGTTAAAAATTTCGTGATAAAAGCCGTCGTAATAATGCGCGGTCATCAATGTTGGGACGACGCCCTTTTCGAAACGGCGGCTACCATCCGGATCAACCAGATGGTCGTCTTCAGCGACCAATAACAACACCGGAATAGCAATATTGCTGACATGCTGATGAGTAAAAGCGATTGCTGCCTGCATGCTGCGCAGCAGACGGGCACTGATTTTTGGGTGTACCAGCGCATCATTCTGATATGCCTGAACCACTTCGGCATCATGTGACAGATAGCGGGTTTTCAGTCCATTCGGCAGCCCTGTTCCGGGAAACAGCGCCAGTGCCACTTTGGCGAGTTGTTGCTCAAAACCTGACATACGTATTGCCAGAGCCGGAGATGAAAGTATCAGCGCCCTGACCGGTGCCAGATTCGCGGCGACAAAACGGGCAGCGAATAAGCCTCCCATACTATGTCCCAGCAGAATAGGCGGTGCCGCCAGTTGCTGACTGAAATCCTGAATGATGGTTTGTGCATCTCTCAATATCGCGTCGTCGTCAGGGACATCTCCGGCATTGCCAGAGGATTTGCCATGACCACGATGGTCATAAGTGCGGACAGCAAAACCGAGGGCATTAAAAAAACGGGCAATGTGCGCATAGCGGCCGCAGTGTTCGCCCAGGCCGTGCATCAGCAGCACGCCTGGCGGCAGTTGATCGCCGTTGGGAGCGAGCGGCCAGTCGCGGACGAACAGGCGGGTGCCATCTTGCGTCGTTAAATCAAATTCCCGGGTGTTTTCGATATGAGCCGTCATGAATCAGACACCCCACACCACGTCTTTTTGCATTTTTTGTGCAGCCTGCAGCATCTCAAGCACAGGAAATGCCCGTGTGGCGAACGATACCGTTGCAGGCTTTTCATGTTCGTCGTCGTTCTCATTTTGATGCGCGTTGACATCATGCGCGACTTCAGTGGAAACGGAGTGGATCTTGCTCTCAGCAATGGCCGCTTCAATGCTGGCGATCGCTGCGGGTAATTCAGCGGTTGTGATGATGCCTTGTTCGACATCCTTGTTCAGCAGATCCAGAATACGCCGTGCATGTTCCTTATACATGACGATTTCTGCGGCCGCTTTTGATTTGAATATGATCAGCATGGGGTCTCCATTTTTTGGGTGTCAGGGCGGTTTTGTCAGACACAGTGTTCACGTATGGCGTGGTATTGCAGTGTAAAACGGCGCCGCGAAACAATGGCGGATGATAGGGAACGTTGCTGAAGCTATCATAATCGTAATTGCCTGATTTTTGTGGTTTGTGCTTCAGTCGGTTTTGAATGAACTCATGTAAGTATCGATGACATCTTGTTTCAGTTTTTTTGCCGGACCAATCGCAATCACCTGATATACCCGTGGTCCGCGTATGATGAAGCGAGCGGCCATAGTGACTACTTCGCCATCGGGCAATTTTCCCTGCATTTCAACGATACCGTCGGGGCTGCTGGCCGCTTGCGTGATCTGCCCATCTATGTTTTTCAGCATCCCATCTTTCATTGCTTCTGCCACGACACCAGCTTTGCCGGGATCATCCAGTCTGACACTGCCGACTGCAAAATTGACGCCTGCTGCATCGGCTGCTGTCATCTGCATGTTCAGCGTCAGCCCGGCGAGTTGCATGTCCCGGCTGAAACTCGCCGGTTTCGCTGGCATCAGGACACGGAAAGGTGCATCGTTGCCGCGGACTTCGCGCCAGTCAAACTGCGGGCTGCATGCCAGGAGCATCAGTATCGCGGCAGTGCTCAGGATTTTTTTAGTCAACATAGTTTCACTGGCAAATAGTAGAAATTAGGGGGAGTATCACTCCTGCTTACTCTGAAACCCGCGTAAAGCAAAGGCGACACCAAGGCAAAGTAATAATACTCCCAAGAGTATCTGCGGAGCAGGAACAGTCTGACGCAGAATGAATGCGTACAACAGCGCCGACAGGGTTTCAAACACAATCAACTGACCGCTGAGGCTGGTGGCTAATTTCTGGCTCGCCCGATTCCATAACAGCGTGCCCAGCCATGATGCCAGTAATCCCAGTGTCAGCATACCGACGATAAATTTACCGGGGCTGCTGCCGAATGGAAAATCATAGACTGGCGTTGGCTGCATCGTCTGAACCATTCCGTAGAGCAGAAAACCACACAGGGCGAGCGGCAGGGTTGCTAATCCTTGTGCAGTTGCCCAGGTGCTGGATTGAATTTGTGGATGATTCTTCAAATACCGGCTGTTCATGATCGGATACCAGGTCCATGCAGCGACGGCAATCAATGCCAGGCCTGCACCTTTCACGTAATCGCTGATCGAGCGTTGGGCATCAAGATGACGCAATTCTTCGCTGTTGACTAGCATGATGCCGCAAAAAATCAGCAATAGCGGCAGCACGAGTTTTTTCCAGGCGATGGATTCGGAAGGATGATGTGGTGACCAGTTCGCAAAGACCGCGATCATGACTGGCAAGGTGCCGATGAGCATGGTTGGCAGCGGCGCATCGGCAAGCTGAATCGCACTGGCCAGCGCAGCGTAATAAATAATATTGCCGACTGCCGCCAATTTCAGTGCGCTGTGCCAGTCAGTTTTGCTGAGGGCAAGAATACGCTGGCGGTCAAACCATGCCGGAATCAGTGCGATCAGGCCAAATGCCAGATAGCGGCCAAATGAAAGCACCACGCCGGGATAATCCGGTAATAACAAGGGCGTGATAAAGACCAGACCCCACAATAAACCTGCACCCAGCGCAGCGAGGACGCCGCCTACCATCTTGCCACACTCATCAAAAGATCTCGCTTATTCAATCAAGCTGACATCATAGTAGCTTTGATATTGTTAAAGGACATATCGGCAGAAACACAACAAAGTGCATGCTTTTACCATCGGATAGATCTCTATGGTTTTGTGATGACAGTGGGGTATCATAGGAAACGATAAAACTGCTTCGTCAGATGGTGATGAAGCTTACGATTTTCTCCTTCTTCATTGGTGCTGCGATGTCGCTTCGTCATTCCGTCCTGTTGGCTTTGTTTCCTTTATTTTTGTTGAGTGCATGCGAACGTCTGGGCATTGCAGATCCGGCGAAAGAAGCGGCGCAGAAGGAATCTGATGCGCGTGCTACCGGTAGC
The DNA here is from genome assembly GCF_014699135.1 of Cognatundibacterium aquatile. Classification (GTDB taxonomy): domain Bacteria; phylum Pseudomonadota; class Gammaproteobacteria; order Burkholderiales; family Burkholderiaceae_D; genus Undibacterium; species Undibacterium aquatile. Next base: position 298,998 of record NZ_JACOFT010000001.1, read on the forward strand.
GCCTGTCGTCATGCCGGGCGCGCGATTGAAGACTGCTATGCGCTCAATCCCGATGCCGCCCGATCGTCCGTGTACGCCGGATGGAAAGAGATGAACGACTATATGCGTGAAAACAAGATAGACAACGTCAAACCAGAAATTGCGTCAAACGCGCCGCCGGTTAAAGACGATGCCAGTGCCTCAGAGTCTGCATCTGCTTCGGAATCCGCGTCTGCCAAATCAAAAAAATAACTTGGCGTCGTATGTCATTACAAATTCGTTTGATGCGTGAACAGGATATCGCTGCGGTGTTCGGGGTACAGACACAGGCCTATGTGAGTGCGATGGTCGAGGCTGAGAGCATTTTTCATGCGCGACTGAGAGCGGCACCGGCTACCTGCTGGGTTGCGGAGGATGCGGCAGTGGGTGTCTGTGCATATCTGATGGCTTATCCCTCAAGCAGCGGGAAGATTTCATCTCTTGGCAGTGATTTTGACCCTGCAAGGGACGCCGATAGTCTGTATCTGCACGATCTTGCAGTTGGTACGGCGATGCATGGACGCGGCGTAGGCGTGCGGCTGGTCGAACATGCGCAAGCATACGCTCTCAGTGCAGGTTGGACGACAATGCATCTGGTCTCAGTGCAAAGTACGAAAGCGTTCTGGCAAAAGCAGGGTTTTGTTGAAGTGACGGCTTTATCGCCAGAGCAGACATCGGCACTGATGACATACTCTGGCTTAGCTCATTACTGTGTGAAACAGTTATAAAAGAATAGAAGAGTTTATTCTTCGGTTTTTTTCTTGCCTTTCTGTTTCTGGTAAATGATTTTTTTGCTGCCACCTTCACAGACACCGACGACGCGCAACTTGGTTTCTGTATCTTTTGGTACGACTTTGAGAGCGTAATCACTGACCCCTTTGCCTTCTAACTTGGCATTGATTTTGTCCATGATCGCTTCGCATGGTGTGACTGCCGCCCAGCTGGATGCGCTGCATAGCAGTAAGCCAGATACCAGACTCTTAGTAAAAATGGGATTCCTCATTTTGTCTTCTCCTTTTCCATGGATGATTTACTGTTATAAGAACTCATTTCATCAATAGGGGTGAGATGCGTTTGTCTCATAACGTGGGCTGGCAAGGCGGACGAGGCAGTCAATAGCGGGTCTATTGACAACGAGTCCAACGCAGTCCGGCACGCGTTATGAGGCAAACCCTCCGGGAGCTGGCGATTCGGGCGCATTGCTACGTTGCGCCGCTTGCTAAGGCGCCAGCCTTAGCTGCGCGTCACGCCTTGCACTGCATCCCGAATCGCCTTGCTCGCACTCATCCCTATTGATGAAATGAGTTCTGGTTAAAAGCTGGTGATAAAACCGTACCATTTCTAGGTAATTTTTAACAGAGATGCGTTCATTTGTTCCATGAAAACGTGGTAAATCCTCACTAGTTGCCCTGACTGGTGAAAATTTAAATATATTCGGACTCAGTTTTTCAAAATGACGTGAGTCGGTTGCGCCCAGCATTAAGCCTGGCGCGACGATGGTATTGGCGAAGACTTCACGTATTGTCTTGTGCAGCATCCGGTATGCGTCAGAGTTTACTGGCGACACTCTGGATGGTTCAGAATTCCCGTTGAGCGAGTTGATGCGGATAGCATCATTACCGATGGTGGTTTTGATGTGTTCCATCACACTGGTCTGAGTATCACCCGGTAAGGTACGGAAATTCACGGTTGCCTGAATTTGTCCGGGCAGGACATTATCTTTGTTCCCTGCATGAACCATCGTCAGTGCGGTGGTCGTTCTCAGTGTTGCATTCGTGCTGGCGCTTTTTTCAAGTTCATGTTGTACCAGAGGAGCGAATAACCACAAATTAGATAATAAGACGCGGTTCAGACCATGCATTTCAGGCGCTATCGTTTCAAACATATCGAGTGCGATGCCACGAATATTGGCTGGCAACTGATGTTGTTCGAGTTTGCTCAGCGCGTTGCTCATCATACCTATGGCTGTTTTTTGTGGCGGCATAGATGAATGACCGGGCGTGGCATCCAGACTCAGCTGCATGCTGGCATAACCTTTTTCGGCAACGCCTATCAGCGCGGCAGACTGGTCCAGACCTTTTAAGATACCTTCGGTGACCAGCATTCCTTCATCCAGTATGAATTCGAAGCGGATGTTCCGGCTTTCTAACAATGTCGCAATCGCTTTCGCACCATGCAGACCGCCGACTTCTTCGTCATGCCCAAAGGCCAGATAAATTGTCTGGCGAGGCTGAAAGCCTGAGGCAAGCGCTGTTTCTATCGCTTCCATCATGGCAAACAAATTGCCTTTATCGTCCCACGCACCGCGTCCCCAGATGAAACCATCTTTTATCTCGCCGGCAAATGGCGGCTGTTGCCACAAGTGCTCTGTGCCGGGTGCTACCGGTACGACATCCTGATGCGCCATCAGCAATATCGGTCTGGTATTGGTATCCGTGCCTTGCCAGCGATACAGCAGACTATGTTCCGCGACGATATCGCGTTGTAATTTTGCATGAACCAAAGGAAAAGACTTTTCCAGTAAGGTATGTAACGCGTTAAACGCCGTTGATTGCGTTTGCACTTTGTCGGCATTTGCTATCGTTGGCAGGCGTAAGGCGCTTGCCAGACGTTGCGCTGCCGCCTGTTCGTCAAGCTTGACTATGACTGCTGGTTGTACCGGTATTTGTCTGGAAGACTGACGCAGCGTATTTGCGCCAATGACCAGAACTAAACTTAGCAGGGCAATGATGAGAAATAAAAAAATCCGCTTGATCATGGTACTTTCCCATTGAATAGGATAAATTGCCAATTTAGACAGCCTATCATTTCACAAATTTCAGATTCCAGGTAAGTTACGCAAGGTATGGATGAACGTTTTTGTTTTAATGCGCGCATTGCAGAGCTGAATTTGCCCGAGCTGAGATTCGATTTTTGAATTTCCAACATGATTAAGACTGATTTTCAACATGATACAAACGGGACTACATACCAGTCGTATTGCTAAAACATTTGCAATCAGTCTGGTGGTGGCAATTGTGCTTGCTGCCGGCGTATTTGTCTGGACGCTGCGTTTGCAAGAAATACATAAGTGGGAAAAGCAGACCGAAACCTTCAGCGTTGTGCTGGCAGAAAACACCAGTCAGCAGATGGATTTTGCTTACACTGCCCTGGGTAATATCGCTGAACGAATACAAGACCGTTGGAGTATCAGCGCAGAATACCTGTCATCCAAACTTGGCACTTACGATTTCCATCAGTTTCTGAAAGAAAAGGTTGCCCTGTTTCCGGCGATTGAGGTCATTTCTATTCTCGACGTCAATGGGAATGTCATCAGTACGTCCAGAAATTTTCCGTCACCCGCCTATAACCTTGCTGATCGCGACTATTTTCAGGTGCAGCGCGATCATCCTACGCAGGGAATTTATCTCAGTAATCCGGTGCGCAGCAAAACGACTGGCGACTGGATATTTTTTCTCAGCCATCGCCTGACTGGCAGTGACGGTGAGTTTATTGGCGTTGCCATCATTGGCATCTCACCGAAGTTTTACACCAAATTTTATGAAAAACTGAACGTTGATGGTCATGTTTCTATTTCACTGCTGAGAGACGATTTTACTTACCTGGCTCGCTGGCCGGACACTGAAGCAGTCATGGGAACGAAGCACGCTGCAGCCAGCATTCACCATCGCAGTATCGATGCAGACGATAGAAAATCGCTTGTGATCACCTCTGATACTTCCGCTCTTGAATATGGGAAGCCCAGCATAACGGCTATCCAATATCTTGAAAAATATCCATTGATTGTTTATTTTTCTGTGGATGAAAATCTGTATTTATCTGACTGGCATGCGATCAGCCTGGCGGTTGCTATTGTGACCGTTGCTGCCATTGCAGCCGTGATCGCTGCATTTCGCGTATTGATACAGTTATTCATACAAAAAGAAAGTGATATGCAGGTGATGACGGAGCTGAAACGGGAGGCTGATGTCATTAACCGGAACCAGACCAGACTGTTGCAAAATCTGACGGAACAGCAGAAAGCACTAAAAGAATCATCCGACCGCTTGCAGGCGATTTTTCAGAATGCTGCTGATGGTATTGTGATGACGGATGATACCGGCATTGTCGAAGCCATTAATCCTGCTGCTGTTGCCATCTACGGGTATTCATCCGAGGAGGTGGTGGGCAAGGCAAATCATTTGTTCTCACCGGATGGCAAGCTCGATATGCTGGAAATTGCGATCAATAACGATGATTTCCAGCAAACAAGGCGTTTGCGTATAGAAACGGAACGCCTGCGCAGAGATGGCAGCTTGTTTCCGGCTGAACTGTCGATCAGTGAATATAGTCTGGCTGGAAAACGTAAGTTGATCACCATCGTGCGTGACATTTCTGAGCGTCGCAAAATAGATCGCATGAAGAATGAATTCATTTCTACGGTCAGCCATGAATTACGCACGCCTTTGACAGCGATTCGCGGCGCTCTTGGGTTATTGGTCGGAGGGGCGGCAGGATCAATACCAGAAAAACTGCAGCCTTTGATTTTGATGGCGCATAAAAATAGTGAAAGTCTGACGCGCCTGATCAATGATTTACTCGATATTCAGAAAATTGAGGCCGGGAAAATGGATTTCGCATTTGAACGCCTGCATTTACTCAGCTTGCTCGAACTTGCTGTGCAACAAAATCAAAGTATTGCAGAGGGGCGCGGCGTCCGGCTGGAAATTGATGTGGATTTGACAAGAATACGGCCCATTGAAATTAATGTTGATCAGGGACGTTTCCAGCAGGTACTCGCCAATCTGATCTCGAATGCCTGCAAATACTCACCGGAAGGTGGTGTTGTGCGTGTTATTGCGTTAGTCGTCAGCGCTTGTTCGGTACGTATATTGGTTACCGATCAGGGCGGCGGCGTGCCGGAAAACTTCAGAGACAGAATTTTTAAGAAATTTTCTCAGGCTGATTCGTCTGATACGAGAGCCAAAGGCGGAACGGGTCTGGGATTGGCGATTTCCAAAGTGATTATTCAGCAAATGCACGGTGAAATAGGTTTTTATAACTTGCCCCCTGAGCAGGGCGGCGGTGCTCATTTTTACATTGATTTGCCGATTGTGGCGGCGTCGCAATCGCTTATATCAAACCTAAGTCCCGTCCTTTGATTCCATTGAAAACGGTGTCGAGTTGCCGGGGATTGAGTCCATATATACGACTGAACAGTCCGCCAAGTACGGCACGATATTCATTCAATACCGGATAGTCGCGATTTTGAAATAATTGGCTTGGCGTCAGTGCGACCTGTTCCCCGTAAATCTGACCACCGCGTACGCTTCCACCGAGCACCCAATAAACGCTGCCATGCCCGTGGTCAGTGCCACGTTTTCCATTTTCACGGAACGTACGTCCGAATTCGCTGATCACAACGACAGTCGTGTTACGCCACTGGTCGCCCATGGCATTCTTGTAGGCGAGCAGACCACGTCCGAGTTCCTCGAACTTATTTGCCAGCACGCCTGTTTCTGCACCCTGATTCACGTGGGTATCCCAGCCACCGACATCAATAAATCCTAGTGCATATTTTTCCCGCATCATTCTGGCAATGCGCTGCGCTTCCAGTTCAAATCCTTTAGTGCTGATCGCATTGCGGTTGGCTGCGTTCATTTCTTCCTGCATCTCTTTCACCACTTCCTGGCGAACGGCGAAGCCCTCATTGACTTGTTGCGCCAGCGCGGTCTTGCGATACATTTGTTCTATCAGTTGGTTCTGGTGTTCGTTCAGACCGGATTTTGCAATGCTTTTTAATGCTGTATTCCCGACTTGTACATTACCTTGCAAAATAAGTGGCAGTTGATCAGTAAATGCCATTGCCGGGGCAGATTTTCCGTCATTTTTCCCGCCATTTATTACGGCTGCCAGGCGGTTTAAAAAGCCAGAATGAAAATTCCGGGTGGTATTGAGTGCTTGCCCGAGTTCTATACTGTCCTGCGTTTCAAAATGACTGCGCGATACATCGTCGATACCGGCAAAAGGAATAAAGGCGATTTCCTTACTCTGATACATAGGGTAGAGCGTGTCGCGCAATGCCGGATGCAAACCCCAGTCGGCATTCAATGCGATAGCACCGCCTGGTTCGTTGCCGGGGCGTCTGATTGCAATGGTCGGACGGGATTCATAATAAAAATCACTGGCCGTCGGCACCAGAAAATTGCTGGCATCGTAAGCGCCACGTAAAAATACCAGCAACAGACGGTTTTGCGTAGCCGGTGCCGCAAGTAACTGACTACTGTAAGTAACACCCGGCAACGCAGCCATGCTGGCCAGGCACTGCAATAATTGGCGACGATTCATGTTGACTTTCATCCGGTCTGCTTGTTCATCATATGGTCAGTTGTCGATCACTGTACCCGCGTTTATTTGCTAACGGCGCATCATTTCCGGCGAGGCGAGAAATAAGGTACTCCACTCTGCGGGTGTGGCTGCCTGTTGTAATGTCTGTTGTGTGTCCTTGCTGAATGACTGCACCCAGTTTTTGACATACAACGAGCTTGCAATGGCCGGCGTACGCGGTTTTTCTGCTGAAATCTGCTGATCTGTTTTGAAGAGTGCAGGCGTGCCATAGGCGATACTGCGGGCGACATCAAAGCGGACTGTCATTTGTCCGGGGCTCGCCCAGGCACTTTCTGTCATGGCGTATCCGTCCGGCGTCTGCCTGCCGTTGAATGGCTGCCCCATCACGTTAAGCCAGTTGATGATCGGAGCGGCATTGACGATGCAACTCCCGTCGTACGCTAGCCGCATGGAGGAAACGGCGTAGTGCACAGGATCTTTGAATTTGCGTCCTAAGGAAGCAATAAATTCCTGCGAGTCAAACATCGTGCGCAAGGTGACGGGAATATCGCCATCGCTTTGCAGAAAGCTGTTAGCCATCGCTTGTATCAGGTTTTCTGACGGCGTGTCAGAGACGAAATACGTCGCCAGTTTCCGGCTGATAAAGCGCGCTGTCGCTGGTTGCCGGCTCAGCAGTGTCAGCGTTTCCTCAACTTCACTGATACCGCGACCTTTGATGTTGTTACCTAATATCTGCTTGTTGCCAAAGTCGTGTCGCTGCGGATTGAATTCAAATAAACCCTTACGCAGATAAAATTTACTTAATTCGGCTTTAAGTCTTGGTGTGTCTGTGCCCAGATTAACACCGACGCCAGTCAGCACCCGTGCCAGTTCCTGCACGTCTTTCTGGGTATAGCCACTATTGACGCCCATCGTGTGTAATTCCATTAATTCACGGGCATAGTTCTCGTTAATACGGCCATTCGCATTATGTTCGTTATCGAGATAGCGCAACATCGCCGGGTGATACACGGTGGCTTTGAGTAATTCGCGGAAATTACCCAGAGCATGCGGGCGTATCGCGTGTTCCTCAAAATCGCCGACCATGGCCCGCAGATTATGTTTGCCTGCGTGGATGTTGAAATGATTCATCCAGAACCATGTCATTTGTTCCTGCAACTGATTCGGTGAATAGATATCGCGTAAAAGCGAGCGTGTTGCAGCTTCTTTGGCCAGACGGTTCAACTCTTGCTGATACTCTTTCCGCAGGCTGTCATCGGTGCCCTTTTGCTGTTCGGCGACGACGCGTTTATGCTCCAGCTCCCTGACGATATTCTCTATCGGTTGCTGTGAAATCGTCATCGCGCTGATTTGCGCCTGCACTGTTGGCGGCACGACGCTGGCGCGTCCACGCAGTTGTTGGTCAAGGAACTTGTCCATGCCAACCGCTTGCAATTGTTGATAAGTTGAGAAGTTACTACCCCAGGTCAGCCGGTTGAGCAACAGCTCTGGCTGGACGTTCGCTTTCGCAAAAGTATTGCTGCTGGGAGGAAGAAATCTGGATGGCCCGGCATCCGTTACCTTGTTTGGCGCGGGCGACGTCGTGCATCCTGACATTGCGAAAATGAGGATGAAAACCGGGCTTAAAGCCAGCAGACGCTGTAAAGGTGAGTCGCTCAACATGGAAGTCACTTCTCCGGGCACTATCGATGGCCATCAGCATACAACGGATTGTCCGGCAATTGGATGACCTGCGAGTGACGAAATGCAACCGATTGTGAGCGTTACCTCATTAAAAGTAACAGGTCAGATGACGTCGTCACTCTCGTCAGGCAGACTTTCCAGTGGCGAGCTGTCGGCCTGATCCTGATCAAAATAGCCGGGGAGCAGTCCGCCGTCAGCATCGTTGAGATTAGCCGTTGAGGAGTTGTCTGCCATTGTCTGATGCGAATTGCCATTCATCAGATGGCTGATGCCCTGAAACAAAAAGGCACCAGCAGCGACACTCGCGGCTGTTGCAGCGACGGTCCCCAGCATGCTGCCACCCGTATTACCGAAAAAACTGCTTGCAGGCGCCGTTGCGACGGCGCCTGGCTGGCTGACAGGCACGGCTGCCATCGCCGGATAGGCCGCTAAAGGTGCTCCAGTGACTGAGGTGCCGGTATTGGACGGAATATTTAGCGGGCGACTGCTGGCACTGTTGCCCCAGTTACTTGCGGCAGGATCGAGAAATTGTGTGGGTGTCGTCGGATTTTGTGTCGCATTGAGTGCTTGTTGCTCACGCAAATCTGCCTGCAGGCTTGCAATCTGGCTGTTTGCATTCGCCAGCGCCTGTTCCAGTAATAAGGCCCGTTGTACTAATAAGTAGCTTGCATCCGGCTGCTTGCTGATTGCCTCGCTGATCAGACTGGCGGCTTGCGGGTCTTTGGCGACGCCTTGTACCTGAACCAGCTGGGCGAGAAAATTTTGCAGAACCTGCATTTCTTGTGGCGACATCGTTTTCTCCTGAAATAAGCGATATGGGCACTATCTGGTCATGGCCTCGGCTTTTTCAATGCATGTTTATAGTCAATGCTCGCGTAATGCCCGCCGGTACTGTATTGCTTCCGCAACATGGGCCGAACTGATGTGATCTGCACCAGCCAGATCGGCGATGGTACGCGCTACTTTCAATACGCGATGATAGGCGCGGGCTGACCAGTTAAATTTACTCATGGCATTTTTCAGCAACTGATCTGCACTGCTGTCCGGGCGGCAGTAAGTATCGATTTCTGTCGTGGAGAGTAAATTGTTGACCTTGCCCTGACGTCGTTGCTGGCGCTCAAATGCGGCTTCGACACGTTGCGCCACCACCGGGCTGGATTCTCCTGTCGCTTGTTTCAACAGATCCTCGTGCGGTAATGCTGCTACTTGAATCTGTAAATCAATGCGGTCCAGCAAAGGGCCGGAAATTTTATCCTGATAACGAGCAATACTGTCCGGCGTGCAACGGCATTTGCCATTACTGTGGCCGAAGTAGCCGCAGGGACAAGGATTCATGGCGGCGATCAGTTGAAAGCGGGCTGGAAAATCCGCTTGCCGGGCAGCGCGGGAAATGGTGATGTGTCCGGATTCCAGTGGTTCCCGCAGCACTTCGAGAACGCGCCGATCGAACTCGGGAAGTTCATCAAGAAATAAAACGCCCTGATGAGCCAGTGAAATTTCGCCCGGACGTGGCGTGCCACCGCCGCCAACCAGTGCAACGGCAGATGCTGTATGGTGAGGTGCTCGAAAAGGGCGCGATTTCCATTTATCGATAGAGAAACCCGAAGTCAGGGATTGTACTGCGGCTGATTCCAGCGCTTCCTGATCCGTCATTGACGGCAGTATTCCGGGGAAGCGTGCAGCCAGCATAGATTTCCCCGTTCCTGGCGGCCCTACCATGAGCACAGAATGATTTCCTGCTGCGGCAACTTCAAGCGCACGTTTTGCCTGTAACTGACCTTTGACTTCGGAAAAATCAGGATAGGTGCGATGTTGAATTGCAGCCTGCGGGCGATGCCGTTGCAGCTTGTTTTCTTCGTCAATGGCGGCGAAGTGAGCACAAACCTGAAGCAATGAATCTGCCGGATAAATGGCTGCTTCCGTCACCAAAGCCGCCTCATCGGCATTCGCTCTGGGTAAAATAAATGCAGGTGTTGTATGTCCGTCAGCCGTGCTTTTGCAGATCGCGAAGGTCATCGCCAGTGCACCACGGATGGGCCGTAAATCACCCGACAGTGATAACTCGCCAGCGAATTCGTATTGTGCGAGGGCATCTGCGGGTATCTGTCCGGATGCGGCCAGGATACCAAGGGCGATAGGCAAATCGAAACGGCCGGATTCTTTTGGCAAATCTGCCGGCGCCAGATTGACAGTGATTCTTTTTGCCGGAAATTCAAAACGGGCATTTTGTAATGCTGCCCTGACGCGGTCCTTGGACTCTTTTACTTCTGTTTCCGGGAGACCAACGATAGTAATATTGGGCACTATTAGACCTAATATTTGTAGCATATTGAACATGCTTTAGCTGACTTGCAAGGAATTAATGATGGCGGTTATCTGTTCAGTCATGTGCGATAGCTTTTAGCCAATCGGGAGCAATGATTTTAGCCAAGCACTTGAAATGATTCTTGGAGTCCCAAGATAGCGAATATTAGGCGACCCAACGGGAGCCACTCAATACCGATCAATGCTCACAACTTCTTTGCAAAAGGGAATGGCATGAAGCAACTAGGACTTGATAACTGTCATTGGGACGAGGATGCCACGATCCACAAGAAGCGTGGCAACACGCATGTGGTGATCGTTGGTGAATTTGTGCGATCGACTTCGCAGCTTGATGAGGTCATTTCCTATAATCTAAGAAGTCTTGGTTCTTGACATGCCGAATTTCGGAAGCCTGTAACTCGGGGAAAAGAGACGATGCATTACGATTCATTTGAAGAAGTCATGACAGCCTTAGCAAAGAAGAAGCGCAAAGCGCATTTGCTATTAGGCAATGGCTTTAGCATGGCATACGACAGTTCCATCTTCTCATATAACGCTTTATTTGATTTTGTTGAGAGTCTTAAGGACCCCTTGCTCGCCGACGTGCTTGGCGCGATGAAGACCAAGAATTTTGAACTAATGATGGAGCAGCTAGATGCATTTTCCGTTCTTCTAGATGTCCTCGGCGGCGATCAAACCCTTAAAGCCAAAGTCCAAATTGTTCACGATGGCCTTCGAAAAAGCTTGATCGATGCTATCAAGTCACTACACCCCGAGCACGTTTTCAAAGTGCCAGATGAGAAGAGTGCGTCATGCGCTAAGTTCGTGAACCGATTCCTTGAAACCGGTGGTTCGATCTTCACATCCAATTACGATCTTCTGCTGTACTGGGTGCTAATGCGGCAAGGAATCCCGAGTGCGTGTGATGGCTTTGGTCGAGAACTTCTGAACCCTGTCGAAGTTGAAAACAAGACCGAGGAAGCAGATTGGTCAGTACTGCGCTGGGGTCCTAATCGGTCGAGGCAAAATGTTTTTTATGTACATGGTTCCTTACCACTCTTTGACACAGGAACTAATGTCGAGAAGGAACAATACGATCAAGAGGGTTATTTGCTCGAAAATATTAGTGCTCGTATTAATGCGGATGATTACCCAGTGTTTGTTACCGCCGGCACAGGAGAGGAAAAGCTGGCGCAGATTCGTGCCAATCCCTACCTCGCCGATAGTTATGACTACCTCAGCAGCGTTGATGGTTCAATCGTTACATTTGGTTTTGCCTTCGGCGACAGCGACCTTCATATCGTCGATGCTTTGAATCGTGCAACGCACTTTCCCTCTAAAGATGTTCCCAAGCTTTGGAGCATATACATCGGCGTCTTCTCCGATGCGGACAAGGCGCGCGCAACAGCTTTGGAAAAACTTATGCATGCCAAAGTCAATACATATGATGCTACTACAGCACTAATTTGGGGGTAAGAATCCTTGTCCATCGGATTAATTTACCTTTCAGACGATCTCTGAAAAATCACCTTAACATCGTCCGGCGCATTTCCAGATTGAATCCGCCGTCTAGTTACGATGACTTCGCTATTTCGCGCGCTATACTTTCATTTTCTTCAGCAATCGCATAGTACCTAGAGTAAGTTCCTATGTGGGTAAAGTTCCCTAAAGCTTGAATTTCGTCTGGAGAATAGCGCATTCGACGATTCATAAGCGCAAACATTGTGAGTGCAGAAAGAAAGATTAAAGATATGAATATAAGAAGCATACCGCGCAATGAAAACGCGCGATCCCAAAAGCCATGAATCTCCAAGGCAGGTGTCCAAGGAACCGGTGAAGGCATGAAACTTAGCGGATATATCACACCAACCAAGAACAAAGCAGCAACCATTGTAAGAGCCCACATTATTGCTGCCGACGACTCTGGGTTTGAAGATGTAGCTTCAAGAAAGTCTGAAATCGTTCGCATGTGATGGCGTATTTCGACTTCTAATGCATCGATAGCCTCACGTTCTTTCTGAAGTTCGGCATGAAAATTATTAATTGATGCAAGTCCGCGTGGAAGGTGAGGTTGCATGGGAATGGTGAATCCATCTCCGCTCATCCCCGCCGACATGAGCGCTCCAGCCGCACCGAACTTTGACCGGCGCTCGGCTTGTAGTTGTGCCATCTTTTGGATGCGTTGCCGCTCCGCTTCTGCAGCAGCCGAACGCCTATCCTTTACAGATTGAAGAGTGCGAATTGCATTTTCGCGCGCAAGATAAGGTGGGAACCTTAGCTTGGCATAGAGATCATCTGACGTTAGGTTATCGTCTTTCTCAAGGAGGTCTTCTGCTTTCTCCAACTGATTCTCTGCCGTTAGTCGAACATACCATGCAAATGCAAGGTTACTCGCACTATTCTCCAGCTTTGAGGCAGCTGCCCGCAGAGACTTGAAGCGAGCGCTTCTTTCACCAAATTGCGCTTGATTGGAGAGAATTTTGGTGATGATAAATGCGCCAAAAATGCCAACTATCGCCGCCGAAGACTGTGATAGTGAACTGAAAAACCAATTCCAATCCATAGAATCCCCTTTTGATTGTTCGACCAGTGCACTGCGTTTTACTTCGAAAGCACAACTGCTACACCAGCCAGCATCAGTGCCATGAGCCAGAATGCAACCTGTCTACTTTCGGGGTGATTTCCGGCGATCCTGTTGGCAACCACTTCGCAGTTGTTATTCAGTAAATTGTATGCTTTCCCGGAGAACAACTCGCTTTGAATGCGTGCTTGAGCCTCCCAGTACTTATGCATGGGTATTTCTTCAACAATCTCCACTTGGCGACCAGCTGAGAACCCTTGAAGGGTTGTCATATGTGGTCCCTTGTCGTCCGTCGTATGAAAGACATATCCATCTGGTTGCAATATGCCTATATGGTCGCCAAGCCCGGAAAGCTTGGCACGTTTGATGATCGCCATTGGCAGGCGTACTGGAAAAAATGTTTGATTCAAACCTGACTCCTCTATTTCTTAGTTTGGCTTAATAGCCATATCAATGCTGCAATAACTCCCGCGCCAACAAGCATCGTTTTTAGTCCTTCAATGGCCTTTGCCTCCGATGCTAGTGCCTTCACCCGAAACTGCTCCATTAATGCTACTTGGTACGGAGTCGGACTTGCCGTACCTCGTTCCCAACGACTCACAGTCATTACATGGGTGTCGAACAAGCGAGCGAAGTCAGCTTGAGTGAGCCGCAACAACTTCCGAATCTCAACTACCTCGTTGCTTTCCATTTCAAACCTCCGCATAAGCAAATTACTAAACTTATGCTTAGTTTTGCATGCAAGACATTGTTTGTCAACAAATTCATGGACAAACGAAAAGTTTGACAAAGAGAATGTCCATGGCACGACCATAGGAGCGTCTGAGATTTCTGCGAGACGTTTGCCAGAACCTGAACTTGTGATCGATTGAGGAGAGTAACTTATGACATGCTTCTGGTTTGCATATGATGGTCATCGGTGAACCATAGCCGGAAGTTTTTCAATATTGTCATGCTTGAGGCTTCGGCGAGCCTAATATTCAGCACATATAGACCTAAATCAATACAACATAATTGTGAAATTCATGAAATTTCTCATTTTGGGAACTTGATTGCTTTCTTTTTTGTTGTATAATGTTCCCAAAATACGAACATCGACTATTATGAAACTACTTGGCAGGAATCGTCTTCGAGTACTTTACGGTCACGACGATCAAACAGATGCATGGATGCATAACTGGGTATCAGAGCTTTCACATGCCAACTGGAAAATGGCTAGAGATGTATTGCGTCAATTTCCGAAGGCACGGAATCTAGCGAATGATGTTTTCCAGTTCCCTGTTGGGCATAGCCTGCAATTTATTGAAGTTGCAATGGTATTTCCGCAGGCAGTTGCCCTTGTGGTAGATCTAAAACAAACGACATGAAGATGCTAATGGAAGCTAAAGTAATTCGCTCAGAAGAGCAGCACCAAGAGTATCTACTAGAGATACAAAACTTAATTGCGTGCAATCCGCAACCGGGAAGTAATGCATCGGAACAATTGGAGCTTCTTTCTGTTCTCGTTGAAGCCTACGAGAATCAGAAGTACCCAATAGAAGCGCCTGATCCGATTAGCGCTATATTGTTTCGTATGCAAGAACAAGGCTTGAAGCAGGCAGACCTAGTGCCTTACTTCGGAACTAGAAGCCGCGTCTCAGAAGTTCTTGCAAGGAAGCGGCCACTGACAGTCAACATGATCCGAGCACTTTCTAGTGGCCTCGGTATATCGACAGAAACACTTGTAGGTGTGGAGCATGCGGAAACTTCACAGGTCGAGAAAGATGATGTTGATTGGGGCAGGTTCCCAATAAAGGAAATGGTCGCTCGTGGATGGCTTCAAAAACTGACGAACAAGACCGTTAAGACCACTGAAGAACTGGTTCAGAGTTTTATTGCTAACGTAGGGATGCAATTTGGAAGTACTGCATTTCGCAGAACACTTGGCGGCGATGCGTACTCGCCAGCAACGCAATATGCGCTTCATGCTTGGCTTGCGCGTGTGATCCAAAAGGCTAGGGAGCGGAAATCTGTACTGGGATCATTTGACAATAACATGTTCTCACCAACGTTCCTGCGCGAACTAGCCCAACTAAGTTGGTTTGACCATGGACCAGTTTTGGCAGTTGAATTTTTGGAGAAACACGGCATTGCAGTCGTTATTGAACCGCATTTGAAGGGCACTTTGTTAGATGGTGCTGCAATGCAAGATGAAGACGGAACACCAATTATAGGTCTAACTTTGCGGTTCGATAGACTGGATAATTTCTGGTTTACGTTACTTCATGAAGTTGCCCATTTATGGAAACACGTCGATCTTGAAGAAACATTCTTAGACAATCTTGATGCGTCATCTGAGGATCGGAGAGAAGTAGAGGCAAATCGAATCGCGAAAGAAGCCTTAATACCCAGAGTAGCTTGGAAACGCAGCGATGCTTACTTGAATCCAAGCAATTCGGCCATAGATAAGCTTTCTAGAGAATTGAAGGTACATCCAGCAATTATCGCTGGAAGGCTACGAAAAGAACGAGAGAACTATACGATTTTTAATGATTTGATTGGGCATGGACAAGTGCGTAAGCACTTTAATTTTTCAGAAATAGAGGTTTAAAATGAGTCTACTTTACGTACCCGTGATGGGAGCAAAAAAAGGTGAATTTGATGCCTTGTCGAACTTGCAAACCTCTATCTCGGAGAAAGCAATGCCGATATTCGAATTACCTGCACAAAAAACAGATACAACAATATATGAGAAGTCTATCAATAGGACCGCTGGTAATGCAGGAAAGGCTTGGTCGGGGCGCTCTGCCTTCTTAGACATATCAAAGTGGAGTCCTAACGCACGAACTGAAAGCGGTATACATGTATTGGAATATGCATTTTCACAGTTCGTATCCAATGGAATACTAGTCAACCCGGTCGTCGGATATGACCGTTGGGATGATCCGGTATACAGTCAAGCCATCAAGAATATTCGTGCCATGCATCGTATTACGCCGTGTATTCGACTTGACCGCGAGGCGATTCAAGATGACATGCTTGATGTTGAATACTTCTCTGAACGTCTTAGCGACATCATGGCGGCCTTGGAAGTCAGCCCGATCAATTGCTATGTTCTTGTCGATTTTGGTAACGTGTCTACCATTCCAGTGCCAGATTTGATTGAAAACGCAGAAAACGCAATCAATGTCCTGCGTGGTTTAGGATTCAAAGTTGTGATAGTTGCGGGTGGGTCGATGCCAACGGCTGTGAACGAAGCGGTTGATACACCTGATGCTGTCGGATGCATCCCACGCATAGAGATGCTTGCTTGGAAGGCCATTTTTTCGAAAGGCAAAGATCGCAACGTCATTTTTGGTGACTATCTGATTCGTAACCCGGATGCGGCCGATGGGGTGATCGCCCCGAATGCCAATGCAAAAATTCGCTACACTATCGAGAACCAATTCTTCATTGTGCGCGGCCACTCGAAGAAATTAGATTCGTTGACTATTCAGCATAAGGAGTTGTCATCGAAACTCGCCAGATCAGCTCACTACATGGGACCTTCCTTTAGCTGGGGGGACAGTGAAGTGTTGAGTTGCAGTACTGGTGTTAAGGAAATTCGTGACGCAACAACTATGATTGCGGTGGACACCAATCATCATATTAATGCGGTCATTTCTGAAGTCTTCGAACATCAACGTACTACCGTGCATTCAATGGCGAAAAGTTCAGCAAACTAAGTGGACTTCATTAGGCGAACAATTGGCTCGTTCGCCTTGACATTTAGTCGTCTAGAAAAGACCAAAATTTGTGACGTTTGGCATGCTATGCAAGTGCAGGCAAGCCATACACAAGTCGTACAAGTTCAGCTTGGCGATGGATGTCCATCTTCTGGAAGATGTGTCGCGCATGAGTTTTGATCGTCGGCAAAGACACAAACAAGACTTCGCATAACTCTTCAAACGACCTACCGGATGCAAGTCCAATGGCTACCCTTATTTCTGCTGCCGTCAAACCATATTGATCTTGCAAGAACTGTGGTGCCAATGCACTCTTCCGTTCTGATTCAGTAATCACTACAACCGCCCTTGCTTCCTGATCGTCTAGGCGCTTCTGTTCATCACGACCGATAGGAAGTACCACAACCCTTACCTGAACGTCTTCTGCGGCGTCTGAAGTGACTACAGCACCACCTTGGGGATCACAGGCAGAAATCGCAGAAAAAATTCGTTCGCGTAAAGTTTGATCTTCCTTGGATGACTTCATCTGAAGACGACCGAAGCGTGCGCAAATCACATCGCCAATTTGCAACAAGCGTTCTGCACGTTGGTTCGTCATACGGATAAGTCCGGTGCCATCTACGAACACTACTCCGTAATCAATGCGATCCAAGAACGCCATTGCCAGCCGCTTCGTTTCGCTGATTTCGCTCATCTTCGTCGCTAGTTCATCTGCCTTCTGTAGATGCGGAATTAGCCTTTGCATGATGGCCGTTTCTTGACTTCCAAAGGGTGGATGATTGGGAGTGCGTTGGAATCCGAAAAAACTGACCGTGCTTCCACGCATCGAGACAACGCCACTTAGGACATAGCGAATGCCTATTGGTGTAAGGAAATTGGTGTAGAACGGATGTTCCTTGGCGATTTCATCGCTGATGTAGTCAGCACATGTGAATGCTTTTCCCGGCGACTGGATCACATGCGCTAAAGTTGGATCGTGAGGTAGGTACTGTTGGTTATACAGCGTGGCAATGTCGGGTACATGGTTGTGGGTGTACCAGAATGCACCTCGCCCATTGCGGGTATCCAACCCGGCGTAAAAGCCTGCAACTGCCCCGATAGTTTCAGAGATGTCGGCCAGAAGCATCGACCAAGCTTGTTGATCAAGTGCTACGTCATAGATTTTGCCGATGATGCTGTCTAGTTTTTCTTCCATGCATCCTTAGTTGTTGTTCCACTTAGCAAAATCATCCCGCAGGATGATTCCTTGATTCTTCTTAGTCCGTATTATTCACGTAAGAATGTAACTTTGATTTGGGATAAGAAGGACTTTCACTCAAATAGCCGTTCTGGATGCACAAGGCTTTCCAAAAAGAAAGTAGTTGTCGCATTTTATATGATAGTATAACCCATAATAGGTTATGGTATATCCGAAGTTGGGTTTCAAGATTCGGGGATGGCTAATCCTATCCACGACCCCAACTCACAAGTGTTTCGGCAAATGCTGGTCGAAGCGCGTACGTCCCGCGGACTATTACAGGCTGATTTAGCCGATAAACTCCAAAGGACACAGTCTTTTGTATCGAAGTATGAGCGAGGCGAGCGACGACTGGATTTTCCAGAATTCATTACCATTGCTGATGCTCTTGGCGTTGACGTAACTGCATTCATTGAAGAATACAGGACACGCATCGTTAGAACTCACCCTATGATCTAGCATCGTTCGGGTGAGATAAAAGACTTACGCCGATAACTTCTACTGCCGGAAATTGATTAATGGCAGGCGCAACAAAAGCGCATTGGGGGTTATCGGATGAAGAAGTCAGTCTTAGCAGGATTTATTGCACTTACTTTGGCTGCCTGTGGTGGTAGTGGAACGACTACACCAAGTAATCCAGTAGTCATTGCACCACCTCCAGCAGTACCAATCACCTCAATCTCGCTCACGGGATTGCGATCAGACTATTCGATCTTAAAGACATCTTCAGGATATGCAGTAACTGATAAAACTGGTGTCACCCAAACCTACGGTCAAATCAATCAGTTCGTCTTTACTGATATGCGAATCAATCTTGGTATTGGCGATAAATCGCAGACTATATCGCCTGCAAACCTTCAATCATTGATAGAACTTTACATTGCGTATTTCAACCGAGTTCCTGATGCTGACGGTTTGAGTTACTGGATCGACCAAGTAAGAGCGGGACAGACAATCGATCAAATAGGTCAATCTTTTTACAATGCAGCTATTCAATATTCTTCATTAACGGGATATTCGTCAACGATGACTAATACCGATTTCGTCAAAATCATTTATAAAAATGTTCTTGGCCGAGACTCCGTAGATCAAGAAGGATTAGATTACTGGACAAAGTCGCTCGCCTCTGGTGCGGCAACACGCGGTACTTTAATAAACACCATACTTGGTTCTGCGCATGGATTTAAAGGCGATAAAACCTATGGATGGGTTGCAGACCTACTCGACAACAAAGTGAAATTGGCGAATCTATTTACGATTCAACAGGGAATCAATTACATCACTGATGAAGATTCCATTTCAAAAACAATGGCGTTAGTTGCTGCAATCAAACCAGATAACACCGCAAATGCAGTGAACTTAATTGGTCGGGTTGATTGGATGTTCCGTGAAGTATTGAATCCAACATTTAAAGGTACGCCGATTCCGCTTCAAGCGACATCCTATCTGAACGCAAAAAACCTAAATATCCCTGCTCAAAATGTACCAACCATCAGAAGCACTAACGACAATTTTGAGCGAATCACTGGTGGACTTGCTTATGGTGACTTCTTCCAGACTGGTGAAATTTCGATGGTTGCATTCTCTAATCTTGGACACTATTACAATGCAACTATTGGCACTGTACCAGAGCAAGGAAAAATCTACTTCTTCAAGAATGAGAACGGTCAATGGGTGGATAGGACGACAGACCTACTTAAAGATAACGCAGGTTGCATATCACCTCGAAAATTATTGGTCGCTGATTTTAACAATGACGGTATTCCAGATGTGTACAGTGCTTGTCACGGATCAGAACAAGGCGACCCAAAAACTTGGCCAGGTGAAAATCAACGGGTGCTATTGAGTCAGCCTGACGGAACATATAAAAATATCAGGTTGGACTTGTCCTGTTATTGTCATGGTGCTGCGGCAGCCGATATCGACAACAACGGGACAATCGATATTGTTACTAGCGATGGTCTTCTTGGTGGGCGCGATAGAAAATATGCCTACATGCGACTTATCGGTGATGGACATGGAAATTTCACCGTTGATCATACCCCGTTCATGGCTCCAGTCGCAGAAGGTGAAACTGTCGATAGTATCAACTATTACTTCAGCGCCTTCCATATCGAATTGGTTGACATGAACAATGACGGCAAACTCGATATGTTCACGTCAGGCAGCGAGAATTACATGCACACCTACATTTTATCTGGTGATGGTAAAGGTCGATTCGATACTGTCATTAAGCAATTTCCCAAGGCTTCAAATGAAGCACATGTTACTGACATGGTGTTCGTTGATGGTGTGATGTATGAGCACTTATATGTCAACAATTCGCCACTCGTTCAAATTCGAAAATTCGCTAAAGATTTTTCCAGCTATGAAGTGGTTTACTCAAAAGAAGGCCAAGACTTTGTATGGTTTATGCCATTCAATAATATGTTAGTCGCATACGATTCTGTTTATGGATTTGCTATCAATAAGTAGGCTAAGACTCTTTAAAAATATACAAAAAGAATGGAATAGGTTGTCGCTTGATGCTACCTAGTGCCAACGTCTTCCATGAATCGACGTATTTAAATTGACTCCAAGGTAAACAAATTATGAGACATCATATCGCAGTAGTTGCATTAATATTTTCTTCTGGGTTTGCACTTGCAGACACATCACCTAGCTTCGATTGTTCAAAGGCATCAAACACTGTTGAAAGTTTGATTTGCTCAGACAATAGTCTTGCTGAACTCGATGTAATGCTATCTCAGAAATACAAGGCTGCACTTGCAGAAGCTTCTGACAAGACAGTATTGAAGCAACGACAAATCGAATGGATTAAAGGTGTGCGAAGTAAATGTACTGATGCGGTTTGTATCGCAGACGAATATAAAAAACGACTTTCTGAAATTTCAGGTTCAAGCGCAGACGACACGAAAGCATTAGCAATTGAAAGTCCGCCTACTGCACTCACACAACCAGAGCCTGAAGCGAATAATGTGGTGCAGCCAAATGCGGCGGCCTCCATTGCATCATCAAATGCAGTAAATTCAATTGCTACTAACAGCACTGCTATCGAATCTGCGTCAAAACCTGAAATCAAAGTTGAACCAAACAATCAACAAGGTAGCAGCACTTCAAGTATAGGCAAGCCAAGCGCTGGATTTATTTCGGAGACTTCAGCTTTCATCCAAGGAATCATCGCTTTAGCATTAATAATTGGCTTGGTTAATCCAGCATGGATATTAAGAAAATCTGCGAACCCAACAAGAAAGAAATTATTTTTATATGTATTGTTGGTTGGCTTGCCAATAGGCGGATTAGCTGAATATACCAAGAGTAAAGAAGCCAAGGCTTACGAAGCAAATGTCAAGGCAGTAAAACAAGCTGAACACGATGCTTCAGTTGCGAAAACCAATGAAGAATATCGCCGAATTCAAGAACAGAAAGTTGAAACTCAAGCCATGAACGTCGCACTGTCGGACTCTGATAAACAAGGATATTGCAAAATGCTGGCAATCAATGTGGTTATGACTGGCACACTTAACGTAAGTGATGAAAGAATGTCAGAGTTAATTGATGAAAATCTTGATGTCATGGCCAACGCTGTCGCAGTTGAAAATAAAGCCTTGATACGAAAAAAAATTAGTTCGGAAATGCATAGAGTACTTCCATCATCCCGAACCAATGTAGTCAATACAGTAAAAAAAGTGGGGGATCAAGAAACAATCCGCATCCTCGCGCAACGCTGTTATCAAAACCAAAAAGGATCGTAGTTGACCGTGACAGGAGAATTTTCAATGTACGATTTTTGTAAGCTGGATATAATGGTTGCATGATCGACACTATTTTTCCGGATTATTGAACGTAGTCGGGAAGTCTTAAAAACTATCATCCATCATTCCAGCATCACCTATCAAACATACCGAGAAGGGGCACTAAGAGCCGCCTTTCTCGTTAGGTAGTTGATATAGTCAATCACAATTCAAACGTCCTATCGCAGCCTATATTTACCAATACATAGCGTCATTTCAAATCGCTCGAAAATTCACATGATCCAGTATTTCCCATACCGCTAATGTGATTCAGTAAAACATGGACTTCTGCCTTCCATGAGTCATTTCCATTTGCACATTCACGGTGCAACCATCCACGATTTGGAGACATGACGACATCGACTATGTCGGCTATTTGATCTAGTCCAATTACATCACTTAGCTTTGGCGTTTGATTCGGAGAACTTTCAATATCATTTGCCATAGGTAGTAGGCAAAGAACACTGACATTATTGTTGCACTCAATGATGCTGTTAATGATTGGTGATATGTCGGGGTGATCTGGATTGTCATCATTTATTCGAGATGAGTCATAAACTAGCAGAGTTGGAATGTTGGGTTCAATATGGCTTAGAAATTCGATGTCTTCAACTATCGAAGTTTCATCATCAAGCACATAGTAATGAACATTCAGATTTGAAAGCTCATTCATTGTGGCTTGCAACTCATCTAAAGCTTGCTGGCTGATTCCGCAGTAAGTGAATCGAGGATCAAATCCGGTATTGCGCATGATTAAAATGTCTGTCGCAATCTTTAGGTCTGATTCTTTGCCCACCCAAATGACTTGACCTACATTACGTGCAAATGCTTCTGCCAATGTACTAGACAATGGCACAACACCCATACTTGGATGCCCTGCAATCACAGAAATGCCTCCGCGATGCCAGCCACCAAGCAGATGATTTAGTTCCGTGAATCCGGTTGTATATGGTGGATGTGTGTTCTTTGAATTTGGTAGCCTTATCCATGCACGGGTAAGGGCTGCGATTTTTGAGTTTCTGATTTTTTGTGTTGAATGGACTTCAGCATTTGTTACTGAGCCTTGATTTAAGTGTTCCATGTTACCTCCAAAGCCTGTTGTTATGTGGTTAGGCTATGGAGGTATTTATTGCAAAAAGGCAGCTCTAGCGACTAAGCCGACTTCAATCCTAAATCAACTTCAAGTTCAGCAAGGCGTTCGACATCCTTCGGGTAGTAGTAGAGGCCATTTGCGCGATCCTTTAGCCGCCTCCACTCAAAGACCGGTGATCGGCTGCTAATGTTGAAATATACATTTGGGCTGCCAAAGTGGGTTGGCTGCACTTCAAATCCAAGATGAAGCGCGACGCAGATAAATGAACCATTCGCAACATACTGATTTGTATATTCAGCGTTTGGAAATGAATGACAAAAATATTCAACCTCATGCTTCAAGCCGTAGCTTGAACCAGCCTTCAGGTTGATAGTCTTGCGTCGCTCAATATGCTTCAAAAAGCGAGCCGCTCGGTTACACTCGTCAACAGCTTCAAGTAATTGTTTTCTGCTGGCCGCCAACACTTCGCGGTAAGACTCATTTGGTCGGCAACTGACTTCAAAACCTGAGTGACTCAGATGCGGCCACTTCTCCATGACGGCGCGAATGTCGTCAACGGTGATTGCATCAGGCGATGATCGTTGCCCGGTAACGCCATCACCAACAAGTGTCATTGCGCGCGCCCAAGGTTGCGCAACCCCATTGGTAGCAGCCACGCGATCAAGTGCTTCGTGAAGTGGAATGTTTTCTTGCCGCGCTAAGCGTTTCGCGTCGTTGCGGCAGTTTCCGACCGAACGGCCAGAGGGAAATTTTAGTAGATCAGTAGACATGTCGTCTCCTCAAAAAAGGCAGGCAGCCGACTCGCCGTACCTTGGAGGGACGGACAAATGTTCACTACCCGCTGATCTGACGCGATCTTCGCCATGCTTGCGCAAGGTCGGCTTACAGGCCGGACGGTCGGCCTCTGTCAGATTTTATCATTAGTCAGCGCCAACATGTTTGCTAGCATGATGTTTAGATGCCTACGCTTGATATTAACCAATAATGAGCGAACACATGTAGCTCTAACGGCAGACACAAAGGCCGCCTTCGATGTTAAAATTCGGTATCCAGGTTACCGAAAAAATCATTATGGCTGTCGGACTCAACAAATCAGAACTTGCAGAAGCAGCGCGACCGGCGCTGGTACGAGAACTCCATCTTTCACCACCATTGCCTACATCGGAGGCCAAGGTTGTGCTTAGCTATCCGGGTAAGCTTCCAAAAGTAGATGTTTTGAAGCCCGTATCCACCACGTACAAGAAAATGTACGGGGCATCAATTTCAGATGCAGAGAACATCGGTGCGAATGGTTTCATCTGGGCCGACAATTGGTTTGGTCTTCACTCCTTAATTGAAGCCAAAACCAAGGCGCAGCTAGTGTACCTTGATCCGCCCTATGCAACCGGATATGACTTCCAGTCACGTGATCTAGAGCATGCCTACAATGACTCACTTGGTGATGCTGCTTACATCGAATTTATGCGCCGCAGGCTCATTCTGCTTCGGGAACTGCTTGACGAGACAGGCTCAATTTATGTGCATATCGGACACCAAATGGTGTCCGAGCTAAAAATGGTTATGGATGAAATATTTGGACAACGCAACTTCAGGAATTTGATTTCTCGAAAGAAGTGCAGTAGTAAGAATTTCACTAAGAATCAGTACTCAAACATGAATGACTATGTGTTGTTTTACACAAAGTCAGCGAACTATATTTGGAATCAACCCTCTCAGAAGCCGGACCCCGCATGGATCGCAAAAGAGTACACGAAGGTTGACGAAAAAGGCCAATACAAGCTGGTTCCTGTTCATGCACCTGGTGTTCGTCGTGGAGAGACGGGACAGGCTTGGCGAGGCATGATGCCCCCTCCTGGAAAACACTGGCAGTATCAGCCATCCAAGCTAGATGAGTTTGATGCAAAAGGGGAAATTCACTGGTCAAAGACAGGAAATCCGCGCCGGAAGGTTTATTTGACTGAGGATAAAAGCATTGGTCTGTCAGACTACTGGGATCAGTATCGCGACGCGTATCATCAAAGCATATTGATTACGGGCTATCCAACGGAAAAAAACTTTGACATGCTGAAAATGATAGTCGGCGCAAGTAGTAATCCGGGTGATTTGGTAATTGATCCATTTTGCGGGTCTGGATCAACACTTCATGCAGCAGATGAACTTGGACGCAAATGGCTTGGCATTGATCAATCATACCTTGCAGCCAAAACTGTGACGGAACGACTGTTGCGCGGCAGAAAGCCTATGGGCGACTACATTAAACGGGAGTCGCCGCTTGATCTATTTTCACAGGAGGAAGCAGTAGTGCAACATGAAAAGACCGAAGCTGACTTCAGCGTGTACGTCGACGATGAAATTGCTTCGGCTCATCCTACGGAATTGAGCGAGTTGTCGGCTCTGCTCCGTTAGGTATTCTGGAGCCAATCTGTGGTAATGCGTGATGATGCAGTCTTGAGAGTGGTAACTCTAACGTTACCATCCCAAGTTCCATCGAGCTTACATGCTTCAGCCCATGTGTCATTATGGATAAGACCGGGACCATCAGCGAGAAAAATCAAGCGAAACTTCTCACCCGTAGCATTGAAAAGTTCTCTTGCTTTGCCAACCTTGTCAGAGTTCCCGCCAGTTCTATCATCAGACTGTGCGCCACCACGAGTTGAGTCATAACGCGCGAAGCCTACTGCGCAAACGTTTCTACTTACAGTATTGCGAATAACGAAGTCACAAGGGTAGCTACCAGTGTAGTTAGGAAATATGCTTGACAATTCAATGTCGCGACCAGCGCCTCTTGGACCATCTATTGTGAATGTTCCGTTGAAACTTCCTTCGAACCAAGTGAAAAAGGCATCAGTCAGCAAATAACCTAGCTGTCCACGCGTGTCGTATTCACCGATCAATGCAGCTAAAGCAGCTTCCTGATCTTTGGTCAGGGATGCCATCTGCTGTTTAAGCATATCGATGCGTTTGAACGTGTGGCCGAGAGACTGAACCAAACTATCCGTTGAAACTTTGGTAATTTTCTTCGCCATTTCAGTATCGAGAACGGGTGAAACGCATCGCCTGAACATTTTCAGTAACGACATTCTTTGATCTGCCGTAAACTCTGATGAGCGAATTCGACCTAGAAGTGTCGCGCTAGTTGCCGACTCAGCTACCAATGCTTTGAAGCGTGCAATGTCTTCAACGTACTTGCTTTGACAAGAGGTTAAAATCTCGGGAAAACGCACCGAGGCATCAATCGGTGTAATAATTTTGTTTGGTTCGGTGATCGACTCTAAATACTTAACAGACATGCAATCTCCATTTATCCATATAAGACAAGAAGATTAGCACATGTTACCCAAAGAATCTCAACACACGCAAAGACGTGCTATAGAGGCGCAGAAGCACATCTTGACGAGTCACCCCCATTTGACGCAAGTCGTCGAGGCGGTTGGCTTGCAGAAGATGCCCGAAATTGGTGTGCAACCGATTCCGCAAGCGATGGCAAAGATCATCGTTAGTCAAATGTTATCGGGTTCTGTCGCCAAGGTGATCTACGGGCGCATCGAGAACGCTCTACAAGAAGGGGAAAATGCATGGCAATTAGACGAAAAAACCTTGCTTCAATGCGGCTTGAGTCGGCGTAAGGTGCGGACATTGCGGGAGTTCGGATGTCGATGGGACGAAGATCGAGCGACTGTAGAGCGTTGGCCGATGCTTGAATATGAAGATCTAGTTCGATCTGTTACAGACATATGGGGTCTTGGCGAATGGAGCGCATCGATGCTGGCGATCTTTCACTTCGGAAACGAAGATGTGTTCCCCATAGCTGACGGAAGTCTAACTCGTGCCATGAAGATGTTTGCCGAAACACAGGCTCAAGAGGCGATTGACCATACTAGGTGTGCCCCTTTTCGTTCGTTCCTTGCTCTATACCTATGGGCGGCCTTGGACACTGGCTATTTTTCGAAGCAAGGAAGCTAACGACACACTACTTGCGCTACTCCCAAAACCCCTCGAACCTTGGCACCGCCGTTCGGGAGTACCTTGCCGTATGCCTTGAGTCACGATGCCCAAAGTAGTCTTGGATCAAACGCGAGGTCAATAGCCCTTGTTTGATAGGAAGAAGCCGTATGAGTGACGATGATGGCAAAGTATTTGGACTCTCTAGCCAATTAGCGCCGCCGTACATAATGCGGAATTGATTATTGGGACCGGCTCCAAATACTTTTTGATTTGCTTTGCTGACTGTTTTAACCGCGAATCCTTGGATGTCTTGAGAATGGAGAATTTTGAATGCTAGGCGATATATTGATTTGCTCAGGAGCCGGGAAAGCGGCCTCCGTGAACGTGGTAGGACAATTTCTTGGGAAACTAATTCGCTCCATAAAGTTCAGACAACATCAACCTAGTTGGAATAATCGAAGTGAATCACTATCGAAAACGCATGTTGGTATTTTTTTAAATAGATTTTCTTTTTTGCATGCAATGCCGGGGGATGGGGTTCATGCATCTTTAAAATACATTAAGATGAATCAATTCCAAGAATGGTCTATCTGGAGAAATGTCGAACTATTTAACTCAATCTCTGCCGATAATGACAGGCATTTGGAAGTCAGGGGGGTACTTGAAAATCATATTGGCAAAGAATATCGCATATCCTTAGATGACGATGATGAGAAATGGGAAGCATTTTGCTCCGATCTCGTTGCTGATATATTCAACGAAATCGGCTTTCCCTTCAAGTCCATGAACTATGGAAAGGGTTCAACAAAATATATTTTTCCACTCGACATACATGAGGAGATAAGTAAAAGTTCGAAGTGGGTTAATGTTACTGCTGAACATGAAGAATTGCTAAGAGAAGACAAATTGAATCCATATGCTTCTCTCAGTGTAGGTAGCCTTAGCTTAAGCCCGTTAAAACTTGTAGCTCTCAAACACGCCACAGATTGTTACAACAATCTTGCTTTAGGGGTGGTGGACAGATTCGATGGTTTAGACTCCGAAGCATTCGACCCATATTACAATATGTACCGAGAAGCTAATCCATTCGGGGGCGTAAGACACGGGAATTCGGAGTTTGACCAATATCGAGAGATGAAGCGTGAATCAAGGATATATCAAGAGCCAATTGCCGAAATCATTCAAGATGCTGAAGTAGCGAAGCTTCTTAAGGACTACAAATTGCAGTTAGAGTCATTATTTTATGAAGGACTACCAAAGTCAGAGTGGAAAGTTGGCCTTCTGGACGAGCAAATTGAGATACTTGATGCGCTAAACCATGGATGGCGTGACATTATCATGCAATTAGGCAAGAGTTAAGTAATTCAAGCATTGGCAAAATTTCGGTTTGTACTCGATTCACCAAGAACATCTACCTCAGTGTAGATTGGATTCCTATTGGTTATCTTTCCCACAAGCCTTCAAACCTAGCCGCAGCCGTTCGCGTGTATCTTGCCGTATGCCTTGGGTCACGATGCCCAAGGTAGTCTTGTATCAACCTGCTGTCATAGCCCTTGTTCGACAAGAAGAAGCCGCATGAGTGGCGAAGCATGTGGGGGTGAACGATGAAGTCGAAGCCAGCACGTTCACCAGCTTGCCGGATCAAGTAGTAGGCAGCATGACGAGTTAGTTGGGTTAGTCGTTCACTGACGAATAGCCAAGGTAAGGGAGCTGGCCTATTGCGTATGTAGCGGCGAATCGCACGAAGTTCCTCACCTGCCAAGGGCTGTTCTGTAGATAGACTTCCCTTAGATCGCGGAATCCAAATACGTGCAGCGTCTAAATTTAGGTCAGTCAGGCGAAGCTTGCAGAGTTCGGTGATTCGAAAACCATGCCGATACAAGAGCAAGGTCAGCAGGTAATCACGTTCGCCGTATCTGCCGTCTTTAGCGGCATCAAGAAGTCTGCCTACTTCGGCTGGTGATAGGAAGTCCCGGCCGCGTTCATGCTGATCGACCGCTTGAAGGTCTTGGACAGGGATTGGATAAGTCTTTTGACTTTTAACATTTCGACTTTTTGGCATGGTCAGGAAGTACCCTTTATAGCTATACCTGACGACCTATTTTATCTTAAACTTTTAACAAAATACACCTTTTGTTCAAAGACCTACAACATATATTCGGTCTATTTGGTGGGTATTCTGCGAGGTTGCTGCGACTGGTAAAATGCAGAGCTGTGACGCCGACTTTTAGCATTTTGCCTTGCCCCCAAGACGGCCTCCAGCAACATCCCTCAATCCAATAATGCAAGAGCAACGAACATGAATAGTATTGAAGAAATGGCCGTAACTAAAGAGGACGATTGGGATGACGGCGAGTACATTGTTCAGCGCATGGAGTGGGTTCATGCCGCCAATAAGCGACCAACCTTTAAAGACTACTCAAACGCGCGAGATGCGAACGATAATGTCTTGTGCGAAAGTCTTGAAAACAAAAATTCTTACCTCGCAATACTGTACGATGAAGAAGGTTCTTGCCAGTACACAGAGTATCAACAGTACCTACGTCTGATCACCTATTGGCTGCGTTGTGTACGGGATGATACGACCTATAGTGATTTTTGCGACGCAATCAAGCTTGAGCCGCACGGCGATCAAGTGAAGAAAATCGCACCGCTGGGTTCATTCATATATGAGTTCCACAAAGATTGGGGCGATGTGCGTGGTGTTCAGGATGATATGGAATGGATTAAGACCAATCACCGTCTGTTCATGCCTGCTTGGATTGAAGTTGTAGAGCCGGGTTCAATTGTTCCAAGCGGCGTGATGGCCGTCACCGTACCAGATGGTGTTTCAAAGGCAGAACACCTTGATAGAATTTTTGAAGTACTTCTTGAACAGAGCAAGAAGATTGGTTCCAAACCAAAATACCAGATTGAAAAGGTTCGCGGGGAGAATTTCGCTGATACGGCACAACGTCTGCATGTTTCCAGCTATGTATACGATCAGTTTGATTTTCTGAATGACTCAGTCCGTGACGTAACAAGAAAGTATCGATCTGAGTGGGAACTGTTTCAGGGCATGCAAGGCACTGACTTTAAGCATGTAGAGTCAGTCGATGAACTGGAAGATTTTGTCGAAGCAAATAGGAGGACAATTCGCAGGTGGAAAGAGACCTATGACTTGTGCAAGATCAAGGCTATTAGCAATACATTTCCTCCCAAACATACTAGTACTAAAAAATAGTCATTACGTTCTATCAAAAAGCCCGTTGCCCTACCAGCAACGGGCTTTTCGCTTTCCAGGACTAGTCCAACGATGAATCTACTTTTAAGACTAACGACAAGGGGGGGCGAGCAATAGATTTGGTTGCTCCTGCCTTTAAAAAGAACCGCAAAGCACAATGCACTTGTGGTTGATGCACTGAGCTTCGCCATACTTCTAAACCCATCCTCTAACTAAAAGGAGTAGTAAACATGCAGATCGAAACTAACATCAATCCAGTAACATTTGTAGACAGCCTTGACGATGACACATTCCTGCAATTTCAAGTAGCAGCCGAACGTCGCACTGAAGAAATTCGCACGCGCAAAAAAGCCGCAGCTATTGTCGATGTGAACTCAAAGATTAAATTCTATGGCATGACCTTGACCGATCTCTTTGCTCTTAAAGAGGCCAAGCAAGCAATGAAAGCGAAGGGTGCCACTATGCCAGCAAAAATTTACGATCCTGCAACCGGCGTGCATTGGTCTGGTAATGGAACTACGCCAAAAGCATTTAAAGATGCTATGGAATTTGATAAAGCAAATCTGACCGTAACTCCAAAGCGCATGGATCAGTATCTGATTCCCGATGACAAGGCTAAAGAAATCGCGCTGAAGATTAAGAAAGATGTTCGCACTATTTCTGATGTTGTTATTAAGTACGCCGATCTGGTTGCAGAAACTTCTAACCAACCTGTCGTGCAACTCGCGGCATAACACAGCCAATCTTGAGGGCTTCGACCAAGTAATACGAAGCTTTCTTAAATCAAACCCCGCAATTTAACAAACATAGGCTTCAAATGCCTATGCGGGGATTCTTTTGCCTAAATTTTTGGAGATTAAGTATGACACCTATGTATTTCAGCAATCTCACACCTGAGCAGTGCGAATTTATCAGTCAGCGCGATATGTATTTCAAAGACCGGATCGCCGCCATGAAAGACATTGAATCGAGTTTTAGTAGTGTCCCACGTCCAGCCGACTATATGAAGGGCAACCTGATTAAACTCGTTCACCCTTCCTGCGTTACGGAACTTCTGAAGTTGATTGACAAATATAGCGACACGTCGGAATCAACTGACTCAACTCGATATTTTGAACAACTGGAACTTCAAGATGCTTTAGATCGAATGGTGCGCACCATGTCGAAGATTGATGACAATGGAGAAGCCTACTTTACAAATAGGACATTTGCTTTTGATGCGTTTTTCATGAACTCGCTTGAAGTCATCGTCAATGACCTTGAAGAAATTCTGCGCACAGAACGAATGGAAGCATGTTTTGAACTGGAAAAAGTTGGCGGAATTCCTAAGTGTGCAATGCGCGACGTTCAGTGGTCATTCTACGAAGAGAAATCTTTATGCCGGAAGCGGTTTGACGATGAAGTTTTTCGGAGCCGTCTTGAAATCTACCTCACTGGTTCGTGGGACACCGAACGTGCTGCAATCCTCGCGCCTAAAATTCGCATCGCAAACCCAATTGAAAGTCACAGATCGGAACTTGCGTTCGAGTTGAATAGTGATAACGGAAAATGGTTTACGCACGGTGAATTGCTTTTCAAGCTGCATAACTTGATGGCAGATTTCTCCTTGGGGGACCACATCTACTTTGAAGGACTTGATCTTGACGAGCATAACGAAGGTGCGCCCCCTTTGTATAGCTTATTCCTCGGTAGTTAATTTTTTCCAATAAATAGAGATGAATCATCCAGCATGGACTTCGCCATGCTTCGCACCGTTACCTCCTGCAATAACGGCGAAGCCCATGCTGTGCTGATTCAGTCGAACTGGTAACTCGACCATAAACAGCGAAGCGGAATCAATGTCATTGATTCCTAACGTGCTCGGTCGCATATAAGGAATCATCATGCATAAAAACAATCCCCGACTCTCAATGTCGGTTCACAACAGCTTGTTTGATAATGAAATCAAACCGCTGGACATCTCTTGGCAAGACTTTGCAAAGGACTTGACCAAACCATACCCAATCAGTAACAAAGCCAAAGAGCATCTTCCTGCTTTCAGTAGTTGGCGTTACAAGCTTCCATCAGACCCCACAGTTAATCACGGAGACGATCAAGACGGGCGGCCTTTGAAATGGTTCAGCTCGCATTACACTCGGCGCTTGAGCGCGAACGCGCTAGACATGGCAGCACTTGTCCTCGACTTCGATGGCGGACTACCGTTAAAAAACGCACGTCAGCGGTTTATAGATTACGAGCATGTAGGCTATACATCCTTCAATCACGGGGAAGAAGGCAAGGACAAACACCGTATTGTTCTGCCGTATAAAGTACCACTACCAATCGGTATGTTTCACCGCATTCAGTCTGCGATTCAACATTGGGTTGAAGGTGATGGCGAGACTAAGGCAGACCCAGCCTCCTATCACTTGTGCCAAGTGTTCATCTTGCCTGCTACACGGCCAGATCAACAGCACAACGCGGTGTCATGGCATAACCAAGGCAAGCTACTTGACTGGTCTATGTTTGAGGTTTCAACAGGAAGCAATGTACAACATGTAGAAAGGTCGATTACTACCATTGTGAAATCCGTCGGCGATCTGAAATTGTTGCCGGATATGTGGCTTGAGACTGCTTGTACTCCAATTATGGTTAAAGATATTAACCGCAAAATTTCGAAAGTGATGTGTCCCTTCCATAACGATGTGAATCCCTCTGAATTTGTCGCGGTTACTCCCAGTGGTTTGCCGTACTTAGTTTGCAGGAAGTGTGGAACGGTATTTATGAATCGGGCTTCGAAATCATTGGAAGACCCACTCATTGCGGCTATTGCCAAGATCAAAGCCAAGAAGGGAGGTGTTTGATGTCGCCTCGAACACAAAAAACTAAACTTAAAATTATTCCTGGCATGAGTGAATATTGGATGGCATGCGTCCACCCACAGGTCGAGTATAGACCTAGTCACATGCCTCCGACAGAGGCAAAGCGATTGGAGTATGGCGGGAATATTTTGGATGACTCGGTGATCCGTCTTGAATCAACTTTCCTGCCTAATGATCTGAAACCCTTCTACGCTCACCTGAAACAAAAAGACATCATCCTTTTGAAGTCACCGAAAGGAACTGGGAAGACTCAGTGGTTAAAAGCCTATCTCAAACCGGGACCATTCCCTCGGAAACGAAGTGTCCTTCAGATCGGTCATCGTAAATCGCTCGAACGATCACTTTCCAATGAACTCATTTTGACGTGCTATTCAGACGACAAGCAGCCAGCTATTCGCTATGCGGTCACGGTAGATAGCTTGGAGTTAGTTACTTCTACATACGATGTACTTGTGATTGATGAAATTGAACAAGTCCTACGGCATCTGTGCGGTGATACGGTCAGGGAACGTCGAGCCTCCATTTTTAGTATCTTCGTTAATTTGATCCAAAATGCCAAGCAAGTGATCTGTTGCGATGCTGATTTGACTGGTGAACTCACCAGCCACCTGATTGCGAAATTGCGCAGCAATTTCGAACAGGATAACGTTGCGCTTATCATTAACGAACCCAAAGCAAATCGCCATATTGATGTTTACGAGGATAAGTACCACCTTATCGCCGATTTGATTGTTGATGTCAGTGATGGCAAGCGGGTTTATGTGCCAGTCGGTCGGTTGGACTTGGCGGAGAAACTTGAGAAGCTACTTCGATATTGCAGAATGCCTAGTGGTGAAAAGTTGCGAGTATTGTCCCTCAATGGAGAGACGAGTCAGTCGGAATTGGCTAAAAACTTCTTCGCAAGTCCTAGTGTTGAAGCTAAGAAGTATGACGTATTGATCGCAACATCGACTTTGAGCACCGGGGTTAGTATCAATTGCAAACACTTTGATGCAGTGTATGGAATCTTCGATAGTAGGCCTTATACTTTTCAGGATTGTGATCAGGCCATAAGCCGCGTACGCCGATGTGGCTCGGTCAAGGTTTGGATACATAAAGGACAAGGTAGGAAATATCAGTCGCTTGAACAAGCAAAGCAAGGACCAATTGCCAAAGAGATCGTTACACGTAAGTATTGGCTTGGTGAACAAGCCGCACTTAATGAGGCAGAGGTGCTTGCGGTTGATGTGCTTTCACGTATTGACTTCTACGAAGATGAATGGAGCTTCGACAGAAAAAACAAATTCATTGAAATGAAGCAAACCGATGGGTGGTTTGTCACGGAAATCAAGCAGCAGACTAGCTTGACAAAGGCTGGTAAGGAACTGATGCGCATCTCTGTTGACCCAAGTGGAGATGCAAAATATCGGCGCATCCTCGAAGCCGACAATCTTGAAGTTGAGGACTTCGAAACGATTAGCCACAAGAATGAAAAGTCGGCAGAGGAAAAGCTTGCAATCGACAAATACTGGATCGCGCAGTTCTATGGTTTGAATTCAGTGGTAGAACTTACACTTGCTCAGGTTCGGGACTATAAGGAAAATAACTTTCGGGAGAAAGCCAAGGCTTTGCGATTACTTTGCAAGAGCCATGATGAAGCCATTTTCGCTGATTCTGTTGAACGTCGAAATGAGGATATGTTATTTACCGACTTTCAGCATAGGACTAAACGCCGTGATTTACTTCTCGGAATTCAGGAAGCATCTGGGATAGACCCAATTGATATTATGACGCGGGCAAATCGGTATGCTCAGATAACATCAAAGAGGGTAAAAGACCTTCAAGGTATTGATGGCAATAGTCGGCAAGGTCGGGCGGTCAAAGCCGAGTTTAAAGCTGCAATGGCTGGTATTGAGTGTTTGGTGTCTCAAGAACAAATAGACCGAGTAGCAGAGTATGTATCGCAACATCTTGAGGTGATCAACTTGTTCTTGGATTCAAAATTCAAAAAGCCAACTTCGCCAGAAGCAAAAACCAAGGTGTTTAATAAAACGATGGGTGAGCTTGGTGTGACCATCCAGAAAAGGACGAAAACTATCAACAAGGTACAGCACATCGAATATGTGGTTGACTTCAGCATGATTGCTGAGATGGCGGCTAAGAAGGATATGGCAAAAATCCTGAGAAATTAGCCGGAGCCTGATTTGCTAGCGTTGTACCGGAATCAGCAGTTTTGCAGTGAAATAAGTATGTGTCTTCGAACACAGATTAACTGCAAAGCTGCTGATTTTTGTACGAGGCCGCAGTGTTGGGAAAATGGAGATTTACGGCAGGCTGGAGACATTTACATCTCATTTGCTGGCAGAGTCGGCTGTAATCACGATTCTGCCGTGCTCAACCTCGACCCTGACCTTCATCTGTGGCAGAAATCCAGCATCGCGTAGCCAGTGACCACAGAGCCGGATAAAAGGACGACACGGCCTTGATTCAGGGTAAAGGGAAACCGTCAGAAACCGGAAGCGGCGAATTTTCGTTTTCGCCGCTTCCGTGCTTAGTTCTTGCTCAAGCATCGCCATCTACGCCAACCTTGATGCTATGACCTTGCTGGATCAGGTTGGTAAGCCAGAAATTGAGAAAGTCGTTTAAGTCTTTCTTCGCTCGAATATCTACTATCAATCGATCAGAAGAATACACAGTTCGATAGATGGTTGCATCCTGAAAGCTCAAGGCTTCCGCGACCTGCCGTTTAGGGTACACGGCAATTTCCATGTCCGGGTCAGCAATCATGTCGCCACTCGGATGCTTGTAGTAGTGGCTGAGCGCGATGACTATCTTGCTATCACTGCGACTCAGCACATCGAAGCACAAATCCATGATGCCACCACCCACTACCGATTTTCCATTTGATTCGATGGTGTGCAAGTCAGGCACCACATCCAGCAATTTACTGTAAATGCTTTGGTGAAGCTTTTCGTTGCTCATGTCGCCACCTTAGATTTCGATGGACAACAGTTTTTCAACTATGGGCTGTACTTCCACATGACCCTTCTTCAGCAATGCAGCAAGGCGATTCATCAGCAAACGATGCTTCTGGGTTTCGTACCGCGCCATTAGACGCATCGTTGCTGAGTTAAACTGCTTGCCTGCTGCAAGTTCATTGATCATGTTGTCGATCTTTTCCATTTCAGTCCTGAGCGTGGCTGTGGACATCCGTGCTACTGGCTCACGAACTGGTTTGGACTCAGTTTTGACCTCTTGCTTTGTCTCGGTCTTGACTTCTGGTTTCACCTCGACCTTTGCCAGAGCATTGTCAGGTTTTGAGGTTATAGCGGAAGTGATGGTTTCGGGTTTGGTTGCCATTGCATTTCTCCTTGATTGTGAAAATGACAATGACATAGTATCCAGCCTCCCAAACCTCGTACATAGCCTGTTTGCGGATATTTTCAGTTATTTCAAAAAGGTTAGAATTGGCTTGCAAGGTGGGCGTAATTACGTTGCTTCTACCGTGTAACCTTTTGGTCTTGCACCTTACTTCCTCCTGCCGCTTCCACCGAAGCGGCAGATAGTGCTGGAAGGAATTCGATGCCTGTTCGGTTCACAAGATCTTGATATGACATCACGCCTTGAATGCGAACACCGTCTTGATTTGGCAGCCAGTATGCCCAAGCCTTATTTGCTGATGGGTCATAGACCAGCTTGAACAAATAATCTGGAACCCATACGCGGTTGATCTGTTGGTTCGCAGATTCGCTTGTTACGAAGACTGGACCCGTAATCACATAAACATCGCCTTTGGCTCTCATCACATACTTGCGAACGGCTTTTTCTACCGACTTTGCCCAAGGTCCACGATTGTTCTGCGGCGCTTGCGGTACGACATTCGCAAGGGAAAAGCTTTGAGCCATTGCTTGCGGTGTGGGCATATCGCCAGCCGGAGCCATGTGCCCACGATCATATCCACTTCCTTGATAGTCGTTTAGTTCGGCGCGTTCATTGAATGGTAGTCGTGCATCAGCAAAGAACTCATTGGTTCTCACTTCGTTCCTTGCATCCTCCAGATGTTGCTTGTTCAAACGTTCCGCAACATACATCGGTGTCCGGGTCTTACCAGAGTGAAGTACCGCGAAGGCATCAAAGCACAATGCCCGAGCCTTCCAATGTTCGGCCTTTGGTAAATTCGGCGGCATACCCTGATAGAAAAACTGTGGGCAATCTACGAAGATTGAAGGTGCGCTGGTTCTTGGTTCCTTGCCAGATACCTCGAATGGGACTAGCGTTAGTCCCATTCCGAGTGCCAGCACCAAGCTGGCAAAGCCTTTCATGATCATTGGCAGGCTACTCATCCCGACCTTCTACATTCTCCTGATTCTGTTTAGCTTTCTTGTTATAGGGCGGTAAGTGCGCAGTGGCTACACCTTCTTCAGTCTTCGGACCCGGCCAGATCGTTGCCATTGAATTTACGCCATGCAGAACGCGACCATCACCAGTTTTGAATACTGCGACAGCGAATCGCCCCTCTTTGCCCGGTTTCACTCCGATCAGCTTCATGCTACTCGACCAAGGTTCAGCACCTTCGGGATAGATTTCGATTCTATCAAGCAGTCGTTTTAACTCATTGCTGATTCGAAGCCGTAAGTCTATAAGGTCTTCACCGGATGCATTGTCTAACGCAGTTCGTAACCTTTGGAACTGTTGGAAGTGTTTTCGAGCCAATGTTGGTAAAAGGGCGGCTGCTTCAAGTTCTGCAACTGATCTTTTTAACGCTTTTTCTTCGGCATTCAGTTCAGACAGCCTGATTGAAATACCTTCTATCTCATCCGCCATTTCTGCAATGCGTACTAATTTCTTTAGGCGTGTTCGCACTTCTTCAAGTTTGGCGCGTTCAACCTCAAGCCTGTGTTTTGCTTTCTCTGCGCCGTCATCTTCTAGAACCACACCTATATCAAGACCAGAAAGCCGTGAAAGTAGGCAGTTTTCAAACTCTTGGTATTGCCAAGTAACATACTTGCAATCCAATCCGCTTTTAGCATTCGCGCAGGCTAAGTATTGGTAGATCGAATTTTTTCCTTTGTCGATATAGCGCATAGTCCCACCGCAGTAACCACACTTGCACAATCCGCTGAATACATTGGCAATTCCTTTTCCTTTTCTGCCGCCGCTAGTGCTTCTGGCTTGCATGGCACTCTTTGCTGCATAAAAATCCTCTTCCGAGATAATCGCCGGATAGTAATCTTTAATAGCGTCTCCAACTGGCGTGACATTAGGTGGGCGACCCGTCTTCGGTTGAAATTCCCCTATTACAGATTTGTTCAGAGTCATTTTGAAGATATAGGACTTGTACCATTGTTTAGCACGACTGATTGTCGGAACGCCTTCTTGATTGAATTTCCGTTCAATCATGTCCAAGCCATAGCCATTACGTAATAGTCTGAAAATTTCGCGAACTATATCGGCTTTTTCTTCGATAACGACAAACTTTCCGTCTT
Organism: Cognatundibacterium aquatile; assembly: GCF_014699135.1. Taxonomy (GTDB): domain Bacteria; phylum Pseudomonadota; class Gammaproteobacteria; order Burkholderiales; family Burkholderiaceae_D; genus Undibacterium; species Undibacterium aquatile. Next base: position 337,233 of record NZ_JACOFT010000001.1, read on the forward strand.
CGACTCTAAGCCATGACGGCGCCATCTTTGTCATGACTTTGGTATCTGCGTGTTTTCTTTTGTAATCCCACGATTCAGAAATTCGCTGTGATTTCGTGTCGCTCTCATCATGAGCACGCGACATAATGACCAAGCTATAAATCAAGCTTCCAAAGTTCTCCCTGATGGTTTGCTCGCTATAGACCATCTTATCTGTAAGTGTGACGATGGTTATGCCAGCAAGGATGATGTCTTGGAATTGACGCTGGGCATCGAGAACAGTCGCTCTAGAAAGTCGGTCAAGGCTTTCGACAAGTAGATACGAACCTCGCTTTACTCTGCCATCTTTGATGGCTTCAAAGAATACGCCGAGAGCACCTTTTTCAAGGTTCACCTTGTGATATGCGGAAAGACCTAGATCGCGAAGCTTGAGAGTAGTATCAAGTTCAAGACCATGATCGGCTGCATACTTCTCAGATAGTTCGAGTTGGCGGCGAAGGCTGCCGCCTTTTAACTGCTCTGGGGTGGAAAATCTAATATAGGAGTATGCAATTGGCAATTTTTCTAGTCCGGCAAAATGAATAATCGTCTGACCGGTCATTATATCAATATAGTGGGAATAATTAGACCCTTGTTATTGAGGGTCTAATGGTGCCTGATATAGTAAAAGCAGGCAAACCGTTGGCCAGATGGACTTCCACAGTCACTTGCGGAGCATCCATCCCATTGAGTGCGCGACTTTTAAGAACCGCCAGCGACATATCCGGAACGCCCTGTTATTCCGTTATCTGCGCTTCTAAAGCCGCGACACGTGCTTCCAGTGCTTCTAGCTTACTGCGCGTCTTGGCCAGTACTTGTGCCTGTATATCAAATTCTTCCCGGGTTACCAGATCCAGTTTAGAGAAACCCTGAGTCATGATGGCTTTGACGTTTTTTTCTATGTCTTTGGCAGGAGAGTTTTCCAGCGCCTGACTGATTTTTGCCTGTACATCACTGAAGAAATTTTGCTTATCCATCATATACCTGCCTGTATTTGTAAGTGAGTTTGCGATTGCACATTACTAGTGCGAAAAAAGTGCAGCCATAAAACACATTGCGCATCCCGCGTCAAAACGGTGCGAGATGGAGCGCCAGTATTTTATTTACCACTTCGCTATTAAACAGAAATCATAGCGTAAAGCCGTGGATGTGCCCACCAGCGTATTCATTTGATTGTATTCCTATACCTGATTGTTATACCTCTATGACTGCACTACAGGCGGGCTGTATGTGAAAAAGTACAGTTGGCACGACTTCTGCTAATAGTGAAGCGTTCGTAACTTTTCGAAGTTCATTTCCTGCAAGGCCACGAACGATCTTCTGGCTTTGCGTACCGGTGGTTGATGAAGTGAGTTCAGTCCAGTTTCTTATACAAATCGATGTTTACTATATATAAACAAGGGGAAGCATAATGAAAAAATCAGTACTCGCCGCTGCAGTGACCACAACATTGTTAAGCAGTTTCGCTTACGCAGATGAGCCAAAACCAGACAATGAATTGAGTTTTAACGTTGGTGTTGCCAGTGAATATCGTTATCGTGGTATCGCGCAGACGCGTCTGGATCCAGCGTTACAAGGCGGCGCTGACTACACTCACAATCCTAGCGGTTTTTACGCCGGTACATGGTTATCGACCATTAAATGGGTAAAAGATGCGGGTGGCAGCGGTGATGTTGAGTGGGACATTTACGCCGGTAAGAAAGGCGAAATCACTAAGGATGTCAGCTACGACGCTGGTGTCCTGACTTACGTTTATCTCTCTAACGGTCTGGATAAGGTTCCGGGCTTTGTTGATGCGAACACGACTGAAATCTATGGACAGATCGGCACTGGCCCTGTGTACGCGAAGTATTCTCACTCCGTTACAAATCTGTTCGGCTTTGTGAATAGCAAAAACAGCGGCTACCTTGATCTGGGGGCAAACATTGAGTTACCGGATGCCTATACCCTGAACTTGCATGTCGGTCGCCAGATGATTAAAAATAATTCGGCGTCTTCGTATAACGACTGGAAAGTAGGCGTCACGAAAGAATTCTTTGGTGTGAATTTCAGTCTGGCCGCAGTCGGTACTAATGCTGACAAAAAACTGTATGTCACCCCAGCAGGCAAATTTACCGGTAAAACTACCCTGTTGTTGACCGCTGTAAAAACTTTCTGAAATGAGAGAACAACATGAAACTGATTACTGCCATTATTAAACCGTTTAAGCTCGACGAAGTCCGCGAAGCTTTATCAGAAATGGGTGTGCAAGGAATTACTGTGACTGAGGTGAAAGGTTTCGGTCGTCAGAAAGGGCATACCGAGTTGTATCGCGGTGCCGAGTATGTCGTCGATTTTTTACCAAAAACAAAAATTGAAGCAGCCGTGGACGATGCGATTGTGGATCGTGCAATTGAAGCGATTGAAAGCGCTGCACGCACTGGAAAAATCGGTGACGGCAAGATTTTCGTCTATGACTTGCAACAAGTTGTGCGTATTCGTACCGGTGAAACCGGCAACGACGCACTCTGATCCGCACACTAGGGAGTTCATATGAAAAAAGTACTGAAGAGCATACTGGTTGCGGGAGCATTTCTCGCTTCCATAGGAATGACTGCGGTCGCGTGGGCTGACGATGCACCGGCCAAAGCGGATGCCATTGTCGCATCTGCGGTCGCCACCAGTGCCTCGGCACCAGCAGTGACGGAGGCTGCGGCTGCTTCGGTGGCGGCACCGACGGCAGCACCAGCCGCGGCGGTCGCTTCTGCGGCAGATGCCGCACCGGTGGCTGCTGCACCTGTGCCAAATAAAGGCGACACCGCATGGATGCTGGTTGCTACCTTGCTGGTGATTTTGATGACCTTGCCAGGTCTGGCATTGTTCTACGGTGGTCTGGTTCGTTCTAAAAACATGTTATCGATTTTGGTGCAGGTTTTCATGATCTTTGCCGTGATCATCGTTTTATGGTGCATCTATGGTTATTCGCTGACCTTTACCGAAGGCGGTAAGTTTATCGGCTCGTTCGACCGTCTGTTCCTGAAAGGTATCTGGGATCCTGCTAAGGCGACATTCTCCACTGCCGCAACATTCAGCAAAGGTGTGGTGATCCCTGAGTTTGTGTATGTCGCGTTCCAGGCAACTTTTGCAGCTATCACTTGTGCGCTGATCATTGGTGCATTTGCTGAACGTGCAAAATTCACTGCGGTATTGTTGTTCGTGGTGTTGTGGTTCACCTTCAGTTATCTGCCTGTCGCCCACATGGTCTGGTTCTGGACTGGCCCTGATGCGATTAAAGATGCAGCAACGCTGGCAACTGAAACTGCTAAAGCAGGCTTCCTATTCCAGAAAGGTGCACTCGATTTTGCTGGCGGCACAGTGGTTCACATTAATGCCGCAGTAGCAGGTCTGGTCGGTGCTTTCCTGATTGGCAAACGTGTTGGTTACGGTAAGGAATCGATGGCGCCGCATTCTCTGACGATGACCATGATCGGTGCGTCTTTGTTGTGGGTGGGCTGGTTTGGTTTCAATGCTGGTTCAGCATTGGAAGCTGGCGATATCGCAGCGCTGGCATTCATCAATACCTTACTGGCAACCGCAGCAGCGACAGTATCCTGGGTCTTTGGTGAATGGATGTCTAAAGGCAAGCCATCCATGCTGGGCGGTGCATCTGGTGCAGTTGCGGGTCTGGTTGCGATTACACCAGCATGTGGTTTCGTCGGACCGATGGGTGCATTAATTATTGGTTTGCTGGCAGGTATTGTCTGCTTGTGGGGCGTGAATGGCCTGAAACGTCTGATCGGTGCGGATGATTCTCTGGATGTCTTCGGTGTACACGGCGTTGGCGGTATTCTCGGCGCTCTGCTGACTGGCGTCTTTGCTTCGCCATCCTTAGGCGGCCAGGGTATTTTTGATTACGTCGCTAACAAAATGTCTGCTGATCCTTACTCCATTATCGATCAGGTAACGACACAGGCAACAGCGGTCGGCGTCACAATTCTGTGGTCGGCAGTGGTTTCCGTGATCGCGTACAAACTGGTTGATCTGGTGGTTGGTTTGCGTGTCCCTGAAGATGAAGAACGTGAAGGTCTCGATATCACCAGCCATGGTGAGTCTGCCTACCACTCTTAATACAGGAATGAAATTGTCGTAGTAAAGCTAGTATCCTCAGTGCATGAAACAGAGCGCATGCGACTGATTTACAAGCGGTTTGGCCACACAGCCAGACCGCTTTTTTTTTGCTTGCAAGAGACAGTGAATGACGGATTGGAAGCGAAAAAAAACACCGGCAAATGTGCCGGTGTTTTTGATTCGAATGAGGTCTGTATTTTATTTTGCTTCAGCAGGACGAACGTAAGTCCACAGGCGGGCAAGGTCGGCAGCGCCATCTGTACCCTGAATGGATTTGAACACTTCCAAAGCTTTATCGCGATTGCCTGATTGCAGGTAAGCCATACCGAGGTGAAGTTTTGCTTCTTCCATCGATTTCAGACCACCCTTGGCAATTCCTTGCTCCATCAGTGCAATGCCTTTTTCTGCCTGTGCATTGATCACATAGTTGTAACCAATGTTCACCAGGCCTGTGCCTGTTTTGGCATTTTTAGCAGAAGTCTCACCAGCATCCAGCGTTTTAATATCTTCTGCCGCTTGCTTGTACACGCGATCACGCAATTGCTTATGTTTAGCCGCTTCTTTTCCTGTGCCCAGCAAACCAGAAGTGTAACCTGCGTCTATCGTGGTTTTTGCTTCTGCCGGCAAACCGGCGAGCAAGGCCAACTCGGCCATTTCTACGTATTGTCCGGCATCATCGATATTTTTTGTGACCAACAGCAGGCGGTACAAGTCCAGACGCAGACGGTCAGAAAAACCGGGTTTGTGTTCAGTCCGGTAAATCAGATCACCCCAGTATTCTCTGGTCGGATAATGCTGAACCACGCGCTCTAATACCGCAGCGTAACCAGCGTTGTCTTTCAGTTGCTGATAGCTGCTGGCCAGCAAACGCAGATTTTCTTCTGAAGGAATGCGTTTCGCACTTTCATCTTCGGCCAGCATGATGTTCAGTTGTTTGATGGCGCTGTTGAAATCATTTTTCAGGTAGTAGCCGCGGGCAACCATATTTTTGACCTGAGCATTGCTGTTATCTTTTTCCAGATAACGTTTTGCCCACAGGATGGCCTGATCATATTTTTTTTCGTTGTAATACGTACCGGCAAGGCCTTCGATCAGACGCAGTTTTTCAGCATCTTTCAGAAATTCTGAATTGACCATGCCTTCAAATGCTGTCGCCAGCTGATCGGTATTGTTGGTACCGGAAGCAATGACTGCGTTCAGGCGATGCAGAGCAAAGGTTTCATAGGCAGTTTTGTTCTCAAAGGCATTGAGTTCATTCACTTTATCCTGTGCTTCTTTGTACTGCTTTTTCTCAAGTAATTCCTGAATTTCAGTTAATGGCCTAACCATTTCTTTACGAACAACAGACTTTTTGGCCAGTTCCGCAGCTTTGTCGGCTGCTTCATCTGCATGCGCTACGCCAGCGGTGACTGGGGCAATGCCTGTGCCGAGTGCTGCAAACATCATCGCAGCGAACAGAAAAGAGATTTTTTTCATGAAATATCCGGTAAAAAATGAACATGACCGCATGGACACGGTTATTACTTAGCATCACATTCAGCCATTCATTTTGTCTGGCTGTGGATGGGGCGAACAGCGAATTATAACTGAGCCCGTGACAGCGTTCACCACTTGCAGCCGGTATCGACAACAGTGCTGACTGCGAGTGGGATGACCGCCAGCAAACCTATACCTGAATAGGCTTTCAGACAGTCTTTGCGCTCGGCTTTTTTGGTGCCATCGGCCAGTTTCTGTTCAAAGCCCTCGTCACGCCGATGACTTTGCTGGATTTTTTCTATGGTTCCGGGCTGACGCTGTTTATCGATCGCCAATGCCGATCGCTTCAAATCGTCCAGATTCAGGCGCGGCTCTTCTGCGCTGGTGACGGCTGGCGTGATGACGCTAGCATTACTCTCCGCGATAGGATTCAACGTGATCGCGTTGGCTTTTTCGGGCTTGTTATTGAGCGGTGTGGGATTGTTGCGTTTCGGGGCTGTCGGCAGATTTTTTTCTGGCGGCACTAAACTTACTTCGGGAATGCGCGGCGTTTGTATATCAATCAATTGCAGATAGCGCATTTCGTTTGCTTCGGTGCGCACTCTTATCCAGTGCTGATTCTGCCAGCCGAGCCACAAGACGCCATGTACAAATAACATCAATACCAACGCCACTGTGCGGCGGGTGAAGGTCAGGGGTTTGTGCAGCTGAAATTGCATGGCATTTCCTGTTGCATTGAACATGGCACTCAGACCAACGGTTTTTAATAAAAGTTCAACAGCCTCATATACTGGGAGGGAGTATCTATAAAATTATCCCTGAAGTCTAATTAAAATAAGGGGAATTCACCGTTCATTGGCGATACTCCCCCATTTTTAAGATGCCCGGTGTTGCACCAGTATCCAGGGTTTGACCACTACCGTCCATAATTCCAGTTCATGTTCCAGCCAGACTTTGGCCTGCTCATCGCTGACTTTATACAAGCGACCTGTACTCAGTAATGACTGAATTTCTGCTGCATTGTCGTTGGCCATGTGCAGTGCAATTTCGACCAGATCGAGATCCGGTGCAATGGCAAGCACATTACCGGAGGCAAAATGTTTGAGCAGTTCGCTCCAGGGAAAAAGCGCTGTTTCCTGATTGATTTTCGTGCGCAGATGGTCGGTAGTAGAAGACATAAGAATGGAAAACGGTAAAAATTATTGAGAAATGCGGTTCAGAAGTGCGATTCAAAAGTACGGTATCAGCTCGTCGGTCATGATACCTAAAGCATCGTTGCGCTGGCATCGTCGTTCGCCTGATCATATCAGGAGGAAATTTGAACCTGGCCTTTCAGCATTTCGGTCAGCTCATCGATAAACGAGGTAATCTGTTTTTCTTTCATGCTGAGCTGCATCTGAGTGGATTCGGTGTAGCTGACTGCTATCACTTGCGCCTGATATTTTTCAATCAAGCGCCGTACTTGCGATTCATCTGCAAATGCAATGCTGAACATGATTTCTGCCATCGTTTCGACGGCGATCAACTGGGCAGTTTTAAACGCATCGGAAATGGCCTGTCCATAGGCGCGTGTCAATCCGCCTGCGCCTAATTTGGTGCCGCCCCAGTAACGGACAACCACCGCAAGCACGTTGGTCACATCTTTGTGTACCAATACGTTGTACATCGGTTTGGCGGCGGTACCCGATGGCTCGCCATCGTCATCCAGACCTGAGTCACCCGTACAAACCAGCGCCCAGCAGACATGCACGGCACCCGGATGCTGCGCACGGATATCCGCCAGACGGGCGCGCGCCTCAGCACGGGTGTGTAGCGGATACAACTGGCCCAGAAAGCGGCTTTTTTTTATTTCTATCTCCGCGAAAGCGGGTGCTGCCAGTTGGTACATGAAATTGACGAAGAAAATGAAGACAGAAACTGCAGGCAGAAGTTACATCAGAAAACGACAGCAGCTTTTGTCAGTGCTTACTATGCATAGAAGCGCAGCTGCTTTCGATCATTGAATCACAAAATTAACAAAGAAAATATCCGTCACGCCGTCGTGTTCTTTGACGTCGAGTACACGATTAATTCTTTCTTTTATTTCATCGATCAGCTCATTTTTACCTTCGGCGGTCTGAATCTGTGTCGATTCTTTTCCACTGAGTAACATGATCAACGAATGACGCACGACCGGCATCATTACTTTAACTTTGTCAGCGATTTCAGGTTTCGCTAACTGCAGAGTAATGCCGATTTGCAGATAACGGTCAAAGCTCGACAGATTAACGATGATAGGTTCCAGTGCGGCGGTTGGGGCGCCGGCAGACGCACTGGCTTCCTTGCCACCGGAATTGGCTATCGCATGGCCGGATAACAGCGTGAAAAAACAAAAAATGCTGGTGAAAATCGCTTTTGATAAAGAAATGGAGCGTCTGTTATTGGCCATAATGAAATTCCGGAAATCTTGTTTTTATAAGAGGACAGCAATGCGGTGTCTGCTGTCCTCTGGTGCTGTTACACCGTCAGTGGTTTGTAGCGAATACGCTTAGGTTTGGCACCTTCTTCACCCAGACGTTTTTTCTTGTCGGCTTCATATTCCTGGTAGTTGCCATCGAAGAACGTGACTTGCGAGTTACCTTCAAATGCCAGGATGTGCGTCGCGATACGATCAAGGAACCAGCGATCATGCGAGATCACCATCACGCTGCCAGCGAATTCCAGCAAAGCGTCTTCCAGCGCGCGCAGGGTTTCCACGTCCAGATCATTCGATGGTTCATCCAGCAGCAAGACATTGCCGCCTTGCAGCAGGGTTTTCGCCAGATGCAGACGACCGCGTTCACCGCCGGACAGATTGCCGACAATCTTTTGCTGATCGCCACCTTTAAAGTTGAAACGACCCAGATACGCGCGCGATGGCATTTCAAAACGACCAACCGTCAGAATATCGGCACCATTGGCGACGTCTTCAAACACGGTTTTGGTATTGCCCAGGTCTTCACGTGACTGATCGACCAGCGAGATTTTGGCAGTCTGACCGAGCACCACTTCGCCGCTGTCTGGTTGTTCCAACCCTTTGATCATTTTAAACAGCGTCGATTTACCGGCGCCGTTAGGGCCGATGATACCCACGATTGCGCCAGGTGGAATCCTGAAGCTCAGGTTGTCGATCAGCAGACGGTCACCGAAAGCTTTCGAGACATTCTTGAACTCGATGACTTCATTACCCAGACGCTCAGCGACAGGGATAAATATCTCTTGGGTTTCATTGCGTTTCTGGTATTCGTGCTCGCTCATCTCATTGAAACGGGCCAGACGTGCCTTGCTCTTGGCCTGACGTGCTTTCGGATTCTGACGCGACCATTCCAGCTCTTTCTGCAGTGCTTTTTGGCGTGCTGATTCGGTCGCTTCTTCTTGCTTCAGACGGGCTTGTTTCTGATCCAGCCAGGAAGAGTAATTGCCTTTCCATGGAATGCCAGCACCGCGATCCAGCTCCAATATCCATTCTGCAGCGTTATCAAGGAAGTAGCGGTCATGCGTAATCGCAACGACGGTACCGGGGAAACGCAACAGGAATTGTTCCAGCCAGTCAACAGATTCTGCATCCAGATGGTTGGTTGGTTCATCAAGCAGCAACATGTCGGGTTTTGACAACAGTAAACGACATAAAGCAACGCGGCGTTTTTCACCGCCTGACAGCACGCCGATTTTGGCATCCCACGGCGGCAGGCGCAGTGCATCCGCGGCCATTTCCAGTTGCAGTTCAACGTTATCGCCTGCAGAAGCCGAGATGATGGCCTCCAGGCGCGCCTGTTCTTCAGCTAAAGCATCGAAATCGGCATTTTCTTCAGCGTAAGCTGCATACACTTCTTCCAGCTTTGCTTTTGCTTCAAATACCTCGCCGAGTGCAGATTCGACCGCCTCACGTACGGTTTGCTCAGGATCGAGCTGCGGTTCCTGCGGCAAATAACCGATGTTCAGGTTAGGCATCGGTACGGCTTCGCCCTGAATGTCTTTATCAATCCCCGCCATGATTTTCAGCAGCGAGGATTTACCTGAACCATTCAGACCAAGCACGCCAATTTTGGCGCCAGGAAAGAAAGAAAGTGAAATATCTTTCAGGATTTGACGTTTCGGCGGAACGATTTTTCCGACACGATTCATGGTGTAAACGTAATTAGCCATTATTTCTTTGTTGTTAAATGTAGACAATGCCCGCAAGGATACCTCATGCGCGCCGAGACAAACGTATTTTGCCAAATTTCACATAAATTTGTGCCTCGCATCAAATTTGATTTAGCGCAAATTGCAAGGCGTATCCCAGAACTACACTTCATTCATCAACTTAGACAACCGAGGAAAACAAAATGAAAAAGATCGTTATCGCTCTCTCTTTAGCTGCAATGGGTTTAACAGCAACGCAAGCTATGGCTCAACAAAGCCCATGGCAAGTACGTGCCCGCGCAGTGAACATCAGCCCAGATAATAAATCTGATGCTATCGCCGGTTTGGCGGCTGCAGATGCTATCCACGTCAGCAACAAAACTATTGCTGAAGTCGATATCACTTACTTCGTTACACCAAACTGGTCTGCAGAACTGATCCTGACTTACCCACAAAAACATGATGTGACATTGAATGGTACTAACATCGGTACATTCAAACATCTGCCACCAACACTGACAGCGCAATACCACTTCGCTCCAGATGCACAAGTAAGCCCATACCTCGGCGCTGGCGTGAACTACACACGTATCTCCGATGTTAATCTGTTAAAAGGTGCTGCTGATCTGGACAACAACAGCTTTGGTTTCGCGATTCAAGCTGGCGTGGATTTCAAACTGGATAAAAACTGGTCTCTGAATCTGGATGTGAAAAAAGTACAGATTCGCAGCGATGTGACTTTGGGCGGTGCGAAAATCAGTGCTGTTAAGGTTGATCCATGGTTGGTAGGCGTAGGTGTAGGCTATCGCTTCTAAGCAACAGCAAGTTTATCTTGTAAAAAAAGCCGGTCTGATGACCGGCTTTTTTATTTGCTGACGTTTTGTTCGTAGTGTCTGGGGTTTTAGATATGCTTTGCTGGTTCACGGACAAGCTGCTTATGCGCAGACCAGAAGTGGTGCTGACAGACCTATCGATATCTATGCATGGATTTCGCAGCAATTGTGTTGCCCGCGTACGTGGAAAATCAACCCGGCCTATAATCAGCGCGCTTGATCAGCTTTGATTTTATGTGACTTTTGTCAGCCATTAACGGAGAACCCCACCATGACGATTTCTATGTATGCAGCATCAGTGCCCGTATTCACCCAAATGCTGGACAGTCTCAGCGAAGTTTTAAAGAAAGCCGAAGAGCACGCGGCAGAAAAAAATATCGCGCCGGAAATTTTATTGCAGGCGCGTTTATTTCCTGACATGTTCGCGCTGATACGTCAGGTGCAGATTGCTGCTGATTTTGCGAAAGGCGTTGCGGGTCGTCTGGCAGAGAGCGAATTGCCTGCGTATGAAGACAATGAGCAGACTTTCGCCGATTTGCAGACACGGATCGCGAAAACTAAAGCATTTATCAGTTCTTTAGATGCGGCAAAATTTGCCGGTAGCGAAGAGCGTGAAATTATTTTGCGTCCTGGTACGCCTAAAGAAAAAAAACTGAACGGTCAAACTTATTTGCTGCAATACGGTTTGCCGCAGTTCTTTTTTCACGTCACAACGACTTACGCAATTTTGCGTCATAACGGTGTCGCGCTAGGTAAAAAAGACTTCATGGGCGCTTATTAATTAAGCAGTCAGTTGAATTTCAACAACACGCAGGTCTGATGACGAGGTTAAGCGCAGACCGGTGTTGTTTTTTTCCAAAGTTGAAAGTTCATGACGCCCATACGCATTGGTGGTTGGCAAACATGTTGCCAACATTCTTTATGCGGTCTGGCAGAACCATGCTACGCATTTTGGATAACAATTTTTGCGCATTTCATGGCGAGGCTAGTCTTAAAATTTCCGCAGTCAGTTTTACAAATAGCTGATCTTCTGCGTTGTGCCAACTGCAAGAATAAATTTCTCTACGCTGATTTTTGATAACAGAGTAAGCGCTCTATCGACACGCATGCAGTTCATAGTATGCTGCACAAATACGGTATTTTTTTAATTGCGTCTTTGGAATATAGCCGTGGCGTGGACGAGTGAATGAGATCAGATCCTCTACCGCACATCGCTTTTCCCTACTTTTGTTGTTTAGCCTGAATCTGATATGAGTCATTCGTCTCTGCGCCGCCAACTTGTGATTCCGATTACCTTATTGGTGATCGGTGTTTCGGCTGCGATCGGCTGGGTATCTATGAAAGCAGGTACAGACGCGGTGCATACGCTCACGCAACGTATGCTGGTTGATATGGTCAATCGCATCAACCTCTCTACTGAAAGACATATAGAGGGTGCATTGATAGCGCTGGAATCGGTGGCCCCCAGTGCGGATCGTATGCCGAAAGAACATGTATTTTCCACGGACATGCATACCTTGGAAGACAAGTTCTGGGCCGCCAGCGGCTTGTTTATGGATGTGAATAATTACGTCTATTTTGGTGGCAAAGATGGGCGTTTTGTCGGTGTCTATCGTATCTCCAAGCGGGATGTCCAGTTATTCTGGCGCGAACCGGAAGCCAGTCGCCGGGACGTCTATCATGTGACGGGTATCGGTGACCGTTCGGAACTGATACGCAGCGATGAATTTGATCCCCGCAAGAGACCCTGGTATCAGACGGCGATGCGTTCTGAAAAACCAGTGTGGTCCAAGATTTACAACAATTTTTCGTTTAATTTCCCTACAATAACGCTGGCGAAGGCTGTATTCCAGAAAAATCATGAGTTTGCAGGCGTGTTGGCGACTGATATGACTCTGATGGAGCTATCGAATTTTTTACGAAAGCTGGAAATCAGCAAAAACAGCGTTGCCTACATTGTTGACGCAGATGGTTATATCGTTGCGACTTCGGGCGAGGAGGTGCCACAGCGTACCGTCAATGGCGTACCCGAACGCGTGCGCGCGGTCGATATGAAGACGGCGTTGATCAGAGACACTTTCTCGAATATTGGTAAGTCAAAAACGGTGGAGCCCGAGGTATTGGCTATGGACCTCAGCGGTGGCGCAGTGGATGTCGCAATATCTCCACTTGGCGTCAGACAAGGATTGAACTGGCAGACGATTGTTGCAGTACCACGTGCCGATTTCATGCGCGAAATAAATAAAGGGTTTATGCAAAGTGTTGTGATTGCTATCGCATGTATTATTTTTGCGCTGACGATAGGGCTAACAATTGTTGAACGAGTGGTTCGCGATATACGAAAACTCACTGCAGCGGCAGAAAAATTCGGTAATGGCGAACCTATGCCTAAGCTACATATCCGTCGTCAGGATGAGATAGGGATACTGACGCAGACCTTTGTTGACATGGAAAAAAAGCTGCGATTTGACAAACTAACGCAAGTCGCCAATCGCGAATCATTGTTTGCAAAAATCACTTACCTGCAAAAAAACTCGAAAGAAAACCCGGACGAGGAAAACGGCTTTACTTTACTGTTCGTTGATCTGGATCGTTTTAAACAGGTCAACGATAGCCATGGTCATGATGCTGGCGATCAGGTGCTGATGATTACCGCTGCACGACTTTTGTCCGCGATCCGCGATACCGATGATGTTGCCCGTTATGGTGGAGATGAATTTGTATTGCTGTTGAGAGACACCAAAAATTCTATTGATATTCATAACATGGTGGAGAAAATCTCTTCTCTGGTTGAAGAGCCTATCGCGTTGGATGATGCGGTCGTTGAAATTGGCGCATCAATAGGCTGGGCCTGTTTTCCCGAGGATGGTGATGAATATGTACAACTGATCAAGATTGCCGATAGCCGTATGTACAATTCCAAGCGCGACCGCAAGTCAGGGCAGTTGATTCATATAGTCTAACGTGGTTGCTGGATCAGCAGCCATGGCTGCAATTGCGCAGGGCTTCCGCCTAAGTTATAAGTAAGGAGCCCGCCAATTTTTCTGCTATTTGCTGGCCTGACGTGCCGTGGTCAGCAAAACAACGCTACCGAGTATGACTGCCATGGCCAGCATGGCTTTGAACGACAAATGTTCGCCGCCAAACAAAACACCGAGAGCGACGGCGATGACAGGATTCACATACGCATAGCTGGCAGCCAGTCCGGTGGATACTTTCGATAATAAATACATATACGCGGTGAACGCCAGTAAGGAACCTGCGATCACCAGATAGGCCCAGGCCGCCAGTGCTTCAACAGTGACTGGCCCTGTCATGCTTTCCCCTTTCAACAGACTGACGATCACCAGAAACAAACCGCCGATCAGCATCTCACTCGCAAAGCCCATACCGCCAGCCGCCATTTTGAGTTTTTCCTGCGACAGGATAGAGCCGACATCCCAGCACAATATCGCACCAAGCAGGAACAGGACACCGATAGGTTTCGCGGCGAAATCACCATCGGACGCCAGCAACATGGCACCAATAAACCCAGCCAGTATCCCTATCCATTCGCGCCGTTTCGGCCAGTCGCCGAACAGTCCCGACAAGCCCGATAAAATCATCGGAGAGCAGGCGATAAATACCGCAGTCAGCCCGGAAGACACATATTGCTGCGCACAGGCGGTCAGACCTGTGCCGCCACCCAGCATTAAATGCCGACGATGCCACCGTCACGCCACTCGCTGAGTGTCGGATTCGCTGCGCCACGCCATTTTTGCCAGGCAAATAAAATCGCGCCAGCGACCAGAAAGCGCGTGCCTATCATCATGAACGGTGGAAACGCTTGCAAGGCAACTTGTATTGCGAAATAGGTAGAGCCCCAGACAACGTAGACGGTCAGCAGGGCAGTTAAAACGGAACGGGGCAGGTGGCGCATGCAAATAGACGAGAATGAGGAGAAAGAGCTGAATGTGGAATAGTGTAGGGAACTCTGCCTTGTTTTTAAATGGATAGTTCAAGGTAAATCAGGTACATTTCTTTTAAATTAATTGAAAAAAGACGATTTCACCATGAAGATAGAATTAGATATGATGGACGCCAGAATTCTCGATATTCTGCAGGCAGATGCTCGTGTGACGCTGGCCGAAATTGGCCGCCGCATACATCTGAGTCAGCCAGCAGTGGCAGAGCGCATCAAGCGCATGGAAGCTGCGAAGGTCATTACCGGCTACCACGCGCACGTCAACCCGGAAGCCTTGGGTTATGGCATCACCGCATTTGTGCGGATAGCAAGTCGTTCCAGTGATATGCCTGTCGTCAAAATTGCTGAGCAGGTACCAGAAGTGGTCGAATGTCACGCTATTACTGGTGAAGATTGCGTGATCGTTAAAGTAGTCGCTTCATCTGTCCGAGAATTGGAGCGGGTCATTGCCAGTCTTGCCCGCTGCGGCGTGACATCGACTTCGCTGATTTTATCTTCATCAATCGAGCGGCGTGCGATCAAGCCGGTGGAGTAAGTATGGAACTGCGCCAGTTACGTTATTTCATCGCGATTGTGGATCATGGTTCCTTGTCACGTGCGGCGAAAGTGCTGCATATCGTACAGCCTGCATTGACGCAACAATTACAACATCTCGAAGAAGAATTGGGTGCCACCTTGCTGCATCGGTCAGCGCAGGGTATGCAGGCGACCGATGCCGGCAAGCTGTTTTATGAACATGCGCAAGCCATATTGAAACAGGTTAGTGACGCCAAATCAGCTGTCACCCAATCAACCGATAAGCCCAGTGGTACGGTGGCGCTTGGCATACCGCAAAGCGTTTCCGGTGCGCTCGCTTTTCCACTTTTGACGGCGGTGCGTGCAGCGTTTCCGGATATCGTATTTCAACTCACAGAAGAGCTGACCGGCAATCTGACCGAGCAGTTAAAATCAGGTCGTCTGAATCTGGCTATTCTGTTTAATGATGGACAACTGCAAAATCATTTCGCATGCACACCGTTGGTCGAAGAAGAAATGATGTATATCACCCGCGCCGATTCGCAGTTTGCCTGTAAACGCAAAAGCATCAGTCTGAAAAAGGCATTGCAGACGCCGTTGATCCTGCCGAGTATTCAACATGGTGTGCGGCCCGGAATAGAAAAAGTGGCACGTGAACATGGGTTGGAAATCGAGCAGGTGATTGATATCACCTCAATTGCCATTCTGAAATCGGCATTGCTGGCCGACATGGGCGCGACCATTTTGCCGGTCGCACCGATGCTGGCGGAAATCGAACGCGGAGAGTTGCTGGCGTGGCCTGTCAGCGATGTGCAGCTGTCGCGTACTGTGACGCTGTGTTCGTCGAAAAATATCCCCCTCACAAATGCGGCCATGGCCGTCGAAAAACGGGTGCTCGACGTTACCCGGCAACTTTGTCAGCACCGGGTCTGGCCGCATACGCGCAGTCTGATGTCGTAAGCCCCGCCGTTGGTGTTCAGATCGCCGCTAAAGCCTGCGCCAGATCCGCTTGCAGATCGGCAGGATGCTCGATACCGACCGACAGGCGCAGTAAATTTTCACCTATGCCTCTTTCAATACGCAATGCTTCCGGTATTGCTGCATGTGTCATCGACCACGGATGGTTAATCAGACTTTCTACGCCGCCGAGACTTTCCGCCAGCGTAAATAATTTCAGTGCCGCGACGAAGCGTCGCAAGCCAGCGGCATCGGTGTTGAGTCTGATGGAGATGATGCCACTTTGTCCTTTGGGTAGCAGACGTTGCGCGAGTGCGTGTTGCGGATGCGAGGCGAGGCCGGGATAAATCACATCGCTGATTCCGCTTTGCTGTTGCAACCATCTTGCCAGTGTCAGCGCATTGCTGCTGTGTCTTTGCATGCGCAAGGCTAATGTACGTAAGCCCCGCAACGCGAGAAAGCTGTCGAACGGTGCCAATATTGCGCCAACTGCATTTTGCAACCAGCGCAGCTTATCTGCCAGCGCCTGATCTTTGACGATGACAGCACCGCCGATCACGTCAGAATGGCCATTCAGATATTTGGTGATCGAATGCAGTACGATATCGGCACCGAATTCCAGTGGTTTCAACAGGTAAGGTGTGACGAAGGTCGCATCAACAACCGTCAACGCGCCAACGCCGCGTGCGATTTCCGTGATGGCAGCGATATCCGGAAATTTCAGCAACGGATTGGTCGGCACTTCCAGCCAGACCAGTTTGGTGGCAGGTGTGATTGCAGATCGCAAAGCAGTCAGATCATCGGGCGCGACATAGCGTACTTTTAAACCAGCACTACGTGCTTTGACTTGTTCAAATAAGCGCCACGCACCGCCGTATAAATCGTCCACCGCAACGATTTCGCTGCCTGCTTCTAATAATTCCAGTACTGTCGTCATGGCTCCCAGACCGGAAGCAAAGGCGAAACCGGCAGTGCCGCCTTCCAATTCTGCCAGCGCCCGCTCGAAAGCCTGACGACTGGGATTGCCGCTGCGCCCATATTCAAAGCCAGTGTGCTCGCCCGGAGCGCGTTGCGCGTAGGTGGAGCTCAGATAAATTGGTGGCATGACCGCGCCGGTGCTATCTGGCTGGTAGCCTGCGTGTACGCTCAGGGTATCGGGGTGAGACATGTTTATTTCCTAAAAATGAATGAAGACTGTCAGGTGGCGGTGCATCGCGGTGTCAGTTGGTTTTCGACGGTGGCCGGGTTAATGGCGTTGCCAGTAGTTGATCACATCGGTTTGTGTAATCAGGCCGAGAAAATTGTCGCCATCGATGACGGGTGCCACCTTGTTTTCGCGGAAGATACCGAGCAGGTTTTCCAGTGGGTCGTGCGGATGCAGCGTCACCAGATCCTTACTCATCACTTGGCGTACTGGCTGCGTAAAGTTGGCTTTATCGGCGCGCAGTGCCAGCAAAATATCCCACTCATCAATGATGCCGACCAGCTGCGCATTGCCTTCTATGACTGGCATTTGCGAAATGTCGTGACGGCGCATTTTCTGATACGCATCTGCCAGTGTGTCTTCTTGGCGTGCAAAGACAGTGGCACCACGCTGATGAGGCCGTGTAATCAGGTCAGTCAGATTGTCGTGTTGCGGTTGTTGCAGCAAACCCTGATCAACCAGCCAGTTATCGTTGAATTGCTTGGAGAGGTATTTGTTGCCGCTGTCGCAGATGAAAGTCAGCACCCGTTTAGGTCTGGTTTGCGCACGGCAGTAACGCAGCGCGGCGGCAACCAGCGTGCCACTCGAAGAGCCCGCCAGCAAACCCTCTTTTTCTAACAGGGCGCGGGCGGTGAACAGACTTTCTTCATCGCTGATCCGATACGCACTTTTCACCATGGAAAAATCCGCAAGTGGCGGGATGAAGTCTTCACCAATGCCTTCGACGCGCCAACTGCCAGCGGTGCCGTAGCTGCCGGTTTCTACATAATCAGCGAGAATCGATCCTTGCGGATCGGCGAGTACAAATTCGAGTTCTGGCGCGGCGGTCGAAAAATAGGCACTGAGTCCGGATAAGGTACCGCTGGAGCCGACACCGACCGCAATCGCATCGAGTCTGTTTCCCATCTGCTGCCAGATTTCCGGCCCGGTACTGGTTTGATGTGCAAGCGGATTCGCTGGGTTATTGAACTGATCGATGTAATACGATCCCGGCGTTTCATCAGCGATGCGGCGGGCATAATCCTGATAGTAAAGAGGATGACCTTTATTGACATCCGAACGTGTCAGCAAGACTTCCACACCCATCGCTTTGAGTTGCTGGATTTTTTCTGTGCTCATTTTATCCGGCACTACCAGCTTGATTTTGTAGCCTTTGCGGATTGCCACCAACGCTAGCCCCAGCCCGGTATTGCCCGCTGTAGCTTCAATGATCGTGCCGCCGGGTTGCAGGTCACCACTGCGCTCGGCCGCTTCTATCATGGAAAGAGCGATCCTATCTTTAATAGAGCCGCCGGGATTCTGGTTTTCCAGTTTGACATACAGTTCGCACAGACCGGTATCCAGTGACTGGATGCGGACAACTGGCGTATTACCTATGAGTGTGAGTACAGGATCAAAAGACATATTTGGGGAATGTGCAATAGGGTAGAAGATTGCAATTTGGCAATCTGAGGCGTGAAATCTTAGCAGTGCCACCAGAATTCAAAGAAAGAATGAATTCGTACTAACAAATGCAAAAAATGCATACCGTCGGAAGTGAGGCGCTTATTTTTGAACTAATAGCAGGCGCAGAATTTGGCTATCAATTTTTATGATACCCGTATTTGAATTCCGTATTTTCTATAATCCATAGGGCGATCTACACTGTGAACACAGCAGATTTCAAAGGAAGTCGGGAAAGCGCTGCAGCGATAATTTCGAAAGCTTTCTTTGATATCTTTCCGGATCTGGACAAAAGGCCGTACTGCAAAGAACTGAGTCATCAATCGTATTCCTGGTGGCGACGTATTTAGCATTGCCATGGTAATGGCTGCTCTGGCTATCGAGTTTTGTTCCGGATTCGAATAAAATGGCTGCTATCTCAGCCAACGCAATGAACCTGTACCCGATACCTCGCTACAGGTGACGAACAAATGTGTGTCTTACCGGACGCTCTGTATGTTCTTTGCGATCAAAAATCACAAATTTTGGAGCCACTATGTCAACCGACACCACGATGGGGTCTGCTGGACTTTCGTCCGCCTCAGGCGCAAGCCCGTCCACCACAGCAACAACCCAATCCGTACCCTCAGTTAATTCTGCTAATTCACCGGTTTTGCACGATGTGCAGCTCGACGATAAATACACGTCCAACAGCGGAACGATTTTTCTCTCAGGCATACAGGCCTTAGTCCGTCTGCCGATGATACAACGTCAGCGCGATCTGGCTGCGGGTCTGAATACGGCCGGTTTTATTTCCGGTTATCGCGGTTCGCCGCTCGGTGGTCTCGATGAGACTTTGTGGAAAACCAAAAAATTATTAGAACAAAATCACGTACAGTTCGTACCGGGTGTGAATGAAGATCTGGCTGCAACTGCCGTCTGGGGCACCCAGACTGTCGATCTGATCGGCCCGGCCAAATACGACGGCGTGTTTTCTATGTGGTATGGCAAAGGCCCGGGCGTAGATCGCTGCGGCGATGTGTTTAAACACATGAACCATGCCGGTACCGCCAAACATGGCGGCGTCTTGCTGGTGGCCGGCGACGATCACGGCGCGTATTCGTCCACCTTGCCGCATCAGTCTGACCATATTTTTTCTGCATGTATGATTCCTATGCTGTATCCCTGCAATGTGCAGGAATACCTGGATCTGGGCTTACATGCCTGGGCCATGTCGCGTTTTTCTGGTTGTGCGGTTGGTTTCAAGGCACTCGCAGATACGGTGGAATCCACCGTCTCGGTCGATGCTGATCCCTTCCGTTTGCAGATCAAGATACCTGAAGATTTTGTGATGCCGGAAGGCGGTCTCAATACCCGTTTGTCGCTGGACACGCTGGGCATACAGGCGCGTAAGCAGGAAGCGCTGATGCAGGATTACAAAATCTATGCAGCGCTCGCGTATGCGCGTGCCAATAAGCTCAATCACGTAACGATAGACAGCCCGCAGGCCAGACTGGGTATTGTCGCCTCCGGTAAATCTTATCTCGATGTGCTGGAAGCACTGGAAGAGCTGGGCATTGATGAAAAGTTCGCTGCTGAGATCGGTATCCGCCTGTATAAAGTCGCTATGCCGTGGCCGCTGGAGCCGGATGGCATACGCGAATTTGCGCAAGGCTTGGATGAAATTCTGGTGGTCGAAGAAAAACGCCAGATGGTGGAATACCAGCTCAAAGAACAGTTGTATAACTGGCGTGACGATGTGCGTCCGCGCGTGATCGGTAAGTTCGATGAAAAAGGCGAATGGGTACATCCGCGTGGTGAATGGCTGCTGACTTCCAAGGCTGATTTTTCTGTGGCGCAGATTGCGCGTGTGATTTCTTCACGAATTGCGCGCTTCCACACCAGCGACCTGATCAAGGCGCGTCTGGCGTTTCTGGAAGCGAAAGATGTGGTGCTGACCAAGCAGGTGAATACTCCGGCGCGTCCGGCTTACTATTGCTCGGGCTGCCCGCACAATACCTCGACCAAGGTACCGGAAGGCAGCCTGGCGCTGGCCGGTATCGGTTGCCATGTGATGGCGACCGCGATTTATCCTGAACACAATAAGCTCACCACCCACATGGGCGGCGAGGGCGCGCCGTGGATAGGTCAGGCGGCTTTTTCCACATTACCGCATGTATTTCAGAATCTCGGTGACGGCACCTATTTCCATTCCGGTTATCTGGCGATACGCGCGGCGGTGGCGGCGAAAGTAAATATCACCTACAAAATTTTGTATAACGATGCGGTCGCGATGACCGGTGGCCAGCCCGTCGACGGCACCATTACCGTGCCTATGATGGCGCAGCAAATGGCGGCCGAGGGCGTCAAGCGCATCGCCTTGGTGACGGAAGATTTGTCGCGTTACAGCGACCGCTCGCAATTACCGGAGATGGTCACGCTGCACGACCGTAAAGACATGGATGCGGTACAGCGCGAATTGCGCGAAATCGCTGGTTGCAGCGTGCTGATTTACGATCAGACCTGTGCCGCCGAAAAACGTCGCCGCCGCAAAAAAAGCGAATTCCCCGACCCGGATCAGCGTCTGTTCATTAACGACGCCGTATGCGAAGGCTGTGGCGATTGCGGCGTGCAATCCAACTGTACCTCGCTGATGCCGCTGGAAACAGAATTTGGCCGCAAACGTGTGATCGACCAGTCTTCCTGCAATAAAGATTATTCCTGCGTCAAAGGCTTTTGCCCCAGCTTTGTCACGGTAGAAGGCGGCAAACTGCGCAAATCAAAAACTGGCACCGCAAAGAACGATGATTTCGGTGCTTTGCCTGAGCCGCAACTGCCGGCCTGCGGCAGCGCTTACAACATCCTGCTCAATGGTATTGGCGGTACTGGTGTGATCACGGTCGGCGCTTTGCTTGGTATGGCGGCGCATCTGGAGGGCAAGGGCGCATCGGTGCTGGATATGACCGGTATGTCGCAGAAAAATGGCTCGGTGACTTCGCATATCCGCATCATCGAACAGGCTGACAAACTGCGTGCGCAACGCATCGCCACCGGTGAAGCCGATCTGATACTGGGTTGCGACATCCTGACTGCCGGTGCGCATGATGCGATTTCCAAAATGCGTGCAGGTCGTACCCGTGCCGTGGTGAATACCCACGAACAACCGACCGGCGCGTTTGCCAAAAATGCAGACTGGCAGTTCCCGCTGGAGTCGGTCGAACATCTGATCAGCGAATCGGTAGGTGGCAAGGTCGATTTCATCAATGCGACCCGTCTGGCCACCGCGCTGATGGGTGACTCGATTGCGACCAATCTGTTCATGCTGGGTTTCGCCTATCAGAAAGGCGCGATCCCTGTATCGGAAGCCGCGTTAACGCGTGCGATTGAACTCAATGGCGTAGCGGTTGAAGCGAACAAAAAGGCGTTCCTGTGGGGTCGTCGCGCTGCGGTCGATCTGCCGAAAGTAGAAAAAATTGCGATTCCGGCTCAGAACGTCGTTGTGAGCATGCCGCAAAGCCTGGACAAGCTGATCCAGCGCCGCGTTGACTATCTGACGGCGTATCAGAATGCCGCCTATGCCGCGCAATACAGCGATCTGGTCAGCCGGGTGCGCAGCACGGAAAGCGCCTTGGGGCAGGGTAATCGTCTGAGTACGGCGGTGGCGAAATACTATTTCAAACTGATGGCTTACAAAGATGAATACGAAGTCGCGCGCCTGTACACCAATGGCGAATTCACTGACAAACTCAAACAACAGTTTGAAGGCGATTTCAGTCTGAAATTTAATCTGGCACCACCCATTTTCTCGAAGAAGGATGGGCAAGGACATCTGGTCAAGGCGCAATACGGCTCCTGGGTCTGGCAGGCATTTAAACTGCTGGCGAAATGCAAAGGTGTGCGTGGCACGGCGCTGGATATCTTTGCTTATACCGCAGAGCGTCAATCCGAACGTGCCCTGATTACCGACTACCGCGATCTGATCCTGAACCTGATGTCAGGTCTGAATCAAGATAATCTGGAACAGGCGGTGGCGCTGGCCAATCTGCCGGAACATATCCGTGGTTTTGGTCACGTGAAGGAAAAATCGGTCCTAACCTACTATGCTGAAAAAGCCGCCTTGCTCAGCCCGCAAAAAGCGACAGTAACAGAACTTTCCCGCGTCGCCTGAGGCTGACAAGCGCGCTCCTGCCGCTGCTTTTTGATGGCAGGGGCGTGCTTGCGAACCGGAAATGATTGCCGGAATCGTGAATATTTTTCAGGCACTCAATCTGCATGGGCATGCTGAGCCATTTTTGGTCTGTAAGCCGCGTCAGTATTGAGTGTCACGCTTTTTACCTGCTTACATATACTCATTGACGTTTACGTTAACGTCATATAACTTAGCTGCATAATTAATCAGCAAAGGAAATCCGCCGCCCAGAGCGCAAACCTTTGCCATACCTTGTTGAGGAAGACATGACTGACCTGTCCGTAGCCCAGAATCTGACCGAATATAAACCTGCGAATAAAGTGCGCTTTGTTACTGCCGCATCCCTGTTCGACGGCCATGATGCCTCGATCAATATCATGCGCCGCATCCTGATGGCGAATGGCGCCGAAGTGATTCATCTCGGACATAACCGCTCGGTCGAAGAAATCGTCACCGCCGCCTTGCAGGAAGACGCGCAAGGTATTGCGATTTCCAGCTATCAGGGCGGCCACGTCGAGTATTTCAAATACATGATCGATCTGCTCAGACAGCGTGGCGGCGCGCATATCAAGGTGTTCGGCGGCGGCGGCGGGGTGATCGTGCCGGAAGAAATCGCCGATCTGCATGCTTACGGTGTGACGCGTATTTTCAGCCCGGAAGATGGGCAACGCATGGGGCTGGTCGGCATGATATTGTCCATGATACAGGCCTGCGATGTGGACTTGTCCGGCTATGCACCGACCTCGCTCGATGTGCTGACAGAAGGTGACATCACGACCAAACATCGCCCGCTGGCGCAACTGATTACCGCGCTGGAAAACGACAGCGTCAAACCGGAATTGCGCGCCGAATTATTGAAAGCCGCAGAACAAACCACTGTGCCAGCGTTCGGCATTACCGGCACTGGTGGCGCAGGTAAATCCTCGCTGACCGATGAGCTGATCCGCCGTATTCGCCTTGATCAGGATGATCAATTGAATATCGCACTGATCTCTATCGACCCTTCGCGCCGTAAATCCGGCGGTGCCTTGCTGGGCGACCGCATTCGCATGAATGCGATTAATCCGTGGGCCGGGCAAGTGCGTGTGTTCATGCGCTCGCTCGCCACGCGCGAAGCCGGTTCGGAAATTTCCCAGGCTTTACCCGATGTGATTGCGGCCTGCAAAGTGGCTGGCTTCGATCTGGTGATCGTGGAAACCTCCGGCATCGGTCAGGGTGACGCGGCGATCGTGCCGCATGTCGATGTATCGATGTATGTGATGACGCCGGAATTCGGGGCTGCTTCGCAACTCGAAAAAATCGATATGCTGGATTTCGCCGATTTTGTGGCGATCAATAAATTCGACCGCAAAGGCGCGCAGGATGCCCTGCGTGATGTTGCCAAACAATACCAGCGCAACCGCGAAATGTGGAGCAAAAAGCCTGACGAGATGCCAGTCTATGGCACGCAGGCTTCGCGCTTTAATGATGATGGCGTGACGGCCCTGTATCAGGGTTTGCTGCCAGCGCTGACCGCCCGTGGCTTGAAAGCTATTCCAGGCAAACTGGCACCGGTGACCGTGAAATTTTCCAGCGCCAAAAACGTGATCGTGCCACCGGCCCGCAGCCGTTATCTGGCCGAAATTGCCGATACCGTGCGCGGTTATCACAAGCATACCGGCAAGCAAGTGGTGCTCGCGCGCGAACGCCAGCAACTGCACGAATCAGCACGCATGCTGCATGAACATCTGCATGCAAGCGGCCGCGCTCCGGTACTCGTTCGCCCGCAGGCAGAGCAGGCCGGGGCTGGGGAATTGCAATCCCGCTTGCGCGAAAACGATATTTTGTTTGAACTGAATCAGCTTGCCAGCGACAAAGATGCCCAGCTTGATGCCGAATCCAAAAAGCTGATCAGCATGTGGCCTGATATGCAGCAGGCGTATTCCGGTGATGAATATGTCGTCAAAATCCGCGACAAAGAAATCCGCACCCGCCTGACTTACAAATCCTTGTCTGGCACGACGATACGCAAAGTGTCCTTGCCACGCTTTGTCGATCACGGTGAAATCCTGCGCTGGCTGATGCTGGAAAATGTGCCGGGCTCTTTCCCTTACACCGCCGGTGTGTTCGCGTTTAAACGCGAAGGCGAAGACCCAACCCGTATGTTCGCCGGTGAAGGCGATCCTTACCGCACCAATCGCCGCTTTAAATTGGTGTCGCAAGGCATGGATGCCAAGCGCCTGTCCACCGCTTTTGACTCGGTCACGCTGTATGGCGCTGACCCAGCGATTCGCCCTGATATCTACGGCAAAATCGGTAACTCCGGCGTTTCCGTTGCGACGCTGGATGATATGAAAGTGCTCTACGACGGTTTTGATCTGTGCGATCCTGCGACTTCGGTATCGATGACCATTAACGGCCCGGCACCGACGATACTCGCCTTCTTCATGAACACCGCGATTGATCAGCAAATGGATAAATTCCGTGCGGACAACAAGCGCGAACCGACTGCTGACGAAGCCGCCAAAATCCGCGCATGGGTGTTGATGAATGTACGCGGCACGGTACAAGCCGATATTCTGAAAGAAGATCAGGGTCAGAATACCTGCATCTTCTCGACCGAGTTCTCGCTCAAGGTGATGGGCGATATTCAGGAATACTTCGTGCACCATCAGGTACGTAATTTCTATTCGGTGTCGATTTCCGGTTACCACATTGCCGAAGCCGGTGCGAATCCGATTTCGCAGCTCGCATTCACGCTGTCAAATGGCTTTACCTTTGTCGAAGCCTACCTCGCCCGTGGCATGCACATCGATGATTTTGCCGCGAATCTGTCCTTCTTCTTCAGCAATGGCATGGACCCAGAATACACTGTGCTGGGTAGGGTGGCGCGCCGCATCTGGGCGGTGGCGATGCGTGACAAATACGCTGCGAATGATCGCAGTCAGAAACTGAAATACCATATTCAGACTTCGGGACGCAGCTTGCACGCGCAAGAAATCGACTTCAACGATATCCGCACCACGCTGCAGGCATTGATTGCGATTTACGACAACTGCAACAGCCTGCATACCAATGCCTATGATGAAGCGATCACCACGCCGACCGATGAATCAGTGCGTCGCGCTTTGGCGATACAGCTGATCATCAACCGTGAATGGGGTCTCGCGAAAAACGAAAACCCGATTCAAGGTAGCTTCATCATCGAAGAACTGACCGATCTGGTGGAAGAAGCCGTGTTGCAGGAATTCGAGCGTATCGCCGAACGCGGTGGCGTGCTGGGTGCGATGGAAACCGGCTACCAACGCGGCAAGATACAGGAAGAGTCCATGCATTATGAACACCTGAAACATGACGGCACGCTGCCTATCATCGGCGTGAACACCTTCCGTAATCCGAAGGCAAATGACACGCCGCAAAAGATAGAACTCGCACGTTCAACCGAAGAGGAAAAACAATCGCAACTCACGCGCCTGGCAGACTTTCATCGACGCCACGCCGACGTTGCACCGCAAGCACTGGCAGCGTTGCAACAGGCCGCCATCAACAATGAAAACGTGTTTGCAAAACTGATGGACGCAGCACGGGTCTGCTCACTCGGCCAGATCACCACCGCCTTGTTTGAAGTGGGCGGGCAATACCGCCGCAATATGTAGTTGACCCGCTCATCAATCCAATGCGCTGTCGCATAGATGTGTGCACCGTCAACAGCAACTGCACATAAAAAAATCCCGGACGAGTTCCGGGATTTTTATTTCTGCAAACGCTGACGGACCTGATCGGGTCAGCGAGGCGGCGATGTGATGTTTTTAGTCATTTGCTTGCAATGTATCTTTAAGCGGTATCACCAAACATAGTCAGACTGGATGCGAATAATAAGGCTTGACAAAAAATGGTTAATTTTTTAACGCTGAGTTAAGATGCAATCTTGTAAACCTCAATAACTTTAGGACTATTACAGGCAATATGCAACGAACAGAGGATTCAACATATAACGTTCCGAGATTTTTGTCGTTCATTGATCTCGCATACCTTTTAGAAGCTGCGAAAGCGGCCGACGAACATCTCGCTGCAAAGTTGCCAATCGAATCTAACGATGAGTCAAGGCATGTTATCGGCAATTTGAATGCCACAAGACAAAGTTTGATACGAGCCGTTTTCATCGCATCCTATTCGATAATTGAGCAAAACCTCGATGAATTAGTCCTCATGGAGCGAACACAGAGGAATATAGAAATTTCACCTAGTGACCTCAAAGACAAAGGAATTTCCAGATCGCTTACTTACGCGAATAAAGTTCTTGGGAAGAAAATACAAGTAAACTCCCCTCACTGGCAGGATTTAATGTTTTTACAAAGCCTGAGAAATCACCTGGTTCATTACGGTCCTAATTTTTCAAACACAAAAGAGCACGATGAAAAATTTTTCAAATTCTCTAAATCCAAATATGTAACTCTACGACCAATAATCTGCTTCACCATTCTGCAAGTTGAACATATTTTCGATCTATATATGAAGTGCATTAACGATTTCAGTACTCAATGAAAAATAGTCCTAACCTTTAGGTCAACGTGACGACCCAAAACTGCGCTTTGGCTTCCCTCCACGCCTGCTGTGTTCCGACCATACCTTACCAACGTTAGATGGCGAAAGTCGGTTAATCGATTGCTTGAGAAGTAAAAAGGTAAATACATGAGATCAGATAAGAAAAACTCAGCGATAGCCAAGAAGGCCTCAGCTGCCCCAAGTAGCAAGAAATCAAGTTCGACCACAAAGTTAGTGGCGGGCAGTGCAATCTCTAAGGGAGGTGCCCCGAAAATGATCTCTCCACAGGAAGCCAGGACTGCCGCAAAGGTACTTGCGAGCCCAACTTCCGCCAAGTCGGCCAAATCCTTAGCGGCTAGCGTTTTGACCCAGAAGAGTTCTCCTTTCCCAGTGAAAGCCTATCGAGTAACTGGGAGCAGTCTTACGCAGAAGCAAAGTGCGGCAATCGTTCGCAAGGTCGCGGCTAAGAAAAACACGTAGGGAGCTCGCATGCCTCGCATAACGTCATCACAGAAAGATTCTGTCTTCATCAACTGTCCATTCACGGATGAATACAAGAAGCTCTTCCACTGCATCATCTTCTGTGTTTTGGCCTGCGGGTTTCGTCCGAGAAGTGCGTTAGAAACTGGAGACGCCGGGGACATTCGCCTCGACAAGATAGTTCGACTGATTAAGGAGTCTCACTATAGCATCCACGACTTATCCGCTATCGAGTTGGACGGCATCAACGGTCTGCCGAGATTTAACATGCCTTTCGAACTTGGTCTCGTTATTGGGTGCAGGAAACTAGCTGGCAGTAAGTACACGAATCGCCCGATTTTGGTGATGGAGCGCAACGCGTACACGTCACAGAAATGTTTGTCAGATATCGCGGGTCAAGATCTGAAGGTTCATGCAGGATCAGAGAAACGCATTGCAAACATCGTTCGAACCTGGTTGTTTCAGCAATCCAAACGAACGGGGATTCCAGGACACCTGCGTATCCAGAAGGCTTTCGACAATTTCTATGGCGCACTGCCCGATTTATGCGATGGCGCAGGAATAGATGACAACGAAATTAGCTACCCAGATTTTGTATATCTGGCGCAGCAGTGGCTAATAGAGCAGAACGCTGCGAGCGTGATTTAATCCTTCCATCATGCGCACTATTGGCTAAATGCGAAGAACTCAACAGAGAAATGCCTGGAAATTGCGTTGCGCATGGCGTACCGTGTATGGCTTGATCCCGCTGATAAAAGATGGCACTGTGGCAAACGCCAAGGGGAAATAATGCTGGCATTATCTGGACATTCAACAGGATGAAAGTAATGGAAAAACAATCTGCATCCCGCGCTGGTGCTGCTATCGGTGCCATGATTTTTTCGGTCTTCGGCTCAGGCTGGTTGTTTTTCTGGGCTGCCAGAAGTTTTGCACCGGCTGCTTTGATGTGTGCTTTGATTAGTGGCTTGGGGCTGGCTTTGTTTTTCGCGGCTTTCCGGCAGTACCGGCGCAATCGTGAGGCGCATGCGGCCGCTGCTGAGTCGCCTGAAAATAAAAAAGAGCAGCGCATTTTTAACATCGTCAATATTGTTCAGGGCGTTGCCATTTTTTTGTCCGCGAATATTGCGAAGAATATCGGGCACCCTGAATGGTTTGTGCCTGCCTTTATTTTTATTGTCGGTGCGCATTTCATCCCGCTGGCCAAAGTGTTTCACAGCAGGCGACATACGGTGATCGGTGTTGCGATGATGGTTTGGGCATTGGCGTATCCGCAGCTTGCACAGAGTGGCGCTGCTGATCCGGTCGGTTGTCTGGGCGCGGGTCTGATTCTTTGGGCTAGCGCTCTTTCTGCGCTGTTATTCCATTCTTCTGCGCAGCCTGATGCAGTGCCCGAACAGTAAGATCCAGTAATGTACGTAAGGCATGCTGGCTGCTGGTCATGGATTGATTCCGGGAGTATCTGATATGACAGATGATGGGCGCTGGCCTTTATCACGGTTTTTGCTTGTTGGTGTGACTATTGCTATTGCAGCGTGTCTGCCGCTTCAGTTGTATATTATTTTCGGGCCATCTGACGGAAACCCTATTGGTCTGGGGTTGCTGGCGGCCATGGGAATTTTCCTGGGGCTGACCGTGTTTGTCACTGGTCTGATTAAACGCTTGATCCGTTATTTTATGGAATGACGGATACTTTGGTAGTTTCAATAAACCGTAAGGAGACCATTGCTCGTCTCAGCGCTTACTCGTCAGTGAACGCCTACTGGTGCTATACGCGGTCAGCAATGGCCAGGGCGAACCCTGATGTTTGAACTGCTTTATAATCTAACCCCTCATCACTCAACACTGGGTCAGCGTTCGCCGCATCAGCTACAGATAGCTGGATAAGAAGGCGGCATCATGAAAATCCGGTAGCACTGTACTGATCAACTACATACCGACGGCAGTCAGCACTGCCAGCCGCCAGCTGTGAGTCGCCACGAGTTACAAGATTCCCCAACTTCATCTTCAAATAAGCATCATGTTCAAATTGTTATCGCTTTGCCTCATTTTATCTGTCCACCTATCAGCCTTAGCCGAAAATGCCATTAGCGGTGCCGGGTCTTCAGCAGCCGCGCCTTTATATGCGAAATGGGCCGATGCGTATAACAAAAAAATGAAAATTGGATTGGCCTATCAGGCGGTTGGTTCTTCTGCTGGTATTAAGCAAATCAAAGCGAAGACCGTTGATTTTGCTGGCAGCGATGTGGCGATGAGTGTTGCAGATTTAAAACGTGATGATCTGATACAGTTTCCATCTGCGATTTCCGGTGTTGTACCGGTGGTGAATCTACCTGGTATTCCGACCGGAAAATTGAAGTTGACCGGTGATTTACTGGCCGACATTTTTGCACGCAAAATATCGCAATGGAACGATCCTGCTATCGTTGCGTTGAACCCTGATTTAAAACTTCCCAAGAAAATCATCGAGGTAATCGTGCGTCAGGAAGGTTCCGGCACCACCTATAACTTCACTGATTACCTGTCCAAAGTGAATGCCGAATGGCAAAGTAAATACGGCAAAGATTTTACGATCAAATGGCATGCCGAGCTGATTCAGGTTAAGGGTAGCAGCGGTGTTTCTGCAGCGGTAAAAAGTACTCCGTATGCCATTAGTTTTATTGATTACAACTACGTCCTTCAGGATAATCTGAGCTACGCGATTCTGAAAAATCGCGACGGTAAATTTGTCTCGCCTTCCGCTGAAGCGTTTGCCGCCAGTATGAATAACAGCGGCTGGAAATCCAATGGGCGATTTGAGGAAATGCTGACCGATAAACCGGGTTTGAATAGCTGGCCTATCTCTATGGGCACCTTCGTGATTCTTCAGAAGACTGCCACCAATGTAGAAAAATCGATTGCGGCATTAAAGTTTTTTACCTGGAGTTTCATGAACGGTGATCATTTGGTGCGTACCGTCGATATGGTTCGTTTACCGGATAGTATTCAAGCCAGAATTTTCAAAGAAATGACCACGGTGACCGATGCCAAAGGCAAGCCGTTGCAATGGATGAATTTTCCCTGATTCAACGAACTTGATGCTGCCGACGTGAAAGTAACCGAGCGGCTGATACGGAGAAAGGATGCAACGGGACCGATCTTGTTTGTGTATTTCCACGATCCCGATCAAAATCTGATCGAAGTCTCGAACTATTTTTGAGAACTGCCATCTGAACTGATATTGGAATGGATGTTTTCGTTTATCAGGAGTACAAAGTACAAGAAGCGTGCTTGTGTCAGGCTGGTGAGGCAATTGGCGAGTGTTGCTTTGGTTTTTTTATGGCAAGCTATTACGCAATCGGGCGCCGTAAATACCAACTGCCAAGATGGGAAGAAATTGGTGTCACCTCAGGAAACTGATCAGCACACACTAGCACACGTCAGATCGTTTTTATCAATCTCAGGAGTCTTTATGAAATTCATTACTGTTGCCGCTTTTGCTGTCGGCATGTTGTCCTTGTCGTCGGTGTATGCGCAGAAGACCGATAGCGTTGCTCTGGCTCAGACAGCAGCAACGCAGTGGCTTGAGTTGGTCGATGGCGGTGATTACGCCGCGAGTTGGGATCAGGCAGGGAGCGTGTTTAAGGGCATGGTCGAGAAATCGAAGTGGCTTGATGCGATACAAGGTATCCGTAGCCCTTTGGGGGCGGCGAAATTTCGCAAAGTCAAATCGGCTGATTACAAAAAAAATATTCAAGGTGCACCAGAGGGCGAGTATGTGACCGTGCAATTTGAAACCACATTCGAGAATAAGAATGGGGCCATTGAGGTTGTGACGCCGATGAAAGACAAAGACGGCACCTGGCGCGTTACTGGCTATTTCGTTCACTAAGCTTCATTGATAACGCGACAGTCGTGAACCAGTCAGGCGCTGTCTGATGTATTCATTTTCCGTGTACGGCAAAAGAGTGCTGTTTGTGCCGTAAAAAATCGTTTGCTGTTTGTCGGCATTTACCTGAAAGTCTGCCGCTGTGTCTGAAACCACGCCACACTACATCGTCATCACTGTGGGCACCAACGGTGATCTGCATCCGATGATGCGCATTGCGCAAACCTTGCAATCGCTTGGGCGGCAGGTGACCTTCGTCAGCCATTCTTATTATGAGAACATGGTGCGGGATGCGGGGCTGGCGTTTATCGGCGTTGGCACAGATGAGGAATTTCTGCGTATTCTCCGTAATCCGGACATCTGGAATCCGCGCAAAGGTCTTGCGGCATTGATGGCGAATTATGGCGAAGGTTTGCAACAGACTATCGCCAGCATACGATCGATTTCCACCAACGCACCGAAAATGGTGATCGCTCATCCATTCGCAGTTCCCGGCGCCATCATCGCCCGTGAGTTGGGTTTGGTGACGTCAGTGGCTGCTGCTTATCTGGCGCCGTCGAATTTGCGGACTTGCCACGACCCGCTGCATATCGGTGATGTCTCTGTGCCACGCTGGGTTCCGATGAGCTGGCGACGTGCGCTCTGGCATCTGGTTGAAAAGAAATGGGTAGACCCGGTTGCATTGGGTCACATCAATGCGGTGCGTCTGCCTTTGGGTTTGCCAGCAGTTGATTCTTTTCTGACGCATATCAGTCAGACGCCGGATCTGGCGGTAACGCTTTTTCCGTCGTGGTTTGCGCCAACGATGCCTGATTGGCCGCGTCCCTTGCTTGACGGCGATTTCCAATTATTTGAAAGCAGCAAACAAGATGCTTTGTCGTCGGATTTATCGGCCTTTCTCGCTGCAGGTGAAAAACCGGTAGTGTTCACACCGGGCACGGGCAATCTCCATGCGGTGAATTTTTTCAAACATGCACTGGCGGCGACACAAAGCGCTGGTCGGCGTGCGATTTTTCTGACGCGCGAGCAGGCACAAATACCATCGAAGCTGCCTGCCTCTGTCATCTGGCAGCCGTATGTGCCGCTGAAGGCGTTGTTGCCGCATGTCGCCGCACTTGTACATCATGGCGGCATTGGCACTACCGCTGAAGCGCTGCGCGCAGGTATCCCGCAACTCGTTGTTCCGTTTGCCTGGGATCAGTTTGATAACGGTGCCCGCATTGCCGCGATCGGCGTTGGTCAGGTGATTCCTGCGAAACACTTACGACCTCGCCGCTTGGCGCATAGCCTGCAACATCTATGCACTTCTGACACCGTGCGGGCGCAGTGCGCCACCGTTGCCTCACGTTTCACCCCGGCATTTGATGCCTTCGCTTTTTGCAAAGAAATTGAACGCCAGTTACTTGCTATCGGTAACGGTGTTCGTTCTCTGAAAAAGAATGACTAACATTTTTCGTCGTGAATTAAAAAAAGTGGCCTGTAGCTTAAAAAATGTAATATTAATTTTTTTATATTTTAGTGAGGCAATTTTGAAGTTGTTCGATCCCATCGTCGGCGTGACGCCTATTTCTGTATGCGACGAAATTTCATTTTTTTCTTTTAAAATCCTTACTCAGAATTAACTGGGAATGCATTCTTTGTAAATGATCTGAATCGACAAGATCATGGCGGACGTGGGGAAATGACAAAGAGTTGTCTTGATTAATTGACTTTTTACTGTGTCCGACAAACGATATTTTAGTCATTGGAAGAATCACATGAGCAGACATTTTCATACAGGGTTACTGCCGTTAGTAGTTGTCGCAGTGACTAATTTGGCCGCTTGCGTTTCTGCTCCACTTTCTTTTATCCAGGGAACGCCGCAAACTCTGACAGATTTTACGCTTTACCCCGTGCGCATCGTTTCAGTTGATGGCAGTATTCAGTTCGCTGGCCCCAGCAAGCCGATTCAGATATCTCCGGGATCACGCTCTATCGTGTTCGAGGCTGCACCAGGTTCTGGTGCGAGAAACGGTGTACAGAAGTCGTTTGCATTGAAGGTTGAGCCATGTACTCGCTACTTCCTCGCGGCCAGACGACAATTAGCTATGGATGCTGATTGGTCGCTCGTCGTGGATAAGACTGAGGCAGTACCAGGCTGCAATATCGAGGACGAGTTACTAAAAGCGGCAGTTGCTGCGAACAGCCAGAACAATTGAGCGGCTTGGGTTTTTACATATGTAAAGTAAAAAAGGAAGGAAGCAGATATGGAAAACATCATGATGTTGGCGACAGCGCTGGGTATCGTTGGTGGTGGCTTGTGTGCTTATATGGCCTGCAAGTCACTCGTTCTTGTTTGGCCTCAGTTATTCTCTCCACCCCATTTTGTAATGGCGGGGGCAGTCATAGGAGCATTGATAATTTTATTACCATCAGCTTTTTTTGCATTGGTGGTCGGCGGCAATCTTGGCGGTGCCTTGGGCGATATCGCGGGATCGGCTGTGGGATGGGGGACAGGTATTGTTCCTGTTGGCTTAGCGCTTGGGATTGCCGCAGCCTTCAGTGGCAGTTTGATTGCCGGAAGTCTGATCGGAGGCCTTTTGGGTAAGGCGTTCGCTTCCGTGCTTTCTTATTCAATGTTGCGCTGAACATTGATATACCGACGCATTTTACTGCCGCATAGGTTGTAGTAAATGCATGAAAAAACACCATGCGCTCATATTTTCATTCTGATAATAGTTATAATTTAATACTTTAGACTAATCAGAATTCATATGAGCCACAATTCCAGACACGCAATCTTTGCGCTGTTGCCTATGCTACTGGCCTCTTCTCTTGGATTGGCGCAGGAAGTGAAACCTCAATACTCTATTAAAGATGAGGTGCGTACAGGTTCTAATATCCGGCGTGACCAGGTCACTGGTTCTAAGATCGCGATGAATTTGCCGTTTGAGAAGCTAGCCGCAGCCGACAGAGCACAACTGAATTCTTTGTATGAGCATATTGCAGAGGGTGATGAACCTCCGTTCCCGCTGAAAGGCCTGCAGATTATCTATGATCCGTTGCGGGAAGTAAATAATAAGTTGTATGACCGGGGACAACTTAGCATGTTCGCGACCGTGGATGCCGAGGGAGCGGTTCAAGAAGTTAAGCTTTTGCAGTCGCCTAGCCCGGAAATGACCAGATTCGCGGCAAATCTCTTGTACCTGATACGTTTTAAACCAGCAAAATGCGGAGGGAAAGCCTGTGTCATGGATTTTCCTGTCCGGTTGTCGTTTGAGTGATGTGCTCTCGATTGCTATCAGCTCAGAAACAATAAGCAAGCAACCATGCAGGTGGAAAACATAAAATCTGTCTATCCAACATCAGTCACGCCGCCGGAACCATCCGGTCAGCGACATGCGGTTGCGGGTGGTAGGTAACACTTCGTGCAGCATTTCTGCGGATAGAAAAACGACCATGCGGCAAGCGATGGGCGAGATATCTTGTATCGGTAAATTTTGTGGATGCAGGCGCAACGCGCCACCATGTTCTGCTTGCCAGTCTTCATTAAGATAAATGACCACGGAAATAGTACGTGCGTCGTCGTCATGAAAGCGGTCGAGGTGTTTGCTGTACGAAGCGCCGGGCTGATAACAAGAAAAATGGCTTTCGTATTCTTCCAACCCTAAATACAGTTTCTGATTCAGCAACATGCGCAGTTGTTCCATCAGCAGCAGATAGGCATCGCAGGCGACGGATTGTCCGGCTTGCAACCACGCGATCTGATCACTGCGTATCGTCGTTTGCAGTGTCGGCGAGTCACCACGCCCCACCCGCGCGGAATGCAAATGATCGTTGTGTCGTAATGCCACACATTCTGTCGCCAGTGTCAGCGCCAGCGCTGGCGTTAAAAAGAGGTTGTGCTGCGACCAGCCGTGTTGCGCCAGATTGTCACAGAGGCTGGCATGAACAGTATCGTTGAGCTGGTCTGGCGTTGAAGAGGATGTGTACGGTGCAAGGGCAATCACGGGTGTCTTTCAGGGTGAATACTGCGTGGCAAGGCATGAACCCGGGACAGACAGGGAATGTGGCTGGAATTTTGCGTGATTCAATTGCGTGACTCAATGTACGCTATAAACGTGCAGCCTGGCCAGAATTGATTGCATTACGCGGCTTGTCAGACAACCGCGGGCAGATCCAAGCTCTATGCTGTGAGATCGCACTTTGGTGTTTTTGCCATGATCAATTTTGTTACTCAAACCAGCAGACGGCAGCAGCATGAGGCCAGCCAGCCACCCAGCCAGCCTGGTCAGGCATGTTTTTGACCCCAAAAATACTGGGGGGAGTATTTTTTAACAGCCTTTGTTTATAAGGACATCAGGCACAAAAATACACATACTCCCCCAATTCATTGAAATTTCTGGGTAATTTCTGATTTCGGCGCGTATCTGAGACAGTTTGACTGCGCTGGATGTGGTGCCAGATGTCTGTTGCACCGTCGCTGTTACAAGCGGAATTCAACCGGACTGTCTTCATCCACTTCTCCCTTCGTGCTAGTATCAAGTGCCGGTGTCGGTTTCGGTGGAGAGGCTGTTACCGACCATTTTTATATGCAATGGTCTGCCTTCGTTGTGGATTAATTTTTTCGTGAGAAATTGTATGAGCGCATCTCTGTTTATCAGCTCGACGCCGTTTGACCTGGCGTTACACAGAAATAAAATAGCTGACGCGTTGTCACAGGCGAAATCAGGTTCGCCTGCGTTGAGAGTTGTGCTGGCAGCGCCGGAAACCGGTCTTGCTGAGCGGCTGCGCTTGGTGCGTCAGGCGTCCGCGTATGTGGGCGTGTTCGGCATGGTCTATGGCAACGTGGATACAGCAAGCGGCAAATCGCTGGTGCAGCTCGAATACGAAGCAGCGTTGGCGGCTGGCCTGCCGATACTGATTTATATTATTGATGAAGATGAGCATCTGGTATTGCCTAAACATGTGGATACCGGGACACCTGCGCTGTATCTTAGTGAATTGAAGTCGCACCTCAGCCAGACGCAGGATGTGCGTTTTTATGAGTCGGCAGACGATCTGGTCGCTAAATTAGAAAACGATTTATTACGTGTCTTTGCACCTGCACCAGTGCCCGCGCCAGTCGCTCCTGCAGCGGTTGCTGAGAGCACGAAAGCAGATGCGGTAGCAGAACCGGTTGTTGAAGCAAATGAGATGCCCTCAGGTCTGACAGGCACGATGGCGTCGAAACGTTATGCGCTGACGCCGCCGCGTTTTGCCTTCTTTAAAGAGAAAGTCGCTCATTTGTTTCAGCGTGAAATGCCAGACGCGGTGTTGCAGGATGTGATTGAATATCTGCTGGCGGGAAATACGATGTCGGCCGCCTCGGCGCTGCGTCGTGGTGCCGGAATTTCACTGGAAGACGCGATTGAGGAAGTCAGGAAAACTGAACTCGTGATTGTCGAGACGGTACAACGCCGACAGGCGCAGACAGGTGCCGTTAAATAGCTTGAGTGGTTGGATATGGGTGTGACGCTGATATCCTCCGCTGTTGATTGTAAGGCAGGCCGCATAGTATGCTGCCTGCCTTTATTCTTTCTTTTTCTGCCATGACTATCGAGATTGCTAAAGAATCGCGCAAAGAAGCGATTGCCTCAATAGAACGCTATTGCCGCGAAAATTTTCCCGAACCTGTCAGCGGTCTGGAAGCGGATGGTCTGCTGAGTTTTTTTCTCGAAGAAATCGGCCCGCTGGTGTATAACAAAGCCGTCGCTGATGTGCAGGAACGTTTGCAGGCGCGGGTGATGGAAGTCGATATCGAGGTTCATGAAGAAGCGTTTCAATATTGGCCAAAACAAGGCAGACGCCGCTGATATATTTTGTCGCAGTACCGGCATCATCGACACAAGGAAAAGACATGTCTCTGCTTCATCCGCTTCAACACTATCGCCGTCGCTCTCTTTCTCTATTACTGGCGGCGACGTTTGCTTTGCCGTTGGCGATTCAGGCCGAAGATAAAAAGCCGGATGGGGCGCAGGTTCCGTCGATTGCCGATTTGTTTGATGATGATCATGTGCTGATGTTTTACCCGTCAGCACCGGGCGCGCAGTTCCGACTTGGCAAACATAATCCCAACAGCACACGCGGTTTCGTGATTGAGAAGAAAACCAAAGCGACCGCAGGCAAGGATGGTGTGCTCGAATTCTGGAATCTGGCTTCGCACCCGCTCAGTTACGCCAGTGGCGGCGAGGGCTGGAGCAGCCGTTTGCACATTTACGCCAGCGGCGGTCAGCAAAAATTTAACTGGAAAAACCAGCGCGGTTTTTTGAGTCATCCCGCAGAATTAAAAAATCAGGAAATGACGATCTTTATGCGGGTGCATCAGATCCTTGATCCGGCACGCGCGCAGATTTCGCTGAAAATCAGAGGTGGCGCACATAGCGATAAAAATCCGGATGCGGCTTCCTGTGTCATGCTGACTTTATCACCTGAGGGACACGGCAGCGTAACGCGTTTCGGTAAAGAGCTGCGGCATCCGCGCTACGATTACGTGACACTCAAACCCGAGTTTACCGCTGCTTTGCAGGAGAATGTCTGGATAGGCATGAAGCTGATCAGCTGGAATGACCCGCACGATACTCAGCGCGTGATTCATCGCTTGTATCTTGATACCGACCCTTTCGATCTCAGCACTGGCCTGCCAAAAAACAACTGGCGCTTATTCAGCGAATACATTGATGTAGAAGGAAAACGCACGGGGCAGTACAGCAAACTGGTGAACTGGGGTGGCTGGGAAACGACGTTCCGTACCGATGGTTTTCATGATGTGGACTTCGCTTATCCTTCGGTGCGGGAGATTGTTGTACCTCAATAACGCCGATTTTACGGGGTTGATCGGATATAATACGGACACTTATCCGCAATTGTTGAAAGAAATTATGTCCAGCTTACCTGCCTGCCCACAATGTGGCATGGAAAATACTTACCCTGACGGCGAAAACTATGTGTGTGCCGATTGTGGTCACGAATGGCCTATGGTGGCCGCAGCCAGCGCCGATGATAATGATGAACGTATCGTCAAAGATTCAAACGGTAATGTCTTGTCTGATGGCGATGCCGTGGTGGTGATCAAGGATCTGAAAGTGAAAGGTTCTTCCACAACACTGAAAATGGGAACCAAAATCAAGAGCATACGCATCGTTGGCGGCGACCATGAAGTCGATTGCAAAACCGACAGCGGCAGCTATATGCTGAAAGCCTGTTATCTGAAAAAAGTCTGATTTTTTTCAGACCACAAACAAAACCCGGCGCTGATCGCATCACGCTGGGTTTTGTTTTTGTAAGCTGTTGAGCGCAGTAACAACTTCAGCAATCACAGACGCCCAGTCATGCATCGCTGGCTGGCGGAATAAGCGCATCACTTCCGGATACCACGGGCTGTCAGTGCGCTTGCTGAGCCAGCGCCAGTCTGGCTGATAATACGGCAGCAGCACCCAGCATGGTTTCGCCATTGCCGCTGTCAGATGAGCCATCGCAGTATCGACGCTGATGACCAGATCAAGCTGCTGTATCAGCGCCGCCGTATCAGCAAAATCATGCAGTAAAGGCGCTGCATCAACGACATGCAGTTGCGCCTGCAACGCGCGGAGTTGCTCATTTGTTGCGCCTTTTTGCAGGCTGATGAATTGCACGTCGCTGACCACAGACAGTGGATGCAATAGTTCCGGCGTGACGATGGAACGCGCCGCATCGTTATCGAATAAATGATTTCCCTGCCACACCAGGCCGACACGCAAACGAGCATCAGGTGCAAGCCCGGGTAATGACACTGAGCGTGTCGGATCGGCATAAAGATACGGCAGACTGGCGGGAATATTATGCAAACGGGTCTGACACAAAAAAGGCAGGCTCATAGGCAGCACCCAGTAATCCCAGCCGCTGTGAGGCACGTCATCCTCATAAGAATAAATCTCGTCTATATCGTGCAGACTGCGCATCAAGCGCGTCAGCGGTGGGTGGCAAACCAGACTGACACTCGACGCACCGGCTGCTTTGAGCAGACTGGCATAGCGGCAGAATTGCATCATGTCGCCAAAACCGCCTTCATAGGCAATCAGTATGCGCTTGCCACTGAGCGCCTCGCCTTGCCAGCGCGGAAAATGAAAATACGTATTCAGTACCGCATCCTGCGCACGCGCTTCCAGCCTTTGCCAGCCTTCTTCATAACGCCCTTGTTTCAGCAGGATATAACTCAGATTGAAACTGGCTTTTTGATACGCCGGATCGCATAGCAATGCGTTGCGATAACATTCTTCGGCCTCGGCTTCGCGCTGCGTGCTGGCTAGCAGCACGCCGAGATTTGACCAGGCCGCCGCTGATGCCGGTGCGATCTGTAAGGCTTGCCGGTAGTGTTTTTCGGCTTCATCAAAGCGATACTGCAACATCAGCAAAGCGCCATAGTTCAGATGGATCTGTACATTCTCCGGCAATAAACTGAGCGCCTGTCGGTAGTATTGGTCAGCGAGATCGTATTGTCTGAGCTGCGTTTTCAGATAAGCGAGATTCGCCATCGCTTCGGCACAAGCAGGATCAGCTTGCAGCGCTTCTTGAAATAAATGCTCTGCCTGTGTTAGTTCACCTGACGCCATCGCCTGATTGGCTGCAATGAAATACTGTTCGGCGGAAAGATAGTCAGCAGACATAAGTGCAAAGTAATGAGCGTCGATAACCGACATCATAGCGCCGTGCGTAGTCCGCAGCGGATTAATTCAGCCTGTCTGTTTGCCGGTATCGCCCGTTTTCAAGGAATGCGGGGATCATGCGCATGTTAAAATTTCATCTCTTTAGTGCGTCTCTGACGCGATTTCTTCATTCACCTTTTTTCAAACACGCTTACTTATGAACGTCGTTATTCTCGCTGCCGGTATGGGCAAACGCATGCAATCGTCCTTGCCTAAAGTATTGCACTCTGTGGCCGGAAAGCCTTTGCTGAAGCATGTGATCGATACCGCGCGCAGCCTGAACGCCGCGTCTATCTGCGTTATATACGGTCACGGCGGTGATCAGGTATTGACGGCGGTCGCTGCCGACGATTTGCGTTTTGCCAGACAAGAGCCGCAACTCGGCACCGGTCATGCGGTGGCGCAGGCAATCCCTGTGCTCGATGATAGTCAGCCTACGCTGGTGTTATATGGCGATGTGCCGCTGACGACAGCCGCCAGTCTGCAACGTCTGATCAGCGTTGCTGGCAACGACAAACTGGCGATACTGACCGCGGAAATGAGCGATCCGACCGGGCTGGGGCGTATTGTCCGTGAAAACGGTGAGATCCGTCGTATCGTTGAACAAAAGGATGCGACCGAAGCCGAGCGTCAGATCACTGAAATTAATACCGGCATCATGATCGTTCCGACCGTCAAGTTAAAAGAATGGCTGGCGACTTTGTCGAATAATAATGCGCAGGGCGAATACTATCTGACCGATATCGTTGCCCGTGCGGTGGCGGATGGTGTGGCGGTGGTATCAGCGCATCCCGATGCGATCTGGGAAACCCTGGGCGTGAACAGCAAAGTGCAACTGGCTGAACTCGAACGTGTGCATCAGGCGAATATCGCACGGCAATTGCTGGAACAAGGAGTAACCCTGCTTGATCCGGCACGTATTGATGTGCGTGGCAAGCTGGTCTGTGGGCGCGACGTCAGCATTGATGTTGGTTGTGTGTTTGAGGGCAATGTCACACTCGAAGATGGCGTAACGATTGCCGCCAATTGCGTGATCAAAGACGCGCATATCGGCGCTGGTGCAACGATTAAGGCGTTTTGCCACATCGAAGAATCTAAAGTGGGTGCGCAATCGCAGATCGGCCCGTATGCGCGCTTGCGCCCGGGGACTGAGCTGGCAGAAGACGTGCATGTGGGGAATTTCGTGGAAATCAAAAACAGCCAGATCGCGGCGCACAGCAAAGCCAATCATCTGGCGTATGTCGGTGATGCGACCGTTGGCAGCCGCGTGAATATCGGTGCGGGTACGATTACTTGTAATTACGATGGCGCGAATAAATTCCGCACGATTATCGAAGACGATGCCTTCATCGGCAGCGACACACAACTGGTGGCGCCGGTGCGCGTAGGCAAAGGTGCAACGCTGGGTGCCGGTACCACGCTGACGAAAGATGCGCCGGAAGGAAAGCTGACCGTCTCAAGAGCGAAACAAATCACGATAGAAAACTGGCAGCGGCCGGTCAAGCAAAAGAAATAAGCCGCGCCTGCGCCGCAAGATTCGCGCAAGAGTCGCGCAAGAGTTGAATAAGCAGCCAGCCTGAAGCCAGCCAGATAACAGGCTGGTTTTTTTATTCCTTAGAATTTCTGCCTGCGTTGCTGATATTGACGACATTGATGTCGAGTGCATTTGACCTTATTTCACCGTATTCCAAGCAGGAAAGTTGCACTCACCATGTATACTTCGTCGCAAAGGAGTAAGCATGACGATGTCTGATATGCAGCTTGATTTACCCGATATACGCGACCAGAAGCGCCGCAGCCTGATGCGCGGTGCGCGTGACACGATACCGATGCTGATCGGTGCCGCGCCGTTTGGCATGATCTTTGGCGCGCTGATTTCCACCAGCCCTATGCTGCCGTGGCATGGGCAACTGATGTCGATGTCGGTGTTTGCCGGATCAAGTCAGTTCATTGCAACCGGCCTGGTGGCTAGTCATACCGGTATGTTGGTGATCTGGTTGACGACATTCATCGTCAATCTGCGCCACATGCTGTATGCCGCAACGTTGCTGCCGCATGTTGCTCATTTATCTGCCCGCTGGCGCTGGTGTCTGGGCTTTTTGCTGACCGACGAAACATTCGCCGTCGTTGCCGGTTACCATCAGCAAGCATTGAGCAGCGAAGAACGCCGCTATTCGCACTGGTATTTTCTCGGTTCCGGTCTGGCGATGTATGCGAACTGGCAGCTGTGGACGATGGTTGGTTTACTGTTCGGCACCTTGTTTCCTGCTTTGCAGACGCTGGGTCTGGACTATGCAATGGTGGCAACCTTCATTGCGATTATCGTGCCGCAGCTCAACCGGTTTCCACAATTTTCCGCCGCACTTGCCGCCGGTAGTTGCGCTTATCTGTTGCAGGGCTTGCCGTATAAGCTGGGCTTACTGAGCGCGGTAATGATCGGTGTCGCGGTCGGCATGGCCTTGACACGCTTCGCTGCCAGAACGAAGGCGGCAGTATGAATTACGTGCTGATGATAGGCGGTATGGCGCTGGTGACGGTGCTGATTAAAGCCCTGTTTTTTATTCTTGGCGACAGGCTGGTTTTTCCACCATGGCTGAATCTGGCACTGAGCTTTGT
The DNA here is from genome assembly GCF_014699135.1 of Cognatundibacterium aquatile. Classification (GTDB taxonomy): domain Bacteria; phylum Pseudomonadota; class Gammaproteobacteria; order Burkholderiales; family Burkholderiaceae_D; genus Undibacterium; species Undibacterium aquatile. Next base: position 380,249 of record NZ_JACOFT010000001.1, read on the forward strand.
ACCGGTAACCGTGTTGACGGCAATTATCACGCCGATGATACTGGCGCCGCATGGCAACGGGCTGGAGCTGCATTGGTGGAATCCGCAATTACTGGCATCGCTGATTGCCGTTATTGTTTGCGTGCTGAGCCGCAGACAATTACTGACGATCGTCGTCGGTTTGCTGAGTTTTTTCTTTTTTCAGTGGCAGTTTTCTATGTAATCTGTGCTGTCTGACAGACGTAGAAAACAGATGCAGAAATCAGTTTCAGAATAAAAAATGCCGGAATATTGTCCGGCACTTTTTATGGTGTCGCGAGACGGTTGAAAGCTAATTCATTGCGGCGGACGTACTTCTTTTTTCAGTGCCGCCATGGCCAGCTTTTCCACCAGACCGGGAGCGATCAGTTTCAGCCAGCGACCGAGTTTTCCTTTGCCTGTCATGACGACTTCGCGCTTGCCATGCTCCATGCCCTGAATGATCAGGTGTGCGCATTCCTCTATCGACATCGCATCGTCTTCTTTCAGGCCGCTGCTGCCTGCTGCATTTCCGGCCGCGTTGTAGCCGTGATAGCGTATACGGGTGGCCACTACACCGGGATAGGCGAGCGTGATTTTGATGCCCGCTTCTTTGACTTCGCTGCGCAGACTTTCAAAAAAGCCGTTCATCGCGAATTTACTGGCGCTGTACGCGGTGCGACCCGGAACGCCGATGAGTCCGGCAAGCGAGGACACCGCAACGATATGCCCGCGTGATTGCTTCAGGTAAGGTAGTGCCGCATGGGTACACCAAACGCTGCCCCAGAAATTAATCCGCATTAATTCCTGATACCAGGCAAGATCAGCGACTTCACTGAATAAGGCTTGCGCGGATTTACCTGCATTGTTGATGAGCGCATCAATATGACCAAAGGTTTCTGCTGCTTTCGTGATTAGTTGGCGACACTCACTTTCGACGCCGACATCGGTTTTGACGACCAGACAGACGCTGCCATAGGTCTGGCACTCTGCGGCTACTTTTTTCAATGCTCCTTCATTACGCGCAGCAAGTACCAGTGAGGTCTGGCTGCCGCCGGATTTCGCCAGTTGCCTCGCAATTTCTGCACCGATGCCATCAGACGCACCGGTAATGATGATGACTTTATTTTGTCCGCTCATGACTGATAACTTTCATCCATGCGGTTGAGCTTGCGTATCAGTGATGGCCAGACGAATGCGCCGCCAAGGCCACCGGTTTGTACCCGCATCGATTCCGCAACACCTTGCACGATTTGCGGGTTGACATGAATCAGTTCGCCGCCAGCCTGCGCCGCCAGTTGTATCTGGCAAGTGGCTTCAAACGTGTACATCGACAAAAATGCGTCGGCAATACTTTTACCCACAGTGAGCAAACCGTGATTGCGCAGCACCAGGAAATTCGCATTTCCCATGTCCGCTTGCAGACGTGGCTTTTCATCGTCGCGGAAAGCCACGCCTTCGTAATCGTGATACGCGAGCGAAGCGAGTACAAATGTCGATTGCTGAGAAAGCGGCAAAATACCGCAGCGCTGGGCGCTGACCGCAACACCCGCTTTGGTATGGGTATGCAGTACGCATTGCACGTCTTCGCGCGCGGCATGTACCGCGCTGTGAATTACAAAACCGGCGGGATTCACAGGGAAAGGTGAGTCGATCACCTTATTGCATTGCTGATCGACTTTCACCAGCGAGGATGCGGTGATTTCATCGAACATCAGCCCATAAGGGTTGATCAGAAAATGATGCTCCGGCCCAGGTATACGCGCGCTGATGTGAGTGAACACCAGATCGCTCCAGCCGTAAGCGGCGACGAGGCGATAGCAGGCGGCCAGATCGACCCGTAACTGCCATTCTTCGGGGCTGACTTTATCTTTGAGGGAAGGTATTTGCATGGTGTCTCCTGTTCATTTTTATTGGTGTTTAGGTGTAACTGCGGCTTTGTAAATCGTATTTTTGGGCTGTGCCAGCAAGCGCTTCAGCATGGGTTCAAATTCAATCATCGGAAAAGTTTCTGCGTGCGGATCGAACGACGGGTTGTCATACAGCGCGCAGAATTCCGCGGTGCGTTCAAAGTGTGGGTGGTCGCGGAATTGTTCACGCATATCCCTGTCCATACCCAGATGGTGAAAGAAATAATGCCCCTGAAAGATGCCGTGATGTTGCACCATCCATAGGTTTTCTTCGCTGACAAACGGCTTCAGGATTGCCGCAGCGATATCCGGGTGATTAAAACTACCAAGCGTGTCGCCGATGTCATGCAACAAAGCACAACAGATATATTCCTCATCACGGCCATCGCGCATCGCGCGGGTGGCGGTTTGTAATGAGTGGGTGTAACGATCAATCGGGAAGCCGCCGTAATCACCTTCGAGTAACTGCAGATGCTGGATGACGCGATCAGGTAATTTTTGCGTGAATTGCATAAATTCGCCGGCTATCAGTTGCCAGTCTTGTTGCGTACTGTCTTCCATACGCTGGAAATGAGCGCGATGAGGCATTTTTGTCTCCTGTTTAATTTTTGTACTCTCACCATACAGGCGCACCCGGCAGCAAACTGTCAAATATTTTACAATTACCCGTATCGATCCAGCGCCCACTATCCACGAATCCAGCTTATGCCACCATCTTCTGTACTCAGTTCACTTGTCGGTGATGACTGGTTTGCGGCATTACCCGCAGCGACCCGCAAGGAAATGCTGGATTGCAGCGAAAAACATTATCTGCAACCTGGTGAAATGTTGTTCCGTCAGGGCGATCCGCCAGCCGGTTTTTATGCTTTGCTGGGCGGCAAGCTGAAAATGTCGACCTTGAGTGAAGATGGGTGCGAGGCGATACTGACCATTCTTGAGCCTGGCACGTGGTTCGGTGAAATTTCCCTGATTGATGGCAAACCGAGAACGCATGATGCAACGGCGATTGGGCGTGCTGAAGTGTTGATGATGACCCCGGCCTGTTTTGATCATCTGATGCAAGGCGCAGACTTTGCCCTGGCCGTTGCGCAGATGCTGGCGAAACGTATTCGTTTGTTGTACGGCATCGTTGAAGATGCGCATTTACGTTCAGCCAGAGCGCGGGTCGCGAGACGCCTGGTATTGCTGGCGAATAGCGAGAAAGAACAAGGCGAGTCAGAAAAAATGGATATTCCGGTATCGCAGGAATCGCTGGCAATGATGCTGGGAATGAGTCGCCAGAGCCTTTCCAAGGAATTGAAATTTTTTGAGCAAGCAGGATTGATCCGGCTCGGGTATCGCTCTATCCGGATTTCATCGCTGGATAAACTGAGCACGCTGTGTGAAAAAGATTAAAGCCGGAGATAAACGAAAGATAATGTAATTAAGGCTATATTAATCAATTGATACAATATTTTTTGGTTTTGTTTTCCTTGTTATTCTTTGCAAAATCCAGCACTATAGTTTTCATTTCACGTCACAAAAAATAGCTTCGTATTCGGATATTTATCCCGCTTTTCCACAGGCTCTTCTATGCGAATTCTGCACAAGACAGTGTGTTTTTGTTTAACGATTATTTTTGCCGGCACTTCTGCAGCATATGACAATTGTTCTCGTACTATGAAGGTTCCCCTGGCGGCGACAGGTTTAAGTGTTATCGTCAGCGGAGAAAATATTTCTGGGGTGTATCCTGAAATACTGAGTGATTTATCTGTAAAAGAAAAATGTAATTTTGAACTTTCAATTGTGCCGCGTGCCCGGCTCGAAATGATGTTTGAAAATGGTTATGCGGATATTCTTATACCGGCAACGCGTACGTCCAGGCGCGATAAGCTGGGTTTTTTTATCCCACTCATTTCTAATCGGGCGATGCTGATTTCTGTTCAGGAGCAAAGTATTCCTGTAAAAAATTTCAAGGAACTACTGGAGCAGAAAGCGGCAAAAATAGCGGTAGTACGGGGTTTTGATTACGGAGAAAAGTATCAGGCGTTTCTTAAGGAATTACAGAAGCGGAACCGGCTCCGCTTCGAAGCTGATCCGGTCTCGGTTGCTCGTCTGTTGAAGTCCGGTGCGGCCGATTACACGCTGATGGCGCCATCGATTTTTGCCGGTTCGGTACAGATTGATGAACGCGTTACTGATCTCGAAGATAAATTGCAATATCAGCCGCTGCAAGAGTTGAACTGGGGTGAAAGTGGCGTCTATTTTTCTAAAAAATCATTAAGCACTGCGGATGTGCAGGCGCTACAGGAAATTTTTGAGCGTGCTGCAGGTGATGGTTTGATCTGGAAAGGCTTTCAGCGTTATTACAAAAAAGAATTTCTGAAAGATAGTGTCCGTCCACGCGATACTTTACGCTCATCAGGTCAGATTCCTGACTAGATTGCAATTCTGGTTTCAAATTTACTGCGCAGAATTGAAAAGAAACTTCTGACGTTTCTGATATTGCTCTGGGTCGCAAACAACTGATGCGCCAGCGCATGATATGCGGTCATGTCAGCGACTTGAATGATAAGAATAAAATCCGGCCCCGGTGACACCCGGTAGCATTGTTGTACGGCGGGCTCGAGAGCGACCCTCTGTTCAAACTCGATCAGTCTTTCTGTTGCCTGATGATCCAGCGTTATTTCGACAATCGCAGTTAATCCCGCTCCTACTTTTTCCGGCGCCAGAATCGCTACCTGACGCGCGATCACACCTTCTTCAATCAGACGCTTTACCCGCCGCATGCAGGTCGGTGCGGACGCGTGTACCCGTTCGGCCAGTTCTTGATTGGTCAGCGAAGCATCTCGCTGCAGTTGCTGCAAAATACGTTTGTCGAGCTCATCTAATATCGTCATGTTTGAAATAAATAAGTTAATTTATTTAATTTTTGAAATAAATAGTCATAATTAAATAGTGGCATAACTAAATTTCATAATCTATTTAATTTTGAAATAATTATTCATTGAAACTACATTAGCATAGACGCATTCTTATTTCCTGATTCACGAGGTCATTATGTGCGGTATCGTCGGTGCAGTTGCTCAGCGTAACATCACGCCTATCCTGCTTGAAGGGCTCAAGCGTCTCGAATACCGTGGTTATGACTCCTGCGGCATTGCCTTGCATGTCAATGGCCAGTTGCAGCGCTCACGCAGCACATCCCGTGTTGCCGAATTACAGGCGCAGGTGGAGCAGAGTGGCTTATCCGGCTTTACCGGCATCGCGCATACGCGCTGGGCGACCCACGGAGTGCCTTCTTCCGCCAATGCCCACCCACATTTTTCACGCGATCGGATTGCGCTCGTGCATAACGGCATCATCGAAAATCATGAAGAATTACGCACCGAATTAAAAGCGCTCGGCTACGTTTTTGAAAGCCAGACCGATACCGAAGTCATTGCCCATCTGGTTGATCATTTATATCAGGGCGATTTATTTGAGACAGTGCAGCAAGCAGTGAAACGCTTGACGGGTGCTTATGCGATTGCGGTATTTTGCCGGGACGAGCCGCATCGCGTGATCGGTGCACGTCAGGGTTCGCCGTTAATCGTTGGCGTCGGCAAAGGTGAGAATTTTCTCGCCTCAGATGCAATGGCGCTGGCAGGAACAACCGACCAGATCATTTATCTGGAAGAGGGCGACGTCGTTGATCTGCAATTGCAACGCTGCTGGATTGTCGACGTGCATGGCAAAGCGGCGGAACGCGAAGTGCGTACCGTTCATGCGCACAGCGGTGCGGCTGAACTCGACCCGTATCGTCATTACATGCAAAAAGAAATATTCGAACAGCCACGTGCCATCGGTGACACACTCGAAGGCGTCACCAGCATCATGCCTGAGTTATTTGGCGATAAAGCCTACGGCGTTTTCAAGCAAATTGATTCGGTACTGATACTCGCTTGCGGCACCAGCTATTACGCTGGGCTTACCGCAAAATACTGGCTGGAGTCGATTGCAAAAATTCCGGTCAATGTAGAAATCGCCAGCGAATACCGTTACCGCGACAGCGTGCCGAATCCCAATTCGCTGGTCGTCACTATCTCGCAGAGTGGTGAAACGGCAGATACATTGGCTGCCTTAAAACATGCCCGTTCGCTGGGGATGCAGCACACGCTGACGATCTGCAATGTCTCCACCAGCGCGATGGTCAGAGAGTGTGTTTTGTCGTATATCACACGCGCCGGTATTGAAGTCGGCGTGGCATCGACTAAAGCATTTACTACCCAACTAGTAGCGTTGTTTTTACTGACGCTGACACTTGCACAAAGCAAAGGCCGGCTCAGTGACGCGGATGAGGCCGAACATATTAAAGCGCTGCGCCACTTGCCATTGGCTGTCAGTGCCGTACTTGCGCTGGAACCGCAAATCATTGCTTGGTCTGAAGAATTCGCCGCCAAAGAAAACGCCCTTTTCCTCGGTCGTGGCTTGCATTACCCAATCGCGCTTGAAGGTGCGCTCAAGCTCAAGGAAATTTCTTATATTCATGCAGAAGCGTATCCCGCAGGTGAGTTGAAACACGGCCCGCTGGCGCTGGTGACTAAAGAAATGCCAGTGGTAACTGTGGCACCGAATGACGCACTGATTGAAAAACTCAAATCCAATCTGCAGGAAGTTCGCGCCCGTGGCGGCGAGCTGTTTGTATTCGCCGATGCCGATTCGCACATCACCTCCAGCGAAGGTGTGCATGTGATTCGCCTGCCTGAACATTACGGACAACTATCCGCTATCCTGCACGTCGTGCCACTACAATTACTCGCCTACCACACCGCCCTTGCTCGCGGCACCGACGTTGATAAGCCAAGAAATTTAGCAAAAAGTGTCACAGTCGAATAGGGGAAAATCAGTAATTTTGACTTGTTGTCCGAGCTTAAAAGATAGGTTAGCGCGCTGTCGAATTGATAGGTTATTTGCCGGGGGGGCTTACTTCCCGTAAAGCCTTATAAGACTTGCTCGCTATCCGTGAGCGCCGGGTTGGATTGTCGGTGTATCTGGATGATCCTGATGTCGCAATCGACACCAACCATCTTGAGCGAGCCCTACGTGCTATTCCCATGGGAAGAAAGAATTGGATTTTTTTTTGGACAGAGCTTGGTGCCAAGCAAGTTGGGATCGTCCAAAGCCTGATCACGACTTGCCGTATGCATGATATCAATTCGTACGACTACTTTGTCGATGTGCTCCAGCGTATCAGTCAACATCCTGCGTCGTTGGTGCATCTGCTGACGCCACGCGTCTGGAAACAGATGTTTGCCAACAATCCTCTGCGCTCAGACTTGTATGACGCGGATCGGCGGGGTAATATCGGGCGGAAATAACTGCTTACGTACGCCCGACCGTACCTCGGCGCCTTCGCATACCGCTTCAAATCGCGCTTCAACCTCGCGGAACTTCTGCGTAACCTGCTCAGTCACGCTGCACTTACTGCGCCAAAGCGTGAGCGGCAGATTCGCAAGTGGGCTGAGAGTCGTGACTAATCAGGTAGTATTAAATTGCACTAGAGATTCAAGGAAAGGTGATGCCGCAATGAAATTTGTAATGCGCTTGTTCGGTAGTTTGCTGTTTTGTCTTCCATCGCACGCCCAAGTAAGTCAGGGGCATGAGCTTGCACCGGATGCACTCGAAAGATGTTTCCAATTGCAGAACGCTACCGCTGTTAATGCGCCTATTGGAACGATCGCACGGACACGTTCACTAAACCTAAGTGCGCAGAAGCCACGCGACGACATTTACGAAGTACGGATGATTTCTAGTCTTTCGAATGGACAATTGATATTTTTAGGCGGGCCACACGTTACATCGCCGGATCGCAGTCTTTTCAACTTAATCGAAAGCACCTTCGATAAAGAAAAGCCCAGCGAGTCATACATAGAGGTAAATGACGTGTCCTACTTGCGCAAGTTGCCGGAAGAAAAGGAGTCCGTCATAGCAACTCGCGGCGAGCCGAGCTACCTCGGATTTATAGCGAGGGAGCGCAGGGTTACCGTACTTCCTTTGGAACCTCGCGATATTGATCTTTATGTAAACCTACGCAAGTACTTTTCCGCGGATCAGATCATACTCACATTGGTTCTACGCGAGACTCAGCTCGTAAGAGATCGACACAGGGCCTCAGGCGAGAGACTCGAGGATGCGACGTTCGAAAAGCTTAGGATGTGGAATCAAATCGCCAGGGAATTGGACGATGTTGTCTCAATTAAAAACATTTTCGACCTAACTGTCGCAGTTAGAAAGATTTGGCCTGACTTCGATTGGCGTCAAACGCCCGCGACTTGGTTTAATCCCTTACTATCATCGGAAGACACTGGCGGTCGATTTACGAACGAAATCATAAGACGTGAGAAGACATTCAGAGATTTTCACTATGCTCAACTACTTTTGTCGAAAGTATCTGAAGGGAGTACTGTGATAGCACTTGCTGGCCGCAACCATGCTTATTCAATCGCTTCGGGATATAAATGTCTACTTAATTCTGACAAGTAGTTGTGTTTTCAAGGGTTAGGCTGTTGATTTGCATTTAAAACTGACCCAGCTTTGCATTGAATTTTGACTCACCCTTTTCGTTACTATTTTACGTCTGGGATGTGGATAACTTGGATGTTTTTCTCTCCTTTTTTGTTTGCTGGGCACTCTCTTTAAAACGGTAGCTGTCGTTGCCGGTTTCCACGATATCGCAATGATGCGTGATTCGAGCTATAGGGCTGCTCGGAGTTTCAGTCCAGAGTAAGGTGACGAATCACGTGCGAACAGCAAGCGCATACCTGGGACGACGTTACCGAATCAATTGAAGTCGATCTTTCTCTCGTTCGCATAGTGCGCTACGTGAGGATCCGCATTTATGACTTCGATGTTATCCAGATTCAGGGCCTGATCCGGATCGTCAACTTTCCTGATCTTGTGATGAGCCTGGGCATTCGGTTCGAGCGGTTCGCCAGTCCGTTCGCAAGCCGTGATGTTGCCTTATCCGGCACGAAATTTCAGCCACATCGTATTTTTTAAGATCGCATCATTGAATGGTTGAATATATGACGATCATAATATATTATGATCGTCATATATTTGTTGGCGACCCGGATTTTTGAACATCTGATTAGGAGGTTTCAACATGGCTGATTTTTATGGCAACACACATATCGCCCCCATGCTAACGAGTCAGGCCTCTGGGCTAGTTGGATATTCCTGTAATAAGCATCTGGAAATCTATCAGGTGCCTCACATGAGAGCCACAATAAATGTCAGAGAAAATTTAACCAGGAGAGTCATCTCATGCACTATGTAATGAAGTTAAAAAAAGCGCTTTTACACGCGTCCATCGTTGCTGGAACAATGGTGACACCATTTGCTGCAATGGCGGACAACCCTGTACCAGTTATCGACGCCTCCAATGCCTCATTCGCCTGGGCTAAGACTCCGACGCAAACGATATCTGCTGCCGGAATCAAGTTCGCCTATCGTGAGTTAGGAAAGCAACATGGTGGTACACCAGTGGTGCTACTCAACCATCTAGCTGCCGTACTCGATAACTGGGACCCGCGCGTTGTGGATGGCATTGCGGCAAAACATCACGTTATCGTATTTAACAACCGCGGTATCGGCGCGTCCAGCGGTGCGACGCCTGAGACGACTGAGGAAATGGCCGACGATACAGTCTCTTTCATCAAAGCTATGGGCTTTGAGCAGGTTGATCTGTTTGGGTTTTCAATGGGCGGAATGGTATCTCAGGAAATCGTACTAAAGCACCCACAGCTAGTCCGAAAGCTGATCCTTGCAGGAACCGGGCCGGCTGGCGGTGAAGGGATCAGTTCAGTAGCGGGTGTCGCTAACTTGGACATTTTGCGTGGATTGATCACGTTCCAGGACCCAAAGCAGTTCTTATTCTTCACCCGTACCCCCGATGGCATCGCGGCAGGGAAGGCATTCCTTGCACGATTGAAAGAGCGCTCGCAAGACCGCGATAAGGACATCGCCGTCTCCGCTTATCTGGCACAACTTGCAGCATTGAAAGCATGGGGTAACAAACTTCCGGCAGACTTGTCGGTAATCACACAGCCGGTTCTTGTGGCGAATGGGGATCAGGATCGTATGGTACCGACTTCCAACTCACGCGACCTCGCACAACGACTACCGAATAGCACCCTCGTCATTTATCCAGATGCGGGTCACGGGGGCATATTTCAGTATCACGCCGAATTCGTGTCATCCGTCCTGAACTTCCTGGCACGCTAAATCACTAACCGGCACAGCGCCTGATCTAACGCAATGACGATCTCAAGGCGAACGCCACTCAACAGACGATAAATGATGACTGATACCCATAACACCGCGCCCACACGTTACGTGAACATTGCTAACACGCAGTTTGCGTACCGGCGCTGGGGAAATACAGACTCCGATCTGCCGCCCATCCTGATGCTTCAGCATTTTCGGGGTGGCATGGATCATTGGGATCCCTTGCTTACGGATGGTCTTGCCGAAGGGCGTGAGGTCATTCTATTTAACGGCCGGGGTGTCGCGTCTTCGGGCGGTAAGCCGCGCACACGTATCGAAGACATGGCAGATGACGCGGCAGAATTTGTACAGGCGTTGAATCTGTCGCAGATTGACCTGCTTGGTTTTTCACTGGGAGGTTTTCAAGCACTGGATCTATGTTGGCGTCATCCACATCTTGTGCGTAAGCTCATGCTGCTTGGCACTGGACCGCGTGGTGGAGATCCAGAGATGGAGGCGCAGGTACTGACGACGGCCGTACACGAAGTGCCCACACTGGAAGACTTCCAGTATCTGTTCTTTGGACGCTCACCGCGCGCGCTTCAGGCCTCGCGTGAATTCTGGCAGCGTCGTCACCTGCGCGCTGATCAGGATCCTCCGTCGTCGCTTGAGGCTGCCAACGCACAGATCGAAGCCAATATGCACTATTTGCCGCGACTGTCCGAGGAGGACCCGTTTGCTTATCTGCGTACTATCAATCAGCCTACATTCATACTCAATGGTGTGCACGACGTGATGATTCCGACCGTGAATTCATTTTATATGGCCCGCAACATACCTGATGCGCAGCTTTTTATTTATCCAGACGCAGGGCACGGAGCCCAGTTCCAGTACCCAGAACGCTTTCTGTATCACGCAGTGCACTTCCTTGCGGAGTGACGGTAACACTATTCAATCTCTTCAATTGACGTATCAAATATCTAAAGGCCGCCATGCTGAAATTCAAATTATTGTTATGGTTTTTCAACCAATTGCTAAGACGACAGATCAATAATAATCTTCTTTGTGGACGCTACGTTCAGGGAAAAGTGCTGGTGTTCCAGATCTGCACCGCTTCAGGCGTTGGTCGCTATTATGAGATCCGGTCCGGAACCATCCGTTCCTTTTCTGGACTTGCTCCGCACCCACAATTCACTTTCACATTCTCAGATGCGTTGAAAGGCTTCGAGATCCTTTCGGCCAAGGATAGTCAAGCGGCTTTCATCCGAGGAGTGGGCAGCAAGGATCTTGTCGTTAGCGGAGATTTTCGCGAGGTTATGTGGTTTCAGGGGCTAAGTGCCTTTTTGCAGCCGCCTAAGGTTTTCTCACCCTATGATCGCACCGTCTTTTGAGCAGCATATGCTTGCTGCCTCATAACTTGTCAGGTCATAGAACCACGCAGACTGCGAAAATGCGCACGCTCAACGGTACGCTAATGAGTGGCGAGGACTTGCGGCAGTTTCTGTACCTTAAATGCCTCGACAACAAAATCGATAAAAGCGCGCGTCTTCGCTGGCAACAGTTTCTGACTAGTGAAATACAGCGAGATCGCACCCACATCGCCGTACCAATTTGGCAGTAACCGCACCAGCGAACCATTTTCCAGATGTGAAGCGGCGTGTGACACGGGTATTAAGCCGATGCCCAGGCCCAGCACCACGGCGCGGCAGAGTGCATCAGGATCGTTGACAAGCATGACCGCTTGCTGCTTTGCAGTGACCTCGAGGCCTGATTTATTACGCATAACCTGCGTGCGCACGCGGCCACTCAATGGCGAGCGCAATACAACACTGGGGAATTCAGCAAGTCCGGTTGGATCTTTGGGATGACGCTTACCCCGTAATAGGGCTGGCGAAGCCACCGCAATCAAATGGATTTGTGCCAGTTCACGTGCGACCATACCCGGTGGCAGGTCAAAGCCAGCGCCTATCGCTGCATCAAAGCCGCCCGCGATCAGATCCAGCGGACGGCTATCAAAAACCCAATCAGGAATTACGCCGGGATAACGTTCGAGAAATGTAGGCATCAGAGGCAACAGAAAATCCATACCAAATCCAGGTGCAGCACTTAGTTTCAAGACACCGGCCGGTTCCCCTGCATTCATCTTAATATCAGCGATGGCTTCCTGAATGCTGTCGAGACCACTCTGTACCGATAGCCGAAAACGTTCGCCCGCTTCAGTCAATGTCAGACCGCGCGTGCTGCGTGCGAATAGTCGAACGCCAAGATTGCGCTCAAGAAACGCAACGTTCCGGCTCACTGCTGCCGGTGTCAAACCCAGACGACGTGCCGCAGCAGAAAAGCTACCGCTCTCGGCACTGCGTACGAAGGATTCCAGATTGGCGAGAGTCTCCATGACTTTATTTTAAAGTAATAATTGAAACTGATTATAGTTGAATGCTACTAACAATAGAAACAACAAGACCCTAAAATTCAACTCAGCAAACAGTTTATTCACTTAATTTAAAGGAAATAGTATGACTATCGGTATCATTGGCTCGGGCGCGCTCGGCTCCAACTTCGCCCGCATTCTCGCCAACACAGGAATCTCGGCCACCATTTCTAATAGCCGTGGACCTGCTTCGCTGGCAGAGCTGGTCAAAGAGTTGGGGCCATCTATCAAGGTCAGTACAGTGGAAGAGGCTGCAAGCGCAGACATAGTGCTGGTCGCGGTTCGCTGGGTTGATGCAGAAAAAGTACTGGGCAGCCTGCCAGCGTGGAATGGTCGCATTGTGATCGACGGTACTAACCCAGTGGAGTTCTTCGACCCCGCAACCTCGCCGGATGCGAACGATCCGAGCAATCCCCTCGCGGCTTACGGGATCAAGGCGGTCGATCTCGGCGGAAAGCACTCGAGTCAGATTATCCAGCAATTCGTTCCTGGCGCACGCGTCGTCAAAGCGTTCAACCACAACGACGTCAATGTGCTGAAAGAACCAAAAACAGCAGGTGGCAAACGCGTATTGTTTTACTCGGGTGACGACGCTGCCGCAAAAGCTGAGGTGCGTGACATCATGGAAATAGCCGGATTCTTCCCGATCGACCTCGGCCCGCTCGATGTTGGTGGGCCACTTGCCTCGCTGCCATTTGGCCCGCTGTCAACGCACAATTTCGTCAGCATCTGATTGAAACAGGGGCTCCCCCGGCAGAAAATGTCGGCAACTGCTGGGGGCGCGACGTACGTTTCGCGAGATAATTGTTGCTGCAAGTACCTCGGAAAAACGTGCAGCGATCTATCTCTCCTTTAGTGAGGATGATTTGTACTGATCGTTTTCTATGGTAAGTGCAAGTGTTGCTGCAGATCGAACTCAGAATTATCTCTGCTCTAATTCCACAACCACTTTACCTTTTGATCGTCCCTGTTCAAGATAAGCCAAGGCTTGTTTCGCTTGAACGAAAGGAAATACTTTGTCGACTACCGGACGTATCGTGCCGGCTTCAATGAGCTTACTGATTTTACCGAGCTGCTCTCCGTCCGGACGAACAAACAGGAAGGAGTAGTTGCTATCTTGCCGTTTAGCAAGGCGGATAATTTTACGGCTTAGCAAGCCGAAGATAAACGTCATCAGAAAATTCATTCCGCGCGCCTTGGCGAACGGAACATCTGGCGGACCGATCAGCGAAACGACGTTGCTACCTGGCTTCAGGATGCGTAGTGCTTTTTCGATGCCATCTCCCCGGACGGTTCCCAGCACCACATCATAACCACTCAGCACATTCTCAAATTCCTGCTTCTTGTAGTCGATCACATCGTCGGCTCCCAAGCTACGAACTAAATCGACGTTTGCGGTACTGGTCGTTGTTCCAACGTGTGCGCCGAGGTATTTGGCTAACTGGATAGCAAACGTTCCGATACCACCAGAGCCTGCTGGTATGAATACCTTTTGACCGGGAGTGACTTTGATACGCTCATTGAGAGCTTGCCAGCAAGTTAATGCCACCATGGGTATAGAGGCTGCCTGAACAAAGTTCAGGTTAGCAGGTTTGAGCGCAGCCACGTGTTCCGGTACGGCGGCGAATTCGGCAAGCGAGCCATTACCAAGGTCGAACAGGCTGGCGAAAACAGCATCACCTGCTTTAAACCGCGTGACCTGACTTCCTACTTCGACGACAGTACCAGCCAGATCACTGCCCAGGGTCGCGGGCAAATCAAATTTCAGCATGGGCTTGAACGCGCCCTTGGGGATCATGTAATCGATTGGATTCAGGCCGACTGCATGAATGCGAACTAGTATTTCGTTGGGTTTGATCAAGGGATTTGGTACATCGGCAAACTCAATTTGGTCAGCTTTGCCATACCGCTTCAGGACAAGTGCTTTCATTTTTTACTTTCTTTATATTTGAATGATGATCGCCTATCTTCTTTCGCTGATAGTTGGTCAGATGCTGAACGCAGGCGCTGAAACTGACTTAATTTATCGCATACTGTTGTATAGACAGCTTAGCGATATTTTTCCTGACCGACCAGAAAAGCCAGCGTGTACGAAACCTCTGCTGCTACTGCTATGGAGGTCACTCCGAAAGCAACATAAAGCGCAATGGGGTGACGGCTGCCATAGCCAGCTTCCGGTATATGTTGAACTACTAATTTGACGGTAAAAAATTAGTAGCGAGCAAAAATCAAGAGCCTACGGAAGCTGAATTTCGATGGACTATCCTTTCAGTTGGTAGTCAGTGTAGCCTCGTGGTCCTGGCGTATAGAAAGTGCTGGGATCAGGTTTATTCAATTCTTGATCCTGCTGCAAACGTGCAACCAGGTCGGGATTTGCTAAAAATGGTCGCCCCATTGCAATGAGATCAGCTTGTCCACTAGCAAGAGCCTGCTCAGCGCTCATTTTGTCAAATCCACCGGCAAGGATGAAAGGGCCGTTGAATGCGGCACGCAGAGCCGTCTTTAACTCGGAAGGAACTGCTGGTGCCCCCATCGCTGCATGATCCAGAACGTGAATGTACATCAGTCCAAGCCCGGACAACTCTTTGACCAGTGGAATGTACTGATCGTCGACGCCATCATAGATGCCAGTTGAATTGACTACACCGTATGGTGATAAGCGTACGCCAACCCGGTTCGCACCGATTTCTTTTATTGTGGCACGAGTGACTTCAAGTAAAAAGCGGTTGCGTCGTTCCGCCGATCCGCCGTAGGCGTCGTCACGACGATTAACGTTTGCGTTAAGGAACTGTTCAATAAGGTAGCCATTAGCAGCATGAAGTTCAACGCCGTCAAACCCAGCTTTCATTGCTAACACTGCGGCAGCAGCATATTCGGCGACGGCCGCGTCGATGTCCGCTGTATTCATCGCGCGCGGAAGTGTGTGGGGAAGATTACCCATGGAGTCTGTCCAGATTTCACCTGGACAGACTTCTGCATAAGAGCTCAGTACTTCAGCACCTTCTGGCAGATTTTCTTGATGGCTTACGCGTCCAGTATGCATTAACTGCACAACGATTTTGCCGCCTTTAGCATGGACAGCATCGGTGACCAATTTCCAGCCTTTAACATGGTCATTCTCATATAACGCTGGGATGCGCGCGTAGCCCAAACCGTTAGGCGACGGCGATGTACCTTCAGTGATAATCAGCCCGGCGGTCGCACGCTGTGCGTAATACTCTGCCATTAAACTGTTGGCGGTATTGTTTTCTGTAGCACGGCTGCGGGTAAGAGGTGCCATTACTGTCCGGTTGCTGAGATCAACATCGCGGAGCTTGAAAGTTTCAAATAACATTTTTGTGCCTTTATTAAAAATCTTATTGATAAAATTATTGCGAAATTAAACGTGGAGCGACCTGGCTGGTTTGCGCAGCTGCGAAGACGGCTACTCTTGCTTCCTCCAAACGTGAAATCATTCCCTCATCAGCCACCGATGGATAAGTGATAGCCTCGCCGTTGTCCAATGCTTGTAACGCTCCGTCCACCATATTTTCTGTCTGCATAACAGCGGAGGGGTCAAGTGCTGACAATGGCACACCCGAGTTATCCCATACTTCGGTAGCAGTCGCTGCTGGGAGCACCACTTGTATCTTGACATCTGTTTCAGAGAGTTCTTGCTGTAATACTTGACTAAAGGACAGTACGAATGCTTTGGTTCCGCTATAAACCGCACCCATAGGCAAGGTGCTGAATGCCATCACCGAGGCTATATTGATAATGGTTCCTGAATTTCGTTGTTTCATTCCGGGGAGGATGGCTTGGGTGAGCCGGGTTAACGCGGTGATGTTCAGGGCAATTTGTGAGAGCGAATCACTTAACGGACCATGTGCAAGCGGAGCCAGTCTGGCGATACCTGCGTTATTAACGAGCAGGTCGAACGATTTTTCTTTGAGCAATTGCTCAGTAGTGGACAAGCCGTCTTCGGTACTTAAATCAGCGCACAAGATGTCAACTTGCACACTATATTTTGATTTAATTGCGGCTGCGACGGACTGAAGCCGATCTTCGCGACGTGCAACCAGGACCAAGTTGTAGCCGCGCTGGGCAAGCCGGTCTGCGTACACTGCGCCGATGCCTGACGATGCTCCTGTTACAACAGCAGTTTTTTGTGATGAATTAGTCATTTGAAATCCTTTTTTGAAAGTGCCGCGCCATCGGCACGAGCTATTAGTAAATAATATATGACGATCATCATATATTTTGTTAAAAAAAACTGCCGGTAATTCAATCGGCAGTAGTTGCGAATTGTTTCATTGTTGCAGCACAGAGTGCCGCGGACAACTTTGGATCATCCACAGCACGTGCGAGCATGGTTGTTCCGATCAAAGCAGACAGCAGAGCCATTGCACGTTCGTGCGCATCTGGTTGTCCCCAATCCGGCATCTGCCTGGCAAACAAATCAATCATCTCCTTAATATGCATAGTCGCTACGTGCCTTACTTCTGGCGCTTGCCGAGGCATTTCAGAGGCCAAGGCCGAAACGGGGCAGCCTGTCTCGATACCCGCTATATGCTCAGGCGCCAGGTATGCTTGCATCATCGCCTGTACCGCCAAACCAGGTGGGGCACTCGCGGCAATGCGCGCTGCGAGTGCCACTGAATCACTACCCGCCTTGCCCGCTGCTTCAGCCAATAAAGCATCCCGGGATTCAAAGTGTGCATAAAACCCGCCGTGTGTAAGGCCAGCTTCTTTCATAATATCTGCCACGCCAGTGCCGCTGTAGCCACTACGACGAATCGCGCGAGACGCTACATCTACGATGCGGCCATGAGTGAGTTCTTTGCGACCAGGTGTCAGGGATTGATTTGTTTTTTTCTGCATGATTACCATCATATATTAATTTTAAAATCCGTGCTTGAGACAAAGTATTTTTTTTCGACAGTTTGGAAAGAACAGTGCGGAAAGATCACCCTGCAGTGAAGAAAGTACTTTGAAGCCAAATGTCTTATTCCCGATAAAGGGTATTTCCCCATTACTGAGCAAAGCAAAAAGTAGAGGCTAAGTCGGTTGGGCTAATTCCTGCTTCGGAATGGCACTCCTGAGCGCGCCCCTCTCGGCTTGCTTCAAAATACTGATGATCTGGCTGTCGCTAAAGCGTGACGTCTTCGTGTAAAACTTCCTCAAAATCTCATATAAGAAAATTCTACTTTTAACGTTGTCTTTTTGGGGGGGAGGATTGCCTTGCGTGAACTTAAACAATAAGCGCCTTTTCGGTGACAAATAGCACAATTAATTGTGGTCAGAAAACGTTATTTCCTTATCTTTAACGATTCTAGAGTTTCGTGCACAACTTCGTTGGCGCGCTGAGTCTGTTCACAATCCATCTCGAACAGTCTATCTTCAAGTACTTGGGACATCTCAATCAATTTATCGCGCAAGATCGGGAGATATTTTGCCGAGAGAGCATAGAACATTTCTTCTGTCATTGGTTGATTTGGCTCATCCATATTGCTCTCTCGATTTCGTATTTTCACACTGATTAAAACTCTTCCCAATCAGTGCCGGAGTCGTTGGTCGGCGCGGATGTTTTCAACGCAGGGCGGGCCGCAATGGCGACTGGTTTGGCAGATGCTTTTGCTACCGGTTTCGGTGCGGGTGCTGTCGTTTGTGTTGTCCTTGAAACTGAGCGTTTAGACGCGCCACCCATTTCTCTGAGCTTGAAAAAAGAAACCAGTTCTGTCAGTTTTTCAGCCTGATCCTGCAACGCAGAAGCAGCTGCAGCGGCCTCTTCGACCAGCGCCGCATTTTGTTGCGTGGTCTCATCCATATGAACAACTGCCTGGTTAATCTGCTCTATGCCCGCACTCTGTTCACTGCTGGCACTACTGATCTCACTCACCACATCGCTGACTTTATGGATTCCCGTTACAATTTCGGACATCGTATTACCCGCCTTATCTACCAGGCGGCTACCGGCATCGACTTTTTCTACCGAGTTATCAATCAGCGCTTTAATTTCCTTCGCAGCCGAAGCGGAACGCTGCGCCAGATTCCGCACCTCTGACGCCACCACCGCAAAGCCTCGTCCCTGTTCGCCGGCACGTGCAGCTTCGACAGCCGCATTCAACGCAAGAATATTCGTCTGAAAAGCAATTCCATCGATCACACTGATAATGTCCACGATCTTTCTCGCGGACTCATTGATTTCACCCATGGTATGCACTACCTCGCCGACCACATTACCACCTTCCACTGCCAATGTTGTTGCGGTGCTTGCAAGGACATTCGCCTGACGTGCATTATCTGAGTTTTGCTTCACGGTCGAGGTCAGCTCTTCCATTGACGATGCGGTTTCTTCCAGTGCACCAGCTTGCTGTTCAGTACGTGACGACAAATCCATATTGCCGGAAGCTATTTCTCCAGAAGCAGTCGCAATCGAATCAGTGCTATGGCGAATTTCTGTGCAAATATGCTCAAGACTGGATGACATGTTCTTCAGGGAGATCATCAATTTTGCGACTTCATCCGTGCCTTTGACTTCGATCACCTGAGTCAAATCACCTGCCGCCACACGTTCTGCGATATCAATTGCCGAATTGAGAGAAGACGAAATGTTACGCGCTAAACGGATCCCCATCAGTCCAATCGCTGCCAGTGCGATTGCACCAATGGCGAGTGACATCCAGATAGCAGAATTCTGCACTTTTTTTGCTTCTTCAGCGCTGTTTATACCTATCTGTACATTGTAATCAATATGATCATCGACCAGCTTTGCTACTTTACTGGCATCGGTCTGCTGAGAAAACAGATAAGCCCGGGCTTCTTCAGCACCGGCACCGTTACCGATCTCGATCGCCTTATTCCGGATCTGTCGGTATACCTCAAAAGCTTTTCTGTCATCTGACAACATCGCGCGATCTTTATCGTCACTAATGTCATCTTTCTCGTATTTATCAAAGGCTTTGAGTACTCCGGACTCTGCTTCGTCAATTTTCTTTTGTAGTTCAGCTTTTTTTGCAGGATCGGACGCAGCCAGCCACTGCCAGCTCAAGATACGATTCTGCGCAGTTCCAGACTTAATCAGATTCAGATCAATCAAACTAGGAACAACATTGACGTTCACATAATTCGTCGTTTCAAACACTTTATTGATCTGAGAAATCCCAATGCCAATCAGCGTTACGATACCAATCAAAACTGCAGCCATTAATATATAGAGACGTTTGGCGATGGTCATTTTTACTCCGGCAAGTAATCTTCGTAGGGAAATCTGACTATGCGCTAGCTACTTAGTAAAGGTAGCTGTGATCCTTATAATCGTGCATACGGTATGAGTCAGAAAGACAAATAAAAACAGCAGTCATTGCAGAAAAATATAACTACTGTTGTTTACTTTAGTTAGAAATTGCTCCGAGGAAAAGGAGTGCGAAACTCATTTAACTATATTTAATTCTCTGTCGTGTTTTTGCTTAAATCAGGCAACGATTAAGTTGATTAAATATGCTCTAACCTTCGGATATCTGTGCTCTGCGCGAACTCGACGCTAATGATGAATATGTTAAGCCTAAGGCCTCACCATACGTGTGTGTAGTGGTTCGTACTATGTGATTAACAGTAGTGTGATATTGCTCGCACTGTTTCCCGCATCAATACCTGTAACCCCCGAGATAAGATCTGAGCTGTTACTAGGTGACTCAAGATCATTCACTTTGGAAATTCATTGTTTTACAGCTTCAAATTTAAATCCTTGTTCCTCTTGACGCAAATATCCTATTCCAGGGAATGGAAAGTGGAAGGCACCAATCAGGGCATCCGACTGGGCTACGGTCGATAGAAATTGTTTTCTGACGCTGAGTGCTGCAGTTGGATTGATGTCACTAGCGACCATCCATTCGGGATTTCGTGCAAAGAAGGCTGGAACATTGATCATATCAGCAATGTAGTAGAACGACTTTTGCCCTGACTTGACCTCATATATCGTATGCCCTGGAGTATGTCCATAAGCTGCGTGTGAGAATACGTCGGGCGTAACTTCTCCGCCAGGCTCGAACTTCTGAAGCATGGAATCAGGCATGCCAATGAACACGCGTCTGACTACTTCGAACGCCGCTTTTCGTTCAGGGGCTTCCTGCATGTTTTTTTCGCTCATCCAATAGTCGTATTCCTTATTAGAAACCCAGACCTTGGCATTGGGGTAGGTAAATACGCCAGCACGGTTTCGCAGCCCGCTGATGTGATCAGGATGGAAATGTGAAATAAGGACTGTATCAATGTCTTCCGGTTTGTATCCAGCACGACTCAGACTGTTCACCAGTTTGCCAGTCGTTTCAGTCGGAGTGCCAAAATCGCCTAGACCGGTATCGAGAAGAATCCGCCGGGAGCCAGAAACGATGAGGTACGCGGTAAACGGAAGTTCCACATAATCGGTACTGAGCCCCAGGTCAGAAGCTAGCTTTTTAACTTCCGCGAATGGGGCATTGGTTACATACTTTTCATTAAGAGGTAGGCGGGTGGCGCCATCATGCAATGCGATGATTTCAATGCCTCCAACTTTGACGCTGTGGAATCGTTCTTTCGGGAGATTAGGTAACCCAAAATTCTGCGGTGACTGAGCAAATGAGGGCAATGACGGGCCAAGGGACAGCGCTGTGATTGTTGCGATTGATGTAAGGAAATTTCTCCGCTTCATGTAATTCACCTTTAGCTTGTAATGGTCGGGGTTAGTGACGGAATAAGCACGTAGTCAAAATCTGTCTATGCCAAAGGAATTGCTTTGGCATCTACTGCCCATTGACCCGAAAAATTTTCAGCACGGATTGCGGGCTCGGTGGCTTGGACATCGAAGCTGACAAGGTTATGAACATAGAATGGGTCTTCTGCGATCATATTCTGAATATTTATCTGATCAGAGGCATGCGCGAGCACGAAACCTCCAGCCTTGGAATGTAGCGGGCCAGCAAACAAGATGTTGCCCGTCTGGATGTATTGAACCAACCAGGCTTTGTGAGCATCCAGTTGCGTCTGGATATCTTCGGGTGGACGGAGGTAATTCAGGGTAATAGCAAACAGCATATGACGATCCTATTCTTTGTGTGTTCAGTGGGTTAGTTTGTTTGGAAGAGCGCAAGCGTCTCGGCAATAGTGGTGTGGGCGTGCCGGATACCTGCTTCTTTGACTTGGGGGCCTTTGGATACGCCTTCTGCACGAACAAAGTGAACATCATTAATCCCCAAAAATCCGAAGAATGTTTTGAGGTAACTTTCCTGATAGTCCATGTGAGCAAGCGGGCCTTCGGCATAGAAGCCACCCCGAGCAGAAGCGACGAACACCTGCGTGCCACTGACTAGTCCGACTGGCCCAGTCTCGGTATATTTGAAGGTGCGCCCAACTTGAGCAAGTCTATCCAGCCAAGCTTTCAACTGAGTTGGTACAGAAAAGTTGTACATTGGCACACCAATGACGATCACATCGTGAGCCAGAAACTCACTAACTAGCTCAGCGGAAATCTGATGCTCTTGGCGTGTAGCCTCATCAAAATTTTCAAATCCGGTTATCCTGAAACCTGCCGCTATTGAACCAGTGAGGTGGCGTATCTCATTCTTGATCAGATCGCGGTAAGTCACGCTAGCTTCAGGATGAGCCGCTTTCAGTTGTGTGACGATGGTTGAGGACAACTCACGAGTGACTGAGTTGCCTTCCAGAATACTTGAATCAATGTGTAGGATTTTCATATTTATCTCTCTATTAGTGAATCGGGCTGGACTTCAATGTGCTGCGGTATGCACCACTGCTTTTGCGGCCTGGTCAATCCACGCTGCCACGGCAAGCGGTCGTGAAATCATGGACAGGTGACTGGCGGGAATACTTCGCACGCTGGCACCTATCTGTTGCGCCATAGTTATCTGGGTAGCAGGAGGTAGTGCCTGATCGAGGCTGGTCAACAGATACCAACTGGGCTTGGTATGCCATGCTGCCTGCGTGACCGGTTCTGCAAAGCTATGAGCTGCAATGGGTTGCTGTACAGCAGCGAGTTGACGTACTCGTGTGAGGGGTATATCGCCAGCCATGACCTTCTTAAATTGCTCTGGCTGATCGAGCCAGATCAGACCCGCTTCATCCGGTACAAGACCCGTCATCTTGACATCCAACCGCTGCAATAGCTCGGCGACTGATTCACCACTATCGGGCGTTAGAGCGGAGAGATAGACCAGACCCACTACATTCGATGCATTACCGGCCTGGCTAATTACAGCTCCACCCCAAGAATGACCAACTAGCAATACCTTGCCTGCTTGCCGGCGTAAGACTTTTTCAGTCTGGGCGACATCATCTGCCAGCGAGGTCAGATGATTCTGGACGGCGGTGACGTGATAACCCATAGTTTGTAGTGGGGAAATAACAGGTGTCCAGCTTGATCCGTCCGTAAACGCTCCGTGGACGAGCACGATGTTTTTGATTCTGGCCTCGTCAGCATCTGCGAGAACCGGCACATTTGCCAGCATGAGGGTGAAACTCAGTGCCACAGCAAGTGCGTTGAACCACGGATGACGGCGTGGTCTTTTGGTTGAAGTTTTCATATCAGCAGTGTTTGCAATGTCGATGCATTCAAGTCTAGATGGAGTGCTTGCTTTACGTTAGATGGCAAGTCAGACATACTTCATGCAAAGTTCGCCATTTTTTTTGGAGCCATACATGCGGATCGCGATTGTTGCCGTAGAGGGGAGCCTGCTATCTGCAATAGCAGGCTTGTCCGATCTGTTCTGGATTACCAATCAGGCGCTGCGCGCGCCACCGGAAGGCATGGAGCAGGGGGTGGCGATTCCGTCTGGATTGACATTCGAAACCCGTATCGTCAGTGCCGATGGACAGCCTTTACGTGATCCACAGGGTCGCCTGATTCCAGTAGACGAAGGTTTTGCCGTAGCGAAGGAATACGATGTTGTTCTTGTCACTGGCATGGCGCTCGGGGCTGACGGCCTACCACCGATGTCAGAGTCCATTCAGCAGGCTGCGCATTGGCTCTAGCAAAGCCATCAGCAAGGTGCCTGGGTTGGTGCTGCGTGCGCAGGCACCTTTGTACTAGGGGAGGCCGACCTGCTGAATGGACGACGTTGCACGACCACATGGTGGCTGCATCATGCTTTCAAACGGCGGTTTCCCAAAGCACATGTCGCATGGGGGGCTGCGATTGAAGAGCAGGATCGTATTGTGACGACTGGTGGGCCACTGTCTTGGGTCGATCTGGCTTTGCACATGATTCGTCGGTTGGCCGGAGCCGAAGTCGCCAAACTGGCTGCCAACATCTCGGTGGCCGACAGTCAGTCGCTGCCGCAATTGGTTTATGCGCCGCGAGGTTTCATCAACACCACCGATCCTTTATTACTCCAAGCCGAGCAAATCATCCGTCATGATGAGCCGGGTATGACTGCCGAACGGTTAGCCAAGGCATTGAATCTGAGTGAACGGACCTTACATCGGCGCCTGAAAGATCTGGTTAATGAGTCACCCAAAGCATTCATCACCCGCGTCCGAATCGAAACTGCCTGTATGCTTCTGGATACTCCGGGTGCCAGTATCAAGCAGGTTGCCACGCAATGTGGCTATAACGATGATACTTCGTTCCGGCGCGCTTTTATCCAACTCATTGGGATGTCGCCTGTCGATTACAAGCGTTGGTCAAACAATCGCAATATCAGCTCATCCTGATATGGCGTGAATTACGGAAGAGTCCGTGTCGCGTAGTAGCGTCTTCTGATTTCTGATTTCTGACTTACGATTTCTTCTGCTTCAAACTTACCCCTGATCGTAGCTAATCACCACCAACGCTGATGCCTGTTGCTTACCGGCAGATCGCAAGCAATGCGGTAGCAGTGCGTTGAAATAAATCGCATCGCCTTTCTTAAGTTGCTCGCGATGGTCGGGGAATTGAATTTCTATGCTCCCCGTTAATACGTATAAGAACTCTTCACCCGCGTGTCCAGCAGCATGCGGGCCGTCGGACAGCTCACTGGGCGGGTACACAATGAAAGGCTGCATGCGCTTGTTGTTGATTTCTGCTGCCAAGGCTTCCATGCTGCTGCCCTCACCAGCCGCTCTGACGATGCACAGGCGCTCATTGTGTCGCACGACAGAAAGCATTTCGCTGCTGCTTGTGGGACTGAATAACTGGCCGACATCGATTTTCAGTGCTGTGGAAATTTTAATCGCGGCGGCAATCGAAGGTACACAGATTCCGCGTTCGACCTTTGATAAGTAACTCTTGGTCAGACCGCTGGCATCTGCCATATCTTGCAGACTCATGCCCATTTGCTGGCGCAGCATTTTAATTTTTTGCGACATTTTTGTTTTCCGTTTCTTATTTTTTGCCTGATCTGATGAATCTTACTGAAATTCCAGGAATGGAAAATTAAATGACAATTAGTGTAATATATGACACATCGTGTCATTTTGATTTATGAAATTTATTCTATTTTGCCAGTTGGAGGTTGAAGATGAAAACGGCGTTAATCATCCATCATGTCGCTTTTGAAGATGCGGGTAGTTTTCTTGTTTTGCTGAAGGAGATGAATTTTTCTATTCAGGAAGTCAATGCCTGCAACCACAACTGGGCTGAACTCAACCCGCTTGATGCCGATGTTTGTATCGTGCTGGGCGGGCCTATCGGTGCCTACGAAGATCACCATTTCCCATTTTTGCTACAAGAAGTGCATTTTTTACAGCAGCGCCTGCATGCAGACTTGCCGACACTGGGGATATGCCTCGGCGCACAATTGATGGCGCGGGCACTCGGTGCAAGTGTGTATCCGGCCACAACCAAAGAGCTGGGCTGGTATCCGCTAAGGATCACGCAGGAAGGTAAGCATACGTCGGTGCGATATTTTGACGAAAGAGATTGCACGATGTTCCACTGGCACGGCGATACCTTCGATTTACCGTACGGCGCACAATTGCTGGCGTCAAGTGACGCCTGTCAAAATCAGGTATATCAATGGGGAAAACATGCACTGGCGTTTCAATGTCACCCAGAAGTCACTGCCAACGGCCTGGAGGCTTGGTATGTCGGGCACGCCCATGAAATGCTGCATGAAAAACATTCGCCGTCACTGATGCGTCAACAGGCCGCTATCCATGGCCCGAAACTGACACAACAGGCGCGTTTGTTTTTCGCTGAATGGCTTAACGTGTGCGGGCGATGATGCGAACTATTCAAAGCACCATTGATGCAATCTTTATCGGGCAAGCGCGTGCTTTCGGGCCAAATGGTGAAGTCAGCGCTATACAAAAACAGCAGGTCTGGGATGCGGTATCAGTTACTACGTCCGGCTTGCAGGGAGACGAACAGGGTGACAAGTTATATCACGGCGGGCCGGATAAGGCCGTACACCACTATCCGTCTGAACATTACGCCATCTGGCGTGCGCAATTCGGGGACGATGCAGCGTCACGCTTTTGTCCGGGCGGCTTTGGTGAAAATATTTCTACCTCGGGTTGGACTGAGCATAAGGTTTGCATCGGCGATGTCTTTATGCTGGGTACTGCAATACTGCAAGTGACGCAAGCACGTCAGCCGTGCTGGAAACTGAATCTCCGTTTTGAAAACCATCGTATGGCCAGCATCGTGCAAAACAGTTTGCGTACAGGTTGGTATTACCGTGTCCTGCAAGCAGGGTCCGTTGCACCGGGCGATAGCTTGCGTTTGCTTGATCGTACACAACCGGATTGGTCGCTGGCACGTTTGCTACACCACCTGTATATCGATACGATGAATGCACAAGCAATGCAAGCCATGAGTGAACTTGAGGAGCTGACACCCTCGTGGAAAAAAATCGCGCAAGACCGATTAAGAAACGGCAGTGTTGAAGATTGGCAGCGCCGCTTGCAAACACCTGCGATCTTTTGACGTATCAATCATGGCTGGCGGAATTCATCGCAAAAGATCGCATAGGTTCACATTTTTGAGGGGGGCGTATTTTGCAACTGGCTGAATGCCCAGGCTTTACGTTTATATTCTTCGCTTGGGCGGATTCAGGTCAACGTTCTTTCTTCTGGGCGCAGAGTTAAAACCTGTACTCCGTTATGTGTTACCGCTACCGTATGCTCGAACTGCGCGGATAATTTCCCATCCGTCGTAACGACCGCCCAGCCATTTTCTTCCGTCTTAACGGTATGACGACCTTGATTAATCATTGGTTCGATGGTGAACACCATTCCTTCCTGCATTGTCAGTCCGGTGTGCGCTCTTCCCCAGTGCAGCACTTGAGGTGGCTCGTGCATTTCACGACCAATCCCGTGACCGCAATACTCTCTCACGACGGAATAGCCGTTTTGCCGGGCGTGACGCTCGATAGCATGACCGATATCGCCGAGCTGGGCACCCGGACGGACAACGTTGATTCCCTTCCACATTGCTTCGTAGCAGACTTTTACCAGCCGTCTGGCAGCATTCGATACATCGCCGACGAGATAGGTTTTGCTGGAATCAGCGATAAAGTTGTTTTTTTCTAACGTGATATCAAAATTGACGATATCTCCGTTCAGCAAGATATCCGAGGTGGAAGGAACACCATGGCAGACGACGTTGTTGCGTGAAGAATTCAGCGCGTAAGCGTAGTCGTATTGACCTTTGCTTGCCGGACGTGCCTTAAGCTCATTCACAATATATCTATCGACCAAGTCATTTACCTGCATGGTTGACATGCCGATCATGCTCAATTTATCCAGATGGCTAAATACCTGCGCCAGCAGTCTGCCCGACTCCGCCATTAAGGCGATTTCTTCCGGTCGCTTTGTCATATGAATGCTCCGACTATCGCTCTGGTATGAGCATTCCTTTGCTCCCGGGTAAAGGCTTCAGTGACAGTGTGCGGTGGCCTGATATCAATCAAGCTACCAATTTTTATTCCAGCAGATTTTCTATTCATGGTTGCGGTCATCATCGTGTGTGCTGCGTACATCTGGTTGTGCAGATCATTGGAGGTATTCAAAATTCTCAACCTTATAGGGATATATGTAATGTATATTAATTGTATATATTTCGTATATTATCAGCAAGCGATATTTTTTGCACCTATAGTCTGACGGGGTGTCGGCCGGTAAGAATTATTACGGTCTGTTTATCGTTCCAAGTTCGTTTCAATATAATTTCAACGTGCATTTGTAATGCATGCGTGGAAAAACATGAGAGAGCATTAGTGAAATTTCTGGGAGCTCTTTCTTACGCTGACGTGGTAACGTTAGGCTCATTCAGGAGTGTCCGGCATGCTTACTGCAGCGAGGTCTGCCTGGTGTGTAATCAACTTACTTGATCGGTTGGTTTAGAGCCGGGTGCTATTACTAAATTTGGGATGGAGAATTTATGCGTATCGTCAGTGCTGACCACTTTAGCGCTGGATGCCGTGCTGATTCAGTCTCGTCGTATTATTGTGAACCCGTTTTGTGAACAAGCTTGAATACGACGAATTCAGGATAGATTACCTCTGCGATATATGACGACATCCGGCCTTATATTGACTTTGACGTTTCAAGCTGATGTTTGAGTATCGTTCTGTCACAGGCACCTTCCCAGAGTGCAACGACGATACACACCACAACATTGCTGATCGTGCTGGTGACAGCGCGGGCTTCTGACATGAATCTGTCTATGCCAAGCAATAAAACAGCACCTGCCAACGGCAGATCCGGAATGACAGTAAGCGTTGCCAACAGTGTGACGAAGCCACTGCCACTGACACCGGCGGCACCTTTTGATGTCAGCAACATAGTGGCGATCAGACTCAGGATCTGACCGTTGCTGAGTTGTATGTCGCAGGCCTGGGCAATAAACATTGAGGCGAGCGTCAGGTAAATTGCGGTGCCATCGAGGTTAAACGAATACGCCATCGGTAACACCAGTCCTGCTACATCTTTTTTGCAACCGAGCGTTTGTAGTTTTTTCATGAGCGGCGGCAGCACCGGCTCTGATGAGGATGTACCCAATACAACGAGCAACTCTTCCCGGATATAACTCATCAGTTTCCACAGACTGAAACCATGCAGCTTCGCAAGACTTCCAAGAATGACGACGACAAAAACCGCGCAAGCGATGTAGAAATTCAGAATCAGATAACTGAACGCAGCCACAGACTTTATGCCAAAACGTCCAACCGTATAGGCGATAGAGGCGAATGCCGCCAATGGCGCCAGTTTCATGACGTAATCAAAAATGTTAAAACACAGGCGGCTTAACTCATCAATTGTTGTCAGCATACGGTCACCGGGGCGTCGGCTACGGGCGATCGCAAAACCGGTCAGTACCGCAAGCAACAAGACTGGTAAGACCTCGGCCTGGGTAAAAGCACCGACATAGGAATGTGGAATGATGTGGAGAATGAAATCGGCGAAACCCTGATATTCGGCATGACCCAACATCGGCGACAGAGTATTTTTGTCGGTGGCGGTCGGGTGAAAATGCCATCCAGCCCCTGGACGCATGAGGGACGCTGCCAGCCATCCGGTTAACAACGCCAGTAAAGTCAGCAAATAAAAAATCAGCATCGCTTTGACGAGCGTGCTGGTCACTCCGCGACGCTCATTCAGGCTTGCGATACCGCCAGCGATGGTAAAGAACACGAGCGGTGCCAGCATCATTTTGACCAGTTTGATGAATGCATCTCCCAGCGGCTTTAATTCTGTTCCAAGTGCTGGCCAGAAATGACCAAATCCTATGCCGAGAAACACGGCAAGCAAAACTTGCAGATACAAACGTTTGCTCAGAAATGAGAAGGGCAAGGTCATTTCGGCAGCACTGATTTATTCGTTTTACTACTTTGCACCAACATGTCGAATAAGGTTCTGGCTGCTGGTGGCATGATGCGCCCGCGTTTAGAGATCAAGCCTAAGGTTCGGTGGATGGAAGGATTGACTAAGGGAATGCCTACCAGCGTTGCATCCATATATTTTGGCAGCGATAAGCGAGGAACGGCGGCGACTCCCATGCCTGCTTCAACCAGTGCCAGAATGCCAGAGACATGGTTCACTTCATAAAAAATGACGGGGTGTTTTTCTACGCCCGCCAACGCATTGTCGATCAAGCTGCGGTTGCCGCTGGACTTGGAGACCGAGATATAACGCTCGCTGGCAGTTTCTTTCCAGGATAATTTTTTGCGTTTCGCCAGTGCGTGATCATGGCGCATCGCCAGCACATAACTCTCTTTGTAAATTGGGTGAAAATCAATTTCCGGGTCTTCAGCACCGGCAAAGTTAATACCAAAATCCGCCTCGCCAGCCAATATCAGATTCAGCACGTCTTGCGCGCTCTCATCAAATATGCGCACGCGTATTTTGGGGAAGCGCTCGGTAAAACCTTTCAATACGTCGGGCAAAAAATAATGCACGGCTGATGGAACGCACGCCAGGGTCACGATACCGGTGCGGTGTGCGGCCAGATCCGACATGTTCAGTATCGCGCCTTCCAGTTCATCGAGTGCGGTACGGACATTGCTCAGAAATACTCTGCCGATATTAGTCAGTTGCACGCGTCGCGTGGTCCGTTCAAATAATTTGACGCCCAGCATATCTTCCAGCTTTTCAATGCGGCGGCTCAATGCCGGTTGCGATAAAAACAGATCTTCCGCCGCCTGTTTAAAACTGCTGCGTTCTGCGACGGCGACAAAGGCCTGCAGTTCTTGTAAATCGAAATTGATGCGTCCCATGCATTAATCTTAATAAATATTGCAATTCACAAATTATGCCATGTGGCGGATGATGCAGACCAAATAAAAAGTCGGCGGTACGTGAATATTGACCGGCTCAAACCAAGCATTACAGACATCTCAAGGCCTCATTAAGAAGGCAATACCTCGGAGACCACATGAAACCTTCTTATCTCGTCGTTTTGCTGGGCATCAGCAGCGGCGCCTTTGCACAATCTACTGTCACACCGTATGGCATCGCGGATCTTGGCGTGCATTACAGTAACGGCATCAATGCCAGCAATGCGCCTGTCGTATCCGGTTCCACCGGCTCCGTCAGCAGCGGTGTCAATAATACCAGCCGCTGGGGTTTCAAAGGACAAGAGTCTCTTGGTGCTGATATGAGTGTCCTGTTTCAGCTAGAAGGCGGCTTAAACATCGATACCGGCGCATCTGCAAAATCAGACAAGCTATTTGATCGCCTCGCCTTCGTTGGTATTAAAACCGGTTATGGCAGCCTGACCGCCGGCCACCAGGCAACGATACTGTCGGATGCGATATCGACGGTTGATCCGCTGGGGATGCGGTATGCAAGCCTCAACCCGAATATTAATGTCACGGCACTGAGCAATACCGCGTTTGGTACTCATGCGTTTGGCGTCCAGTATGGCACCAGCGGCTACAACGACAATTACTATCGTCTGGACAACATGCTGAAATACACCGGTGACTTTGGTCCGCTGGTGGCGCGGGCGTCATATTCATTTGGTGAAGTGGCGGGCAATAGCAGCGCGTTGTCGAGCATGGGTGTCGGCCTCGCATTTCAACAAGACGGATTGAATATCTCTGGTGCCTGGATGAAATTCAAGAACAGCGCTGACTTTGATTTACAGGCTTATACCCTCGGTGCGGCCTATCAATTGGGTAGCGTGCAACTGAAGGTCAATTTTGGTCAGAACCGCGCCGATACCAGTACAACAAAACAAACCCGCCAACACATCGCCTCTGGCGGTGCTGCACTGGCATTAACCGCAGATCTGACGCTGACATCGGCGTACTACCGCGTCCGTCGTGAAGCCACCGGCTTTGCCGATGATGGCTTTGATCGCAGCTTTATTTATCTGGAAAAATCCCTGTCAAAACGTAGCACTGCGTATATCGAAACTGATTACACAAACTGGAAAGCTAATGCTGCCGGTGTTAGCGGTAACAAAACGAACAGCAGTAACGGTTATGGTCTGACGATAGGTCTGATGCACAAGTTCTGAGCAATGAAAGGAATCACTATGTCGAAGTTTAAGCTTCGTTTCAATATGACGGCAATCACGCTGGCGGTCAGCAGCTTATTTGTTACCAGCCTGGCAGCAGCGGAGGACATTCGCGTCATCAGTTCGGGCGGCTTTGCGCAAGCATACAAAAATCTCGCTTCTGCATATGAAAAGAGTAGTAGCGATAAGCTGATATCTGGCTGGGGGCCATCGATGGGAACAACCGCAAATGCGATCCCGGTGCGTATGGCTCGTGGTGAGAATATTGATGTCGTCATCATGGTAGGTGATTCTCTGGACACCTTGATGAAGGAAGGAAAACTGGTTGCCGGTAGCAAAGTGGTGCTGGCAAATTCACTGATAGCCTGCGCGGTAAAAACGGGGAATGCCAAGCCCGATATCAGCACCGTTGATGGTCTGAAACAAGCATTTTTGCAAGCGCGAACAGTCGCTTATTCCGACAGTGCCAGCGGTGAATACATCAAGCACCAATTGATGAAAAAGCTGGGTATTGCAGAGCAGATGCAGGGCAAGGCAGCACAAATTCCTGCCACACCTGTCGGTGAAATCATCGCTCACGGTGAGGCCGATTTCGGGTGCCAGCAACGTAGTGAATTATTGCCGGTCGCAGGAATTGATATTGTCGGCTTGCTGCCGCAGGAAGTACAACTGAGCACACCTTTCTCTGCAGCCATAGTCAGCGGCAGTAAGGTACAGAAAAACGCACAGGCTTTGCTTGACTTCCTGTCGTCGGAAAAAAATGCCGGTGTGATTGCAGAGACTGGCCTGGCGCCGGTTGCTGCTAAAAAGTAAGACGCTGATTCAGCGTTAATCTTTGTTCGTTTTTTTTATCTTGTTTTGACGGGTTGGCTGTGCAACTGCACGGTCGCCGATTAAAAAGGTTGATAGTATGTCCAGCACAACTTCTAACGCAGTAAGCAACGTCCATCAGGATGGTCATGTTGCGGCAAAACGCCACTCGAAATTTTCTACCGTCATCCGCGTGACGAGTGGAAATTTCATTGAAATGTATGACTTCTTCCTGTTTGGATTTTACGCAACCTATATTGCTAAAGCCTTTTTTCCTGCCAGCAGTGAATACGCGGCGCTGATGATGACATTTGCGACTTTTGGCGCGGGCTTTTTCATGCGGCCGCTGGGCGCGATTATTCTGGGTAGCTATATTGACCGCATCGGTCGCCGCAAAGGCTTGGTGCTGACGCTGGGCATTATGGCTTCGGGTACTGCCATGATCGCTTTTATCCCCGGTTATGCCACCATCGGTTTGCTGGCACCTCTGCTGGTTCTGATTGGTCGTTTGCTGCAGGGCTTCTCTGCCGGGGTTGAACTGGGCGGCGTGTCTGTGTATTTATCCGAAATGGCAACACCGGGTCACAAAGGTTTTTACGTTAGTTGGCAATCAGCCAGTCAACAAGTGGCCATCATTTTCTCCGCAGCGTTGGGATACTTTCTCAATGAAACCTTGAGTAAGGAATTCATTGCGGACTGGGGCTGGCGCATACCTTTCTTCATTGGTTGCTCCATTATTCCGGTAGTTTTCTTCATTCGTCGTTCTTTGCAAGAGACAGAAGAATATCTGGCACAGAAAACGCATCCTACGTTCAGAGAAATGCTGAAAACTATTTCTCTGAACTGGCCACTGGTTGTGACCGGCACCATGCTCATCGTGATGACCACGGTTTCGTTTTACCTGATCACCGTTTATACGCCAACTTTTGGTAAAACCGTACTGAAGCTGACAACAGTCGAGAGTCTGGTGGTGACGCTGTGTGTGGGGGTATCCAACTTTATCTGGTTGCCGGTTATGGGAGCCTTGTCTGACCGAATCGGCAGATGGCCCATCATGGCACTGTTTTCCGGCTTGACTGCTGTGACGGCTTATCCGCTGTTGTCATGGCTGATCGCCAATCCGAGTTTTGAGCATATGCTGCTGGCAGAATTATGGCTGTCGTTCCTGTACGGAAGTTATAACGGTGCGACGATTGTTGCTCTGACCGAAATCATTCCTGTCCGTATCCGTACCACAGGTTTCTCACTGGCGTATAGCCTGGCAACAGCCTTGTTTGGCGGTCTGACACCGCTGGTTTCCACCTGGTTGATAGAAACTACGGGCGATAAGGCATCGCCGGGATACTGGATGGCAATGGCTGGCAGTGTTGGCTTGCTGGCGACTTTCCTGATTTATCGCGGTGTAGTCAAGGAATGTTAATCGCACGGGCTGGCAATTAAAGCCAGTTTTTCAAAGTAAAAAGCATGGCAGATAGTGAGTGAATCACTACTGCCTGCTTTTTTTATTATTTGTACGAGGTTTAAGAAAGCGCATGACTGTCAATTTACCGATATGTGTCTCTGGCTGACAACATTTCTGGAAAAAGGAATTCTGAGTCGCTTCTTATTGTTTGCCATCATCGCTTTTCGTGTGAATGATAGGAGCAGATCTGCCTGTCGCAACGCTGGTGATTACCATTCTGTCGATTCTTTTTTCTGAGCAACGTCAGGACGGCCAGTCATTGGATTCTGTGCAGAATCAAATTCTGGTCCTCCTTCGTGCAAAGAGCATTTGAAAATGAATCCATTACTTCGTCGCGGGAAACGTCGTTGTTAATAGCTTTAAAGGAGCTGATATGAGCTGGTTTCTGAATCTGAAGATTGCGTATAAATTACTGCTTTCTTTTTTTATTGCCCTGAGTCTGACCCTGGCTACAGGCATTTTTGGTATCGTTCAGACCGCACGCCTGAATGCTGCGTCAACGACGGTACTCAACGATACGTTGCCGGGAGTGCGTTATGCGCTGCTGATGAAGGCGACCCTGAACCGTATGCGTGTATCGGAATTGCAGCATATTCTTTCCAGCGAAGAGTCGGATTTCAGTTATTACGAAAAGAGTATTGAATCCCGTACTTCAGAATTTACGGGGTATGAAACAAAATATCGATCTCTGGTCAACTCGGCAGAAGAGAAAAAAATATTCGATACCTTAGATCAGTCGTTTATATCGTATCGCAATGCGGGCAAAAAAGTGCTTGAGCTATCCCGTGCCGGAAATCAGGATGAGGCGCGGAAAGCGATCCGTGGTGATTCCGTAAAATTATTTCGATCTGTGAACGATCTCGTCGATAAACTGGTGGAGATGAGTCAGGCTGAAAGCGAGCGTGCACTGGTCACCAACGATGATTTGTTTTCGTCTTCACGCTCGTGGATTATTGGAATTATGAGTGCGGCAATGGTGCTCAGCGTGATTCTGGCTTTATGGATTGCACGCCTGATCAGCCGACCACTGCGTGCGGCAGTCACTATGGCGGAAAGTGCTGCCAGCGGTGATCTGACGGTATCGATTGAGGCTGAATCAGACGATGAGATCGGTCAGTTACTGCGCGCGATGAAAACGATGAATGCAAGCCTGCAAAGACTGGTGGGACAGGTTCGCGAGGGTACGGATGCAATCAATACCGCTTCTCAGGAGATCGCGACCGGCAACCTTGATTTGTCTGCGCGTACCGAACAGCAGGCGGGATCTCTTGAGGAAACCGCATCGGCGATGGAAGAGTTAACGTCGACGGTAAAGCAGAATGCAGACAATGCGCGACACGCCAATAGTCTGGCCGGCTCTGCCACAACGGTCGCAGGCAAAGGTGGAGAGGTCGTTGGCGAAGTGATTGCGACCATGAGTTCCATCAATGAGTCTTCCCGCAAAATTGTGGACATTATCAGCGTGATTGATGGTATCGCGTTCCAAACAAATATTCTGGCACTGAATGCTGCAGTAGAGGCAGCTCGCGCCGGAGAACAGGGACGTGGTTTTGCCGTGGTGGCGAGCGAAGTCCGGAATCTGGCTCAGCGTAGTGCCGCAGCAGCTAAAGAAATTAAGGATTTGATTAACGATTCAGTAGAAAAAGTGGCGGCTGGTAGCAAGCTGGTGAATCAGGCAGGAAGCACCATGGATGAAGTGGTTGATAGTGTGCGTAAAGTCAGCGATATCGTCAATGAAATCAGTGCGGCGACACAAGAGCAAAGCATAGGAATTGAGGAAGTGAATAACGCCATCATCAAGATGGATGAAGTGACTCAGCAAAATGCTGCATTGGTGGAAGAGGCCGCAGCGGCAGCACAATCCATGCAGGATCAGGCCGTGCATTTGACGAATGCCGTCAGTGTCTTCCGGTTGGATGCGACTTCAGTCTCCCGTGTTACCCGCAGACTGGGACAGTAATTGCCTGACTCTGCAGCGCGGCTGAATCTGTTTCAGCCGCGCGCTATGGCAGATGATCCGTTGTAGAGACGTTCTTCAGAATTTATGCATCAGACCCAGGGTGACACCATACCCGTTGGATTTATTTGCCTGCGTTCCGGTTGTGCCAGCTGCATTACCGTTCCATTTGGTTGAATCAAGCTCGACATATAAAGTGCTGCGCTTTGACATTTCCTGTTCAAGATAGGCAACGACGCGATCAAACCCATCCGAGGTAAAGCCGGTGCTGTCGCGTCGTACACGATAATACGCGGCGGTCAGCGACAGGCCGG
This sequence comes from Cognatundibacterium aquatile, assembly GCF_014699135.1. GTDB lineage: Bacteria > Pseudomonadota > Gammaproteobacteria > Burkholderiales > Burkholderiaceae_D > Undibacterium > Undibacterium aquatile. Next base: position 416,275 of record NZ_JACOFT010000001.1, read on the forward strand.
GGCGAATCACGACGTTGCCGCCGCCTGAATAGATATTTTCTTTTGTTTCCTTATTGATTGCCGTTTCTGCCTTGTTATTGCCATAATTGGCTTTGAGTGTGAATTCACCAAAGTTATAGGCGGCGCCCAGCGTATAGGCGTCAAGGCTGAAACTGGCACTGTTTTTCAATTTCATATACGCGCCAGAAACAGCCAGGCCATCTTGCTGATAGCTCAGACCCGCGCCCACTGTCGACAACGCGCTAGTGTTTCCCGCCACTTCACCAAATGAATAGGAGACGCGAGTTGTCACCGGACCAAAGTCACTGGTGAATTTCAGCATATTGTCCAGACGATAGTAATTGTCGTTGTAGCCGCTGGTGCCGTATTGCATTCCAAAAGCATGAGTGCCAAAAGCCGTATTACTTAATGCGGTCACGTTGATGTTAGGGTTGAAACTGGCAAAGCGCATTCCTAAAGGATCGACCGGCGATATCGCATCCGATAATATCGTCGCCTGACGCCCGGCCGTCAGTACGCCGGCGCTGGTCTTTAAGCCAACAAATGCGATCCGGTCAAACAACTTATCCGATTTGGCAGAACCACCCGTATCAATATTCAGGCCGCCTTCAAGCTGGAAAAGTGCTGACATATCATTTCCCAACGTCTCCTGACCTTTGATGCCCCAGCGACTGGTATTGTTGATGCCGCTGCTCATAGCCGTGGTGGAATTCGATGCTGTGGGAGCATTGCTGGCGTTTAATCCATTACTGTAATGAATGCCAAGGTCTGCGATGCCATACAGCACGACATTCGATTGTGCTGAAACAGTTGGTGAAAAGGCAGACATTCCTGCCAGACTTATTCCGGATAAAAATAAACGCGTTTTCATAGTGTCCTCTTCGTATATTGTTGAGTTCAGGCCTGCGATTACTATCGACGTTTCTTTTCTTCTGACACACGGGGTGAAACACACTACGGATGAATCTGCTGCGTAAAATCACTTTTTTATCTGACTGTAATTCAGCTACAGTTTTTCACAGGAAGTGTCGCTGTTGCGTTGTCGTTTTTCATTTGCTCAGATTCTGCAGTCGTTGCCAGTCGCTGCAATTCTCCAGTTGCCGCGAGCTGACTGATTGTTGTGGCCAGACTCGCTGCCAACGCTTTATGTTTGATATTCAGATAGTGGTGAGCGGGTTGTACCAGCAAGACGATTTTTTCCGAAACAATGTCATTGATCATTGTTTTTTTCATTGCCCGGTCTGCGCTATATCTGGAGTCCACCGCGACATCAATACGACCAGCGGTCAACATTTTGAAGAGACTTTCTGATGTATCGGCAAACGTAATGTCGTTTAGCCCTTCGGTCGCATTTTGCGCATTAATAATTCCGCGCACGACACCAACTCTGAGTGGCTTTAAATCGCTTTTTTTCTGAATAGTCAGATTGCGGGTTTTTAATGTGTACGCCAGAGTTTCAACAACAATATAAGGCGGATCAATACGTATTAACTCTGGATGTGATGCTGCGTAATTGGGTGGCCGCAATACTTCGCCGTCTATGTTTCCAGCCTTAGCCTCTTTGGTTGCGCGCAGTGGCGGCAGGTTGATAATACAAAACTCCAGCTTCGTCTGTTTGTATACTTCGCGAAGTATGGATGCTGCAATCATGCCAGTGGCAGAGTCGACGTTGACAGAAATATGTAAATTTCCAGGTGTTTCAGCCGCAACACTTGTTGAAATTAACGCCGTCATTATCTGCATCAACAAGTTCATCGTTTGTCTCATACCTGAACGCGTTATGTTTAGAATAGTAAGCAATCCCGGATACGTTTCAGCAATTGCAGAGCATTGTAGTGTTGACGCAGTCGATTGTCGTCTTGTAATCCGACTTGCCCTTTATGGCTATAAATGTTGCCACATTCCTTCGTGTATGGCTGTGGCGTCGGTACAAATATTTCTGTATCTGTTTATATAGTTACCGCAGGCAAGATTGCTCCCGCCAGCTTCCCGCTGTCTTTCTTTATGCCTGCGTTGATCTGTCCGCAGGCTTAGATGTCTGCTGCCAGAAGTCATTTTTTTGATCTCGAAAGACTGATAGAAAGTGCGCATTACAGTGGCGACAGGCCGATCAGCACAGCAAGCGTAATATCATGGCGCTGCGAATTTTTTCGTATCAATCAGTTGATCTATGAGTTTTTTGACCCGGATCAATGATTTTAAAAAAGCATCAGTCTTCGTTTGACTATACTATATTTAGTGATTATTCTAAATTCAACTACTAAATATTGTGTATTTGGATAACGATAATGACTGAGCAATTTTGTGAATCGCAGACACAGGTAATCAAGCGGGATGGCAGCATCAGCGCATTTGATGCAAAGAAAATTGAATTTGCCCTGCAGCGCGCAGGTCAGGCGAGTGGTGAATTTGATTTATGCGTGGCGAGTGATTTGTGCGCACAGGTAATGCAAAGTAATGCGATGGTAAACGCTACGCCGCTACTGCATATCGAGCAGATTCAGGACGTAGTCGAATCAGTCATATTTGAGTCCGGTTATCGCCAGACCTTGCGCGCCTATATTGTTTATCGCGAACAGCACCAACGTTTGCGGCATGATCAACACACCCTCGTTGATGTCGAGTCATCCATCAATGAATACCTGCAGCGTCAGGACTGGCGTGTCAATGCGAATGCCAATCAGGGGTACTCGCTCGGCGGTCTGATTCTGAATGTCTCCGGCAAAGTCATTGCGAATTACTGGCTGAGTCATGTGTATCCGCCAGAAGTCGGTATGGCACACCGGGAAGCGGATCTGCATATTCATGATCTGGATATGCTGGCTGGCTACTGCGCCGGATGGTCTTTACGTACCTTGTTGAACGAAGGCTTGAACGGCGTGCCTGGTAAGGTCGAATCTGCGCCGCCAAAACATTTATCGAGCGCAGTCGGCCAGATCGTGAATTTTCTCGGGACATTGCAAAATGAATGGGCGGGCGCTCAGGCATTCAGTTCTTTCGATACCTATCTGGCGCCTTTCGTGCGCAAGGATGCATTGAGTTACGCCAGTGTTAAACAGTGTATGCAGGAGCTGATTTACAACCTGAATGTGCCGTCACGCTGGGGCACTCAGACGCCTTTTACGAATCTGACTTTCGACTGGGTGTGCCCGGCTGATTTACGTGATCAGATACCTGTGATCGCTGGCATCGAAATGCCATTTTCCTACGGTGAATTACAGGCCGAAATGGACATGATTAACCGTGCATACATCGAAGTGATGATGGCCGGTGATGCAAAAGGGCGCGCGTTCACCTTTCCTATTCCTACCTATAACATGACCGAGGATTTTGACTGGTACAGCCCGAACGCCGAACGTCTGTTTGAAATGACGGCACGTTATGGCTTGCCGTATTTTCAGAATTTCATTAACTCTGAACTCAAGCCGAACATGATACGTTCTATGTGTTGTCGCTTGCAGCTGGATCTGCGTGAATTGCTGAAGCGCGGTAACGGTTTGTTTGGCTCTGCTGAACAGACCGGATCGCTCGGTGTGGTCACGATTAACTGCGCCCGTCTCGGTTATCGTTATCGAGGTAATGAGTCTGCCTTGCTGACAGCACTGGATCATTTGCTGGAACTCGGAAAAAACAGCCTGGAAATAAAGCGCAAAGTGATACAGCGGCACATGGATAACGGCCTGTTCCCTTATACCAAGCGCTATCTGGGAACCTTGCGTAATCACTTTTCGACGCTGGGTGTGAACGGTATCAACGAGATGATACGTAACTTCACTGCCGGTGAAGACGATATCAGCAGCGCTGCTGGCCATGCGATGGCGATCCGTCTGCTGGATCATATCCGCGCCAGAATGCTGGAATTTCAGGACGAGACCGGCCATATGTACAATCTGGAAGCGACACCTGCGGAAGGAACAACCTACCGTTTTGCGAAAGAAGACCGCAAGCGCTTTCCGGATATTCTGCAGGCCGGTACGGCCGAGATGCCTTACTACACAAATTCATCACAATTACCGGTCGGCTTTACCGAAGATCCATTTGAAGCGCTGGAGCTGCAAGACGATTTGCAGCGTAAATATACTGGCGGCACCGTACTGCATCTGTATATGACCGAAGCCTTATCCAGTGCAGAAGCATGCCGGCAACTGGTGCAGCGCTCACTGAGCCGTTTCAGGCTGCCGTACATCACAGTAACGCCGACTTTTTCCATTTGTCCTAAGCATGGATATCTGCAGGGAAACCATCCATTCTGTCCGAAATGTGATGACGAGATCATTGCCCGCAAACGCATGACAGCCATGCAAACTACCACCAACTAACCAGAGGTCATTCATCATGTCATTACTTCATACCGCTCAAACTACAGAAAAACATACCGTTGTACTCAATGACGAAGAACGTCAGCCATGTGAAATATGGACACGGGTGATGGGTTACCATCGCCCGGTCAGTTCTTTCAACACCGGGAAAAAAGGGGAGTTCTGCGAGCGTACTTATTTCACCGAAAATGCCGCTCAGCTGCGATAACCGTGGCATGCGGAACAACCTGAGAATTGGCGGATTCACTCCTTTCAGCGCAACAGATTATCCGGGGAAACTCGCTGCTGTGGTGTTTGTACAAGGATGTCCCTGGCGTTGTTCCTATTGTCATAATCCACATTTACAGGAACGCGGAACCGCAACGGATCAGACTTGGGAGGTTATCCGTAGTTTTTTGTCACGTCGAACCGGATTGATTGATGCGGTCGTTTTCAGCGGCGGCGAAGCGACGATGGATCCCGCTTTAGCATTGGCAATGAAAGAGGTTCGCGAACTCGGTTTTCAGGTGGGTTTGCACACTGCCTGCATTTATCCCAAACAGTTAGAGCGTGTGTTGCCGTTGCTGAACTGGGTTGGCTTCGACGTTAAGGCACCGTTGGCGGACTACGCAGCTATTACCGGTGTGCAGGGCAGCGACCGTGCAGTTCACCAATGCGCAGAAATGATACTTGCCAGCGGCGTTGATTACGAATGCCGGACCACCATACATCCGACCTTACTCAGTGAACAGAAAATAATGGCGCTGGCGCTGGAACTGTCGGCAATCGGTGTGCAACATTACGTACTGCAGAAATTCCGCACACAGGGATGCCAGACAAAGGCTTTGAACCAGGTGCTGATCGCCGATTATCCTTCACTGCCATTGCAGGAAAAAATACGTGAGCTTTTCCCCACATTGCTGATACGTGCGTAAACGGGCATGCTGGCCTCACTCAGGCTGGCAATGCTCATGGTTCAGGTGTTTGCATGGCAGCACGCGCATTTCCGGGAGCCAGACAGCGGTCTATCGTTAACAGCAGGGTATTAATTTCCAGCGGCTTGGTGAGGTAAGAATGGAAACCGGCGTTGAGCCCCTTTTCAATATCCTGACTCATTGCATTCGCTGTCAATGCAATAAATGTCGTACAACGCAGATGGGTATCGGCTTTCATCTGATGCAATACCGCGTAGCCATCCATCTCTGGCATGTTAATGTCGAGCAGCACAATATCCGGCTGATGCTGGTGCGCCAGCTCAATGCCTGCTTGCGGTGTTTGTGCTGTCAGTAATTGCATGCCAGATCGTAAGCCGAGGATTTGTCTGACGAGTTTCAGATTGACCGGACTATCATCGATATACAGGATGACCGCATTTTTTCCCCAGGCGCAGACTGGTTCGTCAGACAGTTGCGGTACAACATGCATAGGCGCGGCAGGAATGGCGTCACCTGGAAGCTCAATCCAGAAGCAACTGCCGTGATTTAATTTACTCTCCACGCCGATTTTTCCATGCATCAGTTCGGTCAGTTTTTGCGTGATCGTCAGACCAATACCTGTGCCTTCAGTATTTCCCAGTTCTACGCCAAGCCGGTTGAATGCCTGAAACAGTTCACCCATCTTATCCGGATGAATGCCGATGCCAGTATCGGTCACAGAAAGCCGCATATTTCCGGAAGACTGTATTGCGGCATCGACCTGCACGTTACCACCGGTGTAGTTATATTTGATGGCGTTGGACAGCAGATTCAATACAACCTGTTTTAAGCGGACACGATCGGCACGCACGGCGACGGGCGAGGTAATCAGCGATTGCATCGATATTTTTCTTTCTGCCGCTAACGGGCGGATCAGATCGAAGCATTCTGTAATCAGGTCTTCAAGGTTGACAGGTTCCAGCGACAGGCGCACATGGCCACCTTCTATTTTGGCCAGTTCCAGCACTTCATTGACGAGCTCCAGCAGATGTCGCCCCCCTTTCAGAATTTCCTGTACATGATCCTGTTGGGCGGGAGTCAGTGGAGCTTCATAGCCCAGCATCTGGGCGAAGCCGAGAATAGCGTTCAAGGGTGTGCGCAATTCATGGCTCATGCTGGAGAAAAATTCTGACTTTGCCTGATTTGCTTTATCAGCCGCCTCTCGCGCCAGGGCGAGTTCGTTTCTGCGGGAGATTTCCTGGCTGAAATCAGTCCAGATATTAAAGATGTATTGAATTTCATCAAGATCATTTTTGATAAAACCGATGTTGCTCATGGTGATGAAAACGGAACTATCTTTGCGCCGGTGCGGCAATTCCCCTACCCAGTTTTTACCGCTTCGGATACACCTGCCCACTTCCTGCGTAATGTCTTTCGCCTGTGCTTCTGCTAAAGCAAAACTGAAATGCTGGCCGATTATTTCCGCGTCGGTATACCCCAGCATTTTTTCCAGAGCGTGATTCTGATACAGCAGATAGCCTTTGCCATCGCAGATGCCGACACACTGATTACTGGCATGAAAAACCCGACGGAATAACTCCAGACGGTCTTCTATCGCCTTGCGTTCAGTGATGTCGGTGATAAAGGCAGTGAAATAAAAATGTCGTCCTAATTTGTGATGAGTGAAGGTCAGCTCAACTGGAAATTCTGTGCCGTTTTTATGTAATGCGCTTGTCTCTATGCGTTTATTTAATATCAGTCCCTCACCTAACGCCAGAAAGCGTTTCATTCCGTACTGAAAATACTCGCGGTTTTTGGGGGGCGTAATAGTGTCATTTAATACCAGCCCCAGCGCTTCGGCCCTTGTCCAGCCCAGCATTTGTTCTGCCCGCGGATTCCAGTCGGATACTCTGCCCCGGGAGTCGATGGTGATAATCGCGTCCTGTGACGAATTTAAAATTCCCCGCAGCTGAAACTGCGTCTCGTAGATCGTGCGTGCAGACTGATTTGAATAGTAGCCAACGGCGATAAATGCCATGCTACTGGCCAGCAAGATCAGAATCAGCATGAGTTCCTTGCTGTCACCGGACAGCCATATCGCAACGACAGGAGGCAGCAGATTGGCGATGATAAATCCGCGCATGGCATGAAACTGTTTTGCTACTGTACTGACCGAAACGGCACTGACGCACAATAGGGTGCCGATAAAAAAGGCTGGCAGAACGCCGCTGCTGTGAGGAAGTAATAAGACAGGTCCCAGAGACCACGCTGCACCATGCGTCGTTGCCTGTACAAAAAATATTTTCTGCCATTTTTTGATGGCGGAACCGGACGGTGCTGCCTTTTTAAAGAACTGATATTGCACATGTCCGAGTGCTGCGCTTCCTAATACAGCGGCGATCCAGAGTAACAATTGCGGGACGGGAACGATGCCCCAAACGATAGCGCCACCGAAGACCGCAGTAATCACAGCCATCGTCTGATTCAGTGGCTCCTGGCTGTATGTTGCGTACAGCAGGTGCGCCTCGACATCACATTCCTGATCGTCAGCGGGGCGCAAAGTATTGATTAAAAGATTCTGCATGCCTGTTTTTTATATTTTCGGATCGCATGTTTATTGATCAGGTTTTCATGGGCTTTGGTGTGTATGTGCCACACATCATTCCATTGTAATTCTTTAAAATAATTGCCAATGTGAAATTTGGTCAAAAAAGCAGTAATCTGAAACGCGATGCCGTCATATGTCGGTATGATCAAGTGACAATATCGGCAGATGTTCAGCTCAAGGTAAACCGTTGTCCGTGAGTGGAGCCGAGGGACATCTTTTTTGAATTAGGCTGATCTGTCTTTTTAAAAATGTTATAAATGCAAAGCGGAATGACGACAGCGTGCTGTGAAGACATTGCTTGCGTCGGAAAATAGAATAAATCGAATAGATCGGAGACCTATACATCCTGTATCTGTGGATGGCAGCAGGGTTCAGCGCTTGCCATGAATAAATGAGGGTGGGAACTTTCCCCAAATACAACAGATACACTGCGTGACCTCCATTTGTTATTTCTTCCAGTACCTTGCATTTGTTTTAGTAATCAACAGTCAGTGTCGTAGCAGTATCTGGTTTCAGGCATTTGCTGTCAGGCGTACAACTGGTATGTGCGCAGACAGCCGGTAATTTTTCTCAGATTGATGGTCGGAGTTTTTTGCATGTCTGTTATGAAGACACTCATCAGGTACAGCCTTGATCTGGTACTCGGATCGGGAAAGGCGATGCGCATCCGTACCAGCCAGTTTGTACTTGCCGCATTGCTGATGCTGGCGAGCATTGGTGTCTTATTTTTCATGAAATCGGTGGGTATTGGCGGGATGGGCGACGTGCGATTGTGGGCCGCCTGTTCAACCGCAGGTCTGATGATCGTGTATGCGCTGATACGCAGTGGCTATTCCTTGCGCTGGGCTGATCCTTCATTGGCATTTGTGCAGATGCTGTTTGCGATTGCCTGCAATGCTGCAGCGTTCGCGCTGGCCGGTGATGGCCGGGGCGTGACCTTACCGTTGCTGGCCGTGATTCTGATGTTCGGCATGTTTGGTTTATCCATACAGCAGGTGATTACCGTTGCGGTGTACGGCCTGATGCTGTTTGCTGAAGCGATTCTTTTTTCTCTGCTGCGGGAGACAGAAAGAACGACCTACTATTTGTATGGTGCCTACTATTTCATGGTGGTGATTGTGCTTGCTAGTTCCACTTTTTTGACCTGGCGACTGTGCGAAATGCGTGAGCACATGCGGCATCAGAAGCTGCAACTGACACAGGCGCTGGAAAAAATTCAGCAAACCGCTAACTATGATGAACTTACCGGTGCAGCAAACCGGCGGCATATGCTGCAACTGATACAGTACGAAAGCCAGCGTTCCGATCGTTCTGCGAACCCGTTGCTGGTAGCGATGCTGGACATCGATTATTTCAAACGCATCAATGATACTTATGGTCATCAGGCCGGCGATGTCGCATTACAGAAATTTACTAAAACCGTGCAGGAAAAAATCCGCGTTACCGATACTCTGGCACGCTGGGGCGGTGAGGAATTTCTGATTTTACTGACAGAGACTGAACTCGACGTCGGACTGATTTGCCTGGAACGTGTGCGTGCCGCAGTCGCAGCCGATGTTGTCAAATTCGCCGGTTCATGGATCAGTCTGACCGTCTCTATCGGTGTGACCAGATACCAGCCAGGAGAGGCGTTCGAGAAAACTCTCACCCGTGCCGACGAGGCACTGTATGCAGCAAAAGCACAGGGCAGAAATCAGATCGTTTGTCTGCAGCAATCGGCAGACACGGTTGATTCTATGCCTGACATAAGTAAAGTGAAGGCTGGGTGAATATTCACTGGTAAGTCGAGCCACCACTAGTAGTAGCTTGTTATCTCCAATGCTGTTCAACCGGTATAACAAAAGCGGCTGCTGTCTTCCCCGTCTATCCGATAGCTACATTTACTTGCGGTAATGACGCCTTTTCCAATATGGAAAGCGGCTTAATTCAAAGCGATCACTGCTTGGCCCTCTCCTTTGCGCTGATAGTTCACTTTCAATTTGCCTGTTCTGATGTCGTCGTCTCGACGTAGTCCGTACAGCATCTGCACGAGTTCTCTTCTAACCCAAATTTTTACAGTTTGTTTACAGCTTCACCCAGAGTTTTAACAAAACTCTTAGACCCTTTTGTCTATTCTCCACAGTGTGGAAAAACCGGAAGAGGTATGTGATGGAATTGTTGACGGACATTCTTTATGCAGGCGGGATAGTCATCTGTTTTTTGATGATCTGGGTCCTGATGTTGGTGTGTGAAAAATTAGGAGCGAAGTCATGAACATGTTTTATATCGGCGGTGCGTTAATTGCCGCAGGTTTGTTGGTGTATCTGGTGATCGCGTTATTGAACGCAGAGGAACTGTGATGACGACACAAGCGCTTATTCTATTAATCGTATTTTTAGCGGTATTACTGGTGTTGTCGTATCCATTAGGGATACTGATTGCAAAAATTGCTGATGGCAAAGCGCCGGTGCCCGGAATGCGATGGCTGTCCTGGTCAGAGCGAGGCATGTATAAAATCGCCGGAGTCAAAGCAGACGAAGGGATGACCTGGAAAGGGTATACCTTAGCCTTACTGGTATTTAATGTACTTGGTACCTTGTTTGTTTATGCGATACAGCGATTGCAATTATGGTTGCCGCTGAATCCGCAAGCAATGCCGAATGTCAGTGCGGATTCGTCCTTTAACACAGCGGTCAGTTTTGTCAGTAACACGAACTGGCAGGGATACGTTGGTGAAGGAACGATGAGTTACCTGACGCAGATGCTGGCGTTGGCCGGGCAGAATTTTTTCTCAGCCGCGACCGGCATTGCCGTGGTCTTCGCTCTGATCCGTGGCTTCTCCGCACACTCATCCAAATCTATAGGTAATTTCTGGGTCGATCTCACGCGCTCGACCTTATATCTGTTGCTGCCTTTGTCTGTGATTTTCGCTGTTTTCCTGATGGGACAAGGCGTGGTGCAAAATTTCTCGGCATATAAAGACGTGCAGTTATCTGACGCCGTGACCTATAGCATGCCTAAGACTGGCGCGGATGGTCAGCCCTTAAAAGACAGCAAAGGCGCACCTGTAACGGAAGAGGTGACAACCCGCACACAGACGCTGGCGATGGGTCCGGTTGCCTCGCAAGAAGCGATCAAGCTGTTGGGGACAAACGGTGGCGGTTTCTTCAATGTGAACTCTGCTCATCCTTATGAAAATCCTACTCCTTTGAGCAATTTCTTTCAGATGATCGCAATTTTTCTGATACCGGCAGCCTTGTGTTTTGCATTTGGCCGCATGGTCGGCGATCAGCGACAAGGTTGGGCAGTGTTGGTGACGATGACATTACTGTTCGTTGTGATGACGGTCGGTGTGATGGTAGCCGAGCAGCAGACCCATCCTGCACTGGCAGCGATGAATGTTGATCAGGGCAGCAGTGCTCTGCAGTCAGGCGGCAACATGGAAGGCAAGGAAACCCGCTTCGGCATCAGTGCATCCTCACTGTTCGTCGCAGTGACTACTGCTGCTTCTTGTGGCGCGGTGAATGTGATGCATGACTCCTTAATGCCACTCGGTGGTCTTGTCCCTATTGCGCTAATGCAATTCGGAGAAGTTGTATTCGGAGGTGTTGGCTCGGGTTTATACGGGATGCTGATTTTTGCCATCCTCGCGGTATTTATTGCGGGTCTGATGATAGGTCGTACGCCTGAATATCTGGGTAAAAAAATCCAGTCGTATGAAATGAAAATGACCTCGGTCGCTATATTGGTCACGCCTGTACTGGTGTTGGCAGGCACCGCGATTGCTGTCATGACAGAGGCAGGTCGTGCCGGCATTCTGAATCCCGGAGCGCATGGTTTTTCTGAAGTGCTGTATGCATTCACCTCAGCCGCCAACAATAACGGCAGCGCATTTGCCGGTATCAGTGCCAACACACCTTTCTACAACATCATGCTGGCGATCGCGATGTGGTTCGGGCGCTTCGCCATGATTGTGCCTGTATTGGCAATTGCTGGTTCGCTGGCGGCCAAAAAACGTCTGGAAGTGAATGCCGGCACGATGCCTACGCATGGCTTGATGTTTATTGCCTTGCTGGCAGGTACCGTGGTTCTGATCAGCGTACTGAACTATGTGCCAGCACTGGCTTTAGGGCCGGTCGCCGAACATCTGCAGCTTGTTGCACCACGCTAAGAATTGAGGGGAAATCTGATGTCCAGTACCAATGTCCAAAAAAGTTCTGATAACAAAGCTGGTTCCGCCGATCACAGCAATGACCGTTCCTCCGACCGTACCAGCGTAGGGGCTGACTATGCCGTGCAAACCGGCGGCAAGCCTCGTCTTCCGCTCTTTGATGCGAGTCTGATAGGCCCGGCAATTGCCGACTCTTTCAGAAAACTCAGCCCACGTACACAGTTGCGCAGCCCTGTCATGTTTGTCGTTTATGTGGGCAGTGTGATGACGAGTCTGTTGTTTCTGCAATCCCTGTTTGGTCAGGGGGAAGCCAGTTCGGGATTCATTTTCGCCATTTCCGTCTGGTTATGGTTCACGGTCTTATTTGCCAATTTTGCCGAGTCGCTGGCAGAGGGACGCAGCAAAGCACAGGCGGCATCCTTACGGGCGCTGAAGCAAACGGTGATGGCCAAAAAGCTGGCTATCCCTAAACATGGCACCACCTGGCTGCCAGCGGCAGTGGAAGATCTGCGTAAAGACAACGTCTTTTTAGTCGAAGCCAACGATATCATTCCGGTGGATGGCGAAGTGATAGAGGGTGTTGCTACAGTAGACGAGAGCGCAATCACAGGCGAGTCAGCTCCGGTGATACGTGAATCTGGCGGTGATTTTTCTGCCGTGACGGGCGGTACCCGGGTGTTGTCTGACTGGCTGGTGGTGCGTGTGACGTCGAATCCGGGCGAGGGCTTTATCGATCGCATGATTGCCATGGTCGAAGGCGCCAAACGTCAGAAAACACCAAACGAGGTTGCCCTGACGATTTTACTGATCGCCTTAACCATTATTTTCCTGGTGGTGACGGTAAGCCTGCTGCCGTTTTCATTGTTCAGTGTCGATGCGGCCAAGGCGCTAGGGATGACTTCACAGCCCATTTCTATCACGGTACTCATTGCGCTGTTAGTGTGCCTGATCCCAACGACCATCGGCGGCTTGTTGTCAGCCATAGGCGTGGCGGGCATGAGTCGCATGATGCAGGCAAATGTGATCGCTACATCGGGTCGTGCGGTTGAAGCCGCCGGGGACGTGGATATCCTGTTACTCGATAAAACCGGCACGATTACCTTAGGCAATCGTCAGGCATCCGAGTTCTTTCCTGCGCCCGGCGTGACACCGTCTGAACTTGCCGACACAGCGCAACTCGCATCGCTGGCTGACGAAACACCGGAAGGACGCAGTATCGTGGTGTTGGCAAAACAACGCTTTAATTTACGTGAAAGGGAAATGTCTTCACTCCACGCACAGTTTGTCCAGTTCACTGCGCAAAGCCGCATGAGTGGCGTTGATATCGGGGAACGCATCGTACGCAAGGGCGCTGCTGACGCAGTCAGAAAATTTGTCGAGGCGATGGGGCGTTCCTTTCCGCTGGAAGTCGCGAAAACCGTCGATGACATTTCCCGTCGTGGCAGTACGCCGCTGGTCGTAGTGGATGATGGCCGGGTGATGGGAACGATAGAGCTGAAAGACGTCGTCAAGGGTGGCATCAAGGAACGTTTTGCCGAGTTGCGTCGTATGGGAATTAAAACCATCATGATTACCGGCGACAATAAGCTGACGGCAGCCGCAATTGCGGCAGAGGCGGGTGTCGATGATTTTCTGGCAGAAGCGACGCCGGAAGATAAGCTGAAACTGATACGCAGTTATCAATCCGACGGTCGCCTCGTCGCCATGACTGGTGATGGGACTAATGATGCACCCGCTTTGGCACAGGCAGATGTGGCGGTGGCAATGAATTCCGGTACGCAGGCCGCCAAAGAGGCGGGAAACATGGTGGATCTGGATTCGAATCCGACCAAGTTGCTGGAGATCGTCGAAATCGGTAAACAGATGCTGATGACGCGTGGCTCTCTGACGACTTTTTCTATCGCCAACGATATCGCTAAATATTTTGCGATTATTCCGGCCGCATTTGTAGCGACGTATCCGGAATTAAAAGCGCTGGACATCATGCATCTGACCAGCCCGTCATCTGCGATCATGTCTGCGGTGATATTTAATGCGCTGATCATCGTGTTTCTGATTCCGCTGGCGCTCAAAGGCGTGAAATACCGTGCGATCGGTGCATCGCTGTTATTGCGTCGCAATCTGTTGATTTATGGCCTTGGCGGCATTCTCTTGCCATTTGCCGGTATCAAACTGATCGATGTGATTCTGACCGCATTGCAATTGGCTTAACGTAGAAATCGAGAATATTCATGAACTCTGTCACTCACTCTTTCACTCACACGCTGCGTCCTGCATTCATGCTGTTTTGCAGCCTGTCAATTCTGGTTGGCGTGCTCTATCCGGTTGCGCTGACCGGCGTCGGTAAGATCGCTTTTGCAGACAAAGCGGAAGGTAGTCTGATCCGCAAAGAGGGGAAAATTGTTGGCTCCTCCCTGATAGGACAAGCTTTCAGTTCGCCGCAGTATTTTTGGGGGCGTCCTTCCGCTACAGGCCCTATGCCAAATAACCCGCTTGCTTCCAGCGGTAGCAATTTTGGTCCGAGCAATCAGGCTCAGACGGATGCAGTCAAAGCCCGTATCGATGCTCTGAAAGCCGCAGATCTTGCAAACACGGCCAAAATACCGGTCGATCTGGTGACGGCCTCTGCCAGTGGGCTGGATCCTGACATCAGCCTTGCTGCAGCGTATTATCAGGCGTCTCGTGTGGCGCATGCGCGTCAGATAGGAATAGACCAGGTGCGTAAGCTGATTGATGAACTTGCCGAACATCCGGTGATAGGTTTATTTGGCGAAGCACGGGTCAATGTTCTGGCGTTAAACCTGGCGCTGGATAAGAAGAAAAAATAAGTAGTGCAACATGTTGCAGAAATTTGATGTGATACGGAAGTGCGCGAATGCTGCGCTTCCGTCAATTCTGTCACTCAGCTGCTTTGACTGATTTTCAAGAGAAATACAATAACGATGGCCATCAATAGCGATCAGCGTCCTAACCCCGATATGTTGCTGGCACATGTGCAGGCACAGGAGCGCCGCGCCGCGCGTGGCAAGTTGCGTATCTACTTCGGCGCGTCTGCCGGTGTTGGTAAAACCTATGCAATGCTGACCGCCGCGCGGAAACTGATAGCGGATGGTCGTCAGGTATTGGTCGGCGTGATAGAAACCCACGGCAGGGAAGAAACCGCTGCATTGCTTCATGGTCTGGATGTCTTACCGCTCCGGAATATTCCTTATCGCGACAAAGTGTTGTCCGAGTTTGACATTGATGCAGCACTGGAGCGGCATCCGCCATTGATACTGATGGATGAGCTGGCACACTCGAATGCATCCGGCTCCCGTCATCCTAAACGTTGGCAAGATGTCGAAGAATTACTGGATGCTGGCATCGATGTCTACACGACCGTGAATGTCCAGCATTTAGAAAGTCTGAATGATGTGGTCGGCAGTATTACCGGTATACGGGTGGCAGAAACCGTGCCGGACACCGTGTTTGATGAAGCCGATGAAGTGGTGCTGGTGGATATTCCTGCGGATGAGCTGTTAGCCAGGCTGAAATCAGGGCGGGTATATCAGATACCGCAGGCAGAACGCGCTGCGAAGAATTTTTTTCGCAAAGGAAATCTGATCGCGCTGCGTGAGCTGGCCTTGCGTCGCACTGCTGACAGGGTAGAGGACGATGTTCGCGCCTATAAAATTGAAAAATCGATCAATACCGTCTGGAAAACGGATGCAGCATTGCTTGCTTGTGTTGGACCAGGGCGTGGCGCGGATCATCTGATACGCAGTGTGGCCAGACTGGCGGGGCAGATGAATGCAGTCTGGCACGCTGTTTATATCGAAACACCTGCATTGCAAAAGTTACCGACAGCGCAGCGTGAACGTATTTTAAAAAGTCTGAAGCTGGCGCAGGATCTGGGTGCCAACACTGCGGTGTTATTCAGTAATGACATTGCGCAGGCAATTGTTGATTATGCGAACGGACAGAATTTTTCACGCGTCGTGATGGGGCGGCAGTCACGCCTGTCACGTTGGTTACCGTGGACGACGTCGTATGCAAGGACAGTCGCTGCATTAGCGCCGCATATTGATCTGATAGAAATTGGTCGCGCCGCATCTGATCATGAGGATTCGCTGTCAGAGATGGCGGCGGAATCCGTGGCGATGCACGCGCTGGATAAACGCATTCCGGCTGCCAATCGATACAACCGAAACCAGATACGGAGTTATCTGCTGGCCGCTCTGGCAAGTATGGCGACAGCGCTGGTGGCGACGCCCTTGCTCGACATTTTTAATCTGGTCAATATTGCGATGTTGTTTTTATTGACGGTCGTGCTGGTCGCTGTGCGTTTTGGCCGGGGGCCATCCGTGCTGGCAACGGTGGTGGGCGTATTGGCGTTTGATTTCTTTTTTGTGCCACCGCGTTTTTCGTTTGCCGTCAGTGATCTGCAATTCGCCATGACGTTTGTCGTGATGTTAGTGGTGGGGCTCATTACCGGACATCTCACGGCGGGTTTGCGGTATCAGGCGAAAGTCGCTTCACGCAGAGAATCCCGCTCCCGCGCCTTATACGAATTTGCCCGTGATTTATCCGGTGTGTTACAGGGCGAACAGATCTCTGATAAAACCCAGGCCATCATACAGCGTGCATTCCGGGCGAACGCGACACTCTTGTTACCTGACGATGAAGGCCGCTTACAGCCGCCGTCACCTGAAGTTCCTGGTCTGGATATGGGGATAGCGCAATGGGCTTTTGATAAAGCCGAAACCGCAGGTATCGGCACTGACACTCTGCCTGCCAGCAATTTCTTTTATCTGCCGCTGGTGGCACCTATGCGTACACGCGGATTATTAGCGATACAACCTGATAATCGTCGCTGGATACTCATACCGGAACAAAGGCAGCAGCTGGATACATTTGCTGCGCTGGCGGCGATTGCGCTGGAGCGTCTGCATTACATTGAGGTGGCGCAGAATGCGCTGGTGCACATGGAGTCCGAGCGTTTACGTAATTCCTTGCTGGCCGCTCTGTCACATGATTTACGTACACCGCTGACCTCGCTGGTGGGGATCTCCGAATCGCTGACGATGTCAACACCGCCGCTCAGTGATCGCCAAAAAGAAATGGCACATGCCTTACATGATGAAACCTTGCGTATGAGTGCGTTGGTCTCCAATCTGTTAGATATGGCGCGCATACAGAGTGGTGAAATCAAACTCGATCTGCAATGGCAGCCACTGGAAGAAGTGATCGGCAGCTCTATCCGTATCTGCGCACCACAACTGAAAGAGCATCAGGTGCAGACTATCATGGCAGCGGATTTACCGTTAATTCATTTTGACGCCGTGCTGATAGAACGTGTGCTTTGTAATCTGCTGGAAAATGCGGCGAAATATACACCGGCTGGTTCCCGTATTACCCTCAGTGCCGAAACCAGCGGAGCCGACATCGATATCAAGGTATTTGATAATGGGCCGGGTCTGCCGCAGGGCAGAGAAGAGGCCGTGTTTGAAAAATTCACCCGTGGCGAGAGAGAGTCCTCCAAACCGGGTGTGGGGCTTGGGCTGGCCATCTGTCGCGCTATCGTTGAAGCCCATAAAGGACGTATCCACTCCGGTGTGTCGCCCGATGGCGGTGCCTGTATTATCATTTCTCTGCCATTAGGAAATCCGCCAGATATGCCGGACATGGAAATCATGAGCCTCATGAACCACGAAGCACACACCATCGGCAACAACCATCCAATACGACCATTATCCGTATGAATATATCAGCATCGACGCCGCCTATGTCAGAACACAATGCCACTCTGCCCACCGCTTTGCTGGTGGAAGATGAACCGCAAATTCGCCGCTTCGTCCGCAGCTCTTTAGAAGAAGGTGGCTGGCAGGTGTTTGAGTCCGGCACTTTACAACGCGGACTGGTCGATGCCGGCACCCGCCAGCCCGATCTGATTATTCTTGATCTTGGTTTGCCTGATGGTGATGGTATCGACTTTATTAAGGATGTACGCAGATGGTCGGGTGTCCCCATTATCGTGTTGTCAGCCAGAGTGAGCGAAGCGGAAAAAATCAAGGCACTGGATGCCGGTGCCGACGACTATCTGACGAAACCATTTGGTGTCGGTGAATTGCAGGCGAGGGTGCGGGCAACTTTGCGGCGTCAGCGTCAACCCGGTAGTACACCAGATGACGTCGTTCAGTTTGGCGACGTTAAAGTCGATGTGAAGGCGCGTATGGTCACGAAAGCGGGCATCATCGTCAAACTCACCCCGACTGAATTTCGTCTGCTGAGTGCACTGATCAATAGTGCTGGCCGGGTCGTGACTAACCCACAATTATTACGCGAAGTATGGGGGCCATCGCATGCAGAAAGTGGCCATTATCTGCGCATTTACATGCGCTATCTGCGGCATAAATTAGAAGATGATCCGACCCAGCCACGTTATCTGCTGACCGAAACAGCGGTCGGCTACCGATTGTTATTACCTAGCTGATTTTTCATTTTTTCTCTGAGTATCCGGCGCCAGAATCTGCTCTCCGGAGGGGCGTCTGCACGCCTGTAATTTAAGTTTTTATATGTTTTTCGTCACTCAGCGAATTGAAATTTGCGGCGGACGATGAACATCAATCAGAACGACATTGTCGTTATCATGAAAGGAAGTGCTATGAAAAAAATACTTGTTGCAGCAATTTTCCCGACCTTATTGTCTGTAGGCTATGTCCAGGCGCAGGAAGTCAAACCTGAAATGAAGCCGGACAACGAAGTCAGTTTTAATGCTGCGCTGACTTCCGACTACCGTTATCGCGGTATTTCGCAAACACGTCTGCAAGCAGCTTTGCAAGGCGGTGCTGATTACGTTCACAATTCGAGCGGATTGTATGCGGGCGCATGGTTTTCCAGCATTAAGTGGACGAAAGATGCGGGCGGTGGCGGTAATCTTGAAGCGGATCTGTATGCTGGTCGCCGTGGTGAGATAAACAAAGACATCAGCTACGACATCGGTGTTCTGACTTATGTTTATCCTTCCAATGGATTGGCCACGGATGCGAATACCACCGAGGTTTACGGGCAACTGACCTATGGCCCGGCCTACGTGAAGTATTCACATGCGGTCACCAATTTATTCGGTATTGCTGACAGTAAAAACAGCGGCTATCTTGATCTGGGTGCCAACATCGACGTCGCCACTGGGCTGACGTTGAACATCCATGCGGGGCGTCAACAAGTGAAAAATAACAGTGGCAGCAGCTATGCAGATTGGAAAATCGGCATCACCAAAGATTTCAGTGTCTTGACAGGCGCTGTGGCGGTGGTTGGTACGAATGCCAGTGAGACGAGCTATGCATCGCCGGCAAACGGGAAGTTTCTTGGTAAGACGGCTCTGGTCGTCAGCATCAGCAAAACGTTTTAATGCTGGGGCAGGGCGCGAGGCTGATGCCGGAAGCCGCTTACCGCTAATCTTATCTCAGTAAGCTATGCAAGCCCTCATAAGCCAGATAGAAGCCGACCAGTAAAATCAGAGCGCCGGATAAATACGGCGCTCTGCGGGCAAATGTGCCGAAACCGCTCCAGCGTTTCGAGATGTGTTTGATGCTCAGTGCGGCCAACACGCCAGACATGACCATGGTCAGCGCCAGGCCAATGCTGAAACTCAGCACCAGTGTTGCACCCAGCGCGACCTTTTTCAGTTGCAGGCAGAGCAGCAAGACCGTGATTGACGCAGGGCAGGGAATGAGGCCGCCGGTTAAACCAAACATGACAATTTGTCCGGTCGTTACTTCGCGGTTGGTGAAGCGACGGCGTATGTCGTTCGCATGGGCAAGTTCATGCGCATCCTGATACTCGTCACCGGCCACGTCAAGGCCGTCTGACTCAGTATGATGATGTTCATGTTCTGTGAAATGCACGACATATTCATTCGAGTGGCTGCCATGACCTAAGTGCAAATGGGCAGAGAATTCATGCGGCTCAGGAATCGTCTGTTCTGATTCTATGAAGCCTTCCCGTTGCACAAACCTGAAAGTCTGGTGATCTTTCTTGTTACGCACGGTTTCCAACGTCAGCTGTTCCGCCGTCCAGACGTGATTGTGCTGCTTGTCCTGGTTGTCTTGATAGAGCCGGAACCGTGGAGGTACGCCGTCTTCAAATATCTCCAGTCGCACAATGCCATGCCCTGTATCGATTTCTTGCATATCATCGTGGTGATGGTGGTGAGCATGATGCTGCTCGCGCCAGGTACGCCACATCATCCAGACGGCGATGCTGATAATCAGGATTGCAGACACAACCTGTAAGTAAGGTTCAGTGGCTTCGGCATTCCATTGCTGGCCGAAATACATACCGGCCAGTGCGATGATCCAGACAACGACGGTATGCGACAGGGTTGCCGACAAACCCAGCAAAACGGCCTGCGTCAGTGTTCCGCGCACGGCGATGATAAATGCCGCCATCATGGTTTTTGAATGGCCAGGTTCCAGTCCGTGTAAAGCGCCAAGCAGGATGGCGCTGGGAATAAACAACCACGCATTCGTTGCGCCTTGTTGCAGCAGAGTTGAGAATTCAATCATGTTGAGCGCTTTATTTTAAGTAACTTTTCACCACATCAATCAGCTGTTCGCGTGCATCGGTGTGGTCTTCATTGTGTTCGGTGCTGTCATGCGGCGCATCGATCAAATGCGTGCGTATGTGGTCTTCCAGTACCGTGGCGAGCAGGCCATTCATCGCGCCGCGGCAGCTGGTGATCTGATGCAGTATTTCCATGCAGCCTTTTTCCTCCTCCAGCGCCCGCTCTATGCTTTCGAGCTGCCCACGGATACGACGTACCCGGTTCAGTAGCTTTTGCTTATCTTTAATCGTGTGACTCATATTAGATAAAATAGGGTAGGGGGGTATACTATATCTCATTCAGTAAATACTTAAAAATAAGTTTTACGCCTGAATCGGTGAGTTATTTTTCATCACAACCTGTATTGAATGAACGGTGTCACAGGGATGACATACGCTGCCCTTATAGTGAGCGCCCGTATCCGACTTGTTCTATTCGTTGATTCGGCCGACCCATTCATCTCACTGTGTATAGAAAATGATAAAAACCTCATTTCCGCTACGTACGATTTCCGCCGTTCTGATTTCTGGCTTCATGTTTGTTGCTTGTGGCGGATCTTCCGATTCAGTCGTGGCGACGGCGCCTTTAGTTATTCCGGATGCACCTAAAGGTTCTGGTGTTACCGATAGCGCGCCGGTTGCTGACGAAAGTAAAGTGCTTCCATACGTTGACTTTGCTTATACCAATCAACGCGGCGATGCACGCTATGCGACCTTGCAGACCAACGCCGGTGTGCGCGTCGTTGCGGGTTTTCTGCAACTCTGGCAACCGCGCAGTCTGTTGGTGGATGCGGGTTCTCCGGCAGCAGCGAATGGCAGTTTTCCTGCCGTGACAGCATCGGATTGGACTGGTATTCCAGGTGATGCGACCGATGGCAAAGTGCTCAACACGACGATACACAACGCCAATATTCAGTATGTAGTCGACGCAACTAAAGTGCGTACGCCTGAGCAGGAGCTCGCCGCCTATCTGGATGATCGCCGTAACAAGGGATACAGTATCAGCGATGGCATGGGACCGTTGACGCAAGCATGGCGTAGCAGTGCGCAACAAACCACCACCATCACCGACATCGCGGCGGATGCGACGACTGTACGCTATGACGATAAAGGCAATGATATCGGCGTCGGTAGCAGCACCAACACCAGCTTTGGTCTGGCGGTCGATTTCATCAATAACATCGGAGAAAATGGTTCGACTGAACCAGCTAAACGGTTCTTCAAATATGCCCGCCCATGGCGCTGGAACAGCAATGTCAAGGTCGTCGCGGCGCTGGAACCAGCGAAAAGCACAACCCCGGCAACCGATGGCGGTTATATCAGTGGTCACTCTGCGGAAGCGGTGCGCAAGGCGATTGCGATGGCGTATCTGGTGCCGCAGCGCTATCAGGAAATGCTGGCGCGGGGTCTGGAACTCGGTGAAAACCGTATCCTCGCTGGTATGCACTCTCCGCTCGATGTGATCAGTGGCCGCGTGCAGGCGCAGGCCGTGGCGACAGCGAGTATTGCCACCGGTGCGAATGCTAAGAATGATCTGAAAACGCAGGCATATCAACAGGCACAATCCGGCTTGCAAACCGCCCTGAAACTGAGTGATGCTGCCGCTTTACAGACCTATGCCCATAGCGGCACGGCGGCAAATGACCGGTTTGCTGACTACCAGATCAATAAGACGAATTATCTGCGTCGTCTGACTTTTGGCTTGCCAGCGATTGGCGACACCAGCAAACCAGCCGTCGTACCAAAAGGTGCGGAAATATTACTGGAAACGCGTTTGCCATATCTCGATGCAAATCAGCGCCGCGTTGTGCTGAAAACTACCGCATTGCCATCTGGCTATCCGATTCTGGATGATGAAGAAGGCTGGGGCCGCTTGAATCTGTTCGCGGCGGCGGATGCTTACGCTGCATTCAACGGCGATGTCAGCGTCACGATGGATGCAACGAAAGGTGGCTTCTTTGCGCAGGATAGCTGGAGAAATGACATCAGCGGTATTGGACGCCTGACGAAACTGGGCACGGGCATTCTGCGTCTGAGCGGTAATAACAGCTACAGTGGCGGCACGATTATTAGTGCAGGCACGCTGGCAGCAGACAGCAATCAGGCATTTGGTAAAGGTGACGTTTATCTGAATGGCGGCAAGCTGGTGCATAACAGCAAATTGCCTTTGCAATTGCTGGCAAACTACACGCAACTCAATGGCAGCGCGCTGGAAATCGTCGCCAACAGCAGCAACCTCGGGAAAATTCAGGTCGCAGGTGCGGTCGCGATTGATGGTGCGGCCAGTTTGAATCTGAAATTCGCTGCCGATTACAAACCCGCGGCAGGAACCGTACTGACAATACTGAGCGCAAAATCGGTCGGTGGCAAATTCGCTACCGTGACAGTCGATGGCTTTCCTAAAGCGACGGTCACTTACAACGCTGATTCTGTCACTATCCGTTTAGATGCCTGAGTGATTGGTCGTAACTTATTAGTAGTAGAACCGAAAAAAACACTGGCTTGCGAGCCAGTGTTTTTTTATGCCTCGTCAGAAAAAAAGGTTTGCCGGAATTGTCTTACGGATTAAGTCTCTTGCAGCTTGCGGTACAGCGTTTGCCGGCTGATGCCTAATTCGCGTGCCGCTGCCGAGACATTGCCATTCGCATTGGCAAGCGCCTGTCGGATCGCTTTCATCGAACGTGCATGTAAGCTGAGTTCTTGCGGCTCACCAGCGTTGTCGCTGACGATTGTCGCAGCGGCTTTCTGAGCAGTCGGCGCCCGCAACTCTGCGACCAAATCGTCTGCCAGATGTTCCCAACTGATGCAGTGTTGGTCATCATCCCGTAAAGCGACCGCAGCGCGCAGCACGTGGCTGAGTTGACGCAGATTGCCGGGCCAGTGAAAGGCTTTCATCGCGCTCAGCAGATCAGGTGCAATGTGCAGATCGCTGTTCGGTGCAAATTCTTGCAATAGTCTTCCGCATAAAAACTCAAAATCCGTCCGCGCCCGTAACGCAGGCAGGCAGACGTTTAAACCATTGATGCGATAAAACAGATCTTCGCGGAAACGGCCAGCAGTGATGCTGTTTTTTAAATTCTGATGCGTGGCGCAAATTAAATTGAAATCCACCGCCACCGGCGTGCTGCTTCCCAGCGGCGTAACCTGACGTTCCTGTAACACCCGCAGCAATCGTGTTTGTAAGCCTAAAGGCATATCGCCGATTTCATCCAGAAATAAAGTGCCACCCTGCGCTTCGCGCAAACGTCCTTGTGCACCTTGTTTCGTCGCGCCGGTAAATGCGCCTGCGACGTAACCGAATAATTCAGCTTCGATCAGATGTTCTGGAATCGCTGCACAATTCACCGCGACAAACGGCTTATTCCGGCGCAGTGATGCCCGGTGTGTTGCCTGTGCAAACAATTCTTTGCCGACCCCGGATTCGCCGGTCACCAGTAAAGGAATCGCCTTGTCGATGACCTTGCGTGCTCTCTCGCTTGCGGCCAGCCACTGGGTATCTTCATTTGTCGTCGGGGATATAGGTGTTGCCGGAGCGGCTTTTGTATTGGCGCTTAGTGCTTGCCGCGCCAGGCTGTGACTATGTACCTGCGCAAACAACATGCCGCCATCTTTGGTTCGCAGCGTTTCAGGCCGTATCACTGCGCGCTGGTGAAATGACAGTATCTGTTGAAATTCTGTCTCGAATAAATCTGACCAGCAGGTTGCCGCGATGTCTTTGTACTGCAATTTTAGTAATGCCAGCCCTTTACGATTCGCGCCAGTCAGCCAGCCATCTTCTGAGAATGCCAGCACACTTTGCGCTACCGAGCCCAGACCTTCGGCGCGCGGATGCAATTGCACGATAATCTGATGCTGACAAGCGCTCAGTACCATGCTGTTTTCTATCATTTGTGCCGCTGTAGAGACCAGACCCAGCGTATGCGGATGGCGGCTGCGATGGTCGCCGGAGATATCCAGTATCCCCATCAACTTCCCTTGTGCGGACAAGATAGGTGCCGCAGCGCAGGTCAGAAATTCATTATGCTCAAGATAATGTTCCGCCCCGTGAATCTCGATTTCATTTGCCTCAGCCACTGCCGTGCCGATCGCATTGGTGCCGCGCTGATTTTCCGCCCAGGTGGCACCGCATTTCAATGCCACACGGTCAGCCTTATTCAGAAAATCCAGATCACCCAGCGTATGCATCAGTACACCTTGCGCATCGGCCAGTATCACCATGCTATGGCTGTGCCGCACCTGTTCAAACAGATATTCGATCACCGGTTCTGAATGGCTGATCAGCTCATGATTGAAGTGGCGGGCATGTTGTAAATTGCTGCTGCTTAAATTGTCTTCGCATTCGACCCGTCCTACCGGGAAAAGCCCTGCCGACAAGCTGCGCTGCCAGGATTGTGCAATGCGATCATCAATGCCCGGGGCCGGAGCTATGCCATATTCGACCAATTGCAAACGGGCCTGCTTCAGATGGGATGAGGGCAGAATGGCGTGGTTGCGCATGAACTTGTCTCCTGCGGCATCGGTAGTTGCCGCTGTGTTTAGTGCTGTGTTTGCCGCTGTGTTTACTGCTGCGTTTACTGCTGTTTTTGCCACTGTTATACCTGTCTCATTTTGTGTCAGGTGTCACAGACATCAGCGGACAGTTGACAACTATCTTAGCAGGAATCCGTCGGCAAAAGTGCATGTGTCGCCTTCGTCAAGGCTCTCGTACAGGCGACGCCAGAGGGGAAAGCAGGCTGATTATCTTGTCATCCGGTGTTGGCATGGCTTTTGCGAATAGTGGCGCTGACCAGCGCAAAAAAACTTTGTGACTGTCAATAACAACTAACTGAAGGAGACAACCTTGATCTATGAAGCCCCAGGTGCTGCAGGCGCCAAAATCCAATATAAATCCCGTTACGACAACTTCATCGGCGGCAAATGGACTGCGCCTGTGAAAGGCGAGTATTTTGATGTCATCACCCCGATCAACGGCAAAGTCTATACACAGGCAGCGCGCTCCACAGCCGAAGATATCGAGCTGGCGCTGGACGCAGCACATGCTGCAGCCGATGCCTGGGGCAAGACCGATGCTGCCACACGTTCCAATATCCTTCTGAAAATTGCCGACCGTGTCGAGGCGAATCTGGAATTACTGGCCTATGCCGAAACCGTCGACAACGGCAAAGCGATACGCGAAACGCTGAATGCCGATATTCCACTGACCGCCGATCACTTCCGTTATTTCGCCGGTTGCGTGCGTGCGCAGGAAGGTGCTTTGTCGAATATCGATGAAACCACTGTCGCTTATCATATTCAGGAGCCGCTCGGCGTCGTCGGGCAAATCATTCCGTGGAATTTCCCTATCCTGATGGCCGCATGGAAACTGGCTCCGGCGCTGGGTGCAGGTAATTGCGTCGTGCTGAAACCGGCTGAATCCACACCGATCTCGATTCTGATTCTGATGGATCTGATTGCCGATCTGTTGCCACCTGGCGTGCTCAATATCGTTAACGGTTTCGGCCGCGAAGCCGGTATGCCACTGGCGACCAGCAAACGTATCGCCAAGATTGCGTTCACTGGTTCGACCAGCACTGGCCGCGTGATCGCGCAGGCAGCAGCCAACAACCTGATTCCGGCCACGCTGGAGTTGGGCGGTAAATCGCCAAACGTCTTCTTTGCCGACATCATGGACAAAGACGACGAATTCCTCGATAAAGCCATCGAAGGTCTGGTCTTGTTTGCCTTCAATCAGGGCGAAGTCTGCACCTGCCCATCACGTGCGCTGATACAGGAATCGATCTACGACAAATTCATGGAACGCGTATTGAAACGCGTTGCCGCGATTCAGCATAAAAATCCGCTGGATACCGACAGCATGATGGGTGCGCAGGCCTCCAAAGAACAACTGACAAAAATCCTCTCGTATCTGGATCTCGGCAAACAAGAAGGTGCCGAAGTGCTGGCGGGTGGTAGTCAGGCGCATCTGGGTGGCGATCTGGAAGGCGGCTACTATGTGCAGCCAACGCTGTTCAAAGGTCACAACAAAATGCGCATCTTCCAGGAAGAAATTTTCGGCCCTGTGCTGGCAGTGACCACCTTCAAAGACGAAGCTGAAGCCTTGGCGCTGGCCAACGACACCTTGTATGGTCTGGGTGCCGGTGTATGGAGCCGCAATGGTAATGTCGCTTACCGCATGGGTCGTGCTATCAAAGCGGGTCGCGTCTGGACTAACTGCTACCATGCTTACCCAGCGCATGCAGCATTCGGTGGCTATAAAGAATCCGGTATCGGACGTGAAACTCACAAAATGATGCTCGATCATTACCAGCAAACCAAGAATCTGCTGGTCAGCTACAGTGAGAATAAACTCGGCTTCTTTTAATTTCCATGGGGAGTTAAGTCTCTGATTTGGACAGGTGGCTCGTCACCTGTCCATGGTGCCCCTTGTAGTGTTGATTGAATATTTGCAGGACTTACGCAAAAATCATCACTGCGGCGTTATGACTCCTCTCCGTACTGTGTGTACTGTCTTCGTCGCCATACCTTGCCGCGACAAATTTACGTAAGTTCTTATTTAAAAAAATTAAGGAAATCGTTATGGGCGTTTCACAATTTTTTATGCCAGGTAAAAACATTCTTGGTTTAGGTGCTTTAGATGAGGGAATTAATCAAATAGGACAAATGGGCTATAAAAAAGCCTTAATCGTCACGGACGGTGCTTTATCAAAAATGGGTTTGGCAAAAACGGTCGCCGATAAGCTAGCTGCCCAAGGTATTTCGGCAGACGTATTCGATGGCGTGCAACCCAATCCAACCGTTGGTAACGTCAATTCCGGTCTGGAAAAACTAAGAACCGCGCAAGCCGATTTCATCATCTCTTTGGGTGGCGGTTCATCGCATGACTGTGCCAAAGGCATTGCATTGGTTGCGAGCAATGGCGGGAAAATTGAGGATTACGAGGGCTTAGATAAATCCAAAGTGCCACAAATGAGGCTCATCGCCGTGAATACAACGGCTGGAACTGCGTCTGAAATGACGCGTTTTACCATTATCACGGATGAAACCCGGCACGTTAAAATGGCGATAGTCGACAGCCACGTGACGCCATTTTTATCCATCAACGATTCAGGTTTGATGGAGGCGATGCCCGCTGGCTTGACTGCGGCTACTGGGATGGATGCACTGACGCATGCGGTTGAAGCCTATGTTTCAACGATTGCCACTCCCCTGACTGATGCTTGCGCAGTCAAGGCCATAGAGTTAATCGGGCGCTATTTGCCAACTGCGGTCAAAGAACCTAAAAATCAGGAAGCACGCGAGCAAATGGCCTATGCGCAGTTTTTAGCGGGTATGGCATTTAACAATGCGTCGTTAGGTTACGTTCATGCGATGGCGCACCAATTGGGCGGCTTTTATAATCTACCGCACGGTGTGTGCAATGCACTCCTTTTGCCACATGTGGAAACGTTTAACTTGCGTGCCGCACAAGAGCGCTTAAATCAAATTGGCGGCATTTTGAATGCCAGCAATCCAGATTTGGCAGGTTTGGGCGTCATTGAAGCGATTAAAAAATTAGCAGATATCGTGGGCATTCCAAAATCACTCGAAGAGTTGGGTGTGAAACAAGAGGATTTTGATGTCTTGGCACAAAACGCGCTCAGAGATGTGTGCGGTTTAACCAATCCGATTCAAGCATCGCATGATGAGATTGTGGGTATATTTGCGTCGGCTTACGGCAAACGCTCATAAAAATTGATTGGAACAAGGGTGGCGGACAAAACCGCCATGCCCAATTCATCACAAACCACCGCCTAACTCGAAAAAATAGAGATGGACGGTTTTGGAGGGGCGATTATGGTTGAGCGAGTCACCGCCACACCCGCAGCGCTGGAATTGATACAGCAATTGCAGGTCGAACATGGCAGCATTATGTTTCACCAGTCCGGCGGCTGCTGTGACAACAGCGCCGCCAATTGCTATCTGCCCACCGATCTGACCATAGGCCCCTACGACATCAAACTGGGCGAGGTCGGCGGCGTGCCGTTTTACATAGGCAAGCTGCAATACGATTACTGGAAACACACCCAGCTGATTCTGGATGTGATCGACGGTCACGGCGGCACATTTTCATTGGAAGGCGCAAGCGGCAAGGCGTTTCACACCCGTTCGCGTCTGTTCACCGATGCAGAATGGGCGCAGATCGCAGACCAGGTGGCGCACGATCTGGCCTGATTTCTGTCTGTTTTAATTTCGTTATGGTTATCAGCCTGTCGGATATTTTAAGATGTGAAGCAGACCAGTTGTGGCTTCATTTTTTTGTCTTCAGCATTTTGATGAATGCCGTTAATGCTGACGATGCCTGACCCCGCCAGACCAGATGCGTTTTGTTCGACGACACCTGTTTTGGTAATGCATGCTGATTGACTTTGTCATTCGCCTGCAAAGCGCTCAAGACCGATACCGGCACGATGGCAAATCCGGTTCCGGCGGCAACGCAGGCGATCATTCCCTGATAGGAAGCAAATTCCAGCACACGTTGCGGAATCACATTGTGATTGCTTAACCAGTTTTCCAGACATTGGCGATACGAACAGCCCTGCGCAAATGCAATCATGGTGCTGCTGCCCAGATCACTGGGACTGTGCAAGCGGCTGATTTTGTTTGAAGTGATCAACACCAGTTTTTCCTGAAAGATGGGAATCGATTCCAGTTCCGGTGCGGTGAAAGGTTCAGAAACAAATGCCGCTTCGATCTCAAACTGCGTGACGCGCTTGATGAGCGCGGCGGTGGTTCCAGTCATCAGTTCGACAATCACATCCGGATGTTGCTCGTGATAGTGTGACAGTATCGGTGCTAAACGGCTGCCCGCGGTGCTTTCCAGAGAGCCCAGGCGGAACGTACCTTGCGGCTTTCCGGTCTGCATTTCGTTTACCGCTTCGTCTGCCAGACGCAGCAACCGATGCGCGTAGTTCAGCAGTGTGTGTCCTTCCGTCGTCAACGCCAGCGTACGGCCTTCGCGTCGGAAGAGTTGAACGGCCAGGTATTCTTCCAGTTGCCGTATGCGTGTAGTGACATTTGAAGGCACACGATGCAACTTGCTTGCCGCGCGCACCACACCGCCTTCTTCGACCACGGTTCGGAATATCAGCAGTGACTCTAAATCTATTGTTCTCATAAAGAGAATATTAATCCAGAATAATTCATTTGTCAGTGAAGCAGATTTCCATTTTAATGAACGGATGAATACACCCGCATTGCATCCTGCTGCACGTCCGCAACACCTCGCTATCCTCATCGCTATTGCCGCCATGTTTTCCTTAGCGCTGGCGATGGGCATCGGCCGTTTTGCGTTTACACCTCTGCTGCCATTGATGTTGCGGGATGGCGTGTTGCTGAGCGATTCAGGCGCATGGCTTGCCGCCAGCAATTATCTGGGCTATCTGATCGGCGCGCTGTGTGCCAGCCGGGTGCGTTTGCCGCCCGCCAGATTGCTGACGCTCAGCCTGATTTGCATCGTGATCGTCACCGCTGCGATGGGCATCACATCGTCTGTGTGGGCCTGGGCTGTGTTGCGTTTTCTGGCTGGTCTGTGCAGTGCATGGGCCTTGATTGCCACCAGCGCGTGGGGTCTGGGCTGGATGGCGAATCTGGCCAGGCCCCGACTGACGGGTCTTATCTATGCTGGCGTTGGGCTGGGCATCGTCGCGGCGGGTATTTTTTGTTTGTGGGCGGCAGAAAAAATGCCTGCCAGTGAGATGTGGATAGTCTTAGCTTGTCTGGCGTCACTGGTCGCCATATTGCCACTGATCGTCAGCTTTTACTGTCCTTTACCGCCAGTTGCAAACAGCATCGCTGCACCTGTGAATGCCGCGCAAGTATCAGCATCAGAATCAGCATCAACTTCAGCATCAACTTCAGCACCCGGTGTGACGGGGCTGATTATCTGCTACGGCATGTTTGGTTTCGGCTACATCCTGCCGGCGACGTATCTGCCAGCACAGGCAAGACAATTGCTGGATGACCCGCAGATATTCGGCTGGGCATGGCCGGTATTCGGCATCGCGGCTGCCGCATCGACCCTGATCGTTGCAGGCGTGCTCGGCCAATGCAATCGCCTGAATGTATGGGCAACGTCCCATGCGCTGATGGCGGTCGGCGTGATATTGCCCTGCCTCTGGCTTTCCATGACCAGCATCGTGTTGGCCGCCTTGTTCGTCGGCGGAAATTTCATGGTCATCACCATGCTGGGGATGCAGGAAGCACGGGCTCGCGCCGCAGCTAACCCGACCGCCGTCCTGGCACGCATGACCGCCAGCTTCGCGCTTGGTCAATTGCTCGGCCCCGTCGTCGTGGCCTTGATGAATACATTTGCCGCCGATCACGCAAGCGCACTCCGCTACGCATTGCAACTCGCAACAGCCTGCCTGGTGGCAAGCGCCATTTACTTATGGCGCAGAGCTGAATCAGCACAACGTCATTGACTGCAATACGGTTCGATAACACTGGAAAATTGCCTGACCCCGCGAAATACCTGACGACTTGCAGGTGAAAGTTAAAATGAAAGCGAATAAACTGCGAACTGCATTCGCGCGGCACTTATTCGCATTTACTGATGCAGATGGTGCTGCGCATCGCATCTCTGAAGACATCACCGCAACGAGAAAAAAATGGTCATTTTAAGAAAACCAGAATTCAGTGATATTGCTGAAGTCAAAAAATTATACGAACAAAGCACTTCTTTTCATCAGCCGTGGACTTATGCGCCGCGCGATTACGAGGTCTATATCAGCCAGGAAAACCGGTATTTTGTTTGTTCCGCAACGAACGGCAATATTCTCGGCACCTTCCATATCTCCGGCATCGTGCGCGGCTATTTTCAATCGGCGTATTTAGGCTACGAAGTTTTTCACCCACATCAGGGGAAAGGCTACATGCGCAAGGGCATGACACTGCTCCTGAAAGAAGCGTTCGAAGAATTGCATCTGCATCGGCTCGAAGCCAACATACAACCCGAAAATCTGGCGTCCATCCGCCTCGTGTCAAACGCCGGTTTTGTGAAAGAAGGATTTTCTAAAAACTATTTGAGAATCGGCGGGCTGGAGTGGAAAGACCATGAACGCTGGGCGATCATCAACGCCATGTGGACAGAGCAACATACCTGACCAGCCGTATTCCACACAAATCACACCTGCTGCCAAGCGCGCTCCGAGCACATCAGTCTGCTCACTTTCAGCCCGTGGAAGGGCTGAATATACTGGGGGGTGTATATTTAAAGCCCCTTGTTTTATGCTGAGAATAAGGTGTTTTTGGCACATACTCCCCGATTTTTACGAAAACCAGCGTTTTGAAGCGGCGATTTTTCTGTTGTTGCACTTTGTTTTAATGGTATGTTAAAAATTGTCTTTTTTAACACTTCGAGTTAAGCTGCATTTCTGTCAAATTAAATTACGCAAGGCAACATCATGTACCTATGGAATATACGCTCCCTTGTCGAAGACCTCAAACGTGGCCCATTGCCAGAGCTGGAGCAACTCAAGTATTTTCTTTTCTCATCGGCTCTTGCTGCGATGAGCGCCGCTATGCCTTCCGATGCAACGCAACCGACCTTCCTTCCAGCATGGGCTGCCGTCGTGACTGAGGTTTCGTTTGTGATGCTTGGTATCATTTGGTGCTTCCGATCCAACGCTGCTGGTGATAACAGAGACTTTGTCGCGCGCTTCCTTGCGCTGCATGTGCCCATTGGCTTACGGTTCTTTGCGCTCATTTTTGTCGTTGGTGTTCCTTTGGTGGCAATCGTGGGCTCGACCTTTCTTCTTGATCTCAACGAGAAGGCGGGCGCAGTCGGCGTGGTCGCAACCGGAGCACTTTTTTCGTTCATATTCTATTGGCGAGTCAATGTACGAATCAGAGAGATATCCCATGTTGGCTAAGCGTTCCTGTCAGGCCGGATCTCTGAGTACAAAAAGCTAAGCCATATTACTGGCATCAGGAATAAGCCAGCAACCGGCTATCCGGCATCTGATGTTGAAGCGATCACGATGCGGTGCATGTTTTCTCATTTGCATGCGATCAGCGCCGCTGCCCGGATGCTACACTTCAGCAAGCAACACACTTACAAGGAGGCGCCATGTCCGTCGAAAAGAAATACTGGTTTCCCGCAAAGCGTTATGGCTGGGGCTGGGGTATTCCCAACGTGTGGCAAGGTTGGCTGGTGTTGTTTGTCTTCCTTTTGCTGGTAGTGGCCGGTGCTGTCGTCGTGCTGCCAACGCAGGGGCAACTGATCTTTAATCTCTACCTCGGAATCATCTGCGCCGCGCTGATCGCAGTTTGTCTGCTCAAAGGCGAGCCACCACGTTGGCGCTGGGGCTCGCACTGAGCCTGGTTCTGGTGCTGTTCGAGCCAAGCAAAGCGCGTGTCGCAGAATGCGCAACCGGCCGATGATCAACGTTCACTATTCCGCAGACGTGTATCGCGATTGAGGCTCGTACTGCCTGCCGAACATCATCAGTGATAATCTAAAAATACGTGGCACCTTGATCGTGTATACAGTGTCGCGGCACACTCCTCATTCCATCAGAATTTTATGAAGCAATTTTTATCTGCAAGCGAATACATCGATCTTGACCATCCCACCATCCGGCAAAAAGCGCAGGAACTCGGGGCATCCGCTGGCGCGACCAACACGCATGAACTGATACGCCACATCTTTCATTTTGTGCGCGATCAGATCAAACACAGCTCCGATTACAAGCTCAACCCCGTGACTTGCAAAGCGTCTGACGTGCTGCTGCACGGCACCGGTTACTGCTACGCCAAGAGCCACTTGCTCGCCGCGCTGCTGCGCGCGAACGGCATTCCGACCGGGCTGTGCTACCAACGCTTGTCCGTCACCGGCGACGGCGCGCCGTATTGCCTGCACGGCCTCAACGCCGTTTATCTGCCGGAACATGGCTGGTACCGGATCGATGCGCGCGGCAACAAACCCGGCGTAGCAGCAGAGTTTCATCCGCCGCAGGAAGCGCTCGCATTTCCCATCCTCGCACCGCATGAACGCGATCTGCCCGAAGTCTGGAGCGAGCCTTTACCCGTCGTCGTCACCGCGCTGCGCAGCTACGACACATACGACCAGGTGCTGGCAAATCTGCCCGATGTCGAACTGTTCGCCTGAACTACAAAAAGCGCATGGCGCTGATGGCGTTAGCCGCGCCAACTGCGTCGTTTACCTCAAATTTGCCCGTTGAAGGCGTAAATATACTGGGTGGAGTATTTTTAAATGCCCTTGTTTTATGCCGAGAATAAGGTGTTTTTGGCACATACTCCCCGATTTTTGCCAAAATGATCGTTTCAAAGCGGCGATTTGCTTGTAGTCAGCATAACCATGCACAACAAGGTTCCTTGAGGATATTAAGGTACCTTATTGTAAATTGTCTTTTTTAACACCTCCAGCTAAGCTTCAATTTTGTTAAATTAAATAAAAGTTAGGTTTTTCTATGACGATGACCCTCCTAGAGATTCTGGATTCAGTAGTAAAGATTGGACTGGGTGCTGCAATAACGGCGTTTGCCACCTACAAGAGCAACAAGCTAAATCATCTCAATGATCGAAACAAAGACATCCGTGCACACAAGATAAAGACCCTCGAGTTGATCGCAGACCGATGCGATGCATATTTTGTGGCGTATAGAAAGTTACACAACCGATTGGAAGGTATAAGAAAACGCATGGATACTGCTGATGAAGTATCTCTTAATGAAGCTCAGCAAAAAACCATCAAAGAGTGCGACACTGAGCTTAATTCTACATTTGACGCAGCCAGCTCCGCGCGCGCCAGGCTTCGGCTTCTTCAAGCTATTGATGCTGAAGCGATCCTTGGTGAAATAGGAGCTGGCATAGCTGAATATAGAAACAAAGTGATGTTTGAAAAGGTGCTCCCTAGTGCGGAAATGGCAAAGAAGTACAGCGATGACTTTGTTATGCTAAGGCGTAGTTTTGACAAGGAACTGAGCAAATTCTATGCAAACGTATAGCAACCTAACGCAGCGCTCAATCTAGCTCTATTTGCTCGCTGGACGTTACGCGATAAAGCCGCGCAGTGCCAGTTACCTCCACTTTGGGTCTTACTATGATCAGAGCACTTTTAATTCTATTCCTGTTTATTGCGCCAGCTCATGCTGGAGGCTCCTTTGCAGTTGATGCTGAGTTTGCTCCGATCAAGCAACAAATTCCGGCGTTATGGCAATCTATAACATCAGCCTTCTACCTCGCTTCAAGTGGTGGTGCCAGCATGATTGGCAACAATGTCAACGAGCGGCTAGGACATCGCCGAATTGGCCCGTACTGCCTTGAAGGAAAACCCAAAAACCAGGATGGGGGCAACACCCTTTTGTTCTGCTTTAACACCGAATATCTGTGGCTCGACAAAAAAGGGCGAAAATCCACGCTCGAAAAAGCTTTTGATGTTAAAGAAAATTTCGTCTCTCTCGAAATTATTCCGATAAAAAAATGAGCTACATCC
Organism: Cognatundibacterium aquatile; assembly: GCF_014699135.1. GTDB lineage: Bacteria > Pseudomonadota > Gammaproteobacteria > Burkholderiales > Burkholderiaceae_D > Undibacterium > Undibacterium aquatile. The sequence goes on from NZ_JACOFT010000001.1 coordinate 451,322, forward strand.
CCAACCCATCCATCAATTGGGACTTGCTACCGAAAGTCCCTAATGTCAATCGCTATGTGGCTAGGTAATATTTCCGGAGAAACCGACGTGGATACCCGCTTGAACCAAGCGGCTGAGGTTGGAGACCTTGCAGCAGCCAAGTCCATCTGAATAGGAAGGGTGCTGACGCTCACTATTCAACACCCCATTTCTCACAATGACCAGACAGATTTATTCTGGAAAACGGACGAGTTTTTTACTTTCTTTGGGCGCTTGATATTGTGCGACATTGAGCTGCATCGCCAGCAAAGAATAATAGGCGTTGATGCCGGTTAAATCGACGACGCCTTTTTTACCAAAACGCTTTTCGGTGCGCGCGAATGTGGCGTCCGAGACGCGCTTGTTTTTATGCAGCTCGGTCGAAAAGTCATACACAATTTCTTCATCTGTAGTCATGCCAACAGGGCGAGTGCCGTCGGCGATGGCGTTGGCGATTTCTGGTTTGATGCCCATTTTGAGCGCGATAGGATAATGCACGTACCATTCAAAATCCTGCGTCCATTCGCGTGCGGTGATTAAAATTGCCAGCTCGCTTAAGGTATTGCCTATCGCCGAGTTGTAGCGCAAATAATCGCCCATGGCTCTGGCCTGCGACATGACTTGCGGGCTGTGCATCAAGGGTTCAAACGGGCCAAATACGGGAACCTTACGCGTCGCCAAAAACTCTTCAGCGGCCTTTTGTTGTTCCGTCGTGTATTGATCGGGTGGTATGGTCGGAAGCCGTTCAGCGGCGTAAGCGGAAGTCGAAATCAAACCGGCAGCGATACTGGAACAAAGTTTATTTTTCATGGAGTCTCCTCAGGGGTGAACGTAAAATTGGGTCAGATAAACAGGCTCAAGATCAGTCAACAAGCAAGCGCTCTGCGCCAGAAATCGGCGGTCGATTTTTACAGCAGATGAACAATGCTGCGGCAACATCCGCTGCGTTTGCAAACGCACTCGACTGAATGATGAGTTGAAGTCGATGGCTTATTATCCTTCAGCATCAGAATGCTTGCAGGGAGATCGAAAATGCCGATACCACCGCGCGAAATCTATGCCGGCGCTGGTGATGTTTTCGTTCGCCATCACATTACCGAAACCTTCTTTGGTAAGTGCTGGCTTTGCATAGTGCCGCACGCAAATGCGTAGCGCCATCCAAACCGCTCGCTCCCGCCATTAAAGCCACCCCATATTTCCGGTAGATGACGCAGACCGGAAAAAAGCAGATCAATTCATCCTCAAGCAGTTACCATTTTTCAGTGGCGAAGACGTCATACAGGCACTGCAATCGATACCAGATAAGGACTTGCGACGCATTGGAGCTCGTTGCTTATTTTTTATCGATCTGATATTTTGCCATTTTGTACTTTAAAACAAGTTAGCGATCTACTGATCAACTCAACCAACCATAGGAAAACTTTCATGCATCCAGTTATTCAGAAAACGCTCGGCGGTCTGTCTTCACGGTACTATTTTCGCCAGTTTTTCTTTGGCCTAGTTGTGGCCGCTCTTATTTTTACTATGTCAACGCAAGGCGGGCGCTCAATACCAATAGGCGTGCTACTCCTTACTGTAATCAACACACTCCTTTACCCATATTCTCGCTTTGTCTATGAAAGTATTGTTGGCTTCATCATGGGGGAAAACGTTTTTTTCGTTAATGCGATATTTATGCTTGTCACGAAATTCATCACAATGGCAATGTGCTGGGTATTCGCCATATTTGTGGCGCCAATTGGTCTTGCTTACCTTTATTACTATCACAGCAAAGCTGAGCGCTAACCAATCATTCAACACGGACTGGCGCGATAGTGCCGCGCCAGCCGGTTAATTCGAACTTAGGCGCCAAGCATAAATATATGAAAATCAACTCAGCACGCGAAAGTATATTTCAACTTAAAAAATCTCTTCCTGAGGTTTTCTCCGCTACTGAAATCATCTACGCTTTTGGCGAAAGCAGGCCAAACATTGGAGACGACTCGAACGAAGAATTCAGAGGATGTCTTGGAGGAAACGACATTGGCGAGAAAAGCGGACTGTATATTTTCTCATCTGAGAATGATGAAATCATATACATTGGAAAAGCCACAAAAGACAATCTTCACGAGAGAGTTTGGGATCATCTAGGGACACCGAAAAGGCTAGAAAACGGCTGGATGACATTCCCAAAAACTAAATTTAACTCGCGTGAATCTTTGGAATTAACAACCAGCATCATAAATGGAAATATCAAGTTGCACGTTTTTACGGTTTCCGATCCTGATGTTGTTTCTGTTATAGAGGTTTACTTACAAGTCATGCATCTAAAAGAATTTGGTAGACTGCCAGTATTCAACAAGCAAATTGGATAACTGTTTTGATATTGAATGACACCTCGATACTCTGTGTATTTATTGCACTCGTAGTGCTGGTCAAAACTCTATGGTTCGCGCCTAACAAGCGCTTCAAATCGTTCTCTTCGCTCTCTGGGGCTGCGTACCGCAGCCCCTACCTAAACGTTAGAGCGCAATGACCACGATGCTGCCTAAAGATATCAAAGACATTGGCCTGATAACAAGAAATTAATCAATAGTTCTGGCGCATCGAATAAGCCTGCAGTCGACTATCCGGCATCTGATGTGGAATCTAATGTGTTCTGTGCCGACATAAAATCTGCGTGATCATCGTGTCATTCGCTGGTTATACAAAATCAGGCAGGCGGAGATGTTGCCGGAAGCTTCGTTGATCCGCCTTCAGCGTTAGACCGAACCAGTTGGCTAAGTGTCGCGCATCTTTGAATTGTGACGCTGCCAATGGCATCCGCTCACCAAACGCTTACTCTTGACATCTCTGTTTCCTGCCGCTTTTCACTTCACTATTTCTCTGATCTGCTCCGCTGAATTTCCATCTGATATGGTTTTTCATCCGTTTCTGCCACTGTTTTTTGCTTCTGCTCCGTAGCACACTGGCACCGTCAATACCAGTGGTGATGGTTCATGGTGGTGGATGCGGTGGTGGGTGTTCTGCATCGGTTTTATCTGAACTGTCTCTTTTTATATCCACAGGATAGACGCAAAACCGCCACGGTGGCGTGATGGCTCTCGGTGATACTGCTTTTGCAGATGTGCATTGCTTGTATCGCTGGCGCTGATGGTGATGTTCTGTAAATCCATGTGAGGCCATGCCTTGCCGGAACAAGTTTGCGTTATTCCTTATCCGTTGTCGTGTGCACTATGCGGTGGCGGGGATTAATTTCTGTTTTTCTATTGAGTGAAATGATGAGTCAGGCAGACGCACGCGTATCCGTAGTGAGTATTTACAGGAAGTTTGATGACATTTATGTCAGGCAGTCGAAGGGGCGGTATACCAACTGGCGCTGGTTTTTTGTCTGGCTCACGCAATGCGTGTTTTATTGTTCGCCCTGGATGAGCTGGAATGGGCGGCAGGCGGTGTTGTTTGATCTTGCTGCGCGTAAGTTTTATTTATTTGGTCTGGTGTTGTTTCCGCAGGATTTCATTTTTCTGGCGGTGCTGCTGATCATCTGCGCTTATTCCTTATTTCTGTTCACGGCGGTGACGGGGCGGGTCTGGTGTGGTTTTTCTTGTCCGCAAACGGTGTACACCGAGATTTTCATGTGGATAGAAAATAAGATCGAGGGGCCGCGCAGTGCGCGTATGCGGCTGGCGAAGCAGTCGATGAATCTGGAAAAATTCACTAAAAAATTCAGCAAGCATACGGTGTGGGGATTGGTCGGTATCTGGACCGGGTTTACCTTCGTCGGTTATTTCATTCCTGTGCATTTGCTGGGTAGCGAAGTGCTGAGTTTTTCTTTGGGGCGGTGGGAAGCATTCTGGATCTTGTTTTACGGTTTCGCGACTTACGGCAATGCGGGTTTCATGCGTGAGCAGATGTGCCGTTACCTGTGTCCGTATGCGCGCTTTCAGGGTTCGATGTTTGATAAAGACACGCTGGTTGTCAGTTACGACAAAGCGCGCGGCGAGCCAAGGAATGTGTTGAATAAATCTGATCCTGCGATGATCGCGAAAGGCGGTTGTATCGATTGCTCTATGTGCGTGCAGGTATGCCCGACGGGTATCGATATCCGCAATGGCTTGCAGCATGATTGCATCGGTTGCGCGGCCTGCGTCGATGCCTGCGATAGTGTGATGGATAAGATAGGCTCACCCCGAGGCTTGATTCGTTTCACAACAGAAAATGCAGTGCAGAACGGGCTGACAACGAAGCAGATCATGCGCAATATCCTGCGTCCACGGGTGCTTATTTATAGTCTGATTCTGATGTCGATGGTAGGCGCATTTGCTTATACACTGACGACGCATGTGCCGTTAAAAATGAATGTGATTCGCGATCGCGGTAATATGGGGCGGATAGTGAATGATGGCGCGGTAGAAAATGTGTACCGCCTGCATATCATGAATTCGGATGAGCAGGCGCATCGTTATCAGATCCGTGTCAGCGGTATTCCGAATATCATGCTGGAAACGGCCAATGAAGTGACGCTGAGTCCGACAGAATCCAGAATCGTACCGGTGACGGTGCGGGTGCCGGGCGGTGACGGTGTGCAAGGTGCCAATCCTATTCATATCGAATTACAGGCGCTGGATAATGAGCAGGTGAAAATTTCTGAAAAAGCGACGTTCTTCGTTCCACGCCAGTAGTCTGCTTAGTGTGCTTAGTGTGTGTATTGCGGCGATGTGCTGATAAACCTACGCAATAATGCGCTGGTCAGCACCGCTGCAATTCAGGTATAACTGTGTTGAAAAGATGGCTGCGCAGATAGAAAAAATATGAAATTGTATGAGACCCTGGCGGAAGATATCGCCCAATCCATCCGCACCGGAGTCATGAAACTCGGGGACAAATTGCCATCGGTGCGCGAGACCAGTATCAGTCGCAGCGTCAGCCCGTCTACTGTTTTTGAAGCCTATTATTTGCTGGAAGCGCGTGGTCTGATACGGGCCAAAGAGCGCAGCGGCTATTACGTGATTGCGGGCGCAAAAAAGCTGCCGCCGGAACCAGAGCGTGTTTCCAACCCGGCCAGCAGTTCGACCGAAGTGGATGTCAGTCGGCTGGTATTTGATATTCTTGAAGCGTCAAAAATGCGCGATGTTGCGCCTTTCGGTTCGGCGTTTCCTAGCCCCTTATTGTTTCCGTTTGATAAGCTCGCCAGTTCAATGAATGCCAGCATGCGGGTGATGGATCCGTGGAGCACGGTCGATGATCTGACGCCCGGCAGCATTCATCTGCGGCGACAGATTGCCTTGCGTTATCTGGTCAGCGGTATGCATGTGCATACCGACGACATCATCATCACCAGCGGCGCGCTGGATGCGCTGAATTTGTGTCTGCTGGCGGTAACCAGACCGGGCGATGCGGTGATTATTGAGTCCCCCAGTTTTTACGGTGCCTTGCAGGCACTCGAACGTCTGGGCTTGAGAGCAATTGAAGTGCCGACGCATCCGCGTGAAGGCGTTGATCTGAATGCGCTGGCGAATGCGATAGAACAGCATCAGCCGAAAGCGTGCTGGCTGATGACGAATTTCCAGAATCCTCTTGGCAGCCAGATGTCGGATGAAAAAAAGCGCGCGCTGGTGGAACTGATCACCCGCTACGAATTGCCGCTGATTGAAGACGATGTGTATGCCGAGTTGTATTTCGGCGAGCGCCGCCCGTTGCCGGCAAAAGCCTTTGATAGCAAAGGGCTGGTCATGCATTGTTCGTCGTTTTCCAAATCGCTGGCACCGGGCTTTCGTGTCGGTTGGGCGATGCCGGGGCGGTTTACCAGCGCGGTTGCCAGACATAAACTGACCACGACCTTATCGGCCTCTGTTCCTGCACAAGAGGCGCTGGCGGATTATCTGGCGAAGGGGCAGTTTGATCGTCATTTGCGGCAGTTGCGGCATGTTTTATCGGTGCAGCAAAGCGCGGTGATTGAGGCGATAGCCCGTTATTTTCCGGCAGAGACAAAAGCGACGCGGCCGGGTGGCGGCTATTTTTCATGGGTAGAATTGCCCGCGCATGTGGATGCCTTAGAGGTACATCGGCGGGCATTATCATTGGGCATCAGTGTCGCGCCGGGACCGATGTTTTCAGCGCAACGGCATTTCAAAAACTGTCTGCGTATCAATTATGGACATCGCTTTGATGCACGTATGGATGCGGCCTTGCAGACACTGGGGAAATTGGTGATCAGCCTGATGTGATGGTCGAGGCCGGTGCGGTGATGAATGGCGAACGCAAGATCAGGGAAAATTCGACGCAAATTTCGCACAAGATAAGCGAACGTTAGCGCTCAAACTTCAATAGAATACAGTGGCTGTATTTTCTGGTTATGCGAGTAAAGGCTCATCGGATAACCGCCTGATCAATCATCATCACACTTAATTTTCTTCCATGAAGCTGTATACCTATTTCCGTAGCTCGGCTGCTTATCGTGTCCGCATTGCGCTGAATCTGAAACAACTGCCGTATGACGCCGTGGCTGTGCATTTGCTGCGCGATGGTGGTCAACAGAAACAGGCAAATTACAAACAGAAAAGCCCGCTAGGCATCGTCCCTGCGCTGGAGACCGAACACGCTGTGCTCACGCAGTCGCTGGCGATCATCGAATGGTTAGATGAAACTTATCCGCAAGTCGCTTTGTTGCCCGACGATGCCGACGGACGCGCCCGCGTCAGAGCGATTGCGCAGACCATCGCCTGTGATATCCACCCTCTGAATAATTTGCGGGTGCTCGCTTATCTGACAAAAAATATCGGCATCACAGAAGAGCAGAAAAATGACTGGTACCGGCATTGGGTGAATGAAGGGCTGGCAGCGGTCGAGCAATTGCTCGCCAACGACCCGCGCACCGGCATTTTCTGCCATGGCGATACGCCGGGACTGGCGGATTGCTGCCTGATCCCGCAAGTATTCAATGCCCGCCGTTTCCAATGCCCGCTGGACGACTTACCCGTGATCAGCCGCATCGTTGCTGCGTGTGAATCGCTGCCAGCATTTCAACTGGCGGCACCAGCACAGCAATTTGATGCGGAATAGTTGGCAGGTCCTCGCTCGGGGCTAGAAAAGGCGCTGGCTGGCAACGCTTGCAGCGCTTTATGGTAATATATGAATTGTTTATGTTTCATATATAAGAAAAGCCATGGGCATCGTAAAAATTTCCGAACAAATGCATGAGAATCTGCGTGTTGCCAGCAATGCGCTCTCTCGTTCTATCAACGCGCAGGCTGAACACTGGATGCGTATCGGCATGTTGGCCGAAATCTACCCTGATCTGGATCACCGCGATATCTGTCAGTTGCTGATTCGTGCCGAACAGGCCGGTGGCTTCGATCTGGCGACTTTATCGTCTATCCGTACCGCCGGGCCGGGCACTGGCGTCGTGGCCGGAGGTGTGCAATGAGAGGCGCTAAAGTCAAAATTCATACGCCGGACGAAATCGCCATGTCACGCGCCGCCGGCAAACTGGCGGCAGCGGTACTCGATATGATCACACCGCATGTCAAACCGGGCGTCAGTACCGAAGAATTGGATAAGCTGTGCCATGATTACATCGTGGATGAACTCAAGGCGATTCCTGCCAATATCGGCTATCACGGTTTCCCAAAAACGATTTGCGCTTCGGTGAATCACGTGGTTTGTCATGGTATTCCGTCATCGACAAAAATTCTGAAAAAAGGCGATATCGTTAACATTGACGTTGCCGTCATCAAAGACGGCTGGTTTGGTGATACCAGCCGCATGTATTTTGCCGGAGAGCCCAGCCCACAGGCACGCCGACTGGTGAATACGACCTATGAGGCAATGCGGGCGGGCATCATGCAGGTGCGCCCAGGTGCGACACTGGGCGATGTCGGCCATGCGATCCAGACCATTGCGCATCGCGATCGTTTCAACGTGGTACGTGAGTACTGCGGCCACGGTATCGGCAAAATTTATCATGATGAGCCGCAGGTGCTGCATTACGGCAAACGTGGTGAAGGTTTGCGCCTCGAAGAAGGCATGATTTTCACGATAGAACCGATGATCAATGCCGGAAAACGCGGCGTCAAAGAATTGCAGGATGGCTGGACTGTCGTGACGCAGGATCATTCTTTATCGGCACAATGGGAGCACATGGTGGTGGTGACAGCCAACGGTTTTGAAGTGCTGACACCATGGCCAGACGGCACTGGTACATATCCTGCAATTGCCTGAGTTATTTAGTCAGCCCTTTCCTGATGATAGAAAGTGGCTGACTGCAACGCCATTCAGTGGGCACCGGTCGCGGAACTACCTGGTGCGAAGCGATCCAGGACGTGGCTGGTCATGCCCTTGGCTAATTCTTCTTCACCAAAGAATACGGAACCGATGCCCTCGTTATGCAACAGGACGGATTCTTCTTCGTTATGGGTACGCAGAATGATTTCGATAGCCGGGTTGAGCGTGCGTGCCGTTTCAGCCATCTGGCGGACGTTGATCGTATCCGGTGTCGCCACCACCAGCATCGCAGCGTTGGCGATATGTGCCTGAATCAGCACAGCCGGATCGCCTGCATTACCTGACACGGCGGCGCGACCGTTTTTACGTAAATCTTCTACCACTTCACGGTTTTGTTCTGCCACAACGTAAGGAATACCGCGTTCATCCAGTGCTTTCGCAATACGTCTGCCGACACGACCGTAGCCGACCAGCACCACTTGTCCCTCCAGATATTTGCGCTCGGTACTCATAGGTAGTTCGGCGTAAGGGTCGAGATTAACTTCCAGGCGACGTGCCAATGCCGAACGATCCAGTATCCAGCGGCGGAACGGTGATATCGCGGTAAAGACGAAAGAATTCAGTGCGATAGAAATCAGTGCGCCCGCCAGAATCAGATTGACACCTTCGGCTGGTAACAAACCGATGGATTTTCCGAGCCCGGCCAGAATGAATGAGAATTCACCGATCTGGGCGAGGCTGGCGGCAATTGTCAGCGCCGTATTCAGCGGATATTTAAAGACCAGTACCAGCGTGGCCGCCGGGATGGAGTTGCCCAGCAGGATAATCGCAACCACGCCCAATACATGCAGCGGCCGGTCAACCAGCACCGACGGATCAAACAGCATACCGACCGAGACAAAAAACAGTACCGAGAATGCGTCGCGTAAAGGCAGCGATTCTTCTGCGGCACGATGACTGAATTCGGATTCGCGCATGACTGAACCCGCAAAAAATGCACCGAGCGCGAATGACACTTTGAATAATTCGGCCGCACCATAGGCAATACCAATCGCTGTTGCGATCACGGATAATGTGAACAATTCACGCGAACCGGTGCGCGCAACCTGCCACAGCATCCACGGCAACAGGCGTCGTCCAACGACCAGCATCAGTACAATAAATGCAGTGACTTGCAGCAGTGTCTGACCTATTGTTGACCACAAAGAACTGCTGTTGGCCACTGCAGTATGACTGCCGAGTATGCCAGCCAATGCAGGCAGCAACACCAATACCATGACCGTTACCAGATCCTGTACCACCAGCCAGCCTACGGCAATTTTGCCATTCATGGTATCGAGCAGATTGCGTGCTTCTAATGACTTCAGCAACACTACCGTGCTGGCACAGGATAAGGACAAACCGAATACCAGCGCCGCACCAAATGACCAGCCCCACCACGAGGCAAGCCCGATACCGAGTAAAGCGGCACATCCCATCTGCACGATGGCTCCCGGCACGGCGAGACGTTTGACAGCAAGCAGGTCGGCAGGCGAAAAATGCAGGCCTACGCCGAACATCAGCAACATGATGCCGATTTCAGAAAGCTGCGAAGCGATATTGACGTCGGCCACAAAGCCTGGCGACGCCGGTCCGATAATGATGCCCGCTACAAGATAACCAACTAAGGCGGGTACTTTAATCCGTTCAGCGATGAAGCCGAGAATGAGTGCGACACCAAAAGCGGCCGCGACAGTGGTGATCAGAGATACGCCGTGATCCATTCAATCCCTTTCTTCAGACAGCCCGGTGAGCATGACTGACAATGTTACTGAGGTGATACCAGTGCGTGCACTGGCGCAGAAGCTTTCCTGGTCTCTGCCGTGGATGGCAAGACGATACGCAGCATGTGCGTGGAAAGGTAGTGTATCGCAGAGCGTGTGGTTACCATTCGATCAAGCTCAATGGTCGTGCCTGCGGGTGAATTTATTTCTATGATACTTTGCTATGTCAATATCAGACAAGCAATAAGGCGGTCACTTATCAGATTCCACTCATCGCAACTTGTCGCCGCATCTCACAGACAAATGAAAAATTTCGTTAAATGGGGTTAATTTATATTAAAAAAATCTAATTTGACATCACCTGAAATTGCAACTGAGGCTAATCTTCGGGCTGAAAACAGTCAACTGTCAGAGATTCTTATGGCCAATACAAGCAAATACTACATAGACACCATTTTCGCGAGGGCGGACAAAGTTATTTTGGCCGTGTTGGGCGGAATGCAGATATTTTCATTTGCGCTCGCCGACTGGTATGGAACATGGATACTCTCTTTTCTGATCGGTCTGCCTGTACTATTGATTTCGATCGCTCTTGTCTATGCAAAACCGGGGCAGTTGCTGACCCGTCTGTTCAATGGATGCGCAGTCATGATTTATTGCGCTTTGCATATCCATCAATCAATGGGGATGACAGAAATTCACTTTGGTATTTTTGCATTCCTGGCGTTTTTGGTGATTTATGGTGACTGGCGCGTGATATTGGCGTCCGCAGTCGTGGTGGCAGCGCATCATTTCAGTTTTAATTATCTGCAGGAATTAGGCGTCGGTGTTTTCTGCTTTACCAAACCAAGCTGGCTGATTCTGCTCACGCATGCTGCTTATGTGGTGGTGGAGGCCGCGGTTTTGTCCTATATCTCGCTGATGATCTATAAAGGGCGATTACAGGAAGGTGAGTTGATGGACTATACGAAGGCGCTGAATGGAGAACAGGGCAGGGTCAACTTACGTGATCACAATACACATCCGGCCAGCGAATCCGGCATTGTGTTGCAGCAAGTGATTACGACTTTGCATGACGCTGTGCGTAACGTCAAAGAAGGGGTCGATTCTATCGTGGTCGCTTCATCTGAAATCGCCACCGGCAATTCTGACCTTTCCCGCCGTACTGAAGCGCAGGCAAGTTCCTTGCAGGAAGCTGCCAGTTCCATGACTCAGCTGACGCACTCCGTGAAGATGAATGCGGATAATGCTTACCATGCAAATGAGCTGGTCATTACCGCCTCTGATATTGCGAGTAAGGGGAACGACATGGTAGGGCAGGTTGTCACGACCATGGGTTCAATCAAAGACAGCTCAAGAAAAATCGTCGATATCATCAGCGTTATTGACGGTATCGCATTCCAGACCAATATCCTCGCTCTGAATGCAGCGGTGGAAGCCGCGCGTGCCGGCGAACAGGGGCGGGGTTTTGCCGTTGTTGCCAGCGAAGTTCGTAATCTTGCTCAGCGCAGTGCGGGTGCTGCCAAAGAGATCAAGGCGCTGATTGATGATTCGGTGGATAAAGTCGAACAGGGCAGCCAGCTTGTTGATAAAGCCGGTCAGACCATGGAAGACATTATGCTCAGTGTGAAGAAAGTAGCCGACATCATGCACGAAATCGCGCAGGCGAGTCAGGAACAGCGCGGTGGAATTGAACAGATCAGCCTGGCCGTCAGCGATATGGATGAGATGACGCAGCAGAATGCGGCATTAGTTGAGGAAGCGGCGGCAGCAGCTGAAAGTATGCGTGAACAGGCTGAGAAGCTGGAGGGTGTGGTTCGTTTGTTTGTGATCGCTGAAGGCAACACGAATAATTTCCATCAGCAGCAGAGTCAGTACGCGCAAACGAAAATACAAAGAACACCAGCCACGCCGGTTGCCCGACTCAGATAATCGCTGAACCTGACGTGAGCTGTGGTTGATTCCGAAAACGCCGGGTCATCTGTTCGTCTTTTTCCCGTCAGACCGTTGTCGTTGATTCGGCGTGATCTCTGTCGGGACGCTTCCATGGGTCGATGTGTGTCATCAGGTTGAGTACCCGGTGTCGCATCATCACGCGTTGCCGGGCTTCGACGGCGATGTCGTGTCCTGCTTCCACCGTGATTGTCGCATCGACTTCAATATGCGCATCAACCACGATCATGTCACCCATTTTACGGGTATGCACATCGTGGACGTCAATCACACCCGGGGTTTCCAGCAGTGTCTGACGTATTGCCTGTACTTCCTGATCATCGGCAGCGCGATCCATCAGGTCATGCAGCGCTTCCCAGCTGAACTCCCAGCCCATCTTCGCCACCATAAAGCCGACGATCAGCGCCGCAATCGGGTCAAGAATCGGGTAACCAGCCAGATTGCCGATAATACCCAAAGCGACCACCAGCGACGAGGCTGCATCTGAGCGGGCGTGCCAGGCATTGGCAACGAGCATGCTGGATTTTACTTTTTGTGCAATGGTCAGCATGTAACGGAATAACAGCTCTTTGGAAATCAACGCGCTGCCAGCGACCCACAAAGCAATGCTGTGCACCTGAGGCACGCTTTCCGGTGATTCCAGCTTTCTGAATGCTGACCATAACATGCCGATACCAACCGCTAACAATAACATGCCAAGTATCAGCGACGCTGCTGTTTCAAAACGCTGATGTCCATAAGGATGATCTTCATCCGCATCTTTTTTACTGTGATGGCTGGCAAACAGAACGACAAAGTCTGCCACCAAGTCGGATAGCGAGTGTATGCCGTCGGCGATCAGTGCCTGCGATTTGCCGAATATACCGACGCTGATCTGCAGCGCGGTCAGCGCAAGATTAACGACAACGCTGGTCCAGGTGCTGCGTGCAGCAGCGGCGTTGCGTTCCGCCGCAGTTTTATAGTCGTCTTCTGTGTCGTCATGCGTATCGTTGTGCATATCGTTGTGCATCATCATAAATTTGATTTGACATTTCCTGAGCTGATCAGCGTCGCGCGGATGAAACTCTCAATGAAATGATGTTCTGTGAAAAAATTATTTTTAATAGAATAAACGATCTGTCTTCCGGGTAAAAAGTCAGCCGCGTGTATCTCTCGCTGTATCTGGCTTCCGATCAGAGATGATCCGGCAAAGGTAACGCAAAATTTTCCTCTCTGAACATCCGCGTACAAATGGCAACATATTCAGCATCTAACTGCTTACCTGCAAGCAGTTCAATTTCATGTAGTGCTTTTTCTATGCCTAAAGCCGGTCGATAAGGTCGATACGAGGCCATTGCTTCGACGATATCCGCGATCGCCAGTACGCGTGCTTCCGGCAGAATTTCATTTCCCTGCAATCCACGCGGATAGCCGGAACCATCTATTTTTTCGTGATGTTGATAAACAATTTCTGCAACAGGCCACGGGAACGGTATGTCTTTCAGTATCGTGTAACCGGTGTACGGATGTTCGCTCATCAATAGAAACTCAGCATCACTCAGGCGCTTCGGCTTGGTCAGAATTTCAATCGGAATCGCAATTTTTCCTATGTCATGCACGACTGCCGCCATTTGCAGTGCTTGCAAGCGATCGCTACTCCAGCCCAGCCGCTGCGCAATACCACAGGCAATCACAGATACTCTGTCCTGATGGCCTGAAGTATAAGGGTCACGATTTTCCATTGTTTTTGCCATTGCACGGATTGCCGCGCCCAGGGCATTGGATAAGTTCAACTGTGCTGCTTCACGCTGCTGCCGTTCGCTGTCGATCACGGCATTCTGAGCAAATTTATTCAGCCCGTGCGCAATTTCTCCCGCCAGATGCTCGAATAATTCCAGCATAGTTTTGCCGAAAGTCTCAGGCTCTGACGAGTAAACCGTTAAGGCGCCATGTTGTTCGTGTTGATATTTGAATGGAACGGCAACGCTGGCACGAATATTTTCCTGTTTTGCTTTTTCACTCCATGGCGTAAAGCCGGGATGGGTTTCAGCGTCTTTCATCATCAGGGTGAGGCCGCTGCGTATCGCCAGCCCGGTCGGGCCTTGTCCCCAAGGACTGTCTTCCGCCCAACTGACGGACAAATCCGTCAGATAGTTTTTGCTGCAACCGGATCCGGCGGCAATACGTACACGTTTGTCTGCGGTGTTTTCGGCGATACCAACCCAGGCAAGAACGTAGCGATGTTCGTGCGTTAAGGCTTCGCATACCAACTGCATTAACTCTTCTGCTGAACTTGCCTGTGACAGTGCCAGTGCGGCGCTGGCATACGCTGATAATTCCCATTTCTTCGCCGCCAGTTCATATTCAGTGTCTGCGATGGTTTGCAGATTTCTGAAACTGCCTATCAGCTGGTAACTACCCTGATTTTCAAACATCGTTGCCAGTGAGACTTCCACCGGGATCAGTTGCATCGTTTTTGTCTGTATATACAGATCTTTGAGAACGGCAGGTGTCGATACGGTGAGCAGAGTCGTGTGCAGGGAGCTGCGCTCGTTTTCTGGAAACAATAATTGATATGACATGCCTATCAATTCTGCCCGATCATATCCAGTCAGTAATTCACTTGCCCGGTTCACATCAAGCAACTGACCAGAAGCCATATCTATTGCAAACAGGGGAAACATTGAGTGATTCCAGGCCATCGTATGTAAATCTTCATTACTTGCCGTTTTATTTATATCGGCTACAGGGATGTCCATATTTGAATAATCACTAAATTTATTATTGAATAACATGCGTGGTTTGGTGGCCGATATCCGCGACCTGAGCTCAAACGCAGAGGGATATAACAAGTCACACAGGAAGTGTGCGCATTGTAATAGATATGGCTGTAATTAACTAAATCCTCGGGATGACAATTATTGTTAACTATGATTCCAGGGTAAGCGGATGTTTGCTGAGACAGGGTCGACAGTGGACACCCTGAGTGCTCAGAAATGATGGAATGACTATAAAAAAAGCCCGCAGTCTTTCGATTGCGGGCTGTTCTGGTTAGTGTTGAGTTCGTCGTATTGAATCTAAGTGCTTCGGCAACAGATTCGGATCTTCGTAGACCAGATTTCGTGGCCTGTCACTCATCGTATCTTTACGGACAATTTCTTTGACTGGCTGCATCGTTGGCAATACCGCACCAGAATTTACGCCTAGCGAAGTACGTGCTAAAGGCAATACCAGATTGTCCCAGTCGTTGAAATCCTTGAGTACCCTCAGGCTTGTCGTCGTATCCGGATTGTGGATGTTGAACGCAAATGTGCCGCTCGTCTGATTATTGCTGTTATCCCAGTCCGCATAGGCGCCAGCAACTGCGCCACGGCCGATATTCAGAGATTCGTTCAGGTTATTTTCATCCAGATCGATACTGCTGCCGTTCGAATAATCCATGATAAAGCTGTTGCCGCAAGGCGAATTATCGATGTTGCAGAGGCTGAGACCAGTAGCCTTGGCGTAGGTTTTGTTAGTCAGATAAAAGCGGTTAGCTGCCTGTGCGCCGCTTGGATTTGCACTTAATCCTTTGAGCTGATACATATAGTTCATGATGCTGTAATAGTTGGGCTTGTAATTATTACTTTCATTTCCGCCATGGTTGAGGCCAAGATTATGACCAAATTCATGCATGAACGTCGCTGCCTGGGCGTTGACTAACAGATTGAGTTCTGCTCCTGGGGTGGTCGTCAAGCCGCAACTTCCAAGGGTGATAATAAAATCATTGCCGCCCATTTCCCCCAAGCCACTGGAACCGCAACTACCGTCCACTTGCTGAGAATTCCCCATAATGACGTAATGGAAAATCAGCTTACGACGTACATCAAGGTTAGTCCGTTTTACATCGTACAGATTGGTGCAGCCTGACGTCGTAACCTTGTCATAATCCAATGCCAGACATGGAGTATAAGGCACAGATTTACCGCCACCAAGGTTGAACGCTCCCGGATTGATTGTCGGGGAGAATAAATTACCTGCATCGATATGCAAGGCAATTTTTTTCTTGCCAGCACTGTAGACTTTATTGGCAAAAGTATCGACCAGTTTTTGTGCTGCTTCCGGGCGCAGAATGATGCCAGGGTCGTTGCTGTTCATGCTGTCAATTTGCATAAACACATCACGTTGACCCGGGCGAGCACCCATGGCATAGAGATCCAGCCCAGCAAAAGTTTTACCATTAATTTTTGCACTGTCAGGGATGCCGTCGCCATCAGAGTCAACTACGCCGACACCGACGTCATTCGGACCTGCCGGGGTAGCAAAGTTGACCGAAGACCAGTCCGAACCTGTATTGTTATCCGTCATTCCAGATGCAGCCAGGCGGACGATAGAGTAGCCATACTGGGTTTTATCAAAAGGAAGCGCTGGTGCATTGGCGCCAGTCCAAGCACTGGCAGTTGTCGGGCTCGTGCTGTTGTTGCCAAAACGAACGACATCAGCGGTTTGACCACCTTTGATCAGTTCAATAAAACCTGATGATGTCCAGAAAGGTTTTTGTGCGCTGTTGCCAACATAAACAATCTGTTTACTATCGACAGGGTTATCCACGGTTCTGCTTGAGACTACCAGATACGATTTTGGTGGAATAGTAACTGACGGCATTGGGAAAGTCGTCGGCGTTGAATAAATCGACCCCTGATCCAGATAAGTGCTACGCAATGTATAGTCGGCCAGATTGATGCTGGTAGTTGCATTCGGGTTATAGACTTCGAACCATGTGGATCCGTTACTGTAATAGTCTGAAGAGACTTCAGAAATCAGCAGATTTTTTACAGTTTCCGCTGCGACAGGCTCTGTATTAAAGACGAAACGCTGCACATTGATTTTATTGCCGTTCGTGAGCGTCATAACGCCGGTGGTATTGCTTGTCATCTCGAAGCTGACTACGCCCGGGCCGCTTGGCGAGAGGGACGCTGCTTTATAGCCGCCAAACATCGATTGACCGTTAGAGTAGGATTCCAGGTTGCCACTGATCAGATTCGGTGCCAGCAACTTCGCGCTGCTGACATACCAGGTCGGCAAACCATTGTCCTGATACATGAAGCTGCCGATGAAGGCTTGTGCTCCTTGTGCTTCTATGAAAAAACCGCGTCCACCTTCTTCCGGATTCCACCACCAGCCACTTTGGAACTGGTCAGTAGAAGGCTGGAACGCGGTTGGGGTTGAAATCGGAAAAGCCTGAAGCGCGATCACCGTTGTCGCATTGCTGCCTGAGCTCGTGACGCTTAACTGACCGGTTGTGCTGCTGTCGAAAGATGCAGTTGCCGTTGCGTAGGTCGTTGGTTGCGCTTGTTTATAGGTGCCCAGCAGAGATTGACCACCGGTATAGCGCAGGAAATCGCCACGGTAACTGCCATCAGGCTGTTGATTCATGGTGCTGACATACCAGGTTGACTCACCCGTTGTTTCATACATGAAACCGGCAACGAACAACTGGCTGCCCTGACGTTCAATCGCAAAACCCCGGCCACCTTCCGCCGGATTCCAGAACCATCCAGTTCTCGGTTGAACATAGTTTGCAGCCATCGCTTGCACGGAATTTCCGGCGGCGTTGTTGCTGTTGGTTGAACTTGTGTCCGGCGTACTGCCGCCACAAGCAGCCAGCGTGGCGATCAGCACGCTGCAGACGAAAGACTTAAGTAAATGACTGAGCATAATTTGTCTGGTTTGATTTAAGAATAAGCTAAGTTCCGGCAGACGATGTGATTGCACACTCTGATCCACGTTTGAAGCTTAGTTTTTACAAAAGGGGTGTTACGGGTAGAAACAGAGGAAGTATTGTTCAACATCTGTCTTTATTCAATCCCGAATTCAGTTGATACAAGGTAAGAATCTTACAGAAGTATGAATCTTTGCATGACCTTGACTCAGATGAAGGAATCTTTACATATTCTACATTGTTAAGAGTAGAAAAGTTGCATATTGATAATGGCTACAGATTTTTCAGAAGCCTAGAACATTACTGTGTTTTTTTATACACAAATATGGCATTCCCAGCCTGATAGTCGAAACGAAAGAACAGACAAATTCAACGGCGATCTGGCACTCAACTCAGGCATTTCATGAACGATCTTGCGTCATGGCATAAAATCATGCCTTCAGCACAGGAAAGTTTATGAAACGTAATCTGCATCTCCTCCTCATTGACCCGCAAAATGATTTTTGTGACGTTCCCGCCGATTATCTGATGACCGACCCTGTCAGCCGACAAATCGTCACTCCCGCTTTACCTGTGGCGGGCGCACATGCCGATATGTTGCGAATTGCAGAACTCATAGAACGCGCTGGCGCTGGGCTGTCCGACATTAGTATCACGCTGGATTCTCATCACCGGTATGACATCGCCCATCCGCCTTTCTGGATGGATACCAGCGGAAAGGCGATCGCACCGTTCACCGTGATTTCGGCGCAAGATGTCAGGGATGGACTCTATCTGCCACGTCAGTCGCAATCACTCGCCCGCACACTCGCGTATCTGGATAGTCTGGAAACGAATGGGCGGTATCAACTGATGGTGTGGCCGGTGCATTGCGAAATCGGTAGCTGGGGACATAATGTTCATGCGGATGTGCGGGCGGCTTACGGTCGCTGGGAGGATGCTGGCAGCAGCGTCGCGATGAAACTGATCAAAGGCAGCAATCCCTGGACTGAACATTATTCTGCGGTGATGGCAGAAGTACCGGACCCGCAAGACCCTGCAACGCAGCTAAACCGCAACTTTATCGACAGCTTGGCCGGAGCCGATCAGATCTACATTGCGGGCGAGGCTGGTAGCCACTGCGTCAAAGCGACAACAGAACACATCGTTGAACACTTTGACCCAACGCAGTTGTCAAAGCTGGTATTGCTGAGTGACTGCATCAGCCCGGTAGCAGGGTTTGAGGCGCAATATGCCAGTTTCCTTCACGATATGCAGCAACGCGGTGTGCAGATCGCCACCGCAGCCGATGTGTTGCCCGACTTAGTAGCGAATCAGGCGCGCTGAATTTCATACGCCAGCCATCATGCTGGTGTCTATCAATTACCGTAAAGAATTTCAAATGAAGCCCGTTGTACAAAGCTTGCTGGAAACCGATTTATATAAGTTCACGATGTGGCAGGCGCTGTTGCACAGCCATCCGAATACACAGACGGAATATGCGTTTGTGTGCAGAAACACGCCAGTCTATCCGTTGGCGGAATTGAAAGACGATGTTGAGCGTGAGCTTGATCATTTGTGTTCATTGCAGTTCACCGAAGATGAACTCGATTATCTGAGGTCCTTACGCTTCATCAAAAGTGACTTCACCGATTTTCTGGCGCTATTTCATTTCCAGCGCAAGTTCATCAAAGTCAGTACGAATGGCGAGCAACTGGAGATCGTTGCCACTGGCCCGCAAGTGCATGTTTCGGCGTTCGAGATTTTTGTGTTGCATATCGTTAATGAATTGTATTTCCGCCGTTTGCAGACCGATGCCACCTTACCGGAAGCGCGCCGGCGACTGGCTGCAAAGCTTTCACAGTTACAGGCGTTTGCGCAGGAACCAAAAAAATTTCATCCTTTTGAGTTTTCTGATTTTGGCGTGCGCCGCCGTTTTTCCGGAGCCTGGCATGACGAAGTCATCACTACGCTGGCACGCGAAGTACCGGAATTTTTCAAAGGTACATCGAATGTCTATCTTGCTAAGAAACATCACCTCGTACCGATGGGAACGATGGCGCATGAATACTTGCAGTCCTATCAGTCTTTTGGCGTGCGTTTGCGCGATTTTCAGAAAGCGGCGCTGGAAGACTGGGTGCAGGAATATCGCGGTGATCTAGGGATTGCTTTAACCGATGTCGTTGGTATGGATGCTTTCCTCGCTGACTTTGATCTGTATTTTGCCAAGTTGTTTGATGGTTTGCGGCACGATTCCGGCGACCCTATCGTCTGGGGCGAAAAGGCGCTGGCGCATTATGCGAAACTCAGAATAGATGGTAAAACCAAGCGTCTGGTGTTTTCCGATGCACTCGATTTTGATACTGCGTTCAGAATTTACCGTCACTTTGCGGATCGTACAATGCCGGCATTTGGCATCGGTACCAACCTGACTAATGACACTGGAATCCCACCGTTGAATATCGTCATGAAGCTCATGTCATGCAATGGTCAGCCAGTTGCTAAGTTATCGGACTCCGCCGGCAAAACGCTCTGCACCGACGAAACCTTTCTGGCGTACTTGCGTCAGGTATTTCATCATCCTGCCATCTGACTATGCCACTATGCCATGACGAATAATTTCGATGTTGCAGTCCTGATTGGTCGTTTTCAGCCGTTTCATCAAGGGCATGCCAGTTTATTGGCTCTTGCGCTGTCGAACGCGGACAAGGTGATCGTTGTGCTAGGTTCGGCGTTTTGCGCCAGAAGTGTCAGGAACCCGTTCACCTGGCAGGAGCGGGCGGCAATGATCAGTGCAAGTTTGTCTGAGGCTGATCAGGAGCGTGTCAGTTTTATTCCTGTGCGCGATTATTACAATGATCTGCGCTGGGCAAATGCCGTGCAGAACAAGGTCACGCAAGCTATTGTCGGGCGGGGTGATGAGGCGTTGCATATCGCGCTGATCGGCTATGTAAAAGATGCCTCCAGCTATTATTTGCAGCACTTCCCGCAATGGCAATGGATAGAGGCAGAGCGGGTTGTCACAACGGATGCAACACAGATACGGCAACAGCTGTTTGCAGCAAAGGATATGCAGGCAACATTGGATGCGGTGGTAGCGTTTCTGCCATTGTCTGTGAAGCGTTTTATCAGTGAGTGGGTATTAACGCCTGATTATGCCGGGCTGGTGCAAGAGCATCTGCAACTGCAGAAATACAAAGACGCCTGGAAAGCAGCACCGTATCCGCCGGTATTTTGTACCGTGGATGCTGTGGTAAAAGTAGCCGGACATGTTTTGTTGGTGCAACGCGGAGGATACCCGGGCAAAGGTTTGTGGGCCTTACCGGGTGGTTTCCTTGATCAGCAGGAACTTTTGCTGCAAGGCGCAATCCGAGAATTAATCGAAGAGACGAATCTTGCGGTGTCCAAACCGGAACTCGAAGAGGCGCTGGTTGATGTTCGCGTATTTGATCACCCGGCTCGCAGTCAGCGTGGACGTACGATTACGCATGCCCACTTCTTTGATCTGCCATTGGCAACGCTGCCTGAGATTGTTGCTGCCGATGATGCAGCGCGGGCGGCGTGGTTTCCGGTTACAGAATTGCGCTTGATGGAAGAACAGTTTTTTGATGATCATTTCCATATTCTTGATCGGTTTTTGCAACTGATCGTGGAAGGAAATTAATTGATGCGGGGCAGCTTGCCCCTTTTTTTAAGGTGACATGTGATTAAGATTTTTTCTCAACAACGCTTTATTCAAGCGGTTTGTGCGGCATTGGTCATCGGTGTTGCAGGCTGCGCGCAACCAGTCAAGCAAACGACGGTTTCTGCTGCGACTGAGCAGTCAGCACGACCACCAGTGATTCTGGTATCGATCGATGGTTTCAAACCTGACTACCTGCAACGCGGCGTGACGCCGAATCTGAATGCCCTGATTGCTGACGGTGTGCGTGCAGAAAAAATGCTTCCCTCATTTCCGTCGATCACGTTCCCTAACCACTACACGCTGGTGACCGGCTTACGGCCTGATCATCACGGCATCGTCGGAAATACGATGATAGATCCGGCGATTCCCGGTGTCCGTTTCGGTCTGGGTAACCGCGATGCCGTCATCGATCGTCGCTGGTGGGATCAGGCCGAGCCAGTCTGGGTGACCGCAGAAAAAAATGGTGTCCGTACCGCCACTATGTTCTGGCCAGGTTCAGAAGCGGATATTCATGGTGTACGTCCGACAGAGTGGCGCGTATTCGATGGTAAATTGCCGCCAGAAAAACGCGTTGATACGCTGCTGGGTTGGATCGATCAGCCTGTCGAGAAAAGAGTGGGTTTCCTGACTTTGTATTTTGATGATGTGGACCATGCGGGTCATGAATTCGGGCCGGACGATCGGCACACAACAGATGCTGTTGCCAGTGTTGATGCGGCGATTGGCCGTCTGATTGCCGGCCTGCGCTCGCGTCAGGTCAACGCCAACATTGTGGTGGTGTCGGATCACGGGATGGCAGCCACCAGCGCGGAACGGGTGGTGTATCTGAATAAAATCCTGCCGCCAGACAGTTTTAAGGTGGTGACAGCGGGAACCTACGCCGGTATCGAAGTGGCTCCCGGGCAAGATGCCGTTGTGAAGCAACAGCTGTTGAAAAAACACGAGCACATGGAATGCTGGAAGAAAGCCGATATTCCGGTGCGCTACCACTTCGGTAGCAATGTCCGCGTGCCATCCGTCGTTTGTCTGGCCGATGTCGGCTGGATGATTTTTGGTGAGGAAAATATCAAAAACCGTGCTAACGGCGGCGCGCATGGTTACGACAATACGGCACCGGAAATGGCGGCGACCTTCATTGCCAATGGGCCTGCATTCAAAAAGAATGTGGTGATCCCCGCGTTTGACAACGTTGACGTGTATCCTTTGCTGATGAAGCTGATAGGCGTTCCCGCCTTGCCTTCGGATGGCAGTGAAAAACCAACGGCTGCAGCGTTGAATTAATATTTTCGCCAACAGCTTTCCGGAGCACAGCCAGCCTGGCTGTGCTCCGTTTCCCGCTTTCCCCGTCTTTTTAGCTAACTTCTGCCTGAACTTTGATGCCTGCGACGCTGATGGCTTTCATCCTGCTCAGATACTTGAGCAAAATTCTGTAAGTATCACGATCAAAACGCGGTTTGCCGCGTGTCAGCAAATCCTGAATATCTGCTTCACTCTTCGCCTTGCCCAGATAGCACCATGCCTCAATCACGTGATGGACATTGCCTTCTTTGAGTACAGCGGGGCCAGAGAATGGCCATGCCTTTAATTTCATTGCACCGAGTGCTTCTGCCAGCCGCAGATTATGCTGCAACGGTGATTCCGCGCCGACGCATGCTCCCTTGCATTGCTTCAGTTGGCGCGCAAAGCAAGGCTTGCCCGCGCCACCTTTTTCTAATCCCAGCGTGGCAGCACATAGTTGAAATTGCTTCACTGCCTGCAATAAAAACTCGCGTGCGCTGGCGCCGCTTTTAAACAGACCGTATAACTGTTCTTGTCTGCCGAGATCCAGATCACGGGCATACACGAGTTGTGGTTGCAACAAGCCGCTGCCCATATCCTTCAGACGCCACGAGCAGAATTCTGTGTTGCGGCGTAACTGACGATTCAGCGTTGGTTGCATTTCCTTGATCAGCCTGGCTTCGGTAATCAGCGCATCAATTTCACCCTCGCATTCTATCCACTCAATATCGCGGACTTGTTGCGAGATGCTCATTTCTTTGACAATCGCATGATCCGAAGAAAAATGCGATAACACCCGTTGGCGCAGCGTATTACTTTTGCCGACATAAAGCGGCAATCTGTTTTCTGCAAAAAACAGATAAACGCCATAGCCTTTTGGCAGTTGCTCCACAATATCCGCATCCAGATGCGGCGGCAGACTGGGGCGCGCTGTTTGTTCTTGTACCGCTACCTGTAAGGTTTCTGCGGGTAAAGTCGCCTGCAGATCGCACCAGAACTGGTAAATCGCATCGGCATCGGTCAAGGCGCGATGTCTATCGCCGACGCTGATCTGATGGCGCTCGATCAGACAGTCAAGATTGTGTTTGGCAAACTGTGGGAACAACTGACGCGACAGCTTCAGTGTACACAGCACCGTTGCTCTGAAAGTGAGGCCGAGGCGCTTGAATTCATTTTTCAAAAATCCATAATCAAAGCGCGCATTATGCGCAACGAAGATATGTCCTTGCAGGCGTTGCAAAACTTCTTCTGCAATATCAGCAAATACAGGCTGATCAGCGACCATTACATTGCTGATGCCGGTCAGTTGCTCAACAAAGGGCGGGATAGCTGCTTCGGGGTTTAATAGTTGTGACCAGCGTTCTGTACGTTCGCCATCAAAAGTCACGATAGCGATTTCAGTGATACGGTCACGGGTTGCGATGGTGCCTGTGGTTTCCAGGTCGACGAAGGCAAGAGGGCTTGCAAGTAGGCTCAAAATCTGACTCAGTTGGTGCGTATATAGCCCGTCATTGTATAGGGGATCAGCGCTTTTTGATGTGTCCTCATCCTTGTTGCACGCGTCTTTCGCATCCTGGACACTTCTTAAGCAGCTATGTTGGCTTAATTAAACCTTATGGAACAGATCGTCTGATTTTGATGTTCCGCGGCGCCGGATTATCGGACAATGTGTGGAATATCTTTTCATAAAAACATCATGCCAACTACTTCTCAGCCAGCTTATTTGCCGACGGCGCCGGATGCGCTGGTCGATGCGTGTGGTCAGGTTCGTACCGGAAAATTTGCCGGTGCCGTCTCGGTGATTGACTGGTCTGCGCTTGCGGCTCCTTTCCGGCGCGGTGTCGTATGGCAGCGCTTTCATCACAAGCACTGGCAGTATGCTGCACTGGTGACGGATCAGATATTTTGCGGCATCGCGATTGTGGATGTTGGCTGGTCCAATACTGCATTTGCCTACGTGTTTGACCGTCAGCAAAAAAAGCTGCTGGCAGAATTTTCGCAGGATGGCATACCCGGGCTGACGGCGCATCTGAATGCCCATCCTGCCACCGGCGCTGAAAGCTGGTTTCGCTTTCCCGGACAGCGGCTACATTTTCATCATCAGCCTGCCAACAATACTTACCGTATTCAGGTGTCGTTTCGCGATTGCCATATTGATGCTGAATTACATTTGGCCGATGCAGCGCCGGAATTGCTGGCCGTCGGCAATGTCATTGGTGGCAGCGTGCATGCAACGATGAAATCTGGCGGGATGCGCTTGAGCGGGGAAGTGAAAGTCGGGCAACGGTGTTTCAGCCTTAGCGATGGTTGCGGCAGTGTCGATCACAGCAATGGTTTTCTGGCGCGGGAAACGCGCTGGCTGTGGGCGTCGGCACATAGTCTGGATATGGGGTTTAATCTGCAATCCGGCTATTTCGGCGATCAGGAAAATGCTTTGTGGCTGGACGGACAACTGATTTCTCTGAGCAGCGCGCACTTTGAATACGACCCGGCGAACGTGCTCGCACCGTGGCATATCCACACCAGTGATGGTTTACTGGATTTGCATTTTCAACCGGAAGGCGTGCGCAGTGAAAACAAGAATCTGCTGATTGCCGCGAGTCGCTATCAACAACCGGTGGGCAGTTTCAGCGGCTGGGTCAGGGCACACACAGATGAGCTGCCACGCCCCGTCAGCTATTTGGCTGGCGTGACTGAAGACCATTTTGCACGCTGGTAATTTTTCTTGATTGCGATCAAGCAAGATCAACGTCATGCGCCTGATTCTGCCGGATTGATGTGCGGGCCGGCGGTTTTCTGCTGAAAGTTTGATCTGCCCGGTATGAGGTTTGATTTCTTCATGCTACAAGACAGCTTTACTTTCTTATTTTCATTTTGCCATGTTGACCCTCACGCTCAATGAATTTTCGCTTGATAAATTTTTAGCTGATTACTGGCAGCAAAAGCCGGTCCTGATACGTCAGGGCTTTCCTGGATTCAGCGATCTGATTTCACCGGATGAACTGGCTGGGCTGGCATGTGAATCGCAGATAGATTCTCGTCTGATTTATAAACAATCAGGAAAATGGCAAGCCGAAAATGGCCCGTTTGAAAGCTACGAACATCTTGGCGAGCGCGATTGGACGCTGGTGGTACAGGCCGTTGATCACTGGTCGCCTGAAGTCGCCAGTCTGGTGCGGGCATTTTCTTTCATTCCGAAATGGCGGCTCGATGACGTGATGATCAGCTTTGCCGCGCCGGGCGGCGGTGTCGGGCCGCACATCGATTTGTATGACGTGTTTATCTGTCAGGGCTCAGGCAGCCGTCGCTGGCGCGTTGGTGATCGGGGTAACCATCGTCAATTCGCCGCTCACGCCGCCTTATTGCATACCGATCCTTTCGAACCCATTATCGACGCGGTGCTGACTGCGGGTGACATTCTCTATATCCCACCCGGCTTTCCGCATGATGGCGTATCACTTGAGAGTTCCATGAGTTTTTCAGTGGGCTTTCGCAGCAAATCCGCCAGCGATATGCTGAGCGGATTGGCGGACTACCTGATAGATAATGAACTCGGCGGCACCCTGATCAGTGATCCGCAACGCCGTATGCATCAGCATCAGGGGCATATTAATGCCAGTGATTTTGCGCTGATCAAACAGCAAATGCAGACGATACTGAATGACGACGAAATCATGATGAATTTTGTCGGCTGCCATTTATCGAAAACCAAATGCGAACTCGATTTGCAGGCGCTGGATTTTCCTATCAATGAAACCGAGTTACGCAAGAGTTTGCAGCAAACCGATCTGATTCGCACCGGTGGCTTGCGTTGTTTCTATCTTGACGACAGCATCAGTCAGGGTATTTGCTATGTCAACGGCGAGCGGTACGAATTCGGGGCAGACTGCAGTGCGACTGTGCTGGCGCTGTGCGATGAAGACAATCTCAGTTTGGCGGCATTGGAACAAGGTTTACAGCACGCTGCTTTCGTCAAAGCGCTGACGCAATGGGTGAATGACGGTTATTGGTATTTCTGAATGGCGCGTTGATTTGCATCTCGAGTCTCAATATTGAGATCAGAGAATAAAAATGCTGATAATCAGCGTAGTCGTCTGAAGTACTAAATAAAGACCAGCCCGGACGAACAGTACTTATAAAAAACGCCAGTGTCTTCTGACTACGATGTCAGGAGAGCACTGGCGTTTAGCGTTGAATCAGGCTTAGTTATTCAGGCTGTGCGTCCGGTAAGGCGATCTTGTTATCGGTACTGAACTGGTAATCACGGAACACATGTTCGGCACTGAGGATCTGGTAAGTACCATCCGGCAATTTGCGCGTGGTGTCTTTGAGGCGATACGTGGTCTGACCGCAAGTCCAGCAATTGAAGTTACGCATGTGGGTGCACAGGCAGGTCTTGTCCATGACTGAGATTTTTTTTGCATCCGGGTGCAGCGCAACTTCACGGTTGTATGACGTGATGTAAGCGCAATTGCCGTTCGCATCCAGCAGATAACCATACGACTCACAGCCTGGGCGAATGCCATCGCCAATTGCTGGCGTATTTTTCAGCATACGCATAGGGTAGCCGGTCGGCGAAATATGATTGACTTCAATATCGTCTTCGCTGGCTTTGAAGTATTCCTGTTTGACACTATCCGGCAAACCGCATTCTTTCGTCACCGTGAAACGGGTTGCCACCTGTACGCCGGAGGCACCGTTTTCGAGGAAGGAAACCGCATCGCTGCCGGTGAAAATACCGCCCGCCGCAATGATAGGAATATCCAGTTGTTCTGCTTTCAGATACTCAGACACTTCGGTCACAATCGTCTGTAAATCGAATGTGGCCCAGTCATCACCGAAACCCAGATGACCACCCGCCAACGGACCTTCGACGATCACGTAGTCAGGCAGACGGTTTAATTTTGCATTTTTACGCAGGAATAATTGCAACGCGCGGACTGATGAGACGATGATGCCTAGCTTGGCTTCACGGAAACGCGGGTGCTCCGCCATCAGACCGAAGGAGCTCAGATGCAGACCGGCGCTCAGCGTGATGCCGTCAATACCCGCATCCAGCGCTGCTTCCAGACGCACTTTCAGCGTTTCACGCGGGCCGTTCATGGTCAGCTTTTCCATGCAGTTCACAAAGATCATACCCGAGCCTTGTTTGGCTTCCATGGTACGACCAATGTGCAGGCGCGTCGCCGCAGCCAGGTCTTCAAGATTGAATTTGATATCCGTCTTGTCGGTATTGTTGATGTTGTATTTGTAGAATTTGGTTTTTTCCTTGATGTAGCTGGTACCAAAGCGGCGATCCGACACATCATGCACCAGTGCGTCAGAAATATGGCCGATACCACCCAGACGGGCGGCAACCAACGCCAGCTCCGCAGTGGAAATATCGACACCCATCCCGCCTATCATGATGGGAACCAGTTCATCTTTGCCTAACTTCAGGCGGAAATCATCTACTCGTTTCATTGCAATCCTTGACACATTGAGCTGTAAGTCGCACCCGATGGCGAAATCTCGTTACTGAGTGAGGCGGTTATTCAACATAAGTTTGTCAAATATTTTCACAAAGCTATTTTATAAAATAACAGCGCCCCAGATTGTAAGCCAGGCTAGCTATGCGCTGTGAATAATTTCGTCTCGCAAATATTCACATTTGTGCCTAAAAAAACAGCAAATTTAAGTGCACAAAAATTGTCATTAGCATCATTTTTATGATTTTGCAGACAGCTAGACGACAAAGGGAGGGAAATAATCCTAATTAAGCTATTTTTCTTTTACACAGATATTAGTAAAAACATCATTTTTCTTTTTTCTGCTCCCGGAAAATAATTGCAGTCAGCGCTATTTTTTTGCAGCTTGTTGATATCCCTCAAATTCGTACTGGCGTGAAGTGGTTTTATTGACGCCTCAATGTGCCTGACGACTGTTTCAGGGACATGACATAGGCGGCTCACACGTACGATTGTCGCATTAGCCTGCACTTTTTGCCGAACACCGGCAACGCTGGCAAACATAATATTGCCGTAGACCAGTGCCAGAGTTGAATGACGTCTTCTTTTAAATTGCTCATCATTCGTGCGATGCGCTTGATATCTGCTTTACATAAGGCTCTCTCAGAAAAAAACAATGTCTTCCTGAGTTTTATTTCTGATCGCCTCCGTCAGTCTCTGTTGCCGTGCTGATGGTAATGAGTGCCGCGTTGCAGACTCTCGCCTGGCGTTCACCAGCGCAATTTTTTCCAGGCTGTTTGTTGAGGTGGTGTCAAAAAAGTCCATGCGAGAAAACGGCTTTGTTTATTGCCCTGGCTCATGGCAATTTCTTTGATTTCCAGCGCTTTGACGCGTTTCAGTGCTGCTTTGAGTGCGGGCAAATTATCTGATTTTGATACCAGCGTGCTGAACCAGAAGCATCGTCCCGGTATGCTGGCGCTTTCAGTGATCATGCGTTCGATAAAAGCAAGCTCACCGCCAGGACACCACAGTTCAGCATCGCGGCCGCCGAAATTCAGTATGGGCGTAGTTGCATCGGCCTGCTTTTCCTTGCCGAGATTATTCCATTTACGTTGCGAGCCTGCCTGCGCTTCCGCCATCGAAGTGTGAAAGGGCGGATTACACATGCTGAGATCAAACCAGTCATCATCAAAAATGATGTTATTAAAAATAGCGTTTGCCGATGGCTGCAGACGCAAATTGATTCTGGCAGCGAGTGCAGGGTTCGCGTCGAGTATGCGTTGTACATTCGCCAGCGATGCCGGATTGATGTCGGTCGCGGTAAATTGCCAGCCGTATTCGCTGACACCGATCAGCGGATAAATGCCATTCGCTCCCGTACCGATATCGAGCACACTCAGTAAATTTTTTTTCGGGAGCACGCCTTTGTTCGTCGATGTCAGTAAATCCGCCAGATAGTGCAGGTAATCAGCGCGTCCAGGCACTGGCGGACAAAGCTGCTGTTCCGGAATATCCCAGTCAAGTATCCCGTATTCACTTTTCAGTAAAGCACGGTTCAGCGCTTTCACCGCTACCGGGTCAGCAAAATCGATACTGGATTCACCGTACTCATTGCGCATCACAAACACCGCCAATGCACTGTCCACCGCTACAAGCCGGGCGAAATCATAGCGCCCCTGATGGCGATTGCGCGGATGGAGTTTGCTGGACTTTTGTATAGCGGAGCTGGGATGCGGGCGTGACATGCGTTGATGAACCGGTCTGGTAGAGAAGGCATTGTTGCACAAACTGCGGCGAAATTACGACAGTGGTATTTTTTTGAAAAAATTACCACGGTCATTTGTAAATCTTAAATCTATACTTCACATGTTTTTTCAATAACGAGATAAAGACATCATGAAAAATATTCCTGCTATTGCGTCCATCATCATTGTGATTTTGCTGTTACTGGTTTTGAATCCCTTTGCCACGATACAAGCGGGACATCGCGGTGTGTTAACGACGTTTGGTAAGCCCTCTGATGAGGTGTATAGCGAAGGCATCCATTTCGTCTGGCCGATTGCACAGCGCTTACATAAAGTATCGGTCGCGATACAGAAAGGCGAGGGCGATGGTGACGCCGCATCGAAAGATCTGCAAACCGTTCATACAAAAATTGCGATCAATTACCACGTCAGACCAGATGCCGTAGTCTCCGTCTTCCGTGATCTCGGCAATGAGCCAGGCGAGCGCATCATTATTCCTAGTGTGCAGGAAGCGGTGAAAGCCGTAACTGCGCGATTCACCGCTGAAGAGCTGATTTCAAAACGCTCGCAAGTCCGCGATGAAATTGTCATCGCGCTCAAAGAACGCATGGCCAGACACGGTTTAGTTGTGGATGAATTCTCTATCGTTAACTTCAATTTCAGCCGCACGTTCAATGAAGCGATTGAAGCGAAAACGACCGCAGATCAGTTAAAAATGAAAGCGGAACGTGATTTGCAACGTATCGAAGTCGAAGCGAAACAAAAAGTGTCGCGTGCGCGTGCTGAAGCGGAAGCGCTGGCCTTACAACGTCAGCAGGTGACACCGGAGTTGCTGCGTCTGCGTGAAACAGAAAATCAGGCGAAAGCGATAGAGAAATGGGATGGTCGTCTGCCGACTACAACCGGTGGCGCGATTCCGTTTTTGAATATCAACAGTAACGGCAACAATAAATAAGCAAAAAAAAAAGCCCTTGTCTGGCAAACGTGTCAGACAACGGCGTTCATGCATCATTACTGCTGTGAATACAGGTGCCGCAGAACCGGCACCTGATTTTCTGGTAAATGTTGTTGCGAGTTATTAGGAAATGCTGACCGCACTGGTGCCGCTGTTGACGGTGGCAGTGGTAATGCGAGCGATCACATCTGTTGGTGCTGTCATCGTACCGTTATTCACCAGCTTATTCACTTGCTTAAACTGGGCGACCAGTTTACCCGGCGTTAATGTCACCACCGTATATCCCTGCGCATCGGAATTGATGTACTTCATCCACTGATTATTTCCGAGTGCTGCCAGTTGCTGCGCCAGACCCAGCAGGCTGGTATTGAAGTCGCTATTCGTTTTCAACCCCGCCAGAATGGCCTGTACTGTGCCCGTCAGCGTTGCGCCTTCAGGTACGCCTTTGGCTGTCAGCGCGCCTGTCAGTTGTACGCGGATCTGTTCCAGCAGGCCATCGACCGTCGGCGCTGCTTTGCCCATGGTGTAATCGAGCATATTGACGTTGATGGTGATCGTGCCGATATTCGGTACAGGAATACTCAGCGGGTAAAAGATGATCGTTGCCAGACCGGTAGAACCTGCACCATCTTTCATATAAGTGAAGAAAGAGTCGGAACTGATACCGGCGCTGACCAGATCTACCATCGCAGGTGTGCCACCACCAGCCGCATCGAAATCATCGTTAACAGTACCGGCAAAGAAGCCGTGAATATCACCGGTCACCGAGACCACGTTACTGATTTTATTCGTCAGCAAATGTTGCATCAGCGCTTTGCGTTCGCTGTTATAACCATCCCATTGATCGCAGTTCAGCAAGAACTTAGTAAAGAATGATGACAGCGCCGCTTGCTGACCTGAAGCGATGACGAAACTGGAATTTTGCTTGTTGGTCTGCACGTCCGGTTTGATGTAACCAAACGCGATGGTTTGCGCAGCGGCACCGATCTGTGGCGCTGTTCCCGCTGCTGCAGCAGCTTTCGCGGCGTTGAACGTTGCTACGGCGATACCTGCCTGCGCAGCAGTCAGACCCGCCGATGTTCCTGCTGTGGCGACATTGCCGCCCGTTGCGGCAGCCGTGACCATGGCGACTGCTGCACCACTGGCAACAGCCTGTGAAGCACCGGCAGTCATTGCTGCCACCAGCGTTGCTGCGACCAGCACATTGCCGCCGAGTGCAGGATTACTCAGTGTGGTGGTGATATTTGTTGCCAGTGTGGAGATGGAATTCAGTGCAAGTAATGTCGCAATCGCATCCGTACCATTGAGACCCATGCGCATCAGGCAGACTTCGTTACCCCAGATTTTCCAGGTATTGGTCGATGTCTGCATTTTATTTTTCCACCAGTCGCGCTGGGTTTTACCCAGCATACTGACATCCGACAATGGATCGCCGGTCATGGCAGTGGCCGCAGTGATTTTTTGTCCTTCCACCAGATTGAATACATCTTGCGGCACCACATAACGTGTGCCCATGCTGCTGTTCAGCGCCTTACCTGTTGCAGGGTTGAACAGGCTTTCCGGCACGACGTGATCTGAACGATACAAGCGTTCATCGGTCATGACCAGTTGCATCAGCTTGCCGAACTGGAAGTCACGATAAATCTGGATATTCTGGAAGCCGGTATTTGCTGCATCCAGGCTGACATCGGCCGGCATAAATTCAAACCATGCCTGATTCGCTGTGCGGCGGCGACTGGTCTGGTGAATATTATTGCCGCTTGAATCGAGGCTGTTGTTTTCGTAGGTGACGGCGTCTTTCCAGGCGTCATCAGAAAATTCATGATCGTCCCAGATCGCGATATACGCGAAACGTTCGTGTATCGCTTGCTGACGCGGGTCGCTGCGATACATTTTGTAAAGGTAACGGTAATCGGCAAGCGTCGTTGCATATTTAGCTTTACCGGTAGTGCCGTCGGCATTCAGCAATGCAGTGCCATCAGGCAATTGCAATGCGGTGTGGCGCGCTTCTGCATTACCTGTCTGGAATGCCGCACCAACGGTTTCGTAAATATAGTCGCCGAGGTGGATGATGAAATCGAGATTTTCATTTTTAGCGATGTAGTCCATCGCACCCCAGTGATTGACGCTCCAATCCTGGCAAGTCAGATAGGCGAACTGTAATTGTGCGACATCTGCGTTGCTTGCTGGCGCTGTTTTGAAACGTCCGACATTCGAGCGCACATCACCGGCGATGAACTGATAGAAATAAGTCTGACCTGCCTGCAAGCCAGTCACTTTATTGCGAACTGTGTTATCGAAGCTGGCGAGTACAGACAAACGTGTATCGACGACGGTCGTGCCAGTCAGTGCGGTATTGCTGCCGAGCAGAGCTGTGTTATCTGTTGCGGTTACGATCAGGCGTATTGCGACATCGTTGCCAGTTGGCGCTACCGCTGCGACTCCCAGCGATGCCGGAGTTACACGTGTCCACAGGATAACGCTGTCAGGACGAGGGTCACCGGAAGCGACACTTTGCGGGAATTTCCAGCCTGTGCCGGTAGCCAGCGGTAATTCAGATTGGTCGCTGGCAACGCTGCTGCTACCGCCGCAGGCACTCAGACTGCCGGTGGCCACTGATACTGATAAAAAGCCGCTATATTTCAAAAACTGTCGTCTATCCAATTTCATCTCCCTGGAGTTGGCGGTTGAGCAGACTGCTGTTGACGTATCGCATGGGCATACAGGAGCCGGAGGTCATGCGTTGATGCGACAGACGATTCTGCATCAGACCATATTGCTGGCGTACGCAAAAAGCAGTACACAACAACAAGCTAAAAACCAGAAAGACTAGGGGGTGGATATGTCATCGTGATGACATTGATACTAGGGTGTTTACTCTATTCGTCAGCTGAAATATCTGTGCTTCCTATGCCCCGGGAAAAGAAGAACGAGATGGTCGGCGGTATTTGCTGCGTTTGTAAAACCGCTGCCATCTCTTAGAATTTTGCGCTGAAGCAGATTGCTCGACAGGCAGTTTCGTTACTGTGAACTCAGTTACTGTAAAAACAGCGGCCGCAGACATGGTGATAACGTTCGTTGCCGCCGATATCGATCTGTTCGCCGCTGCGGGTGCGCTTGCCTTGTTCGTCCACGCGGATATTCATTGTCGCTTTTTTACCGCAGCTGCAGATGTTTTTGAGTTCTTCTATCGTGTCTGACAGTGCCAGTAAATACGTGGAGCCGGTAAATGGTTCACCCAGAAAATCGCTGCGCAGGCCGTAACAAATGACGGGCACACCGCGCACATGCGCGAGCTGATGCAATTGCTTTACCTGATCGGCAGATAAAAACTGCGCCTCATCGACCAGCACGCAACTGACTTGCGGCGCTTCTTCAAAAAAATCGAAACCGGCATCAAACACGGCGGCTTCACGTTGCGGTCCAAGACGCGAAGTAACTTTGCCCTGGCCGTAGCGATGGTCGATCGCGGCCGTGTACAGACAGACTTGCTGACCCTGTTCTTCGTAATTGTGTGCGACTTGCAGAAGGGCGGTCGATTTTCCTGCATTCATGGCTGAATATCTGAAATAAAGCTTTGCCACGGTGTTCCTTAAAATTGAGGTCGAGATAAATAGTGACGGTCTGGGGTGATTTCAAGAGCGTCGAAACCGCTATTGTAGAGAATCATCACGCCCCGGGTCACGAAAAAAATGTATACAAATTTTTCTCTTGAAAAGCTTTTGACGCACCCTATCTTTGACTCAGCAGATGCTCACCTGAGGTCTGCGGAAATTATTTATATCGCTTCAATTTAAAAGGATATCACCATGCGTAATTTTGACTTTGCTCCGTTGTATCGTTCGGCAATTGGCTTTGACCGTCTTGCACAATTGTTTGATGACGCGCAGCGTAATGATGCAACACCAAGCTACCCGCCATACAACATCGAACTGATTGCGGAAGATAAATATGCGATCACGATGGCCGTTGCCGGATTTGATCGCAGCGAACTCGATATCGAAAGCGAACGCGATACACTGAAAATCGTCGGTCGCAAGCAAAAAGATGAAACCCAGAAAAACTATCTGCATCGCGGCATCGCCTCACGCGATTTTGAACACCGCTTCCGCCTTGCCGATCATGTGAAAGTGGTCAGCGCACGTCTTGACAATGGTTTGCTGAGCATAGAGCTGGTGCGCGAAGTACCGGAAGCCTATAAACCACGTCGCATCCTGATTGATGGCGACAACCTGCAACTGGTGCAGTCACAAGCAGCGTAAACACTACGTTTGTTCTGATACGCAAACAAAAAAAGCATGGAATTTTTCCATGCTTTTTTTATGACGTTTGATTAGTTTTATTTGCGGATGATATTGCTCAGATTCACTTCGCGGATATCTTTTGTGCCAGTCAGTGCCATGCTGACATCCAGTTCTTTTTGTAAAATTTCCAGCATCGTGGTGACGCCTTTTTCGCCCATCGCCCCCAGGCCATACAGAAACGCGCGGCCTATCATACTGCCTTTAGCGCCGAGTGCAGTCGCTTTCAGAATATCCTGACCCGTACGGACTCCACCATCGAACCAGACTTCGGTCTGATGACCGACGGCGTCTACAATTGCCGGTAAAGCTTCAATCGACGACATTGCGCCATCGAGCTGGCGACCGCCATGGTTGCTGACGACAATCGCATCGGCACCGGCAGCGACGGCCAGTTTGGCATCTTCCACATCCAGTATGCCTTTCAGGATCAGTTTGCCGCCCCATTCTTTTTTAATCCAGGCCACATCGTCCCAGTTCAGCGTAGGATCGAACTGGCTGGCCGTCCATTGGCTTAGTGTCAGTATGCCATCGCCACCTTTGACGTGGCCGACCAGATTACCGAAGGTTTTACGCCCGGCCAGCGCGCGCAGTGCCCATGATGGTTTGGTTGCCAGATCGAGAATATTCGCGAGCGTCAGTTTCGGCGGTACCGACATGCCATTTTTTAAATCCTTGTGACGCTGCCCGAGAATTTGCAGATCCAGCGTCAATACCAGTGCTGAGCATTTGCAGGCTTTGGCGCGCTGTATCATTTCTTTGACGAAGCCACGGTCGCGCATCACATACAGCTGAAACCAGAATGGCTTGGTGGTCACGCTGGCAACATCTTCAATCGAGCAGATACTCATGGTGGACAGCGTAAATGGAATGCCGAATTTTTCTGCGGCAATCGCGCCCAGCATTTCGCCGTTCGCCCACTGCATACCGGTCAGGCCGGTCGGCGCAATGGCGACCGGCATCGTGACATCCTGACCTATCATCGTGGTGCGGGTATTGCGCTGATCCACATTAATAGCGACACGTTGGCGCAACTTGATTGCGGCCAGATCGCTGCTATTCGCTTTATACGTGCTTTCCGTGTACGAACCGCTGTCCGCGTAGTCATAGAATGCTTTCGGTACGCGCTTTTTGGCGAGTAAACGTAAATCTTCTACACAAGTAATGACAGGCATGCTGATTCTCCGGTGGACTAATGAATAGGTAAAAGTGTAGGGGATAACGGTGATTTGATGGGGGAAAACGTTTCAGTTTTGCGGTGAAGTATTTTCAACTGAGCGTTTCTGTTTCGACAAAACGTTCGCAAATAAACTGCCGCAGCCATTGATTGCCGGCATCCTGGTGATAGCGACGGTGCCAGAACAGATTCGTTTGCAGCGCTGGCAAACGTAGCGGCGGCTTGACATACGTCAAACCAAAAGGCGCTGCCGCCCGCTCCGCCAGCTTACGCGGGACGGTGACCAGTAAATCATTACTGCTGACGATATACGGAACAGCAACGAAATGCGGCACTTTAAAGTGGGCGTGGGGATGGATGCCCGCTTTTTCCAGACGTTGATTGATACTGATATACGGTTCCTCTTGCGAAGCGACGATCAGATGGCGTGCGGCGACGAATTCCTTCAGCTCCAGCGGCTTGCCCGCCAGCGGATGTGTCTGCCGCAACATGCAGACATAGTTTTGCCGGAATAAACGACGTTGATACCAGGCATCGGATAAATCATCAAACGCACCGATCGCCAGATCGACACGGCCAGATTCCATCTCGGTTTTCAGATCGATGCTGCCAGCGCGTACCGTCGATATTTGTATCTGCGGTGCTTGCCGCAGCAATTCCTCCACCAGCAAAGGCATGAAATAGACTTCCCCCACGTCCGTCATCGCCACGGTGAAGTGGCGTTTCGAGCTTGCCGCATCAAAGCTGTCTTCGCTGTTCAAGGCCTGCGTGATATGGCTGAGTGCGAGTGCAACGGAATCCGCCAGTTGTGCGGCGCGTGGCGTCGGCTGCATGCCGTTGGCGGTGCGCACAAACAGTTCATCATCAAAACTGCGTCGCAGCCTTGCCAGCGCATTACTGACCGCCGGTTGCGACAGGCCAAGCTGACGCGCCACCAGCGAAATTTGTCTGCTTTCAAAAATATGCTGAAACACCACCAGCAGATTCAGGTCGATATCTTTGGCTTCTATCATGCGCGTCTCTTATTATTGATTTGATGAATGGTCTGTATTTCTATATTTATATCGTAAAAAACACCTGCCTGCAGTAGAGTTCCAGAAATTCTCCTATTTCCTGACAGGATGGCGCTATGAGCATGCAAGATATCCTTCGTTATCAGACCGGTTTTGCAAACGAATTTGCCAGTGAAACATTGGCTGGTGCGTTGCCGCAACACCAGAATTCTCCGCAACAATGCGCGTACGGTTTGTATGCCGAGCAGGTGTCCGGTACGGCGTTTACCGCACCACGCCATGCGAACCGGCGTTCATGGTTGTACCGCATCCGTCCGGCGGCAATGCATCAGCCGTTTCAGCAAGTCAGCAATGGCAACATGACGAATGATTTTAGTCAGATGCCATCGACACCGAATCAACTGCGCTGGGACCCGCAACCCATGCCGCTGACGCCCACCGATTTTATTGATGGCTGGCTGACGATGGCAGGCAATGGCTCTGCCGATGCGCAGAGCGGTTGCGCGATCCATCTGTATGCGGCAAACCGCGATATGAGCACGCGTTTCTATTACAACGCCGATGCCGAATTACTGATCATTCCGCAGCAAGGGCGCTTGCATATACTCACCGAGCTGGGCCGCATGAATATTGAGCCGCAAGAGATAGCGGTGATTCCGCGCGGCATCCGTTTTCAGGTGCAGTTGCCGGATGGCGAGGCGCGTGGCTATGTTTGTGAAAACTTTGGCAGCATGTTCCGCTTGCCTGATCTTGGCGTGATCGGCTCGAATGGTCTCGCCAATCCGCGCGATTTTCAGACGCCGGTCGCGTGGTATGAAGATAAAGAAGGTGATTTTGAATTGCTGGCTAAATTCAGCGGCAATCTGTGGTCGGCAAAAATCGGCCATTCACCGCTTGATGTGGTCGCCTGGCATGGCAATTTTGCGCCATACAAATATGATTTGCGTCATTTCAACACCATAGGTTCTATCAGTTACGATCATCCGGACCCGTCGATTTTTTTGGTATTGCAATCGCCCAGCGATACGCCGGGTGTCGATACCATCGATTTCGTGATATTCCCGCCGCGCTGGCTGGCCGCAGAAAATACCTTCCGCCCGCCCTGGTTCCATCGCAATATCGCGAGTGAATTCATGGGGCTGATTCATGGTCAGTACGATGCGAAATCGACCGGTTTCCGTCCGGGTGGTGCGAGTCTGCATAACTGCATGAGCGGCCACGGCCCGGATGCATCTACGTTTGAAAAAGCCAGCAATATTGACACCAGCACACCGCACAAAGTCGTAGATACGATGGCGTTCATGATAGAGACGCGTAACATAATCAAACCGACCCGCGCCGCCATGACATCGCCGCAATTGCAGGCGGATTATTATCAATGCTGGCAGGGCATCAGAAAAAATTTCAATCCGCAATAAGCGTGAAAACAAGCGTGAAAACAAGTGTGAAAGACAGCATCACCATGACGATACAATTGAACGAAACCCACAATCCCGAGCTGCGCAGTTGGGTTGCGTCGGCGAATCAGCCTGACAGCGATTTTCCTATCCAGAATCTGCCTTTCGGCGTATTTCGCCGCCACGGCAGCCATCAGGCTTTCCGCATCGGTGTGGCGATCGGTGACCAGATTCTTGATCTGGCCGCAGCCCATGCGATACACGCGTTTGCCGGTTATACCGAATTGCAGGGCGGGCACTTTACGACAGCAATTAATGCACCGTACCTGAATGCGCTGATGGCACTCGGCACGCCGGTCTGGTCGGCATTGCGTCTGGCTTTATCGCGCGTATTGCGGGCCGATGCCAAACATCTGGCCGCATTGCAAAACTGCCTGCTGCCGCAGAGCGCGGCGGAATACGCTTTACCTGCGCAGATCGGCGATTACACCGATTTTTACACCTCGCTGCATCACGCAACGGCGGTCGGTAAATTATTTCGTCCCGATAATCCGCTGCTGCCGAATTACAAATGGGTGCCTATCGGTTATCACGGACGCGCATCATCAATAGGCGTGTCCGGCCAGCAATTCCGTCGCCCGGTCGCGCAAACCAAACCGCCGACAGCGGAGACACCGGTATTCGGCCCGGCCAAGCGCATGGATTATGAGCTAGAAATCGGCATTTTCATCGGTCAGGGCAATGCGCCGGGCGATGTGATTAGCATGGATCAGGCTGAAGCACATGTGTTTGGCCTGTGCCTGTTGAACGACTGGTCGGCGCGCGATGTGCAGGCCTGGGAATACCAGCCGCTCGGCCCTTTCCTTGCAAAGAATTTTGCCACCACGATTTCACCCTGGGTCGTCACGCTGGAAGCGCTGGCGCCATATCGTCAGGCGTGGCAGCGCAATGCGGCTGACCCGCAACCTTTGCCGTATCTGGACGCGCCCGATCTGCGCGACAGTGGAGCGTTTGATATTCAGCTCGAAGTCTTGCTGCAAACTGAAAAAATGCGGGCTGACGGCGCCGCACCGCAACGCTTGTCGACATCGAATTTCCGCGATTCCTACTGGACGGTAGCGCAACTCGTCACGCATCACACGGTCAATGGTTGCAACCTCAATCCCGGCGATCTGCTCGGTTCCGGCACCCAATCCGGCCCGGCACCGGAAGAAGCCGGTTCTTTACTGGAACTGACCGAAGGCGGCAAAAAGTCGATTGCACTGAGCAATGGTGAACAAAGGCTGTTTCTGGAGGATGGCGACACCGTCATCCTGCGCGGCTGGACGCAAAAACAAGGCCTGCCGCGCATAGGTTTCGGCGAAGTCACCGGTACTTTGTTGCCTGCCAGAAGCTGAGGTCTTGGCGCAGACTGTATTCATCGCTGAAACCAATTACTGCGCATTTAACTGATCTATGCTTATACTAAGCAAGCCAATCTGGTCAGATCCTGAATGTATGGACATTCAGGCGTTCAGTAGCTTAGTTGAGGAGATGATGATGGGATTATTCGATTCAATCGCAGGACAGGTATTGGGCTCGTTGACGCAGTCCGGTCAGGCAGGCGCAACGCAGCATGCGGGGTTGTTGGAAGCGATAGGCGGTTTGATGAATAATCCGCAGATCGGCGGCCTGAGCGGTTTGATCACCATATTTCAGGAAAAAGGGCTGGGTGGCGTAGTTTCCTCGTGGGTTGCAACCGGCGAGAATCTGCCGATATCTGCTGAGCAGTTACAGTCGGTACTCGGCAGTGAACAGGTGCAGGCGATCGCTGAAAAATTTGGATTTTCCGCTGAGGAAGTGTCTGGTCATCTGGCAGAACTGTTGCCTCAGGTCGTTGACAAGTTAACGCCGGACGGCACTGTGCCTGAAGGCAATGCGATGGGCGATACTCTGGGCAGTGTGTTGGGGATGTTAAAGGGCATGAGCCGCTGATCGCAGCGTTTTGTTGATAACGGAATGTTGCACAATATGAGCCTGTGAATCGTTGATCGTTTCACGGGCTCAGTTTTTTGTGCTTGTATGGATAGCGTGCAGCAGTGAAGACGATATATTGAGTGAACTGAAATCATGCCCAAAAAATCTTATCCCTTGGCCAAAGTCTATGGCTTGCTGGAACCGGGCCCGGTGGTGTTGCTGACGACGGCGGCTGCGGGGCGGGCGAATGTGATGACGATGTCGTGGCATGCGATGCTGGAATTCGAGCCGCCGCTGCTGAGCTGCGTCGTCAGCAACCGTAATTATTCTTTCGATTTGCTGATGGCA
Organism: Cognatundibacterium aquatile; assembly: GCF_014699135.1. Classification (GTDB taxonomy): domain Bacteria; phylum Pseudomonadota; class Gammaproteobacteria; order Burkholderiales; family Burkholderiaceae_D; genus Undibacterium; species Undibacterium aquatile. Next base: position 492,219 of record NZ_JACOFT010000001.1, read on the forward strand.
ACGCGGGAATGTGTGATCAATATTCCGACCGCAGAGATTGCGGAACAAGTCGTGCAATGCGGCAATGTCAGCGGTGCGACGGTCGATAAATTTCTGCAATGCGGGCTGACGCCGGTCGCCGCAAAAATGGTGGGTGCGCCGCTGATCGCTGAATGTTATGCGAGTCTGGAATGCCGGGTGGTGGACATCAGCAGGGTCAAAAAATACGGTCAGTTTGTGCTGGAAGTCGTCAAGGCGTGGCGTGATCCGGCGGTGACGGCGCCGCGCACCTTGCATCATCTGGGTTACGGCAAATTCATGGTCGCTGGCGACATCATTCAGTTGAAATCGACCATGCGTTAATGGCTGCGGCTGTCATTTTTCAGCTATTTCCGGCACCAGAGACTAAAAATATACTGGGGGGAGTATATTTTAAAGCCCTTTATTCATAAGGACATGAGTGCGAAATTGCCATATACTCCCCTGAAAACCTCAATTTTTGAGGTTTTCGCAGGCTTTTCAGGCTGATTGTTTCGACGCGCAGGTCGATTCAAATTGCTGCTGCAAGGCATCAAGAAACACTCTGGTGCGCGCTGGCATCAGACGACGGCCGGGAAAGACTGCCCACAGTTTGATATCCGGCGATTGCCAGTCGCCGAGGATGCGTATCAGTTCGCCCGATTTCACATAGCATTCCGCAAAATTATCCGGCAGCATGATGATGCCATTACCATTGCGCGCGAGGCGGGTCAGCAGTTCCGGCGAATTGGCGCTGGCGCGTCCGGGCGGAATGCCTTCCCATTTTTCTTCATTGCGACTGAGTTTCCACGGCGTCGGCTCGCCATTGCGCGCCAACAGCAGCAAAGCATCATGCTCCATCAGCGCTTCCGGTTCGCTGGGTAAGCCGTGCCGCGCGATATACGCGGGCGACGCATACAGGCCGACTGTGAACACGGCCAGCCGGCGCGCCGCGAGCGAGGCATCGTCCGGCAGATCACCGGCGCGGATGGCGACATCATAGTTTTCGCCGATCAGGTCAACACGGCGCGGCGACAAATCAATTTCAAACGCAATCGCCGGATGCGCAGCGATCAGCGCAGATAAAAACTGGCTCATTTCCTGATTCGCAAAATCGGCGGGCATCGAGACCCGCAGACGTCCCGAAGGTTCGGCCTGGCGATGCTGGGTCAGCGCCAGAGTTGCATCGACTTCTTCCTGCACATGCTGCGCGTGCTGCAAGACATGCTGACCAAATTCAGTGACGCTGAGTTTGCGGGTCGTGCGCAGCAGCAGCCGTTCACCGAGTTGCGATTCGAGCGCCGTGATGCGGCGTGACAGGGTTGATTTCGGCACCGCTAAACGGGCGGCCGCTTTGCTGAAGCTGCCTTCGGCCACAATGCGGGCAAACAGTAAAAGATCATTCGCTTCCAGTTGCATCGTCGTTCTCTTTTCGCTTGATTTTTTGTGGAGCTGGGTGGCTTGATTGATGAAATAAGCTATTGTTTCATATTTGGGATAATGATATCCAATTTATGGTCTTCTGGAATATGATTGGAACATATAAAGTACGTTCATGGTCATCTGATCCTTAACCACTTTATCGAAGGCAAGAAAATGAAACTCTTACAAATCAATTCCAGCGTCCGTTCCGAAGGTTCCCATTCCAACCGTTTGTCTAAAGTGCTGGTCGAGCGTTTGCTGGCAGCAAATCCGGGCGCAGCGCTGACGGTGCGTGATCTGGGACATACGCCACATCCGGCACTCGACGAAGCGGCCTTGCAAGCCTTGTTCACACCGGCCGATCAGCGCAATGCAGCGCAGCAGGCGCGTGTGGCACAAGATGATGCGCTGATCGCAGAAATTCAGGCAGCAGACGTGGTCGTGCTCGGCGCACCGATGTATAACTTCGGTATTTCGTCCCAGCTGAAAAACTGGATCGATGCGATTTCACGTGCTCAGGTCACTTTCCGTTATACCGCGAATGGCCCTGAAGGTTTGCTGACCGGTAAAAAAGTGTATGTGGTGCTGACCCGTGGTGGCTTGTATCGCAACACAGGGAATGACACACAAATGCCTTACCTGAAGACTTTCTTCGGCTTCCTCGGCATGACCGATGTGGAATTCATTTATGCCGAAGGTCTGGCAATGGGGCCGGACGCCGAAGCGGCAGCGATTGCTTCAGCGACACAACAAATTGAAGATGCACTGAAAGCCTGATTGCCATCTGGCGCAATCAGTTACAAGGAGAATCAGGATGAGCACCGTACATACAGATCTGCAGACCGAAAACGTCAACCAGTCGCGGGTGGTGGAACAACTGGTTGCCGGTCAGGCGACCTCCGATGGCGCCGGCGTCAAACTGACGCGGGTGTTGACGCAACCGTTCCAGTATCGTCTTGATCCTTACCTGATGCTGGATGCGTTTGGCAGTGACGAAGCGGATGATTACATCGGTGGTTTCCCCGACCATCCGCATCGCGGCTTTGAAACTATCACTTACATGCTGACCGGGCGCATGCGTCATCGCGACAGCGCCGGGCACGAAGGTTTGCTGCAAAACGGCGGCGTGCAATGGATGACCGCAGGGCGCGGCGTGATTCACTCAGAATTGCCGGAGCAGGAAGAAGGCCGCATGGCGGGCTTCCAGTTGTGGCTGAATTTGCCTGCCAAGGATAAGATGACAGAGCCGTGGTATCGCGATATTCAGAGTGAAGCGATTCCTGAATTGCTGACCGCAGAAGGCGTGAAAGCGCGCGTGATTGCTGGGCATAGTCATGGCGTTGCCGGTGCGATGCAGCGTGAAGTAACGCAGCCTTTGTATCTCGATATACATTTGCCTGCCGGAACGCAATTCCGTCAGCATCTGAGTGCGACGGCCAATGCGTTTTTATATGTGTATGAAGGCGAGCTGGAAGTCGCGGGCAAAGCAGTGCCGCAGCAAAGAATGGCGATTTTGAAAAAAACAGCGGATGTCGATGGCGTCATCATCAGCGCTGCCACGGCTACCCGCGCTTTGTTGATTGCCGGTGAACCGCTGGGTGAAACGATAGTGCAGTACGGGCCGTTTGTGATGAATAGCCAGCAAGAAATCTTCAAAGCGATCAGCGATTTCCGTGAAGGGAAATTTGCCTGAAACGGACGCAGTATAGAAAATAAAAAAGCGGGCATGAATTTATTTCATGCCCGCTTTTTTTGTCAGGGAAAAAGACTTAATCGTCCTGATCCAGATGCAACTGAATCACGCCGCTGGCTGGCGTCGCGCATGGCTCTTCGTCAAATGCAATATCGCCATCCGGATTTGCTTCGCCACTGATTTGCAGATCGGTGAAGTTGAACAGGTTTTTATCCATCAGATGAGAAGGCACCACGGTCGATAAAGACGAGAAAATATTTTCTACGCGACCCGGATATTTTTTATCCCATTCACGCATCAGATTTTTGATTTGCTTGCGTTGCAGGTTTTCTTGCGAGCCGCACAGATCGCAAGGAATGATAGGGAAGTTTTTGACCTGCGCATAACGCTCGGTATCGGCTTCTTTGACATATGCCATCGGGCGGATGACGATGTGTTTGCCGTCATCGGATTGCAATTTGGCTGGCATACCTTTGATTTTTCCGCCGAAAAACATATTCAGGAAAAAGGTTTCGAGTATGTCGTCACGGTGATGGCCGAGTGCAATTTTATTCGCGCCGAGTTCATCGGCAACCCGGTACAGAATGCCGCGGCGCAGGCGCGAACACAGCGAGCAGGTGGTTTTGCCTTCCGGGATCAGGCGCTTGACGATGCTGTAAGTATCCTGATTTTCGATGTGATACGGAATGCCGATTTTTTCCAGATACGCCGGCAAGACATCGGCCGGAAAGTTCGGTTGCTTCTGATCGAGATTCACCGCGACGATATCGAAATGTATCGGTGCGCGTTCGCGCAGCGTCATCAGAATATCGAGCAAGGCATAACTGTCTTTGCCGCCCGACAGACAGACCATGACTTTGTCACCGTCTTCTATCATATTGAAATCGCCAATCGCCTGACCGACCTGACGGCACAGACGTTTGTGCAGCTTATTATTTTCGTAGGTGATTTTTTCCTGCGATTTTGCAACGGCAGCAGGCGCATCAGCCTGTGCTGTTAAAGATTCATTGATTGCTTGCATGGTCTGACTTAAATTTCTGTTTTGATCTGAAATACTTCAACGCCGACGCCTTCACAATCGGGATACACATCCGGCTTCATGGTCGATACACGCACGGCGCGCACACGCGGATGTGCCAGCATGATGCGGGCGACGTCGTCGCACAGCGTTTCCTGCAAATGTACATGACCCTGCGCAACGCGGGCGGCGATCGTGCCGCGCATGAAATCGTAATCGACGACTTCATCAAGCTGATCGTCTTTCGGTGTCGAGAGTGCCAGCGGAATATACAGATCGACATTGATCATGACGCGCTGTTCGCCTTTTTTCTCAAACTCGTGAACGCCGATATTGATCGACACTTCGTAATTCCGCAAAAACAAGCGGCGGCAGTCGGCGAGTTGTGGGTGGTGCAAAATGGATAGCATAAAGAGCCTGATAAAGTAAAAACGTGTTCTGATTCGGGTAGCCTGCGGCAAGTGCGTCGTCAGGCCTGCGTATCATTTTCTGTGATTCATGAGCATTGATTTGCAGTGGCAACAAACATCACATCGCGCCGCAAAGGAATTAAATGCTGCCCGCCATCGACCAATAAGGTCGTGCCTGTCATCGCCGGGCTGTCGGCAACAAAGCAGACTGTGCGCGCAATATCTTCCGGCGTGCTGGAACGACCCAACGGTGTGACCTGATGCGCTTGCTGAAAATCGGCCTCGCTCTGATGACCGGACACCATCGTGATGCCAGGCGCGATACCGACCACCCGCACTTGTGGCGCCAGCGCCTGTGCCAGCGTCGTGGTCGCGCATTGTAGTGCAGCTTTGGACAAGGTATACGATAAAAAATCGGGATTCAGATTAAATAATTTCTGATCGAGCAAATTAATCACGCAGGCTTGCTGACCTTCGCCAGTGGCCGCATGCAGCGCCTGCGCGAGGATCAGCGGTGCACCCAGATTGGCGTGCATGTGGCGGTCGAGCGCCGCATAGGTAAAACTGCTGGCGCTGTCTTCGGCAAACAGCGACGCATTATTCACCACGCAATGCACGGCACCCATCGCGGATATCGCTTGCGGTAACAAAGCGCGCGTCGCGGCTTCATCAGCGAGGTCGCATTGCAAAGCCACGGCGCGTCGCCCCAGCGCCTGAATTTCCTGCACTACGCTGGCGGCATCGCTGGCCGACGTGCCGAAATGCACGACGATATCCCAGCCTTGTTGCGCCATCGTCAGGGCGATATGCCGTCCTATGCGTTTCGCGCCGCCGGTAACGAGAGCAACACGCGCCTCGGTGTTGTTGAGCTTGGTCTGGGTCATGGAAATTCTTTAACGTGACTACGGGGTTTTTACTACAATGCCGGTATGCAAAAATTATCTCTTCCTATTCCTGCGCCGGAGGCGCTCGCAGCTTCACAGGCACTGCAACAGCTCATCATTGACGACATCAGGCAACATCAGGGCTGGATCCCTTTTTCGCGCTACATGGAACTGGCCTTGTATGCGCCGGATCTGGGTTATTACAGCGGCGGTGCCACAAAATTAGGCAAAGACGGCGATTTTACAACAGCCCCGGAAATGTCTGCTTTATTCGGTGCGACGCTGGCCACGCTGGCGGGCAAATTATTCGCCCAAACCACCGCGCAAGTCATGGAATTCGGCGCCGGTACAGGTAAGCTCGCCAAAGATTTTTTAACGGAGTGTCAATTATCCGGTATCGCGATAGAACGCTATTTTATCGTGGAATTGTCCGGCGAATTGCGCGCCCGTCAGGAAGATTTGCTGAAAGACTTTCCGCAGGTGGTCTGGTTGCAGGAAATGCCAGTCTCATTTTCCGGCATCGTGCTGGGCAATGAAGTGCTCGATGCGATGCCGGTCGATCTGGTGCGCAAGACCGCCGATGGCTGGTGCGAGATCGGCGTGGCGCTGGCGGACGACGGCGACGCGGCACCTCTGCAATACTGCGAACGTGCCTGCGATGCAGAAAAATGCGCGCAGATTCCTGATGCCGGTGAGCTGCCGGTTGCTTATCTGACTGAAGTGCATGCGGTGGCCAGCGGTTTTATGCACAGTCTGGCGCAGATGCTGAATGCTGGTTGCGCAGCGACTGGCAAAGGCGGCGCGGCGATCCTGATCGATTACGGTTTTCCGGCGCAAGAGTATTATCATCCGCAGCGCTCGCAGGGCAGCCTGATGTGTCACTATCGCCATCACGCACATCCTGATCCGTTTTATTTGCCAGGCTTGCAAGATATCACCGCCCATGTTGACTTTACTGCCATGGCGCGCGCGGCGCTGGAAGAAAATTTGTCTGTATTGAGCTACACCAGTCAGGCCGGTTTTTTACTCGAATCGGGCATTGCAGACCTGCTCAGCCGTACCTCGCCGGAAGAGGTGATGGCTTATCTGCCGCAGGCGAACGCGTTGCAAAAACTGATCTCTCCGGCGGAAATGGGCGAGTTATTCAAAGTCCTTGTGGTCGGCAGCGGCGTTGATCTTCCTGACAATTTACTGCGGCACGACCGTAGTCACCGTCTTTGATCGCGTGCTGACGTGAAAATAGGCGTCAAATATACTGGGGGGAGTATATTTTGAAGCCCAGTGTTTATAAGGACATAAAGGTGTTTTTAATGAAAACAGGGGGGAGTATCTGATGTTTCGGTGGGTATTGACGATATTTCTGGCCGTCGTGGTGTTTTCCAGCCTGCTGCCGTGGCTGGAGAAACTGGGCATAGGGCGCTTGCCCGGCGACCTTCGTTTTCGCTTATTTGGCCGTGATTTTTCTTTTCCGTTTGCCTCGACGATACTGATTTCGCTGGTCGTGTTGTTGCTGGCGCGCGTCTTCAAGTGAACGCAATAGCGCAGAAAAAATGCCGGTTTTGCACCGATTTTGCAGCGTTGGCCGATTAAAGTTTTTACGCTATTTCGCCGTCACTTTAATATAATGAATCGACAGGCGTGGCAGCAATCAGGAGGTTGCTGAACTTATATCAGCATTGCTATCTGATATGTCTTACTAGCGATTACAAACAAAAAATTACGCTAAAGGTAGAAATGAGCGAACTCAGCGAAATCAGGGCATTGCTCATTGAACCGCATCAGGGAATGCGGGTCAGTTTGCACAATATGCTCAATCTGTGTGGCATTACAAAAATCGAGCACTCGCTGACTGCCGGTACTGCAGTGCGGACCATACAGGCAAAAGTATTCGATCTGATTCTGTGCGAATACGATCTCGGCGTCGGTCAGGACGGTCAGCAATTGCTGGAAGACATGCGCCATCACAAGCTTGCGCCTTTATCGACCATCTTTATTATGGTGACCGCCGAGCGCTCTTACGCCAAAGTTGTCAGCGCCGCTGAACTTGCCCCGTCTGATTACCTGCTCAAGCCATTTACTGCCGACATGCTGCTGGAACGTGTGGTTCGTGCGCTGGAAAAACGCAAAGCCTTTGTCGATGTCTATAACCTGATGGAACAGGGCCAAGTGAGCGAGGCGATTACTGCCACCTACCACGGCGAACGTGAATTTCCGCGCTATGTGATTGATTTCATGCGCCTGCGCGCCGAACTGCATGTGGTGCTGGGCGAAGCCGCCGAAGCCGAAGCGCTGTACACCCAGCTGTTTGAAATGAAAGCCGTCGCCTGGGCTCGCCTGGGTCTGGCGAAAACGCTGTACATGCAGGGAAAATATCAGGAAGCGGAAAGCATCCTGAAAAATCTGGTCGCGGAAAACAGCAAGTACATGGATGCGTATGACTGGCTTGCCAAAACACATGAAATGGTTGGCCAGCTCCCCGAAGCGAAAGAAGTGCTCGATACGGCGGTCGCCGTTTCGCCGCACGGTGTACGCCGCTTACGTAATCTGGGGCGGATTGCGATGGAAACCGGTGACATCGAAACCGCAGAAAACGTGTTTAAAAAAGTCGTCAGCAAGGCAAAATTTTCTGAATTCCGTGACCCAGAAGATCACATGAATCTGGTCGATGCGCTGGTCAAAAAAGGCGATACCGATCAGGCTAAATCGGTGATCCGCGACATGGACAGAAGTATGGTCGGTCTGAAAAAGACCGCGGCCTGCCGCGCGATTTCAAATGCGATGGTGCATGCCAAAACCGGTGACGCGAGGTTGACCGAAGAACTCGGTGCCGCCGTCGAAGCCTCGCGCGAAGACATCGGTTTATCGACCGGTGCCAAGATCGGTCTGGCGAAGAGTTGCCTTGATAACGACAATGAAGATGCGGCTTCCGAAATTATTCTCGACGTGATGAAAAATGCGGCGAGTAACCAGCAGGTCATGAACAAGGCGATGGGCGTGTTTGAAAGCGCCGGCAAAGGGCATCTGGCGAAAGAGCTGGCACAGCGCAGCAAGAAGGAAGTTATGGATCTGGTGGCGCTGGGTGTGCAAAAAGCGAAGCAGGGCGATTTCCGCGGCTCGGTTGAGCTGATGACGGCCGCTGCCCGTAAATCGCCGGACAATTCACAAGTGGTGATGAATGCCGCGTTGGCGGCATTGAAATGTCTGGAAAATCTTGGCTGGGACAATACTATCGGCGAGCAGGCGAAGGCGCTGATCGAATCTGCGCGTCATCTTGATCCTATGAATCCGCGTCTGAAGGCGATTCGGGGTTTATATGATGAGCTGCAGAAAAAGTATGGTTTGAGTATCAGTCGTTTTACAAAAAATTAGATCGATTGCCATATCTGCCAGCCGTATCGGCGATTGATCGAACGGCAGGCAGGAGTCGCACAGTATCTTGTAGAATTCATTGGCTGCACACGCAGGAACTATGGCAACTTATCCAACAGCAGGTTTTTCTCAGATTCCCCTCGAGTCGCATCGCGAACGCTTATTAAAAAAAATCAGAGACGAAAACGATTTACCGACACTGGGTGTCGCGATCGCTAAAGTCGTTGAAATTACTTCGTCCGGCGAAGATTCGGTGTCCCGTCTCGCGCATTTTGTCTTGTCGGATGTCGGTCTGACGCAAAAAATCTTGCGGTTGGCAAATACGGTCCAATACCGGACTGCGGCTGGCGCTGCGGTGACGACCATTTCACGCTCGATATTTTTGCTCGGATTTAATACCGTTAAAACCAGCGCGCTGGCGATGCTGCTGGTCGATTTTTTCAAAGATCAGGCGCAGGCGATCAGTGTACGTAAAGAGCTGATTCATTCTTTGTGCGCCAGTATTATCGGCCGCGAAATTGCACAGCGTGGGCGCTTTCAGGATGGCGAAGAAGCGGCGGTTGCTTCCTTGTTCAAGAATGTCGGCAAGGTTCTGATTGCCTCGTTTGACCATGGATTATTTTCTCGTATCCAGAATGTTGCTGCCACCGGAGAAACCAGTGAGGATGCGGCATCGGTCTTGTTGCTCGGCTGTAGCTTCGAGCGTTTTGGCGAGCTGGCGTTGCAAGGCTGGAAAATCCCGGACGCAATTATTCAGGCGATGGCGCCATTGCCTTCCGGCGAGCTGCGTAAGAGCACGCAACGTAATGAATGGCTGAAACAAGTGGCAAGCTTCAGCGATGCGCTGGCCGGTATTCTGATTTCGGGTGTCGGCGATAAATCAGCCCGTTATGAAAAATTGCTGAAGCGCTTCGGTAAAGTGCTGGAGCTGGATCAGGCGATGCTGGACGATTTGTTGCTCAAAGTCGAAGCTGAGACCCGTCAGATGGCAAAGAGCATGGATATTGCCTTGCCAGAGGCGAATGCAGAAGCGCCGGAATTATTGAAAACGCTGGGCGTTCCCAGTGAATTTTTGCTGAAGACCGCCGAAGTCACTCCCGCACAGGAAGCGATTCGTTACCCCAGCGGAAAACCGCACAACGCGCGCGATCTGTTGCTGACCGGCGTGCAGGATGTGACGCAGATGCTGACCTCCGATGACTACAAGCTGAATGATCTGATCTTGCTGGTGCTCGAAACCTTGTACACCAGCATGGGATTTCGTTTTGCCACAGTCTGCCTGCGCGATATCAGCAGCGGGCGTTATGTCGCGCGCCTGGCGGTTGGTGAACATTATGCCGAACGGCAAAAGAGCTTTTTCTTCGGCGGCAAATCCGAGTCTGATTTATTTGCGCTGGCCTTAAGCAATAATGCTGACGTGATGATTTCGGATGCGATGGTGCCAAAAATCCGCAGTTTATTGCCAGCCTGGCATCAGGAATTATTACCGGACGCCCGTAGTTTCATTATTTTGCCGCTGGTCATACAAAAGAAGCCCCTGGGCTTGTTTTATGCGGATCGCGCGACCACCGCAGATGAAGGCGTGCCGCCGGATGAAACCGCTTTGATCAAGACCTTGAAAAGTCAGTTACTCGCGGCGATGATGCGAGGCTGATTTTTTATTCTACGATCTGCGATTGATTGCGGCAGCGGCTACAATAGTTTTTGTGTTTTTTTTGCAGTTTAATTTCAGCGCTTGTCGCTATTGATGATTATGACTTTTTCTACCTGGTTTGCCTTTCTGATTGCCGCTTGTGTAATCGCTATTTCCCCTGGTTCTGGTGCAGTGTTATCAATGTCGCATGGGCTGAATTACGGCGTCAAAAAAGCCAGTACAACGATACTGGGCTTGCAGGCTGGCTTGTTGTTGATTCTGGCGATTGCCGGGGCAGGGGTGGGTTCGATTCTGTTAGCGTCAGAATTCGCGTTTAATATCGTTAAAATCGTTGGTGCGCTGTATTTGATTTATCTTGGATTTAATCAATGGCGTGCGCGGGTAGAAGTGGTGAAGGAAGAAGAAAAAAACGTCACGCTGACACAGTTGCCCACTGCACGCAGACGTTTCCTGATCGGTTTTTTCACGAATACGACGAATCCTAAAGGCATCATTTTTATGGTGGCGGTGTTACCACAATTTATTTCGCATGATGCGCCGTTGTTGCCGCAGCTTTGCATACTCGGGGCGACTATGTGCGGCGTCGATCTGATCGTGATGCATAGCTATGCGTATGCCGCCTCGACCATGCAGAGATATTTCAGTGATCCAAGCTGGTTAAAAAGCCAGAATCGCTTCTTTGGCGGGATACTGATGGCGATTGGGGCTGCGCTGTTTTTCGTCAAACGCAGCCCGTCCAACTGAACATCCAACTGATTTGCTTTAGTTCAGCTCAATACCTTGTTTCTTGGCGAGAGAATCAATGTCTTGCCAGATGGTCATCTGATTTAACAAGCGGGTTGCCGGGTCCAGCATGGCATTCAGATTGAAGAAGCGCTCCAGCGATGTTTCATCAAATTGACTGCGCTGAGAAAAATTAATGCGACCGTATTGCTTGTTAAAGGCATTCAGTAAATCTGCCGGTGTGTCTTTGTGCCACGATTGCATCAGGCCACCGACCATCAACGCTGTATCGGTAGTTTGTTCCAGACTGCGTGGATTTCTGGCAACGCTGATATCGCGGTAATCGAGCAGGCGCGGGAAATAAAATTGTTTGATCCAATTCGCCGGAATTCCGCCTTCTCTTTGCAAAGAACCACTGCGCCAGAGTTTCCAGCTTTTCTCGGCTTCACCTTCACTGACGAAATGCGTGTCTGCCAGTATGACGCAATCTTCCCCGAGCACGATTTCCAGTACGACCGGTAAGCCGGTTTCACTGGCAATGCTTTCCAGCTCCGGCATTTGCGGTTTTTCGCCGCGATGATTCTGCAGTGCCTGCACGAAAGCTGCCATGATGTCCTGATGTGCGTGATGGACAGCGCCGGTGTCATTGCAGAAATCTGCACACGCAGCGAAGTAAGCCATCAACTCGCCTATCATGATTCCTGGTATTGATGCGCCAGCGGCATCTTGCAAACCCTGGCGCACACTACTCATCGCAATACCATTTCTTAAAATCGGATAAAGCTGGGTTGTCGTGCAGCCGAATTTGACGATACTGCCAGCGGCAAGTTTAAATTCACTCATGTGATGACACTTTCTTAAATAGATGCAGCACTTGCTCCGGCGGACGTCCTATGACTGCTCTTCCATTGAATGTAGCGATAGGACGTTGCAGTAATTTGGGACAATCAGCGATGGCCTGAAGCGCGCGGGAATCGTCGGCTTCCGCTAAATTTTTCTCGGCATATTCCGCTTCGTTATTGCGCAACATTTGTTGTACATCGCCGCCCAGTTGCTCCAGCAGCGTCGTTAATTGTCCGACCGACAGCGGTGTTTTCTGGTAGTCGATGACCTTTAACTCCTGCGCGTGTTCAGCGCAGGCAGATTCGAGTATCGCCAGTGCTTCACGGGATTTGGAGCAACGCGGATTATGATAAATCGTCAGCATTTCTTTCTCTTTATAAAAAACGATCGCCGATACCCAACAGCACCAAGACACCAAGAATAGCGAATACCCCAGCAGCAATCCAGCGGACTATTTTGAATGGAAAATTCGGCGCTGCGATTTTTCCTAAAAAGACTGCAGGAATATCAGCAATCAGCATACCCAGCGTTGTACCTGCGATAACCAGGTAGAGATTCGAGTATTTTGCTGCCAGTGCGACCGTTGCCAGCTGTGTTTTATCGCCGATTTCAGCAATAAAGAAAGTGATGCAGGTCAGCGCGAAGACGCCGTATTTTCCTTCACTCAGACCTTCATCTTCCATTTCATCAGGTTTCAGTGTCCAGGCTGCAATGGCCAGAAAAGATAATCCTAGCGCCCAGCGCAACAACGTGGAGGGAATATTAGTAGCAACCCATTGGCCCAGTAATCCGGCCAGAGCATGATTGGCTAAGGTAGCAATCAATATGCCGAGAATGATAGGGATTGGTTTTTTATAGCGCGCTGCCAGTAATAAGGCGAGCAATTGTGTTTTGTCACCAATTTCGCCAACGGTGACGGCCAGAGCAGAGACGAGGAAAGCTTCCATGATTTTTATTGAGATCGGGCGCTGATAACCAATGACAGCAACACTCCGCCCGATCTCCGGTAACAGAAGTGCAACTATCAAAGGTCTTGCCAAATCCCGCGCAGATCATCGCTGATCCATTGCTGATTACAGGATCAACCGCACCATGACTGTTGAGTCAAGTATGTTGATGCGATTTCTTCAGCAAGGCTGAAGCAGGCTACTCCCCAATGAATGTGAGCGCGGATTATACTGCATAGTCGCTTGCGGATGATAGGTTTAAAAAACGGAGCTGATTTTTACCCGGATATCTTACGCAGGTAGCGTAAATTGCTTTCCGCCACAGACTGATAGTTGATAAACTAAAAAACGATTTACATCATTTATGGGGCGTTATGGGAAGTTACCTGAGTCATTTCATGAGTTTCTGGTCGGCTGCCGAGCTGAACGCCAACATCATCATATTCTTGAATCTGGCTGGCGCAATGTTGCTGGGCTTTGTCGTCGGCTATGAACGATCTTATCACGGACGTGCCGCAGGCATGCGGACTTACGGGCTGGTATGCATGGCTTCTGCAGCGTTGGTCGTGATTGCCGGCTACCCTGACTTCTGGTACGGCGGTCGCGCGATAGCGCCGGTGGCGCTTGATCCGACCAGAATTATTCAGGGAATCGTTACCGGTATTGGCTTTCTCGGTGCCGGTGTGATCATGAAGGAGGGATTCACGATCAGCGGTTTGACGACGGCTGCTTCGGTGTGGGCGTCATCTGCGATCGGTGTTTTGGTCGGAGTGGGCTTTTATGCCGCGGCAATTCTGTTGGCACTTTTGTCGGCCGCCTGCATGGTATGGGTGCATCGCCTTGAGTCCTGGTTACCTTCACAGGCGGCAATTGTGATCACGATACGTTTTAAAAAGGGATTTTTGCCGGATGAGAAAACGATGGGCGAAATGGCTTTGAGACGCGGTTATGAAATGGCCAGTGGTACATTGGCGATTGCACAGAGTAATGGTGCTCTGGAGTGGCGTTTTGTTGCCGTCGCAATGGATAAAAAGCTTGCGCTGCCAATCAGTGTTTTATCTCAGGACTTCGAAAAATTTGACGGCGTTGATTCCTTCCAGCTGTCGCATGCACGAAATTGACTCTTTTCGACACTTTTTTTAAATAGCTCTTGACATCAGTGCTTCGGATCTCTATAGTTCTGAGTTCCCTATGGAGGGGTGGCCGAGTGGTTAAAGGCGACAGACTGTAAATCTGTTCTCTCTGAGTACGCTGGTTCGAATCCAGCCCCCTCCACCATAGGAAAGAATTTGTATTGCGGCTGAAGTGGTAGCCCCTGCGGGTGTAGCTCAATGGTAGAGCTGAAGCCTTCCAAGCTTATGACGAGGGTTCGATTCCCTTCACCCGCTCCAGTTATTTTGCATGGCTTTGTGCAGACTAAGCTGCCCTTGTAGCTCAGTGGTAGAGCACTCCCTTGGTAAGGGAGAGGCCACGTGTTCAATCCACGTCAAGGGCACCATGTAAGCTGGTGTTTCAAGTCTGAAGTCGTCGGGCGCGTGCCTGAGTATCTCATAAAATCGTTAGGAGTCCAAAATGGCAAAAGGTAAGTTCGAACGCACCAAGCCGCACGTCAACGTAGGTACAATTGGTCACGTTGATCACGGTAAAACAACATTGACAGCAGCGATTGCAACAGTATTGTCTGCAAAATTCGGTGGCGAAGCGAAGAAATACGACGAAATCGACGCAGCACCAGAAGAAAAAGCACGCGGTATTACAATTAATACTGCCCACGTTGAATACGAAACAGCAACACGCCACTACGCTCACGTTGACTGCCCAGGCCATGCTGACTATGTTAAAAACATGATCACTGGTGCGGCTCAGATGGACGGCGCGATTCTGGTTTGCTCCGCAGCAGACGGCCCAATGCCACAAACACGTGAGCACATCCTGTTGGCTCGCCAGGTTGGCGTTCCATACATCATCGTTTTCCTGAACAAATGCGACATGGTTGATGACGCTGAATTGCTGGAACTCGTTGAAATGGAAGTACGTGAATTACTGTCCAAATATGAATTCCCAGGCGACGATCTGCCTATCATCCAAGGTTCCGCAAAACTGGCGCTCGAAGGCGACAAAGGTCCATTGGGTGAAGAAGCAATCCTGAAACTGGCTGATGCACTCGACACCTACATCCCAACACCAGAACGTGCTGTTGACGGCGCTTTCCTGTTGCCAGTAGAAGACGTATTCTCCATCTCTGGTCGCGGTACAGTGGTGACTGGTCGTATCGAACGCGGTATCATCAAAGTTGGCGAAGAGATCGAAATCGTCGGTATTAAAGACACAGTTAAAACAACATGTACTGGCGTTGAAATGTTCCGCAAATTGCTGGATCAAGGTCAAGCCGGTGACAACGTCGGTGTTTTGTTGCGCGGTACAAAACGCGAAGACATCCAACGTGGTCAAGTGTTGGCAAAACCAGGTTCAATCAAGCCACACAGCCACTTCACAGGCGAGATCTACGTTTTGTCGAAAGATGAAGGTGGTCGTCATACACCATTCTTCAACAACTACCGTCCACAGTTCTACTTCCGTACAACGGACGTAACTGGTTCGATCGAGTTGCCAGCAGACAAAGAAATGGTCATGCCAGGTGATAACGTCTCTATCACAGTCAAACTGATCAACCCGATCGCGATGGAAGAAGGTCTCCGTTTCGCTATCCGTGAAGGTGGTCGTACTGTTGGTGCGGGTGTTGTTGCTAAAATTATCGAGTAATTTTTAAAGTTCATTCGAAATAAGTATTGCGGCTTGCCAAGGTCGCAGTACTTATCAAGTGGTTCTAAGATGTAGGGGTGTAGCTCAATTGGCAGAGCGTCGGTCTCCAAAACCGAAGGTTGTAGGTTCGATTCCTACCGCCCCTGCCACCGTCAAGGCCGCAGGGCACCGAAAGTAAATCAAAAGTATGTCTAATCATTCCGTACAAACAGTAAGTACCTCCAATGACAAATATAAAGTCATTTTGGCTGGTGCTGCAGTCGTTTCTGGAATTGCTGCTTTTTACATTCTCGCTGGTCAGTCGACTTGGGTTCGGGTTGTTGCTCTTCTGGCGGGCTTGGTTGTTGCTGTCGGACTGCTTGCAATCTCCGAAGTTGGTCGTAATTTTTTTGATTTCGCTAAAGAATCTGTTCGTGAAACAAAAAAGGTTGTCTGGCCTACGCGCAAAGAAGCCGGTCAGATTACGGCAGTGGTGTTTGGTTTTGTATTGGTCATGGCGATCTTTCTCTGGGGGACGGATAAGTTTCTCGAGTTTTTGTTGTATGACGTAATTCTTGGATGGAAAAAATAATGAGCGATAACATTCAGGAAAACGAGCAAGGTACAGCGCCTGAGGTGTCTGTGCCTAAAAGCGCTAAAAGATGGTATGCCGTTCACGCCTACTCAGGCATGGAGAAAAGTGTGCACCGTGCTCTGGTGGAGCGTATTGAGCGCGCTGAAATGCAAGATCTGTTCGGTCGCATTCTTGTGCCAACAGAGGAAGTGATTGAAGTTCGCAATGGTCGTAAAGTAGTGACTGAGCGCCGTTTATTTCCAAGCTATGTATTCGTTGAAATGGATATGACGGACGATACATGGCATCTGGTAAAAAATACCAGCAAAGTGACTGGCTTTATTGGTGGTAAGTCGAATAAGCCTGCGCCGATTCCTCAGCATGAAGTAGATAAAATTCTGCAGCAAATGCAGGATGGCGTTGAGAAGCCAAGGCCAAAAGTATTGTATGAAGTTGGTGAAGTTGTACGTATTAAGGAAGGCCCGTTCACTGATTTCAACGGAAACGTTGAAGAAGTTAATTACGAGAAATCCAAAGTGCGTGTAACAGTGACGATTTTTGGTCGCGCTACACCAGTTGAGTTGGAATTTGCTCAGGTTGAAAAAGTCTGAGAGTAGCAATCGTTGATCAGTACGAAAAAAAGCAATTTTTGAAACTGAGAAGTAAGCAGAGGAGCCTGACTTAGTTAATAGCCTTGTCAGGCGCTAACACTCAATTAATGAAGGAGCCAACATGGCAAAGAAAATTATTGGTTTTATCAAGCTGCAAGTGCCAGCTGGTAAAGCAAATCCATCCCCACCAATCGGTCCAGCTCTGGGTCAACGTGGTTTGAACATCATGGAATTCTGTAAAGCATTTAATGCACAGACTCAAGGTGTTGAGCCAGGTATGCCGATTCCTGTCGTGATCACTGCATTTGCGGATAAGTCTTTCACTTTCGTGATGAAGACTCCACCAGCAACTTATATGATCAAAAAAGCTGCAGGTATCACTAAAGGTTCAGCTAAACCTCACACTGATAAAGTTGGTAGCATCACACGTAAGCAAGCTGAAGAGATCGCGACTACTAAGCGCGCAGATCTGACAGCAGCTGATATGGACGCAGCAGTGCGTACTATCGCTGGTTCCGCTCGCTCTATGGGCATCACGGTGGAGGGTCTGTAATGGCTAAGTTATCTAAAAAAGCAAAGTTGCTCGCAACTAAAGTAGATCGTCTGAAAGTGTACCCGTTTGACAATGCTATCGCATTGATCAAAGAATGTGCTACTGCGAAATTCAACGAATCTATCGACGTTTCTGTTCAACTCGGTGTTGATCCTAAGAAATCTGACCAAGTTGTTCGTGGCGCAGTTGTGTTGCCAGCTGGTACAGGTAAAACAGTACGTGTAGCGGTATTCGCTCAAGGTTCAAAAGCTGAAGAAGCTAAAGCAGCCGGTGCAGATATCGTTGGTATGGAAGATCTGGCAGAGCGCGTTAAAGCTGGCGATATGCCATTTGACGTTGTGATCGCATCTCCAGATACTATGCGTATCGTTGGTACTTTAGGTCAGGTTCTGGGTCCACGTGGCCTGATGCCAAATCCGAAAGTTGGTACTGTGACTCCTGACGTTGCTACTGCAGTTAAAAATGCAAAAGCAGGTCAAGTACAATACCGTACAGACAAAGCAGGTATTATTCACACTACTATCGGTCGTAAGTCTTTTGCTGATGGTGATCTGAAGTCGAATCTGGTTGCATTGATTGATGCACTGAACAAAGCTAAACCAGCGACAAGCAAAGGTGTTTACCTGCGTAAGATTTCTATCTCATCTACGATGGGTGCGGGCGTACGCGTTGATCACGCTAATCTCGGTTAAGTAAAAAATTAAGTCCTCATGCTGTATTGCATGAGGCGTATCTTTGGGCTGGATATCTTGAGTAATCAGGATATTCAGAGTGTCAAAGACCGTTGGGCTTGTTACTTTGTTACAAGTTAAACATCTGCGGAGTAATTTGCAGAACCCAACGCAGATGGTGTACCCGAACAAGTTTTGTAGTGATTACTGGTCCCCCAGTGAAACTCCTAACTTCGGACGCCGTGTTCGAAACGATGTGAGGGAAGTGCATCATCCTGATGTGCAGACTGAATATCATTAATGGAGGTTGACCGTGAGTCTCAATCTGAATGACAAAAAAGCCGTCGTCGCTGAAGTCTCTGCAAAAGTAGCAACTGCTCAGACTATCGTCGTGGCTGAATATCGTGGCATCCAGGTCGGTCATTTGACGCAATTACGTGCTAACGCACGTGCTCAAGGCGTATACATGCGTGTGTTGAAAAACACACTCGCACGTCGCGCTGTTGAGGGAACTGCATTTGCCAGCCTCGCTTCTGAAATGACCGGTCCGTTGATCTATGCGATCTCGGAAGATGCTGTTGCTGCTGCTAAAGTCGTTCAAGACTTTGCAAAAAGCAATGACAAACTGGTTATCAAAGCGGGTAACTATGCAGGCAAATCGCTGGATAAAGCTGGCGTTGTTGCATTGGCAAGCATCCCAAGCCGCGAAGTATTGTTGGCGCAAGTCGTAGGTATGATGCAGGCTCCTGTATCTGCTTTCGCACGTGCTCTGGCCGCCGTGGCAGCAAAGAAAGAAACAGAAGCTGCGTAATGCACTGATGTTTCCGTCAAATACCGTATCAATGTAATTAATTAATTGGAGTTTCAAATGGCAATTAGCAAAGACGATATCCTGGAAGCCGTAGGCGCGATGTCCGTAATGGACCTGAACGATCTGGTTAAAGCTTTCGAAGAAAAATTTGGTGTGTCCGCTGCTGCAGTTGCAGCTGGTCCTGCTGCTGGTGGCGGTGCTGCTGCAGCTGCTGAAGAACAAACAGAATTCAACGTAATTCTGGCTGAAGTTGGCGCGAACAAAGTTGGCGTCATTAAAGCAGTTCGTGAAATCACAGGTCTGGGCTTGAAAGAAGCTAAAGATCTGGTTGATGGCGCACCTAAAGCAGTTAAAGAAGGTGTTGCTAAAGCTGACGCTGAAGCCGCTAAGAAAAAGCTTGAAGAAGCTGGCGCTAAAGTCGACGTTAAGTAATACAGTATTAAGGCAAATCTGCGGATTTGCCGAAGTCAAAGGCAGGAATCCTCTCGAAAGAGAGGGTTCCTCTTTGGCTTCTTTGTCGTTCAGGGTTGTTTAGCTGTTTATTAAGACCGAGGGCTGAGACTTGAGGTTTTTTGTCGCAGAGTTGAATTAATTTTGTGACAGGAATCCTGAATTCTCCATCCTTCCTTGTCACTCACGGAGTGTCCATGCACTACTCATTTACTGAGAAGAAGCGTATTCGTAAATCTTTTGCGAAGCGCGCCAACGTCCACAACGTTCCGTTCTTATTGGCGACTCAAATCGAGTCGTACCAAAGCTTTTTACAAGAAGACAGAACAGCGGCAAACCGCAAAAATGAGGGCTTGCAGTCAGCCTTCACTTCGATTTTTCCTATCGTTTCACACAATGGATTCGCTCGTCTCGAATTCTTGTCCTATGTTTTAGGTGATCCTGCTTTTGACGTCAAGGAATGTCAATTGCGTGGACTTACCTATGCGTCACCATTGCGTGCAAAAGTACGTCTGGTGATTCTGGATAAAGAATCGCCGACTAAGCCTGTCGTTAAAGAAATGAAAGAACAGGAAGTCTACATGGGCGAATTGCCTTTGATGACGACGACGGGTTCTTTTGTTGTTAACGGTACCGAGCGTGTGATAGTTTCCCAGTTGCATCGTTCGCCAGGTGTGTTCTTTGAACATGATCGCGGCAAAACGCATTCTTCCGGTAAATTGTTGTTCTCGGCAAGGATCATTCCTTACCGTGGTTCATGGCTGGATTTCGAGTTTGACCCGAAAGATATCCTGTTCTTCCGTATTGACCGCCGCCGTAAGATGCCAGTAACGATCTTGTTGCGTGCTATCGGCATGAGCAACGAACAGATCCTGGCAAACTTCTTTGTTTTCGATAATTTCAACCTGCATGCAGATGGCGCAGAGATGGAATTTGTCGCTGAGCGTTTGCGCGGTGAAGTTGCGCGTTTCGACATCGCTGACAAATCCGGCAAAGTGATTGTTGCTAAGGATAAGCGTATCAATGCTAAGCATGTACGTGAAATCGAGGCGGGTGGAATCAAGCATATTTCCGTACCTGAAGATTATCTGCTTGGTCGCGTGTTGGCAAAAAATATTATCGACGCTGATACTGGCGAAGTGATTGCGAATGCCAACGACGAGTTGACAGAGGAATTGCTGGCGCGTTTGCGCGATGCACGTGTGACTGATATTCAGACTCTGTACACAAATGATCTGGATCAGGGTGCTTATATTTCTCAGACCTTGCGTACTGACGACACTTCGGATCAGATGGCTGCCCGTGTTGCGATTTATCGCATGATGCGTCCTGGCGAACCTCCAACAGAAGATTCCGTTGAAGCATTGTTCAATGGTTTGTTCTATAGCGAAGACCGTTACGATCTGTCTGCTGTCGGTCGCATGAAGTTCAACCGCCGTATCGGTCGTGATGAACTGACAGGCGCGATGACACTGTCGAACGAAGATGTATTAGCCGTAATCAAGATTCTGGTAGAACTGCGCAATGGTCGCGGTGAAGTCGATGATATCGATCACTTGGGTAATCGTCGTGTACGTTGCGTCGGTGAATTGGCTGAGAATCAGTTCCGTGCTGGTCTGGTACGTGTAGAGCGTGCAGTGAAAGAGCGTCTGGGTCAGGCTGAAGCCGACAACCTGATGCCGCATGACCTGATCAACTCCAAGCCTATCTCTGCTGCGATTCGTGAGTTCTTCGGTTCTTCACAATTGTCTCAGTTTATGGATCAGACTAACCCATTGTCCGAGATCACGCATAAGCGTCGTATTTCCGCTCTGGGGCCTGGTGGTTTGACACGTGAGCGCGCTGGCTTTGAAGTCCGCGACGTTCATCCAACTCACTATGGTCGTGTTTGCCCGATTGAAACTCCTGAGGGACCAAACATTGGTCTGATCAATTCGCTGGCGTTGTATGCACGTCTAAACGAATACGGTTTCCTGGAAACGCCATACCGTAAAGTGGTTGACAGCAAAATCACGAATCAGATCGACTACCTTTCCGCGATTGAAGAGGGTCGTTACATCATCGCTCAGGCGAATGCGACGATCGATGGCGAAGGCAAACTGATTGATGAACTGGTTTCCGCGCGTGAAGCTGGCGAAACGATCCTGGTATCCCCGGAACGTATCCAGTACATGGACGTGGCAACTGGCCAGGTCGTTTCTGTTGCGGCATCGCTGATTCCATTCCTCGAACACGATGATGCGAACCGTGCGTTGATGGGTGCCAACATGCAACGTCAGGCAGTTCCTTGCTTGCGTCCGGAAAAAGCATTTGTCGGTACAGGTATTGAACGTACTGTTGCAGTTGACTCCGGTACAACAGTACAGGCATTGCGTGGCGGTAAAGTTGATTATATCGATGCGGGCCGTATCGTTATTCGTGTGAATGATGCTGAAGCGCAGGCTGGTGAAGTCGGTGTGGATATTTACAACCTCATCAAATACACACGTTCTAACCAAAATACAAATATCAACCAACGTCCGATCGTTAAAGTCGGTGATGTGGTTGCTAAAGGCGACGTACTGGCTGACGGCGCATCGACAGATATGGGTGAGCTGGCTCTTGGTCAGAACATGCTGGTCGCGTTCATGCCATGGAACGGTTATAACTTCGAAGATTCGATCCTGATCTCTGAAAAAGTGGTCGCTGACGACCGCTATACATCGATTCATATCGAAGAGTTGTCTGTTGTTGCCCGTGATACTAAGTTGGGTGCCGAAGAAATCACACGTGATATCTCGAATCTGGCAGAAAACCAACTGGCTCGTCTGGATGAGTCCGGTATCGTCTACATCGGCGCTGAGGTAACAGCTGGTGATACTCTGGTCGGTAAAGTGACGCCAAAAGGTGAAACTCAGCTGACACCGGAAGAAAAACTGTTGCGCGCGATTTTCGGTGAGAAAGCGTCTGACGTCAAAGATACGTCCCTGCGCGTGCCTTCAGGCATGGTAGGTACAGTCATCGACGTGCAAGTGTTCACTCGCGAAGGCATCCAACGCGACAAACGTGCACAGCAAATTATCGATGATGAATTGAAGCGTTATCGCCTCGATCTGAACGATCAGTTGCGTATTGTTGAAGGCGATGCGTTTGAACGTCTGGAACGTATGCTTGACGGTAAGATTGCCGATGGTGGCCCAGCCAAACTGGCGAAAGGCACGAAACTGACCAAAGAATATCTGGCAAGTATAGACAAATACCACTGGTTCGATATTCGTCTGGCATCGGACGAAGCAGCGAATGCTCTGGTCGCGATCAAAGATTCTATCGCTGAGAAGCGTCACCAGTTTGATCTGGCTTTCGAAGAAAAACGTACCAAACTGACGCAAGGCGATGAATTGCCGCCAGGCGTACAGAAAATGGTCAAGGTCTATCTGGCTGTTAAACGTCGTCTGCAACCAGGTGACAAAATGGCGGGTCGTCACGGTAATAAGGGTGTGGTTTCCCGTATCGTGCCTATCGAAGATATGCCATACATGGCCGACGGTACTCCTGCAGACATCGTATTGAACCCATTGGGTGTTCCTTCACGTATGAACGTGGGTCAGGTTCTGGAAGTACATCTGGGTTGGGCCGCAAAAGGTCTGGGCTTGCGTATCGGCGAAATGCTGAAGGCAAAAGCCAAGGTCGAAGAGCTGCGTGAATTCTTGAAAAAGATTTACAACGAATCCGGCAAAACAGAAGATCTGGACAGCTTCACCGATACAGAAATTCTGGAATTGACGAATAACCTGAAAAATGGTGTGCCGTTTGCAACGCCAGTGTTTGACGGTGCGGATGAAGAGGAAATTCGTCGCATGCTGGATCTGGCTTTCCCTGACCATATCGCGCAGCACCTCGGTATGACACCATCGAAAAACCAGGTTACTTTGTACGATGGCCGTACTGGTGAAGCGTTTGAACGTAAAGTCACACTGGGTTACATGCATATGTTGAAACTGCATCATCTGGTTGATGATAAAATGCATGCCCGTTCGACTGGTCCTTACTCTCTGGTGACTCAACAGCCATTGGGCGGTAAAGCACAGTTCGGTGGTCAGCGTTTCGGTGAGATGGAGGTTTGGGCTCTCGAAGCATACGGCGCGTCTTATGTCTTGCAAGAGATGTTGACCGTCAAGTCCGATGACGTGAATGGTCGTACGAAAGTGTACGAAAATCTCGTTAAGGGCGACCACGTGATTGACGCTGGTATGCCGGAATCGTTCAACGTTCTGGTCAAAGAGATCCGCTCTCTGGGTATCGATATCGATCTCGAACGCGATTAATTGTAATTAAGTAGTAAAACCATCGCCCGAACGAGTTTCGGGCGTTGGTCATTCAGCTAGCCAGCAGTTTGGAAGCGAGTTCGTTCCCGGTATGAGCGGAACCAGTGTCGACAGACCTGGCTCTCCCGCTGATGCGAACAGGGTAAGGCGAAAGACCTTCTGTTGCAGCACCATTCAGCCACCAAGCGTGAATTTCAAAGTAAATTGCGCGCTTCACTGGAGTGATATACATGAAAGCCCTGCTCGATCTATTCAAGCAAGTCCAACCTAACGAACAATTCGACGCGATCAAAATTGGTCTGGCGTCTCCTGAAAAAATTCGTTCCTGGTCCTACGGCGAAGTTAAAAAGCCGGAAACCATCAACTATCGTACTTTCAAGCCTGAGCGCGACGGTTTATTCTGCGCCAAAATTTTTGGCCCTATCAAAGATTACGAATGCCTGTGCGGTAAATACAAACGTCTGAAGCACCGTGGCGTGATTTGTGAAAAGTGCGGCGTTGAAGTCACACTGGCGAAAGTGCGTCGTGAACGCATGGGTCACATTGAGCTGGCATCGCCAACAGCGCATATCTGGTTCCTGAAATCTCTGCCATCCCGTCTGGGTATGGTGCTCGACATGACATTGCGCGATATCGAACGCGTTTTGTATTTTGAAGCATACGTTGTGACCGATCCTGGCATGACACCGCTGAAAAAATGCCAGATCATGTCGGAAGACGACTACGCTGCTAAATACGAAGAATACGGCGATGAATTCACCGCATTCATGGGCGCAGAAGGTATCCGTGAATTGCTGCGTTCGATTGATATCGACCGTGATGCTGAAACTTTGCGTGTAGAACTCAAAGAATCCAAATCTGAAGCCAAGATCAAGAAATATGCAAAACGTCTGAAAGTACTCGAAGCGTTCCAACGCTCCGGTATCAAACCAGACTGGATGATCATGGAAGTGTTGCCAGTGTTGCCGCCAGAGCTGCGCCCATTGGTACCGCTGGACGGTGGCCGTTTTGCGACTTCCGATCTGAATGATCTGTATCGTCGCGTGATTAACCGTAATAACCGTTTGAAGCGCCTGATGGAATTGCGCGCTCCGGAAATCATTACGCGTAATGAAAAGCGTATGTTGCAAGAAGCAGTCGATTCATTGTTAGACAATGGTCGTCGTGGTAAGGCAATGACTGGTGCGAACAAGCGTCCATTGAAATCTCTGGCTGAGATGATCAAAGGTAAAGGCGGTCGTTTCCGTCAGAACTTGCTGGGTAAGCGCGTCGATTACTCTGGTCGTTCCGTTATCGTGGTTGGTCCGCAACTGAAATTGCATCAATGCGGTCTGCCAAAATTGATGGCCTTGGAACTGTTCAAACCATTCATTTTCAATAAACTGGAATTGATGGGTCTGGCAACAACGATCAAGGCAGCGAAAAAACTGGTTGAAATTCAAGAACCAGTCGTCTGGGATATTCTGGAAGAAGTGATCCGCGAACATCCGATTATGCTGAACCGTGCGCCAACTTTGCACCGTTTGGGTATTCAGGCGTTTGAACCAGTGTTGATCGAAGGTAAAGCGATCCAGTTGCATCCACTCGTCTGCGCGGCTTTCAATGCCGACTTCGACGGTGACCAGATGGCGGTTCACGTGCCTTTGTCTATCGAAGCGCAGATGGAAGCCCGCACATTGATGCTGGCGTCTAACAATATTCTGTTCCCATCCAATGGCGAACCGTCTATCGTGCCTTCTCAGGATATCGTGTTGGGTCTGTACTACGCGTCTCGCGAAGCCATTAACGGCAAGGGCGAAGGCATGATGTTCCCTGACGTTTCAGAAGCGATCCGCGCCTGGGACAATAAGGAAGTCGAGCTGGCAACACGCGTGACTGTCCGTATTACGGAATATCCGAAAGATCCGGCAACTGGTGAATTCGTTAAAACGATCAAACGTTACGAAACCACAGTTGGTCGTGCGATTTTGTCAGAAATTCTGCCAAAAGGTTTACCATTCACCGTGCTGAACCGCGCGTTGAAGAAAAAAGAAATTTCCAAACTGATCGATACATCGTTCCGTAAGTGCGGCCTGCGCGCTACCGTTGTGTTTGCCGATCAACTGATGCAAATGGGTTTCCGCCTCGCGACACGCGCCGGTATCTCTATCTGTATCGATGACATGTTGGTACCGCCACAAAAAGTGACTTTGCTGGCAGCGGCTGAGCACGAAGTGAAACAGATCGAGCAGCAATATGCGTCCGGTCTGGTGACGGCTGGTGAGCGTTACAATAAAGTGGTCGATATCTGGGGCAAAACCGGTGATGAAGTCGGTAAGGCCATGATGGAGCAACTGAAAGTGGAACCAGTCACACGCCGCGACGGCACAGTCGGTACGCAAGAATCGTTTAACGCGATTTATATGATGGCCGACTCTGGTGCGCGTGGTTCTGCTGCGCAGATTCGTCAGCTGGCCGGTATGCGTGGTCTGATGGCGAAACCAGATGGCTCCATTATCGAAACACCGATTACCGCGAACTTCCGCGAAGGTCTGAACGTTCTTCAGTACTTTATTTCTACGCACGGTGCACGTAAAGGTCTGGCAGATACGGCGTTGAAAACAGCGAACTCCGGTTACCTGACACGTCGTCTGGTTGACGTGACGCAGGATCTGGTCGTGGTTGAGGACGATTGCGGTACAAGCAATGGTTCTTCGATGAAAGCGCTGGTCGAAGGTGGTGAAGTTAACGTGCCTCTGCGCGACCTGATCCTGGGCCGTGTTTCTGCTAACGATATCGTGAATCCTGAAACGCAGGAAACACTGTACGAAGCAGGTACTTTGCTGGATGAAGTTGCGGTTGAACGTATCGAAGCACTGGGCATTGATGAAGTCAAAGTACGTACGCCACTGACTTGTGACACACGTTACGGTCTGTGCGCAATGTGTTACGGACGTGATCTGGGTCGCGGTATGATGGTGAATGCTGGTGAAGCAGTCGGTGTTATCGCTGCGCAGTCCATCGGTGAACCAGGTACACAGTTGACGATGCGTACGTTCCACATCGGTGGTGCGGCTTCCCGTGCAGCAGTGGCATCTTCCGTTGAAGCAAAATCCAACGGTACGATTCGTTTCACAGCAACGATGCGTTATGTGACGAACGGTAAGGGTGATCAGATCGTGATTTCCCGTTCCGGTGAAGTATTGATCACTGACGACCACGGTCGTGAACGTGAACGCCATAAAGTACCTTACGGTGCCACGCTGATCGTGAAAGACGGTATGGTGATCAAGGCTGGTACTGCACTGGCAACATGGGATCCGCTGACACGTCCTATCATTACCGAATACACAGGTACTGTGAAGTTCGAAAACGTCGAAGAAGGCGTAACTGTTGCGAAACAGGTTGATGAAGTGACTGGCTTGTCCACACTGGTGGCGATCGATGCGAAACGTCGTGGTAGTGCAGCAGGTAAAACACTGCGCCCACAGGTTAAGCTGTTGAACGAACAAGGTGAAGAGGTCAAGATCTCCGGCACTGAACATGCGGTGACAATCGGCTTCCAGGTTGGCGCGCTGATTACGGTGAAAGATGGTCAGCAAGTACACGTTGGTGAAGTTCTGGCGCGTATCCCGACTGAATCACAAAAAACCCGTGATATTACCGGTGGTCTGCCACGCGTTGCTGAATTGTTCGAAGCACGTTCACCAAAAGATGCAGGTATGCTGGCTGAGGTAACTGGTACGGTTGCATTTGGTAAAGAAACCAAAGGTAAGCAACGTCTGGAAATCACCGACATGGACGGTGAGAAACACGAATTCCTGATTACCAAAGACAAACAAGTCCTGGTGCATGATGGTCAGGTTGTGAACAAAGGTGAGATGATTGTTGACGGCCCGGCTGATCCACAAGACATCCTGCGTTTGCTGGGTATCGAAGCGTTGGCACGTTACATCGTTGATGAAGTGCAGGACGTGTACCGCTTACAAGGCGTTAAGATCAATGACAAGCACATTGAAGTGATCGTGCGTCAGATGTTGCGTCGTGTGGTTGTGGTGAATCCAGGTGATGCGAACTACATCGTCGGTGAACAAGTTGAACGTTCTGACCTGTTAGGTGAAAACGATCGCGTGGTCGCTGCTGGCGGTATTCCTGCAACGTATGAAAATATCTTGCTGGGTATTACCAAAGCGTCTCTGTCGACTGATTCCTTCATCTCGGCAGCGTCCTTCCAGGAAACAACCCGCGTTCTGACAGAAGCAGCGATCATGGGCAAGAAAGATACCCTGCGCGGCCTGAAAGAAAACGTCATCGTGGGTCGCCTGATTCCTGCTGGTACCGGTCTGGCATTCCACCGCGCCCGCAAGTTGAAAGAAACCTGGGAAGCGGATGAACGTCACGCGTTGCTGGAAGCAGAAAAAGCAGTCTTCGCTCCTGCTCCAGAAGCAACAACTGATGTGCATGAAGGCGACGCGTAAGCGTAGCTGAAAGAATAAAAACGGCACCGAAGCTTAGTCTCCGGTGCCGTTTTTTTATAGAGATAGGACTGTCGCAAAACTGCCCCAGCGGCGTTATGGCTCCTCGCCGTACTACTCGTACTGCCTTCGTCGCCATGGTGTAGCCAGGGTTTCAGGCAACATGTTGCCTGCTGGCGAAACAGACATCGCTTACCAGCGATGTTTCCCAAAGCAGAAAAAAGCTTTTTAGCCTTGCCGGGGCAAATTGCGTCAGCCCTAAGAGAATGAGATTCAGCGTAGCCCATCGCAGTGTTGTCAGTTGCTGTTACCCCTAACCGTACTGCACCAGAGGCTGACGTCTGAAGCAAGGTTCATAAAAATTTAAATTTTCACGACGAATACAGACTCATGCCAGATCAATGCCTGACCACAACGCCTGCAAGCAGCCGTACTGATGATATTCAGCTCAATATCACTGCGGAGAAGATCCTCGTGTTGCGTGACGCGTTTGGTATGTTGGCAGATGTTGAAGTTGTCGCGGAAACCGGCTCGACGAATGCTGATCTGCTGTCCCGATTGGGCGAATTGAATAAGCCGCTGTTGCGCGTTGCCTTGCATCAGACTGCCGGCCGCGGGCGCGCAGGTCGCAGCTGGCAATCGGTGCCGGGTGGCATGCTGATGTTTTCGCTTGCCTGGCCATTGAGCCGGGAGACACACGCACTGATGGGATTGCCGTTGGCGGTTGGCGTTGCTATTGCAGACGTATTACAGGCACTCGATTTACCAGTGCAACTGAAGTGGCCGAATGATATTTTACGCGACGGAAAAAAGCTGGCAGGTATACTGATCGAAAGTGCCGCCCAAAAAAATGGCGGCACCTGGATTGTGGCTGGTATCGGCCTGAATCTGCAGTTGCCCGAGGCATTTGAAGCCAGCCTGGGGCGTGCAGTTGCAGATGCGCCGTGGCTGGCACGGATGGATAGAAATGCTTTGCTTGCGCATTTGCTGAACGCCCTCGCAAAAGCTTTCGAGCAGTTCGATCAGCACGGTTTTTCTGCGTTTCAGGCGCGTTGGAATGCGCTGCATGCCTACGCGAATCAGGAGGTGCAGATCATTGACCACGGCCAGATACTGCAGCGTGGTATCGCCACCGGGGTCGATGTCAGCGGCCGTCTGCTGCTGCAAACTGCCAATGGGCAAATACCCGTACTCGCAGGCGATGTCTCGTTGAGACCAGTCGATACTGTTTGAGATACCCCCTGAGATTGCACAAACAATGAAAGAAGAATAGACATGCTATTACTGATTGATGCCGGTAATACCCGCATCAAATGGGGCATCCCCCAGTTAGCGACAGCGTTGACTAACACGTTACCAGACTGGCTGGCCATGGATTCTGTTGCCCATACAGAGATTGCCACCCTGGCGGAGCGCTGGCATCAATATCCTGTCACCAGAGTGCTGGTGTCGAATGTCGCGGGTGAGGGTGTGAAAGCGCAGCTCAACGATATACTGGTGCGTATTTTCCCCGCGCTGCAACCATATTGGCTGGCGTCGCAAGCGGAGTTGGCCGGTCTGCAAAACCATTATCGTCATCCGCAGCAATTGGGTTGTGATCGTTTTATCTCTGCGATTGCGGCGCATTATCTGTATCCGCAACAGAATCTGATTGTGGCAACCTGCGGTACTGCGACGACGGTCGATGCGGTCAGTGTGGATGGTGTGTTCACTGGCGGTATGATTTTGCCGGGCTTGAAACTGATGGCGGAATCGCTGGCTCGCAATACAGCACAATTGCCGCAGGTTGCAGAAAGCATCAGGGTCCATCAACCATTTGCCGATAACACTGATCAGGCGATCGTCAGCGGTTGTATACATGCGCAGACTGGTGCGATCACACTGGCTTATCAAGCCTTCGCCGAGGAACAGAAAACAGCGGTGACGTGTCTGATCTCCGGCGGTGCCGCGCCTTATCTGTTGCCCCATCTGGATTTTGATTGCCAGCATATCCCCAATCTTGTCTTGACTGGACTGTATGTCGTGGCACAATCAAGCCCGAGCTGAATTCACCTACTTATCATCATGCTGCGATTTTTTTTCTGGAGTTTATTGGTCTTGAACGCATTTGCGCTGGCGTTCAATCTTGGCTGGCTGGGACATTGGTCATTGGAGACGCATGAGCCGGAACGCCTGAAAAAACAGCATCATGTCGATGAACTGGTACAGATTTCCGCCAGCGCAGCGATGACCGCGGCAGAGCCCGTGCCGGAAAAAAAAGCTGAAATCATCGCTTGTCTGGAAATCGGGAATTTTCCTCAGGCCGAGGCACCGAAGATAGAAGAGAAGTTAAAGACGCTGGCTTTGGGTGATAGACAGTCAAGGCTGAATGTCAGCGATATCGGCACCCACATGGTGTACATCCCGTCTCAGGGCAGCAAAGATGGTGCGGATAAGAAAGTAGGTGAATTGCGCCGTATCGGCATTACTGATTTCTTCGTGATACAGGAACAAGGCACCTTACATTGGGGAATTTCACTCGGCATTTTCAAGACTGAAGAAGCGGCGAAATTGCATCTGGCCAATCTGAATAATAAAGGGGTACGCACCGCCCGCATCATGCCGCGTACAGTGACCACCTCCAAATTTGCCTATCAGCTACGGGCGCTGAATGGGGATGAAAAGACGAAGTTTGATGCGATCAAGGCACAATTCCCTGCACAGGAAACCCGCAATTGCCAGAATACGGCCTATAGCAAAAGCTGATCTTCATTCGCATTTTGAACAGTGGTTTTTATGATCTGATGAAGCGCCCGCCGTGGCGCTTTTTTATCACCTTTTGTCCCCGAGACGCAAAGCTAAGTAGTATTTGCTCTTTATCCTTTTCTGATTAAAATCTCACCACCTATTCTCATAATATGAGAATGCAGACTTGATATTCCGGAGTCTGCTGTTAGCATGGCATAGCTTCTTTTGAAATGTCAGCGATGATCAACTTTTTTCCTTCTGCACCTGTACATGATGTCCGGTTCGATGTGCCATCCGGTGAGCGGGTGTTGCAGGTTCTGGCTTGCGTCGCGCGCGCAGGGCAGGCACTCAGCGCCAGAGAATTGGCTGCACAAACCGGAATACCGCTGAGCAGCTTGTACCGGCAAATTGCCATGCTCAAAAAGTGGGGACTGTTGCAGGAACATGTGCACAACGGGCAGGTAGCCCAGAGCGGATTATATGAGCCTGGGCCAATGGCGGTACAGCTTGCGTGGGGCTTCGATCATCATTCCCATCTGATGCAGCAAGCGCGCGAAGAAATGCAGCAATTACTGGAGCGATCCGGCGAAAGCGTAGGCTTATTAATTTACTTGCATGGGCAGGTAATTTGTCTCGATATGCTGGAAAGTCCGCAGGCTTTACGCTGTTCGTTCACGCGTGGCAGCACAGGGCCGACGGCGCGCGGCGCATCGGCCAAAGCCTTATTGGCCAGCTTGCCGCCCGCCGTGTTGGATGCCCAACTGGCGACTCAGCAATTAGATGATGCACGCGTCGCTAAGCTGAAACAACAACTGCAAGAGATCGCCCGGCAAGGATATGCGGTCAGTCAGGATGAAGTCGACATCGGCGTCTGGGGCGTCAGCGTGCCGGTGATGTCAGGCACGACGAAGGCCGAGGCGACCCTGTCACTGATGGCGCCGACCAGCCGCGCCCTGCCGCGTAGCGATGAATTGATACGGCTGACGCAGGCGGCTGCGGCCAAGATCAGTCAGCGTCTGCGTATCGAAAGCCGTATCTGAATCTGAACAAACTATATCGACAGTGCCGTTACCATCGCTAACATTACCTCTATCGTCTTAGCCATTTTTGAAAGCGTCCCATGTATCCCGCATTCCATTTTCAACCAGGCAGCACGCCTTTACTGATTTCCATGCCGCATGTCGGAACAACGATACCAGCCGAAGTCGCCGCGCAGATGCTGCCAGTGGCGCAAGAGAAAGCGGATACCGACTGGCATTTAGCTTTGCTTTACAACATGGCGCAGGAGCTGGGCGCATCAACGCTGATAGCGGAGCATTCGCGCTATGTGATTGATCTGAATCGTGCGCCGGATAATGCGAATCTGTATCCGGGGCAGGATACGACAGGCCTGTGTCCCGTCGATACGTTTGCCAAACAGCCTTTGTATCTGCCGGATCAGCTACCGACGGACGCTGAAATTCAGCGACGCATCCAAACGTACTGGCAACCATATCACCAGCAATTGCAAGCAGAACTTGCCCGCTTGCAGCGTCAGCATCGCAGAGTGGTGTTGTGGGATGCCCACTCCATTCCATCGGTCGTGCCGCGCTTTTTTGATGGCAGATTACCTGATCTGAATTTTGGTACCGCCGATCAGAAATCCTGCGCCCCCGCATTACAGCAAAGGCTGGCGGCCTGCTTGCAATATTCCGCTGATGCGCAGCGCTATAGCCATGTATTCAATGGTCGATTTAAGGGCGGTTATATCACGCGCCAGTACGGACAACCCGCACAGCACATTCACGCAGTGCAATTGGAAATGAGCCAGCGCATGTATATGAACGAAGCCGCGCCGTATGCGTATCGCCCCGATCTGGCACAGCAGGTGCAGGGTCTGTTGCGGCAATTGCTGCAGCAGTGCATAGACTGGGCGAATGAAACGGAGGCGGCATGACCACGCTGTTTGCGCGCAATGCGTTTTTGCCGCAAGGCTGGACAAAGAATGTCCGCCTGCAGTGGGATGCGCAGGGCGATATTCAAAGCATAGAAAACGATGCCACCGTCAGACCCGGCGAACCGCAGGCGACTTACGTGTTACCTGGCATGTGCAATCTGCATTCCCACGCATTCCAGCGCGCGATGGCGGGCATGACCGAAATCGCCGGTGACAGCAAAGACAGTTTCTGGACCTGGCGCGATCTCATGTATCGCTACGCGCTGCACATCACGCCAGAGCAGATACAGGCGATTGCCGCACAACTGTATGCAGAATGTCTGCGCCACGGTTACACCGCTGTGTGCGAATTCCATTATCTGCACCGTGACCCTGCGGGTAAGATGTATGCAAATCCGGCGGAAATGGCGCAACGCCTGATCGCTGCTGCCAGTCAGAGCGGCATCGGCATGACTATGCTGCCGGTGTTGTATAGCTATGCTGACTTCCATGCAAAGCCGCTGCGTGATGATCAACGTCGCTTTGCAACGAGTGTCGATGACATATTGCTGCTGGTACAAAATCTGGAAGCCAGCCGCAGTCATCAGGTGGAAGTTGGCGTTGCGCCGCATTCACTGCGTGCGGCCAGCATAGGCCAGATACGTGAGCTGCAACAGGCAATGCCTGTCGGGCGGCCAGTGCATATCCATATCGCAGAGCAGATCAAAGAAGTTGAGGCTTGTCTTGCTGCCAGCGGCCAGCGCCCGGTCGAATTGCTGCTGGATACCGGGCTCGTCGATCAGCGCTGGTGCCTCGTGCATGCAACGCATCTGACGTCAACTGAAGTCGCCGGCATCGCCGCCAGCGGTGCCGTGGCTGGACTTTGCCCGACCACCGAAGCGAATCTGGGTGATGGCTTTTTCGATTTGCCGGATTACGTCGCCGCCGGTGGCCGTTTCGGTATCGGCAGCGACAGCCATGTTTCGCACAGCGTGGTCGAAGAATTGCGCTGGCTGGAATATGGCCAGCGTCTGCGTCTGCAAGGTCGTAATATTGCCAGCAACGCGCAGCAAAAAAAGGTGGGCGATTTTCTGTGGCAATCAGCGCTGCAAGGCGGCGCGCAAGCCAGCGGGCGCAGGCTGGGCAAACTCGCTTCCGGTTATCGTGCCGACTTCATTGTGCTCGACGATGCGCATCCGAATCTGGCCGGAATTTCCAGCAGCGATGTCCTGAATACCTGGATCTTTGCCGGAAACGATACGCTGGTGCGTGACGTTTATGTCGGTGGAAAACAAGTCGTCAGCAATGGCCGCCACTGCCATCAAGCGCAGATAGAAAGCGCCTATGTCAATTGCATGCGCGAGTTGCGCAGGCTGTGATTTTGCATTTTCCGTTGTTGGACGTGAAAAATATACTGGGGGGAGTATTTTTAAACCTCCTTATTTTATGCTGAGATTAAGGCTGTTTTTGTGCATACTCCCCCAATTTTCAGTCAATGAACAAGGTCGATGCGCAATCAATATGCCACTATTTCTCAGGGGGAATGTCCGTGGCGACAGGCGTTTGCTCCAGTACCAGACGCATTGTTTGTTCCAGTAAAGCGGAATCCGGACGCAGCGGTTCAGGCACGCCGACGGCCTGAAATCCTTCCCGGAGATAGAGTCGCATTGCGGCGCTGTCGCCGCATGTCACCCCTAATTGAACAAGCTTGGCGCGTCTGGATCTCGCCCAGAGAATTGCTGCTCTGAGCAGCGCCGCTGCCATACCTTGTCCCCGATATTCTGGTGCCACCCACACCTGAAAAATATTGACGACGGAAGTATCAGTGGCATCCTCTTTCGCCCACAGCAAACCAGCAAATTCATTTTTAATGCCCGAGATTTCCGCTATTAACGGGCGATCTTTTCCTGAGCTTGTTGCCAGTAAGAGTCGTGTTGCCCAGACATCGTCAGGACGATCTTTTTCTGCGGCGAGTGTGCTGCCAAAGGCGTCTGGCGCATCGGCAAGAGAGCGAAGTCTGATCTGCCGATATTGTTGCCATTCGTGTGCGGTTAAGGGACGTACGGTGTAAGACGTGGGTGAAGATGTCATCGGTTGATCTCAGGTGCAAGGGATGTGTCGCTGCTTGGTTTTTCGTGCAACGCCGCTGCACAGGAGCAGGTTAGTATTCCTGCCAGACAAAACCAATCTACTGGCAAGCGGTGGAGCCGAAGTAAGCGAAAGTCAGGCGAATCAAGCCAGCATTGAAGTGTCTGTGGCGCACTAATTCGTCGCGAAAGAATAAATATACTCCCTCCCAGTATTTCCAGACATCCTTATTTCATAAAGAGATAAGGATGAAAAAGCCACATACTCCCCATTTTTATTGATATTGTCGATGAACTTCAGCGATCTTCTTGAGGGGGAATTCACGCTATTTTTATTGACCACATTCTGCATTTCGTCGGCGTATTCATCGTTTCGTCACAAACTCTCGCAAAACAATGAAAATTTGTTATGCTTCATTTCTCGTTTAATAAGAGAACAAGCATTTTCTGTCCTAACGAGGTGCATGCAAAACCGCCTTTCCGGCGTGATGGTGCATCAGTGGTACTGATCGCTGTTATCGATGTCAGCCTGACATCAGAGATCAGAGAAATAGAAGAGAAAAGTTCAGAAGTAGTGAAGTTGACCGTTTAACGACTAATGGAATAAATCAATGAAACTCAAACCAATTTGCCTTGCATTTGCCCTCGCGTTTACTGCTGCGACTGCAATGCCTACCCTTGCAGCAGCGCCAAAAGCGGTTGTTGCAGCAAAAGCGACTGCGTACACCAGTGTTGAAGGCATCACGGAATACCGTTTGCCTAACGGCTTGCGCGTATTGCTGGCACCGGATGCATCAAAACCAACCACCACCGTCAATGTGACTTATCTTGTTGGTTCACGCCATGAAAGTTACGGCGAAACAGGTATGGCGCATTTGCTTGAGCACATGGTGTTCAAGGGTACCAAAGACCGTGGCAACATCATGCAAGAGCTGGGCAAGCGCGGCATGCAGTTCAATGGCACCACGTCTTACGATCGCACCAATTACTTCGAAACCTTCCCTGCCAGTGAAGATAATCTGAAATGGGCGCTGGAAATGGAAGCCGACCGCATGGTCAATTCCAAAGTGGCGCGGGTTGATCTCGATACCGAATTTTCCGTGGTCCGCAATGAAATGGAAATCGGTGAAAACAATCCGATTGGCGTACTCTGGAAGCAGTTGAGTGCCGCCACTTTCGACTGGCACAACTATGGTCACAGCACCATCGGTGCACGCTCTGACGTCGAGGGTGTGAAAATTACTAACCTGCAGGCGTTTTACCGTAAGTTCTATCAGCCGGATAATGCTGTGCTGATGGTGGCCGGTAAATTCGATCCGGCAAAAACGCTGGCGCTGATCGAAAAATCCTTTGGTGTCATCGCCAAACCGACACGTGAACTGAGCAACACCTGGACCCGCGAAGCACCACGCGACGGTACGCGTGAGGTAACAGTACGCCGCGTCAGCGATCAGCAACTGGCTGCCGTACTGTATCCGACATCATCAGGCAGTCATACCGATGCTGTTGCAGTATCTGCGTTAGGCGAGATTCTTGGTTCGGCACCCAATGGCCGTTTGTATAAAAAACTGGTGGAAAGCAAAAAGGCGGTGAGTGTCGAAGACGTGCCTTTCCAGCTGGCAGAGCCTGGCTACATCATGTTCCTCGGTATCATTAGCAAAGATCAGAATGTGGCTGACGTTAAAGCAGGTCTGATTGAAACAGTCGAAGGGCTGGCGCAAGAACCAGTCACCGAAGCTGAATTGAAACGGGCGAAAACCAATCTGCTGAATACTTTGGAAAAAATCAACAATGATCCGCAACGTCTGTGCGTCAGTATGTCTGAATCGATCGCGCTGGGTGACTGGCGCATGTTTTTCGTAAAACGTGATCGCATTGAGGCGCTGACAGTTGCTGATGTACAGCGCGTCGCGCAAAATTACTTTAAAGCCGATAACCGCAGTTACGGTCAGTTCCTGCCAGTGGCAAAACCTGATCGCGCCGAAATTCCGGCGGCACCGGACGTTGCCAAACTGGTAGAGGGTTACAAAGGCCGTGCGACTGTAGCGGCAGGCGAAACTTTCGATGCAACCGCTGCCAATATCGATAAGCGCACAGAAAAACTGACGCTGAAAAATGGTGCGAAAGTCGCGTTGTTGAGTAAAAAAACACGCGGTGAAACCGTGAATGGCAATCTGAGTCTGCATTTCGGCGATGAAAAATCCCTGTTCGGCAAAGTCGCTGTTGCCGATCTGACTGCGGATATGCTGATGCGCGGTTCGGGAAAATTTACCCGTGCCGAACTCGATACCAAACTCGGTGAGCTGAAAGCTAAATTACGTATTTCCGGTGCAGGTCAGAATCTGAATGTCAGCTTTGACACCGTGCGCGCCAATCTGCCTGCCTTGCTAGATCTGCTGCGTGACGTTCTGCGTGCACCGACTTTCCCGCAATCTGAATTCGATTTGCTGGTCAAAGAAAATCTGACGCAGATAGAATCTGGTAAAAACGAGCCACAAGCCGTTGCAACACGTGCGATGGGCGCTTTGAAAAACAGTCTGTATAAAAAAGGCGATATTCGTTATCAGTCTTCTTTCAATGAAGCGATGGAAGAATACAGCACTGCAAAACTCGACAGCGTCAAAGATTTCTACAAAACCTTCTATGGTGCAAACAGTGCCGAGTTTTCTCTGGTCGGTGATTTTGATGCGGCAGAAGTCAAAACGAAACTGGCCACGGTGCTTGGCGACTGGAATAGTCCAGCGAAGTATGTTCGTGTTCCCAGCCTGAATCTGAATGCAAACGGGCAAGCGAACAGCATAGAAACTCCGGACAAAGCGAATGCGTTTTATCTGGCATCACTGCCGTTTGAACTCGATGACCAGTCGCCTGATTATCCAGCGTTGCGCGTTGCCAATAATATCCTCGGTGGTGGTATCAAATCACGTCTGTTCAATCGCCTGCGTCAGAAAGAAGGCATCAGCTACGGTGCCGGCAGTTCACTGAGCGTGCCGAGTCTGGACAAAAACGCAGCGGTTGTTTTGTACGCAATGTACGCACCGCAAAATCTGGCGAAATTACAAACCGGCGTGAAAGAAGAGCTGGCTTTGTTAGTCAAAGATGGCGTGACGGCAGCAGAGTTGGCGGACGCGAAGCAGTCTATCGCACAGGAAGGCAATATCCGCCGTGCGCAAGATCCGGCATTGGCAGGCAACCTGCGCGGCCAGTTATATGTTGGTCGCTCTATGGCATTTGATGCTGAGGTCGAAGCGAAAATTGCCGCACTGACGCTGGACGATGTGAATGCGGTGATACGCAAATACGTGAAACCAGACAGTTTTGCCCATTTCTATGTCGGCGATTTTGCTGGCGCAGCGAAAAAAGCAGCAGCCGCGAAGTAAGTTTTTTTGAGGGCATAACGCGACAGAAAATTCTGCTCGCGTAACTGTCAGTGGAAATATAAAAAAAGCGCAGTGTGATTTTTCACACTGCGCTTTTTTACATGCTGAACCAGATTGAGCCAGATTATTTCTGACGCAATCTGGCGGCTGCTTCACGCAGCATATTTTCGGTCGTGTTCCAGTCCACACAGGCATCGGTGACGGAACAGCCGTATTTCAGTTGCGATAAATCGGCAGGAATTGCCTGATTACCCGCGACGATATTCGATTCGATCATGACGCCGACGATAGCGTCATTGCCGTTGGCGATCTGGTTCACCACATCCGCCATCACCAGTGGTTGCAATTCCGGCTTTTTGAAGCTGTTGGCATGTGAGCAGTCAACCACGATGTTCGGCGGCAGTTTCGCTTTCACCAGTGCCTGCTGCGCCATCGCCACCGACACCGTGTCGTAGTTCGGACGATCACCGCCGCCACGCAACACGACATGGCCATATTGATTGCCGCTGGTGCGTACTATCGACACCTGACCCTGACTGTTGTAGCCGAGGAAGGAATGTGGATGCGAGGCGGACAGAATCGCATTGATCGCGATGCTGATGTCACCGTCAGTACCATTTTTGAAACCGACTGGTGTTGACAGACCGGACGACATTTCCCGGTGGGTCTGCGATTCTGTCGTACGTGCGCCAATTGCTGTCCAGGCGATCAGATCACCCAGGTATTGCGGTGAAATCGGGTCGAGTGCCTCGGTGCCGGTAGGCAAACCGAGCTCGCAGACGTCGAGTAAAAAGCGACGCGCTTTTTCCATGCCTTCATCGACACGGAAAGAATCATCCAGATACGGGTCGTTGATGTAACCTTTCCAGCCGGTCGTGGTGCGTGGTTTTTCAAAATAGACACGCATCACCAGCAACATCACATCGCTGACTTCTGCCTGCAACGCTTTCAGACGACGCGCGTAATCCAGACCCGCCACCGGATCGTGAATGGAGCAAGGGCCGACGACGACGAACAGACGTTTGTCTTTGCGATCAAGGATATTGCGCAGGGCTTCGCGGCTTTGTTCGACGACGTTACCTGCCGCTTCCGTGAGCGGCAAACGTGCATGCAGCTCTTCCGGCGCAGGCATGTGGTCAAACGAGACGATGTTGATATTTTCGAGTGCGGTAGTAGTCATGTTGGTGTCAGTAGTGAAAAACCTGGAGACTATTATGACTTAATTTGCTGCTCTGCCGCAAAACTTGCCTGTTTTCAGGGCAACGCGGTGTCGAGTGCGTGGCACAATAGTGCTTTGCACTTTTTGAAAATTGGCAATAACAATGCTTAGTCATGATCAGATTCAGGAGTTTCAGACTCAGGGTTTTTTAGTTTTACCAGGATTGGCAACGCCGGATTTTTGCGAACAAGTGATTCGCTTTGCAGAGCAACAATTAACGGACGACGTACAGCCCATAGAATATGAGGCGGATACCCGCTATCCCGGCGCACCGGCATCGCGCGAAGCCGAAGGTGGGCATACCGCACGCCGTTTGTTGCAGGCGTATGGGCGTGATTCTCTGCTGGCAACATGGGCGACAGGCGCGGCACTGGCGCAGCCATTGTTGCAATTACTTGGCAATGGTGCGCTGATGTCGCAAGCACATCACAATTGCATCATGACGAAACAGCCGCAGTATTCCACGGCAACTGGCTGGCACCGTGACAGCCGCTACTGGCATTTTGCGCGCGCCGAACTGATTTCAGCGTGGCTGGCCTTACGACATGAAACGGTGGAAAACGGATGTCTGCTGGTGATACCGGGATCGCATCAGCTTCAGATAGATGCATCGCAATTGGATGCGGCACAGTTTTTACGTGCTGATTTGCCGCAGAATCAAGCCTTGCTGGCACAGGCGAATCCAGTGGCTTTGCAGCAAGGTGATGTCTTGCTGTTTCACAGTAATCTGTTTCATGCGGCGGGAAAAAATCTGACCACCGCAGGAAAATTTTCTATGGTATTCACTTATCGGGATGCGGCAAATGTGCCGGAAGCAGGTTCGCGTTCGGCGAGTTTGCCTGAAATTCCTTTGTGATATAAAAAGTGTATAGTCAGCCTTTGCTGTGCTTCACAGTCCATTGCCAGATACCGTTGCAGAATGTTGTTACATGCATACATGCGGGCAATGGCTTCGTTTCACCTGTCATACAACCTGAGGAGACAACATGTTATCGAAAATGAAGCTGAGTCTGATGGCGGCAAGCCTGATTACTGGAATTGCGCAGGCACAAACACTGGAATTGCATTTTGTCGATGCGAGCGGCAATCTAGGTTCTGCTGGCAAAGTGACACTGGAAGATACTGCCTACGGTTTGCTGATGACACCGGATTTAACTGGTTTTCCAGCCGGTGTGCACGGTTTTCACGTACACGCGAATCCTTCTTGCGCACCAGCTGCAAATAATGGCGTCGCGACAGCGGCATTAGGCGCCGGAGGACATTGGGACCCGGAAAAATCAGGCGCGCATCTGGGGCCGTATGGCAAAGGACATAAAGGCGATTTACCAGCGTTGTACGTGAATGCGGATGGCAAGGCGAATTATCCTGTGCTGGCACCGCGTCTGAAGGCGGCCGATCTCAGTGGGCATGCGCTGATGGTGCATGCGGGTGGCGATAATCATAGCGATCATCCTGCAATGCTGGGCGGTGGCGGTGCACGTATGGCGTGTGGCGTGGTTCCGTAATTTCCAAGGGCATGAGCAGTTTCTTTTGTGTCGTGATTTGAAAACCTTGCGTCTGACGTGAGGTTTTTTTCTTCGTACTTCTTTTTAATGGTTTTTATGCTTCTGCGTTTTTGTTTATCTGTGTTGATTCTGGTGATATTCATTCATCCAGCGCAGGCTGCAACGACAACAGCGACGCCGGTGTTGCAAACCGTCACCGCTTGCGGCGATGATGTACCTCTGAAATTTGATGTGCTGCCAGCGGCCAACGCATCGCCGCCATACGCTGCGATGATAGTGGTACACGGCGGTAGCTGGCTCGGCGGTTCCCGTACGGATTTACACGGTTTGTTGCAGCAATTATCGCGTATGGGTTTTGTCGCTATGAGTGTGGATTACCGCCTGGCGCCCGCAGCACGGTTTCCGGCGCAGATAGAGGATGTGAAATGTGCGGTGCGCTGGTTACGCAGCCATGCAGTTGAGTATCAGATCAATCCCGAAAAAATTGGCGCATTTGGTGTTTCCGCCGGTGCGCATTTGCTTGCACTGGCAGCGGTCACGCCGGGGAAATGGGAAAACACAGGTGGTTATGCTGGTATCAGCAGTCAGTTGCGGTGTGCGGTTTTACATGCGCCGCCGCTGGATTTTGTCGATTGGTGGAAAACTGCCGACCCTGCAATACGCGGCCCCATGTCACCGCGGGTAATGTTGAAATCGCTGCTGGGTGAAGATTTCTCTGCATCGGCGAACATCTACCAAGACGCCAGTCCTGTCAGTTATATCCCGGCATCAAGCAAACTTAAAAATAAGCTGCCGTCATTATTGCTGTTGCAGGGCGAGCTGGATGCGACTGTACCTGTGCGGCAGGCAAGGGATTTTACAAAGAAAATGAAAGCAACTGGCGCATCGGTGGAGTTAATGACGATTGCCGATGCCGATCATTTCGCTTTTGGTTCTCAGGGACGCCAGGTGTCCGCAAAAATTCAGGAGTTTCTCGGAGCTTGTCTGAAATAAAAAAAGGCGCAACAGCGTGAGCTGTATGGCACGTATAGCGCCTTTCGTTTTCATCGCAATGGGCCCTGTATTACAGCTCTAAAGCGATGAGTTCCTGTATGGTCTGACGACGGCGGATTTGCGTGATTTTATCGCCATCGACCAGCACTTCCGGAATCAGCGGACGTGAATTGTAATTCGACGACATGCTGGCACCGTAAGCGCCGGTATCGTGAAAGACAAACAGATCTCCGATTTCGCAGGCGGGTAAATCCTGCGTTATCACGACGCCGCCGTCTTCCTGTGTGAACACATCACCGGATTCGCACAAAGGACCCGCCACCACGGTTGGCTTCAATGCGGTCGTGCGCGGTGTGCCGTCCGCGGTGTGGGCGGTGATGCGATGGAAACTGCCATACATCGCCGGGCGGGCAAGATCATTAAAGCCGGCGTCGACCAGTACAAAGAAATTACTGCCGACTTGTTTTTGCGCACGTAATTCCGAAATCAGGATGCCCGACTGTGCAACCAGAAAACGTCCCGGTTCAATTTCCATACTGATTTTGTGGCCGAGATGCGCTTCAATTTCTTTACGCGCTTTATCCCAGATCTGGAAATAATGATCGGTATCGACCACAGCTTCATCGCCACGATAAGGAATCGATAAGCCGCCGCCGATGGAGATCGCCTGTAAGTCACGATTTGCGGTTTTTACCTGCGCGATCATTGCATCGCAGACGCTTTGCAAGTGGTCGTAATCAACGCCTGAGCCTATATGCATGTGCAGACCCACCAGTTGCAAACCATACTGGTCAATGATCTTCAGTGCATCCGGCAATTCTTCAAACCAGATGCCGTGTTTGCTTTGTTCTCCGCCGGTATTGGTTTTGCGGCTGTGACCATGACCAAAACCGGGATTGATACGCAGCCAGACCGGATGCCCGCGATGTGCCTGTCCAAGCTGTTCCAGCATTTGTGGCGAACCGCAGTTAACGGGAATATTCAGTTCGACCACGCGTTTCAATGCATTGCGATCCAGCAGATCCGCTGTGAACACGATCGGTGCATGGGTCTGATCGGCATTGGCGGTTGGCGCATAACCGGCCGCCAGTGCCCGTTCAACCTCACCAAGAGAGACCGAGTCAACCATCACCCCTTGTTCGCGCATCAGGCGCAGCAGATGAATATTGCTGGAGGCTTTCTGAGCAAATCGGATCACGTCAAACTGTTTAAGGCGGGCGATTTGCTGGCGAATGATGCTGGCATCGTATGCCCAGCAAGGGGTGTGGAATTCTTTGGCGATCTGCGCGATCTGGGTGTTGCTGATAGTGGTCGTCATGATGATCTCTTGAACCTTACCGGGTTTAGTGTAAGCTCTACTTTAACAAGCGCTTCGTGATGCTTAAATAGGATTCCATAAGCAATTCAACCGTGATTGATGGAATTCAACGGAAAATTCTTTTGTCTCCTTATGAATCCCAAAATAGATAATTTTGATCAGAAAATCCTGAGTTTATTGCAACAGGATGCAC
Source organism: Cognatundibacterium aquatile (assembly GCF_014699135.1). Taxonomy (GTDB): domain Bacteria; phylum Pseudomonadota; class Gammaproteobacteria; order Burkholderiales; family Burkholderiaceae_D; genus Undibacterium; species Undibacterium aquatile. The sequence continues at coordinate 535,686 of NZ_JACOFT010000001.1, forward strand.
GCATGTCGCATGCGGAAATTGGCCGTCAGGTGCATCTGAGTCAACCCGCCGTATCCGAACGCATCAAGCGTCTGGAGGCGGCTGAAGTCATACGTGGTTACCGTGCAGACGTGAATCCTAAGGCGCTCGGTTATCAGATTACAGCAATGATACGTTTATCGACGCAGCAGGGCAGACCTTACGCGCAGTATGTCGCATCTTGTCCAGAAATTATCGATTGTTATACGGTTACCGGCGAAGACGGTGCGGTGATGCGTGTGCTGGCAACTGACGTGGAGCATTTGCAGCGCATTATCAATGAGCTCAATGCCTTCGGATCGACATCAACGGCGATCGTGCTGACGACGCATGTTGCCGGAAAGACGATTACAGCACCTGTCCATGAAGGAGGCTGAGATGAAAAATAAGAGATTTTCCGGTAAGAGAGTTGCGTGTATCAAACGTATCGGCGCAGGATTGTTGGCTGGTAGCGTAAGCCTTCTGGCTGCCGCCGCAGAGCAGAACGATGCGCCGATCACACCGTATCGGCCATCGGTATCGAACTCGGCGCAATTGCCGTTTCCAGGTCAGCTCGAAGCGGAGTTCGGTATGTTATCCGGTAAATCGGGAGAAGCGAGGCGTGACTGCTTGCCTTCATTGTTGAAACTGGCTTTTTCCGAGCAGTGGGGCATCTTATTGGGCGGTGATCTGCGGGTGATGAATGATGATGGCGCGGGGGCGCGTGTGCGTGGCATGGGTGACGTGAATCTGGTGTTGAAGCGGGCGTTTGTGATCGACAGCGACACTGCTTTCGGATTGGAGCTGGGCGTGAAACTGCCAACCGCAAAACAAGCGATAGGTACAGAAAAACGCGATTACACCCTGAACGGTATTTACAGCAAAGACCTGGGCGACTGGCATCTGGATCTGAACGCGAATGTGACGAGAATGGGATGGGCAGATGACGGCGTATCGCGTTGGCAAACTGGTCTGTCTTCGGCTTTTTCATATAGCCTCAGCGAGGCTCTGGGTGTCACTGCTGAGTGGTCGGGAACTAAAAGTAAAGGCAGTCAGCCGCAAAATCAGATCTTGCTGGCGCTGACTTACAGCCCGAACAAACGTTTGACTTTTGATATAGGGTTGAGCAAAGGCATCAGCGCTACGGCCACTGATCGTGCTTTTTTTGCGGGCGTGGTTGTGCCGGTTGCCAGATTATTTTAGCTGCAGGAGTGCAGCCGTTTGATGAAGGTCAGACCGAGGGCAGTCAATCCGGCGCTACATGGATGACACGCTGCCGACATCACGCGTAAACCGTATAATGCCCGCTTATCTCTGAACTATTGAGGAAGTCCCATGTTGGCACCGTCTTCTCCACGTAAATTCGCTTTGTTTGCCGCTATCGCCGCAATCGCACTGGCTGTGCTTGGTTTTCTCTTTTACCAATCGGTCGCTGCCAAACCGGCGATGCCACAAGTGACGTTCACCAATCTGAAAGGCGACAAATTGACGACGCAGGATTTGCGCGGCAAAGTCGTTATGGTGAATTTCTGGGCGACTTCCTGTTCTACTTGTATCGCTGAGATGCCGCGAATGATAGAGACCTATAACAAGTACAACAAGCAAGGTCTGGAATTTGTTGCGGTGGCAATGAGCTACGATCCGCCGAATTATGTACTCAATTATGCTGAGACCCGGCAACTGCCATTTCACGTTGCACTGGATGTGCAGGGCAAGTTGGCGCAGGCTTTCGGCGATGTAAAGCTGACGCCGACTACCTATGTTATCGACAAGCAGGGCAATGTTTTAAAACGTTATGTCGGTGAGCCTTCATTCACTGAATTGCATGGTTTGTTGGAAAAAGCTTTAGCTGGTTGATCTTCATCTGAGACACAGCTCAGGACAAACGGCGCTGTCTGTATCGGTATGCTTTGGCTGCGGCAATCAGGCCGATACAAAACAGAGCCGCTGCGGCGCTGGTCAGCACTTCGGGTAAAGCCGGTTGCCCGAAGTGAAACAGTGCACTGATCGCCGGTATGCTTAGCGCCAGAAGCAAGATTGCTGAGGCCGTAGCGACCACCCACCACAATGCCGGATTTGGCAAACGCAGACTGTGGATGATGTCTGACGACACGCTGCGATGAATAAAAATCAAACCGATATTTCCTATCACCATTGCCGTGAACGCCAGGGCGCGGGCTTCTCCGGTATTTGGATAATGCTGCAATGCATACCCATAGATACCAAGCACCGTCAGTAGTAACGCCGTGCCATGTAACAAGCCGGTACGCAGTACTGCAGCATCAAAAATACTGGCGTTGACGGAACGCGGTGGTCTGTGCATGACATCGGGCTCTTCCGATTCCGCCTCGAACACCAGTGAACAGGTCGGGTCAATAATCAGTTGCAACACCATAATATGCACGGGCATAAGCACCAGCGGCCAGCCTGCGAGCACCGGAATCAGCGACATGCCGATCACCGGAATGTGCACAGCAATGATGAAACGAATGGTTTTGCGTAAATTATCGAAGATGCGCCGTCCTGAGCGTATGGTCGCCACGATCGCTGTAAAGTCGTCATCAAGTAATACCAGTGCAGCCGACTCACGCGCTACATCGGTGCCGCGCTTGCCCATGGCGATACCGATATGGGCGGCCTTTAATGCAGGCGCATCATTGACGCCATCACCGGTCATCGCGACGATCTCTCCATTCTTTTTCAGCACGTTGACCAGTCTTAGTTTTTGCTCTGGCGATACGCGGCAAAAGATACCCGTTGTCTTGATGCGTTGGCTGAGTTCGGCATCGTCAATCGCAGTTAATTCGGCGCCGGTCATGATGCCGGAGGATGTTGCAAAGCCACATTGTTGAGCGATGTTTTGCGCGGTAGCAGGATAGTCGCCGGTAATCATGATGACTCTGATGCCAGCAGTCTGGCAATCCTGTATCGCCGCGGGTACGCCAGCGCGGATCGGGTCGGCGAGCGCGATCAGGCCGATGAACTCAAACTCGAAATCATGCTGGATAGGCGGCAGTTTTTTATCTGTATTTTCAGTTGCAGACAGTGATACCGGGCTGAATTGCGCTTTGGCGACGCCAAGTACGCGTAATCCTTGCTTCGCCAGCAGATCGACTTCCTTGTGCAATGCGTTTATTTGCTCAACGCTGAGATGACAAAGATCGGCAATCGCTTCGGGCGCGCCTTTGCTGGCGATCACAAAATGTGCCTGATCGGCCGATTGCCATACGCGTGACATCGCCAGTAATTCTTTTGAGAGCGGATATTCATCAACCAGCGTCCAGCTATCGTGCAGATGTTCGGTTTGCCCCAACATTGATTTTCCGAATTCCTGAATCGCCACTTCCATAGGATCAAATGGCGAGCGATGACTGGCCAGAATCGCGTATTCCAGTACTTCGTGAAACTCTTCTTCCAGTACCTGTGGCTGCTTCGCATCGGGCGCGGTACAGCAATAGTGGCTGCCTTGCGCAAACAGGCGCGCAACGGCCATTTTGTTTTGTGTCAGCGTGCCGGTTTTATCGACGCACAGCACCGTTGTTTCACCGAGCATCTCAATCGCCGGTACGCGGCGGGTCAACACTCTTTGTCGGGCAATTCTCCAGGCACCGAGTCCCAGAAAAAGAGCCAGCACGACGGGTAATTCTTCCGGAATCAGCGCCATGGCAAATGTGATGCCAACCAGAATCCCGTTCAGCCAGTCGTGGCGACTGATGCCATAGAAAATGGTCAGCAGCAGTGCGACAGCCAGACTGGCAAAGGCGATCATTTTGACGACTTTGTCCATCTCAGTCTGCACGCGCGTTGGTTCCTGTTGCACGCTGGCCAGAGCTTGTCCGATTTTTCCTATCGCCGTGCGGCTGCCAGTCGCCATCACGCGCGCAATGCCGTTGCCTTGCACCACTAGTGATCCGGAAAACACAAAAGGCATGTGTTCGCCGCCAGCTTGTCCCATTGTGAGCGGCGCCGGCTTTGCCACTGTTTTTCCGACAGCTAAAGATTCACCGGTCAGCAAGGATTCGTCCACGCTCATATTCATGCTCGAAACTAATATGGCGTCAGCAGCGACACGATCACCTTCTGACAAAACCAACAGATCACCGCAAACGACGTCCCGGCTGGCGATGTTTTGCTGTCTGCCGTCGCGTATCACGATGGCTCGTGGGCTGGATAAGTCACGCAGTGCTTCGAGTGCACGTTCGGTTTTATGTTCCTGAAACAGACTGATGCTGACGATGATCAGGATAAAAAATACCAGTACGACAGCGCCGTGTGTATCGCCAAGAATCAGATAGACACCACCACAGGCAAACAGCAACAGCAGCATGGGCTCACTGATGACTTTCCATATCATATTGGCGATGTTGCGCGGTCTGGCGGAGGGTAATTCATTGGCGCCCTCTGCCGTCAGCCGGGCGGCGGCTTCCGTAGCGCTAAGACCGGTCATTGCGTTCACTTCGGATACCATGTACTGAACCTTTTCACGTGAGCTGGCAGGTGAGGAGTATGCAAAAAACACATGCTCATAGTAGCAAACAAACTCGCCAGATAAGCTTGTGCAAGAGCAAGTCCGGCGACTGATTTGCAATGGCTTGCAAGCGACTGTCGCATTATGAAGCGTCGCAATGGACTGAGATCCGGTGCTTATTAGTCGAAAATATTATAGAAAAAAATTTCTAGACAAAAGTTTCTAGAACATTTATTCTGCATTCATTCCTGATTTCGAAGTTATTCATGAACTCCGTTCCTAAATCTGTATCGTCCACATCCGCCATCCCCAAGCCCACAGCCTCGGAGCTGAATTTGCTTAAGATACTGTGGCAGCAGGGCCCGATGAATGCCAAACAGGTACATGAGGCTGCCCATGCGGAACGTCCTGACCTCGCCTATGCGACGGTATTGCGCCATCTGCAAATCATGCATGGGAAGGGTATTTTGACCCGCGATGAACGCCAGCGATCGCACGTATATGCACCGTCACAAGAACAAGACTCACTGCAAACTAATCTGCTCAAGGATCTGATACAGAAAGTCTTTGCCGGTTCTGGCAAGGCGCTGGTACTGGCAGCCCTACGTGGTCATGTCAGCGCCGCAGAACGCAAAGAGATAGAGCAAATTCTGCAGGAAGAAAAGAAATCATGATATCCGCAGACATCATGACGCGCAGCATGAGTGAGGTATTGGGCTGGCCTTTACTCAATTTCGTCTGGCAGGGCGCTTTGATCGCCAGCATCAGCGCTATCCTGTTTGCGCTATGCCGCAATGCCCGCCCGCATTTACGTTATCTGATTGCCTGTATCGCCATGTTGCTGTGCCTGTTATGGCCATTGCTGAGCATTGTCCAGCAATGGCAGGCGCCTCAAACGCTCAGTCTGGAGGCGGCATTACAACTGGCAACAAACACGGCCATCGCTCTGGATCTGGTGTGGATAAAAGAAAGCGCTTTTGTTGCGGGAATCGGCGCCTGCCTGCCCTTTATCGTCAGTGTCTGGAGTCTCGGCGTCGCGATCATGATGCTACGCCTTGGGCTGGGTTTGCTATGGGTACACAAGCTGGGAGCGCAGCATGCGACGGGCACCTTAGCTGACGCGTCATCAACATGGCAGTGTCGCGCCAATCGACTGGCGCACAAATTTGGTATCCAACGTCAGGTAACGCTGCAATTTCGCCAGCAATTATTCAGCCCCATTACTTACGGTTGTTTCAAACCGGTGATACTCATGCCTGCGTCGCTGCTGAGCGGTATGTCATACGACATGATAGAAGCCTTGCTGGCACACGAGCTTGGTCATATCAAACGCTGGGATTACGCCGTCAATTTATTGCAAAATCTGGTCTTGTCTTTGTTGTTCTACCATCCTGCTGTCTGGTGGTTGTCACGGCGCATCAATACAGAAAGAGAATTGATTGCCGATGACCTTGCAATCAGTGCCGTTGGTCACGCCCGCCCTTTGGCGTGTGCATTGCAAGCGCTGGATAAACTCGAGTCAGGTGTGCTTTACCGGCCCGGGCTCGCTGCGAATGGCGGTGACCTGCTGTCACGTATCAGACACCTGATACGTCCTGACGCGCAACCATGGCACTGGAAAATGGCGAGCCCCGTATTGGGTATCGGAATGGCATTGCTGCTGTTGATGCAGATGCCGATGATGGCAACGGCGGATATGACTATGCCAGAACGTCCTGCCGTGCCGACCGCAATCGATGGTAATGTCAGCAACGCCAATACTGTAAACAACGCTGCTAACAACGCTGCACCTCGCAGAACAGTATATGTCCGCACCCAGTCTGAACATGTGCTTGTGATGGACGAGCAAACCGGGCAGGTATTGATGGACAAAGATGCGGACGCGATTGTGCCTATCGCCTCTATCTCCAAACTGATGACGGCCATGCTGATTGTCGACGCAGGTTTAGATCGACAGGAAAAAATCACCATCACAAAAGACGATGCTGCAGTCTGGAATACCCGTCAGATCATGCTGAAGCCCGGTCAGGTACTGACGCGGCAAAGCTTGCTGGAACTGGCGCTGACCGCCTCCAGCAATATCGCTGCCAAGGCGCTGGCCAGGACTTATCCCGGTGGCGAGCCTGCATTTATCGATGCCGCACAAAAGAAAATAAGTCAGCTCAAGCTACAGCAAACACAATTGGTCGAAGCGACCGGTATTTCAAGCCAGAATCGCTCCAGTGCTAAAGACATTGCCAGACTGGTGATGGCTGCGGCTGCGTATCCTGAGTTAAGCCGCCAGAGCAGCCGTAGCGAAGGTGCTGTTTTCATCGACGGCACGCTGCAAAAATACCAGAGTAGCAATGCCCTGACGGCCAACCAGGATTGGAACATCAGTCTGTCCAAAACTGGCTATTCCAAAGCGGCTGGTCGCTGTCTGGCCATGCGTATGAATATCGGAGGTAAGCCTGTCGTCATGGTATTACTGAATGCCAGAAACCTTGATGCGCGCGATGGTGATGTGATGAATATACGGGCTGCCATGCTACCGACCACAGCCAGCTAAGCAGGTTTTAGTCAGTCAGGTTCGCTGGCTGACGCTATCTCCCCCCATGTCTTACATATTGCGCCCCGAGCGGTGCAAGGACAGGGCACGTCCACACACAACAAAAGAAAGACACACCATGCAATTTACACGTGAAATTTTCAGCAGTCAGTTGCCGCGACTAAAGGTGCTGGCTGTGGCTGTCTTCAGCCTGTTCGTCAGTAAAGCTACGTTCGCGCAAGCGACCAGCCAGCAAGTCGACATCACCGGAAAAACAACGGCAGTACGCGAGCGCCAGGACGACATCGGCATGCGCAGCATTTATGGTCGTGACGAGATAGAAAAATACGGCGATACCAATCTTAGCGAAGTGCTGAAACGTTTGCCCGGCATCAGCATCAGCGAAGGCGCGGGAAAAGCGTCTGAAATACGTATGCGTGGCTTAGGCAATGGTTATACCCAGATACTGCTCAATGGTCAGGCCACGCCCAGCGGTTTTTCCATCGATAACATTGCTCCCGATTTGATAGAAAAAATCGAGGTCATGCGCGTCGCCAGTGCTGATATGAGCGCCCAAAGCATCGCAGGCATCATTAACATTGTCCTCAAGAAAAAGAGCAGCAAACAGGCGAGCGAATTTAAGGCCAATGCCAGCCTGCAAGCAAACAGGTTGTCTGGTAATGTGTCCTGGAGCCTTGGGGCGCAGGCTCCGGAAGAATGGGGTGATATTTCTTACGTCTTAGCTGGAAATGCCGAAAGCAATACCAATGATGTCAACATCAGCCTGGCGGAAAACGTCGCGGTTTTTCAGCCTGCAAATGGACAATGGCAAACACAAATCCGCAGGCAACTACAACAGTCGCAGCAAAACCGTAAAGATGGCTTGAATTTATCGCCTCGCATCCAATGGAAAATCAATGCAGAAAACAGTCTGAACTGGCAAGGCAACATTAACGCCAGCAGACTGGAACAAGCAAAGCATGAGCAAGACGACAGTGATACGACAGACTTCCCGACGAACAATAGTCTCTGGGCGGCGCATGTGCTGACATCGCGCAATGATCTCAGTTGGGAACGTCGTCTCGATGATAGCGCCAAACTCAACATTAACTTTGGATGGAACAGGCTGGAACGTGACGCAAAATTCAAGTTCTGGGGTAAAGATAGTCAGGCGAATTTGCAGGAAATACGCTACGTCAACGGTGCTGCGCTGGAAAATGAATATCGCCTGTCAGGTAAATATCTTGCGCCGTATTCGGCTGACCACGTTGTCAGTCTGGGCTGGGAAGTCAGCCACGCCTTGCGCAATGAAAATCGCCTTGAACGCGATGTACAGGTAAGCGATAGCAGCGTGATCAGCGATGCGCATTTCTACCAGGCGCGCATCAATAAATTCGCTGCCTACATACAGGATGAATGGCGTATCAATAAAACCTGGTCGGCTTATCTGGGCTTGCGTTGGGAGCGCATTACCAGCGGCAGTAAAGAGTTGCTCGCAGCTGACGGGTTTGATTTCAATAATGTTGCGACCATGGCCAGTCCCATATTGCAAGCCGTCTGGAAGCAGACAGAACAGACGCAGTGGCGGCTTGCAATGAACCGCAGCTTTAAATTACCCAGCGTTGCCAATCTGGTGCCGCGCCGTTTTCGCGTCGATAACAACAATACTCCGCTTAATGCAGACTTTCAGGGGAATCCACAACTGCGCCCTGAACGTGCGTGGGGTCTTGAGCTGGCGTATGAACATTATTTTGGTAGCACCAGCCTGATCAGTGCGAATCTGTACCGGCGTCAGATTGACGACATTATCATGGAGCAGCTTAGCCAGAGCGGCGGCAGCTGGCTGAATGTGTTGAGCAATCATGGCCGCGCCAGCGTGATGGGTCTGGAAATCGAAGTGAAAACAAAGTTAGCAGAATTATCCAGTCGTTTCCCCGACATGGAATTGCGCGCAACGCTCAACCGCAATTGGTCAAGGCTGAACAATGTTCCTGGTCCCGATAATCACTTATCGCAACAAGTGCCTTTGCTGATCAGCACAGGGGCAGATTATCAGCTGCTGCCTCGTTTGCGTATCGGTGGGGACTATCATTTTCAGGCCAGCAATACTACGCGTGAATCAGAATATATGCGGGTTCATCGCAACCCAAAACGTCATCTTGATCTCTATCTGGCCTGGAAGCAAAACCCTCAGAGCCAGCTACGAATGTCTATCAGCAATGTGCTGCAACAGGACAGCGTCGATAGTGACACTTACACCACGCCGACCGCGCGCTGGAGCGACAATAGTCGTCAGCAATCAGCGCGCACATGGCGTTTGGCGTGGGAGCTTAAGTTGTGACCTTGTCTGACAGAGCCTGGAAGCCAGGGATTGATCAGAGCTTTTTCACCAGCACACAGCCAATGGAATAGCCAGCACCAAACGAGCAGATTACGCCCACGCTACCGGCGGTCAGATCATCCTGATATTTGTGGAACGCGATAATCGAACCGGCAGAGGATGTATTGGCGTAAGTGTCGAGTATCGTCGGTGATTCTTCAGGCGTTGCGTCGCGACCCAGTATCATGCGGGAAATCAGCAAGTTCATATTCAAATTTGCCTGATGCAGCCAGAAGCGTTTGACGTCTTGCAAAGGGACACCAGTTGATTCGATAGTGGAAGTGATCGTCGCTGCCGCCATCGGGCACACATCTTTGAATACTTTACGACCTTGCTGGCGGAACAATTTGTCTGGTTTGCCGATGCCAGACTCGTCGGCACGGTTCAGGAAACCGAAATTGTTACGGATGTTATTGGAGAACTGAGTTTTCAGTTTCAGGCCAAGGATTTCAAACTGGTGTTTTGATGTTGCCAGATCAGCGCGCTCCAACAAAATGGCAGTACAGCCGTCACCAAAAATAAAGTGGCTGTCGCGGTCACGCCAGTTCAAATGACCACTGGTGATTTCCGGGCTGACGACCAGCACCGCACGGGCTTGTCCGCTTTGGATCGCACTGACCGCGGCCTGAATACCAAACGTCGCAGAAGAGCAGGCGACGTTCATGTCAAAGCCGTAACCGTCAATACCGAGTGCATTCTGAATTTCGACGGCCATCGCCGGATACGCACGTTGCATATTCGATGCGGCGCAGATGACAGCATCAACATCTGCCGCTGTGCGACCAGCACGCTCCAGCGCCTGATGGCAAGCGGCCATCGCAATTTCACACATCACAGAAGGCTCGTCATCGCTGCGCTCAGGAATGCGCGGCACCATGCGGTTGACATCCAGAATGCCATCTTTGTTGATGACGTAGCGTGATTTGATGCCAGATGCTTTTTCTATGAAGGCGACCGAAGATTCTTCGAGTGCTGTGACTTCACCGGCGGCGATGGCGGCGGCGTTTTCCTGATTGAATTTCTGTACGTAGGCGTTAAAACAGACGATCAGTTCTTCGTTGGAGATGGATTCGGAAGGTGTGTAAAGGCCGGTGCCGCTGATGACTACTTTGTTCATCGTTTTCTTTCTTATGCTGGGTGCCGTGTTTCCGCTACGGAATATTGTGCCGGGCGCATGGTGTGCGCTACACCGGTGACGATAATCGGAATATGAGGGATAGCGGCGCCCTAATGTTGGTCATGTGAATGCGTTGTAAGCGCGACGTTGTCGCCCAATTTTACACAAAACTCCGTCAAATTTATCCGATTAGCGATAGAAATAGAGTTTTTATGCTAGCCAGTAGGGTAAAAAATGAATCAAAAACAAGCATTTAACTGTGGCGGAAGGGAGCAGTCAACTCGGATGACAGGATGAAGTACTGCGTACACGGTGCTTCATCCTCTCGCAAAATCAGGTGGTCAACTGATTTTTATGGTGCAGTAAATGGTCTTCGATAAAGCTGCTGATGAAGTAGTACCCGTGATCATAGTCTGCATGCCGACGCAAAGTCAGTGGTTGCCCTGCTTTTTCGCAGGCGGTTGCGAATAAATGCGGGTGTAACTGACTGGCCAGAAACTGATCTGCCTCGCCCTGGTCGATCAGTATGCCTTGTGGAAAAGGTGCCAGCGTTTGTTGTGCCATCAACAGGCTGGCGTCATGCTTTGCCCAGACGGCATTATCCTTACCGAGATAGCCCTGAAACGCTTTCTGTCCCCATGCACATTCGGTCGGCGCGGCGATCGGTGCAAAAGCCGACAGACTTTTGTAAATGCCGGGGTGGCGCAAGGCCAGTGTCAGTGCGCCATGTCCCCCCATGGAATGCCCCATGATGCCGAGGCGTTCTGTGTCGATGGGTAAGAACTGGGTCAGGAGCGCACGCAGTTCATGGACGATGTAGCTTTCCATGCGGTAGTGCGCACTCCACGGTGCTTCGATGGCATCCAGATAAAAGCCCGCACCGACGCCGAAATCCCAGGCCTCGCTGTCACCGGGAATATTCGCACCACGCGGACTGGTATCCGGCGTGATCAGAATCAGCCCTTCACGCGCAGCGACGCGTTGCGCTCCGGCTTTGATCATGAAGGTTTCTTCGGTGCAGGTCAGACCTGCCAGAAAAAAAATCGCCGGACATGCTGCGCCTGTCAGTGCCTGCGGTGGAAGAAAAACTGAAAAGCGCATCGGCAGTCCGATTTCTGTGGATGCATGGCGATAAAACTGCTGGAGTCCGCCAAAACACGCGTGTTGGCTCAGCAGTTCCACACCTTCAGACAGCGCCTTTATCGTGACGTCCGCCATCATCAGTACAGCACAACAGAACGGATGGATTCGCCGCTCTTCATCAGATCAAAACCTTCATTGATCCGTTCCAGCGGCAGGCGATGGGTAATCAGATCGTCGATATTCAGTTTGCCTTCCATGTACCAGTCAACGATTTTCGGCACATCGGTGCGGCCACGGGCACCGCCGAAGGCGGAGCCTTTCCATTCGCGTCCCGTCACCAGCTGGAACGGACGGGTGCTGATTTCTGCACCGGCTTCCGCCACGCCGATGATGAAGGATTGTCCCCAGCCTTTGTGGCAGCATTCAAGCGCTTGGCGCATGACCTTGGTATTGCCTATGCATTCAAACGAATAATCGACACCGCCATCCGTCAGTTGCGTGATGTGATCCACCACGTTTTCAACTTCATTCGGATTCACAAAGTGCGTCATGCCAAATTTACGTGCCATTTCCTGCCGTTTAGGGTTGATATCGACACCGATAATTTTGTCTGCACCGACCATTTTGGCGGCCTGAATCACGTTCAGACCAATACCGCCCAGACCGAAGACGGCGACATTCGCACCGGCTTCCACTTTCGCGCTGAATACGACAGCACCGACACCGGTGGTCACGCCGCAGCCGATGTAGCAGATTTTGTCGAATGGTGCATCTTCGCGGACTTTGGCGACGGCAATTTCCGGCACGACGATGTAGTTAGAGAATGTCGAGGTGCCCATGTAGTGGAACAGCGGTTGGCCATTCAGCGAAAAGCGCGATGTGGCATCTGGCATCAGACCGCGACCCTGAGTCGAGCGGATAGCCTGACAAAGATTGGTTTTGCGCGACAGACAAAATTTGCATTGACGGCATTCTGGCGTGTACAACGGAATCACATGATCGCCTTTGCGCACGCTGGTGACACCCGGGCCGGTATCAACAATGATGCCGGCACCTTCATGGCCCAGAATCGCCGGAAACAGGCCTTCAGGATCGGCGCCGGACAGCGTGTAGTAATCGGTGTGGCAGATACCGGTGGCCTTGACTTCGATCAGGACTTCACCTGCGCGCGGCCCTTGCAGATCGACTTCTTCGATGGTCAATGGTGCTCCGGCTTTCCAGGCAATGGCGGCTTTGGTTTTCATGTTAATCCTTTAAGGAGAGAACGCCGGGAATGGCGCTCTTCAGATGATGTGATGCCGCAGATTGTCGTGGATAGCACGCGCGCTTGCATCGCTTATCGCGTAGTGTGGCGTAAAACAGCTGAAGAATGGCTGAAAATGACGGGCGTCCTGATCGCGTTTATCATGTCGTTGTTAATTTAGCCGGATGTGTTTGATGAAATCAGAAAAGCACCACTTGCCGAGAACCGTGGATATTGTGATTTATCCCGGTTTTAAATCACTGGAAGCCATCGGTCCTATGTCCGTTTTTGAATATGCGAATATTCATTTGCAGCGAAAGGGCAAGCCTGCGGCATATGACGTAAAAATTGCCGCCGCTCAGATTGGCATGGTGCGTTCCGATACGCTGATGTGTCTGGATGCGACCAAGGCGTTGAATACGTTGGCGCTGCCTGACGACGCGATTATCGTCGGCTCTCGCAATATCAATGCTGCGTTGGTCGAAAACCCGGCAATCATTGACTGGGTGTCGGCGGCCGCACCCAAAATCAATCGGCTGGCGGCTTTGTGTTCCGGTGCATTTTTTCTGGCGCAAGCGGGGCTGCTGGATCGCAAACATGCGACGACGCACTGGAGCGTTGCCGCACAATTACAGCAGGATTTCCCGGCGGTTCAGGTGGATGCGGATGCAATTTTTATCCGCAGCGGCAATCTCTGGACCTCTGCCGGTGTTACTGCAGGGATTGACCTGGCACTCGCATTTGTTGAAGCCGATTGCGGCCATGCGCTCGCGCTGGAAGTCGCGAGCGACATGGTCGTGTATCTGAAGCGGCCGGGTGGGCAATCCCAGTTCAGTACGCATTTATTGAGTCAGAAAACAGCGCAATCGAATATCCGCGATGTGCAGCAGTGGATTATGGCGAATCTGCATCAACGCTTACCAGTTGCGCAATTGGCTAAGATGGCGGGGATGAGTCTGCGCAATTTCAGTCGCCTGTTTCATCAGGAAGTCGGCGTCAGCACTCTGGAGTTTATTGAAGCGGCGCGGGTCGAATTTGCCTGTCAATTATTGGCAGACAATGCGGAAAAAAATGCGCCCGTTAAAGCCATTGCAGCGCGTTGCGGCTTTTCCAGCGACGATCATTTGCGTCGCGTATTTCAAAAACGTTTGTGTTGTTCGCCGACAGATTATCGCGCCCGACTGCGTGCGACGAAGTGATCACATCGCCATATAACGCCCCGGGCGGTGATTCAGACTGATCGCCAGATTCAGCGCAAAAGCACCGAGTATTGAGGCTGCCAATGCGAGCGGTGTGACGACAGCAAGTGACGCCAGCACGATGACGAAGTCCAGCCCCATTTGTATTTTTCCGGCACGGATACCGCGTGTCTGTTGCAGGTACAGCGCCAGAATATTAATTCCACCAAGGCTGGCCTGATGGCGGAACAAAACGATAAATCCAACGCCCATCAGTAAGCCACCAATCAGCGCGACATAAAACGGCGTCAGCATATTCACATCGACCAGATGTACCAGTTTAGGATGCAGCCCCGAGAATAAAGAGACAAGGGCGACCGAGCAAAAGGTCTTGAGTGTAAAACGCCAGCCCATACGTTTGAGAGCGAGCCAGTAAAACGGCAGATTCACCAGAAAGAAGACAGAGCCGAATGACAAGCTTGTGCGGTAATGAATCAGGAATGCCAGCCCAGCTGTGCCGCCGGTCAGTAACCCAGCCTGATTGAAGAGCGCAATCCCTAGCGAGACAAATAACGTGCCGGTCAGAATCGCCAGCACGTCTTCCAGCAAACTGTGCGGAATAAAGCGTTTGGATGGTGTGGGCTGCGTTGACATGATGGGAAGCGTAGGAACCGGAAAGGACGCTTATTGTACCTGTTGATCAGGCTCTCGCAGCAGTGTCATGAAGGCGGATAACTGCTGCGAGCCGGATACTTGAGTTGTATCAATAACAGACCCAGACGAGACGCCTTAATGTTGCTGATCGCGTTGTTCTGGCGCTTGATTTTCCGGGTGTTGCTCTTTGCCCGGAAAGAAAAAATCTCTGCCACCGGAACGGAACCTGCGCCACAACAAATGCACCAGGGTACTACCGCGACCAAAGCTGACGCGGCGCGAACGCAGCGCAACCAGCATTGCCAGACTGAAACTGACGCCAAGATTGACGATGCCGATCAACAAGATGCCCAGCAATGAATACAGTGCCAGTTGCCAGCTGATATGGTGATCCAGACCGACCAGCGCAAAAGCAAAATTGGCACTGGAAAAAGTGATGTGGCGAATATCAACCGGCAGCCCGAAGAAAACGCCTAACTGACCTATCGTGCCTAGCATGATGCCGAAGAAGAAATTTCCGGCCAGTGCGCCCAGATTGTCACCGATGTAATCAGTGATGCGGTGCAGACGTTCTTCACCGAATATTTTTCTTGGCCAGGCAAGTTGGCGTAAGCGGGCGGGGATATGCCCATAACTGGCTTTATTATCGTAGTAGCCTGAAATTAATCCCGATAAAAATAAGCAGACGCCGGCAATCGCGGCGTGCGGCAGCGCGAGGCTATTGAGCGGATCAAGATCGTGCAGCAGATATTCGGCTTTTTCCGGTGAGACCAAATGGCTGCCGGTCATCCAAAGCCAGACCCACGCAATGACGTAGGCCGTCGGTATCGCTAAGCCGATATTGCCTATGATGGCAATGAACTGTGAGCGGAAGACGCGTACGATCAGCTCGACCAGCTCATCGAGCTTTTGTTTGCCTTCGTCGATCGCACGGGCGATCAGCGCGGCAGTCATCGCCGGTTGTTTGGTCGCAATCGTAAAATGCAGTACATGTACCAACATGAAACCCGTTGAATAATTCAGACTGAAGAGAACCGCATACCCAAATGGGGCAAGTGCTAATTTACTGAACAGGATTTTTATCGTTGCCATGAAGCCGACGATAAAGCCAGCACCGAGTGCCGAGCGCAGCATCGCCATCCATTCATTGCGATTATTGGTCACATAATGTTCCCCGCTTTTCCCGGCGCGTTCTGTCACTTGCAGCGATAGTAATTCGGTGTTGGTCTGCATCAGGTCGGTCAGGCTGTGACGTTTGTTGTCGGCACTGACGAGTTCTTTGAATAAGCGTATGGCTATTGAGGACACTTCGTTGGCGTCCGTGCTGTCGAGTAAATCCAGCAGACTGCGTAACCTGTGCATGCTTTGCGTCAGGCGCAACAGCAAGCGGGTCAGGCTGACAGAAACCCCTGCGACAGCTGCGGTTTTCCGTATCCGGTTGACGATATCATCACACTGCGACAACAAGACTTCGATATGTTTATTGTCTTCACGTGCTGTTGTGCAGTCGTTTAACCACGTGCGATAGCTGATCACGTAATTGTTGATCTCGTCATTTTGCCGGAGAAACGGCGACTCGAATCTTTCGATCTCAGGATAATTGCGTACCAGCTCTGCTTCCAGTCCGATATTGGTTATCCGGTATGACAATACCTGTACGGCGCTCAGAATTTCGTTGGTTAACGCCGCATGTGCTTGTCGTGCTTTTGAGGTACGAAAACCGATACTGTCGATCAGATCTTGCCAGGTACTTTCATCCAACTCGTTGACCCAAATGTGATCGGAAGGGTGATCAAAGATTTGCCCGAAAATGTCTTTCACATAATCATTGTTGACTAACGGTGGCAGAAATTTATTGATCAGTCTTTGCCAGGCAGCACCCCAGAAGCCGTTGTTCAAGGTGATGCCGGTGTCCGTCAGTAAATGGACCAGAGTGCGGGTGCTGATGACTTGCAGCACGTATTCGCGCAGCGCCTTGCGCCATGCCGGATGCTGGCGTAACACAAAGCACAGCGCGCGTATGTTATCGGTGGCTCTTTGCTTGTCGGTTGCTTGCCGTGGCCGTATTTGTGCCACTAAGCGGCGCAGCGGGCTGATGTCGTTATATGCAGGTGTTAATGCAAGGCTGGACTTTATTTCTGCCAGAATCATATCGAAAGACATTTGATTCTCCTTAATTTTTTTGCTGACAACTTGTAGCGTACTTTGCACGATTTGTCATGTTGCCGGGTTCATCTCTTGCTATTCGCGATGAACGCAGGGCTATGGAGGAGGAAGATGCCGGTACCGGCTGCTGGTTCAATACTTGAATGAACCGGCTTTACCTGTGAGGTGTGACAAGATGGACCGGGAAAAACCAGGAAAAGTTCCATTTTTTGTGTGACTCACAGGCATTTGCATGCAAATGGTTGCAAACTAGTCTAAAGTAATGCCGTGTTCGTAACTAAGGTTTCGTGTTGGATAATTTATTGTTAGTGATAGCTGCGCTGTTACTGGTGTTGTTAAACGGTTTTTTTGTGGCAGCCGAATTTGGACTGGTGAAGTTGCGCCAGACCCGAATTCGCAGTATTGCCAAATCTTCGGGCTTGCGTGGCAAATTATTAGTCACGGTACATCAGCATCTCGATACTTATCTTTCTGCCTGCCAGCTTGGTATTACGCTCGCCTCACTCGGGTTGGGCTGGATAGGCGAACCTGCGTTTGCAAATTTATTGCAACCTTTGTTCCACGTTTTGGGCGTGACTTCGGTTGAAATTATTCACGGTGTTTCCTTCTTTTTTGCTTTTTTCGTCATTTCTTTCCTGCATATTGTGGTGGGCGAACTGGCACCGAAATCGATGGCAATTCGTATGCCAGAAAAAGTGTCTTTGTGGACGGCTCCCGCTTTATATGCATTCTACTGGCTGATGTACCCGGTAATTTGGGTGCTCAACAGTAGTGCGAATCTGGTACTGAAATGGGTGGGGCTGGATGTTGCGCATGGCGGCGATAGCCATTATTCACCGGAAGAATTGAAGCTGATTTTGCGCGGCAGTCATGGCGGCAGCAAAGAAATACGCGATGAATGGAGCATCATGGCGCAGGTGCTCGATTTCGGCGGGTTGGAAATTTCTGATCTGATGCGCCCGATTAATGAAGTCGTGGCGATGTACAAAAGCGCCAGCCTGGAAGAAAACATGGAGACGGCAGCACGTAACCGTTTCAGCCGCTATCCGTATTTTGATGAAGATGAAAAAACGGTACTGGGTATGTTGCATCTGAAGGATTTATTTCTGGCGCAGCAATCCGGCAAACCGCTGGATGATCTGAGTAAACATTTGCGTCAGGTAGAATTTGTGCCGCCGAATATGCCTGCTCTGGAGTTGTTCCGTCGCTTTCGTAAAGGCGCACCGCATTTCGCGATAGTCGGACATAAAGGCAGTAAGCCAGTCGGTTTCTTAACGCTGGATAACTTGCTGGGCGCGTTGGTTGGTCAGATTCGCGATGAATTCCGGCAGAATGAAAACGACTGGACATTGCTGGATGATGGCACACTGATAGGAAAAGGTAGCTTGCCCTTGTACACGCTGGGCATGGCATTGCGCTTTGATCTCGATAGTGATGAAGTCGAATCGATCGGTGGTTTGATCATGCAGAAATTAGGTGACTTGCCGGTCGAAGGACAGAAAGTGGAGTTCGACCGTTTTGACGCCGTGGTCAAAAAGATGAATGGTCCACGCATCGTCCTAGTCAGGATTTACCCTAAAAAAGAGCTTGCCGTATCGTGATACGCGTCGCATCAGCAGGCTGTGACGTGCTGATGCGAAGTCGGATACAGTAGGAAATTCAGTCGCCGAGACAGATATTCAGGTCGCGCGCAGTCTGCACAATATCACCATTCAGCGGCACACTTTTCATCCGTCCTGCCACTTCTTCCAGTGCGACATAATTCACATCCGGATATGCCAGTGCCACCATGATGCCGGAATGCCCTTCATCTAATGCCCGGACTGCAGCAGCACCAAAGCGCATTGCAGAAACGCGGTCGAAGGCGCTCGGACTACCGCCGCGTAATAGATGACCGAGCACAACGGCGCGGGTTTCTTTCCCGGTTTTTCTCTGTAATTCTTGCGCCAGGTTTTCGCCTATACCACCCAGTCTTTCCACATAGCCGGCTCCCGCTTTTTCATGCAGTACGCGTTCGCCGCCCAATGGGTTCGCACCTTCGGCCACGATAACGATGGAATAGTGATGGCCGGCGCGGTCTCTGGCGGTCAGGTGGGTAGCCAGCTTTTCAATATCGTAAGGAATTTCCGGTATCAGGATCGCGTGCGCATTTGCAGAAATACCCGTATGTAATGCGATCCAGCCGGCATAACGTCCCATGACCTCGACCACCATAATCCGTTGATGACTACCGGCAGTGCTGTGCAGGCGGTCTGTGCATTCGGTTGCAAAGGCGACGGCGGTGTCAAAGCCAAATGTGGTAAAGGTTTTATCGAGATCGTTATCGATGGTTTTCGGAATGCCAACGACGCGCATTCCTTGTTGATGAAGCACATTGGCAATCGTTAATGTGCCGTCGCCGCCGATGCAGACTAAGGCATCAATATCCATTGCCTTCAGCGCGGCATGTATTTCCCCGCTGCGGTCGGTTTCTGTCACGCTGCCGTCTGGCATGGTGGTGGCGAACTTAAGAGGATTCCCATGATTGGTGGTTCCCAGTATTGTTCCGCCAAGATGACCGATATGATCGACTTGTGTCATCGTTAGTTTGGTAATGCCATCAACCGGATAGCGATCCGGTCGTAATATGCCATTAAAGCCTTCGCGGATACCGAAGCATTCCCAGCCGCGTTTTTCAGCGGCAAAAACGACAGAACGTATGACGGCGTTTAAACCCGGGGCATCGCCACCACCGGTGCTGATGGCAATACGTCGTATAGGATGTGACATGAATTTCCTCTGTGATACCAATGAAGCGGATCAGATTGCGCTCAGGTCACTATTTGCCTCTGATTGATCCCAGCAAAGCTGCTTGCGCATCAAGTTGTCGGGCCACATTGCCGCAGACCAGATCACATAAGTCATAGACGGATTGATCGGCGATCTGGTAGAACACCGTTGTGCCACGACTCTGACGTTCAACCAGTCCGTGTTTTGCCAGCGTCGATAAATGGCGTGAGGCATTCGCCTGAGAGCATTGGCAGCGTTCCGCCAGTTCACCAACATTCAGTTCGCCATCGCGCAGACAATTCAGAATGCGCAAACGCGTTGGCTCTGCCAACGCTGAGAAATACTGCGCGACTTGCGTCAACGCCTGATCTGACAAGCCTTCCATCACAGTAGCAAGCTCCGCTTCTAAAGCGACAATCATACCATTTCAATGCGCGATGCAGGTGTCCATCAAGAGAAGCGGATGCCAGCGCCGACTCTTAGAGTTCAGCATGAAAGCACAGTGCCGCGGTCATTCCAAGCTGTCAGGCTGTTAAAATAGCCTGACTCATACTTTTCATCTGCAACATGTGCGCTACCCCAATTACTGTGAACGTTCCGGTCGAACAACTGTGTGTCGGCTTATATGTTCATCTCGATATTTCCTGGCTTGATCATTCCTTTGCGTTGAACAGTTTTAAGATAAAAAACGAACAGGAAATTCTGGCACTTCGCCAGTTAGGTTTGAAAACGATCAGGGTGAATCCATCCAAGTCGGATTGTCGGCCTCTGCCACCGCCATCGGCCAACGCACCCGTTGCAGAAGTAGCCCTGCCGACGCCCGAGGAACTTGAGAAAATCAAAGAAAAGCGCGCGCGGATTGATCGTCTTCTGAAAGAGCGCAATGCTATTGCCGAGTGTGAAAAGGAATTGCTGAAAGCAGCGGGGACGTTGAAAAATATTACGAAGAACCTGTTCGCCCGCCCGCAGGAATCCGTCCGACAAGCCGATGAACTGGTGCAACAGATGCTGGAGTCTCTGCTCGTTGATAAGGATATCGCGATCCATCTGATGAATGACAAAATCGCTGGTGAAGAGGCTTATTACCATTCACTGAATGTGACTGTGCTGACGATGATGCTGGCGAAAGAACTCGCTTTTTCCGCCGATGATATCAAGTTGATGGGTATGGGATGCCTGTTTCACGACATAGGCAAAATGGAGATTCCTGACCGGATTGTTAATAAGACATTTGAACTGACGCGTGCTGAGCAGAATTTATTGCGACAGCATGTTTTTTATGGCCAGCAAATTGCTGAAAAATTACATTTGCCAAAACAGGTACTGGATATTATCAATCAGCATCATGAACATATGGATGGGAGCGGTTATCCGGGTGCTTTGCCGGGCGAAAAAATTTCCCCACTGGCGCGCATTGTGACGATAACGAATGCTTACGATAATTTGTGTAATTGCCCTAATCCTGCAGATTCCATGAGTCCTTACGAAGCGATGGCGCATATGTTCGGTCATCTGCGCAAGCAGTTTGACCCTGCTGCCTTGAATCTGTTTATCCGCAGTATGGGTATTTATCCTCCCGGAACGATAGTCCGGTTATCTGATGGCACTTACGGTATGGTCGTTGCTGTCAATTCTGGTAAGCCCTTACGTCCCAGTGTATTGATCTATGATCCGAGTGTCCCTAAATCGGAGGCGATTATTCTTGATCTGGTTCATGAGCCGGTTCTTGAGATTGAGGCGAGTCTGAAGCCTGCTCAGCTTGCTCCTGAAATATATGAATATCTGAGTCCGCGCAAACGCATGACTTATTTCTTCGATACCCAGAAAAACGCCAGACAGTCATCCTGATAGGTCTGTCAGACGAGACTGATTCCCGGTCGCTCACAGCGCAGCAAGAGCGGCAAATTTATCCGGATAAAGACATGACCAGTTATCTGCATGCGACTGCGCGGCAACGCATAAACGGCATCATTGAACATTTTCAAGAATTGCTACCCGCATCACCTGCATGGGGTAGTCCGCATTTGCCACACCTGAATACTCCGGTTGCATTCGATGATGGTGTCATCATAGGCTACGGCTACCTGTGTGGAAAAATGGTGTTTGCTGCTGTGCAGGATGGCAATTTCATGGGCGGTGCGATAGGCGAAATTCATGGTGCCAAATTAGTTGGCTTATTGCGCAAAGCGCTGCTGGAAAAACCGACGGCAGTGATACTTCTGGCTGAATCTGGCGGCGTGCGCTTACAAGAAGCCAACGCGGGTTTGATCGCAGTTTCTGAGCTGATGCGGGCAGTATTGGCGGTGCGTGCAGCCGGTATTCCTGTAATCGTATTCAATGGAGGCCAGCATGGATGTTTTGGCGGTATGGGCATCGTCGCCAATTGCGCGGATACTCTCGTCATGTCGACCGAGGCGCGGTTGGGAATGTCCGGGCCCAGAGTCATTGAAACTGTGCATGGTATTGAGGAATTTGACTCCAGAGATCGTGCGTTGGTATGGCAAGTCAGCGGCGGCGAACATCGCTATCGTAGTGGAGATTGCCAGATGCTGGTGGAAGATACGATTGCCGCATTTAAAGCAGCGGCGGTGCAGGCACTGACGGTCACCAGGCAGACAGTATCGGGCTTCAGCTCACTTGAAGCCGAACATGCAATGTTGACGCAGCGCTTAGCGACATTCCCACCAGCGACTGGCGATATTGGTTACGCTGATACTTGCAGAGCCGGGAAGCCTGAGCCGGAATGGGGTCATCTGGCGGCACAGCTTTTCCCTGAAGGATATGACATCGCCGAAGAAAACTCAGTGTTATCAGGCACTGCGCAAATGAATAGCGCAACCGTCAGAGTTATGGGTACGACAAATCACACCGAAATCGGAGTGGAAATCGCTCTGAAGCAGGCACAACTGGTGTTGATGACGATGCGTGATTATCCAGAGCGACCGATTTTGTTGCTGGTCGATACGACGGGGCAGCGTTTGCGTCGCAGGGATGAAATGCTGGGCATCCAACGATATATGGCGCATCTGGGAAAATGTATAGAATCAGCGCGGCGAAACGGACATAAGATCGTCGCTTTGGTCTATGGGCAGGCCTTATCCGGAGGTTTTGTCAGTAGCGGCATGATGGCAGATGCTTGCTACGCACTACCTTCGTCAATAATCAGAGTCATGGATTTATCTGCCATGGCGCGCATTATGAAAATTCCACCGGAAACGCTTGCCGGGTTGGCGCAATCTCATCCGGTTTTTGCGCCCGGCCCTGAAAACTATCAACGCATGGGTGGCATGCAGGAAATTTGGAAAAATAATCTGGCATCTTGTCTGATGACCGCATTCGCAGATATTTCCAATGAAGATTTACGTATGTCGCACGGCGCCGCACGAGGTGGGCGTGTTATGGCACAAAAAGTCGTTGATGCCGTATTATTTGCAGATATTAAACGTTAAGGCAGTATTCAATTGGATCAGATTGAACAATTTCAGCGTCACGATCTGGTGTGGTTATCTGATCAGGCATGGAGCGACATTTTTTCCAGGCAAACGCAAAATAGCGAGGGTTTGCAACGCTGGCAACATGAGGAGTGGCCTGCTGTGGTGTTGCGCCGGGATGCGGACGCCGCCGATGATGAAGTCTGTATAGGATTTGATCTGTCGCTGACGGATGGACGTAAGCCATACATATTTGCCAGAACCAGAGTCGAGTACATCATAGAGCATCAGTCGAGCTTATCGCTGAGCACGGTCATTCCGGTAGCACCTGTTGCCTGGCAAACCGCTTTACGAGAGCTGAATCTGGAGGCAACGGCTGCCGGTGTGCGCTTACGCGTGTATGGTGCACTCGCGTTGCAGTTTTTGACGGGATTAAATTATCTCGATACGAATTCCAGAATTGACATCCTGTTTCGTCCGCAGGACCACAAACATCTTGTTGCCGGACTGACTTTATTGCAGCGTTATCGTGAACAGATGCCGCTGGATGGTGAAGTCATCTTTCCACGTGGGCAGGCGGTCAGTTGGAAGGAGTGGTTATTATCCGATTCGGTGCCGGACGCTGCGCAGGATCAGCTTGTTCTGGTGAAAGACATGTATCAGGCACGGCTACTTCCTAAACATGTGCTGACAGAAAGTCTGCATGAAACTTAGCCTTGCCGGAATGGCAAAATACAGGCATGTTCAAAGCGAAGACTGATTCGGTTTCAAATGCCCTCATCACTTGACGAGTTGATTACCTGGATCAGTCCGGACAGCTTATTTCAACGCACCTGCAGTTTAGTAACGACGGCGTGGCTGAGCAGAACCTGAGCCGCTGTGTTTTTCAATATGGCGGAAAGTGATGCGGCCTTTAGTCAAATCATAAGGCGACATTTCCAGTGTCACTTTATCTCCCGCAAGAATGCGGATGTGATGCTGACGCATTTTGCCTGATGTGTAGGCGATCAGTTGATGTCCATTTTCCAGATTCACTCTGAAGCGGGAGTCCGGTAAAACTTCTTCAACCAGGCCGCTCATTTCTAACAGTTCTTCTTTTGCCATTGTGGGTTCACATTCATATTAATGATTAGGTACTGTCGCTGTTGCGGCAGTTGATATAGTCCTGCAATGACATTTATTGCAGGAGCTGGTTTTACTTATTGTTCGTACAGCGTATCCGCTGCATTAAAGAGAAAAAGATCGTTATGCGGGCCATACTTGTATGGCATTTACGTCAGAGCGTAAAGACATATCCGGAAAATCAGCACAGGCAAGAGCCACCAATTGACGCAAAGTACTAAGCTGACGGAAGAGGATAACGGATGCCGGAAAATTTGTTTGATAATTGGACTAACTCACTTTAATGGAAGATTATACCCTGATTAGGTGGTCGTAGTCGCTTCTCAGATTTTCCTTTTCTAATCACTATTGCATTGTCTTTTACAGACAGGGCTGAGGGCGATCATAAATTTTCACACCTAAATAGACAATGCGAGGGATCGTTCTCCATTAACTGAGAGCTGGAGCATTCAGGCAGGTGCCAAGTCCAATAATGTCGGTGTATGATTCTGTCATTATAAATAATGTAATCTTTATGGGTAATTTCTCATCTTTTTCTGCAGAAGTAGAAGTAAAACAGAATAACAGGCTGTGGCATCGTTGGAACAGGATTGCCACCGTAGTTTTTTTACTGACAGCAATATTGTATGTCGCCAACACTTGGTCTCCATCTTCTTACGGTATAGCGCTGGAACACTTTTTTGGTTATTCCGCAAGTGGTCCCGACCTTGGAAAACCACGTCCTATTCGCAGCGACGAATGGATAGTGGCGACGCCGCTGACACAAGCAACGGTGAATAATCATTTCCAACGCTTTAACCAGACTTCGTTATACAAAGAAGATTTGCGCATTAATTACGGTTTGCCAGTAATGGATTGGGGCATTATTTTTAAGCCCACGATGTGGTTGTACAAATTTGTGAATCCTGCCTATGCATACTCATTTCACTGGTATGCCATATTTAGTTTATTTATTTTTGGTTATGCATTTTTATTTCGGCAGTTGGGAGCAAGTCCGGTAATCGCCTACGGTTTGTCTTTCGGTTTGTATTTCACTGGTTTTGCACAATTTTGGTGGAGCGAGAAAGGGCCGATATTTGCCTTCTTTCCATGGGTGATTCTACCTTTGTTCTCGCGCATTTCCATCTGGGCGAAAGCATTGCTGCTCTACTGGCTGGCGGTTTGCTGGCTGCTAGTCGATTTTTATCCGCCCATACAAATCTCTCTGGCGTTTACCGGAGCGGTACTTTTATTGGCGTACAGGCCAGAATTATTCAAATTTAAAACCTGCGTGATTCTGATTTTAGTTGCAGGTCTCGCTTCCTTAACCACGGCAGCATATCTTTGGGATTATTTGCAGGCAACAGCACAAACAGTGTATCCAGGTGGTCGCAGTGTAGGGGGCAATCATACGTTTGATCGTTTTTTTCTTTCATGGTTTTTCCCTGCATTGAATTTTCACTGGGGATATGAGCCAACTATCGCCGCCAATATTTCTGAGTTGGGCACGGTTGGGATGTATTACTACTTGCTGATCGCTTGCTTTCTGGATTTCAGTAACTGGCGAACTCCATGGAGTGATCAAAAAACTCGTTTGCGTTTATTGATACTGGGGGCCGGCTTTTTAATGATGGCAGCATGGATGTTATTGCCTCTGCCTGATTGGGTTGGTAAACCGTTGCTGTGGAATCATGTGCAGGCTGCACGGATGCAGTTCGCAGGAGGGGTATTGCTGACTTGCCTGATGTTTGTTGCCGCGAACAGTTTTGGCTTGAAATTGTCGCTTCTCAGAGGCGTGATTCTGAGTGCGATTGTTCTGTCTACCTGGTACTGCATCAAACGTCCTGAAGACAGGAGTATTGCTGAAGAACTCGTATTTTTGTTCCTGCTAGTGATGGCCTATGTCGGTGTTCGCAGACAATGGTTTAAGCCTCACCACGGATTAGTTACTATTTCTCTGATACTTGCTGCACTGCTATTTGGACGTTTCAATCCGTTGCAGCCAGCATGGCCGATTTTTAATCACGAAAAAAATGAAATAATCCGGAATTATGATGCATTAGCGTCAGCAAATAATGGCGTGCTTGCCGTTCAGGATTTACCCGGTGCCACGGCAAATGGAATGGGTTTTCTATCGGTAAGTCACGTTACACCGGTTCCTCATTTGGAATTCTGGCGCAAGCAATTTCCAGAGCTATTGGCCGCGGAGCTAAATCAGGTATTCAATCGGTATTCTCACATTCATCTCACTGGTGAAATTGAAAAACCTGACTCCCCTCAACTGGACGTTATAAGAGTGCCATTCAATCACTTCAGTAGAGCCGGTCATTTACCGGCTCACTACGTTAATTTCAGTTCTTTGCCCGATAAGAAAGATGGCGAATTTAAAGTTGAAATTAAGGATGATAAGCAACTTGTGTTGAAAGGATGGGCACCTTGGCAGGGGCCGCTGTTAGAGCATGCTCTGGAGATCATGATCCCCCCCGTAACCATTGGCGAACCAAAAAATGAAATGATGATGCGCCCGGATCTGCCGATGAATACCAATCACCAGGTCTCCGCATTAAATGGGTTTACGCTGCGCATTCCAGTGAATGGTAACGTCTCTTCGCTGTGCCTCGTATCACTGGACATCTCGACTGGTCGTCGAATCTTGTTGAATAATCCAGAAGGTTTGCCTTATTGCGACTTGAACAAAAAAAAACGCAGCTTGCCGGCTGACTATGTCAAATTCAATTCCTTGCCAAACGAAAAAGATGGTTATTTCAACGTCGAAACAACGAAGGGCAAGCAACTGATATTGACAGGATGGGCTGCCTGGAAAGCGCCACTGCAAGAGCACGCACTCGAAATCATGGTTAGTCCGGGGGCAAATGGTGCGCCTGTGCACGAAATGATGATGCGCTCAGATTTACCGATTAACACGAATAATCAGGTTCCGGCAATGAATGGATTTACTCTGTCCATTCCTGTGACTGGCAAAATCTCCTCACTTTGTCTTGTATCACATGACGTCGGCACAGGCCGTCGGGTATTGTTGAATAACCCAGTAGATTTACCTTATTGCGAATTAAAAAAATGACCAAATTGTTACCCCGGATAGCGATTCTGATACCGTGCTATAACGAAGAATTAACGGTGCCAAAAGTAATCCGCGATTTTCAGGCTGCGGTTCCTGCAGCGAGTATTTACGTGTTTGATAATAACTCCCGTGATAAAACAAAAGAGGTGGCTGCTGCCGCAGGTGCAATCGTGGTGGATACACCCTTGCAAGGGAAAGGTAATGTCGTGCGCCGCATGTTTGCCGACGTCGAAGCAGATGTTTATCTGATGGTCGATGGAGATGCAACTTACGATGCCAGTTGCGCCAACAAATTAATAGCGAAGCTGTTAAATGAGCATCTGGATATGGTTGTTGGTTGCCGCGTCGATCAGGGGCAGGCAGAAAACTATCGCCCAGGGCATCGTTGGGGTAATCAGTTGTTAACAGGCGCTGTCAGGAGTGTTTTTGGCGGCAAATTCACCGATATGTTATCCGGATACCGTGCATTCTCCCGACGCTACGTGAAGTCGTTTCCCGCATTGACTAAGGGCTTTGAAATTGAAACCGAGCTGACAATACACGCGCTGGAATTGCGTATGCCGTATGGCGAGGTCACGACTCCCTACGGTGCACGTCCGGAAGGCTCGGAGAGCAAACTCTCTACTTACCGCGATGGCTTTCGTATTCTGAAATCCATTATTCGTTTTTATATGATGGAGCGACCATTTGCTTTTTTCGGCATCATCAGTCTGCTGTTGACATTGCTGTCGCTAGGCTTAATTGGTCCGGTGGTTCTGGAATTTTATGAAACCGGGTTGGTGCGCCGATTGCCGACAGCGGTTTTGAGCGTAGGTGTGATGTTGTCCGGCTTATTGTCGCTTCTTTGCGGTTTATTACTCGACAATGTCACCCGCGGACGGCATGAAATGAAACGCCTTGCTTATTTGTCGGTTGCCCGTTTTGCTGAGCGGTACGACGCGTAATGGTGAAAAAAGAATTACTGCGTTTTGCGATTGCCGGCACCGTTGGCTTCGTCGTCGATGCTGGTGTTTTATATCTGGTAAAAGACAGCCTTGGCTATTATTTGGGACGTGCACTGTCATTTTTTCTGGCAGTGTTTTGTACCTGGTTACTGAACCGGCAGTTCACGTTTCATGGAAAAGCCTCAGGCGTTTCCCCGGTTCTTGAGTTCATCCGTTATTTTTGGCTGATGCTGGGTGGCGGAGCAATCAATTATCTGACGTATGCAGCGTTGATTCACTGGTTTTCCTATATGCAGAAATACCCGGTGTGGGCGGTAGCTGCGGGCAGTGTTGCCAGTATGACGATTAACTTTCTCTCCCTGAAATATGTGCTGTACTCGAAACAAAAAAAACACATATAAATTCAACACGGGAGATCAAACAAGCGTTCCGTGATTGCAATTGGGGAACCGGATCGGTTGACGGTGTAACCTGGGCGGTACTATCACCGATGACGGAAGGCTGAGTTGGGTGTATTGACTGGTTTGGAAAAACATTGTTCCGAACCAGTCAATACACCATATTTCTTCATCCTTCGGGAAGACTGAAATTATGAGAGTTAGCGTTCAAATCAGTGCTTGTTAAAGGATTGATTCTTCTCACTAACTGCTCAATTTTCTCTTTACTGATTAACTTTTTGCATCCGTTCCAACACCATGCGCTTGCTGATCTGCGTGGTATGACGAGCGCACCATTGCGCCGACGGCGGCGTGGGCGAAGCCCATTTTGTAGGCTTCTTCTTCATACATTTTGAAGACGTCAGGATGCACATAACGGCGCACAGGCAGATGATGCCCGCTTGGTGCCAGATATTGGCCTATGGTCAGCATATCGACATTGTGGGCGCGCATATCGCGCATCACTTGCAGCACTTCTTCATCGGTTTCACCGAGGCCAACCATGATGCCGGATTTGGTCGGCGTGTCCGGATGTTGTTCCTTGAAACGCTTGAGTAAGCTCAGTGAATATTCGTAATCTGAACCGGGGCGCGCTTCTTTGTAGAGGCGTGGCGCAGTTTCCAGATTGTGGTTCATCACATCAGGTGGTGCCCGGTTCAGAATTTCCAGTGCGCGATCCATGCGGCCACGGAAATCCGGCGTCAGAATTTCTATGCGCGTTGCTGGCGACAATTCGCGGATTTTACTAATGCATTCGGCAAAGTGGGCCGCGCCGCCGTCGCGCAGATCGTCACGATCAACCGAGGTAATGACAACATAACTGAGTTTGAGATCGGCAATGGTTTTTGCCAGATTCAATGGTTCATTGACGTCAAGCGGATCCGGGCGGCCATGACCGACATCGCAGAACGGGCAACGGCGTGTGCACTTGTCGCCCATGATCATGAAGGTTGCCGTGCCTTTGCCGAAGCATTCGCCAATATTCGGGCAGGAAGCTTCTTCGCAGACCGTGACCAGTTTGCTGGCGCGCAGAATATCTTTGATTTCGTAGAAGCGGGTTGTCGGCGAACCCGCTTTCACGCGTATCCAGTCGGGCTTAGGCAAGCGTTCCATCGGCACAATCTTGATAGGAATGCGCGCAGTTTTGCTGGCACCTTTCTGTTTTTCAGTCGGATCGTAAGCAGCAGTCGTGGTGGCGGGGGATGCGGGTGTGTTGTCGGTTGTCATGATACGGATCGGTTCAGAAAATCAGAAAGCGTTTATTGAGTAACAGTCAAAAGGTGCTGCAAATGTTGTGCGAGTGTCGTCTGTACATCGGCCAGCGGAACGCTGACTCCCAGCGTCTTCATATCTACCGTTGCCAGTCCAGCATAGCCGCAGGGATTGATCCATGAAAATGGCGCCAGATCCATAGCCACATTCAGCGAAACCCCGTGATAAGTGCAGCCATTGCCGCGCACTTTGAGTCCCAGCGCGGCGATTTTTGCGCCTTTGTACTGACCATCGCTGACATAAATGCCAGGCGCGCCGGCTTTGCGTTCGCCGGCGAGATTATACGCTGCCAGCGTATCGATAACGGCCTGTTCTATCTTGTGCACAAATTCACGCGCAAACAAGCGCGCTTTCGGGTGGCTGCGGCGCAGATCCATCATCAGATAAATCACAACCTGGCCCGGACCATGATAAGTGACTTCGCCGCCACGATCGGTCTGCACAACCGGAATATCATGCGCCGCCAATACATGCGACTGATCTGCGCCGAGGCCGAGTGTGAATACAGGAGGATGTTCAACGATCCAGAACTCATCCGGCGTCTGCGCATAGCGCGCATCGGTGAACGCACGCATCGCATCAAAAGTGAGCTGATAAGATTCAACGCCGCGATGGATGACGCGAGGGGAGATGGAATTAGACTGAGCTGCTTGCATAGAACGCTAGTGTAACATCGCTGCGCGACGAATTCTGCTTTTAGCGCCGCCAGCAATTGTGGCATGTATTGCGTGGCGCCGCTTGCCGAGGAGTCTCAGTGAGCGCGTTTCGACAAGTTAATGCGTTCCCAAAAAAATAAAGATCACGCGGACATCCCGGTGATCTTTATGCTGAAACACTGGCTACGTTGATCAGGCAAAAACGTGGCTGATTTTTTGCGTCAGTTTTTGCCATTGGAACGGGAATCCTGCATTTTTTGCTGACGCTTGTTGTGGCTGGGTTGCTGCCACGGATGCGATGCTGCTATTTTGCTGATCGGCTTCAATCACCACCAGACGGTGAGCAGGTACTGTTACGGATTCGCCAGCGCTCAGCCAGAAATCTTCGTCTTCACCTGCAATCGTCAGCCAGACACGGCCAGCTGTAACGGTGAATGTTTGCGCTTGTTCACTTTGGCCTGAAACGGTGTCGCCCGCAGTGATAGTGAATGATGGTTTTGCGAAATTAATTGTCATTTCCAGACTCCTTGCGATATCTGCATAAAGTTAAATATGCAGCAATTTATCTCTGAAAAGACCAATCCTGCATTACGATGTCAGAATTGTAGTCGTTGGAAAGTAAGATGCAAAACGAGTAATTTTGTCTTTCCTTGCTAATTAAATTCACAGTAATATGCGTTATCGAAATAGGAGATATAAGCCAAATGGATTTCCGCCGTCTGCCGAATCTTGCTGCTTTGCGTGCGTTTGAAGCGGCTTCCCGTCATGAAAATTTCTCGCGTGCTGCTGACGAAATTCACCTGACCCACGGCGCGATCAGCCATCAGGTCAGGGCGCTGGAAGAAGAGCTCGGCGTGGAGTTATTCGTCAGAAATGGCAAGCGCATCCGCATTACGCCGGACGGTGAACGTTTTGCCAGTGCGATCCGGCGTTCCTTGCAGGAATTGGCGGATGCGGCGGATTTGCTGCGTGACCGTAATAAGCAAAAACGGTTGGGGATCACATCGCTGCCTTCATTTGCTGCCCGCTGGTTGTCGCCGCGTCTGGGGCGTTTCATCGAACACCACCCCGACCTGGAAGTCAGCCTGCAATCGAGTTCATCGCTGGTCGATTTCACCCGCGAGCAGGTGGATATTGCGATACGTTTTGGCCTCGGACATTATCCGGGACTCGTCAGCGAATTGCTGATGGGCGATGAATATTATCCTGTCATCAGCCCCACTTATCAGGCTGATAAAGTGCCGCAGACGCCAGCCGAGCTGGTGGGCGCACATTTGTTGCGTTGTGACGAAGAGCCCTGGTTGCCGTGGTTCCGGGCGGCCGGGCTGGATGCGGATGAACCCAGTGGCGGCCTGATTTTTCAGGATTCTTCCATGCTCGCCAGAGCGGCGGTCGATGGTCAGGGAATCGCGCTCGGCAGGCATGCGATCGTTGAATCGGATATTCAATCCGGCCTGCTGCGACGCTTGTTTGACATCAGTATTCCTTGCCCTGTGTCGTATTACCTCGTGTATCCGGCGAGTTCTATGGATAAGCCACAGGTCAGGGCATTCAGGGAGTGGTTGCTGGCAGAAGTGCGCTCGGCCAGAACCTGATTTCTTGCATACTCCCCCTCGTTTTAATGAAAAAGCCCTTTATGTCCGCAGAAATAAAGGGCTTTAAAATATACTGGGGGGAGTATATTCAGTACTAAATATTGCTTACAACACGACTTTGACCATAGGATGACCAGACAACTCTCGGTACAGATTGTCGAGTTGTTCACGGCTGGTGGCCCAGACCGTGACCGTTAATGACAGATAGGTGCCTTTGCTGGAAGGGCGCATATCCATTTTCCCGGCGTGAAACGTCGGGTCGTGCAGTGTCACCACTTCCACGATGGTTTGCGCAAAGGCGTCGTGCGTTGCGCCCATGATCTTGATCGGAAAATCACTCGGATATTCGATCAGGCTCTCTTCTGGCGGGATAGGTTTCATTTCCATGATAATTCCATTTCTTCATCTTGCCGGACGGCGCTTTGCATTCCTGAGTTCATGAAGAAATGGAAATACGCTGCGCTTACGCCGCTTTGGCTAATTGATATGCGGCATACAGTTGCTGGTAGATGGGGCCTGGCAGGCCATTTCCAATAGTCTGATCGTCAAGTTTGACGACGGCAAGCACTTCTTTAGTCGCCGATGACAACATGACTTCATCTGCCGCAAACACTTCATCACGGGTGATACGGCAGGCTTTGAATGGGATATGGTTGGCGGCACAGATTTCTTCGATCAGTGCATAACGTATGCCTTCCAGAATCTGATTGTCTTTCGGCGGGCCCATCAGCACGCCGTCTTTCACGATCCAGACATTCGATGACGAGGCTTCGGTCAGATAGCCGTTACGGAATTGTATAGTTTCCGTGACGCCGTTTTCAGCCGCGTTCTGCGCCGCAAAAACATTGCCGAGTAAAGAAATCGATTTGATTTCGCAGTGCAGCCAGCGCAGGTCTTCCATAGAGACGCAGGCGACGCCATGTTCACGCGCTTCGGCGGATGGCATCACGATAGGATTGGTCATGATGAACACGGTCGGTGTCACATCTTTTGGGTAAGCGTGGGCACGTTTGGCAACACCGCGTGTGATTTGCAGATAGACCATCTGATCATCGGCTTCATGCGCATCCATGACCTTGGCGATCAGCGCCAGCCATTCTTCCTTGCTGTGCGGATTGTTGATGCCGATCGCGTCGAGGCTGCGGAACAGGCGTGCCAGATGCTGGTCTGCGCGGAACATCTTGCGACCATAAACGGGAATGACTTCGTAAATACCATCGCCAAAAATAAAGCCGCGATCCAGCACGGAAATTTTAGCTTCGGAGAGGAGCGTCATTACGCCGTTCAGATAAACCAGAGGATCATTCATGATGTGAGTGCCAGTGAGAAGAAAGAACTTATTCTCACACAAATAATGCTGCCAGATTATGCAAATATCGCATACAAGGATGCCCCCGGGTTATTTGTCTGGTGCTGTATTTGCTTGAAATCAGCCTTGCTGAAGACGTAAAAAAGCCACGCAAACCGTGCGGCGAGCGTGGCTTTTTGTGGGCATGACGCGTTACGCTGGCATGCGTGTCTTCTGACTTATTTGAACATCAGGCGAATTGAATCCCAGGCGCGGCCAAAGATGTTGGCCTGATCGACTTTTTCTAAAGCAAGTACCGGGAATTCAGCAATCGCTTTGCCATCGAGCATCATTTTCACGGTGCCGACCTTACTGTTCTGGGCAATCGGTGCCACCAGCGGATCTTTGCGTTCCAGCGCTGGTTTCAGTTTAGCTGCCGAGCCTTTTGGCAGCGTCACGTACAGGTCGCGGTCGAAACCGATCTTGATCTGTGCCTGCGAACCTTTCCAGATCACCGGCGTGTCGATGGCCTGGCCTTTAGCATACAGTTTGACCGTATCGAAATTCAGGAAGCCCCAGTTCAGCAATTTCAGGCTTTCCTGTGCCCGTACCTGGTCGCTGGCGGTGCCGGTGACAACGGAAATCAGGCGGCGCTGACCCGTGCCATTCGGACGATTCGCCGAAGAGACCAGGCAATAGCCAGCCGCTTCGGTATGGCCGGTTTTCATGCCATCGACCGTTGGGTCCAGCCACAATAAACGGTTGCGGTTAGGCTGGGTGATTTTGTTATAGGTGTAGCTCTTGGTGCTGTAATAGGTTTTGTAATATTCTGGGTAATCACTAATCAGACGTGCTGCTACCGTGGAAAGATCACGTGCGGTCGCATAGTTTTCCGGGCTGGGCAAACCATGCGGATTAGCGAAGTGGCTGGATTTCATGCCTATGCGTTCTGCTTCGCGGTTCATCTGCACGACGAAGGCTTCTTCGCTGCCTGCGACGGCCTCTGCCAATGCGACGGCAGCATCGTTACCGGATTGCACGATCAGACCGTACAGCAATTCATTGATGGTGACAGGCTTGTTTGGCTCGATGAACATCTTCGAGCTGCTGGCATCCACTTTCCAGGCGCGGGTAGAGACATTCACGCTCTGATTCAGATCGAGCTTTTTCTCTTTGAGCGCAGAAAAGACCATGTAGGCTGTCATGATTTTCGTCAGCGACGCTGGTTCTATGCGCAGATCCGGGTCTTGGGCTGCGATCACCTGATTGCTGGTGGCATCCACCAGTATCCAGGATTTCGCAGCAACTGTCGGTGCTGGCAGAGTTTGTGCCATCGCCACTGACATCGTCAGCAGTGAGGCGGCAATAGTGGCAAGGAATTTTTTCATTGGATGAGACTTAAAAAAACAAAAAATAAAAGCAAAAGGGGATAAAAGCAAAAGGCTTCAACGCTCAGCAGGTTTATCCCACATGCTGGTGACCAGCTGTTTGATATGGTGCAGGCGACGATGGAAAAAATGATCGGCACCGGGAATCACGGTGACCGGAATATCTTGCGGGCGCAGCCAGTCGAGCACGGCGGACAACGGTATCGTATCGTCCTGTTCGCCGTGGATCAGTATGGTGTTCGCCGGAATCTCAGGCATCGCCCATTTACCCGCGGCAGCACCGACTAACACCAGACGTTCGGCTGGCATACCTGCCTGTATAAGCCTTTGCTGCAGGCAAGCCTGCACGAAGGTGCCGAAAGAAAATCCCGCCAGCGCTACTGGTAACGCGGGATAACGTGCGCGCATGTGGGCCAGCAATAATGCCATGTCATCGGTTTCACCGATGCCTGCATCATGTGTTCCGGCAGACTGGCCGACGCCGCGGAAATTCATACGCACGGCGGCGTAGCCCAAGCCAGTGAAGGTGCGTGCCAGTGTTTGCGCGACTTTGTTATCCATCGTGCCGCCGTACAGCGGATGCGGATGCGCGACCAGTGCCAGACCGAGCGGCGCGGCGAAAATTTCAGGATCAGGTAAATCGAGCGCGCATTGCAAGGGGCCGATGGCGCCGGGCACCAGAAAATGTTCAGTTTGTGCGTTCATGCGGAAAAATCAGGTATTCGGTAATTGCAGGCGTTTAACGATGCCGCCGCCGACCAGATCAACGTCGATGATTTCATCAATATCTGTCTGATCGACGAAGGTGTACCAGGTGCCTTGCGGATAGACCACCATCACCGGGCCTTCGTCGCAGCGATCGAGGCAACCCGCTTTATTAATGCGGATTTTGCCCTGACCATTCATATCCATTTGTTTGATGCGCCGTTTGGCGTGTTCCTGTGCGGCTTGCGCGCCGTGATCGGTGCAGCAGGGGCGACCATCGTCGCGTTGATTCATGCAGAAAAACACATGTTTTTGAAAATAGAGAGGTTCAGACATGATGAGCAATTCTTTAGCTTCAGGCAGTTAATCTGACTCCGGATGGCTATCCGGTGAGAGCGGTCAGGCGAAGGGCGAACGGCTGTGCCGTCAAGCCGCTATGATACTGCAACTTGCGCAGCTGCCGGTTTGGGCTTTCGTAACAAAGTCCACAATGCCATCCAAGGCCAGCATAGTGATAAGAACTGCGCAGCACCGTTAAAGTTCAAAAATTTTCCCTGCACCCAGGTTTGCATCGTCGCGGCGAAGTAGGGATTGTCCGGTAACAGATTCAGCACCACGAGCGAAATCAGCAGCAGTAAAAATGCCAGCCGCTTTTGCGCCCGCACAGGCGCAAATGAAAAACCGTACAACATGATGGCGCTGATCAGCAAACCACCGATCGCGCCGGGCGTCAGCCAGGCATACGCATATTCGGGCTTGAACAGCAAAGCGCTGGCGAGTGTTTTGGCGATCAGGGTCATACTCAGCAACAGCATGCCAAGCGGGAATTTTGGTGCATGGCGGTTAAATAAACTCAGGCAGATCAGGATGGCACCGGTACAACCGCTGGCTGTGATGAAGGTTTCTGCCAGCAGATATTCATCGGCACTGAATTCCATGCCTTGCAGAACAAATGCGCCGATGTCGATATCCATGTCGAACAAGTCGCTCAGGTGTTGCGACAATATCGGCAGCAATTGCCCCAGCCCGAACAGATAGGCCTGTGGATACAGTTGCGCCATCGGCCATAAACCCAGCAAGACGATTTCCCAGCTCGAATCCTGATACGTCCATTGTTTGCGCAATAATTGCAGACGTCCTTTTTCAAGTATCAGCGGCGTCAGCAGCGCACCTAAGATCGCCCCCAGTACCGCGCCGCTGGTGTTGGTCAGAAAATCCAGCAGCGAAGTGACGCGGCTCGGCAGAAAATATTGCACCAGTTCGGCCACCGCAGAGATCAGCGCACCGCCAAAACAGGCGATCAGCGCCGCCCACCAGCGATTCACCAGCGGGTACAGCGCAAAGACGATCAGGGTGCCAAACGGGATATAGCCAACAATATTGATGCCGGCATCAAATTTGGTCCAGTAACGTGGCCATTGCCGGATCACATCAGGCAGCGCAGATAAATTATTTGCCTGCCAGCCGGTAAATGGATACCAGCTCGCATACAGAATCAGTACGGTATAGGCGAGCAGGCAGACACGTGCGAAAGGGGAGCTGTGTAAGTGGCTGACGACGTGACTGACTAAGTGACTGTCCGCACCTGCGTCTGGCGACGGAGCGTGGTTGTCCGGCAGGTGTTCGCTCATGGCGGGAGTTAATTCAGAGCCAGGCTATTGAGCCATTTCTGCATGTCGTTGATCATGGTGTCGACTGCGGTTTGCATGGCCTTTGCACCGCTCGCAGCATCAGCGCTGGCAGCCGGTATCTGCAACAGAAAATTCCGCGTGCCGACGATGTTGCGTCCTTTAAGCACGATGCCGCGCGCATAAATGTGTGCATGGCTGGCGCTTGGCGTGGTGAATATCTGAGAAAATTCATCGAGCTCCAGGCGTAAGACCGGCAAACTTCCCGCGCTATCAGCGGTGTTGGTGACCACAGCGCCGCGCGAGTTCAGCACCAGCTTGATTCTTTGCGCGACTAACTGTGCGGGCGGCATACTCCAGCGCGCCTGCGCATACGGCTTCAACTGCTGTGCGTTATCGTATTGCAGGCGATACAGCATGGCATTGCTGTCGAGCGCGGCGGGTACCTGAATCTCGGCGAGCGCAATTTGCATTTTGGTATTCGGCAGCGAGACCGTATTGAACGGGCCGAAATCGTATTGCTGGCGTTGTGCCGGAGCCGTGCTGCTGCAGGCGCTCAGCAGGCTGCAGCAGATCAGCAGTACGGGCAGAAAACGATAGTGAGTAAGGCGATAGAGTCGTTGCATACGATGTCCTCAGGTAGTCTTCTCTGTTATTTATTTGGGTGCGACAAAACCGGCTTCGCCGGGGCCGGGCGCGGCTGGCGGATTGCCAAACAGGATGCTTTGCGGCCTGTCGTTCAGATTTTCCGTGGTGCGGTTGAGAGAACGCAGGCTGCTGCGGGCTTCGCCGGTCAGACTCTGGATACGTGGCAGTGTTTCCATCGTTACGCCGTTACTCAGTTGGTCTAATGCCAGATTAAAGCGGGCGATCGGGCCATCGGCAGACTGCAATTGCGTACTCAGCTGGTTCAGATTATTGGTGAAGCGCGATGCGTCTTTGGATAACACACTGACGGTGTTTAATGTGTTCTGCGTCTGATCGATCAGCCCGGGCAATTTATCCAGACTGGGGTTGAGTTTGTTCGGTAATGTCTGCCACGCTTCCGCAGCTTTGTTGATATTGTCGACGGCGCTGATCATGGTTTGACGATTTTTCGGGTCGAGCAGGCTATTGATACGGCGGGTCAGTTCTTCGGTTTGCGTCAGAATTGCGAGCCCGCGCTCTTCCAGATTTTGCATGACGCCGGGACGCAGCGGAATCCGTTGCGTTGTACCATCCTGCGCTAAAGGGACAGAAGCGCCCGCTGTTTTGTCTTCATCCAGCTGCACAAATGCAATGCCCGTCACACCCTGATAGGCGAGAGTGGCGAAGGTGGCGTTGGTGACGGGCGTATCCGGAATCACTTCCAGACGCAGTATCAGTTGTCCCGGATTTTTATCATCAAAATCGATGTCGGTCACATTGCCGACTTTAATCCCTTTGTAGCGGACAGCCGCTTGCACGTTGAGGCCGGAGACCGCTGATTTGGTCACGATCTCATACGGCGTGCGCTGAATTTTGTCGCGCCCCAGCCAGATCGCGATAAAAATAGCGAGTATCAATAAGGCGATGGTGAAGAATCCAGCGATTAAGGCGTGCGATCGGTTTTCCATGGCTTTCCTATGGTGTAGCGGGTGTCAGCACTTCCATGGCGCGTTTGCCGCGACCACCGAGGAAGAAGCTGCTGATGAACGGATGTTGGAAGCGTACGACTTCTTGCGGTGTGCCGACGACGATGACTTTTTTTTCAGCCAGCACCGCAATACGATTCGACAGTGCAAACAGGCTGTCGAGATCATGCGTGACCATGATGACTGTCAGGCAGAGTTGCCGGTGCAGTGACTGTATCAGTTCGACGAAACTGTCGGAACGATCCGGATCAAGTCCGGCGGTTGGTTCGTCAAGGAACAATAATTCAGGGTCGAGTGCTAAAGCGCGAGCAAGCGCGATCCGTTTGATCATGCCGCCGGATAAATCTGCCGGCATTTTCGGTGCATGTTCAAAGGCGATATTCACCATCTGCAATTTCAGATACACCAGATCGGTGATCAGCGATTCCGGCAATTTTTTGAGTTCGCGCATCGGCTGGGCGATATTATCGAACACGCTCAGCGCCGAATACAAAGCGCCATGTTGGAACAACATGCCCGAACGTTTGCGCAGATAATCGAGATGACGACTGTCGGACACCTGCAAGTCTTCACCGAAGACTTTGATGCTGCCGCGACGTGGTGTTTCCAGCCCCAGCATCTGGCGCACGAGTACGGTTTTACCGGTGCCGGAACCACCGACGATAGACAAAATCTCACCGCGCCTGACCGATAATTCCAGATTATCGTGGACGACGGCACGCCCGAACTGCGTGCGTAAACCCTGAATTTCGATCACGTTATCGGTCGTCATCAATAGCCCACTTTGCTGAAAATAATCGCAAAAATTGCATCGGCAATGATCACGACGGTAATCGCAATCACCACGGAATTGGTGGTGCCGTGCCCCAGACTTTCCGTATTCGGTTTGATGCGCAAACCATAATGGCAGGCAATCAACGCAATCAGGATACCGAAGGCAACACCTTTACCCAAGCCTATCCAGTAATTCAACAGCGGCACGGCATCCGGCAATTTATAGACAAAAAATTCCGGGCTCATACCGAGTAGCGCTTGTGCCGAAATCATCCCGCCTATCAGTGCCATCACATCCGTCCAGATCACCAGCAGTGGCATGGCGATCGCCAGTGCCAGCACCTTGGGCAGGATCAGGCGCGAACCATGCGGTATGCCCATCACCAGCATTGCATCGAGCTCTTCGGTGACCCGCATGACGCCGAGCTGCGCCGTGATGGCCGAGCCCGAACGACCAGCAACCAGAATCGCCGCCAGCAAAGGGCCGAGTTCGCGGATGATGCTCATGCCAAGAATATTGACGATAAATAAATCGCCGCCGAACGTCAGTAATTGTTGTGCCGACAGATAAGAAAGCACGATCCCTATCAGGATGCCGACCAGCGCGGTAATGCCCAGCGCCTGCGCACCCATGCGATAAAGGTTGGCTGACAATTCTTTCCATGGGCCTCGCAGCGGGTGGCGTATAAACCCAGCCAGATCGATCATCAGTTGACCGAGCAAGATGCTGAAGCCGTACAAGTGCTCAAAGAAGCCAAGCACGATCTCGCCCAACTGCATGATGCCGTAAAAGAGCGGGCGTTTTGCGCTGACCAGATTGACCTGACTGGCTTCTGCGACACGCTGAAACAAACCTTCATGTACCGGCTGCAGTAACAGATGTTGTGGCTTTTTCTTGCCCCAGGCGCGCCACAATATCTGCGCACCGACATGATCGAGCGCACTGATCTGGCTTAAATCCCAGTGAATATCGTCGCGCTTTCCCTGGTTGGTCAGCTCCTTCTGCAAATCATGCAAGCGGTGACCTTCGGACAAAGCGTGCACCAGCCACGCGCCAGCGACGCTAATCGTGGTCTGATCTGCATGATTGACGGTCAGGGTGGGAGGGCTAACTGAGGGCATGTCGTCAGTGTAAACGAGATAACTGTTTTGCTGCAATGAAGCAAAGCATACATTGACTGAGGTTGATCTTCATTAAAAGAAATACGCCATCGGCGTCTGAGCTCGACCGCTAGCGATGACGTAAGTCAGATGCTTTGCTGGCAAAACTGGTTTTATTCTGCTGTGAAAATGAGCTTTAAGGGGGAGTATATTCAAAAATCGGGCTATTCTCAGCATAAACATTGGGCTTTTAAATATACTCCACCCAGTATATTTAGTGCTCAACAGGCGCGCATGGGCACGTAACGGGGATGC
The DNA here is from genome assembly GCF_014699135.1 of Cognatundibacterium aquatile. Classification (GTDB taxonomy): domain Bacteria; phylum Pseudomonadota; class Gammaproteobacteria; order Burkholderiales; family Burkholderiaceae_D; genus Undibacterium; species Undibacterium aquatile. The sequence goes on from NZ_JACOFT010000001.1 coordinate 576,598, forward strand.
TGCATCGGTGTTGTCACTTGGTGTAACGCTTATTTCTCTTGCCGTACCGGCGTTTTTTTATCAATCACTTCGCGACAATCTCCCTTCAGCGTCGCATTATCGTAATCAGACCATCCGTAACTATCGACATAGCGCGTGTGCGCAACCAGTTGCGGGCTGAGGATGCTCCAGTTCAGCCTTTCGTCGGGATAGCGGATATTGCCCATGTCGAGCAAGGTGTGAAACACGTTTTCTGTTGACAGACGGAATTTCTGATGGCGTTTGAGCTGGCGGATTTTTTCTGGAAACAGTTGCTGATAGTCATCCGAATACCAGATGAAGGCAGGGATGTGAAATTCGTATTGCGTATTGTGACCATGAAACGCCAGACCGCAAGTGCCGTCATACAAGGTTTGCCCATGATCGGAGATATACATCATCGAGGTGACTTGCTGGCTGGCCTTCAGGCGCTGTATGACTTCCGACAATATCCAGTCAGTGTACAGAATTGAATTGTCATAGCTGTTGTTGAGTGCCGGTTTATTCTTCAGGTCAGTATAGGCCGGGTTATCGACCCCGAACAGCGATGGTTTCCAGTGGTCGTATTCTTTCGGGTGGCGATGGCTGTAATTCCAGTGGTTGCCCAAGGTATGTAAGACGATCAGTTTTTTCGGTGTGGCATCGTTCAGCGCGCGGCTCATGGGGTCGAGCAGGATGTCATCGAAACTGGAATTATTGGTAAAGCCCCCGAGATTCAGAAATTGCGTGACATCGGCTTCTTTCGCGAACACTGAGATCGGCGTGTCGAACTGACCAAAGCTCATCTGGTTCGATATCCAGAAGGTTTTGAATCCCGCTTCTTTAAACGCAGACAGAAAGGATTTTTCAGAGAAACCGGCCTTCAGGCTTTGTGCCGCCGGTTTGCGCGACACAATAACAGGCACCGACAGGCGAGTTGCAGCAACGGCGGTAATCATGTCGCTGAAGCTGACCAGATTGTCTTCCAGTGATAACAAGGGATTCGTTTCACGTTCGTAGCCATTCAGGCTCCAGCGGTCGTAGCGCGATGACTCTCCAAGCACTACGACGATAGTTTGCGCTAACTTTGGATCGCCTTCGAGGGCGGCGTTGAAGCGGAAGTTGCGGCTTTTTTCAGACAGCTTCGATAAATATCCACGTTCGCTCCAGAAGTCAGCAATACGCACTGCGAGGCCGAATGGCCAGGTACTTGTGAAGACATCCTCGTCGTAACGTATTTGAGCCCAGGACGGCAGCGGGCCAAGGGCGTGGCTTAATTTCTGTCGTTGATGCTCCAGCCAAACCAGTGGAATCACTTTGCCCATCGGCTTGGCACTGGCGACCGAAACGGGCTCACCGTCGCTGTCGTCGTCGCTATGGCTACTTGCCGCTGACGCTGATGCTGGTGGTGCAGTGACGCCAACATATTCGCCGTAACCCCAGATGCAGAACCCCATCGCCACCATACTGATCAACGCCCAGCGGCTTGGATGTTGCCAGTGCAGCGCCGGCGTGTTCAGCGCAATTTTCAGCAGGCTCCACCACCACGCTGTAATCATCAGCGTCAGAAACAGCAGCAGCCAGATTTTTTGCCCCAGAAATTCAATCGCTTCTTTGGGGCTGGTCTCTAGCAGTATGCCCAGGTGATGAGTCGAAATGCTCTGTCCGAAATACAGGCGCAGATAAATCTCTATGGGTATCGCCAGCATTGCCGGCAGTAACAGGAAATGAAACCAGCGCGGATGCTTGAAGACCGCCCACAGTATCGGCCAGCAGATGACCTCCATCGCCAGCAGCTGCCAGCCTTTTTCTACCGGTTTGCCCAGCATCAGCGAAAAAAATGGAATCGCTGAGAGCAGCAGGTAACTCAATAACAGAAAGAGAGGGCTTGGGCGTAATAAAGAGCGCATCAGGATAGTGGCAGGCTGGCTTGCGGTTGTTGCGGTGTGACGGATACGTCGCCGTTTACCGCAACATAGGATGGTCACTAAAAGAGTTCAGGTCGACAATATAAATGATTTGCAAAAATACGGGGCGCTGCTGGTGGAGGCCATTAGCGAAATCACTTCAACATACTGCATTAATTTAAACAAAATTAAATAAAAAGCATGGGAATGCTTGATTTTTCAAGGAAATTTCCTACCCTGACTTGCCATATTGAAGTAGTCGGAGCAGTCTGCTTCGCAACGAAAAACGTTGACATAGCTGGATCAGGCGACATAAAATTGCGAGTTCTCGATTTTGGGTTTGCAGTTTTCAACATGTTTCTAGCTGTTTTTTGCGAAAAAATATGCTTAAAAAGCAGGCAGATATTGGGCTCGTCTGAATAATTCGGACGTAAAAAATGATTTTTAGTTCCCGGGCAACCGTTTCCGGGTTTGTGTTTAACGTTGTATTTTGTTGGATTAAAAACGATGCCAACCATCAATCAACTGATTCGCCAACCACGTGTTTCTGCAGTGGTTAAGAGCAAATCGCCGGCGCTGGAAAACAGCCCGCAGAAACGTGGCGTTTGCACCCGCGTTTATACTACAACTCCAAAAAAGCCTAACTCGGCTTTGCGTAAAGTTGCCAAAGTTCGCCTGACTAATGGTTTCGAAGTTATTTCGTACATTGGCGGTGAAGGCCATAACTTGCAAGAACATAGCGTAGTCCTGCTGCGCGGTGGTCGTGTAAAGGATTTGCCAGGTGTTCGTTACCATATGGTTCGCGGTGCTTTGGATACACAAGGCGTTAAAGACCGTAAGCAAGCTCGTTCCAAATATGGTTCTAAGCGCGCTAAGGCAGTGAAGAAGTAATTATCTCGTAATTTAATCTCCGTAAAGTATTACGGATCAGTGTCGGTTCGGAATGAGCCGAGTAAGTGACTGGTTATGATGGCCTGTCGCGAGTGTCAGGTGAATTGTTGCCCGATGCTCAACTGAAGATTGAAAGGAATTGAAATGCCACGTCGTCGTGAGGTCCCGAAACGGGACGTATTGCCAGATCCAAAATTTGGTAATGTTGAAGTAGCAAAATTTGTTAACGTATTGATGTTGTCCGGCAAGAAGTCTGTTGCTGAAGGCATCATCTACGGTGCGTTTGATCACATCCAGCAAAAATCTGGTAAAGATCCTCTGGAAGTGTTTGCATTGGCAATTAACAACGCCAAGCCACTGGTTGAAGTAAAATCCCGCCGTGTTGGTGGCGCGAACTATCAGGTGCCTGTTGAAGTGCGTCCAGTTCGTCGTCTGGCTTTGTCTATGCGTTGGTTGCGTGAAGCTGCAAACAAGCGTAGTGAAAAATCCATGCCACAACGTTTGGGTGGTGAGTTGTTAGAAGCCGCAGAAGGCCGCGGCGGTGCAATGAAGAAGCGTGACGAAGTTCATCGTATGGCTGAAGCCAACAAGGCCTTCTCTCACTTCCGCTTCTAAGAGTAAGAGTAAGGAGCCTTTGTATGATGATTATGCAATGGTTCTGGCAAGTATTTTGAATCAGGCCGGGCGCGATTTTCACAAAAAATTGCGCTCGGTTTTGTCCATTAAAAGATTTAGGATTATCTATGGCCCGTAAGACCCCCATTGAGCGCTACCGCAATATCGGTATCTCGGCTCACATTGATGCAGGTAAAACGACGACGACAGAACGTGTTCTGTTCTACACCGGTGTCAACCACAAAATCGGTGAAGTGCATGATGGCGCTGCTACCATGGACTGGATGGAACAAGAGCAAGAGCGCGGTATTACTATTACTTCTGCAGCGACAACTTGCTTCTGGAGCGGTATGGCGAATAATTTCGCGCCGCACCATATCAATATTATCGATACACCAGGTCACGTTGACTTCACTATTGAAGTTGAACGTTCTATGCGTGTTCTCGATGGCGCCTGCATGGTTTACTGTGCGGTAGGTGGCGTTCAGCCTCAGTCTGAAACTGTATGGCGTCAGGCTAATAAGTACAAAGTTCCTCGTCTGGCATTCGTCAACAAGATGGACCGTACTGGCGCGAACTTCTTCAAAGTGTATGAGCAAATGCGCACACGCCTGAAGGCAAACCCAATTCCTATGCAAGTGCCTATCGGTGCTGAGGACTTGTTCGAAGGCGTTATCGATCTGGTCAAAATGAAAGCGATTATCTGGGATACAGCATCCCAAGGTATGAAGTTTGAATACGGCGAGATCCCTGCGAATTTGTTGGCTGATGCTAAGAAATGGCGCGAAAACATGGTGGAAGCAGCTGCTGAAGCCTCTGAAGAATTGATGAACAAATACCTTGAAGAAGGTGATTTGTCTGAAGCCGAAATCAAAGCGGCGATTCGTCAGCGTACTATCGCGAGTGAAATCGTTCCGATGATGTGCGGTACTGCCTTTAAAAACAAAGGCGTGCAGGCGATGTTGGATGCGGTTGTTGAATTCCTGCCATCTCCAGTGGATATTCCACCGGTACCAGGTACAAACGAAGATGAAGAGCCAGTGGTTCGTCAGGCAAAAGATGATGAAAAATTCTCTGCTTTGGCGTTCAAAATCGCAACGGATCCATTCGTTGGTCAATTGTGCTTTATCCGCTGCTACTCCGGTACTTTGAATTCTGGCGACACAGTTTATAACTCTGTCAAAGGTAAAAAAGAACGTATCGGACGTATTGTTCAGATGCATGCGAATCAGCGCGAAGAAATCAAAGAAATGCTTGCCGGTGACATCGCTGCGGTTGTTGGTCTGAAAGACACAACAACTGGTGATACATTGTGTGATGATAAAGCGATTGTCGTTCTGGAACGCATGGTTTTCCCTGAGCCAGTTATTTCTCAGGCTGTTGAGCCAAAAACAAAGGCTGACCAAGAGAAAATGGGCTTGGCGCTGAACCGTCTGGCTGCTGAAGATCCATCTTTCCGTGTACGTACTGACGAAGAATCAGGTCAGACAATTATTGCCGGTATGGGTGAGTTGCATCTGGATATTATCGTTGATCGTATGAAGCGTGAATTCAACGTTGAAGCGACAGTTGGTAAACCGCAGGTTGCTTACCGCGAAACTATTCGCAAAACTTGCGAAGAAATCGAAGGTAAATTCGTTAAGCAATCCGGTGGTCGCGGTCAGTATGGTCACGTTGTTCTGAAAATTGAACCACAAGAACCAGGTAAAGGCTTTGAATTCGTTGACGCGATCAAAGGCGGTACCGTTCCGCGCGAATACATCCCTGCAGTTGAAAAAGGTGTTCGTGAAACACTGACATCCGGTGTATTGGCTGGCTACCCAGTGGTTGACGTTAAAGTAACTCTGTTCTTCGGTTCTTACCATGACGTTGACTCCAACGAAAACGCGTTCCGTATGGCGGGTTCGATGGCGTTTAAAGATGGCTGCCGCAAAGCAAGTCCAGTTATTCTGGAACCAATGATGGCAGTTGAAGTTGAAACGCCAGAAGATTATGCTGGTACGGTCATGGGCGATTTGTCCTCCCGTCGTGGTATGGTTCAGGGTATGGATGAAGTTGCTGGTGGTGGCGGTAAGATCATTAAGGCTGAAGTTCCTTTGTCTGAAATGTTTGGTTATTCCACTTCATTGCGTTCCGCAACACAAGGTCGCGCAACGTACTCTATGGAATTCAAGCATTACTCCGAAGCGCCGAAAAATGTTATCGACGCAATCGTGACATCCAAAGCTAAGTAATTCGTAATCTGAAAAGCCTGCTCCTTGCCTGGAGCAGGCATCTTATTGATAAATCGTTCTTTTTGAAGGAAGAATAAAATGGCAAAAGGTAAGTTCGAACGCACCAAGCCGCACGTCAACGTAGGTACAATTGGTCACGTTGATCACGGTAAAACAACATTGACAGCAGCGATTGCAACAGTATTGTCTGCAAAATTCGGTGGCGAAGCGAAGAAATACGACGAAATCGACGCAGCACCAGAAGAAAAAGCACGCGGTATTACAATTAATACTGCCCACGTTGAATACGAAACAGCAACACGCCACTACGCTCACGTTGACTGCCCAGGCCATGCTGACTATGTTAAAAACATGATCACTGGTGCGGCTCAGATGGACGGCGCGATTCTGGTTTGCTCCGCAGCAGACGGCCCAATGCCACAAACACGTGAGCACATCCTGTTGGCTCGCCAGGTTGGCGTTCCATACATCATCGTTTTCCTGAACAAATGCGACATGGTTGATGACGCTGAATTGCTGGAACTCGTTGAAATGGAAGTACGTGAATTACTGTCCAAATATGAATTCCCAGGCGACGATCTGCCTATCATCCAAGGTTCCGCAAAACTGGCGCTCGAAGGCGACAAAGGTCCATTGGGTGAAGAAGCAATCCTGAAACTGGCTGATGCACTCGACACCTACATCCCAACACCAGAACGTGCTGTTGACGGCGCTTTCCTGTTGCCAGTAGAAGACGTATTCTCCATCTCTGGTCGCGGTACAGTGGTGACTGGTCGTATCGAACGCGGTATCATCAAAGTTGGCGAAGAGATCGAAATCGTCGGTATTAAAGACACAGTTAAAACAACATGTACTGGCGTTGAAATGTTCCGCAAATTGCTGGATCAAGGTCAAGCCGGTGACAACGTCGGTGTTTTGTTGCGCGGTACAAAACGCGAAGACATCCAACGTGGTCAAGTGTTGGCAAAACCAGGTTCAATCAAGCCACACAGCCACTTCACAGGCGAGATCTACGTTTTGTCGAAAGATGAAGGTGGTCGTCATACACCATTCTTCAACAACTACCGTCCACAGTTCTACTTCCGTACAACGGACGTAACTGGTTCGATCGAGTTGCCAGCAGACAAAGAAATGGTCATGCCAGGTGATAACGTCTCTATCACAGTCAAACTGATCAACCCGATCGCGATGGAAGAAGGTCTCCGTTTCGCTATCCGTGAAGGTGGTCGTACTGTTGGTGCGGGTGTTGTTGCTAAAATTATCGAGTAATTTCGTAATTTTGTAGTACACTAGTCGGCTGTCGCTGTTTTTTTAAGCGACAGCCGCTTTTTTTTAGTATTCGCTCTTTGTTAAAAATGCCACTCTCACTGAGTTTGTGGCTCGTTCTTTAGGAAATGTTATGTCTACACAGAATCAAAAGATCCGCATTCGTTTGAAAGCATTCGATTATAAATTGATCGACCAATCCGCTTTGGAAATCGTTGAAACAGCAAAGCGCACTGGCGCTGTTGTAAAAGGCCCTGTACCTTTGCCGACTCGCATTCAACGCTTTGACGTTCTGCGCTCACCACACGTGAACAAAACTTCCCGTGATCAGTTTGAAATTCGTACACACCAACGTCTGATGGACATCGTTGATCCAACAGATAAGACAGTTGATGCTTTGATGAAGCTCGATTTGCCTGCTGGTGTTGATGTTGAAATCAAATTGCAGTAATCAGATTTTTATCAATATCTGATTTGATTAAAAATCAGATAATTGAAGAAATTTGACATACCACAATTCTTCGAATTTTCAAATAATTTGCCTTGTAAATAAAAAATTTGCGGGCTATAATCGAAGGCTTAAATGTGGGTCGGCTTTTGCTGACCTTTTCGTTTAAGTTTTTTAAACATCAGCCTCACCCAATCGTAGGTGAGAATGGAGAAAATAATGAGCTTGGGCCTAGTTGGTCGCAAGGTTGGCATGATGCGCATCTTTACAGATGACGGGGATTCAATTCCTGTTACTGTTCTGGATGTGTCCAACAACCGCGTGACGCAAGTCAAAACTCCTGAAACAGACGGTTACTCTGCTGTTCAGGTTACTTTCGGTCAGCGCCGTGCATCCCGCGTAACTAAAGCGGCTGCCGGTCACCTCGCAAAAGCAGGTGTTGAAGCTGGTACTGTATTAAAAGAATTCCGTGTTGATGCTGCTAAAGCTTCTGAACTGAAGGCTGGTGATGTTGTGCCTGTCGGTTTGTTCGAAGCTGGTCAGAAAGTTGACGTGCAAGGTGTGACGATTGGTAAAGGCTATGCCGGTACTATCAAGCGCCATCACTTCGCTTCTGGTCGCGCCACTCACGGTAACTCCCGTTCCCATAATGTTCCAGGTTCTATCGGTATGGCGCAGGATCCAGGTCGTGTTTTCCCTGGTAAGCGCATGACTGGTCATCTGGGTGACGTTAACCGCACTGTGCAAAATCTGGAAATCGCTCGCGTTGATGCAGAGCGTCAGTTGTTGCTGGTGAAGGGTGCTGTGCCGGGTGCAAAAAATGGTCAGGTGATTGTATCTCCTGCTGTTAAAGTTAAAGCTAAGAAGGGAGCCTAATCCATGGAACTGAAGCTCCTAAACGAACAAGGTCAAGCTGCTGCGAATGTTGCTGCTCCTGACACTATTTTCGGTCGTGATTACAACGAAGCTCTGATTCATCAGGTTGTTGTTGCATATCAGGCAAATGCTCGTAGCGGTAACCGCAAGCAAAAAGATCGTGAAGAAGTCCATCACACAACCAAGAAACCTTGGCGTCAAAAAGGTACTGGTCGTGCACGTGCTGGTATGTCTTCTTCTCCTTTGTGGCGTGGCGGTGGTCGTATATTCCCGAATAGCCCGGATGAGAATTTCTCTCACAAAGTTAACAAGAAAATGTATCGCGCAGGTATCTGCTCTATCCTTTCTCAGTTGGCTCGTGAAGATCGTTTGAGCGTGGTTGATGCTGTAACGGTTGATGCTCCAAAGACTAAGTTGTTGACTGAAAAGCTCAAAGCATTGGGTTGCCTGGATTCTGTTCTGATTATCACTGACGAATTCAATGAAAATCTGATGTTGGCAGCACGTAATCTGGTAAATGTTTTGGTTGTTGAGCCACGTTACGCTGATCCAGTTTCTTTGGTGTTCTACAAGAAAGTGTTGATCACCAAGCCAGCACTGGCAAAGATTGAGGAGATGCTGGCATGAGTGCATTAATCAAACATAGTGAAGAGCGCCTGATGAAGGTGTTGCTGGCTCCTGTGATTTCTGAAAAAGCAACGATGGTTGCTGAAAAGAATGAGCAAGTGGTTTTCCTGGTTACTCCAGATGCAACCAAGCCAGAAATTAAAGCTGCCGTCGAATTGCTGTTTAAGGTTCAGGTTGAATCTGTACAAGTGGCAAATCGTCAAGGTAAACAAAAACGTACCGGTAGATTTACTGGCCGCCGCAACCATACAAAACGTGCTTTTGTCTGCTTGAAGCCAGGTCAGGAAATCAACTTCACTGAGGGGGCATAATAATGGCACTCGTTAAGATGAAGCCAACCTCACCAGGTCGTCGTGGTATGGTGAAAGTGGTAACTGAAGGCCTGTTCAAAGGTCGTCCGTTCGCTGCTTTGTTGGAAAAGAAATCCAAAACTGCTGGCCGTAATAACAACGGTCACATCACTACCCGCCACATCGGTGGTGGTCATAAGCAGCATTACCGTGTTGTTGACTTTAAACGCAACAAAGATGGTATTCCTGCAAAAGTTGAACGTATTGAATACGATCCTAACCGTACAGCACACATCGCTTTGTTGTGTTACGCGGATGGTGAACGTGCATACATCATCGCTCCTAAAGGTGTTGCAGTAGGCGATCAATTGATCAGTGGCTCACAAGCCCCGATCAAATCTGGTAACTGCTTGCCTATCCGCAACATTCCAGTCGGTACAACTATGCATTGCGTAGAGATGCTGCCAGGAAAAGGCGCGCAGATTGCACGTACAGCTGGTGCTGGTGTCGTTCTGATGGCGCGCGAAGGTACTTACGCTCAAGTTCGTCTGCGTTCTGGCGAAGTTCGTCGTATTCATATCGAATGCCGCGCAACCGTCGGTGAAGTTGGTAACGGCGAACACAATCTGCGTAAGATTGGTAAAGCTGGTGCGATGCGTTGGCGTGGTATTCGTCCTACCGTTCGCGGTGTGGTAATGAATCCGGTTGACCATCCTCACGGTGGTGGTGAAGGTAAAACTGCAGCAGGCCGTCATCCAGTTTCTCCATGGGGTCAACAGACCAAGGGTAAGAAGACACGTCGCAACAAGCGTACTACTTCGATGATCGTCTCACGCCGTGGTAAGAAATAAGGGATAAAACATGACACGTTCATTGAAAAAAGGGCCGTTTTGCGACGCTCATCTGGTGAAGAAAGTCGAAGCTGCTCAGGCAAATAAAGACAAGAAACCAATCAAGACTTGGTCCCGTCGTTCGACAATTATGCCGGACTTCATCGGTTTGACCATTGCGGTTCATAACGGTAAGCAACACGTACCAGTTTATGTTTCCGAAAACATGGTTGGTCACAAGCTCGGCGAATTCGCGCTGACCCGTACGTTCAAGGGTCACGCTGCCGACAAAAAGGCTAAGAAATAAGGACCGATGATGGAAACTAAAGCTAATCTTCGCGGTGTGCGTCTGTCCGAGCAAAAAGGTCGCCTCGTGGCAGACCTGATCCGTGGTAAAAAAGTTGATCAGGCATTGAATATCCTGGCCTTCAGCCCTAAAAAAGGTGCTGCAATCATCAAGAAAGTGTTGGAGTCTGCAATTGCAAACGCTGAACACAATGATGGCGCAGATATCGATGAGTTGAAAGTAAAGAGTATCTATGTCGAAAAAGGTGCGATCCTGAAGCGCTTCACAGCACGCGCTAAAGGTCGTGGTGATCGTATCTCTAAACAATCCTGTCACATCTACGTGACTGTTGGTAACTAAGGAGTCACGATGGGACAGAAGATACATCCAACCGGTTTTCGTCTGGCGGTAACGCGTAACTGGTCTTCCCGTTGGTATGCAGGCAATGGTAACTTTGCTTCTATGCTCGGTGAAGATCTGAAGGTACGTGAATACCTGAAGAAAAAACTGAAAAACGCGTCTGTAGGCCGCATCGTTATTGAGCGTCCTGCGAAAAACGCACGTATTACCATTTACAGCTCCCGTCCAGGTGTTGTGATCGGTAAAAAAGGCGAAGACATTGAAGTATTGAAAGCTGACTTGTCGAAAATGATGGGCGTGCCAGTTCACGTCAACATCGAAGAAATTCGCAAGCCAGAAATCGATGCGCAATTGATCGCTGACTCTATTGCTCAGCAGCTCGAAAAACGTATTATGTTCCGCCGCGCGATGAAACGTGCGATGCAGAATGCAATGCGTCTCGGCGCTCAAGGTATCAAGATCATGTCCGGTGGTCGTTTGAACGGTATCGAAATCGCTCGTAAAGAATGGTATCGCGAAGGCCGCGTGCCTCTGCATACTTTGCGTGCTGATATCGACTACGGTTTTGGCGAAGCATCCACAACTTACGGCATTATTGGCGTAAAAGTGTGGGTCTACAAAGGTGACCGTTTAGCAAATGGCGATGCGCCTGTGATCGAATCGACTCCGGAAGACGACAAAAAACGTCGTGGCCCACGTCGTGACGATGGCAAGCCGAGCAGCCGTCCACGTGCTAAACGTCCTGAAGGGCAAAATACATCTGGCGCAGCAGCTCCAGCTAAGCGTGTACGCGCAAAAGCTGATGCTGCACCAGCTGAGAAAGCAGGAGAATAATCATGCTGCAACCAGCACGCAGAAAATATCGTAAGGAGCAAAAAGGCCGTAACAAGGGTATTTCGCATACTCGTGGTACAGCTGTTTCCTTCGGTGAGTTTGGCTTGAAAGCGGTTGGCCGTGGTCGTATCACAGCGCGTCAGATTGAAGCGGCGCGTCGTGCAATGACTCGTCATATCAAGCGCGGTGGTCGTATCTGGATCCGCGTTTTCCCGGACAAGCCAATTTCCCAGAAGCCTGCAGAGGTTCGTATGGGTAATGGTAAAGGTAATCCTGAGTACTACGTTGCCGAGATTCAACCAGGCAAAATGTTGTACGAAATGGATGGCGTTGATGAAGCGCTGGCGCGTGAAGCGTTCCGCTTGGCAGCTGCCAAATTACCATTGTTGACAACGTTTGTCGTACGTCAAGTCGGCACTTAATAGGGAGTTGTAAATGAAAGTATCTGAACTCCAAGGCAAAGACTCTGCAGCTTTGACGAAAGAACTGAATGATCTGTTGAAGGCACAATTCAGCCTGCGTATGCAAATCGCTACACAGCAACTGACTAATACTTCACAGTTGAAAAAAGTTCGTCGCGACATCGCACGCGTTAAAACCGTCATGAATCAGAAGGATGCCAAATAATGAACGATCAAGTTAAAGTGGCTCTGAAGCGCACATTGATTGGCAAGGTTGTGTCTGACAAGATGGACAAAACAGTCACAGTACTGGTTGAACGTCACGTTAAACATCCTTTGTATGGCAAGATCATCGTACGTACTGCAAAGTACCATGCACACGATGAAGCTAACCAGGCAAAAGCTGGCGACACAGTTGAAATCCAAGAGGGTCGCCCAATTTCCAAGACTAAAGCTTGGACATTGACTCGTGTGGTTCAAGTAGCACAAGTCGTATAAAGTTATTGCACAAAAAATTTTTTGATGTAATAATGATGGGCTGTCATTTGCGTAGTAAGTAAATGACAGCCTAAATGTCTTTCGCAACACCCTCTCGTTGTGAAAGTGGTTAAAAAATCGTCCACCTAATCAGTTGGCTCGTGCATTGCAGGTTATGTAGGGGTTGGCTGGCAGGACCAAGACTGACTACAAGCTTGCATTGTGTAAGTTGTGTGGATTAAGTTGGGAAAGAGAACATTATGATTCAAACAGAAAGCCGGCTGGAAGTGGCTGACAATACTGGTGCGCGTGAAGTTCTGTGCATTAAAGTGTTGGGCGGTTCCAAGCGTCGTTATGCGGGTATCGGTGATGTAATTAAAGTCACTGTGAAATCTGCTGCTCCGCGCGGTCGTGTAAAAAAAGGTGAAATTTACAACGCCGTGGTTGTGAGAACAGCTAAGGGTGTTCGTCGTCAAGATGGCTCGTTGGTCAAATTTGATGGCAATGCTGCAGTATTGTTGAATGCAAAGCTTGAGCCTATCGGCACTCGTATTTTCGGCCCAGTGACACGCGAACTGCGTACTGAGCGCTTTATGAAAATCGTGTCTTTGGCTCCAGAAGTGCTGTAAGGAGTCGTGATGAATAAAATTCGTAAAAACGACGAAGTCATCGTCTTGACGGGTAAAGACAAAGGTAAGCGCGGTCAGGTGCAATCATGCATCGATAGTGATTACGTTGTTGTTGCTGGTATTAATGTCGCTAAAAAAGCGGTTAAGCCAAACCCAATGACTGGCGCAGTTGGTGGCATCGTTGATAAATTGATGCCGATTCATGTTTCCAATGTGGCGTTGTTCAATGCTGCATCTGGCAAAGCAGACCGTGTAGGCTTCAAGGTAGTGGATGGTAAGAAAGTCCGTATCTACAAGTCGACTGGCGAAGTTGTGAAGGCATAACATCATGGCCCGTCTACAAGCATTATATAAAGAAAAAATCGTCGGTGAATTGACTGAAAAGTACGCTTACAAGTCAAGCATGGAAGTTCCACGTATCTTGAAAATCACCCTGAACATGGGTTTGTCTGAAGCAGTTGCAGATAAAAAGATTATCGAGCATGCAGTTGGTGACTTGACGAAAATCGCAGGCCAGAAGCCAGTTGTGACCAAAGCTCGTAAAGCGATCGCAGGTTTTAAAATCCGTGAAGGTTATCCAATCGGCTGTATGGTTACTTTGCGTGGCGCTCAGATGTATGAATTCCTGGATCGTTTCATTACCGTGGCTTTGCCTCGCGTACGTGACTTCCGTGGTGTTTCTGGTCGTGCGTTTGATGGTCGTGGTAACTACAATATCGGTGTCAAGGAACAAATCATTTTCCCTGAAATCGAGTACGACAAGATCGACGCATTGCGTGGTATGAATATCAGTATCACGACAACCGCAAAGACCGACGAAGAAGCGAAAGCACTCCTCGCCGCATTTAAATTTCCGTTCAGAAACTGAGGTCGCCATGGCAAAACTGGCACTGATTAATCGTGAGCAAAAGCGTGCAGACTTGGTGAAGAAATTCGCTGGTAAGCGCGCCGAATTGAAGGCCATCGTTGATGACCAATCAAAGACTGAAGAAGAGCGTTATGTTGCTCGTCTGAAGTTGCAGGCTTTGCCACGTAATTCTAATCCGACACGTCAGCGTAATCGTTGCGCTTTGACAGGTCGTCCGCGTGGCACATTCCGTAAATTCGGTTTGGGCCGTATTAAACTCCGTGAAGTCGCCATGCGTGGTGAAATCCCGGGTATGACTAAAGCCAGCTGGTAATAGGAGAATAAGCAATGAGTATGAGCGATCCTATCGCCGATATGCTGACCCGCATTCGTAACGCACAAGTTGTTCAAAAAACTGTTGTTGCGATGCCGTCCTCTAAAGTAAAGATTGCAATTGCAAACGTACTTAAAGACGAAGGTTACATTGAAGATTTCGCAGTTTTAGAAACTGCAGGGAAGTCCGAATTAAAAATCGGCTTGAAATATTATGCAGGACGTCCAGTTATTGAACGTTTGGAACGTGTTTCACGTCCAGGTCTTCGTATTTACAAAGGTAAAGACGAGATTCCAAATGTGATGAACGGTTTGGGTGTAGCGATTGTTTCTACACCAAAAGGCGTCATGACTGACCGCAAAGCGCGCGCAACCGGTGTCGGTGGCGAAGTAATTTGCTACGTCGCCTAAGGAGTGAAAGATGTCTCGAGTAGGTAAGATGCCAATCGCTTTGCCGGCCGGTGCAGAAGTTGCAATTTCAGCAGAGCAGATTACAGTAAAAGGTCCTATGGGCGTGCAGACACAAAGCCTCAATGGCTTAGTGAAAGTTGCGAACGATAACGGCACTTTGAGTTTTTCACCAGCCAATGATGGCCGTGAAGCTAATGCAATGACTGGTACTTTACGTGCCTTGGTCAATAACATGGTTACCGGTGTTACTAAAGGCTTTGAAAGAAAACTCACTTTGGTCGGCGTTGGTTACAAAGCGCAAGCTCAGGGTGATAAGTTGAATTTGTCTTTAGGTTTTTCACATCCAGTCGTACATCAAATGCCAGAAGGTATTTCTTGTGCTACGCCAACTCCTACTGAAATCCTGATTAAAGGTGTTAATAAACAGGTAGTAGGTCAGGTGGCAGCTGAAGTCCGTGCATACCGCAGCCCAGAGCCTTATAAAGGCAAGGGTGTCCGTTATGCGGACGAAGTGGTTGTGATTAAAGAAACCAAGAAGAAGTAATAGGGGTTGACGATGGACAAGAAACAATCACGTCTGCGCCGCGCACGTCAAACCCGTGCCAAGATCGCAGAACTCAAAGTGAACCGCCTGGCCGTGCATCGCACCAACCTGCACATCTACGCAAACATTATTGGCCCAGACGCCAAAGTGTTGGCGTCGGCTTCCACCGTAGAGGCGGAAGTACGTGCAGAATTGGCTGGCAAGTCCGGAGCTGGTGGCAACACCACAGCCGCGACTTTGATCGGCAAGCGTGTAGCAGAGAAGGCAATCAAAGCAGGGGTTACCGAAGTTGCGTTTGACCGCTCCGGTTTCCGTTACCATGGCCGCATCAAGGCGCTTGCAGAAGCTGCCCGTGAAGCTGGCTTGAAGTTCTAAGGAAAATTTGTCATGGCAAAAATGCAAGCAAAAACAGCAGCCGACAAGCCGGATGATGGCATGCGCGAAAAAATGATCGCGATCAACCGTGTAACCAAGGTGGTTAAGGGTGGTCGTATCATGGGCTTCGCTGCATTGACAGTTGTAGGCGACGGCGATGGCCGTATCGGTATGGGCAAAGGTAAGTCGAAAGAAGTTCCTGTTGCCGTACAAAAAGCGATGGAAGAAGCACGTCGTAAGATGATCAAAGTGACTTTGAAAAACGGTACTTTGCAACACACCGTTACTGGTAAGCACGGCGCGTCTTCCGTCATGATTTCTCCTGCAAAAGAAGGTACTGGCGTTATCGCTGGTGGTCCAATGCGCGCGATTTTTGAAGTAATGGGTATTGTTAATGTTGTTGCTAAATCCAACGGCTCAACAAATCCTTACAACATGGTTCGTGCAACTTTGAATGGTCTGGCTAAGATGAGTACTCCATCTGAAATCGCTGCAAAGCGTGGCAAGACCGTTGAAGAAATCCTCGGTTAAGGAGAGCGCGATGACTAAGACAGTAAAAGTGCAATTGGTCAAAGGTCTGATCGGCACACGCCAGGATCACCGTGCTACCGTGCGTGGTCTGGGTCTGCGTCGTGTTAATTCAGTTTCTGAATTGCAAGACACGCCAGCAGTACGCGGCATGATCAATAAAGTCTCGTATCTTGTGAAGGTTGTAGCGTAAGTCGTCAGACTTATGTTCGGAGCAAATTATGGAATTGAATAACATACAACCTGCTGATGGCGCTAAACACTACAAACGTCGTGTTGGTCGTGGTATCGGCTCAGGTTTGGGTAAGACAGCGGGTCGCGGCCATAAAGGTCAAAAATCTCGTTCCGGCGGCTTTCATAAAGTCGGTTTCGAAGGCGGTCAGATGCCTTTGCAACGTCGCTTGCCAAAACGTGGTTTTAAATCACTGGCAACACCGTACAAAGCAGAAGTTCGTCTGACAGACTTGGAAAATTTGCCAGTCACTGAAATTGACATCCTTGCTTTAAAACAAGCTGGTGTTGTTTCTGAGCTCGCACGTGTAGTTCGTGTGATCTTGTCTGGTGCGATTACTAAGAAAGTAACTTTGAACGGCTTGATCGTCACAAAAGGCGCTAAAGCTGCAATCGAAGCTGCTGGCGGTACGATCGCTTAATTCACTGCAGACACCGGAGCAATAATTGGCAACATCTCCACAACAAGCTAAAAGTGCAGCAAGCGGATTTCCCTGGGGGCGACTCTGGTTCCTGCTTGCAGCATTGGTTGTCTATCGGATTGGTGCTCATGTACCTGTTCCAGGTATAGATCCAACTGCATTGGCAGATCTGTTTAAGCAAAACCAAGGTGGTATCTTGGGGATGTTTAATATGTTCTCCGGTGGTGCATTGTCACGGTTCACCGTGTTTGCACTCGGCATCATGCCGTATATCTCGGCATCGATCATCATGCAACTGATGTCTATCGTTTCTCCGCAACTGGAAGCACTGAAAAAAGAAGGTGAATCCGGTCGCAGAAAAATTACTCAGTACACACGTTATGGAACTTTGTTACTGGCGACAGTGCAGGCATATTTCATTGCGTTTGGTCTGGAGGCGCAGCCAGGGCTCGTTATTGATCCCGGCCTCGCTTTCAGATTCACTACTGTAGTGTCATTGGTGACTGGTACGATGTTTTTGATGTGGCTGGGCGAACAAATCACTGAGCGCGGTTTAGGTAACGGTATTTCTATCATTATCTTCGCCGGTATTGCTGCTGGTTTGCCAGGTGCCTTGGTAAGTTTGTTTGAGTTGGTTCGTACTGGTTCTATGCATCCTGCGTCAGTATTGTTGATCTGTGTTATTGCGGTAGCTGTGACGTTTCTGGTGGTATTTGTGGAACGTGGCCAACGTAAGATTCTGGTTAATTATGCGAAGCGTCAGGTCGGAAATAAAGTGTATGGCGGGCAAAGCAGTCATTTGCCGCTGAAGTTGAATATGGCTGGTGTAATTCCTCCGATTTTTGCTTCATCGATCATTTTATTCCCAGCGACGATTACCAGCTGGTTCACCAAGGGTGCAGATTCTTCAACGAGCGGGTTTATTACGTTCTTGAAAGATCTGGCTGCATCAATGGCGCCAGGCGAGCCTATTCATGCGTTGTTGTACGCTGCTGCGATTATTTTCTTTTGCTTCTTTTATACCGCTTTGGTATTCAACAGCAAAGAAACAGCTGATAATTTGAAGAAGAGTGGAGCGTTTGTCCCTGGAATACGTCCAGGCGATCAGACTGCCCGCTATATCGACAAAATTTTGATGCGATTGACGTTGGCTGGTGCGGTTTATATCACGCTAGTCTGTTTGTTACCTGAATTTTTGATTGCCAAATGGAAAGTTCCTTTCTACTTCGGTGGTACATCCCTGCTGATTATCGTAGTGGTGACCATGGATTTTATGGCTCAGGTGCAAAACTATGTCATGTCGCAGCAATACGAGTCGCTGCTTCGTAAAGCAAATTTCAAGGGCGGGATTCCTTCGCGGTAATTTGCTGAAGGGACAGCAGATCGAATGGCAAAAGACGACGTTATACAGATGCAGGGCGAGATTCTGGAGAATCTTCCGAATGCAACATTTAGAGTTAAGTTGGAAAACGGGCATGTTGTACTAGGCCATATTTCCGGGAAGATGCGGATGAACTATATCCGTATTCTTCCAGGTGATAAGGTGACAGTGGAATTGACGCCTTATGATTTGAGCCGGGCGCGAATAGTGTTCCGAACCAAGTAAATTAAAAGTGAACAAGAAGGGAAGAGGGCAAAAATGAAAGTTCTCGCATCAGTTAAGCGGATCTGCCGCAACTGCAAAATCATCAAGCGCAAAGGTGTTGTTCGTGTTATTTGCACAGAACCACGCCATAAACAGCGCCAAGGTTAATTTAACGTTATTGAACGAGGAATAACGAATGGCACGTATCGCAGGGGTTAATATCCCAAATCATCAGCATACCGTAATCGGCTTAACTGCTATCTATGGTATTGGCCGTCCACGCTCACAGAAAATCTGTGAAGCAACAGGTGTTTTGACCAATAAAAAGGTTAAAGATCTGGATGACAACGAACTCGAGAAGCTTCGCGACGAAATCGGTAAATTTATCGTCGAAGGTGACTTGCGTCGTGAATTGTCCATGAACATCAAGCGCTTGATGGACTTGGGTTGCTATCGCGGCTTGCGTCATCGTAAAGGCTTGCCTTGCCGTGGCCAACGTACACGTACTAACGCACGTACACGTAAAGGTCCACGTAAAGCAGCTCAATCTTTGAAGAAATAATCCAGGCTAGCCCGGATCCAAGGAAATCATTATGGCAAAAGCACAAAACAACGCAGCAGCAGCACGTGCTCGTAAGAAAGTTAAAAAGAACGTTGCTGAAGGTATCGCACACGTTCACGCTTCTTTCAATAACACCATCATCACGATCACTGATCGTCAAGGCAATGCTCTCTCTTGGGCAACTGCTGGCGGTGCTGGTTTTAAAGGCTCACGTAAATCTACTCCGTTCGCAGCTCAGGTTGCAGCGGAAGCAGCAGGTAAAGTTGCTGTTGAATGCGGTATCAAAAATCTGGAAGTTCGCATCAAAGGCCCAGGCCCAGGTCGTGAATCTTCAGTACGCGCACTGAACAATCTCGGCATCAAGATTTCTTTGATCCAAGACGTAACTCCAGTACCACACAACGGCTGCCGCCCTCCAAAGCGTCGTCGTATCTAAGCGGTAGCATTTGCTGCTGGCGTTCTGACGGTATTTCCGTTAGAATGCAAGCCCGCCATTTTGTTGGCGGGTTTTGTGTTGGGAATTTTATTTCAGGCATTAAGCGATTCGCTTTCGCCTTTAAGACCACTGTCTGATAGCAAGCAGATCAGACTAGCGCAGCCAAGTTCTGCGTCATTTATAAAAGGAAAATATTGTGGCACGTTATATCGGACCAAAAGCTAAGTTATCCCGTCGTGAAGGCACGGATCTGTTTCTGAAAAGCGCACGCCGCTCTTTGGATTCAAAATGCAAATTAGATGTAAAACCAGGTCAACACGGTGCTAAATCTGGCGCACGTACTTCTGACTTCGGTAATCAATTACGCGAAAAGCAAAAAGTTAAACGTATGTACGGCGTTCTGGAACGTCAATTCCGCCGCTACTTCGCTGAAGCTGATCGCCAAAAAGGCAACACAGGCGAAACACTGTTGAAATTGCTGGAATCCCGTCTCGACAACGTTGCATACCGCATGGGCTTCGGCTCTACACGTGCTGAAGCACGTCAGTTGGTAAGCCACAAAGCTTTCACAGTCAACGGTATCGTTGTTAACATCGCTTCTTACCAAGTTAAAGCTGGTGACGTTGTTGCTGTTCGTGAAAAAGCGAAAAAACAAGTTCGTATCGTTGAAGCTCTGTCCCTGGCTGAGCAATCCGGCATGCCTTCATGGGTAGCTGTTGATGCGAAGAAAATGGAAGGCACTTACAAGTCCATGCCAGATCGTAGCGATATCGCTCACGATGTCAACGAATCCCTGATCGTTGAATTGTATTCTCGTTAATTTTAGTTTCATCGCCTGCCTGTTTTACGACAGGCAGGCTTTTTCTTTAATGCCGTCAGCCTTATCGGTGTAACGAGCCGAGGGTATTGAAAAGGACATTTCATGCAAAACAATCTGTTGAAGCCACGTATTATCGATGTGGAAATGCTGGGTGCCGGTCACGCTAAAGTCGTGATGGAACCGTTTGAACGTGGCTATGGCCACACACTGGGCAATGCGCTGCGTCGCGTATTGTTGTCGACGATGGTTGGTTATGCGCCAACTGAAGTAGTGATTGCTGGTGTTGTTCATGAGTATTCATCCCTCGATGGCGTTCAAGAAGACGTCGTTGATATTCTGTTGAACTTGAAGGGTGTTGTATTCAAGTTGCACAATCGTGAAGAAGTGACACTGACATTGAAAAAAGATGGCGAAGGCGCAGTGTTGGCGTCCGACATCGAGTTGCCACATGATGTGGAACTGATCAATCCAGATCACGTCATCGCGAATCTGACCGCCGGCGGTAAGCTGGACATGCAGATCAAAGTTGAAAAAGGCCGTGGCTATGTGCCTGGTAACGTTCGTCGTTTGTCTGAAGATGCAAACAAAACGATAGGCCGCATGATTCTGGATGCGTCTTTCTCTCCAGTGCGTCGTGTTTCTTACTCCGTTGAGTCCGCTCGTGTTGAACAGCGTACCGATCTGGATAAATTGATCATCAATATTGAAACCAATGGCGTGATCACACCAGAAGAAGCAATTCGTCAATCTGCCCGCGTGCTGGTTGATCAATTGAATGTCTTCGCTGCTCTGGAAGGTACAGAAGCAGCCGCTGAAGCACCATCCCGTGCACCAGCCGTTGATCCAGTTCTGTTGCGTCCAGTGGATGATCTGGAATTGACAGTACGTTCAGCAAACTGCCTGAAAGCAGAAAACATTTACTACATTGGTGATCTGATCCAACGTAGCGAAAATGAACTGTTAAAGACACCAAACCTGGGTCGCAAATCTTTGAACGAAATCAAAGAAGTGTTGGCTTCCCGTGGCTTGTCTTTGGGCATGAAGCTGGAAAACTGGCCACCTGCAGGCTTGGAAAAATAATTTGTCGGAATGAACGGTTTTAAATAAAGCCGTTCATTTTTTTATCGTAGTAAAAATAATTACCGGCCCGCGACAATGTTGTCGATAGAAGAGCTGGCAATGAAATCTGAAAGGAAATACCATGCGTCACCGTCACGGCTTACGTAAGCTGAATCGTACTTCATCCCACCGTTTGGCTATGTTGCGCAACATGACAGTATCCCTGTTGCGTCACGAAGCGATCAAAACAACATTGCCAAAAGCAAAAGAACTGCGCCGCGTTATCGAGCCGATTCTGACTTTGGGTAAAGTTGATACATTGGCTAACAAACGTCTGGCGTTTTCCCGTCTGCGCGATCGCGAAATGGTTTTGAAACTGTTTGCGGAACTCGGCCCACGTTACGCAAATCGTAATGGCGGCTACCTGCGTATTCTGAAAATGGGCTTCCGCGTTGGCGACAATGCACCGATGGCTTACGTTGAGTTGCTGGATCGTCCAGAAGTCACTGATGTAGAAAATGCTCCAGTAGCAGAATAATTTAAGACGATATTTCTTAAATAAAAAGGCCCGGTTTATCCGGGCTTTTTTTTCTTCATTTGTGTGCCTGTTATCAACGCGTTTATATTTAGCTCTATTCAGTTTGGGTTGCTCGTGATCATCAGACTCTTGCTAAAATGAGCGCTATGAAGACAAACGACGATAAAGTTTTACTGGTAATGACGAATTGTCCGGATAAGACCGTTGCGCTCACGATCGCCCAAAATATATTAGAAAATAATTTGGCCGCATGCGTGAACGTCATGCCCGAAATAATGTCTCTGTACACGTGGGATGGTCAGCAGGAAGTCACTACTGAAGTGCCATTGCACATCAAGACAACAACTCAAGCCTATCCAGATCTGCAGGCATTGATTTGCTCGCTGCACCCTTACCAAGTACCGGAAATTATTGCTATTCCCGTGGTCGATGGCTTACCTGCCTATCTGCAATGGGTACAAGAACAAACAGGACTTAAATGAACACGCATCGCATCGCAACGCTCTCGCCGCAAAACGGTTTCATTCATGTATTACAGATGCTGTTAATGAGCGCATTTCTGATTCTCAGTAGCCTGGCGCATGCCGATGAGTTTCTCGATCCGGAAGTCGCTTTCAAAGCATCAGCCAGAATGGCTGAACCCGGCGTTGCCGAGGTGACGCTGACCATTGCTGATGGTTATTATTTGTACCGTGAAAAGTTGAAATTCACTTCGGCCGACGCAAAAATTGGCGATGTCGTGCTGCCAGCCGGTAAGGTCAAGTTTGACGAAACTTTTCAGAAAGACGTTGAGACGTACCGCAAGTCTGTATTGATCAGGATTCCGGTACAGGCTGCTAATGACTTCACATTGAAAGTCGGCAGACAAGGATGTGCTGATCAGGGCTTGTGCTATCCGCCGTTGGAAAGTGAATTCAGACTGAGCATCGCAGCGGGTAACGCTGCCACTTCGTCACAGTCGGGCGGCGCAGACCTCAGCAAGACCGATGCCGCGCCAGATGCAGAAAGCAGCAGCATCAGTGCAGCACTAAAGAGCGGTAAGTTATCCGTCATCCTGCCTTTGTTCTTCATTCTTGGTCTGGGCTTATCGCTGACACCGTGTGTGCTGCCGATGGTGCCTATTTTGTCTTTTATCATCGTTGGTGAAGGCGCGGGTGTCAGTCGTACGCGTGGATTTATGTTATCGCTTGCGTATGTCCTGGGGATGTCACTGGTGTACACAGGAATGGGTGTTGCTGCCGGTCTCGCCGGTGAGGGCTTGGCGGCGACCCTGCAAAATCCTTGGGTATTGGGTGCATTTTCCTTATTGATGGTGTTCTTCGCGTTGTCGATGTTTAACGTCTATCAATTGCAAATGCCGGCGGCATTACAAACTAAGTTAACCGAAATTTCCGAAGGTCAGCGCGATAGTAAATTAGGAAAATTAATTGGTGTATTCCTGATGGGAGCGATTTCTGCGTTGATCGTTGGACCATGTGTCACGGGCCCATTGCTTGGCGCGCTGGTCTATATCAGTCAGACGCGCGATGTGATCGTTGGTGGTGCCGCAATGTTCGCTATTGCGATCGGTATGGGCGTGCCTTTGTTGTTACTCGGTATATCTGCAGGCAGCTTGTTACCACGCGCTGGAATCTGGATGGAAAACATCAAACGTTTCTTTGGTGTGCTGATGCTGGCGATGGCGTTATGGATGATTTCGCCAGTCATTCCGGTCTGGTTACAGATGCTCGGGTGGGCAACGCTATTGATTGCATACGCTGGCTATCAGTTATTTTTTCATCGATCAGGTTTGCCAGGGAAGCTGATTGCCGCTGCGTTCGGCGTACTGGGTTTATTGCAGCTCGTTGGTGTCGCTACCGGCGGTCGCGATATCTATGCTCCGGTCGCTCATTTGTTCGGCACGCAGACGCATGGTGCAGTGTTTGTCCGTGTACGTAATGTTGCAGAGCTGGACGCGGCATTGGCGCAGAGCAAAGGAAAAACCGCGATGCTCGATTTCTATGCCGACTGGTGCGTCTCTTGTAAAGAGATGGAGAAACTGACGTTTACAGATCCTAAAGTAAAAGTAAAAATGGATGCAATGTTGCTGCTGCAAGTCGACGTTACCGCGAATAATGACGACGATAAAGAAATGCTGAAGCGCTTTAAATTATTCGGCCCTCCGGGCATCATTTTCTTCAATAATCAAGGTGCAGAAATTCCAGACAGTCGCGTCGTCGGCTTCCAGAATGCTGAAAAATTCTTGCAGTCCCTATCAAGAATTGAAGGTAAGTAATTAACCGGGATCAGCGCCGTACTTTTGCAGCGCTGATCCAGCGTCCCTCCTAATCGCACTTATATAACTAAGCCGATATAAGCTTGCAACTTCTCTGTTCTTGAGAAGTTGAAAGAGGCGACTTATAGTCAGACTCTACATTTTTGGGAGAGTAAGATGACTTTACGTTTAGGCGATATTGCACCGGATTTCGAGCAGGATTCCTCCATAGGAAAACTGAAATTCCACGAATGGGCTGGCAATTCCTGGGTGGTGCTATTTTCCCATCCGGCGGATTTCACACCGGTCTGCACCACAGAACTCGGCTTGACCGCGAAGCTGAAGCCAGAGTTTGACAAGCGCAATGTCAAAGCGATTGCCTTGTCGGTTGACGGCGCGGATTCACATCTGCAATGGATTAAAGATATTGAGGAAACGCAGCATACCGTGGTTGGTTTCCCTATCATCGCTGATGCTGATCGTAAGGTTGCCGCGTTGTACGACATGATTCACCCGAATCAATCGGAAACCGTCACAGTGCGCTCGCTATTCATCATTGATCCGAATAAAAAAGTTCGCCTGATCATTACTTATCCGTTGACCACTGGCCGCAATTTTGATGAAGTGCTGCGTGTGATCGATGCCCTGCAACTGACCGATGGCTATACGGTCGCCACACCAGGCAACTGGCGTGATGGTGACGATGTGATTATTCCTTTGTCGATCAAAGATGAAGAAGTGATCAAGCAGAAATACCCGAAAGGTTACAAAGCACCGAAGCCGTATCTGCGCATTACACCGCAACCAAATAAGTAACTGACGTTTCAATGAAAAATCCCCAGTGCGAAAGCGATCGGGGATTTTTTATTTGCGTGGCCCAACGTTCCTAAGCTGGCAGATATCCTTGTTGTTCGTGCATTGACGCATCATTGCTTTTGCAGACAAGCGGATGCGTATGCGTTCTCTCACCAGGGAAGCTGGCTAATCGTCTTCGTAGTGAGCTTTTTATTGCCTTCCGAGGTTACTGAGACAGTGTACTTATCTAGCATGCTGACGAGCACTGGTATTGCCTGTTTGCGTTTTTCTTCTGATATTGGATTGACGAATTCTGCAACATAAGAATCAGTCTGCTGACCATCCTGATAAATGATTTTTTTCGTCAGTTGATAACTTCCGATGGTACGAAGTTGTTGATCGAGTTGCGGATCTATCGTAGGTGCTTCGCGATTGACATCCATCGTGACTTTTTGAGGCGGCAGCTCCCAGCGTACCGTGAGCTTGCCAGGTGCAATTTGAGTGCTTTCACGGGTGCAAGCAGTTTGAGCGATCATTCCGATCAAGATCGCAATACGGAAAAATGTTTTCATTAGAACTTGCTCCCATTGTAAGAATGCCATTTTGGCATCGAGAGTATTGGGAGGCAAGTTCTATCTTTTTTCTGTTCAACGCATAGGCGTGATGTGCTCAGCGTAATCATACAAAGCACCGAGTATCTCTTCGGCGCGTTCATCGGCTTCTTCCGATAACTGATCGATGCGCTCAAAAAACTGTTCTACCGTCATTGCATTGCCCAGCCCGTCATGCAGGCGGGCGGCGCGGTGTTGTTCCCATACTTCTGCTTCTTCCGCACTCAGCGTTGCGGGGAAATTTCTGGCGCGATAGCGGAACAGCAGTTCGTCCAGTCGTGCATCTTGAAAATGGGTCGAGGCTTGCGCCAGTTGTTCTGCTGGCAGCGCCCGCAGCTCGTTCAGTAAGCGCCGGTCAGCATTGCCGATGAAGCCGTTGTACAAATCTTCGTCAACATCATTGTTCGTTGATGAGCCGTTTGCGGCAGAGCGGTCAAACACCACTTCCCATATCTGAGCCATGTCCGGCGCATGGGCTGCGATGGCAGCGTGCGCCATCACTGCATTCATATCGATGCCCCAATGCGCGGCGCGTTCGGCGGATAGTGTTTTCAGATTGCTGATGACTATTGGTGATTTATTGATGTGGATGGTTTTGATCGGCAGACGGGTCACACCCTCAGGTAAATCGCTGCTCTTGCTGAACATACGCAGCTGAATTTCTTCGCTGCTGAGCGAAAATAATTCAGCCGGATCGGCGCTCAAATCCCAGACGATGATTTCGTTTTTGTTGGTCGGATGCATCGCCAGCGGCCACATCACGCTGATGCATCCGCGTTCTGCCGGAATCATGCCCGTGATGTGCAGAAACGGCTTTGGCACAGGCCAGCCTATCTCTTCCATCACGCGATCTTTCTTGCGCAGACTCAGGCAGAAATCAAACAGCCGCGGATTTTTTTCTTTCAGCAAACGCGCCATCGCAATCGTCGCGCGCACATCGGATAAAGCATCATGCGCGGCTTCGTGGCTGAGGCCGTTGGCGGCCGTCAGATGTTCGAGGCGGAAGCTGACTTTACCTTCTTCGTTACGCGGCCACTGTATGCCGTCGGGGCGCAGCGCATACGCGGTACGCACGACATCGAGAATATCCCAGCGGCTGCAATTGTTTTGCCATTCGCGGGCATACGGGTCGATCAGATTGCGCCAGAATAAAAAACGGGTGACTTCATCATCGAAGCGTATGGTGTTGTAGCCGACGCCGACGGTGCCGGGTTGCGCGAATGCGGCTTCGATTTGCCGCGCGAATTCGTGTTCCGGAACGCCGCTTTGCAGGCAAGTTTGCGGCGTGATTCCGGTGATCAGGCAGGCTTGTGGATCGGGCAGAAAATCGGGTGCGGGCTGGCAATACAGCATCAGTTCGTCGCCGATTTCATTGAGTTCCGCATCGGTGCGGATGGCGGCAAATTGCGCCGGGCGATCGCGGCGTGGCACGGCGCCGAAAGTTTCATAGTCGTGCCACAGATAGGTCAGTGCTTGCATGGAATCGTCAGGAATGGCTGCAAAAGTAAAAGAAATAAGTGCAAAAACAGGTGAAATATACTGGGGGGAGTATTTTTAAATGCTCAATGTTTATAAGGAAATGAAGGGTATTTAACCACATACTCCCCCAAAAACGTATTATCGACGCGAATTGCGCAGGCGATCTTCGAGGTAGCGCTGGCTGCGGAAATATATCAACAGCAGCACGACGATGAAGCCCATCGCACCCATCGTGATCCAGAAACCGGAGGCGTTTTTGAGCAGCGGCATGACTTCAAAATTCATACCGAAAATCCCGGTAATCAGTGTCAGTGGCATGAACAAGGCCGTGATGACTGTCAGGGTGCGCATGATTTCGCTGGTGCGGTGCGCCATCGCAGAAAAGTGTATCTGCACCGCCGATTCCAGCGATGCTTCGAGGCGGCGCGCATGATTCAGTACGCGGCTGATGTGTTCCATCACATCAGTCGTGCGAACCAATAACAAATCTTTCGCACGGCTTTGCGCATCGTCATTGCCGTCATGCGTATCGACGATATGATCGCGCAATTCCTGCAATGCATCGCGTTGTTCTTCGCACAGATTATCGAGTTTGCGTAATTCCAGACGCGAATCGAGCAAGGCCATCCAATTATTGAACGGGCGGCGCGGGTCCAGCAGCGCGTGCTGCCAGCGATCGAGTTGTTGTGTCAGTGGCTGGCGCAATTCCAGATACTGATCCACCATCGCATTGAGTAAGCGCAGCATCAGATCTTCGGGTGACGCTGGCAAGCGACCATGACTGCCGCCATCGGCTTTGGCCTTGTAATTCAGCAAGCGGGCGCGGGCGTTGTCGATGGTTTTGCTGTTCGCCGCACGGACGGTGACAAGCGCATGACTGAAGACAAAAAAGGAGACCGGAACGGTCAATAATTTATTCAGCGCAGCCGGAATTTTCCGTTTTTCTGTGGTGTCGGTTGCGACAGCTTCACCGTTTAACGCGAGCTTGCGAAAGACCACCAACTCGTAATCATGGGTGTTATCGAAATACGAAGGATGGCTCAGATTGACGGCATCGCTCAGATGCAGATCGTAAATATGAATGCCGGTAATGCGTTCTACTTCTGCCCGCCATGCCTCTGCATTGTTGCTGACTTCATCGTGGGTTGCATCCAGCCACAGAAAGCCTTGCGGTGTGACGGCGGAATCCGGATTGAGTAATACCTGATTGTCGTTAATATGAAAGATATCCATGCGGTTTCGTTTTAAAAATCAGTAAGAGCGTCAGTAAGCAAGCCGCGCAGGCGGTAAGGATGCAGGCCTGCGCCGTACTGGTGAGTGTGCTGATGCCAAACCAGCTTGATGTCGTCAGCACCATCGCAGCACAGATTGCAATTCTGAATGCTTCGAACAGCGCAAAGAATTTTTGCTGTTGCATCAGACCGCCGATGATCCAGAAACCGGCCAGCAGCCACATTGCATAGAGCATCAGCGAAACGCCACCGGCGTTATTTGCGCTGAGTAAAAAATGCGTTGTGATATTCAGTCCCAGCGCGAACTGCGCGAGACAGTACCACATCAGCGCGCCTTGCAATGGCGGATTATATTCTGGCCGTTGCAGATCGAATGTGACGGGCGCAGAGCGTGCCGCCAGATCGGCAGGTTGCCATCCCGGCGGCATCAGCCAGATCTTGAATTTATCCACCCAGCGCCGGGTACTCAGCATGTCTTTCAGCACGGCAGCATAGACTTCCGCATTGGCCCAGAATGGATTCCAGCTACGCAAGGGTTTGCGTGTGCCAAACACGACAGGATGCGCATCCTGCTCTTCGATGAAGGTGCCGAACAAGCGATCCCATAGGATCAGGATGCCGCCGAAATTTTTATCCAGATAGATGTCATTGACCGCATGATGCACGCGATGATTTGACGGCGATGCAAACACGCGGTCAAACCAGCCCAGCTTGTCGATTTGCTGCGTGTGTATCCAGAATTGATACAGCAAATCGATCAGTCCCACGACGATGAATACTTCCGGCGGATAACCGAGCAATGCCATCGGTAAATAAAATATCCAGCCGAATAAATGGCCGCTGCTGGTTTGCCGCAACGCGGTACTCAGATTGTAATGTTCACTTTGATGATGGACGACATGCGCTGCCCACAGCAGGTTCGTCATATGACCCATGCGGTGCAGCCAGTAATATAAAAAGTCATACAGCAACAGACCGCTGAGCCAGACCCAGGGTTGATCTGCTGGCAGCGTGGCGATGGCAAAATGTTGCGCAACCCAGACGTAAATACCGATAGATAATAACTTCAGAAAGACGTTAATAATCTGGCTCATCACGCCCAGGCTGAGGCTGTTGATCGCATCATTAACGCGGTATTCATGGCGATGCCGGCGCATAGCGACGTAGGCTTCAAGCGCGATCAGCAGAAAAAATATCGGGCTGGCAAAAGTGATGACTTTTTCTTGCATGCGCTTCACCGTCAAAAGAGAAAGGAAGCAGTGATGCTACACGGCTACAGACATCTTGGGAATGCCTGTAGCCGTGACGCAGAATGCTGTCGCGCAGCATCGCTGGCGGCAGTTATCTGCGTAGGTAGAACACCGGCGCAGCCGGTGTGGTGGTTTAAGCGTGTCGCAGCAAGCGTGCGATATCGCGGGCAAAATAGGTCAGTACGCCATCGGCACCAGCCCGTTTGAATGCCATCATGGATTCCATCATGGTTTTGTTGTGATCGAGCCAGCCGTTTTGCGCAGCCGCTTTAATCATCGCGTATTCGCCGCTGACCTGATAAGCGAAGGTCGGCACCCTGAATTCATCTTTGACGCGACGCACAATATCAAGATATGGCATGCCGGGTTTCACCATCACCATATCCGCACCTTCGGCCAGATCAAGCGCCACTTCGCGCAAGGCTTCATTGCTGTTGGCCGGATCCATCTGGTAGGTTGCTTTATCGCTCTTGCCGAGATTGGTCGCAGAGCCAACCGCATCACGGAACGGGCCGTAGAAAGCGGATGCATATTTAGCGGAGTAAGCCATGATGCGCGTGTGAATAAAATTGTTCGCTTCGAGTGCATGACGAATCGCACCGATGCGGCCGTCCATCATATCGCTGGGGGCAACAATATCAGCGCCGGCGCGGGCGTGGGTCAGTGCCTGACGCACCAGCATTTCTGTGGTTTCATCATTCAGCACATAGCCATTCGCGTCGATCAGGCCATCCTGACCGTGACTGGTGTAGGGGTCCAGTGCGACATCGGTAAGAATGCCGAGTTCAGGGAAGCGGCTTTTCAACTCGCGGATAGCGCGTGGCATCAGGCCGTCAGGATTGGTTGCTTCGATACCGTCCGGGGTTTTTAAACTGGGATTAATGACCGGGAATAAAGCCATCACTGGAATGCCGAGTGCGACGCAGTCTTCTGCAACGCCCAGCAGCAGATCAATGGAAACGCGTTCCACGCCTGGCATCGACGCCACTTTTTCGCATTGATTAACGCCATCCAGTATAAATACCGGATAAATCAGATCGGCAGAGGTAATGGTATTTTCGCGCATCATCGCGCGTGAAAAAACATCCTTACGCATGCGACGCATACGTACAGCGGGGAAAAGATTGGGTTTGTTTTGGGCCATGATGAATTAAAAAATATTTGTCAGGTAAATGAAACTTTTTGGGTTCAGCCATATCTTAACGCACAGGTTAGGAATCATGATCTCCAAGCCTACCGCTTCTCCTCCCTGAGCGGGCACCGTTCGTCCCTATTCGTATCGGTGTTATTTCGCCCCGGCCAAAGCCGGGGTTTTTTTTATTCGCTTTCTGGTGGAACTTCTGTCTCCATCTGTTCAGGCGGGCGATCCAGACCAAGTAAACGCTGTATCGTTGCATCGGCTTCTTCTATGCCGGTGCGTTTCAAGGCTGAAAATAATTGCACGCTGTATGGAAATAAAGGACCTTCATCATCCGCGTAGCTGGCGAGTATGTCTTTGGCCTGGCGCAAAGCATTGGCAGATTCATTTTTGTTTAATTTATCTGCTTTGGTGAGTATGCAATGGATAGGCCGTCCACTTGGCGCAAACCATTCAAGCATCTGGATGTCCAGATCGGTAAACGGGCGGCGTGCATCCATAATCAGCACCAATGCCGCGAGCTGCGTTCGGCGTTGTATGTAGGAGCCGAGTAACTGGTTCCAGTGATTTTTCGCCGCGCCGGGCACTTCAGCGTAGCCATAGCCGGGTAAATCGACCAGTAGCGCACGGATCTCATCAACCCGGGTTTCATCTTTGCGATGCATCGCGACGTGGGCTCCGCCGATAGAAAAATAGTTGATATGTTGAGTGCGACCAGGAGTCTTTGATGCAAAACAAAGCTTTTTCTGGTTGCATAGGGTATTAATGGCAGTTGATTTGCCTGCATTGGAGCGACCGGCGAATGCGATTTCCGGTACATGGGTACGCGGCAGATCACGTAAGTGATTTACCGTAGTAAAGAAGCGGGCTTGCCAGAGGATAGACATAGAGGAAAGGAAAAATTGAAAAATGCAACAGTCAGCAGTAAAAACGCCTGAAAGCTATTGTACAATAAGGGGTTCGGTAACGGGCGGTAGCAGCATCGTACTGACCCCTTCTGGTTGTTTCCAGGGTTTGATTCAACTGAATTCAGATCAAGCCAGTAGCTACGTGTCGCCATCAGGGCAGATTTCTATTATTTAGTCTCAGGGTGTTTGAATGAACCGTGCTTTCTTACCATTTTTGAAGTCCATCAGCATCGCTATTCTGGCGTTGTCCTCGATTGCTTCCGCGTATGCCAATGAACCAGCCAAGGCTGTTAAAGCAGATCCGGCTAAAGGCGAGGCGCTGTTCACTAACGGCGACCCGGCGCGCGGCATCGTTGCCTGCGCATCCTGTCATGGTGCCGGCGGCAATTCCACGATTACCGTCAATCCTAAGTTGTCTGCACAGCACGACGCGTATATCGTGAAGCAGTTGCAGGATTTCACCGGCGCTGATCGTAACAATCCGGTCATGACGACTTTTGCAAAAGTGATGACGGCAGACGATATGAAAAACGTCGCTGCTTATCTGGCGAAACAAAAATCTCAGCCGGGTGCTGCAAAAAATAAAGACATCGTTGAACTGGGCAAACAAATCTATCGCGGCGGTATTGCTGAGAAAAATGTACCTGCCTGCGCGGGTTGCCATAGCCCTAACGGTGCCGGTATTCCTGCTCAGTTCCCACGTATCGCTGGCCAGCATCAGGATTACACGATTGCTCAGTTGACCAATTTCCGCACTGGTGCACGTAAAAACAGCGCACAAATGGTGACCATCGCCAAAAAAATGTCGGACGATGAAATGAAGGCAGTTGCAGATTACGTAGCCGGTTTGAAATAACTGATTACTACAAGCTAAAGACAACAGGAGGGGGTGGCGCAAAGCCATCCCCTTTTTTTTCAGGTTTTTCTCGGAGCAGTATGGAAAACAAAACAGAAACCGGCATCGCGGATGATCCGGTGGCCGACACCGGCGGTATACAGATTGCGACCCGCAAGTTGTGGCTGGCCGACGCGATAGAGTTAATATCGTCTATGCGTTTTGCGATTAGTTTGCTGACGCTGATTTCGATTGCATCGGTGATCGGCACCGTGCTCAAGCAAAATGAGCCTATGCCGAATTACGTCAATCAGTTCGGGCCATTCTGGTTTGAGGTCTTCGGTAAATTCAGTTTGTATTCTGTGTATTCTGCCTGGTGGTTTCTGCTGATCATGGCGTTTCTGGTCTTGTCGACCAGTCTGTGCCTGATTCGCAATGCCCCCAAAATGCTGAAAGACATGCGTAGCTGGCGCGACAACGTGCGCGAGCAATCATTGCGCAATTTCCGTCATAAAGCAGAATGGACGTCAACGCATCAGCGTTCGCAACTGCTGGCTGATATGACGCAACACCTTGCGCGTATTGGTTATAAATTCAAAGTCGTAGAAAAAGAAGGTGCAACCCTGATCGCCGCCAAGCAAGGAGCGGGGAATAAATGGGGCTATATTTTTGCGCATGCCGCGATCGTGATTATCTGTATCGGCGGCATGCTGGACTCCGAGTTGCCAATCCGCTTTCAGCAATGGTTCATGGGTAAAGTGCCGTTTGATGGTAACGGCATTATTGCCAATATTCCGCAGCAACATCGCTTGTCGCTGGCGAATCCCACTTTCCGTGGCAATACTATGATTCCTGAAGGTGCCAGCAGCAATACTGCAATTATTCCGCAGCAAACCGGTGTCCTGATTCAGGATTTGCCGTTCACGATTAAACTGAATAAATTCACGATCGATTTTTACAGCAGTGGCATGCCTAAGTTGTTTGCCAGCGATGTTGAGGTGACCGATCATGAAACCGGTAAAAAATTCAACTCTACGATTAAGGTGAATCAGCCTTTGATATACAAAGGCGTGGCGGTCTATCAATCGAGTTTTGAAGATGGCGGCAGTCGTTTGAAGTTAGCCGCATTTCCTATGTCCGGGGCATCGGCGACCAGTTTTGAAGTCGCAGGTGAAGTCGGCGGAAATACGCCGCTGAGCGGGCAGGGCGGCAATGCTTACACCATAGAATGGTCAGGGTTCCGCCCGTTCAACGTCGAAAACATGACGCGGAATGGCGCTGACGTACGCGCGGTCAATACCGGTAAATCTTTTAACGAAAAATTCAGTGCCGATCTCGACAAACATCTTGGTTCTGCTGCGAAGAATGCGAACAACAAGGATTTGAAAAACGTCGGCCCCAGTGTGCAGTACAAATTGCGCGACAAAACCGGGCAAGCGCGGGAGTTTCATAATTACATGCAGCCATTGCTGGTCGATGGCGATTACATGTTTCTTGCCGGTACCAGAGATAGTCCGGCTGATGCCTTCCGGTATTTACGTATTCCTGCCGATGATAATGACAGCGTGAATGAATGGATGCGTCTGCGCGCAGCGGTCGCCAATCCGGCTCTGCGTGAGGCTGCCGCACAGCGTTATGCAGCCAGAGCTTTGCCCGCCAAAATGAACAATGCGTCGCAGATGCAGACGCAACTGGCAGAATCTGCGAAAAAAAGTCTGGGCATTTTTGCAGGCGACGGAAAACAAGCTGGTTTCGTGGCTATTTCGACATTCTTAGAACAGATTCCCGCCGCAGATCAGGGCAAGGCGGCGGATGTATTCATGAAAATTCTGAATGGCAGCCTGTGGGATCTGTGGATGCTGGCGCGTGAGAAAGACGGGTTGCCTGCGCTGGAACTGACTGAGAAACATGGACGTTTCCTGCAATTATCTATCGGTGCGATGTCAGATGCTTATTTCTATGGTGCGCCTGTGTATCTGCAACTCAGAGGCTTTGACGAGGTCAAGGCATCGGTATTGCAAGTCACTCGCTCACCGGGGAAAAATATCGTTTATCTCGGCTGCTTATTTTTAGTCATAGGCGTGTTTGCGATGTTTTACATCCGTGAGCGACGTTGTTGGATCTGGCTCAAAGACGACGGACAGGGGACGAATACACTGATGGCTCTGAGTTCACAACGCAAAACCCTGGATTTTGAAAAAGAGTTCGGCGAACTGAAGGCGCAGCTGGGGCAGGTGATCAGTAACGGTCAGGCGTAAGAATGTAATCAGAACAAAGATGCAACGAATAGACTACACTGACGACCAGGATATTTTCCTATTCTGGTTCGGGGAGAAATGATGGAAATGACACAAAATTACACGCCCTATCAAGGCTTTTTTAAGCGACTGGGTGTGCTCGACTGGCTGTATGCCGTTGCTCTGTGCATGGCGTCGCTGTTTGCATTGAACCGTTTCGGTGCTTACATGGATGTCTATGAAAAAGGCATTTTGTTGTTAGCTGCCCCGACATTTGCATGGTTGGGCTGGCATTGGAAGCCGGTGCGTCCGCTGATCGTACTGCTGGCCTTACTGAGTTTCTTTGCCATTCATTTGTACGCCGGTTCACTGGAAATGGCGAACCAGAAATTCTTTCTGAAATATCTGCTGTCGAGCCAGTCCGCGATTCTGTGGATGAGCACGCTGTTCTTTTTATCGACTTTATTTTACTGGGGCGGTTTGATTGCCCGGTCTGATTTCGGTGCCTCGGTCGGCTCTGTGCTGTGCTGGGCGGCGGTTGTGATGGGCTTTACCGGTATGCTGGTGCGCTGGTATGAGTCGTATCTGGTTGGTGCCGACATCGGTCATATTCCGGTCTCAAATCTGTATGAAGTCTTTATTCTGTTTTCGCTGATTACGGCACTGTTTTATCTGTACTACGAACAGGAATACAAAACCCGGCAATTAGGGGCATTTGTGTTGCTCGTGATTTCCGCTGCGGTTGGCTTTTTGCTGTGGTACACAGTCACTCGCGATGCGGCAGAAATTCAGCCGCTGGTGCCGGCGCTGCAAAGCTGGTGGATGAAAATTCATGTACCTGCAAACTTCATCGGTTACGGCACGTTTGCGCTGGCGGCGATGGTGGCAATGGCGTATCTGCTGAAATCGAAAGGCTATCTGGAGGATCGCCTGCCTGCACTGGAGGTGCTGGACGATGTGATGTACAAAGCGATTGCGGTGGGTTTTGCCTTCTTCACGATCGCCACGATACTTGGTGCGCTGTGGGCTGCGGAAGCCTGGGGCGGTTACTGGTCGTGGGACCCGAAAGAAACCTGGGCGCTGATCGTCTGGCTGAATTACGCTGCATGGCTGCACATGCGCCTGATGAAGGGCTTGCGGGGGCAGGTTGCCGCCTGGTGGGCGCTGGTGGGTTTGCTCGTGACGACATTTGCTTTCCTTGGCGTCAATATGTTCCTGTCCGGCCTGCATTCCTACGGCACGCTGTAATCAGTTAAATTTTCCTCGCTCAGCAGACTTTTGCGACTCGTGAGAAACTAAGCGGCAAAACAGGGTGAGTGTTTCATTCATTCTGTTTTGTCTGGCGTTTCAACCCTGGAGTCTGTCATGCTGATCAAATCTCATCCCAGTGGCAAGCATTTGCCGCTTTCATCTGAAATTACCCCAAAAGAGGTGTTTGAATCGCGTCGCGATTTCATACGCCAGTTGGCCGTCGGAACGATTGCCGGTGGTAGCTTGCTGGAAATGGCCAATCGTGAAGCGTTTGCGCAAACACCGGCGGCGCAGAAACTGGCGGCGAATCTTAATCCGGCATACGCGCTGGTAGAGAAAAAGACCGCTTACAAAGACGCCACGACCTACAATAATTTCTATGAATTCGGCACCGATAAAGCAGATCCGGCCGTGATGGCTGGTAGCCTGAAAACACGGCCGTGGACAGTGGTGATCGAAGGCGAAGTCAAAAAGCCTGTCACACTCGACCTCGATAGTTTGCTCAGGCTGGCGCCGCTGGAAGAACGCATTTATCGTCTGCGTTGCGTCGAAGGCTGGTCGATGGTTATTCCGTGGGTAGGCTATTCTTTATCGCATCTGCTGAAAAAAGTAGAGCCGACGGGCAACGCCAAATACGTAGAATTCATCACGCTCGACGATAAGAAGCAGATGCCGGGTTTGCGCAGCCCTGTGCTCGACTGGCCGTATGTCGAAGGTCTGCGGATAGATGAAGCGATGCATCCGTTGGCGCTGCTGACATTCGGCATGTACGGTGAAATTTTACCGAATCAGAATGGCGCACCGGTACGCATGTCTGTCCCTTGGAAATACGGTTTTAAGTCGGCCAAGTCTATCGTTAAAATCCGTCTGACTAAAGAGCAGCCGCGCACGGCGTGGAATCAATCTGCGCCAAACGAGTACGGTTTTTATTCGAATGTGAACCCGCAAGTCGATCACCCGCGCTGGTCGCAGGCAACGGAACGACGTATCGGTGAAGATGGCTTATTTACCCGCAAGCGCAAGACCCTGATGTTTAATGGTTATCCTGAAGTCGCTTCCATGTACGCGGGCATGGATCTGAAAAAATTCTTTTGATATGGCGATGTCTCAGCGGCAGATAACGGTGATCAAAACCGTCGTCTTTATTCTTTGTTTATTGCCCTTGGCGAGGCTTATAGGCTTCGCTGTGTTGGATCAACTGGGTGCCAATCCTCTGGAATTTATTACCCGCAACACTGGTGACTGGACCTTGTATTTTTTATGCGCCACCCTCGCAGTGACGCCCATACGTAAAATTTCTGGCTGGAGCTGGTTACTGCGCTTGCGGCGCATGCTGGGCTTGTATGCATTCTTTTATGCCAGCCTGCATTTTCTGACTTTCCTTTGGTTCGATCACTTTTTTGATCTGGCGGAAATGTGGGCTGACGTACTGAAACGTCCGTTCATCACGGTTGGGTTTCTCGGCTTTGCCGGATTGTTACCGCTGGCGCTGACCAGCACGAATGGCATGATCAAGCGCCTCGGCGGCAAGCGCTGGCAACTTTTGCATCGCCTGATTTATCTGATTGTGCCTGCCGGTGTCTTGCATTATTACTGGATGAAAGCCGGTAAGCATGATTTGTCGCAACCACTGATGTTTGCTGTACTGGTCGGCGTGTTGTTGTTGATGCGCATGTGGTGGCGCTGGTCTGCCAGCCGCAGCGAGCTGTCGTAGGGACGCTGAAAACGCCAGACAAATCGCTTAAAAACGCCAGGCCATACCTATGCCGATTTGCCGTTCTGTGAACAGCGTTTTCTTCTGATATTTGAAACCGATATCCAGATCGAGATTGCTCGCTGGCGAATAAATGACGCCAGCGACCAGATAAGGTTGCCAGTAGCCATCATTTTTTTGATCGGCTTGCGCTATGCCCATATCAGCAAGCAACTGTGTTTGTGGCGTGATCGCACGCAATACTGCGACCGACGTGCGCCATAGTTGATCGCGTTGCTGTGCATCTGCCAGCGCCTGTCGGTGCTGACGTATATTCAGACTGAGATTGCTGTGTATCACCCACGGCCCGGCGTTTTCCGTACGGACCAAAGTCAGGGCGAGATCATAACGGTCGCTACCGAATGTCTTTGCGCCAGTCGGGAAAAAGACTTCGGTTTTCCAGGCCCAGTTGGTGTTTTCCCGGGACGAGAACACATACTTGCTACCGACCGACAAATCGCCGAGCGCACCGGGAGAAGACCAGCGTATGGGACTGGAAAAAAACAGATCGAGCTGATCGCTGGCACCGTAGGTGTAAGTCAGATTGCCGATCTGACTGTGTGCTCTCGATGTTGACCAGTGATCACTATTAAATTCAATTTGCTGTTTGCCAGTGGTTTGCAGATTGGCGTCTTCTGTCACCAGCGGATGGGCGGCATGTGCTGCGTTCTGTGTCATCAGTGCGCAGGCGATGAGCAACATGGTTTTACGTAATTTTTGCATCTCTATTTTTTCCACGGCATAATGCTCGGCACAATTTTCAGCACATCGTACCGTTGAATTATGACAAGCTATCTACTTAAAAAGGACCAGATGCAAACGCTGACGCAGCGCGTGGCGTTGCGACTGTTAAGTTGCATCGGATGGAAGGTGCATTTCCGTCCCTTGCCCGGTCCCCGGGGCATCATCATCGTTTATCCGCATACGTCAAACTGGGATTTTCCTATCGGTGTTCTGGGAAAGCTGGCGATCGGTATGCCATTTTATTTCA
This sequence comes from Cognatundibacterium aquatile, assembly GCF_014699135.1. Lineage (GTDB taxonomy): Bacteria > Pseudomonadota > Gammaproteobacteria > Burkholderiales > Burkholderiaceae_D > Undibacterium > Undibacterium aquatile. The sequence goes on from NZ_JACOFT010000001.1 coordinate 614,991, forward strand.
TCGCAAAGTCTTCTCTGTTCGAAGGCTTCACTGGCGCGACGATAGGCCGCATTATCCGCGCTTTGGGCGGCGAACCTGTGGAGCGCGGTGTCTCGACTGGTGCGATTTCCCGGTTGGCGGAAAAAGTCAATCAGTCTGACTGGTACTGGATGGTGATCGCACCTGAAGGCACCCGTAGTCGTAAACCTTACTGGCGCAGCGGGTTTTATCACATCACTTGCGCTGCCAGGGTTCCTTTGGGCTGCGCCTATTTTGATTTTCGTCGCAAAGAAGTCAGTCTGGTCGACTATCTTGAGTTAAGTGGCGACATCGATGGCGATCTGGCGAAGATACGCGGCATTTACGATGGCGTGCAGGGGTGTCGTCCGCAACTCGCCAGCCCGATACAGTTTCGCCCCGATAACGCTAAAAAATAGGGAGTATATGCCAAAAATGCTTGAATCTCTACGAATATAAAGGGGCTTTAAATATACTCCCGGGGAGTATTATTTTGCCGTAGAGAGCGTCTGGGCACTCGGTTTATTCGGCAAATACAAAGGAGCTTTTTGTCCGCAGGCGGAAAGCAGGCTGAGGAGTAACAGGGAAGAAATCAGGGTACGCATCTTGAATTGTCTGACACCGTATAAAATGGCGTTTTAAGTGTGAATCAATGCGAGGAGTGTAGCATGACTGAATCTGATTTCCTGACTCTGGCGGAATCTTGCCTTGGCCAAGTGGAAGAGATGTTTGAAAAAGCGTTCGACAATGATGAGCTGGATGTTGAATGCAGCCGTACCGGGAATGTATTGACGATAGAGTTTGTGAACAACGGCTCAAAAATGATCGTCAACAGTCAGGCGCCGATGCAAGAAATGTGGCTGGCGGCGCGCGCCGGAGGTTACCACTATAAATATGATGGACAGCAATGGCGCAACACGCGCGATGGCTCGGAATTATTTACGACCTTGTCCTCGCTGGCGCAAGAACAAGGTCGCTGAATTTACCGAATTTACTGAAGTTACTCTTTCGGTTCTTCAATCACCGGCGGTGTACTCAGATCGCTGATCCCGGTTCCGGGCGGATTCTCTGCATAATAGAAATCGCCATTCACAGAAATGATGCCATTAGGAACCGGACGCTCTTCGATAGGAATATCTTTTAACGCTTTTTGCATAAAGCCTATCCAGATAGGTAATGCCAGACCACCGCCCGTTTCACGATTGCCGAGATTCTTCGGCTGATCAAAACCTATCCATGCAATCCCCACGATCTTGGCCTGGTAACCAGCGAACCAAGCGTCGAAAGAGTCATTCGTTGTTCCTGTTTTACCTGCCAGATCCGGACGCTTCAGCACCATGGCTTTGGCGGCAGTACCATAGCGCACCACGTCTTTCAACATGCTATCGATCAGGAATGCATTGCGTTCATCGATAACGCGGTTACTTTCATCGCCCGCTTTATCCGGTTTTGCAGTGACCAGCACATTGCCGTTGCTGTCGGTAATTTTGCTGATCAGATACGGGTTGATTTTATAGCCGCCATTCGCAAACACCGCGTATGCGCCTGCCATCTGCAATGGTGTCACTGCGCCAGCGCCGAGGGCGAGTGTCAGGTAAGGTGGATTTTTTTCCGGGAGAAAGCCAAAGCGGCTGGTGTATTCCTGCCCATATTTCGCCCCTATCCGGTTAAGGATACGAATCGAAATCATATTTTTCGATTTCGTCAGGCCCTTACGCATGGTCATCGGACCTTCGTATTTACCATCATAGTTTTTTGGTTCCCACGCCTGACCGCCGGTCTGACCTGCGTCAAAACTGATGGGTTCGTCATTGATGATGGTGGCCGGAGATAAACCTTTTTCCAGCGAAGCGGAGTAAATAAACGGCTTGAAACTGGAGCCCGGCTGACGCCATGCCTGTGTCACATGGTTGAATTTATTCAGGTCAAAATCAAAACCGCCGACCAGCGCTTTTATTGCGCCATCGGTGGTGCTGGCGGCCACGAACGCCGACTGCACTTCAGGCATCTGCGTGATGACCCAGTTTTTCCCTTCCTGCATCACGCGGATGACAGCACCGCGCTGTATACGTTTGTTGGCCGGCGCTTTTGCAGACAAGCCTGAAGCCGCAAAGTTGATGCCGGCTTCATCCATGCGAATTTCTTCACCCGAAGCCAGAATGGCGCGTACCGATTTTGGCGTGGCGTCGAGTACCATTGCCACCTGCAAGTCATCGCTATTCGAGTGCTCTGCGAGTGCTTTTTCAATCGCATCTTCCGCCGCTTCTTTTCCTTCCGGTATGCTGATAATTGCTTCCGGCCCGCGATAGCCATGGCGTTTTTCGTACTCCATCACCCCGCGGCGCAACGATAAATAAGCCGCATCCTGATCTGGCTTAGTGATCGTTGTGTAGACGTTCAGCCCGCGTGTATAGGTATCTTCTTTAAACTGCTCATACACCAGTTGGCGCGCCATTTCGGCGACGTATTCTGCGTGCACACCGAATTCGCTGCTGTCTGTTTTTGTGACCAGTTCTTCGGCCTTGGCTTGTTCATACTGATCATTGGTGATGTAGCCAAGTTGTCGCATCCGTTGCAGGATATATTGCTGACGTGCTGTCGCCCGTTTCGGATTAACGACTGGGTTGTAAGCAGAAGGAGCCTTCGGCAAGCCGGCCAACATCGCTGCTTCGGCAATCGTGAGGTCTTTCAGGTTTTTGCCAAAATAAATCTGCGCTGCCGACGAGAAGCCGTAAGCGCGTTGCCCCAGATAAATCTGGTTCATGTAAATTTCGAGAATCTGATCTTTGCTCAGATTTTGTTCTATCTTCCAGGCAAGCAGGATTTCGTAAATTTTTCGTTTAAAGGTTTGCTCGCTCGATAAAAAGAAATTACGCGCGACTTGTTGCGTAATCGTTGATGCACCTTGCTTGGCACCGCCAGTCAGATTGTGCAGAGCTGCACGTGTGATACCCAGATAATCAACACCGCCGTGTTCGTAGAAGCGATCATCTTCGATCGCGAGAACCGCTTTTTTCATGATGTCAGGGATCTGATCGAAACGAACGACATTCCTTCGCTCTTCACCAAACTCGCCAATTAATACATTGTCAGCAGAAAAAATGCGCAGAGGCATTTTCGGTTTGTAGCTGGTGATTGAATCAAGTTCGGGCAAATTCGGATAGGCCATGGTTAAGGCAAAACCAATGACAAGTGCCAGGGCGACACCTAAACCCAATAGTGTGCCTAAGGTAACAATGACGATACGACTGGCGAGGCTGCGTTTTGCACCTGCCTTATGGGTGTTCTTTTGAGAAAGTTCTTTTTCGTTATCCGTCATGTGTTTACTCAGTAACAATCGCGGCAGACATTATAACGGTTGTCACCTCGACAGCTGTTGAAACCTGATTCCCGGTTTGCGCCCGGACATGAAATTTGACCGAGCGTGGGGATTTGGCAACGGATTCTGAATATGCCCTTAGGAAAGTTCTTTACCAATACTGGCGATGTTGCTAGCATTTCACGTAGGCTTTTATAAGTGTCTCCTAAATAGCGGTTTTTAAAGAGATTTTTCGGTTTTCATTGATGGGTTTGTTTCAATTTGTAAAAAACGAACACTGAAGTGTTTAAAAAACGAACACTGTCGTGTTTAAAAAAACGGATGTGTTCATGAGGGGGTATTCTTGGCTTTAGATCTTGCTTCACTGCTCGGCAGAAAAAATCCGCCTCTTATCGGGTTGGATATCAGTTCGTTTGATATCAAACTGGTCGAACTTTCTGAGGGTAGCGATAAAGAATACCGGCTGGAACGCTATGCTTCCGAGCCTTTGCCTAAGGGCGCGATTCTGGACGGCAATATTGAAAACATCGAGCAGGTTTCTGACACGATTCGAAAATTGTTGAAGAAAAGCGGGTCCGGTTCAAAGAATGCTGCGGTTGCCATGCCTGCTGCAGCGGTCATTACAAAGAAAATATTTTTACCTGCAACGTTGAGTGATCAGGCCTTGGAAGTCCAGGTTGAATCTGAAGCAAGCCAATATATTCCGTTTTCTATGGATGAAGTCAGCCTTGATTTTTGTGTGATCGGCCCGGCTGCAAATCAGGAAGATGTCGAAGTGATGCTGGCGGCCTCACGTAAAGAAAAAATTGAAGATCGGGTTGCTGTTGTTCAGGCAGCGGGATTGCAGGCAAAAGTAATGGACATTGAGTCCTATGCGGCTCGCGCTGCAATGCAGCGTCTGATTGAAAAACAGGCCAACGAGGGACGTGATCAGGTTTTTGCTATTTTCCAGATTGGTACCAAACGAACTTATATCTACATCATGTTCAATGGTGAAGTGGTTTATGAACGTGAGCAGCAATTCGGCGGTGGGCAACTGACTCAGGATATCGTCAGGAATTACGGACTTTCTCAGGAAGAAGCCGAAATTAAAAAGAAAAACGGTGATCTACCTGATAGTTATGAAATGGAGCTGCTTGAGCCATTTTTAGAGAATGCTGCGTTAGAAGTAACCCGCGCAATTCAGTTTTTCTTTACATCCACTCCTTATACAAGAGTTGATCAGATTTTTCTGACTGGTGGTTGTGCTGTTGTTGCAGGACTTGTTGATATTGTCGCTGAGCGTACGAAGATTTCGACCGCGGTTATCAGTCCGTTTAAGGGGATGGAATTGGGTACAGGAGTAAATGAAAAAGCTTTGCGCAGTGAAGCACCTGCTTACACCGTTGCTTGCGGTCTCGCGCTGCGGAGATTTGACTAATGATAAAAATTAATCTTCTCCCTCATCGAGAGGAAAAGCGCAAACAGCGGGTTAAAGACTTTTATTCCCTCTTGCTATTGGCAGTGATCGTTGGTGCGTTAATTGTTGTGGTGGTTGGTGTATTTAATGCGCGAGAGCTTGCTATACAAACAGACAGGGTGAATTTCATCAAGAGCGAAAATGCAAAGCTCGACGAGAAAATTAAAGAAATCGCTACGTTGAAGCAAGAAATCGACTCTTTGAAAGCGCGCCAGCAGGCCGTTGAAGATTTGCAGAGTGACCGGAATCAGCCAGTGTTTTTATTGAGTGAACTGGTGACGCATACTCCGGAAGGCGTTTATTTGCGTGCGTTGAAACAGGATGGACAGCGTGTGACCTTGAATGGGTACGCGCAATCGCAAGAGCGGGTCGCTGAGTTTATTCGTAATCTAAGCAATAACTCTGAATGGATGTTTAAGCCGGAGCTGATTGATATCCACACAACAGGAATCGGACAAGGAAGGGACGCTAAAAAAGTTTCAGACTTTACTGTGAATGTTGGCATTAAACGCCCGCGTGAAAAAGAAGAATCGGCATCCGGTGTTGTGGCGAACCCGGTAAAAAATACGAGTGCTCCGAGTCCTGCTCGATAATGTAAAAAGGGAAGATCAGGAATGGCAACAAATGCAAAAGAATTTTTTGAAGGAATCAGCGAGCAATTCCGTGACCTGAATGGATTGCATCCTGGTTTGTGGCCGATTGCCCCGAGAATCGCTATGGCTTTTGCCTTGACGGTAGTGGTTCTGGTACTAGGTTGGTTTTTTTACTGGGATGGACAAACAGAGGAAATAAACCAAAAGCTGCAAGAAGAAGTTAAGTTGAAGCAGGACTACCGCGACAAAATGCAGCAAGCGATTAATCTGGATGCTTTGAAAGATCAACGCGGGTTGGTGTTGCAATATGTCGCTACGATGGAAAAGCAATTGCCGAGCAAGGCTGAAATGTATGCGTTGCTGTCGGATATTAATCAGGCGGGAACAGGACGTGGGTTGCAATTTGATTCGTTTAAACCTGGTGTCGTTATTGTCAAAGATTATTATGCTGAATTGCCGATTGATATCAAACTTGCTGGCAGTTACCATGATTTAGGCGAATTTGTTGCTGACATCGCAAAATTACCGAGGATCGTAACTTTGAATAACCTGGCTCTGACAAGCAGCAAAGATGGCGGGTTGACTTTGGATGTCGTCGCTAAAACATTCCGTTATCTGGATAAGGACGAAGTTTTAGCTCAGGCTAACCTGAAAAAGGCAGCAAAGAAATGATGTTTAGATATTTCAAAATACTGATACTGCTGTTGCCAGCAATTTTCCTTGCCGGTTGTGGCGACAATGGTGTTTCTGAGCTGACCGAGTGGATGAACTCAGTGAAGAAAGAGACCAAATTATCGATTCCTAAGCTGAGTCCACCTAAAGTGTATGTTCCTGTTGCTTATTCTGGTGCAGCAGACATTGATCCTTTTAATCCCGCTAAGCTTCTTGTTGTTCTTGCACGAATGAGAGATTCCGGTAATGGTTTTAAACCTGATATGGACAGGAGGAAAGAAGCTTTAGAGGCATTCCCTCTTGATGCGTTAAAAATGGTTGGTGTGATTGAAAAATCCGGGGTTAAGCAAGCTTTGGTGCAAGCAGATAAAACTGTTTTTCAGGCGAAAGCTGGTGGTTATATTGGACAAAATTTTGGACTGATGACACGAATTACTGATTCTGAGATTGAAATTAAAGAAACCATTCAAGATGCATCAGGGGAGTGGGTTGAACGTAACGTTAAGCTTGAGTTGCAGGAGAGTAAGAAATGAACGCGTTGATAAATATAAGTAAAAGGGGCGCCATGTTTTTTAAAGCCTGTATCTTTATGATGCTGGGCATTTGCCAGTTGGCTTTTGCCCAATCGAACAGTATTGAGTCAGTTGTTGCTAATCAACAAGGTTCGAATATTGTTGTGAAAGTTGGTTTGAAAAATCCAATCACAAAATTACCGGCTGGGTTTTCTATCGCGAATCCGGCTCGCATCGCACTTGATTTTGCTGATGTTTCGAATGCAACGGGCAAGGCAACGGTCGATGTCAATATCGGCGATTTACGTACAGTTACCCTTGTCGAGGCCTCAGGCCGTTCCCGGATGATATTCAATCTGAATAAGCCGTTGAATTACGCAACCGTGATCGAAGGTAAATTTCTGATTGTTACTATTGATGGTTCTGGCGGAGTTGCAACCGCAGTTAACTCACAAGGGCTTCCTGTTAATACTGAGAGCCCGATATCGACAAAGCCACAGATACGTGACATTGATTTCCGTCGCGGAGTTGCTGGCGATGGTCGGATAGTTGTTGATCTGCCTTTGAATCAGATTGCTGTGGACGTGCGTCAACAAGGACAAAAGATTTTGGTGACGTTCCAGAAAGTTGGTTTGCCTGAAGTCTTGCGTAAGCGTTTAGATGTTGCTGACTTTGGTTCTCCTGTGCAGATTATTACTACTACTCCAGTCGGTGATAACGTGCAGATGGTGATTGAGCCAAAAGGATTATGGGAACAAAGTAGCTATCAAAGTGATACGCAGTTTGTGCTTGAAGTGAAGCCTATCAAAGAAGATCCGAACAAGCTGACACAGGGCACACAAGGTTATAGGGGGGAACGCCTGTCATTTAATTTCCAGAACATCGAAGTTCGGGCAATTTTACAAATTATCGCCGAAGTAAGTGGCTTGAACGTTATCGCGAGCGATACTGTAACCGGAACTATCACTTTGCGTCTGAAAGACGTTCCGTGGGATCAGGCGTTGGATAACATTATGCAAATCAAGGGTCTTGATATGCGTAAGAACGGTAATGTGATCTGGATTGCACCTAAAGATGAATTGTTAACGAAAGAAAAACTGGAGCTGGAACAAAAAGCACAGATTGCAGATTTGGAACCGGTGAAGACTGAATCTTTTCAGTTGAATTATCAAAAAGCCGAAGCGTTTAAGCAAGTATTTGGTGTCGACGGTGCGTCCACAAATCGTATTTTGTCTAAGCGTGGTAGTGCTGTTATTGAACCTCGAACAAATCAGATATTTATCACTGACATCCCTTCAAAACTTGAAGAAGTTCGGAAGTTAATTCAAAAAACAGATATCGCTTCAAAGCAAGTGTTGATTGAGGCAAGGATTGTTGAAGCAGATGATAAATTCAGTAAAAACCTCGGTGCAAAATTAGGGTTCACAGATCTGCGTGGATTACGCGGTGGTGATGCAGGATATTCTGTCAGTGGAAATCAGCGCGTCGCTTTGACCGGCAATTATTTGGGTGTTGGTGAGCAAACTGGTCAGGCTAAGATTACCGATCAGAGTTTCGTGCCTAACTCACAGTTTGTCAGTCTGCCTGCTGCCGGTATTAATGGCTCAACACCAGGTAGTTTAGCTATCAGTTTGTTCTCTGCTGCCGCAAATCGCTTCTTGAATTTGGAGTTATCTGCACTAGAAGCCGATGGTAAAGGTAAGATTATCTCCAGCCCACGGGTTGTTACTGCGGATCAATTAAAGGCGTTAATTGAGCAGGGTACTGAATTACCTTACTTGGTGGCGACATCCAGTGGTGCTACATCGATTTTCTTCCGTAAAGCAACTTTGAGATTGGAAGTAACACCTCAGATCACCCCTGACGGTAACGTCATACTGGATGTTGAAGTGCACAAAGACAGTGTTGGTCAGGAAACACGCATGGGTTATGCAATTGATACTAAAGAAGTAAAAACGATGGTCTTGGTTGAAAATGGCGGTACCGTTGTGTTAGGTGGGATTTTCCAACAGACCGAACGTGATAATATTACGAAAATACCATTTTTTGGTGATATCCCGCTGTTTGGTAACTTGTTTAAGAATACCGGCCGCACAAATGACAAAACTGAATTGTTAATCTTCATTACGCCTAAAATCGTAACTGATAAGTTTAGTGTGAAGTAATACTGAACTTAGACTAACGCGCAGATTTGATAATTTTTAGCTTAACTACAGGTGTTACATGAAGACGTTTTTTCAAATAGTTTCTGGACTATTTTTGCTGGCAATCTTATCTGCGTGCGGTGGCGGCGGCGGTTCTGCTGGAACTAGCATGAACGGCGCTGCCTTGTTTACAACTGCGGCCGACAAGATTCAGATGCTTTATGGAGAAACTAAAACTTTTACAGTAGGTGGCGGTGTTCCATCATATTCAGTATCAAGTTCTGGAGCAGTTTCCGCAACTCTGACTGGAACAGCAATAACAGTTACTACCAATGCAACGGGGACTGGTACCGTGACGGTTACTGATAAAGCTGGTGCTAAGGTGTCTATCGAAGTCACTGTCGGAACCGGAGCAACACTTACTACCAGCGCTCCGGCGTCCATTACTGTTGGTGTTGGTGCTGTAACATCGAAATACTCTATTACTGGTGGAACTGGAGTGTATGCGGTAAATAGCGGTGATACTTCTATTGCGAACGTCGGCGTGTCCGGAAGTGTGTTTGTGATTGGTGGCGTCAGTACTGGTAAAACAACAGTTGTTGTAAAAGACAATGCAGGTCAATCTGTGAGCATTGATGTTACTGTGGTTGGTGGAACTCTTTCACTGTTTACGACAGCACCCTCTGCAGTTACGGTTCCATCGGGTAAAACAGTCTCTTACTCGATTTCAGGTGGCTCTGCACCTTACTCTGTCTCCAGTAATAACTCAGCGGCCGCTGACGTAAGCTTAAAACAAAATGGTACCGATTTTGATATCAAGGCCATCACGGCCGGGGCTGCTAATATTATCGTGACCGACGCATCCCGTAGTTCAGTCACCATTGCTGTAACTGTAACGACTCCAGCCGCAGGTACATTGTCTGTTTTGCCTGCTGGTGCTTCTGGTAGTGTCGGTGATACCTTAAAGTTTAATGTCGTTGGGGGCGTATTACCTTATAAGATTACCAATACTAATGATAGTATTGCCGTGGTTACAGCTTCCGGTAATGGATCTTCATTTACTGCGGCTTTAGGAAATGTAGGTAGCACAATTGTTACCATCATTGATTCCTTAGGAACAACCAGCAATATTACTATTGTAGTCAATGCTAATGCGTCAACTCTCCGTCTGGCGCCGAATGCTATCGAAGTCAGCGAACAATCGGTTGAATCTTTCCAATTGAAAATTTATGGTGGTTCTGCACCATATACTGCTTTCACTAGTGATCCTCAGTTTGGAGTTGTGTCCATTTCGGGGAATACTTATACAGTAGCGGCGCCAGGTGGTACAAATCGTCGATGCGTAACACCGACAACAGTGTTAGGTGTATATCCAGTATCTCTCACAGTGGTTGATAGTTTGGGTGCGTCTGCTGTTAGTATTATGTCGGTCAGAGATACTTTAGACTCTACTTGTAAATAATGGGAATTAAAGCAAGACAGTGTCGAATAATATTTTCTTAGTAGGTTTGATGGGCTCCGGCAAAACAACAGTAGGCCGGGCCCTGGCAAAGAAGCTTAATAAACGTTTCATTGATTCAGATCACGAAATCGAGGCGCGTACAGGCGTTTCGATTCCGGTGATTTTTGAAATTGAAGGTGAAGTCAGTTTTCGTCAGCGAGAGGCTGAGGTGATACGTGACTTAACCGCGCAAGACGGTATCGTGCTGGCAACAGGTGGTGGTGCTATTCTGAATAAAGATAGCCGCCGTTACCTGCAAGAGCGCGGTACCGTTATTTATTTGCACGCGAGTGTAAATAGTATTCTCCAGCGTACCCGCAACGATAAAAATCGGCCTTTGCTTCGTACTGCAGATCCGCGTAAAAAACTCGAAGAACTTGAGTCTCAACGTCACCCCTTATATCAGGAAATTGCTGATTTAGTCATAGAAACCGGACGTCCGAATGTTCAGCATCTGGTACAGAACATTCTGGATAAGTTGCCCCGGTCTGATGTCAGCGAACGATTTCCTCAGAAACATCTCAGTATGCATAAAACAGAAGCCGGATTTCACACACTGAATGTCGAGTTAGGCGATAGGTCTTACCCTATCACTATCGGTGCTGGCGTATTAAATGATGCCTCCGTATTGGCAGATCGCATCAAGGGTAAAAGCGTCGTTATCGTCACGAACACAGTGGTCGCCCCTTTGTACTTGCCTTCTCTTGAAAAAACGCTGCGCGGTATTGGCAAGACATGTAGTGCTGTGATTCTTCCAGATGGTGAGGAGCATAAACACTGGGGCAGTCTGATGATGATTTTTGATCATTTACTGGAGCAAAAGTGTGATCGTAAAATCACTTTGATTGCGCTTGGCGGTGGAGTGATCGGCGATATGACAGGATTTGCTGCCGCTACATACATGCGCGGTGTTCCATTCGTGCAGATTCCAACGACCTTATTGTCTCAGGTGGATTCGTCGGTCGGCGGTAAAACTGGCATTAATCATCCGCTCGGCAAGAATATGATCGGCGCGTTTTATCAGCCTCAGGCCGTTATTGCAGATACATCAACGCTGACTACGCTACCGGATAATGAATTATCCGCAGGTCTGGCTGAAATCATCAAACATGGTGCGATCATTGATCTGGCTTTTTTTGAGTGGCTGGAAGCTAACATGTTGAAGCTCCGGGCAAGATATGAACAAGCCTTAGCTTATGCGGTTATCCGCTCGTGCGAAATTAAAGCCGATGTCGTCAGACAGGACGAGCGGGAAGGTGGTTTGCGCGCAATTTTGAATTTCGGACATACCTTCGGACATGCGATTGAATCTGGTCTGGGATATGGAAAATGGCTGCATGGTGAAGCGGTTGGCTGTGGCATGGTCATGGCTGCGGATCTTTCCTGCCGCTTAGGCTATATTGATTTTGTGACTAAAACCAGAATTAAACAGCTAGTCGAAGCTGCGGGTTTACCGGTCATTGCACCGGACCTTGGCGAACAGCGTTGGTTAGAATTAATGGAAGTGGATAAGAAAAATGAAGGTGGGCAAATCAAATTTATTTTGCTAAAACCTTTAGGGCATTCCGTCATTACCAATGTGCCGGAAGAGTTATTATTACAAACCTTACGTCACTGTATTCTTGACCATAAATGAATTTCGCCGACGACCATTTAGCACCATACGCCGCCCAATCAGCAACATCACGTGGGCGGCTTTTTATTGAGCCGTCATCCGGTTCACGCACTGAGTTCCAGAGGGACCGGGATCGTATCATTCATTGCTCCGCATTCCGGCGGCTGGAATATAAGACCCAGGTGTTCGTGAATCACGAAGGCGATTTGTTCAGGACGCGGCTGACGCACAGCCTGGAAGTCGCGCAGATAGGTCGTTCTATCGCACGTAACCTGCGACTCAACGAGGATTTGGTGGAAGCGATTGCACTCGCGCATGATCTCGGCCATACACCTTTCGGTCATGCGGGGCAGGATGCCTTAAATGCCAGCATGCAGCCTTATGGCGGCTTCGAGCATAACCTGCAAAGCTTGCGCATCGTAGATCAACTTGAGGAGCGATATGCGGGCTTTGATGGATTGAACTTATGCTTTGAAACACGCGAAGGTATCCTCAAGCATTGCTCCTTGTCCAATGCCACTGCACTCGGCGACGTTGGGCAGCGGTTTATCAATAAAACTCAGCCTGGTCTTGAAGCGCAACTGACAAATCTGGCAGATGAAATCGCCTATAACAATCATGATATTGATGACGGACTACGCTCCGGGTTGCTGACTGAGGCGCAGATGATGGAAGTCGATTTCTTCGCCCGCCATCGTGCTGAGGTTAGTGCGGCATATCCGGGTGTACAGGGGCGCCGGGCAATTTCAGAAACCATACGACGCATGATCAACACCCTTATCACTGATCTGATTGAAACCTCTGCATCGCGCATCCGCGATTGTGCTCCTCAATCTGTCGATGATGTCAGAAACAGCAGCAAACTGATCGCTTTCTCGGATGCCAGATTTGAAGAAGCCAAATTGCTTAAGCAATTTTTACATCACCATTTGTACCGGCATTATCAGGTCAACCGTATGACGTCGAAGGCGCGCAGAATCATTAAAGAATTATTCGACACGATGATAGCTGAACCTAACTTGTTGCCGCCAGATTATCAGGTGGCGCATGAATCGCGGAATCACGACAACGGTAATTTACAAGCGCGAAAAATAGCCGATTACGTCGCAGGTATGACTGATCGTTATGCAATACGTGAACATAGACGCCTGTTTTCTATGCAAGAAATTTAATCTGCTGCTGTATCACATTTATTGTGGAGTTCCTTATGTTTTCTGATCATTCCTTATCTAAAAGACGCTTACTGCTGGCTGTTTCGCTGACGACGATAGCGATGTCCGTCCACGCGATTTCCTTCAGTGATTTAAGTAATAAAGATGCCAGCACTGGCTTGAAAGCGGCGCTGGACAAGGGCAGTGTGGCCGCGGTCGCCAAACTTGGCGTGGAAAACGGTTTTCTGAATAATGAGAAGGTCAGAATACCGCTGCCATCGGTGCTGGAAAAAGCGCGGCCAATATTGAAAATGACCGGAAAGTCGCAGCAGCTCGATGAGCTTGTGTTGTCAATGAACCGTGCTGCTGAATCAGCCGTGCCTTTGGCGAAGCCGTTGTTAATCAACGCGGTCAAATCAATGACACTGACTGACGCAAAAAATATTCTGACTGGCGGCGAGACATCGGTCACCGATTTTTTCAAAGAGAAAACAGCGGCACCGTTAGCGGTCAAATTTTTGCCTCTGGTGAAGAATGTGACGGATAAGGCAGGCTTATCTTCTAAGTACAACAATATGATGGGACAAGCGCAGAAATTCGGCGTGGTCCCGGCACAAGAGTCAACGGTGGAAGGCTATGTGACGCAGCGAGCATTAGATGGTCTGTATCTCATGATTGCGGAAGAAGAAAAGGCGATACGCAAAGATCCGCTTGGTTCCGGCAGCAAAGCGATCAGCCAGGTTTTCAGCTTACTGAAATAAGCGACCGCAGTGCTGCATGTTGATTGTCTCTTTTTGCGCTCTTGACAAAAATCAATTCTGATCAGAATTGGTGAAAAAAATTTCGCCTTTTGATGAAACAGATTTGATGGAAAATTGTTTTCTCTGCGGAAACCCAGAAAACATGAGGTCTTCAACGGGATTACGAATGACGAGTGTTGACAGAAAATAGCTTGCGTAGTTTTACTTAAGTAGCTTTTGTTGCAATGCAAAAAGAATTTTCTGGTAATTTGTATGGGTAGTACGTCGAAAAGCAAATATTCAAATTCATACAAATAATCTGGAGACCGACATGTCATACAAAATGAAAGCTGTTATTGCATCTGCACTCGTAAGCTGGTCCGTAGCAGGTATTGCTGCCGAACCGATCAAGATCGGCGTTTCCGGCCCGCTGACTGGCGGCTCTGCACCGATGGGCGTTTCGATGCGCGATGGCGTCAAAATTGCTGTTGCTGAAATCAATGCAAAAGGCGGTGTACTTGGTCGTCAGTTCCAACTCGTTGAACGTGATGATGAAGCCAAGAACGAACGCGGCGTTCAGGTCGCGCAAGAGCTGATCAATAAAGAAAAAGTGGTCGCTACCGTCGGCTACGCAAACACCGGCGTGGCTCTGGCTTCACAGCGCTTCTATCAGGAAGCTAAAATTCCGGTCATGAATAACATCGCTACCGGTACTGCAATCACCAAGCAGTTCGTTGCGCCAGAACACAAAGATAACTACATCTTCCGTATTGCTGCCAGTGATACGATTCAATCCGCAATGATTGTGGAAGAAGCGATCGGCAAGCATAAATTCACTAAAGTGGCGATTCTTGCTGACTCCACCAACTATGGACAATTAGGCCGCGAAGATTTGGAAAAAGCGCTGGCAGCAAAAGGCATCAAGCCAGTTGCAGTAGAAAAATTCAATATCAAAGATGTGGATATGACGGCGCAATTGCTGAAAGCCAAACAAGGCGGCGCACAAGCGATTCTGACTTACGGTATCGGCCCTGAATTGGCGCAGATCGCCAATGGGATGGAAAAGCTTGGCTGGAAAGTACCGATGATAGGCAGCTGGACATTATCGATGGGTAACTTCCTTGATAACGCTGGCAAAAATGGCGATGGCGCACGTATGCCACAGACCTTCATTCAAGACGCGACAACACCGAAACGCAAGTCCTTCATTGATGCCTATCAGAAGGCTTACAAAGTTGAGCGTATTCCTTCACCAGTCTCTGCTGCACAAGGCTACGACTCTATCTACGTGCTTGCTGCAGCGATCAAACAGGCCGGTACTACTGACGGCGTGAAAGTTCGTGAAGCGCTCGAAAATCTGACTGAAAAAGTCGATGGTGTTGTAACGACTTACAACAAACCATTTACCCACGACGATCACGAAGCGATCAAAACTGGTATTCCAGTGATGGGTGAAGCCAAAGGCGGTCACATCGTTCTGGCTAAATAAAACGTCGTCTTTTAGCTGTCATCAGAGTCAGGTCTGCGGCAATTCAGGCAAGATCTGACTCGTTTCTCTGTACTGCATCATCAAGACCACATCGCTTGCATTGAATGGCTCGGCCATGTCTGCAGCTGTTATGTGAGTCTTGTGTCGTGCTCTCCATTAGGTAAATGAAAATGGAAATTTTATTACAGTTAGTGTTCAGTGGTATCGCTCTTGGCATGATCTACGCGGTCATCGCATTTGGATATCAACTGACCTTTGCCACTTCCGGCACCCTGAATTTCGGTCAGGGCGAATCATTGATGCTGGGCGCGCTGGTCGGCCTGAGTGTGGTCGGTAATATTCATGGCGGCCCTTACATGAATTACTGGCTGATGATTCCTATCGTCATCGTCTTCGGTGGCTTGCAAGGGATGTTCGTTGAATGGATAGGTGTGCGTCCGGCGATCAAAATCAAATCAGAGTTTGGCTGGATTATGTCCACGATTGCGCTCGCGATTATCTTTAAAAATGTCGCTGAAAATATCTGGGGTAAAGACGATCTGACTTTCCCGTCGCCATTGTCTGCTGCACCGTTTCAAATTTTCGGCGCGAACGTGCAGGCAATGCAAATCGTCGTCGTGGTTGGCGCGCTGGCGATTATGCTGGCGGTGGAATTATTCAACCGCAAATCAATTTACGGTAAAGCCGTGGTGGCAACCTCGAATGACCGCGATGCGGCTGGCCTGATGGGGATTAACACCAGCCTCGTGATCACCTTCTCTTATGCATTATCGTCGGCCACAGCGGCGTTTGCAGGCGTGCTGGTGGCACCGTTGACACTGACTGGTGCAACGATGGGTTCTGCGCTCGGCCTGAAGGCATTTGCGGTGGCGATTATCGGTGGTCTGACTTCCGGTGTCGGTGCAATTGTCGGTGGCCTGATTTTAGGTGTGGCGGAAACGCTCACAGGTTTTTATATTTCGACAGGTTACAAAGAAGTACCTGGCCTGGTATTGCTGTTGCTGGTTCTGGCATTTAAACCTGCTGGTCTGTTCGGCAAAGCAGCGATCAAAAAGGTATAAGGAATAAACATGAACAAGAAAACCTTAGCTTTTTCAATTCTCGGCATTATTGCCCTGATACTGTTTCCGATGATAGTACATAACCCGTACTACATACATCTCGCCGAAACGATTTTAATTTACGCGATTTTATTGTTCGGTCTGGACATCGTTGTCGGTTACACCGGCCAGGTATCGCTCGGACATGCAGGTCTGTTCGGAATCGGCTCGTACACCACAGGCGTGCTGTATTTCAAGCTGGGTATGCCGATTTTGGTGGCGCTCCCCGCCAGTATCGGTGTGACCGCTATTTTTGGAGCCTTGCTGGCCTTGCCTGCGCTGCGCGTCACCGGCCCTTATCTGGCGATGGTGACACTGGCATTCGGCACCATTATTCAGATTCTGATCAACGAAATGACGTTTCTGACCGAAGGCCCGATGGGGATCAAGGTTGCGAAGCCAATTCTGTTTGGTCAAAAACTGAGTGAAGTCGGTAACTTCTATTTGGTCGCCGGCATGATGGTCGTGGCGATGATTGTGGTGCATCGCATTTTGCGCTCGCATCTCGGCCGTGCTTTTCAGGCCTTGCGTGACAGCCCGATCGCGTCTGATTGCATGGGCGTTTCCGTCTATCGCTATAAAGTGTATGCGTTCATTATCAGTGCGGCACTGGCTGGTCTGTCGGGTAGCCTGTATGCGTATTCCGAAGAATACATTTCGCCGAATACGTATAACTTTGAGCTGACGATTATGTTCTTGCTCGCAGTGATCATGGGTGGCCGCAAGTCGCGTATCGGTTCTTTGCTGGGGGCGTTTATTGTGGTGATGCTGCCGTCGTTACTGGCAGACATTGAGCTGTTCCGCAAGATTGCGACCGTTGCTGCGGTGATTGGTATTGCCGGTGCTGCCTTTACTATCGCCAAGGGACGTAAAACAGCGAAGGAATTGCTGGTGCCGGTGGCGGCTGTTGTCGGTATGGCGATCTTCTCCTACAAGCTGGAAAATATCACCGACTGGCGTTTGACGGTGTTCGGTCTGATGACGCTGTTCGTGGTGTATTACCTGCAGGATGGTATCGTTGGTTTCGTCAATTCCTTGTTAGGTAAAGGCCCGCGCCACTTATTGGCGAAAGCCGGTGAGCTGAGCGGCGGTGAAGATCTGGCGATCGTCAAAGCCAACGGCGAACGTGTCGGTGTGTTGTTGAGCGCACGCCAGTTGCTGATGCAATTCGGCGGCTTGAAAGCCTTGAATCAGGTGGATTTGCAAATCGCCAAAGGCACGGTACATGGCTTGATCGGACCGAACGGTTCCGGTAAGAGCACCATGATGAACGTGCTGACCGGTATCTATAAACCTACCGATGGCGTGGTCGAGTTCGGTGGCAAAGTGATCTCCGGCACCACACCTTCAGAAATCGCGCTGGGCGGTGTTGCGCGGACTTTCCAGAATGTGCAACTGTTCGGTGAAATGACCGCAACAGAAAACGTGCTGGTCGGTTTGCACAATACTTTCCGCAGCAATGTGTTTGACGTGATGATACACAGCCCGCGTTATCTGCGTGAAGAGCGCGAAGCGCGTGCACGGGCGGCGAGTATTCTCAACTTTGTTGGTCTGGCTGATCTGGCGAATGAAGAAGCGCGGAATCTGCCTTACGGCAAACAACGCTTGCTGGAAATTGGTCGCGCACTGGGGCTGAATCCACAGTTGCTGTTACTGGATGAGCCTGCGGCTGGTCTCACCGCACCGGACATCAAAGACCTCATCGCGATCATTCGTAAAATCCGCGAGCACGATATCACCATCATTCTGATTGAACATCACATGGACGTGGTGATGTCGATTTGCGATACCGTGACCGTGCTCGATTTTGGTCAGAAAATTTCTGAAGGCAAGCCAGCCGAAGTGCAGGCAGACCCGAAAGTAATCGAAGCGTATCTCGGTGGCAGCGTCAGTGATGACCTGGGGTCTGCTGCCCCATCGACCGCCACCGCCTGAGGAGATCAGTATGTTAAGTATTTCAAATTTACACGCGGCTTACGGCAAGGTGGAAGTCTTGCATGGTATTTCGCTGGACGTGCCTAAGGGCAAAGTGGTGACGCTGATAGGCTCGAATGGCGCTGGCAAAACCACGACCATGCGCGCGATTTCCGGCATGCTGAAACCGAAACAAGGCACCGTTACTTTGCATGGTAAAGATGTGACCGGGTTGGACTCGCATAAGATCGCGCGCGCTGGCCTTGCCCATTCACCGGAAGGTCGCCGTGTCTTCGCCACGATGTCGGTAACAGATAATTTACTGCTAGGTGCGTTTCCGCGTTTTACCCGTTCGCGCCCGCGTGGCGATATCGAAAGCGATCTGCAAAAAGCGATGGAATTATTTCCACGCCTGCGTGAACGCCGTCACCAACTAGCCGGAACTTTATCCGGTGGTGAGCAGCAAATGCTGGCGATGGCGCGCGCCGTCATGCTGAATCCGGAAGTGATTTTGCTGGACGAGCCATCGATGGGGTTGGCGCCGATCTTGGTGGATGAAGTGTTTCGTATCATCCAGCGACTCAAGCAGGAAGGCCGCACCATGTTGCTGGTGGAACAGTTTGCCGCCGCCGCACTTGCTGTTGCTGATTACGGTTACGTCTTGGAAAATGGTCGCATCTCGGTGCACGGCCCAGCTGATAAATTACAAAATGATCCGGCAGTGAAAGCAGCGTATCTGGGTGGTGGCTCACATCATTAAATGAAGTAAGTCAGAAGTCAAAACGAAAGAGGGGGAGTTCACATACTCCCCCTATTTTTTTATAAAATCGGTCTATTGTCAGCAGAAAATAAGGGTGGTTTACATATACTGGGGGGAGTATATTTGATGCTCTTAATGGAATTTCCTGATACTTCGTTGCAGGATTTGTCGTGATCTGATACTGAAACACGGATGCGATAGAAATACAGCCACATTTTTTAAGCAGCGTTCCATGAAAAAGCGCCCATCACTTTATTGCGTGATGGGCGCTACTGTGCTGATGCCGGAAAAAATGTGCTGGCGAATCTGTCAGTAAATCTGTTAGTGAAATTGCTTAGAAACCTGTCCGCTATTAACCCTGCAAATGGCGCAGCGGATGTGCGTGTGCCGGCCACACTTCGGTAAAGAACTGTGTGATCTGTTCCTGACTCACATCGCGCAGATGCGCGGGCGACCATTGCGGCATATTGTCTTTATCAACGACCAGGGCCCGCACGCCTTCCAGCACTTCGCCATGTTTGAAGCAATGGCGTACCATGGCGCGTTCCATGCGCAGACAGTCAGCCACATTCTGACGTGCACCGCGCCGCAGTTGTTCTAGTGTGACGCACATCAGTAAAGGCGAACGCTTCTCCATCGTGACCAGCGTTTGTTGGGCAAATGCATCGCTGTTGTTGCTTAATTTTTCTGCGATGGTTAGCACGTTGTTGCCACTGAAAAACTGATCAATCAAGGTGCGCTGGCTGGCAAGTTTGCTGCTGGCCGGATCGGCCTGTGACGCAAATGGCGCAGCAAATTCACGTATCGCCAGCCGTATATCCTGCGCGTTGCTGGTCTCCAGCATGGACAGTAATGCCGGTAACTCGGACGTCGGAATATAGACGTCGGCGAGGCCTGCATACAAGGCATCTGCGGCGGCGATGATGTCGCCAGTCAGACCGAGATAAGTACCGATTTCACCCGGTGTTCGCGACAGGAAATAACTGCCGCCGACATCGGGAAATAAACCGATGTTCACTTCCGGCATCGCCATTTTGGTACGCTCGGTAACGATGCGCAGACGGCAATTTTCACCTGCTTGCGCAATGCCCATACCGCCACCCATCACCACACCATTCATCAACGCAATGTAGGGTTTGGGGTAAAAATGTATCAAATGATTTAACGCATATTCTTCGGTAAAGAAATCTTCAAGCAGGGCGCTGTCACCGCTTGGCGTAGCGGTGCCGACATCATAAAAAAAACGGATGTCGCCACCGGCACAAAATGCTTTTTCACTACTGCTGTGAATGAATACTGCACGGATCGTTGTATCGTCTCGCCATGCCAATAAAGTCGCGGTGAGTGTGCGCACCATGTCCAGCGATAAGGAGTTCAATGCTTTGGGGCGGTCGAGAGTGATGTAGCCGATCTGATTTTTAACGGAAGTGATTACGTATTCGCTCATGTAGATACCATTAACATAGTCGTGACAGGGCATTCATTTTATTCCTGTTTGCACATCGTCAGTACGACAAAAATAACAAAAAACAGATAACAAAAAAGGACGCTGTTGGCGTCCTTGTTTTGGAGTCCCGTTAAGCGCGGGGTTGGCGATTATGCCGATGCAGGATCGGGGATATGTTTGATCGCATCGCGATCGTGACCCTGGACTTTATCTTTATGTTTTATCACCTGACGATCCAGTTTATCAATCAGTGTGTCAATGGCTGCGTACAAATCATGCGCCAGACTTTCAACATGAATATCTTTACCGCTGATATGCAGATCGATGTCGGCTTTGTGCCGTTTCTCTTTTTCGCTCAGTTTGTCGACGGTCAGCGTGACGGTAATGTCAATGACCTGATCAAAGTGGCGCCGGATGCGTTCCAGCTTGGTATGTACATATTCACGAATGGCAGGAGTGACTTCGACGTGATGTCCACTGATGGTGAGATTCATACTGTGCTCCTATAGTGATATTACTTGCTATTAACGATAAGCTCATTTCGTTTTTACTGCGTTGAGCTAAATCATATATAGCAATTCAAACCGTGATTACAAGGACGTCTTACAAAGATTTACGCAAACTCACTGGCGGAATTTTCAGGGCTTCACGGTATTTGGCAACGGTCCGTCGGGCTATTACCATGCCCTGTTCGCCCAGCATGTCTGCAATTTTGCTATCAGAGAGTGGGCTTTTCTGGTCTTCTGCTCCTATCAACTGCTTGATGAGTGCACGTATCGCGGTGGAAGATGCTTCACCCCCTGTTTCCGTCGCGACATGGCTGCCGAAAAAATATTTCAACTCAAACATACCATGCGGGGTCAGCATGTATTTCTGGGTCGTCACACGAGAAATAGTGCTCTCGTGTAGACCTAGTGTATCAGCTATTTCGCGCAAAACAAGGGGGCGCATCGCGACTGCACCATGCGTAAAAAAGTTACGTTGTCTTTCAACTATCGCTTGCGATACACGCAAAATAGTATCGAAACGCTGACGCATATTTTTGATCAGCCAGCGTGCTTCCTGTAACTGCGTTCCCAGTCCTGCTTCGCCACGGTTTTGCCGCATGATATTGGCGTACATACTGCTGACGCGCAGTTTCGGCATCACATCCTGATTCAGTAAAACCTGCCAGCCATTACCACTTTTTTTGACGATCACATCAGGCACTGCATAGTCGGAACTGCTGGTGGCAAATGTGATGCCGGGACGTGGTTCACACTGTCGTATGACTGCTTGTGCTTCACGTAAATCTTCGTCGTCGCAGCCGAATATTTTTTTTAATTTAGTGAAGTCTCGCTGCGCAAATAAAGTCAGCTGAGTCTCCACCACGGCCAGTGCAAGACGACGGGTGACAAAAGGAATTTTTGGCAGACGCCTGATCTGTAGCGCCAGACATTCTGATAAATTTCTGGCACCGACGCCGGGCGGATCGAAACTCTGCAGCATCTTCAGTGCAAACGACAATTCATCTTCTTCAATTAACAATTCTATCGGCAGACCGGCATGAATTTCTTCCAGACTTTCTGTCAGATAGCCGTTGTCATCCAGGGTGTCGATGATCAGTTCCATCAACGCACGATCACGTTGTTCCCTGAGCGTCAGACGCATTTGTTCGAGCAGGTATTCGCGTAAGCTGATGTGCGCCGCTTCCAGCTGCGGACGTCCTTCATCTTCGTCGCTGTTAGATGCACCGGAAGGCGCGTCGTTAAAACTCCATTCTTCCTCGTTAGCGCTGACGCTGTCGTTGACTGGTACATCGGCGTCGGCTGTCGCTTCTTGCGGTGTATTGTTGTCAGCCTGAGCGGCGCTTTCCATGCCTGCATCCGGTGTCGTACTTGTGTTGTTGATCGCACCGTCGGCCAGTAAGCGAACCGCATTGTCCATAGGATCGTCGACACGCTCCAGCATAGGATTTTCTATCAGCAGCGTTTCCAGCTCCTGATGCAGTTCCAGCGTTGACAGTTGCAACAGCCGTATTGATTGCTGCAGTTGAGGCGTCAGTGCAAGATGCTGTGAAGTACGTAGTTGCAGGCTTTGTTTCATAATGCGTCCCGTTACATCCGGAAATGTTCTCCGAGATAGACGCGTCGCACGGACTCATTCTGAATGATATCGTCGGGTTTGCCGCTGGCTAATACCGAGCCTTGATTGATGATGTAGGCGTGGTCACAAATGCCCAGTGTCTCGCGCACATTATGATCGGTGATTAACACGCCGATGCCGCGTTCTTTGAGGAAGCGGACAATCCGTTGAATCTCAATGACGGCGATAGGATCAACACCGGCAAAAGGTTCATCTAGCAGAACAAAGCGCGGGTTCGTCGCGAGTGCACGCGCAATCTCAACCCGGCGCCGTTCACCGCCCGATAACGCAAGCGCCTGACTGTCACGGATTTTTTCTATCTGCAGATCGGTCAGCAAACTATCCAGACGTTGCCGGATTTTTTTCTCAGACAAAAATTTTCCTTCTTTGTCCCTTTGCAGTTCGAGCACGGCGCGGATATTTTCTTCCACCGTCAACTTGCGAAATACCGATGCTTCCTGCGGCAGATACGACAGACCGAGTACGGCGCGCTGATGTATCGGTAAATCAGAAACGTTCGTATCGTCGATATTGATTTCACCGGAATCCGAAGGCACGAGTCCGACGATCATGTAAAAAGAGGTGGTTTTACCTGCACCGTTCGGCCCTAACAAACCGACGACTTCACCGCTTCTCACCAACAGCGAGACATCACGCACCACTTGTCGCGCGCCATAGCGTTTTTGCAGACCTTTGACGGTCAGCGTACTGTCTTTTGATGCCATCTTAATTTGCCTGTTTTTCGGTTCTTGGTTGTATCGTGGTTTTGATGCGACCGCCACCTGAAACTGACTGACCTGAGCTGGAATTGACGCCAACAAAGACATCGTTTTTACTGTCGTAAGAGAGGAATTCACCTTCTTGCTGCTGAGTGACTTTGCTGCCATCAAGATAGCGTATCTGCGCTTTGGACAGGAATTTTACAAACTCAGTTTTTTCATCGTATTCGGCTTTTTCTGATTCGCCTTCGACCCACAGATCCGGACCGCCATCGCGTTTTTGGCGAAAGCTGATTTTTGCACCGGGTTTGGCCGTCAGCACCACGTGCTGGAATTCATCCGCACTTTTTGTCACGACGGCTTTTTCTGCTTTGACTTTCAGCGTACCGCGTACTACCACGACATCGCCTGAAAATGTACTGACATTGGTTTTACCATTATTTAAAAACTGATCTGCTTCTATCGTCATTTCTTTGAGACTGTCTGCTTTTTCAGCATGAACGCCGGACGCTGACAGCAAAGTCACAAGGGCTAACGTCCATGAGTTCAGTACCAGATAAACTGATTTTTTTTCGGGGCGCATGTTTTACTCTCTGACTTGTTGATGTTGATGTTGATGAAGTGAAAAAATATCTTTGCGCATGTCTTTATTTATGTTTTGACAGGCGCGCATGTACTTTACTGAGCAGGCGTAATTCCTGATTCGTATTGTTAGCCATCATGCCGGTGGCAAGGGTTTCGCCATTATCCGTAATCAGCTTAATGCGTTGATCGGTCTTCACGATGTCGGCATCGGGCAGTAATTGCAGATATTCAGTTTCCACCCGCATGAAACTGGAATTGATGCCCTGGGGTCTTTCGACTGTGACCTGATCATAAAGATGCACCACGTCTTCTGTGCGTTTGGGTGTCAGCACTTCCGATTTCTGTTCCACAACCGCGCGTCCGGCATTGATCGTAATCGGTGTGCGCTGCGCATCAAAACTGCTGATGCGCGGCTCTTTGATGTCGTATTGATCTGTGCGCGGTAAATGAATCAGATTTCTTCCGGTGACATGATAATTCGCTTTACCGTTATTTGAGAGTTTGATGAAATTGAAATTCTCTACGTAATAATCCGGTTCCAGACGTGCCGATGCCCGGTTGTAGTCATCAGCACCCTGACGGCGCACCGTGTCATACAGCCAGAAACTGCCAAGTGCAACGACACCGACAGCAGCGATTGCCATCCAGATGCGTGCACGGTCGATAGTGATTTGTGCCTTCATGCGAGGTATTCTGCCAGAACGCTGTCGTACTTGTTTTGCGCACGTAAAATGAAGTCGCAGACTTCCCGCGCCGCGCCTTTGCCGCCGCTGGCGGTCGTCACATGATGCACGCGCTGGCGCACTTCGGCGTGTCCGTTTGGAACGCTGGCCGCGAAACCGACGCGGGTCAGAACCGGCAGATCGATCACGTCGTCACCAATGAAGCCGCATTCGTCTGCGCTTATGCTGAGTTCATGCAGCAGTTGCAGAAACGCCGTTTTTTTGTCATGGATGCCCTGGCGTACATGGGTGATCCCCAGGTCAGCGGCGCGCCGCGCAACGATCGGTGATTGCCGGGCGCTGATGATCGCAGTGGCAATGCCCGCGTTTTGCAGCAGGCGTATGCCTTGCCCATCGAGCACATTGAATGTTTTCAGCGCTTCTCCGTCCGCACCGAAGTGCAGGCTGCCATCGGTCAGAATACCGTCGACATCAAAGATCATCAGTTTGATTTTTGCGGCTCTTGTGCTTGCGTCGGACATTAAATCACCTTGGCGCGGGTCAGATCGTGAATATGCAGGGCGCCGACTAATCTGTCGTGCTCATCCGTCACCAGCAATTGGTTGATGCGATAGGTTTCCATGATGTCGACGGCTTCGACAGCCAATTGATCGGCGCGTATGCTGCGTGGATTCTTGTGCATCACGTCAGCAATCTGAATTTGCGTGAAATCGCGCACATCTTCCATCAGGCGGCGTAAATCACCATCGGTGAAAACGCCGATAATTTTTCGTTCGGCATCAATGACTGCTGTCATCGCCATGCCTTTTTTGGTTATTTCCAGCAATGCCGTGGTCAGCCTGGTTTCGGGTGTTACACATGGCACCGCGTCACCGGTGCGCATCACATCTTTGACGTAGGTCAGCAAACGGCGTCCCAGCGCGCCACCTGGGTGGGAACGTGCGAAATCTTCTTCGCGAAAGCCGCGCGCATCCAATACTGCGACGGCCAGCGCATCGCCTAAAGCGAGTGTCACCGTGGTGCTTGCTGTCGGCGCCAGATTCAGCGGGCAGGCTTCTTTATCGACGTGCAGATTCAGATGTACATCGGCCAGTTTCGCCAGACTCGATTGCGGATTGCCTGTCAGTGAAATCAGTTTGACGCCAAGGCGTTTGATGATGGGCAAAATAGAGATTAATTCCGCCGCCTCACCAGAATAGGAAATCGCGATGAACACATCATGTTTGGTCACCATGCCCAGATCACCGTGCGCCGCTTCTGCCGGGTGGATAAAAAACGACGGAGTGCCGGTGGAGGCGAAGGTGGCTGAAATCTTGCGGGCGATATGGCCGGATTTACCGATGCCGGAAACGACCACACGACCGTTGCATGAAAGCAGCATCTTTACTGCAACGGCAAAACTCGCAGCGTCTTCAGAATTAAGCCTGTTTTGTAAGGCAATCAGCGCATCTGCTTCGATTTGCAGGGTCGTGGATGCCAGTTGCACCGCGCGTTGCGCGGCGATCGAGGACGCATCGTCTGCAGTCGTCTCGTTAAATGGGGTTGCGTTCAGATCATTCATGCCTGAAGTATAAACGAAATCCTATAAGCAAAAACTCTGCCAGACGTAACGAAATGCATATTCAGTCGATATTGTTAACGAGATATGACGGAAGCATAGGCATAAATCGGCAATAATGTCCTTTATGAACGCCCTTGATACTACTCTGTCTCTGTTAGCTGCCGCGGTTCTCGGGGTTGTTGTTTTTCGTCTGTGGCAATTGCCGCCGATTCTGGGTTATCTCGTGGTCGGCGTGCTGATCGGTCCGTTCGGCCTCGGGTTTGCCGACGATGGCGCGGTCACGCACGAACTCGCCGAGTTTGGCGTGGTGTTTCTGATGTTTTCTATCGGGCTGGAATTCTCTTTGCCCAAGCTGATGACGATGCGCAAGGCGGTATTCGGCTTAGGGATGGCACAGGTATTCGTGACGATTGCGGTTAGCCTGGCGGCGGCGCGCTTAGCCAGCATCTGGTTGCCGCAGTATTTTCAGATCGGCTGGGAAGCCGCTTTTGCCTTAGGCGGTGCACTGGCGATGTCATCGACAGCGATCGTTTCCAAAATGCTGACGGAGCGGCTGGAGTTAGAAAGCCTGCATGGGCGGCAGATTATCAGCATCCTGTTGTTTCAGGATCTGGCGGTGGTGCCGCTGCTGATCCTGATTCCGGCGCTGGCTTCACATTCTTCAGATCTGCTGCAAAACCTCGCATGGGCAAGCGCGAAGGCGATTCTGGTCTTGATTTTATTACTGGTCGTCGGGCAAAAAGTGATACGTGCCTGGTTTCGTGTGGTGGTGAAACAGCGTTCGCAAGAGTTATTCATGCTCAATCTTTTGCTGATTACGCTGGGGGCTGCTTGGCTGACTGACAAGGCTGGCCTCTCAATGGCACTGGGGGCATTTGTGGCGGGGATGCTGATTTCAGAAACTGAATACCGCGTTCAGGTGGAGGAAGATATCAAGCCTTTCCGCGACGTGTTGCTGGGGCTGTTTTTTATCACCGTCGGCATGCTGCTGAATTGGCGGCTGGTGGTTGAGCATCTGTGGTTAGTGTTGTTGCTATTTATTTTGCCGATGGTCATCAAGCTGTTGTTGATCGCCGGCCTGGCGAAATTATTTGGCAATTCGACCAGTGTTTCTTTGCGCACCGGTCTGGCGCTGGCGCAGGCCGGTGAGTTTGGTTTTGTTTTACTAAACCAGGCCGGTGATCTGCATCTGATACCCCCGCAATTGCTGCAGGTGATACTGGCCTCGATGGTGTTATCGATGCTGGTATCGCCGTTTATTCTGGCGAAATCAGATGTGATCGTCATGAAGTTTTCCGCCAACGAATGGATGATGCAATCACTCGCCCTGACACAAATTGCCGCCCGCACGATGAATGCGAAAAAGCACGTGATCATCGCCGGTTTCGGGCGCAGCGGGCAAAGTCTGGCGCGTCTGCTGGAAGAGGAGGGGATCACGTATCACGCGCTGGATCTCGACCCTGATCGCGTGCAAGAAGCGCAGATGGCGGGTGCAAATGTTTCGTATGGCGATGCGGCGCGCCGTGAAAGCCTGACGGCGGCTGGTATTAATCGCGCGGCCGCGCTGGTCGTGACGTATACCAGCACTGCCTCGGCGTTGAAAATTCTGCATTTCGTGAATGAGCTCAATCCTGCTTTGCCGGTGATCGTACGCAGCCACGATGATGCGGATCTGGATAAACTCAGATCCGCCGGCGCCACCGAGGTGGTGCCTGAATTAATGGAAGGCAGCCTGATGCTGGCATCGCATGCGCTGGTGATTCTTGGTGTGCCTTTACGGCGCGTTGTGCATCGCGTGCAGGCGGCACGTGATGAGCGTTATGAATCGCTGCGGGGATTTTTCCGTGGTGCCAGCGATGCGTCCGATAGCCCGGAAGCGATGCAGATCCGTTTGCATACGATCGTTTTGAATGAGCGGGCAACGGCAACAGGTAAATCCCTGCAAGAGATACGCCTGACGGAAACAGGGGCGGATGTGCATGTAGTGCGCCGTGGCCGCCAACGTCTTGCGCACGTCGAAACAATCGTTTTACAGGCAGGCGACGTGATCGTCGTGCGCGGAACATCAGAAGCAGTCGCAAGAGCAGAGCAGCGACTGCTAAAATAGCGGGTTATTTTAAAATTTGAAGGTCATCCGGCGATGATAAATCCATCCGAGTACATTAAAGAACATATCCGCACCGTGCCAAACTGGCCGCAAGAAGGCGTGATGTTCCGCGACATCACCCCTTTGTTGCAAAATCCTAAGGTGTTTCGCGTTTTAATCGACATGTTTGTGCATCGCTACATGGATCAGAAGATTGATGTGATCGCTGGTCTGGATGCGCGCGGCTTCATCATCGGTTCGGTGCTGGCGTATGAATTGAATCTGGGCTTCGTGCCTATCCGAAAAAAAGGTAAATTGCCGTTTCACACCGTGTCGGAAGAATATGAGCTGGAATACGGCAGCGCAACCGTCGAGCTGCATGCCGATGCCTGCAAAAAAGGTGAGCGTGTCGTGCTGATCGACGATCTGATTGCGACTGGCGGCACCATGATGGCCGGTAAAAAGCTGCTGGAGCGTCTCGGCGCAATCGTGGTCGAAGGCGCGGTGATTGTTGATCTGCCTGAACTGGGCGGCTCTAAGCTGATTAAAGATAGTGGCTTGCCACTGTTTACCGTGTGTAATTTCGACGGACATTGATATCGGCAAATTAATTCGCCGCTGAACGCCGTGCTGAATTGACGGCGTCATGACAGCGTAAAAAAATGAAAAGAAGAACGGACTGGTTCGTCTGACCCTGAAAAAAAGCTGATACGCTGATTGCTATCAGCTTTTTTTATGCCGAAATTGTGAGGGATAAAGTATGCCTGTTTTGGAAGTGCAGGGCGCGACGCTGCCGACGTATGCGGCGCAGTTGAATCTGTTGTTGCAGCAATGTGTTGCCGCTGGTGCCAGCATCGGTTTCATCGCGCCGCTCAGCGACGATAAAGCGGCGGCTTTCTGGGCAAACGTCCATCAGTCCGTACAGTCTGGCGAACGACGTATGGCGCTGGCGCTCGACGACGATGGCCAGGTGCAGGGCACCGTGCAGCTTGTGCTGGATATGCCGCAAAACGGCCAGCATCGTGCAGAAATCGCCAAGTTGATGGTGGCACCGGACGCCCGGCGGCGTGGTATTGCGCGCAGCTTAATGCTGTGGGCGGAAGATGTTTGCCGCGCGGAACAACGCAGTCTGATCGTGCTCGATACCAGAACCGGCGATGCCGCAGAACCTTTGTATTTTTCGTTGGGTTTTCAGTTGGCCGGGACGATTCCCGGTTATGCCATGTCAGATACGGGAACGCTAGACAGCACGAGCATTATGTATAAACAATTGTTACGCGGGTAAAAGCGGACGACGCTGCTAGCGTATGTTTTTGCAAACGCCAACACGGCGTTGTTCTGCGATGTGCTGCGTATGCTGACATGCTTTTTTCTGTCAGCGACCGTTTGGACGTTAAAATATACTAGGGGGAGTATATAAAAAACCCCTTTGTTTTATTGTGAGAATAGCGTGGTTTTTGAATATACTCCCATCAAAATCATATTTTGACAGAAATTTTCCGGCAGAAAATGGCATAGACTGGCGCTGGGAAAATAGGCATGCACGGCTGATTTTCCGATGCCGTGCTTCGTCTTGCGACCAGTTTCATCCGCACAAGATGGACAAGCCGACGTATTGTGCCGAAGTTTTTTACATCGCCCAACAACAGGCATCTGCGTTATACTTCAGGTCTTCCAAGGAGCGCTGCGACAAGATCTTGCTATCTTGCCAGGCTTGGAATCCACACAACTGCGCTCACGTTACTTTTTTCAATCAGAAAGGAGGGCGTGATGAACGCCACTGTAACTTCCGCACCATCGAATACATCCCAGGATTTTCTCATTGCCGACATCAGTCTGGCAGACTGGGGTCGCAAAGAGATCCAGATCGCTGAAACAGAAATGCCAGGCCTGATGGCAATCCGCGAAGAATTCGCTGCCAGCCAGCCTTTAAAAGGCGCACGTATCACCGGTTCGCTGCATATGACAATTCAGACGGCCGTCTTGATCGAAACCCTGAATGCACTTGGTGCACAGGTGCGCTGGGCTTCCTGCAATATTTACTCGACACAAGATCACGCAGCGGCGGCGATCGCTGCGGGCGGCACACCGGTATTCGCATTCAAAGGCGAAAACCTCGATGAATACTGGGAATTCACGCACCGTATCTTTGAATGGACTGACGGTGGTTATTCCAACATGATTCTGGACGATGGCGGCGATGCGACTTTGTTGCTGCATCTCGGCACCCGTGCGGAAAAAGATATTTCTGTGCTGGCCAATCCAGGTTCAGAAGAAGAAATCTGCCTGTTTAATGCAATCAAATCGCATCTGAAAACAGAACCAGACTGGTATTCCAAACGTCTGGCCGCTATCAAAGGCGTGACCGAAGAAACGACGACAGGTGTGCATCGTCTGTATCAGATGCATAAAGAAGGCAAACTCGCTTTCCCTGCGATTAACGTCAATGATTCCGTGACCAAATCCAAATTCGATAACCTGTATGGTTGCCGCGAATCGCTGGTGGACGGTATCAAGCGTGCGACTGACGTCATGATCGCCGGTAAAGTCGCGGTGATCGTTGGTTACGGTGACGTCGGCAAAGGTTGCGCACAAGCGATGCGCGCATTGTCGGCACAGGTCTGGGTGACTGAGATCGATCCTATCTGCGCATTACAGGCAGCGATGGAAGGTTTCCGCGTGGTGACGATGGAATACGCCGCAGAACATGGCGATATTTTCGTGACGACAACCGGTAATTACCACGTCATCAATCATGCGCATATGCTGAAGATGAAAGATCAGGCGATCGTTTGCAATATCGGTCACTTCGACAATGAAATTGATGTCGCTTCGCTCAAGCAATACACCTGGGATAACATCAAACCGCAAGTGGATCACGTGATTTTCCCTGACGGCAAACGCATTATTCTGCTGGCAGAAGGTCGCCTGGTGAATCTGGGTTGCGGTACCGGCCATCCTTCGTACGTGATGAGCTCTTCCTTTGCAAATCAGACGATTGCGCAAATTGAACTGTTCCTGAACAACGATCAATACCCGGTTGGCGTTTACACCTTGCCTAAGCATCTGGATGAAAAAGTCGCCCGTTTGCAATTGAAAAAACTCAATGCGCAACTGAGCGAACTGACCGATGAGCAGGCTGCGTATATCGGTGTAAAAAAAGAAGGCCCGTACAAGCCTGATCACTACCGTTATTAATTGTCACTGACTCCTCGTCTGGCCTTGCCAGCGGGGAGTTTTTCTTGTCCATTAAAACAGGAGTCCGTATGCGTCTGCTTGCTATCTGGTTAATCAACGCCCTTGCCTTGCTCGCCATTCCTTATCTGATGCATTCTGTTGCCATCGATAGTTTCGGCACAGCTTTGCTGGTGGCGCTGGTGTTGGGGTTGGTGAATACTATCTTGCGCCCGGTGTTACTGGTGCTGACCTTGCCGGTAACGATGCTGACCATGGGCTTGTTTATTTTTGTCATCAACGGCTTGTTGTTCTGGGCTGTGGCGAACGTGGTTGATGGCTTTCATGTTGCAGGATTCTGGGCAGCAGTCGGCGGTGCTTTGTTGTACAGCGTGATCTCCTGGACACTGTCGACTTTACTCTTCCAACAACGATGAAGACGCATAATTTCAGCATAGAATTTTTCCCGCCAAAGACGGCGGAAGGCACTGAGAAATTACGTGCAACCCGAGCAAAACTGGCTGAGTTGCAGCCTAAATATTTTTCCGTGACATTTGGTGCCGGTGGCACGACGCAGCAGGGGACGCTGGATACTGTTCTGGACATTCGCAAAGAAGGCTACGACGCCGCGCCGCATTTGTCTTGTGTCGGCGGCAGCCGTGAATCGATACGCGACATTCTGCAGCAATATCAGGCCAATGATATACGGCGGTTGGTGGCGTTGCGTGGTGATTTGCCGAGTGGCTATGGCATGGGCGGCGAATTCCGTCACGCCAGTGATCTGGTTGAATTTATCCGTGCCGAAACCGGTAACTGGTTTCATATCGAAGTGGCGGCTTATCCGGAAATGCATCCGCAGGCGCGTTCACCGCAAGACGATTTACAAAATTTTGTCCGTAAGATGAACGCCGGAGCCAATGCCGCCATCACGCAATATTTTTACAATGCGGATGCTTATTTCCGTTTCGTCGATGAAGCACAGAAGGCTGGTGTGACCGCACCTATCGTCGCTGGCATTATGCCGATTACCAACAGCAGTCAGTTGTTGCGTTTCTCTGAAATGTGCGGTGCAGAGATCCCACGCTGGGTACGCCTGAAGCTGGCGAGTTTTGGCGACGACACAGCGTCGATCAAAGCCTTTGGACTCGACGTGGTGTCATCTATGTGCGAACGTTTGCTGGCAGGCGGTGCACCCGGGCTGCATTTCTATTCATTGAATCAGGCCGCCGCAACAACGGCAATCTGGCAACGCCTAGTGTAACCGTCCATTGTAATCGTCCATTTTTTCAAAAGCGTGCTGAAGGCAATGTCAGCACGCTTTTTTTTGCTTGTGAAAAAGGAGCGGTTTGTCAGGCTGCTGAACTCATTCTCCGTTTTTAAGCACAAATTCTTGTCTGTAAGAAAATATTTATTTTGATTCAAGTCAAGAATACATGCCTTTTTCTGCACTACAATAATTCGTTATATTTAATTTTTCATATTTAAATAACCTTGCCACCGGGAGCAAAATTGGCTATTGAACTTTACAATGACGGCAAACACATCTGCGTGATGTTTAACGATCTGGTGAAAGATGCCGGGGATCATGCCGTTCAGGCCAACCAGTTCCTTGTCGTTTCCGATGGTGAAGGCGCTTTGATAGATCCGTCCGGCCATCTGACATACAACTCGCTGGTACTGGCGATGCACAAATACGTACCCAAGCAGCAGTTGAAGTATATGTTTGCTTCGCATCAGGATCCTGACATTATCGGTTCACTCGACAAGTGGCTGTTCAGTACCGAATGTAATCTGTACGTGTCTAAACTCTGGTCACGTTTTGTACCGCATTTCTGTAATCTGAACCGTGCTGACGGCCGCATTATCGGTATTCCAGATGAGGGTATGCCTGTGCCTATGCGTGACACCACGATCCATGCAATACCTGCGCATTTTCTGCATGCGGAAGGCAATTTCCAGTTTTACGACTCGAAATCAAAAATCCTGTTTTCCGGTGATATGGGCGCGTCGATGGTGGATGCGAGCGATATCGAGAAACCGATGAGAACCAAAGCAGATTTCCTCGAAGAGCTGCACACCATGAGTGGTTTCCATAAGCGTTACATGGTGTCAAACAAGGTCTGTCGCCTGTGGGCAAACATGGTACGGCAAATGGACATTGAAATGATGGTGCCGCAGCACGGCCGTTATTTTTTCGGTAAAGAAGCGATACACGCGTTCCTCGACTGGATAGAAAATTTGCAGTGCGGCATCGACCTGTTCACGCAGGAAAACTACCGCTTCCGTGGCTGATCAGCCAGTTTTCAGCGGTTTCACTACCGCATAGTCGAGAGGCAATGCGGTAGTACTCTTAATCACTTCCATCACAAAACTGGAGCTGACGTCCTGCAAGTCGGCGACTTTCA
Organism: Cognatundibacterium aquatile; assembly: GCF_014699135.1. GTDB lineage: Bacteria > Pseudomonadota > Gammaproteobacteria > Burkholderiales > Burkholderiaceae_D > Undibacterium > Undibacterium aquatile. The sequence goes on from NZ_JACOFT010000001.1 coordinate 648,741, forward strand.
CCAGTTTTTTATAGACCAGATCAAAGCCCGCCATATCCGGCACATGGACCTTCAACAGATAGTCGATGTCGCCGCTCATGCGCAGTATCTCAACAATCTCGCTGATGTCTTTGACACCCGCAATAAACTTCTGCATCCATTTCTCGTTATGCTGTGCCGCCTTGAGCGCCACCATCACGGTTAAACCGAGATTCAGTTTGCCCGGATCGCATAAAACAACCTGACTGCGGATGACGCCATCTTCCTGCAGTTTTTGCACCCGCCGCCAGCAAGGTGTGACGGAAAGGTGTACTGCCTGCGCCAGATCGGCCAGCGCAATCGAGGCATCTTTCTGCAGGAAATTCAGTATTTCAAGATCTTTTTTATCCATAATCAGTTTTTTTTAGTAAATTTTTCTAAAAATAACATATATACATAAAAAATGAGTAAAAATTTCCGCCCGATGATTGTTACGATGACGGTTATACCATCGCCTACAGTCACCTGAACGCGATACCTGAAATATTCTGTCTCTGGAGAACGCCATGCAGCAACACTCATCTGAATTGCAAACGGCAACGCGCCTGACCCATGCCGGGCGCAAAGGAAAAGAGCATCATGGCCCCGTCAACCCGCCTGTGGTTCGCGCCTCGACGATGTTGTTTCCCGATTGTGCGGCTTTGCAGGAAGCTAATGGCACCCGCCGCTCGTATGCGCGTCATGCAACCGAAACCACACTGGCGCTGGAGCAGGCATTGTGCGCAGCAGAGGGAGCTGCTGCCTGCATGCTGACCTCGTCGGGTTTGTCTGCGATTACAACGACCTTGCTGGCTTTGCTGAAACCGGGCGATCATCTGTTGATGGTCGATACGGCTTACGATCCTACGCGCCAGTTCTGTGATGGTTTGTTGAAACAGATCGGTGTCAGCACAACGTATTACGACCCGCTGATTGGTGCGGGTATTGCTGCGTTGATGCAGCCGACCACTAAAGTGGTTTTTGTTGAGTCTCCGGGTTCGCTGACGTTTGAAGTGCAGGACATACCGGCGATTGCGGCTGTTGCACATGCGGCTGGTGCGGTGGTGGTTTCTGACAGCACATGGGCTACACCGATAGGCTGGGATTCCTTTGCGCTGGGTGTGGATGTTTCACTGCATGCAGCGACCAAGTACATCGTCGGTCACTCTGACGCGTTGATGGGTGCGATCTTGACGAATGAAGCCTTGCATCTGCGTATTCGCAATACGTATAAGCAATTGGGCATGTCTGTCGGCGGTGATGATGCGGCGCTGGCATTGCGCGGTTTGCGTACCATGGCTGCGCGTCTGGCAGTGCATCGCGAAAGTGCGCAGGTCGTTGCGAAGTGGCTGCAGGCGCAGCCTGAAGTGGCAGAGGTTTTATATCCACCGCTGGAAGGCGCTGCAGGGCACGCTTTGTGGAAGCGCGATTTCCGCGCCGAATATGCATGTGGATTGATGGGCGCTGTCTTTCATTCCAACGTGACTGAAGCGCAGGTCGCTGCATTGATTGACCGTACGCGTTTGTTTGGAATAGGTTTCAGCTGGGGCGGATATGAAAGCCTGATTCTGCCGACCCGCCCAGCCGGATACCGGACGATTAATGCAGAAAAATGGAGCGCACCGATGATACGTTTGCATATCGGACTGGAAGCAGTGGAGGATTTAATTGCCGATCTGGACGCTGGATTTTCTGCATTAAGAGAGCCAGGTGCTATCGCCAGAGCAGCATAAATTTTTAATACAGTGAATGCAGTTCGTGGCGTTCGCCGGTATTGTCATCAACGTGTCATTCACGTTGATTAAGATGCCAAGGTCCTACTGCTTTACCTCCAAAGGTCAGGATATTCACCCGCAGATTTTTCTGCGGGTTTTTTTTGGGGTGGTGAGTTATGGTGGCGGGCTGACTGCCTCATCCATATCCAATGTTTTTACGCCGCCGCCATTCAGAAATTCCACGTACATCCAGTCGCCTTCGGCATTGCTGACGCCGTCCGGTGCACTTCTCTGGCTCTCGGCTTTACCAGCAAGACTCGCACGCATGCTGTCTATCCAGATAGGTAAGGCGAGCGTGGAGCCAAATTCTCTGCCGCCTAAGGATTTAGGATCGTCATAGCCCATCCATGCAACCGCGACGACATTCGCTGCGTAGCCAGCAAACCAGCCGTCAACCGCATCGCTGGTCGTCCCTGTTTTACCGGCCAGATCATGGCGCCCTAAGCGCGCGCTTGCTGAGGCGCCGGTACCGCTGCGGGTGACTTCACTTAACAGGCTATGCATCACAAAGGCATTCCTGCCATCAATCACACGAGCATCTTCTTGGGCAATCACCGGTACTTTATTTTCACTCAGCACCTTGCCTTTGGCATCAACGACCTTGCTGATCAGCCACGGCGTGATCTGATAACCACCATTCGCAAATACGGCATACCCTGCCGCTAGTTGCGCAGGTGTGACTGCCCCAGTGCCGAGCGCCATGGTCAGATCATCCGGATGCTTTTCTTTATTAAAGCCAAAACGTGGCAACCAGTTATGCGCAGTATCGACACCGATGGCTTTGAGTATGCGCACAGAGACCACGTTTTTCGATTGTGCCAGCGCCGTACGCATGCTGATGGGGCCATCATATTTGCCATCGTCATTACGTGGGTCCCAGCGCAGCAGGGTGCCTGTTGTGGCGGAGAGTTGCACGTCATTGATCAGCGTTGCCGGAGAAAAGCCTTTTTCCAGCGCAGCAGAATAAATGAAGGGTTTGATGCTGGAACCAGGCTGACGCCAGGCGCTGGTGACATGGTTGAATTTTTTGCGATTGAAATCGAATCCGCCTATCAGTGCACTGTAAGCACCGGTTTCCGCATTCAGGGCAACGTAGGCACCTTCGACTTCAGGTAACTGGCTGATGCTCCAGCGTTTCTTCGTATCCTGTATCACGCGGATCACCGCGCCCGGAACGATTTTCAGACTGGATTTCGCTTTCGCTTGTAAGGCGTTTGCAGCAAATTTTAAGCCGTCGCCATCAACCACTGCAGTGTCGCCGTTGACCAGTTCTGCCTTGATGACTTTGCTGCTGACTTCGGTTACGACTGCGGCCTGTAATTTGTCGCTGGAAGGATGTTTGCGCAGCACCTCATCAATCGCATCGTCACGTTCATCTTCATCAGCAGGTAACTGAATAAAGGCTTCGGGGCCGCGATAGCCGTGGCGCTGGTCGTATGCCATGACGTTGTTACGCACGGCTTCATAAGCAGCTTCCTGATCTGCTTTCAGCAGCGTGGTATAGACTTTGATACCACTGGTGTAGGCTTGTTCTTTGTATTCGTCGACGATTTTCTGGCGCACCATTTCAGCGACATAGTCGGCATGAGTGTCATAAATTTGTTTGCCGGTGACGGTGATTCTTTCATGTATGGCCTGATCGTATTGCGCTTCGGTAATCACGCCACGATTGAGCATGAGCTTGAGCACCACTTCCTGCCTTTGCTTGGCCTTTTGGAAATTGCTTACCGGATTATGCCGCACCGGATTTTTCGGTATCCCGACCAGCATTGCGGCTTCCGCCAGACTCAGTTCATTCAGCGATTTATTGAAGTAAGTGCGTGCCGCACCGGCAAAGCCATGGGTACGCTGACCCAGATAAATCTGGTTCATGTACAACTCCAGAATCTGGTCTTTACTGAGTGCGGCTTCGATACGGGTGGTGAGTAATAATTCTTTGAGTTTGCGATTCACGGTTTTTTCCTGCGACAGGAAAAAATTTCTGGCAACCTGCATCGTGATGGTCGAGGCGCCCTGATGAAAACCACCGCGCAAATCTGCCAGCACGGCGCGACCGGCACCGATAAAGTCGATACCGCTATGTTCGTAAAAGCGTTCATCCTCAGTCGACAGCAAGGCTGTTTTCAGTTTTTCTGGAATCTCTTTGATTGGTACAAATTCGCGGTGTTCTTCACCAAACTCACCGATCAGCGCGTTATCTGCTGTGTAGATACGCAGCGGTATCTTGGGACGGTAATCGGTTACCGCGTCGAGTGGCGGCAGGTTTGGTGCAAGTACCAGAAACACGTAGGCCAGCACGCCCGCAGCAATGATGCCCAGCGATGCCACGATGGCAGCAATCCATTTCATGTCGGTTTAATCCTCTAAAGTTTGCAGCAGATACAGTTTTTGATAAATACCCTGATCTATCTGCATTAATTCCTGATGCTGACCTTGTTCTGCGATTTTGCCGTGATTCAGAACGATGATGCTGTCCGCATCCCTGATGGTGGAAAGGCGATGCGCAATGGCGATGATGGTGACTTTGCCGCGTAATTCGTTCAGCGCAATCTGCACGATCTGTTCGGTTTCGCTATCAATATGGGAGGTCGCTTCGTCCAGAAACAGGATGCGTGGCCGACCCGCCAGCGCGCGGGCAATGGCGATCAGTTGCTTTTGCCCGGTGGATAGTCTGGCTCCGCCTTCGCCGAGTGGCGTGTCATAGCCATGTTCCAGTTGCAGAATAAACTCATGCACGTGCGCTGCTTTCGCTGCCGTGATGATGTCAGCCTCGCTGATGCTGCGTCCCATCGCAATATTTTCACGCGCGCTGGCGGCAAGCAAAAAAGGTTCTTGCGGTACGAGGCCGACGCTGGCGCGGAAATGCTCGTCTGAGAAAGCGGCAATGTCATGCCCATCGATCCTGATGCTGCCGGATTGCGCGGAATAAAAGCGCAGCAGCAAGCTCATCAGCGTCGATTTTCCGCTGCCGGTATGACCGACCACGCCAAAAAAACTCCCTGCCGGCACGTGTAAATTCACGTCCTGCAATACCGGATGTCCGGCGCTGTATGCAAAGCTCAGATGCGCGATGTTCACGTCGCCTGACAGCATTTGTACATCGGTACTGGTGTTCGTTGCCTGCTGTTCGTGTAACAAGGTGTTGACCCGCGCAGCTGAGACGACGGCTTGCTGAATTTGTCCGAATTGCAGCGTAATCTGAATCAGCGGGTCAACAACGCGCGCGATATAACTGACAAATGCATACAGAATCCCGACTTCGACACCTGAAAAACTGCGTTGCCCAAAGCTGTAAATCACGACCACCAGCAGCACGGAATTAAGTAAATCCAGTGCTGGTCGCAGTAACCACGCGTTTGCACGCAGTTCATCAAGACGGGCGACGTAATGCAATTGGTTGGTGTTGGCAAAGCGCTGGCCGAAACGTTGTTCGGCATTGCTGGCCTGCAGTGCGCTCATGCCGCTGATGCTCTCTGCAACCTGCGCATTGATGTCGCTGCGTAACTGGCGTGCACGGCTGACCGCCGGAGCGCTCCAGCGCTGGTAAAACCAGACAATAATCACGACGGCCGGAATTAAGGTGATGACGATCAGCATCAGCCGCCAGTCCAGCCATGCCATTGCCACCAGTGCACCGAGCACAACGATGGAGCTGTCGAGCATCACAAACAAAACTTGCACATACAGATTTTTGACCGACTCGGTATCGTTGGTGACGCGGCTGACGAGCTGACCGGTAATCGCCTTATCGAAGAAGGCCATAGGCAAACGCAGGACATGCCCATACACCTGTTCGCGTAAGCGCCGCACGGAGCGCATCGCAACGCCTGCAAGCCGGGTCAACTGCATGTAGCGCAGCCAGGTTGCTCCCCAGCCTGTTACGACATACGCCACCAGTAAGGCGATAACAGCAGGCCAGTCCATGCTGCGCGGCAGAAGATAGCGGTCGATAAACGCTTTGCCTAGCAAAGGGCCGAGCGCTTCCAGTCCCGCCGCAATCAGCAAAAAAAATACGCCCCAGATCACGTGCTTTTTTTCTGGCTGGGCTGCTTGCACCAATAACTGTACCGCTAATTTTTTTTCAGATTTCGGAGTGGTATTTTCTGTCGTACTCATATCACGCGGCATGTAAGCTTGCCTCCAGTTGCTGATAGCGCCATTGCGATGCGTACCATTGATTGGCGTCCAGCAGTTGTTGATGCGTTCCTTGTTCAGTGATTTTTCCATCCCGCAAAACAAGGATGTGATCGGCATCGACCACCGCACTCAGGCGGTGACTGATGATGATCGCACTGCGTTCGTTTTGTTTTTGGCGTAATTCGGCAAGATGCTGAAGGATGCGGGTTTCGGTATCCGTATCGACGGCGGAAAGCGCATCGTCCAGTATCAACAGCGGACTGGATGTCAGCAGTGCGCGGGCAATCGCAACGCGCTGGCGCTGCCCACCTGACAGTGTGACACCACGTTCACCGACGGGTGTGTCGTAGCCTTGTGGAAAACGCAGAATGTCATCATGTACTGCCGCTAAGGTCGCGGCACGGATTACCTGCTCACGACTGGCATAGGGATTCGACAGCGCAATATTTTCTGCCACTGACGCCGAAAATAAAAAAGGTTCCTGTGCTACCCAGTTAATGGCCGTTCGTAAGCTGTGCAATGGATATTCTGCGATGGCATGTTCACCCCACCGCACCTGCCCATGCGCAGTTTCTATTTGCCGCAACAGCAATTTAATGATGCTCGATTTTCCTGCGCCAGTTGGCCCGACGATGCCCAGCGTTTGTCCAGGCGCGATTGACACCGAAATATCGTTCAGTGCATTTCTGCTTTGGCCGGGATACGAAAAACTGATGTGGTCAAAATGAATTGTGCCAGATAGCGGGCTGCTCAGCGTGCCCTTATCCTGAATCGACAGTTCTTGTGACAGAACAGGTTCCAGTCTGCCCCAGGCCGCTTTGCCGCGCTCCATTAACGATAATACCCAGCCCGCAGCAAACATGGGCCAGATCAGTTGTCCCAGATACATAGTAAAGCTGGTGAGCGCGCCTATCGTCATTTCTTCGTGCCACACAAGATAGCCGCCGACCGCCAAAGTCAGTGCACCGGCTGCCGTCAGCGTGATGCCGACCGCAGGCTCATAGGCGGCTTCCCAGCTTTGCGCCGAGAGGCTGGCGCTGGCAGCGTCTTCAGCGAGTTTGGCAAACTGCGCGGCACTGCGTTGTTCCAGACCCAGAGCGCGCAGAGTGCGCACGCCAGCGAGGGTTTCCTGCACCTGATCGTTGAGTTTGCTGAAGCGTTCCAGCGAATCGCGCGAGGCTTCATGCACCTGATGTGTGATATGCCGGAACGCCCAGGCCATCAGGGGAAACGGCAATAACGCCGCCACCGCAAGACGCCAATCGACGCCAAGTAACATCATGCCGATGACTAATGCAAATGTCATCGATCCATCAAAACCTGCCAGCGCTGCTTCACCGGCCGCAAGTTCTATCGCATCGGCATCATTGGTGCCGAGAGCCATCAGGTCGCCGGTACGTTGTTGCTGAAAAAAATTCTGTCCCTGCAAACTCAGGCGCTGATATAAACGAGTGCGAAGTTCAACGCCGAGCTGATACGAGGCTGTGAACAGCTGCATGCGCCAGCCGACGCGCAGGAAATAAATGGCGATGCCCATCAATAACAGCCATGCGAGTTCGGTCAGCATACCGCGTTGATCAAGCTGCCCACTGACCAGTCCGTCAATGACGGCGCCAACGCGACGTGGTATCAATACGGTCATTAGGGCGACGGCGAACAGCATACTGGCTGCTGCGCAATAGCGCTGCCAATGGCGGCGGATAAATGTTTTCAGTAGTTGGAACAGTGTCATGCAAATTCTTAAGTAGGACTTCCGCAAAACCGCCTCTGTGGCGTGATGGCTCCTGGCCGACCTATTCGTACTATCTTCGTCGCCATGGTGTAGCCAGGGTTTCAGGCAACATGTTGCCTGCTGGCGAAACGGACATCGCTTACCAGCGATGTTTCCCAAAGCAGAAAAAAGCTTTTTAGCCTTGCCGGGTCAATTTTGCGTCAGCCCTGTTAAATAAAAAATCCGTTATCCCGCAACAGGATAACGGATTGTAAACGGATTAAACGGATTGTGATTGGATCACAGACTGATTCGACTATCATCGTTGAATCAGCGTCGCTCCAATTTGTGGCAGTTTGCCGCAATCAGTGAATCGCATTTGCTTCGTTGTCGCGTTTTAACATATTCCACAAGAAGCTATAGGTAATTGCGCTCATATCGGCTCTTTGTTCATTATTTGCCGCACCGCCATGTCCGCCTTCGATGTTTTCGTAGTACCAGACATTCTTGTGACCCTGATCCAGCATTTTTGCTGCCATTTTACGGGCATGGCCGGGGTGTACGCGATCATCACGGGTTGAGGTAATGAACAGAACATTAGGATAGCGAACGCCTGCTTTGACGTTGTGGTAAGGCGAGTAACGCTGGATGTATGCCCATTCTTGCGGCACGTCAGGGTTACCATATTCGCCCATCCAGGACGCACCCGCCAGCAGTTGATTGTAGCGCTGCATATCCAGCAACGGCACCTGACTAACAACGGCGTTGAACAGGTCCGGATGCTGAGTCAGAGCGACGCCTGCCAGCAAGCCGCCGTTACTGCCACCCATGGCACCAAGATGGCGCGGGCTGGTTATTTTGCTGGTAATGAGGCTGTTTGCGACGGCAGCAAAGTCATCATACGCACGCTGACGGTTTTCTTTCAGTGCGGCCTGATGCCAGCGTGGGCCGAATTCACCGCCGCCACGAATATTCGCAACGACGTAGACGCCACCTTTTTCCAGCCAGGTTTTACCTAAGGCGCCAGAGTAGGATGGTGTCATGGAAATCTGGAAACCGCCGTAACCGTAAAGCAGGGTAGGATTGTTGCCGTCGTATTTGACATCTTTCCGTTTGACGACGAAGTAAGGAACTTTCGTGCCGTCAGCCGAAGTTGCAAATTGCTGAACTGTTTCGTAAGGAGATGCATCAAAAAATGCTGGCGCTGATTTCAATTGTTCGCGCGTATCGTTGCCAGCATGTGCGAGCAGATAGACGCTTGGAGTCAGATAATCAGAATAACTCAGGAAGTAATCATCATTGCCTTCAGTATCAACGGCACTGATGCCCACTGCGCCCATGGTCGGCAACTGCACCTGGCGGGATACCCATTTTCCATCTGCAAATTTCCATTCCTGCAAATGGCTTTTAACATTGTTGAGTGACTGTACTAACAGGTAGTTCTTAGTTGCAGTTAAGCCCGTGAAAGACGTGCTGTCGGTTGGTTCAAACAAGGTGGTGAACTGGCGATCACCATGTTGAAAGGCTTCGAAATCAATCGCGAGAACGCTGCCACTGGTATAGGTTTTTTCACCAATTTTCCAGGCTTCTCTTGGTGTCACAATCATTTGTGTGCTGAAAAAGGCTACGCCGGATTTTTCCGGAATATCAAGCTTCTTCAACTGGTCACCCTCCAGTAAAAAATTTTCTGCGGTGTAAAACGTGATCTGACGATGAACCAGATTGTGTTGAATTCCGCCATGCTGCGTACTTTGTGCTGAGACAGCCATGTCGGTTTTTTTACCCTCCAGAATAGTTTTAGCAGCGCTGATCGGCGTGCCTCGTTTCCATAATTTGACGATACGGGCGTAACCGGAATCGGTGAGTGAGCCGGCGCCAAAGTCGGTGGCGACAAACAAGCTGTCTTTATCGCGCCAGTCCAGCGACATTTTTGCTTCCGGCAGCGAGAAGCCATCTTTCACAAATGTTTTGGTGTTCAGATCGAATTCGCGCATGGTGACGGCATCGGCGCCGCCACGGGAGAGTTCGATCAGGCAGCGGTCAAATGCGGGTTCGCGGCAATTACTGTTTTTGAATACCCAGTTTTCGTTTTCTGCTGCCGCCAGCGCACCGATATCAAGGACAGTTTCCCATTTCGGTTGAGGCTTACGATATTCCTCGAGCGAAGTTTTGCGCCAGATGCCGCGCGGATGTTCAGCGTCGGTCCAGAAGTTATAGACCGCATCGCCCATTTTTCGTATGCCGGGGATGCGGTCTTTGGAATTCAGGATGACTTGCAAATCACTGCGTAATTGTTTGAAACCAGCGTCGTTATCAAGTTTGTTACGGGTGACCTGGTTTTGTGCCTTGACCCAATTCAGCGCTTTCTCTCCGGTGACGTCTTCCAGCCATTGTTGAGAATCCGTGGTTTGTGCCGCCGCGATGCTGGTTACGCCGAGCATGCAGAGGGTGGTGAGCAGTGATAACTGTGGTTTCATTTTTTAAGAGTTCTCCGCTGTGTGATTTTGTTACTTGTTTTGTGGCTGGTGTCGTATTGTTTATCTGCGCCATTGTAGCTATACATCGACACAGAATTAACTGACTAGTTCCATGTAAGCATATATTTCCTGCTTCTGATATGGCACCCCGTAAGAAAGTTGATTTGTTATGCCGATCTGAATTGACGCGTAGATTCAGACAGGATGTGCAGATCACACATTTTTGCGGTACTTCTGCGCATTAAAAATCCCGCTCAACTGCATAGCAGAAGGAGCGGGATTTTTTTCTCATTCGTTACGAATGAGCGACGGCTTTGTACTTACGTTTATTGGTAATTCGCGACCAGCGTTGTGCTACTGACTGCCGCGTACGCACTGACCAGAACATAGTATGTTGCAGCTGACGGCGAAGCAATAGTCACGGTTTCGGTATTGGTGGAACCGGTTGATTTTGCTGTGTACGATGTCGTTGTCGGTGCTGTCGATGCTTTGACATAAATATCACCGTCACCTGTACCGCCAGACAATTTAAATGTCAGATTGGTCGCACCAGCAGGAACAACGATGGAATACAGTTTCGTTGCACCTTTCGCCAGTGTGATGCCGCTGACGGTCACGCCTTTAGTCAGTGGGGTCGCAGTCGGTGCTGTGCTTGCGCAGCTGACACCAACGCTGGCGAAGGCAGCAGTCACGTCTGCAGTGGCATAGCCACGGTTAGTCGCTGCTTTTTCTACACCGCAGGCACCTTGGTTAAATGTGCTGCTGGATGTCCAGTAGAGGCGATTTGCATCTGCCATCACTTCAAATGCCTTGCGTGTATTCCAGCCTGCTGTTGTTGCTAACAGGTAAAAGGCTTTGTTATACACACCGCTCGAATAGTGAACATCGAGGCTGCTGGTGTAGTTGCTCGCATTTGCAATGGAGCCACCATCCAGCGGTGGGTTGTACATATAACGTAATGCACCTGTGGCTTTGAAAATATCGGTACCGACTTTGAAATCGTTCGTCCCTTTGACATAGTACTCAACTGCTTCACCAGCCATATCGGAGAATGCTTCATTCATACCACCCGACATACCCGAATACACCAGACCGGAGTTTTGTTCGGTGAAGCCATGGCTGACTTCATGTCCGGTTACATCCAGTGCTGTCAACGGATAGAAAGTAGATGCGCCATCGCCGAAATTCATCGAGCTGCCATCCCAGAACGCATTTTCGTAGCTGGAGCCATAATGCACTTTCATGACTAGCTTCTGGCTGATAGGACGCACGCCGAGATAAGTCTGGTACATGTTGAATACCTGGTTACCGAAGTAATGTGCATCATTCATCGGTGAGTAACCGCCATTGATCGTTTTGACGGTATTTCTCGGGCAGGTAAATGAATGCAACGTCCCTGAACCCGAGGTTGCGCTGTTCATGTTGTAGGTGGCAACATTAGTGCTGTTGAGCGTACAAGTAGAACCACTGACAGTCACGTCGAGGAAGCCGTATCCGGCTGTTGTACCATATTCATACTGACCGGTTTTCGCATTGCCGCCAGGCCCTGTGCCTGTCGTTGCGTGAGTCAGACCTTCCCATTTCTCGACAACGACACCAGTATTGGCATCGATGATGAAATGCGGACGGCTGGGTTTTGCCGGATTTGTAGTGTCAAGAAATGACACCAGATAGACCAGTTTGCCGACGTTATTCTCGTCCAGTTTCACAAACAGTTTTGCCTGTTCATTTTCGCTGCTGGATGCGCGAGCCTGAGTTTTTGCCAGAGTAACTGCCTGTGTTGTTGAATAGAACGGTTTGGCATTTGGTACATCTTTGGCCAGATTGCTGATCAGATAGCCTGACAGGGTCGATTGCGCTGCGCCAGCATTGGCGTGCTCAACAATGGCCTCACCCCAGACTGGCACGCCTTGATGAAATTGTTGGAAGCGCGTTACTACGCGACCGTTAGCGTAAGTCTGGCTGCGTGCGGCTTGCAGTTCACTGCTTGTTAAACCCAAAGTGCTGTGGATGCTGGGAGCCCCCGAGCTCGCTTTACCTGTGACCGAGGATGATCTGCTTGCCGCAGATTGCGCTGTCGCCGAAGGTGTCAATTGTTCCAAATTGATTTTGTCTGCTGCTGAGGCGCTCCATGCACAGGCGAGCAACGCTGCCATCATGGTTGGCCGGAACACTAAGCTGGTATTAGAAGTACGTGTCATTTTTGTTTATCCCTAAATTGTTGTTAATGTTATTGAACTTGCAGCTTATGGCAGCAAGTTAAGAGTAGAACTTAAACAAACCAGATCAAAGCGGGAAAGCCTGAAACAAATGGCTTATCGCCCAGCGAAAACACTGCGATACATGCTCGCTACCCGACAAGCGATTGCCCTGATAGCGATAAATAGTTAATCAGATAATTTGTTAAGGGAAAATGACAGTGTTGCGTATTTTTAATTACTTAAAAAAGTAAATTTTTTACCAACAGAAGAAAATTTCTTTTCAATTAGTAAATATTGAACTTGCTTCATCGAAACACGGGATGTACGAAGCAAACAGGGATATTACATAACAAATAGTTAAAAATATTTTTACTAATTATTATGTAATAAGTAATGGAAGATGATAGATGGGCTTGACAGAAAAACTATTGTGATTAAATAACTTATTCTGAAGACTGGCGTATTGATTCTGATCAGTCAGAGCTAAGATTCGCCGTATCGAAAAAAATTCCCTTTATTTAGAAAAATAATCAATTTATTTTTCTGCATCGAGTTAAGTAGCTGCAACCGTTCTTTGGGGGATGGATGCTGCCTTATCTGAATGCCAGATTTTGTGCGTAGAAATGCCTCTTTCTATTTTTAAAATTTTTTTGAAAATACTTTTACTTAAGGGTTGCGCGCAGTTCTTACCGGTGCCGCGATATTCTGGCGTATCCATTTTTGCATGTCTTGCCAGATGCGTTGCACCTCAGCTTCAGGTGGCATCTGAGTTGCGTTGGGTAACTCTATGGTGACGACTGGAATATCCTTGTGCAAGCCACTATAGTTTCCCAGTGAGCCCGGATAAACACCGACACGGTTATAGACCAGTCTGCCAAAACGATTCGGCGGCTTACTTGGACCATCAAAATCCAGCACACCAAATGGTGCATGAACCGAGATGATCACATCCGGTTTGTATTTTTCGATGGTGTCATACACCCAGCGACTTTCCGGCTCGGAAATTGGTGCTTTACCTGGATAGCGGCGCGGATCTTTTCTTGTCACGCGAGCCCAGTAGGCGGGCGCTTCTTTTTCCCATTCTGGTGTGGGGAAGTTGCGGTTCAGATCAATGCCACGGGCGTTGACCCGGCGCGGTTTCGCCGCGAGTAAGCCGTCAGGATTCACGACCGGCGCGATTTTCCAATGAAACTCGGTCACGTCATTTTTCTGGATATTTTCCAGCCACTTAAATACGATGGCCGACGCCGTTTGTTCGTCTCCGTGAATGCCGCCGAGCAGCAATACTTTGATGGCATGCGGATGTCTGGCATCTGCACGCCAGTCACGTGACAGCAGAGGAAAACCATTCAGTGAATTTGTACCTGCGGGTATCAACTTACTTTTGAGGCAATCGTTGACATTGACTCCCGGTAATTTGAGTGCAAGCGGAGTGCACCAATCAGTGACGGTTTTTGTCTTGATTAGGGGGACGGCAAATGCCGAGGATGCTGATACGGCGGATATCAGCATCGTGCAGGCCAGCGCTGTTTTTTTGCAGGACGATGCAATGACTTTTTTACCACTCAATAAAAACCACTGCATCGTTACTTCAACTCCCGCTACAAAAATTACAAACCTGCCGCCGCCCGCAAGATCGCTGCTTTATCTGTGCGTTCCCAAGTGAACTCTGGCTCTTCACGACCAAAGTGACCATACGCCGCAGTTTTTGAATAAATCGGGCGCAGTAAATCCAGCATCTGGATAATACCTTTTGGACGCAGATCAAAATATTCATTAACCAGTGCTGCGATCTGCGCGTCAGGAATCACGCCGGTGCCTTCGGTATAAACCGTGACATTCATAGGCCGTGCCACGCCGATCGCATATGCCACCTGAATCTGACATTGCTTAGCCAGACCTGCCGCCACGATATTTTTTGCGACATAACGTGCAGCGTAAGCAGCAGAACGATCAACTTTTGTAGGATCTTTACCGGAGAATGCGCCGCCACCATGCGGGCAGGCACCACCGTATGTATCAACGATAATTTTACGACCAGTCAGGCCGCAATCGCCTTGCGGACCGCCGATCACAAAGCGACCGGTAGGGTTGATCAGGTATTTGGTATCCTGCAGCCATTCTTTCGGCAGCACGGGTTTGATAATTTCTTCAATGACCGCGTCGATGAACGACTGCTTCATCTTGGTTGGTGTTTCGCTTTGATCCGGGCTGTGCTGGGTTGACAGCACGACAGTGTCGATGCTGTGTGGCTTGCCATCGACATAACGCATTGTGACCTGAGATTTGGCATCCGGACGCAGGAAAGGCAGACGGCCATCTTTACGCAATTGCGCCTGACGTTCCACCAGACGATGTGCGTAATAAATCGGTGCTGGCATCAGCTCAGGTGTTTCATCGCAAGCGTAGCCGAACATCAGACCCTGATCACCCGCACCGATATTCAGATAGTCGTCGCTCGCGCGATCCACACCTTGTGCAATGTCGTTACTCTGCTTGTCGTAGGCGACCAGGACGGCACAACCTTTGTAGTCGATGCCATATTCAGTATTGTCATAGCCGATACGTTTGATGGTATCGCGTGCTACCTGAATATAGTCGATGTTGGCTTGCGTCGTAATCTCACCGGCAAGGACAACTAAACCAGTGTTTGTCAGCGTTTCAGCCGCAACACGGGAGTAGGGATCTTGTTCGAGAATAGCGTCGAGAATTGCATCGGAGATTTGATCCGCGACTTTATCGGGATGTCCTTCAGAAACGGATTCTGAGGTAAAAAGAAAATCATTTGCCATCGCAGGCTCCTGTAAAAATGACCGTAAAAAATTGTGCCGCAGTCGGAAAGAGATCCTGCGACGCTTTAGCGAATTTTATAAACCGCCTCGCAAGTTGTCTGTTAACTCGGCGGTAGCTTGCCGTCAGAACCTCAACAGCTAGCCAATGTGTGATATTTTACGCTCTCTATTCGATTTCTGTCGAATACCCCTCTTTTTTTTACCTATTCTTGAGCAGCGTCATGCTTGTCATTCTATTCCGATTTCTGTCGTTTTTTCCGCTCTCTGTACTGCATCTGATTGGCGCAGTATTAGGACGTATTGTGTATTTGTTGTCAGGCTCTTATCGTCGGCGCTTGCGGGAAAATCTCGAACGTGCCGGATTTTCCGCACATTTAAGCGATGCGGTCAAAGAGGCCGGGAAAAATATACTCGAGTTACCTTTTATCTGGTGCGCGAAACCTGATCGTGTTTTGCGTACCGCCAGTCTGGAAAATTGGGACTTAGTGCAACAGGCGCTGGATGCCAAAAAAGGCGTGATTTTTCTGACACCGCATTTAGGCTGCTTTGAAATTGTTGCGCAGTCGATCGCGGTACGCACGCGTTTGACGGTGATGTATAGACCGCCCCGTAAAGACGCACTGAAGCCCTTGATCGAAGGGGCGCGTGCGCGGGAAAATCTGTTGCTGGCACCGGCGAATTTATCTGGTGTGCGCATTATGGCGAAGGCACTGAAGAAAGGCGAGGCGATTGGTTTATTGCCAGATCAGGTACCGCAGGAAGGCGAAGGTGTCTGGGCAAAATTTTTCGGTAAGCCAGCGTATACGATGACCTTGTCTGCCAAGTTGCACAGTATGAACGGTGCGCCGATTATTCTGACTTACGCGGAACGATTGCCGCATGGACGTGGCTACGTGGTACGTTTTGCCGCATTTGAGGAAGAGTTAGGAAGTGATCCTGTACAACAGGCGGAAGCGATTAATCGCGGTATGGAAAAATTGATTGCCCGTTCACCAGCACAGTATTTCTGGAGTTATAACCGCTACAAAAAACCGGATGGTGTCAGTGGTCCCGATACTGATGTTACAGAGGGACAGGCATGAGAGCTGTGCTCCTGATGATGTGGTTGTTGCATTGGTTGCCTTTGCCAGTTTTGGGGCGTTTGGGGGCGGGCGTCGGTAGTATATTGTTTTCCCTGATACGCAAACGTCGCCATATTACTCTGACCAATTTGCGACTCTGTTTACCGCATTTGAGTGAGGCAGAAAGAGTGCGTATCGCCCGCCAGCATTTTCAAATGTATGCACGCAGTGTGCTGGAACGCGGCATTCTCTGGTGGGCATCAGAACCTCGTCTTAAGCGTCTGATTCAGGTCGAACCAGCTGTTCCATTGGATGTTATTCAACAGGAACCGACCATACTGATGTGTCCACATTTTGTTTGTCTGGATGTGGCTGGTGTCGCTGTGATGCTGGAATCATCATTGTGCTCGATCTACACCGAGCAGAGAAACAAAGTTTTTGATCTCGCTTTGCGTCGCGGCCGTTCGCGGTTTCGGCCGGTGAAGTTATTTTCACGCGCGGATGGTGTGAAACCGATTATCCGGGCGATGCATGAAGGTCTGCCGTATTTCATGTTGCCAGATATGGATTTCGGCGCAAAAAATGCAGAGTTCGTTCCATTCTTTGGCGTACCTGCCGCAACGCTGACTGCATTGCCACGGCTTGCCGCATCGACCAGCGCAAAAGTGGTGCCGGTCATTGCAACGATGCTGCCAGATTATCGGGGATGGAAAGTCACATTTCATCCACCATGGGAAAATTACCCTGGTGCAGATATCATCGCAGCGACCCGTCAGATGAATGCTTTCATTGAGCAGGAAATCCTGAAAGCACCGGCGGAATATTTCTGGGCACACAAACGCTTTAAGACCCGGCCGGAAGGTGAAGCTAGTTTGTATTGAGCGGTTGACACTTTGTTGCGCTTACTTTTACAATCGCGGCACAGGTGCTAAGGGGCGCCTTCCCGCACAAGAGGCTCTCACCCTTTATCTTTGCAGCCACAGTACTAATGTCGTTACTGACGATACTGTTGCTGCCATCTTTTGATGTGATAAGCGAAATTCGTTTGACGTAGCGGGTCGTCAGATAACGAATCGGAGCTCGTCATGTTGACCTTGTATATTTCTGCACTATTTCCTTTTATTGTCTGCCTTACTCAGGGAGCGCAGACATGAACGTTTTAATCAACGAACTCAAAACTCGCGCCCGTCTGTGGTTAACACTGCTGCAAAGTGACAATGCCAATGCTCGCAAGCGTGCGCAGGTTCTTTGTCGCCAGCACCGCTGGGATATTCCTGACGGCTGGCAACTGCGCCATTGTCTTAATCTGGCCGCGGCGGATATTGGCTTTTCTCATTGGGAGCATGCCCGCCACGTGCTGTCTGGTCAGGCAAAAGCGGGTGACGATATGGGGGATTTCTGGCATGGCCCGGAAGTCGCTGGTCTGAGTAATCTCTGGTATGCCACTTACGCCGACGCAGACAAGCAACTGCAGGCCGACCCGCATCTTTATTTGCTTCCTTACCGGCGGCAATTCATGCTGGTCAGCACGCATTATCTGGAAGCGCTGCAGCTGAATCTGGATGCGGGATTGTGGCACGGCCTGCAAAGAAATCTGACGCTGGCGTATGCCAGTCCTGCATGGCAGGCGCTGGCATTACAACGTTTACAAACCAGCCGTGTTGGTCGCTTTGCGCAATAGCAGAGTTGACCGCAAACCGCGTTTGATTGACAGCCCCGTTGGTCATCACTGCCACAGGTGTTGAAAAATTTTATCCAGATTTGAAAACTGGTAAATATTCAGCTACCCACAAAAAACGCCGGTGAATTACTCTCCGGCGTTCGTGGTTCGCAGGCTTTGTAAAGACTAAGGATTTACACTAAAAGCTCGGTTTCGTCAGGCAACAAGGTATTGGCAGGTAACGCCTGACCTTGTTTCAGTTTTTCATAGTACGGCGCAAAATCTGCCGCAGTACCATCAAATAATTCCTGGAAGCTGTTAATGACAAAGTAGGTTTCCTGATAGGTATCGATTTTGTACAGCGTATTCAGACAGCGTTGTATATCCAGATGGATATGCCGCGAGCTGGTGCCTGGCGTCAGACAATATTCGACTTCGCCACCGGAAGATAAAATACCTGCGCCATAAATGCGTAAACCTTGCGGTGTGTTGATCAGGCCAAATTCCACGGTGTACCAATACAGACGCGCCAGTTGCTCAAGACCACCCAACTGCATGGCTTTTAAGCCGCCTTTGCCATACAACTGCATATAATCGGCAAATACCGGATTGAACAGCATAGGCACATGTCCGAAGAAATCATGGAATACATCAGGTTCAACGATGTAGTTGAATTCTTCGGGCTTACGCAGCCAGACGGTGACCGGAAAGCGGCGATTCGCAAGGTGTTCAAAGAAGGTCAGCTCAGGAATCAGTCCAGGAACGGCGATGATAGTCCAGCCAGTTGCTGCAAATAATTCACGCGATGTTTTTTCAAATTCAGGAATACCGTCGGCTGCATTCATTTTATGTAAGGCATCAATAAATTCGTCGCATGCGCGTCCCGGTAACAGCGACATCTGCCGTTGATATAAGGCGCGCCAGAGATCGTGTTCTGCCTCTGTATAAGCCTGCCAATGTTGTTTGACGACGTAGTGCGAATCAGCATGTTCATAATCACCGCGCAGCGCTGCCCCATGAGATTTTTCAGCCACGGTTGCCAGAAATTCTTCATTACTGACGGTCATGTTGTTTGTGTTGATGTTGTCCATAGTTTGTCTCTCTTTGACAAAAGGCTGACCAGAAACCGGTCAGCCTTTTGAGGTCATTCACATCACATCCGTTCAGAAATTTTATGCTGTCGCTTTGTCGTCTTTCAGTACACCGCGACGAATCTGATCGAGCTCGATAGATTCAAACAGGGCGCGGAAGTTACCCTCGCCAAAGCCCTGATCCCCTTTACGCTGAATGATTTCAAAGAAAATAGGGCCGATCACTGTTGTCGTGAAAATCTGCAGTAATAATTCACGCGATGTTTCTGTGCTCTTGCCATCAATCAGAATCCGTAACTTACGCAAGGCTTCCAGATTTTCACCGTGGCCGGGCAAACGACGATCAACCAGATCGTAGTAAGTGTCTATCGTGTCCTGGAACGCCACGCCACTTGCTTTCATGCCGCTGACGGTCGCATACACATCGTCCGTGCCCATCGCGATATGCTGCACGCCTTCGCCCTGATACAGGTCGAGATATTCGGCAATCTGTGATTTGTCGTCCGACGATTCATTGATAGGAATACGGATTTTCCCGCAAGGCGATGTCATCGCTTTTGATTTGAGACCGGTGTGTTTGCCGGCGATATCGAAGTAGCGGATTTCGCGGAAATTGAACAGCGTTTCATAGAAATCAGCCCACTCTTTCATGCGGCCGCGATGCACGTTGTGGGTCAGGTGATCGATGTAGGTGAGACCCAGTCCAACCGGATTGGACTCAACGCCCGGAATCGCAACACAATCAGCATCATAGATACTGATATTGCCGATCGCGCCGGGTTGTGCGCCGTCTTTTCCATGCCAGCGATCCACGAAGTAAATCAATGAATCACCGATGCCTTTGATGGCAGGAATGTTTAATTCCATCGGGCCGGTTTTGTTATCAAAGCCCCAGGCACCTAATTCCAGCGCGCGTTTGTAGGCGGCATTGGCATCTTTGACGCGGAATGCGAAAGCGCATACTGACGGACCATGCTTGCGGGCGAATTTCTGTGCAAACGAATCTTTTTCGGCATTGATGATGAAATTTACGTCACCCTGGCGAAACAGTGTGACATCTTTTGTGCGGTGTCTGGCGATGGCGGTAAAGCCCATGGTAACAAATAATTCACCGAGTGCTTTTGGGTCTGGTGCTGCGTATTCGATGAACTCAAAACCATCTGTCCCCATAGGGTTTTCCCAAGTCTGGAAAGTCATGCGTGTCTCCTGTATTAATTCGTCCGGGTCTGCATCGGCACGTCGTTACGCGTGTTTTGATGTAGATCAAACGAGCAGTATAGTCCGGCAAATGCGCCATTAAATTTCAAAATAACCTAAGGTATTTCTTATTTGAGCAATAATATGTCTTATTTATTTTAAATATTGGCAAATAATGGCTGAAATTCCTCTCGATAAAATTGATCGTAAAATTCTGGCGATCTTGCAGGCCGACGGGCGGCTGACGAATCAGGAGGTGGCAGAGCGCGTGAATCTGTCACCTTCACCTTGCCTGCGTCGTATTAAGCGACTGGAAGAGAGTGGTGTGATACGCAAGTATGTGGCTTTGCTCGAGCCTGCCAAGATTGGTCTGGGTTTGCTGGCGTACGTGAATGTGCGCCTGGAAAAACACAATGATTTGCCCGGAAAGAGTGGCTCGCGGTCGCCACGGGACGATTTTTCTGCATCGGTAGGGCAATGGCCAGAAGTGGTGGCGTGTTACGCGATGACGGGTGAAATGGACTATTTACTGCGCGTGCATGTCGAAGACATGAATCATTTTTCACGCTTCATGATGGAGACCTTATTGCGTCATCCGGCTGTGCTGGATGTGAAATCCAGCTTTGCATTACAGCAGATCAAAGAGACGACGGCCATGCCAGTGTCAGGCACGGCTTGACGGCGAATCAGCGAGTATATGATTCGCCGCGCGGTGACTATTTTTTTTCAGAGTGGTTGCCCATACCCGGCAAGTGTCTGAGCCATTTGACGGCGGCACGGGTATTCGCTTTGATCGAGTAATCAATAGCGGCAACTTGTTCCTGCACGGCTTCTTTCAGAACGCTGACTGCATCGGCTGGCAATAATTTCAGATAGGCATCGGCCTCGCCGTATTCGCGCTGGATTTCCATGCCTGCTTTCTTGGCGATATGAATCATCGTCTGATTTGACGACAGACAATGCATGTACAAGGTATCTACATCGGCATTGCGACAATGAATCGCGCCGCGTTCGAACAGCTTGGCGCCAACGCCTTTGCCGCGTGCTGATTTGGATACCGAGACACCAAATTCAGCGACCGTATCTTTATCGGTAGCCTCATCTTTTTCGCTGCGCGGCGCAAATGCGAGATGACCGACGCCGACCAGCCGGAAGTTACGGCTTAGCACACCGAATACTTTATCCCGGGAAAAGTCCAGACCATTAACATATTTTTCTATCATGGGATCCGGCAGATAGGTGCCAAAACGCAGTAAACGATCACTTTCTTCTAATGCCAGAAAATGTTTGAGTATGCGATGCCGGTCTTTTTCAGACAATTCTTTGACGTAGACAGCAGGCTTGTTGCTGCCGGAATGTTCATTGAAATTAATGGGGAAAATATCGGTAGGATTCATGACATGTCCTTACTGCAAATAGAATTTGTGCAGTGCACAAAGCATTGTAGGCGATCTGTTCTGATTATTCCAGAAAACATTGTCAATGTGAGAGTGGAGTCTGTTTTTTAATCTGTTGCACCGCCGCAATTCTGGCGTCGCGTATGGCTTCTGGGATGCGTTTGGGCTGATCTTTACAGAGCTGTGCAATTTCACCGCCATTCACTTGCTGCGCTGCATTCAGTGCCTGTTCTAAAAATGCAGTTTGTGGAAATTCTGTGTTTTCAAGGCCCGCACGACCAAAACAATCACACTCGGCCGCCCGCAGCATGTCGCTAAAACGTTGTGGTTTACGGAATGCATCATTGCGGGACAGAAAATCGACGATAGTCGACGCACGCATTTCAAACGCGCGCCCAACATTGCCATGATCACGCGCGGTCATGTAAGCCAGATCGCGGCAATCTGACGGTACTTTCAAGCGTTGGCAGACGATATCGACCAGCTTTGCGCTACGCTCCTCGTGACCGTGATGCTTTGGCCAGAGTTCTGCAGGTGTTGTTCCTTTGCCTAAATCATGCATCAGGGCAGCGAACCGGATCGGCAGCGAATATCCCTGTTGCGCCGCATAATCGACGACCAGCATGACATGAACACCGGTATCAATTTCGGGATGATGTTTTTCCGGTTGCGGCACGCCCCACAGCGCATCCAGTTCGGGCAGTAATCGTTTCAGAGCACCGCAGGCGCGCAAGACTTCAAACATACGCGATGGTTTGACCTCCATCAGACCGCGCGCCAGCTCTTGCCAGACGCGCTCTGGCACCAGCGCATCGACTTCCCCGCCTGCCACCATTTCTTGCATCAGCGCATTGGTTTCGTCGGCAACGGTAAAGTTGTGCGGCGGTAAGGCGAAGCGCGCAGCAAAGCGCGCAACCCGCAGTATGCGCACCGGGTCTTCCGCAAATGCGGCAGAAACATGGCGGAATACGCGTCGTTGCAAATCCTGCTGACCACCAAACGGATCGGTAATCTGGCCGTTGCTGTCTTGCGCCATCGCGTTCACCGTCAGATCGCGTCGGATTAAATCCTGTTCCAGTGTGACATTGGCATCGGTATGAAAAACAAAGCCTTTGTAGCCCGCGGCTGTTTTGCGTTCGGTGCGCGCGAGCGCATATTCTTCGTGGGTTTTCGGATGCAGAAACACCGGGAAATCTTTACCCACGGCCTGAAACCCATCCCGGATCATTTCTTCCGGCGTACTACCGACGACGACATAATCCCTGTCCTGTACCGGCAGTCCCAACAGGGAGTCACGTACTGCGCCGCCGACGATATAGGTTTGTTTCACGCTCATTTTAGCGGGCGGGCATCATGCCAGGGAGCGGATTCCGTTTCGGCCTTGGCTTCCCGTATCCATTGCGCCACGGCCGGGTGCGCGCAGACCCGGTCGGCATACGCTGCCAGTGCCGGGGCTAAGGAAACGCCGTAGGTTTTAAAGCGCGTAACGATAGGCGCAAAATAAGCATCGGCGATCGAGAATGCACCAAACAGAAATTCATGTGCGCCAAACCGTGCGAGGCAATCTTCCCAGATTTCACAAATCCGGCCTATATCCGCCTGCGCGCCGAGGGTATGGCCTTTGCCATGTAAATCAGCCCGGATATTCATCGGCATGTCAAAACGCAGCGAAGAAAATCCGGCATGCATTTCAGCGCAGATGCTACGCGCAAATGCACGTGCTGCTGTGTCTTCCGGCCATAAATTTAATAACGAAAACTGTTCGGCTAAAAATTCACAGATCGCCATCGAGTCCCAGACCGTAATATCGTTGGCGATCAGCACCGGCACTTTTCCCGCCGCCGAATATTCTGAAATTTTTGCCGTGGTATCAGGCTGATCCAGATGTATGCGTATCTCTTCAAATGGAATACCAAAGGCTTTCATGGTCACCCAGGCGCGCATGGACCACGACGAATAATTTTTATTTCCTATCACCAGCACCATGCGAGAGCGGCGTTCATCCATCAGCTCAGCCAGCGCGGGAAGTATTTCAGTATCTTGCATTATTTGTTGACTCATCAGGTATTTCGGCATCAGTAGCGGACATGCCTTTCGGTACTACAATGCCGAGACGGGCTTTCAGCGATTGTGGTTTTTTCTCGAACAATGCCGCGTAATAAGTTGCGTTAGACAATACATTTTTGACGTAACCACGGGTTTCTGCAAATGGAATGGTTTCAGCAAAAATGGCACCTTCCACTGGCCGCGTCAGTTTCGCCCGCCACGCGCGTGGACGGCCAGGGCCGGCGTTATAGGCTGCCGATGCCAGCGCCTGTGAGCCGCCCAAGTCGGTCAGCACCATGTTGAGGTAATTGGTACCAAGGGCAATATTCGTATCGATATCATTGACCTGTTCCGGCACGAAATTACCCAGCCCAATTTTTTTGGCGACGTAGCGGGCCGTCGCTGGCATGATTTGCATCAATCCCGATGCGCCGACATGTGATTTCGCATGCATGACGAACCGCGACTCCTGACGGATCAGACCATACACCCACGCCATATCGAGTCCGAGTGCCTGTGTGGTTTTGTACATGCTGTCGTTGAACGGCGTAGGGTAGCGCTGGTTGAAATCGAATTCGCCCCGGGTGCGGTCAGAGGTATTCACCATGCGGTCCAGCATATTGTTTTTACGCGCCAGTTCTGCCGCAGCCAGATGCTGCCGCTCTGTCATTTTGCGCAATTCCCAGTTCCATTCCCGCGTGCCTTCTAGCCGCAGATTCATGGAATAAAATTTCAGCGCTCGTTGCAAATTCGGATTGCGTTCCACCGCTGCCAGTTCATCGGCAGTGACAGGTCTGGAAGTCAGAGGCACTCCGACTTTCTGACCGTTTTCTTCCAGCGCGAGTTGGCCATAGAAATGAATCTGATCAGCGATGCTGGCAAATAACTGCCGCGCTTCTTCGTTTTTTCCTTCGGCTTTCAGCGCACGTCCCAGCCAGTAAATCCAGGCCGGTTCATTTTTCAGTGAAGCAGGCATTAGCGCGATTGTTGTCTTAACGATTTTCCAGTCGCCTTCACGCAATGCAGTACGCACCCGCCATTGGTAGGCTTCCTGCGACAAGGTGGCGCCATCCGCGCGTACCCAGTAAGCCAACGCTTCCGGTTCTAATTTCAGCGCCGACTGTAAGGCAATTTGCGCCCACGCATTCGCGCGTTCGCTGTCGTTGAGTTTGGCGCTGAAACGCGACAATTTTTCTGCCGCGTCTTCGGAGTCTGATTTCGCTGCGCGACCCAGCGCGATGACGAACAACTCTTTGGAAATCCGGTTATTTTCCGGCCCGGTTTTTAACAGACTCGCAGGTTTCTCCAGTGCCGCGCTCAGCTTTTTCTCCGGCAAATCCAGTAATTTCCCCAGGCGTTGTGCCAGCGGTACGGCACCGTATTCTGCTGCCATGCGTATCTGTGTCCACAAATCCGCCTGACTGAGCTGGCCATTTGCCGCCAGATAGCTCACCAGACTGTAACAGCCCTCGCCATAATCACGCGGCGCGTTCAGCAAGGCTTTGGCTTCGGTTGCCACTTTCTGCTGTTTATATGCTTTCGATAACAGTGCATAGCAACGCAACTGATTATCATCGGCCACCACAAACTGTGGATATTGCTGATCAAATAAATCCCATTCGCCGCGTTTGCCTAACAAAGATAACCAGTCATTGCGCAAGCGGTCTGCGATGGCGCTGCCTTCGTATTTGCTGATAAATTCGCGGAATTCTGTATTCGATGCCCGCTGCAGATGCGAGCGCAGGCGGTAGTAATCGACATACGATGGGATTTCATATTGCGCCAGTGCCGGCGCATGCTGCTCGGCACTTGCCGCATCTTCATGCAAGCCTGCATCGCGTAAGGCCATGAAGCGATCATCATCATTGATGAAACTCTTTTTGGGAGAGGCCGCATACGCACTGGGTAAAACACTCAAACCTGCTAAGATCATGAGGCTACATTGCGCTAATTTATTTTTCACAGACATCTTTGTATCGCTATCAAAATCTATTTCTGACAGTATGACACAGCCACCTCTGAGCGGACACACCAGCCTCGCAGAACTTAGCCAGAATCGCAGCGCCTTGCGACGATATTTATTAGATTGCCGTCGTCAGCTTGACGCAGCTGTGCGCCAGCAATGGGACGCACAAATCGCAGATCATTTACTGGCGTGGTGCCGTCAGGAAAAACCCGCCAGTCTGGCCGTTTACTGGCCGATACAGGCTGAGCCGGACTTGCGTTCCTGCTACGCCGCGATTGCTGGAATGGGAATACAACTCGCATTGCCCTGGGTTAGCGCGAAAGAGGCACCTTTGCGCTTTCTCGCCTGGCGCGAAGGGGATGCGATGCTGACGGATGACTACGGCATTCCTTTACCGGCGCAACGCAATCATCTGGTGACGCCAGCTGCACTGCTGATTCCCTGCGTTGGTTTTAATACCGATCGCTATCGTCTCGGTTATGGTGGTGGGTATTACGACAGAACGTTGCCCGGTCTGCCGGATGCGGTCAGCCTCGGCATCGCCTATCAATGCGCCTGCGCCGACTTTGCGCCGGGTGAACACGACATCCCGATGACGCAGATCATCACCGAAACCGGATGTCTGGCTTGAGTCAGCTGGTGCAACAGAGCTATTTTCGGCGTTTTATGTGCTTTATATACTCCCGGGGAGTATATATTTACCCCCTTATTTTTCGCTGACAAGAGCGTGATTTTGATAAAAAAGAGGGGGAGTATGCTAAAAATCGGTGTTTTTTATGATGCGGGAGTACTGATCCGATATCAAAACAGGGAAGATAAGGGCGCAACAACAAGTGCATTGATACGCCCCGCGATGCGATCAGCAATGTCGTTCTTTAAAACCCCAGCGCCTTACCATCTGGATTGCGCGAATCAGAAAAGCCGTAAAACACGCCATCGCTGATTTGTATGGTCTGGGTTTTTCCTATGACAGGCGCTTGTTTCAGATTCTGGCCTTTGTCCGCCAGTATTTTGAGCGTATCGGCGCTGATGCCTTTTTCAAAATACAGCTGATCCGGCATCCATTGCTGGTGGATGCGTGGCGCGATCGTTGCTTCGGCGACGTTCATGCCGTGGTCGATCACATTTAAGATGGTTTGCAGCGTGGTGGTAATGATGCGGCTGCCACCGGGGCTGCCTGTGACCAGAAACGGTTTGCCATCTTTCAACACTATCGTCGGTGACATCGAGCTCAGTGGGCGCTTACCTGCCTGTATTGCATTAGCGGCGCCGCCGATGAGTCCGAATGCATTCGGTACACCCGCCTTGACGGAAAAATCATCCATCTCATCATTCAACACGATGCCAGTGCCGCTGGCGACAATGCCGCTGCCGAAATTCAGATTCAGGGTGTAGGTCGTTGCAACGACGTTGCCGAATTTGTCGGCCACACTGTAGTGCGTAGTCTGGTCGCTTTCATAGGCTTGTGGTTGGCCTGGCTTGATTTCTGCCGAAGGCGTGGCGCGCTCAGAATTAATTTTTTTGACGAGTTCATCGGCGTAGCTGCGCGCAGTCAGTCCTTTTTTGGGGACGGTGTAGAAATCCGGGTCGCCCAGATATTCGGAACGGTCGGCATAAGCGAGCTTCATGACTTCAC
This sequence comes from Cognatundibacterium aquatile, assembly GCF_014699135.1. Classification (GTDB taxonomy): domain Bacteria; phylum Pseudomonadota; class Gammaproteobacteria; order Burkholderiales; family Burkholderiaceae_D; genus Undibacterium; species Undibacterium aquatile. The sequence goes on from NZ_JACOFT010000001.1 coordinate 675,885, forward strand.
TGAGTTGATGTAAGGTCTGCGCGCTGTTGGCACCTTGCTGTCTGAGCGGGTAGTGTTCCAGCATATTCAGCATCTGGATGATGTGCACACCGCCAGAGCTGGGTGGCGGCATGGAAACGATTTCGTAGCCGCGATAATTGCCTTTGACTGGCTGGCGCTCTATCGCCTTGTAATTCTTCAGATCGCTGGCGCTGATAAAGCCTTGATGCTGCTGCACTTCGACGACAATTTTCTTTGCAATCTCGCCTTCGTAAAATGCTTTGGAACCTTGTGACGCTATTAGTCGCAGCGAATGCGCAAGGTCTTTTTGAACCAGCTTTTCACCGGCCTGCAATGGTCGCCCGTCTTTGAAAAAAATCGCCCGGCTGGACGGCCATTTTCCAAGATGCTCACGTTCGGCCTGCAACAATGCAGCGAGATAAGGCGTGACGATGAATCCCTGTTCCGCCAGACGGATCGCGGGTGCGACGACGTCTTTCAGTTTCATGCTGCCGTATTTGCTGAGCGCGAGCTCCAGACCGGCGACGGTGCCGGGCACACCGATCGCCAGATGGCTGTGGGTGGAACTGCCGGGAATAACGTTGCCGCTGGCATCGAGATACATGTCTTTGTGGGCTTTTTCCGGCGCGCTTTCACGAAAATCGAGGGCGATCTGTTTTCCGGAGCGACTATCGTGAATCACCATGAAGCCGCCGCCGCCGATATTACCGGCATTCGGCAGCACAACTGCGAGAGCGAATCCGGTGGCGACTGCCGCATCGACAGCGTTGCCACCTTGCGCGAGTATTTTTACACCGACTTCACTGGCCAAAGCCTGTTCGGTCGCGACCATACCGTGACGACTGCTGACCGGGCTGATGATGGGGAAATTGGTATCGTAACGGATGTTCGCCGCGATTTGCGCCTGTGCCGGGAGTGGGCTGATGGTGAGACTGATGGCGACGCTGATAGCGAGGCTGAAACCCGTGAAGCTGGCTGCAATGAATGGCGTCAGCCCCGATTTTTTCTTTAGTAACACGCGAATTCTCCGTGATGTCATGTCTGGTGTGCGTTGCATAATGCGCAGCCGACAGTGTATCTGCTTCGTCAGGCGACGAATATATTTCTATCGCATATCGATAGGTGATTTGCACGTGGGGCGTGTGCGATTGACGGGCGATGCGGCGCTCTTGTGCGGATGTGTAAAGAGAGTAGGGGAGCTCAGTCCAGAGCTGTCGTCAAAATAAAAAAGCCACCTCGTAAGGTGGCTTTTCAGCGGTAAAACGAAATGAATTCGCGAGAATTATTTCGCTTCAGTACCGGCTTCAGCTTCAGCAGAAACTGCGCCTGCTGGTACAGTTGCGATAGCGATAGTGATATCACCACCGTGTACAACAGCTGTTACGCCTTTTGGCAGTTTCAGGCCAGACGCGTGGATAGATTGACCAGCTTCCAGTTTGGACAGGTCAACTTCAACGAATTCTGGCAGATTTGCTGGCAAGCAGGATACATCCAGCTCAACTGCTACGTGGCTGATGACTGCGCCAGAAGTTTTTACTGCCGGGGATACGTCAGCGTTCACGAAGTGCAGAGGCACTTTAACGTGGATTTCTTTATTTGGATCAACGCGTTGGAAATCAGCGTGCAATACCAATTGTTTGTATGCGTGGACTTGGAAGTCGCGCAACAGAACTTTTTCTACTTTACCGTCAACTTCCAGATCCAGAATAGAAGAATGGAATACTTCTTTTTTCAATGCATGGTACAGCGCATTGTGATCCAGCGTGATAGCGACTGGTGCTTCTGTGCCGCCATAGATGATGCCAGGTGTTTGGCCAGCATTGCGCAGGCGGCGGCTCGCTCCGGTCCCCTGTTCTTTGCGTGCAAATGCGATAACTTTCATGGTGTTACTCCAAAAAATGCAAAACGGTTTGTCGTTTTGCGATAAAGAATCCCCGCGACCAGGGATTCATAAAAAAGCGCCGTCAGATAAAAGACAGCGCCGAAACTGGTACAAATTAATCCGTGAACAGGGAGATAACTGATTCGCCTTTGGTGATACGGCGGAAGGTTTCTGCCAGCAAGCTGTCGCAAGACAGTTGACGGATTTTCGGGCATGCGCGCGCTGCCTCGGATAATGGAATCGTGTCCGTCACCACCAACTCGTCGAGCGGTGATTGGGTAATGCGCTGGATGGCCGGACCGGATAATACCGGATGCGTGCAATACGCCAGCACTTTTTTGGCGCCACGTTCTTTCAATACTTCTGCTGCTTTGGTCAGCGTACCTGCGGTATCGACCATGTCATCCATGATCACGCAGTTACGGCCTTCGACTTCACCAATGATGTTCATGACTTCTGACACATTGGCTTTCGGACGGCGTTTATCGATAATCGCCAGATCGCAGCCGAGGCGTTTTGCCAGAGCGCGGGCACGTACCACACCGCCGACGTCCGGGGAAACAACCAGCAGGTTGTCATAGTTTTTCGAGACCAGATCGCCCAGCAAAATTGGCGACGCGTAGATGTTATCGACCGGAATGTCGAAGAAACCCTGAATCTGATCGGCATGCAAATCCATGATCATGATGCGGTCAACGCCGGCTTCTTCCAGCATGTTCGCGACCACTTTGGCAGAAATCGCAACACGCGCTGAGCGTGGGCGGCGATCCTGACGGGCGTAACCGAAGTAAGGAATGGCTGCTGTAATGCGACCAGCAGAAGCACGTTTGAGTGCATCGACCATCAACATGATTTCCATCAGGTTGTCGTTGGTTGGAGCACAGGTGGATTGTAAAACGAAGACATCTTTACCACGGACATTTTCATTAATCTCGACCATTACTTCACCGTCGGAGAATTTTGAAACATCTGCTTTACCTAGAGGAATGCCCAGTTGTTTGACGACTCCAGCTGCTAATGCCGGATTGGCATTGCCAGTGAAGACCATCATGTTGTCATTTGCGCGCGCGTTTGCCATGGCGGGACCTATTGGCTGAATTTTTTGAGGACCTGATTTATTTGCATAGACTTTTTGCAAAAAAATCAAAAGTAAAAACTAAAAAAGCCGCCGCAGAATCTATGCGGCGGCTTTAATTTTAATGGCAGGGGAAGAAGGATTCGAACCTTCGCATGCCGGAATCAAAATCCGGTGCCTTAACCAGCTTGGCGACTCCCCTACTCAACCGTTTGTCTGTCGTCCAGAATCGACCGCTATTTTAGCGTCAAATCGGCATCAGACCAAATCTTTTTTACTTCTGCTTCATTCATCCATAGGATGGCGATTCAGTGCTTTTGCTTTCCACGATGTCCAGCGTTCAGGCATTTGCGCTATCACTTTGTCTGCTGCCGATTCGTCGGCAAAAGCACAAAAAACACAAGATCCTGATCCTGTCATCTTCGCGTTTCCGAATTGTGACAGCCATCTAACCGCTTCGTCAACCTCAGGAAACATTGCGCAGGCAACTGTTTGCAGATCGTTTTTCCAGAACATTTCTGCATTGCTGGAAAAGTCCGCTATTCTGACGATCTTACTGTCTCTTGTCAACTCCTTTGCCGAAAAAATTGCAGGTGTCGGCACTTGCACGCCGGGTTCGATGACGACGAACCAGCGTTCCGGCGTCTGAATTGCCTGCAATTCTTCACCGACGCCTTCCGCAAAAGCATTTTCGCCAAAGATAAAAAACGGTACATCGGCACCGAGCTGCAAGCCCAGCGACATCAGCTCCGTTTTACTCAGACCTGTGTGCCACAAACGGTTTAGTGCTATCAGTGTGGTGGCTGCATCGGAGGAGCCACCGCCCAGTCCGCCACCCATAGGCAGAATTTTATGCAGTGTCAGATTGGCGCCGAGTGGGCATCCGGTTTTTTCTTGTAGCAGGCGCGCGGCGCGCACGATCAGATCGGTTTCTGCCGGCACACCGGGAATATCGTTGGAGCGGATGATCTGACCATCGTCGCGAACTTCAAAGTCCAGCGTATCGCAACGGTCTATCAGTTGAAATGCGGTTTGCAGCAAGTGGTAGCCATCGGCACGCCGACCGGTCACATGCAAAAATAAATTCAGTTTGGCGGGTGCCGGGCAGGCAAGGAGTCGTTGCGTCATGGGTTCTGTGGCGCTTCAATAAAAATGTTCAGGGTTACTTCGCCGGCACTCGTGGTGTAGCGATTTAAATCAATCCGCTTGGGGGAATTTGTCGATTCGTGCCAACTCGCGTAGCGGATATTCCAGCCGTCGCTAATGATGGTCTGATCACTGGCTGTCAGCGCGGTTCTGCTGCCATCAGGCTGACGGACAAAGCCTTGCAGCCAATCGCGCATACCGGACACCGGCAGCGGCCAGCGCAGTGCATCGGCAAGTAGCTGATCCAGATTGTCTGCCTGCTGCGGCATTTTGCCTTCCTGCTCGAGTAATGCGCCACGCTCGTTCTGGGTGATTTTGGCGATCGTTTGTCCAACCGGAGAGAACAATGTGATCTGCAAGCTGTTGCCGGTTTGTTCCCACTCGAAACTGCCGGGCAGGTTTTGCGGTTTGTTGTTGTGTTCGTAGCGAACGGAGATTTTACCGTTCAGGTGTATGGTTTCCTGGTAGTTGCGGGTTGCCTTGGGAGCTTGTTCTGTGCTGCTGACATTAGCGTTTGGAAGGCTGCTGCACGCACTGCTGAGAAGCGCGCCGGATAAGCCTGTCAGAAGCATGAAAATGCGGGAGTATCTGTTCATGATGCTCTGGAGCCCTTTATTTTATTGGACTATATTAAAAATAATGCATATACCCCACCGGAGTATATGCATTATCTGAAGGTCTTGACTGAGCGCTTACAGCTTCACATTCAGGCGTTCCAGCGTATTTTTCAGGGAAGTGTTTTTCGGGTCTTTGGTACGACCTTCACGCCAGATTTTGCGTGCCGCATCTTTCTGACCTTGTGTCCATAACAGCTCGCCAAGATGGGCGGCAATATCGGTATCGGAGCGCAATTCATAAGCGCGGCGCAAGGCTTTTTCTGCGTCATCAAATTGCCCGAGGCGGAATTTCACCCAGCCTAAACTATCCAGAATGAATGGATCATCCGGCGATAATTCGTTTGCCTTTGCGATCAGTGTCAGCGCTTCATCAAGGCGGATATTTCTGTCGGCAAACGAGTATCCGAGCGCATTGTAAGCATGCTGGCTCTTTGGCTCAATGCTGATCACGCGCCGTAAAACCTGTTCCATTTCTGCATACTTTGATTGTGATTCGAGCAGCATTGCGTAGTCATACAGCAGGTCTGCATTATCCGGATGGGCTTTGATCGCGTTTTGCAGAACCTGATCGGCTTCTGCTGGCAGACCGCTGTCGCGCAGAATTTGCGCTTCGGTTTGTATGATCTGCAGTTGTTCAGACGGATTTGCCGGTTTGAGGTCTTTCAGCAATTGTCGCGCACTGTCGAGCTTGCCATCGCGGGCATATAAGTTTGCCCGCCGCATCTGTACATTAAACCATGCAGAATTGCGGCCATCAAAGGATTCAACCTTGCTCAGCCATTCTTGTGCGGCTTTGTAGTCCTTGCGTTCGAACGCGATTCTGGACAGATTCAGCAGCACTGGTGTGGTGTCGCGGTCTTCACCTTTGGTTTCGACGATTTTCAGATGCTGCATGAAATATTCTTCGGCTTGTTGCGGCTGTTTTTTCTCCATCGCCAGCAAACCGAGTGTGTAAATCGCGCTCAGATCATCGGGTTTGTCGCGCAAAATATGCTCAAACTCGACACTGGCTTTGTCCAGTTGTTTTAAATCGATCAGGATACTGGCATAGGCCAGGCGGACATCGCGCGCATCCGGATTTTTTGCAAGAAATGCCGCCATCGCTTTGGCGGCATCTTTTTGCGACGATGCCTGTGCGATGGTGAGTATCGCCAGTTGCGAATCGGTTTTGGTTTTCAGAACCAGTTGCGCTTCTTCAACGGCACGTTTGTTGTCACCTTTGCTGTAAGCGCCTTGCGCCAGCGCCAGATGGGCTTCCGGCAAGGTTTTGTAGGGCGCTAAGGTTTCTTCCAGTACGTCAAATGCGGCATTTTTATCACGTCCGCGTGCCAGCAGACGCTGGGTTTGCAACATGATGACGCCGTATTGTTTCGGGTCAGCTTCTTTGAGCTTTTCCGAAAACACTTTCTGGATTTCGCCCAGATTATTATTCATGACCATGAAGCCCAGATAATACTGGGTCGCTTCATTTGAGTTTGGTGCCAGTTCGCGCCACAGACGGATTGCTGCCAGCGCTTCGCCGGGTTGTTTCGCACTCAGGGCAATTTCCGCTGAACGCTTTGCCAGACGCGGGTCGCTGGTTTGCTGAGCGGTGCTCATCAGAGTGATATACGCTGCCTGCCAGTTACCGCGTTGATACGCGATTTCTGCTGTCAGTATTTTGTATAACAACTCGTCTGTCAGGGCGACCGCCGGTAGTTTATCTTTGTTTTCGACAATCGTCGGGCTGGCGCCGTTCAGATCCTGATCGGCAGACAGAGCCGCTTTCGCTGCATCGCTGACATGATGGGTGTCTTCGGATTTAAAATTATGTAATCCGCCGATGCCGGCACAGGCAGACAGCAGCGCGGCGCAACTGAGGTAAGCCGCCGGACGAAGTACGGATACAATAGATGTGGTGACAAATGCAGAGATAGTTTTCAAGACGAACCCGAAATGAACTGTGGATGGCTGATTTTACGCCGAAGTAGCCAACGCGTGGGAGCTGACACGCCTGACCCTGTTTCAAATTGTACATAGCGATGACTCATGTTCACGCACATGAATGCCGCCTTACTTTCTGAACTCTGCAAAATTAGAAACTTCATTGATATAAAAGTTCCAGACTATGCCCGAATTACCTGAGGTTGAAGTGACACGTCGTGGCGTTGCGCCCCATTTAACCGGGCAGCGGGTGACCGCTGTGATCATGCGGCGCGCTGGCTTACGCTGGCCTTTTCCAGCAGATTTACCTGCTTTGCTGACGGGGCACACCATACTTGCGACAGGGCGGCGCGGTAAATATCTGTTGCTCCATTTTCAGCATGGCACGGTGCTGATCCATTTGGGAATGTCGGGGCATTTGCGTATTTTGCCAGCGACAACGCCGCCAGAAAAACACGATCACATTGATATCATCGTCGGCGGGCAGGCGTTGCGGATGACGGATCCGCGTCGTTTTGGCGCGGTACTCTGGCATGCCTTGGCGGATGGGGATCTCGATCATCATGTCTTGCTGAAAAATCTGGGTGTTGAACCGCTGGAAGATCAGTTCAATGCAGAGTTGCTGTTTCGCCAGACCCGACAGCGCAGTGCTGCGATCAAGCAGGTATTGCTGGCAGGCGATATCGTGGTCGGCGTTGGCAATATTTACGCATCGGAAAGTCTGTTTAAAGCAAAAATTAATCCGAAAACACAGGCAAAACGCATCAGTCTTGCCCGTTATCGTTTGCTGGCCGAGGCGATACGCGAAACCTTAGCCGCAGCGATAGAGCAGGGTGGCAGCACCTTAAAAGATTTCGTCGGAGTTGACGGACAAAGCGGCTATTTTCAGCAAAATTACTTCGTCTATGATCGCGCAGGTGAAGATTGCCGGCTTTGCGGGCAGACTGTGCGCAAAATATTGCAAGGGCAGCGCAGCAGCTTTTATTGTACGAATTGTCAGAAATAAATCGCATTTGTGTTTCGAATTGTGAGTGAAAGCTGGATTTACGGGTATTTTTTCGTCCACCCATATATACTTGAACGAATAAGAAATTAACCGAGGGAAACATGAGCAATCTGGTCCAAAAATTCCAAGAATACAGTGAGTGGCGCAAGGGAGTTGTACGTGCACTTGAACAGTATCGCGCCTGGACGAATGGATCGGATATGGCCGATACGGCGACAGATCAGCGACTTGCGCGCCTGATGGAACGTCTGGTTGACGATAAATTGTCGATCGCTTTTGTGGCGGAATTTTCGCGCGGTAAATCTGAACTGATTAACGCGATTTTTTTTGCCGATTACGGTCAGCGCATTCTGCCTTCTTCAGCAGGGCGCACGACGATGTGTCCGACAGAATTACTGTATGACGACACGATTCCGCCATGTATACGCCTGTTGCCGATAGAGACCCGCGCAGAGGCACAGTCCACCAGCGAATACAAAGGTCAGAGCCACGTCTGGAAAGTGCTGCCGCTGAATATCAGTTCCGGTGATGGCATGCTGGAAGCATTCAAGCAAGTCAGTCTGACCAAGAAAGTCAGCATCGAGATGGCTAAGCAATATGGCTTGTTTGATGAAGATGACCCGGATGCCGCGCTGGAAATCGACGAAAACGGCATGGTGGAAATTTCTCAATGGCGTCATGCCATCGTGAACTTCCCTCATCCTTTGTTAAAAGAAGGCCTGATCATTGTTGATACGCCGGGCTTGAATGCGATCGGTACTGAGCCTGAACTGACGCTGAATCTGATTCCGAATGCGCATGCCGTCTTGTTTATTCTGGCAGCTGATACCGGTGTCACCAAGAGTGATATTGATGTCTGGCGTAACCATATCGGTGGCGGGCCAGGACGCATGGTCGTACTGAACAAGATCGACAGCATGTGGGATGAGTTGCGCACACCGGAAGAAATTGAAAAGCAGTTGTCGCGTCAGGTGACTACCGTTGCGCATACGCTGGCGATTGAAGAAAAGCAGATTTTTCCTGTGTCAGCACAAAAAGGGCTGGTCGCCAAGATCAACAAAGATGCGCCTTTACTGGCGAAAACCCGCTTGCCCGCACTGGAATACGCGTTATCGAAAGAGTTGATTCCGGCTAAACAAGACATCATCCGCGCCCAACTGGAATCCGATATCCATGAAATCGCTGCTACGCAACAGGCCATCATTTCATCGCGCGGCCGGAACGTCGTGGAGCAAATGCTGGAGCTCAAAGGTTTGCGCGGCAAAAACATGAATGTGATCGAACACATGATGAAACGTGTCGACGCAGAGAAAAAAGAATTTGATGCGAGCCTGATCCGTATGCAGGGAACACGTTCCGTCTTTACTCGCCTGTCGACCGAGGTCTACACCAATCTAGGCATGGATATTTTGCGTGAAGAGATACGCAAGACCCGTGAAGCGATGGAAAAAAGTTATTTGTCGCTGGGCTTGCGCGAGTCAATCAAACACTTCTTTGCGCAGGTGCGCCTGAATCTGATTGAGTCCAATAAAAAGACGGATGAAATATCAGAAATGATGGTCGTGATGTACCGTAAATTCTCGACCGAACATGGCCTGGCCTTATCAGCACCGATGCCGTTTTCTCTGGATAAGTACATCAAAGAACTGGACGCAATCGAAGTCGTATATCAAAAACAATTTAACGCGACGACCATGCTGACGAACACCCGTGTCGCCCTGATGCGTAAGTTTTTCGATTCTGTTGCGGCGCGCGTAAAGCAAAACTTTTTACAGGCAAATAAAGATGTGGAAGCCTGGCAGAAAGTGGTGATGGCACCGTTAGAAGCGCAAATCCGTGAACACAAAAATCAACTGAAAAACCGCATGCAGTCGATACAACGGATACACGTTGCGACCGATAGCCTGGAAGATAAAATTGCCTCATTCGAAGCGCTGCAAGCCGAGGTGGATGCACAGAAGCAGGGTTTGCAACAGATGCAGGACAATTTGAAAGCAGCATTGAGCGCAGACTTGAAAAACCTGAAGGTCGCGGCATAAGTCGAGAATTAATGAAACGTCGTATTCCGGCGGCTGCGGCCGCCAATTTTATTCACCCTGAATTTGTTGATCCCGATTTTTCTGCAACGGTGATCCGGTGGCAGAAACAGCATGGCAGACATGGATTACCCTGGCAGCAAAGCCGCGACGCCTACCGCGTCTGGTTATCCGAAATCATGTTGCAGCAGACGCAGGTCAGTGCAGTGATTCCGTATTACCAGAAATTTCTGCAAAGCTTCCCTACCGTATCTGATCTCGCCGCCGCACCAGCCGAGGCTGTGATGGCGCACTGGAGCGGACTCGGCTATTACACCCGCGCCCGCAATCTGCATCAGTGCGCAAAGCAGGTGGTGGAAAAATATCAGGGACAATTTCCCGCAGACCAGACTTTGCTCGAACAATTGCCGGGCATAGGTCGTTCTACTGCCGCCGCGATTACAGCATTTTCGTATGGTACGGTGGCGGCCATCCTCGACGGTAATGTTAAACGCGTGTTTGCAAGGGTATTCGGTATTGCCGGTTACCCCGGCAGTAAAGTCATCGAGGACAGTATGTGGCAACGTGCGCTCGCGCTGTTGCCGGACGAGGGTATTGAATCCTACACGCAAGGTCTGATGGATCTCGGCGCCACCTTGTGTACCCGCAGCAGCCCTGCTTGCGGACGTTGTCCTTTGCAGGCGCGCTGTGTCGCCTTTGCGGAAGGCCGTACCGCCGAATTGCCGACTCGTAAACCGAAAAAACTGGCGAAAGAAAAGCGCGCTGTGATGCTGCTGTTGCTGGATCAGAACCGGGTTTTATTAGAGCGGCGGCCCGATAGCGGTATATGGGGCGGCTTGTTGTCCTTACCGGAGGTTGACGGCATGCAGCCATACGTCCGGACGGAGGAGGATACCGGCGATACCGCTGCGGTATTCTCGGTGGTGACCCCCGCCTTGCTGGCGCTGACTGCGCGCTTTGGTGAAGTTGAAATCCGTCGTGAATTGCCAGTGATTGAGCATGTCTTCACGCATTTCAGATTGCATATTCATACGGTGCTTGCTGAACTGTCGCAGCATGCGCCGCAAGTGCCTGAGAACAGTTACGTGTGGCTGGATTTACAGCAGGCCGCTGAGGCCGGTGTGCCAGCCCCGATCAAGACTCTATTGCAGTCTTTAGCACAGGCGGAATTGCAACTCTGATTTATCTTGTTGCCTTGCCATTGCTGACTCATCGCCGTTTCCACGGTTTTCGTCGCTGATTTCGTTGTTTTATCGCAAGACGGACTTTTTATATATTGTTCGCTTTACACTACGCTCCTCGATATTGTTTATTCAGGAGACCACCTTGCGAAAGCATATTTTCCTTGCGGTTTTTGGTATTTTTTCAGCCGGTGCGTCGTTCGCCGCTGATACCGTCACCAGCCCCTGCCGTTTACCTGAATTTCCTCAGGAATTACGATGCGGAAAAGTTCAACGGCCGTTGAATCCGGCGGAGCCGGGCGGCAAAAAAATCGATGTGCATTACGTTGTATTGCCTTCGCAGGATAAAAATAAACTGCCTGATGCCGTGTTCTTGCTTGCCGGTGGTCCGGGGCAGAGTGCGATCAGTCTCGCCAGCTTTGGGCAGGCCATGTTCAGCCGTTTAAATAAGCGGCGTGATCTGGTCTTTGTCGATCAGCGTGGTACCGGACGCAGCGCCTCGCTGGCTTGCCCTGAACTAGAAAATTCACCAGACGTTGCCGATGACGTGCAGATGCAAAAGCAATCAGACGCTTGTCTGGCGCGTTTAAAAACCTTGCCGCACGGTGATCTGCGTTTTTACAGTACCAGTATCGCGGTGCAGGATATTGAAGCGGTGCGCAAGCAACAGGCGTACGACAGAATTAATCTGGTCGGTGCTTCGTATGGCACTCGCGTAGGTCTTGAATTTGCCAGACAATTTCCCCTTTCAGTGAAGCGCATGGTACTTGATGGCGTGGTGCCGCCGGATATGAGTCTGCCGGCCGCTGATGCGCAGGCTGCACTGGATGGCGTGTTTCAGGATTGCGCCCGGCAAGCATCGTGCAACGCGGCTTATCCGGCGCTGGCACAGCAGTGGAAAAGTTTAACCACGCGCATGCCGCAATCTGTCAGTGTCACGCATCCACGCCTGGGGACACCGTTGAAATTCAATATGACGCATGATGTTCTTTTGAGTCTGGTGCATAAGACCTTGTATGCACCGACAACGGTCGCCGGTTTGCCGTATGCGCTGACGCAGGCAGGTCAGGGCAACTACCAGCCGCTGGTTACTTTGAGTGGCGCTACGAATCTGCCCGGCCCGGCAGGAATTAATTACGGCATGCATTTTTCGGTCTGGTGTTCCGAGATATTTGCGCGCTCCTTAGCTCCTCCTAAAGATGAATTTGAAAAGCTGATGACGGATATGTATCAGCGCACTTGTAAAAACTGGCCACGCGCCAGTATTCCGGCGGAATTTTTCTCGATTCCAGCAGCACAGTCACCAGTCATGTTGCTGAGCGGTGGCATTGATCCGGTCACGCCTATACGGCATGGTGCAGCCGTTGCGAAAGCATTGGGTTCGCAGGCTGTGCATATCACGATAGAGAACGCTGGTCATGGTTTGCTGGCGCAAGGTTGCGTGCGGGATGTGGTTTATCGTTTTCTGAACGCCAAAGAAAATACCGATGCGCTGAAAGTTGATAGCAGTTGCGTCCGTCAGATTCCACGACCGCTGGCGTGGCAAGCTCTGCAAGCCGGAAAGGAAGTGCAGCCATGATTATCGTCAACGATTTACATAAGACTTTCGTCAGACAAGGAAAAGTCAGCACAAAAAATATCACCGATATTGCGCGTTTGCTGGGACTGATGAAGAAAAAAAATGAAGTAGTGAATGCCGTCAATGGTGTCAGTTTTACTGCACAGGACGGCGCGATTACTGGCCTGCTGGGCGCCAATGGCGCCGGTAAGACGACTACCTTACGCATGGTCGCCGCCTTACTGAATCCTGATCGCGGTGACATTACGGTCGATGGCATTAAGGTGCAGGCGGGCATTTCATCGACGCAATCGCAGATGGGCGTGTTATCCGATGCGCGCGGCTTGTATCCGCGACTGACGGCTCGCGAGAATATTCACTACTATGGTCTGTTGCATGGCATGTCCGCAGAGCAGGCGGCGCAGCGCACCGAGCAACTGTCGCACTGGCTGGAAATGGGCGCGTTACTGGACAGACGTACCGATGGTTTCAGTCAGGGCGAACGCATGAAAACAGCACTGGCGCGGGCATTGGTGCACGATCCTAAGAACATCATTCTTGACGAGCCAACCAATGGTCTGGATGTTGTGGCGACACGCGCATTGCGAGAATTTTTGCGCTGGTTGCGTTCTGTCGAAGGCGGCGGCAAATGCATTATTTTTTCCACCCACATCATGCAGGAAGTGGAACGTCTGTGTGACGATGTCGTCATCGTGGCACAAGGAAAAAATGTTGCGCGCGGCACCGTTGCCGGCTTGTTGCAACAGGCGGAAGAAAACAATTTTGAAGATGCCTTCGTGAAGCTGGCATTTTTGCAGACCGAAAATGTGACGACTAATGTGACGACTAATGTGACGATGGGAGCGCGCGGATGAAAGCGATGTTAACGATTTTTCGCAAAGAGATAAAAGATGCTTTGCGCGACCGCCGCACGTTGATGACGGCCTTGCTGAGTTCCCTGCTTGGCGTTCCTCTGATGCTGTTTATTTTCTCGACTGTATTATCGCAGGTCGAGTCACAGGAAGAGAAACGCACAGTGCTGGCGGTTGGTATCGAATATGCGCCGCAACTGGAAAATTTCATTTTGCGGCAGGGATATCAGATCAAAGCTGCTCCGGTGGATTATGAGGCCAAATCACGTAGTAAAGAGCTGGATCAGCCAGTGTTACTGGTGCCGCAGGATTTTGAAAAGAAGCTGATGACGGGCGATAAAGCCATTCTCGAAGTTGCGTATGACAGTAATAATCGTCAGGCCGAATTCGGTTTGCGACCACTCAAGCGTTTGCTGGAAGCCTTCACGCAGGAAACCACGCTGATGGGCTTGACCATGCGCGGCATTTCCACCGAATTATTGCAGCGGATTGAAGTCAGGGAACGTCGTTTGCAAAAGCCGGAAGAACGCAAAGCATCGATCACGGAAATGCTGCCGATGATGGTATTGATGGCGATTATCATCGGTGGCATGTATGCCGCGATTGACACTACGGCGGGTGAACGTGAGCGCGGCTCGCTCGAACCACTGATGATGAATCCGGTCAGCGGCTGGCAACTGGCGATAGGCAAATGGGGCGCGGTAGCGGCGGTAGGAATGGGAGTGGTGGTGTTGACGATCTTCAGCTTTTTTCCGTCGCAGTGGCTGATTAAAAATGACACTTTGCGCGCTGAGTTTCAATTCGGTATCAAGGATGCGATCGGTTTTCTGATGGTGCTGTTGCCGTTGGCGGCGAGCATGGCGGCGTTACAGATCGCGATTGCGCTCGATTGTAAAAGCTACAAAGAAGCGCAGGTTCGCAATCAGATCGTGACCATGTTCATTCCGTTCGTCAGCTTGATTCCTATTTTGTTCCCGGGGCGCGAGCCGGCCTGGTTCAAATGGGTGCCGGTGCTGGCGCAGAATCAGATGATGAATCAGGTATTAAAAGGCGAGGTGCTGCACCCGCTGACGGTTGGTATGGCGCTTGCCACTTGTGTTCTGATTACCGTGATTTGTCTGATGTATATTGCGCAGAAAATGCGCAAGGTAGTGATGGTGTAACGCACATTTTAGCGATACTCCCCCCTGTTTTTAGGAAAACCCCGTTGATGTCCTTATAAATAAACGGGGTTTTTATATACTCCGGGGGAGTATATTTTTGCTAAAAATGCTCAGTGCAGCCTGCGGTGTCTGACCAGCACCTGCTCTGAGTGCTGAAAATGGCGGCTCAGTTTTTCTACCATGTACACCGAGCGATGCTGGCCGCCGGTACAACCGATGGCGATAGTCAGGTAACTGCGATTGTCGTCTTTGAACGACGGTATCCATTTCGTCAGAAAAGCCAGAATATCTGCATACATATCCTGCGCCATGGCCTGATTGTCCAGATAGTCAACAACAGGGGCATCACGCCCGGTCAGCGGACGCAGCACCAGATCGTAATGAGGATTCGGCAGCATCCTGACGTCGAAAACATAATCAGCATCAAGCGGTACGCCGCGTTTAAACGCAAATGATTCAAACATCAGCGTTAATGGCGCATGCGGCATGTCGATCATGTTCTTGACCCAGCTACGCAACTGATTGGCGCTCAGGTCTGTCGTGTCGATGACATGGGCTAAGGCCTGAATTTCGGCCAGAATTTCACGCTCTTCTTCTATGCATTCAATCAGGCTTAATTTTTCGACACAAGCATCTTCCCGGATCAGCCGGTGCGACAGCGGATGGCTGCGCCGCGTTTCTGAAAAACGGGCGACCAGCGAATCAGTGCTGGCCGTGAGAAAAAGCATTCTGACTTCGTGTCCGGCCTTCGATAAAATCTGCTTGGTCTGCAGGACGCCGGTCAGCTGGCTGGCGCTGCGCGAGTCAATCGCAACCGCGACCTGCGGTTCATTCGATAAAGTTGTGATTAATTCCGGCAACAGGCTGGGCGGTAAATTATCGACGCAGTAATAGCCTGCATCTTCCAGTACATTCAGCGCGACCGATTTTCCTGAGCCGGAAATACCGGAGATCAGCAGGATTTGCATGTCAGTCTCCCGCCTCCATCGCGCGGCGCTGGCGTTCCATGAAATCTTCCAGTGTATTAATACCGCGCAATTGCAAGATCGTATTGCGTACCGCTGCTTCCAGCAAAACGGCGATGTTACGACCTGCCGCAACCGGGATCACGACTTTGCGTATCGGTAGCCCCAGCACATCTTCGGTATGCGAATCGATAGGCAGGCGCTCGTAATTTTCTTCGAGTGTGCTGCGGCGAACCAGATGCACAATCAGTTTCAGCCGCATTTTGCGGCGTACTGCTGTTTCACCGAAAATTGTTTTGATATCGAGCAGACCCAGACCGCGGACTTCCAGCAGATTTTGTAAAAGCTCAGGGCAGCGGCCTTCTATCATGTTCGGCGCAATGCGGGAAAATTCAACCGCATCGTCCGCCACCAGACCGTGGCTACGGGAAATCAATTCCAGACCCAGCTCGCTTTTACCTAAACCGGATTCACCGGTAATCAGTACACCTACGCCCAGCACGTCCATGAAGACGCCGTGCATGG
Organism: Cognatundibacterium aquatile; assembly: GCF_014699135.1. Classification (GTDB taxonomy): domain Bacteria; phylum Pseudomonadota; class Gammaproteobacteria; order Burkholderiales; family Burkholderiaceae_D; genus Undibacterium; species Undibacterium aquatile. The sequence goes on from NZ_JACOFT010000001.1 coordinate 691,834, forward strand.
TGATTTTTTGCGCCAGTTTTTTCGACAGATACACGCGCAGATAATCGATCACCTGCGCCGAAGGATAAGGCGTAGAAAACAGGGCGATATTGTTATCGTCACAGGCAGTCAGAAATTCCGGCGGGGAATCGAGTCCCTGTGCGACGATCAGTGCCGGCGGCTCACCGGCCACCAGTTCCCGGAAAAGGTTGGCGCGGGATGCACTGGATAAACGTTCAAAGTAGGCTAACTCCTGCGGTCCAAGTACCTGAATGCGACCCGGATGAATCAGATTTAAATGGCCAACCTGATCCGCAGACGAGGCTGCATCGCCGATGATTTGTTTATCGGCACCTGCAAAGCCGGCGAACCAGCCGAGTTGCATGATGTCGCGATTGTCATCGTAAATTTTTTGTATCGTTAATTCAGTGAGTAAGGGCATGGATAAGCAATAAAAAAATCAGACGACAACAATATGGTGTGTCAGGAAACGGCGGAAACGTCCGGACGCCAGGCGAGAATTTTTTCGTGCACGACGCTGGCGCTGGCTTCTGCGTTTAATTCGTCACGGAAGCTTTCATTCGACAACATTTCGGCAATTTCTGACAGTATTTCCAGATGTTGTTGCGTCACATTGTCTGGCATTAACAGGAAAATCAGCAGTTTGACAGCCTGCCCATCCGGTGACTCAAACGGAATGCCGTCTTTCAGTCTGACTAATGCTGCGATCGGAGTTTTCAAACCCTTGATGCGTCCGTGCGGGACGGCAACGCCGTGCCCCAGTCCGGTGGAACCTAAGCGTTCGCGCGCAAACAGATTATCGGAGACGGTAGAACGGGCGATGCCGCAATTATTTTCAAATAACAGGCCTGCTTGCTCGAATGCACGTTTTTTACTGGAAATTTCCAGGTCCAGCAGTACGTTGGCGAGGGGAAGAATTTTTGCGATATTCGTCATAGTGCAAGATCGGGTTACAGCAGAGGGTTTGGTGTGCAAAGGCGAGTCCGGTGCGAACCGAATTATAGGCTGCTTTTGGAGGGGGCGGCAAATTAGCGCAACTTCACTGCTGTCTGTTGTTCTTCAACAGTTTTTCAAATTGCTCAACGGGTAAGGGCTTACTAAAATAATAGCCCTGCATTTCCTGGCATCCGGAGTCGGTCAGGAAAAACATTTGCTCTGCATTTTCCACACCTTCGGCGGTAATACTCATACCCAATGCGTTGGCCATCGCAATAATCGCGTGCGTGAGGACGACAGAATCCTGATTTTCCGGAATTTTACTGATAAAGGAGCGGTCAATTTTCAGGTTGTCGATAGGGAAGCGTTGTAAATACGATAAAGAGGAGAAGCCGGTACCAAAATCATCAAGCGAGATACTCACGCCCAGTGCTTTGATTGCGTTGAACATCGGCAACAGGCGATCAATCTCACCCATCAGCAAACCTTCGGTGATTTCCAGTTGTAAAGCCGAAGGCGGTAAGCCGGATTCTTGCAGGGTTGCCGCAATAAAATCGCACAACGTCACATCCTGAAATTGACGCGGAGAAATATTCACGCTGACCACCAGATCGGGAACCAGATTGTCCCGCCAGTATTTTGTTTGATAGCAGACTTGTTCCAGCACCCAGCGCCCTATCGGCAGAATCAGTCCAATTTCTTCAGAAATTGGTATGAACTCATTCGGAGGAATTAAACCCTGGCCGGGCATTTGCCAGCGTATCAGGGCTTCAGCGCCGACGATACGCGATGTTTGCAGAGAAATTTTAGGCTGATAATAAACGAGGAATTCCTGCTCGGTCAGCGCCCGTCGCAGATTCGTTTCCAGCGTGTACCGATGCTGGGCGCGAGTATTTAATTCCGTTGTAAAAAACTGATAGTTATTCCGGCCTGATTCTTTGGCGTGATACATCGCGGAATCCGCGCACAGCATCAGCGTAGAGGCATCCAATCCATCATGCGGCGAGATGCTGATACCGATGGAAGTGCCGAGATAATATTCATTGCCATCGATGATGAAAGGATCGCGCATTCTTGCCAGAACGCGTTCGCTGAGGTCGCGCAGGTATTGCACATCTTCGACATTTTCGGCAACGATCACAAATTCATCGCCACCTAAGCGAGCGAGCAGATCGGTGGTGCGTATGCACGAGCTCAGGCGTTTTGCAACATCGCGCAACAAGCTGTCTCCGGCGGCATGTCCTGCGGTGTCGTTGACGTATTTGAAACGATCGAGATCCAGAAATAATATCGCCACGCGTTGCTTTTTTTGCTGCGAATCAGTGAGCGCCCGGGTCAGTCTTAAATTCAGTTGATGACGGTTCGGCAGACCTGTCAGTGCGTCAAACGATGCCATGAACTTTAACTGCTGCTGCGTTTCCCTGACTTGGGTGGTATCGGTGAACGACAGTAAAACGGCAGAAACGGAAGTGCTGCGGTTTTTAAAAATCGGGAAGCAATTGATCAGTAGCCAGACGATAGAACCATCACTTAATTCCACGCTGGTTGATAAATTCAATATCGGTTTGCCAGTGCGAACAACGGTAGAAGCCGGATCGTCACCGAGTCGGATATCTTTCCCGTCCTCGCTCATCAGACGTTTGAAGTAACGGTGGCGGCGACTGATTTTAGTAATATCGTCTATCTTTAAAATTCTGAGTGCGCTGGGGTTACTGGTCAGGATTTGTCCTCCTGGCGCAATCACCATAATGCCTTCGGACAGATTAGTGACAACGGAGCGATAGCGTTCTTCGCTTTCTTCCAGCGTTTGCTCCATGTTCTTTTTATCGATCGCCAAACCGATCAGATCGCAGGCATCAATGATCATGGCCTGCTCATCCTCACCAGGGCTGTGCCGGTGCCGGTAATAGACGTCCACCGTTCCCAGCACGCTGTTAAAAGCGGTACTGATAGGATAAGACCAACACGCTTGCAAACCATGTTCCAGCGCGCTGGCTTTGAATTTTTCCCACATCGGACTATGTGCGATGTCCTGAACGATCGTCAGGCGGTTGTAATGGACTGCGGCGGCGGCTGTACAGCTGTCTGTGCCAACTTCAATATTGTTGAGCAGGGAAGTGAATGTTTCCGGCAGAGAGGGCGCGGCACCTATCGTGATTTGCTTGCTTGAATGATCAAACAGGCTGATTGCGCAAAGGGCGTTGTTGTCCAGCAAGCGTTCCATGCGGTCACAGACATCTTCCAGTATGTGTACCAAGGGTTTGTCCAGCGCTATCATCTCGAGAATCTCTTTCTCGTGATGCAGTGCTTCGTGAATTCTGCTGGCTTTTGCGTCTAAGGAGTCATTCCCGTTGCGGCTGAATACCTGAAGACCATGCCGGTGCGTTTCACGGGCACTCAGCAATATTGCCGGCTGCCCCTGATAGTCAAAGCTAACGCTGCGGACTTCAATTTCTTGTTGTTGACCATCGAGTGCGATGCATTGATAAAAGTGCAGATCGTCGTGATTGCCGGGTGTCGGTATGATTCCCGCACCGGGCTGTCTGGCGAGTAAGAAAGCCTCAGGCTTTAAGCCCAGCACTTGTACCAGATCAGCGGCTTTTATTAAAGCCAGCCCGGCAGGATTTGCATAAGCGATGCGATTGTCGATCAGGACATAGAAGGCGTCAGGATGCTGTTCCAACAAGGTTGCATGCCATTCGTCATCAAGGATGTACGCAGGAATGTTGCTACTCAGGAGTGGTGGAGGCAATTTCACGACAACAATTCTGGAATCTGTTCGAACTTCGGTTGTTGCACTATGGCAATGTACGCCATCAATAATGACAAACTCTTAGTCGCTTCGTCAATTGTTTAGTTCAAATCCAGACGCACAAATAACAACAAGACGTCGCCATTCCCTTTATTTTGCGAGATGCGCGGCACATAGGATGCCATTAATTTACTTTTGCGGGTACCGATGGAGGCAATCGGTAATACTGCCGGAAACGGAACGCCTGAGAAGTAATCGGCGCGGCTGATTAACAAGGCGGTAGCACCAACGCCGACTTCCAGTTTTTCAGAGAGCGGCTTCATCCATTGATAGGCATAACCTGCCATCGGTTGCGGTTTGAAATGAGAATCAGAAATAATCATTGCGTACAACAATTCTTCATTGTCTTTTTCATTCCGTATCGTTTTGGCAAAACCTAAACCCCATGCGCGTTCATTCAATTCTGCGAGGCGCTCACGGGTGTACGTGTTGCGGCCATGATGAGCGTAACCGGATAGCAGTAAAGACAAATCACCTTTGTCGAGAATATTTTCAGCTTTCGCTTTGCCGCTGTCCCACCAGCTTTCGTCTTCTTTTTGTTGCGCATGAACAGTGCCGCTTAATGCCATCAGCAAACCTGACATGCAAAAAAAACGATGTAAAAATGAGATTTTAGAAATAGACATAATCAATTCAGAAAAATATAAAAATGTACAGAGTTTCCTGTGCTGCTTCTTATTGCCGCGCGTTCCGGTCATTTGCCGGTTTTTTCCCGGTCGAAAAATTACTGCGCCAGGGATTGATATCGAGCCCGCCACGGCGGGTATAACGTGCATAAACTGATAACTTCTGCGGTTTGCAGTGGCGCATGATATCAACAAAAATACGCTCGACACACTGTTCGTGAAATTCGTTGTGATTACGGAAACCGATCAGATAGCGCAACAGGCTTTCCTGATCAATCTGCGCGCCGACATAGTGAATCTGTACGCTGCCCCAGTCTGGCTGGCCAGTCACCAGACAGTTGGATTTCAGTAAATGAGAAATCAGAGTTTCTTCAACGATGGCTTCTGCCTGATCGGCACGCAGCAATTCCGGTGCAGGCGTGTAAGAATCGACTTCGATATCAAGTCTGTCGAGCAGAGTACCTTCAAGTTCTGCCATCGTCAGCGAGCCAAAATTGTCTGACAGCGTCAGTTGCACATGCACAGGCGCACCGGCTGCCGCAGATAAATCGGCTTGCAGCAAGCTGATTAATGCATCGCTGCCTGCCAGTTTTGTCTGATTAAACGAATTCAGATACAGCTTGAATGATTTGGATTCGATGATGTTTGGCGAATCTGCCGGCACCGTGACCGTGGCAATCGCGACTTGCGGTTTGCCGCGTAAATTCAGCCACGACACCTCGTAGGCATTCCAGATGTCGATGCCAAAGAAAGGCAAGGTATTACCGACGCCTATCTCTTCGCGTTTACCCGAGCGGGGAATCGGAAACAGCAGTGAGGGATCATATTCTGCTTTGTAGGTGGCGACTTTCCCGAGTAAGGATTGCTCAGGCAGATTACCGGATGTTGATTCAGTCATTGCAAAGTCAGTTTGGCTTTTGGCCTAAAAATAATTGATAGACAGGATTATTGCTTTCATCCCAGTATTGATAGCCGAGTGTCGATAAAAATTCGCGGAAAGCACGCATTTCTTTTTTCGGTACCTGCAATCCCACCAGAATTCGCGCGTAATCCGCGCCATGATTACGGTAGTGGAACAGGCTGATATTCCAGTTCGGCGCCATGCTATTGAGGAAGCGAGTCAGTGCGCCAGGGCGTTCTGGAAACTCAAAGCGGTACAGTAATTCGTTTTCCGCCAGTCCACTTTTACCTCCGACCAGATGGCGAATGTGCATTTTTGCCAGCTCGTCATCCGTCAGATCTAAGGTTGGAAAACCATGTTTTTCAAAATTTCTGGCGATTTTTCCAGATTCGGCGCGACCATTGACTTGTATGCCGACAAAAATATGCGCATTTTTCTCGTCGTTGATGCGGTAATTAAACTCGGTGACATTACGGTCACCGACCAGTTCGCAAAAACGTCGGAAACTACCACGTTCTTCAGGAATGGTGACGGCAAACACTGCCTCGCGCGCTTCACCGACTTCGGCACGTTCAGCAACGAAGCGCAGGCGGTCGAAATTCATATTCGCGCCACAGGCTATGGTCACCAGTGTTTCGTTTTTCAGTGGCTTTTTATTCGCTTTGGCACGTTCGATATATGCCTTGCAACCAGCGACCGCCAATGCCCCGGCAGGTTCAAGAATGCTGCGGGTATCCTGAAATACATCCTTGATCGCGGCACAGACGGCGTCGGTATCGACAGTGATGATCTCGTCGACGTACATTTTTGCCAGTCTGAAGGTTTCTTCACCAACCAGCTTGACTGCGGTGCCATCGGAAAATAAGCCCACATCGGTCAATGCTACGCGTTTGCCCGCTTTCAGACTGCGTGCCATTGCATCTGAATCGACGGTTTGCACGCCGATAATTTTGATTTCCGGGCGTATCGCTTTCACATACGCCGCCACACCAGAGATCAGACCGCCACCGCCAATTGCGACAAAAATTGCATGGATAGGCGCAGAGTGCTGGCGCAAAATTTCCATGCCGATAGTGCCTTGTCCGGCGATCACGTCAGGATCGTCAAACGGATGCACAAACGTCAATTTACGTTTCTTTTCCAGCTCAGACGCATAGGCTGCCGCGTCTGAATACGAATCTCCAAACAGCACAATCTCGACATTCTCACCACCATGCGCACGAACCGCATCAATCTTGACTGGCGGCGTTGTAGTCGGCATCACGATCACCGCTTTACAACCGACGCGTTTCGCACTGAGGGCGACCCCCTGAGCGTGATTGCCGGCAGAAGCGCAGATGACACCGCGTTTGAGTTGGGCCGGTGTCAGATGCGCGATCTTGTTGTAAGCGCCGCGCAACTTAAAGCTGAAGACACTTTGCATATCCTCACGCTTGAACATAATTCGATTATCCATCCGCGCTGACAGGCTGGGAGCGAATTCCAGCGGTGTTTCAAATGCAACGTCATAGACGCGCGCAGTCAGGATCTTTTTCAGATAATCAGTGCTCATATGCTTGAGAAAGTGAGTGGGATGGTGGGAAACATGGCTCCTATTATAATGGATGTCATTTCAGCTGACCTTTGGAATGACATGATAGAAGCAGGTGTGCAATGGTTGTTTAGCGTATTAGCCCTACCCAAAGTAGGTCTCAGCTCTGTATTTATTATCAGTTTTATTTCTGCGACGCTGATTCCTATGGGATCGGAACCCGCCGTATTTGCGGTGATTAAAGCCAACCCTGAATTATTCTGGCCTGCGATGCTGGTTGCGACTCTGGGTAACACGCTGGGTGGCGTTGTTGATTATGCGATGGGCTATGCCGCGAACCGGGCGTTTCATCATGAACGTCAGAGTTTCTGGTTTGCCTGGTTACAGAAATTCGGTGCGAAGACTATGTTGCTCTCCTGGCTTCCGGTTATTGGTGATCCTATCTGTACGCTGGCCGGGTGGCTGAAGCTGCCTTTCTGGCCCAGCATCGCCTATATGGCACTGGGAAAATTCCTGCGTTACCTGACGGTCAGTTCTTTACTGCTCAGTGTGCCGGATGGTTTCTGGCACAGTGTTGCCAAGTTCATTTTTTGATCTTATTTCATGCAAATTTAATTTTCCTACGCTTGAACAGTGCTGAGAGGCGTTGAGAAGAGCAGATTTTTATCCGAAAAATGCCGTCGTTTTACAGGCTTGTCACAATTGTTGAATATGATCGTCAGTCTTCAGCATATCAATGCTTTTTTTAGCTGACGGGTTGTCAGGATTATTCACCTGGCGTTGCGGAATAGGCATGCTCAACACAAGGAAATGAAATGCAAGACCGAGAAGAACTGATAAGCAAGCAACCACGCCGGGGATTTTTGCAAGGATTGGTCGCTACGGCGGCGGGTACCGCTCTCGCTGCCCCAGCCATAGCAAAACCAGCGACGACAGTGGCAAATGTGTATCTGGATGCAGCGAAATGGGCACCGCGTAACCGTGAAATGGTGACAGCGCTGATCGCCAAGCATGGCGTCAGCAGTAAGACCTATAACCCTAAACGCAAGCCCTATGCAGTGTTTGACTGGGATAACACCAGCATCATGAATGACTGCGAAGAAGCTTTGCTGATGTACCAGATCAACCATCTGGCCTTCAAACTCAGCCCGACAGAATTCTCTGCGATCATTCGTCAGAATGTTCCTGCCGGGAACTTTGCGCCTGACTACAAAAATGCGTCCGGCAAAGTGTTGGATCTGGCAAGTATCTGCGCTGATCTCGACAGCGATTACGCATTCCTGCATGCGAATTACAAAGGTATGGCCGGTAGCCGCACCTTGGAAGAGATCGTAGAGACACCACAATTCCAAGATTTCCGCGCCAAATTGTATTTCCTGTACGAAGCGGTCAATGATACGCATGGCGTGAATGTCGGTTATCCATGGGTGATTTACTTCTTTGCCAATATGACCGTATCTGAAGTCAGTGCACTGACCGAGGCATCGAATGACGCCAATCTTGGCATGAGCCTGACTAAGACCAAATACACCAGCCCGGCATCTTTGCCCGGTGTGGCCGGTGTCATCACGACTGCCCATTTTCACGGCATACGCTTATGCACAGAAATCGCGACACTGATGGACACCTTCCGTCATCATGGTTTCGACGTGTATGTCAGTACCGCTTCGCTGGAAGATGTGGTTGCTGTATTTGCGACCAATCCTAAGTATGGTTATCACGTCAAACGCGAAAACGTATTGGGTTTGCGCCTGGAACAAAACGGCGACGTCTATAAAAACGCCTACCGCAAAGACTGGCCTTTGAATTGGGGCCCGGGTAAAACTGCGGTCATTAAGCGTGAACTGGTTGCGCAAAAAGGCTATGGTCCGGTGTTTGTTGCTGGCGACAGCGACGGCGATTACGATATGTTGCGTGATTTCCCGGAAACCGAAATCGGCCTGGTCGTCAACCGCCTGAAAAAAGGCAAAATCGGTGAATTATCGAAGGCTGCAGCTGAGGCATTGAAAGAAGTGCATCCTCGCTTCTTATTGCAGGGGCGTCAGGAATCGACAGGCAACTGGCTGCCTGTCGAAACCACGCTTAAATTCGGCAAAACTGCCGCCGCGTTGTTAGGCTGAGTCAGCTGATAATATTCGTTGGTTGAACAAAAAATCCCGGGCGCCAACTGGTTCCCGGGATTTGTTTTGAGATATGTAGTCAGTTAACACATATCTGGCATGATGAAAACATCTTGCGATGCAGAATCAATCCGAGCTTACGGCAAGCTATATTCACGGAAAATTTTTCCTGAAAAATGGTCATATTTTTCCATTGACTGATTTTGTATGACGATTAAATTTTCATTTATTTTTCTCGAAATTTAACCTTCAACGAAATAAACTTTGGTGAATAGCCACAAAACAGGCTCATAGCCGTACAAACTTCAAGGCTGTTGCCGCGTGGTGCATCGCAATAAGTTAGAATAAGCCTTTGAGAAACCTCAGACGGATGTAAGGCATTGAGCTGGCGGTGGTTTGCCGGCAGTTTGATTGCGTTGTCTGTCATCGCCAAACCACGCCATACATGAACGCTCCAGTCCAGATACCTCACCTGCATGCCGAGTCGCCGCAGGGCGCTTCGCCTACCCGTGTCCGGGAAATTCCCTATAACTACACCTCATTTTCTGATCGTGAGATTGTGATCCGCTTGCTCGGTGAAGACGCCTGGCAGTTGCTCGACAAATTGCGTGGGAAACGGCAGACCGGGCGATCTGCCCGCATGCTGTACGAAGTGTTAGGCGATATCTGGGTGGTACGGCGTAATCCGTATCTGCAAGACGATATGCTGGACAATCCTAAGCGCCGTCAGGATCTGATCGATGCACTGAACCATCGTCTGGGCGAAGTGGAAAAACGCCGTTTAAATACCGCAAATGATGACGATGCGGAGCGCAGCAACAGTGTCGAAACGCTGGTGCTGGCGGCGCGCAAAGCAGTCGCCGATTTTTCGCAGGAATTCCGCGATACGTACGATTTACGTAAAAAGGCGAATAAGCTGTTATCGCGCTACACCGCCAAAGACAATATTAAGTTTGATGGCCTGAGCCGTGTTTCCCACGTCACTGACGCGACCGACTGGCGTGTTGAATATCCGTTTGTGGTACTGACACCGGATACTGAAGATGAAATGGCCGGGCTGGTCAAAAGCTGTATTGAGCTTGGATTGACGATCATTCCACGCGGCGGCGGTACGGGTTATACCGGCGGTGCTATTCCGCTGACACCGTTATCTGCGGTGATTAATACTGAAAAACTGGAACAGCTTGGCGCTGTTGAAATGACGCGCTTGCCAGGTGTGGATCGTGACTATGCAACGATTTATTCCGGTGCTGGTGTAGTTACCAAGCGGGTGTCGGATGCGGCTGAAAAGGCAGGCTTTGTCTTTGCCGTTGACCCGACTTCTGCCGAAGCTTCTTGCGTTGGCGGTAACGTCGCGATGAACGCAGGCGGCAAGAAAGCGGTATTGTGGGGAACCGCATTAGACAATCTCGCGTCATGGAAAATGGTCGACCCGAATGGCGACTGGCTGGAAGTGACCCGTCTTGAACACAATCTCGGCAAAATTCATGATGTCGAAGTCGCGAAATTCCGGCTCGAATGGCGACATCCTGGTGAAAAACAGCCGTTCAAAACCGAACAACTGGATATCAAAGGCCGCGTCTTTCGCAAAGAAGGTCTGGGTAAAGATGTCACCGATAAATTCTTGGCCGGTTTGCCGGGCGTTCAGAAAGAGGGCTGCGATGGTCTGATCACGTCGGCACGCTGGATCTTGCACAAGATGCCGAAATTTGCGCGCACTGTTTGTCTGGAATTTTTTGGACAGGCACGCGACGCTATTCCGAGCATTGTTGAGATCAAAGATTATCTCGATGGCGAAACCAGAAAAGGCGGCGCTATCCTTGCCGGGCTTGAACATCTGGACGAACGTTATCTGCGCGCGGTGGGTTACACCACGAAATCGAAACGCGGCGTGCTGCCTAAGATGGCCTTGTTCGGCGACATCGTTGGTGATGATGAAAATGCGGTAGCACAGGCTGCATCTGAAGTCGTGCGCATGGCGAATACGCGGGTTGGTGAAGGCTTTGTTGCGGTCAGCCCCGAAGCACGTAAAAAATTCTGGCTGGATCGTGCTAAAACAGCGGCGATTTCCAAGCATACGAATGCGTTCAAAATCAATGAAGACGTGGTCATTCCGCTCAATCGTATGGGTGAATACACGGATGGCATTGAGCGTATCAATATCGAGTTGTCGATACAAAACAAACTCGCCTTAGTCGCCGCGCTGCAGGATTTTTTTGCAAAAGGTAATCTGCCATTAGGTAAAAGTGAAGACGTTGATGGCGACGATATTCCTGCGACCGAATTGCTGGAAGACCGGGTTCATCAGACCGAAGCCTTGCTGGATGCAACGCATGCCCGCTGGACCTATGTGCTGAATAATCTCGACAAACCGCTGATCGACGCAAAAGCAGAATTGATTGACCTGGGTCTAGATAAACTGGCTTTTGTGTTTGATGAGCGTTTGCAGCGTCAGCCTGACGCCACCGTGTTTTCTATCGTGCAGGACAGAACAGTCCGTATTTCATGGAAGACGGAAATACGCGCGCAATTGCGCCAGATTTTCAGCGGCGCGGCATTCAAACTCATCCTCGATGAGTGCGTTGCTTTGCATAAAAAAGTATTGCGTAGCCGCGTGTTCGTCGCCTTGCACATGCATGCCGGTGATGGCAATGTGCATACCAATTTACCGGTGAATTCCGACGACTATGAAATGCTGCAGGTCGCACATCATGCGGTTGCCCGCATCATGGTGCTAGCGCGCTCGCTGAATGGCGTGATCTCTGGCGAACACGGTATCGGCATTACCAAACTGGAATTCCTGACCGAAGATGAGATTAAAGATTTCCGCGCCTACAAATTACGGATTGATCCTGAAGGCCGCTTCAATAAAGGCAAGCTGCTGAACCTGCCAGATTTTGCTGCTGACTTACGTAATGCCTATACGCCGTCATTCGGCCTGATGGGGCATGAATCGCTGATCATGCAGCAAAGCGACATCGGGGCGATTGCAAATAGCGTGAAAGACTGTCTGCGTTGCGGCAAGTGCAAACCGGTTTGTGCAACGCATGTACCGCGCGCCAATCTGCTGTATTCGCCACGTAACAAAATTCTGGCGACATCCTTGCTGGTTGAGGCTTTTCTGTACGAAGAGCAAACCCGCCGCGGCGTATCGATCAAACACTGGGAAGAATTTGAAGATGTCGCTGATCATTGCACCGTCTGCCATAAATGCGTGAACCCGTGTCCGGTCGATATCGACTTTGGTGATGTGTCGATGAACATGCGAAATCTGTTGCGGAAGATGGGGAAAAAATCCTTTAATCCCGGTTCGGCTGCAACCATGTTCTTTTTGAATGCGACAGATCCGGCGACGATCAATGCGACGCGCCAGGTCATGATAGGCTGGGGTTACAAAGCACAGCGTTTCGGTCATGATTTGCTGAAGAAATTTGCGAAAAAGCAAACCCGTATTCCCCCGGCGACTGTTGGTAAAGCGCCCATTAAAGAGCAGGTGATTCACTTCATCAATAAAAAGATGCCGGGCAATCTGCCGAAGAAAACCGCGCGTGCTTTGCTTGACATTGAAGACGATAAAATCATCCCGATTATTCGCGATCCGCAGACGACTACCGCGGATACGGAAGCCGTATTTTATTTCCCTGGTTGTGGTTCCGAGCGTTTGTTTTCGCAGGTAGGGCTGGCGACGCAGGCGATGTTGTGGAATGTCGGTGTGCAGACGGTATTACCGCCGGGTTATCTCTGCTGTGGCTATCCGCAGCGCGGCAGCGGTCAGTTTGATAAAGCAGAAAAGATGATGACGGATAACCGCGTGTTATTCCATCGCATGGCGAATACACTGAATTATCTGGATATCAAAACCGTCGTTGTGTCTTGCGGGACATGTTATGACCAGCTCGAAACCTATGAGTTTGAAAAAATCTTCCCGGGGTGCCGCATTATTGATATTCATGAGTATCTGATGGAAAAAGGCGTCAGACTTGAAGGTGTCACAGGTACGCGTTACATGTATCACGAACCTTGTCATAATCCGATGAAGTTGCAGGAATCGGTGAAAACGGTGAATACGCTGATTACGACTGAGGGTAATGTTAAGATCGAAAAAAGTGAGCGTTGCTGTGGTGAGTCCGGTTCGCTGGCGATTGCCCGCCCGGATATCTCTACGCAAGTACGTTTCCGCAAAGAAGAGGAAATGCGTAAGGGGGCAGATAAATTGCGGGCAGACGGTTTTCATGGCGATGTGAAAATCCTTACGTCGTGTCCGTCCTGTTTGCAAGGTTTATCCCGTTATAACGAAGATGCTGACACGACAGCCGATTACATCGTTGTCGAGATGGCTCGTCATTTGTTGGGTGAGAACTGGCTGCCAGAATACGTCGCAAGAGCGAATAACGGTGGTATTGAGAGAGTATTGGTATAAACGATGAGCACCTTAATCAATCGTGATGTCCCTCCTTGTGAATTATGTGAGGTGGATGGTGGCGAACTCATCGTCAAAACAGATAAGTTGCGCGTTGTCTTAGTGGATGACGCGAATTATCCGGGTTTTTGTCGCGTGATCTGGAATGCTCATGCGAAAGAAATGACCGATTTATCGATAGAGGATCGTTCTGCCATCATGCAGGCGGTATGCCAAACCGAGCAGGCGATTCGCGATGTCATGGCGCCACAGAAAATCAATCTGGCAAGTCTGGGGAATATGGTTCCGCATTTGCATTGGCATGTCATCCCGCGTTACACCGATGACCTGCATTTTCCTGATCCCATATGGGCATCAGAAAAAAAGACCGCTGTTGATGCGGCTGCATTGAATGCGCGTCGTGCGCTGTTGCCGGCATTGCGTACAGCGCTTGTTTCCCGTTTTTATTAGGCAGAAATAATGAGTAACAGTAAGCCACAACCAACATCCCTGAACGCGCGCACCCAATCGAAGGTGCTGGAAATTTCTTTCGACGACGGTAAAGAATATTCTTTACCGTTTGAGCTGTTAAGGGTGTATTCGCCATCAGCGGAGGTGCGGGGGCACGGCGCGGGACAGGAAACGCTGCAAACCGGTAAGCGAGAAGTGAGCCTGGTTGCGCTGGAACCCGTCGGTAATTACGCCGTCAAACCAGTATTTTCTGACGAACATAGCTCAGGAATATTTTCGTGGGATTACTTATATTGGCTGGGCGAGAATCAGGCGCAGCTCTGGCAGGAATATCTTGGACGCTTGCAGGAAGCCGGGTATCCGGGAGAAACCGGCAGGGATGCTCCGATGACGGCAAAGTCGGGCAGTGCCTGCGGCCACCATCATTAAAAAAATGCGTCTTCGTGACGCATTTTTTTACGTTTGCTTACGATAAAAATTTGGCTATTGCTGAGCCTGGCAGTAAGGTGATTCATCATCTCTGATTCCTCGAACAGGCATCTTTTTACCGCAGAATCATCATTAAGCTGGGAACGATAAGCATGAAAATACGCATACTGAGCATGGTCACCGTCTGTGCGCTGGCCGCTTGCTCCACAAATGAAACCGGAAACAGCGCGGGTAAAACTGTGAGCGGCGTGCAATCCGGCAAAACAACAAAGGGAAGTGAACTAATTCCGGTCGCGTCAGCGTCTCGTACTGTCGAAGCGTACAAGGCAGAAGTGGCGCACCGTATCAGTCACCTGCACCGGCAGCAGGTTTATTCTGAAAACCCTCAGCCATTATTACGTTCAGTCGTCGTTGTGCGTTATTCAGTCAATGCTGATGGCAGCTTGATCAACGCCCAGATTCAGCGCAGTAACAAAGACCATGAGACGGAAAAGACTGCTCTGGCGAGTCTGAAAAATAGTGCACCATTCCCTAAACCGCATCCGCAGTTATTGCGCAGCGGGCGCCTTGAAGTGTCGGAAACATGGTTATTTAACGATGATGGACGCTTTCAGATCCGCAGCATTGCATTGCCGCAGCGTGCCGGATAAAAATTCCTTCGGGAAAAGCTGGCATTCCTGAGTCGCGGCGGATCAGGCCTTTGTTTAAGCGCCCCCGCTGGTTTTGATTGCATTCTCCGCCTTCTGACTAAGGTCAGGCTGGCTAGCCTTTTTCAGCCAATCTGCTGCCAAGCCAGTCTCAGTTCCCCTATAATGCGACTTCGTATAGGAGCCTTGAGATCATGAGTAATACTACCCATTTCGGTTATACCACTGTTGAAGAAGACCAGAAGGTGCATAAAGTTGCCGAGGTATTTCATTCGGTGGCCGCGAAATACGACATCATGAATGACGTGATGTCCGCCGGTCTGCACCGTATCTGGAAAATGTTCACTATTGCACAGGCAGGTGTACGTCCTGGATTCAAGGTGCTGGATATTGCCGGTGGCACTGGCGATCTGACGAAAGAATTTGTCAAACAAGCTGGCAAGACAGGTGAAGTCTGGCACACGGATATCAACGAATCCATGCTACGGGTTGGCCGGGATCGCCTCTTGAATAAAGGCCTGATCACCCCCACGTTACTTTGTGACGCAGAAAAACTGCCATTTCCGGATAATTATTTTGACCGTGTGACGGTGGCTTTCGGTTTGCGCAATATGACACATAAAGATCAGGCTTTAGCCGAGATGCAGCGTGTGTTAAAGCCGGGTGGTAAATTGCTGGTGCTGGAATTTTCTAAAGTGCCGGAAATTTTACAAAAGCCCTACGATTTATATTCATTCAATTTTCTGCCGTGGATGGGGCAAAAAATTGCGGGTGATGCGGACAGTTACAGGTATCTGGCAGAATCAATACGCATGCACCCTGATCAGGAAACGCTGAAAGGTATGATGGAAACGGCGGGTCTTGAAAAAGTGCAGTACTTTAATTTGACGGCAGGTGTGGCCGCATTACACACTGGTATTAAACTTTAAATCGCTGACGAAGCAAAAGGAGTGACATCAATGAAGAAATTTTTACTCGCCATGGTGATGGTTGCCAGCACATTCGCAATGACGATGCATGATGCCGACGCCAAACGTCTGGGCAGTGGTGGTTCTATCGGTCGCCAGTCAAGCAATGTCTCGCGTCAGGCGACGCCACCGTCGAATACCAATAATGCCAATCAGGCCCGGCCAGCACAGGCTCCGGCTGCAGCGCCTGCACCAGCGATTCCACCTAAACCGGCAAGCCCATGGAAAGGCATCGTTGGGGGGCTGATCGGCGGTGCATTGTTGGGTGCAGCGTTGTCGCACTTCGGACTGGGTGGCGCGATGGCCAGCATGTTAGGTTCTTTGCTGACATTTGCGCTGATCGCCTTTGCGATTTTCTTTGTTATCCGTTTGTTCCGCGGCAATAAAGCGAATACGAATGCACCTTCGGCATTTGCTCCGCCAGCTTATGCGGGTGTGCCTTCCTCTGCGACGCCAGAAATTGGTTCGCGTCTGGAGCCGCAGGCATATCAATCTGGCTCTTCCACGTCCGCAGCACCAGCCGCGGCAAGCTGGGGTATTCCTGCTGATTTTGATGTGCCTGCTTTCCTGCGTAGCGCGAAAACTTATTTCATTCGTTTGCAGGCCGCATGGGATAAAGCTGATATCAATGATTTGCGTGAGTTCACGACACCTGAAATGTATGCAGAGCTGAAACTGGAAATTCAGGAACGTGGCGCAACTGCCAACGTGACGGATGTCGTATCGATCGATGCTGAATTGCTGGGTATAGAAAACATCGGCAATGATCATCTGGCGAGCGTTAAATTTACCGGCATGATCAAAGAAGCCGCCAATGCCCCGGCAGAAGCTTTTGCCGAGGTCTGGAACTTGTCTAAACCTGTGAATGGTCAGGGCGGTTGGGTACTCGCAGGTATTCAGCAATTATGATGTCAGCAGGACTTAGCCTGATTCGTATAAGTCCTGATGCAGATCGAACATAACAGGCTGCATAAGCTGTTAAACTAAAGACCGCCCGTCATTTTGTCGGGCGGTTTTTTATTAAGAATGACTCAGATTGATCCGCCGGGATCTTGTTTCGACAAAGTAACTGCTTATTGCACAATCCTGCGTCAGTCTTTTCTCAACGATATGATTTCAACTGCTCCCTTCATTAATCATTTGCTGGCACAGGAAACCTGGGCCAGAAATATGCTCCTGCCACATGCTGGCAAAATCGCCTGTATTGATTTGCATGCATTTCAATTGCGCCTGAAAGTCGGTGTTGACGGATACCTTGAATCTGCTGCTGCACAGACGTCTCCCGATGTGACTATCCGTGCCAGACTGAGCGATTTGCCATTGATGGCGCAGAATCGTGAACGTGCATTTTCTTATGTCAAGATTGAAGGAGATGCTGATTTTGCGAATACGATTTCCCACTTGAGTCAGGAATTAAAATGGGAAGCCGAAGCCGATTTAAGTAAAATATTTGGTGATATTGCGGCGGTTCGCATGGTCGGTGGCGCTAAATCGATGTTCAAAACCGCACAGCAGACGCATCTTAAAATTCAGGAAAATCTGGCGGAATATTTTCTCGAAGAAAACCCCATGTTGGTTCGTCCGGTCGCAGTGCAGGGCTTTGCTACAGAAGTGAATAAAACTCGTGATGATGTCGAGCGTCTCATCAAGCGCATCGAGAAACTCGAAAGGACGCGCAGATGATATTGAAGTTTTTACGGCTCTTTAAAATTATTCGCGTGACGTTACGTTACGGGATTGATGAAATCGCCATATCCGGTCTTAAAGTCCCGCGTACTGCACGCCTGATAGAGACGCTGCTGTTCTGGCGCGATTTATCGGCTCCCCGTGGCGAACGCTTACGTAAGGCTTTGGAAGACCTGGGACCGATTTTTGTGAAACTGGGGCAGGTACTTTCGACCCGGCGTGATCTGATGCCACCTGACATCGCAGATGAACTGGCGAAGTTGCAGGATCGTGTGCCTTCGTTTGATCCTGATTTGGCGATAGCGCAGATTACCAAGTCATTAGGCGCGCATCCGGATACATTGTTTGCGAGTTTTGAGCGCGTTCCGGTGGCATCGGCATCGATCGCTCAGGTACATTTCGCCACGCTGAAAGATGGTCGTGAAGTCGCAGTGAAAGTGCTGCGTCCCGGCATGAAGGAGACGATCGATAAAGATGTTGCACTGATGCAGGTAGCCGCCGGATGGCTGGAAGCTTTATGGGCAGATGGCAAGCGTCTCAAGGCAAAAGAAGTGGTCGGTGAGTTTGATAAATACTTGCATGATGAACTCGATTTGATGCGGGAAGCCGCGAACGGCAGCCAGTTACGGCGGAATTTTCAGAATTCCGATTTGTTGCTGGTGCCGGAAATGTATTGGGATTACTGCTCTTCATCCGTGATCGTCATGGAACGTATGAATGGCATACCGATTTCGCAAATCGATAAATTACAGGCGGCGGGTGTCGATCTGGCGAAATTATCACGCGACGGCGTCACGATTTTCTTTACACAGATTTTCCGCGACGGTTTTTTCCATGCGGATATGCATCCGGGGAATATTCTGGTTTCGACTGATCCTGCAACTTTCGGGCGCTATATCGCGCTCGATTTCGGTATTGTTGGCACCTTGAATGATTTTGATAAAGACTATCTTTCGCAAAATTTTCTGGCATTTTTTCAGCGTGACTATAAACGTGTAGCCGAGGCGCATATCGAATCTGGCTGGGCGCCTAAGGATACGAGGGTAGATGAGCTGGAAGCGGCCGTCCGCGCCTGTTGTGAGCCGATTTTTGATAGGCCGCTGAAAGATATTTCCTTTGGTCAGGTGTTGTTGCGTCTCTTTCAAACATCGCGCCGTTTCAATGTTGAAGTCCAGCCTCAGCTTGTTTTATTGCAAAAGACTTTGCTGAATATTGAAGGTCTCGGACGTCAACTCGATCCTGAGCTGGATTTATGGAAAACCGCTAAACCGTATCTTGAGCGTTGGATGAATGAGCAAGTGGGCTGGCGCGGGTTGATTGATAAATTGAAAGCGGAAGCGCCACGTTACAGTCACATCTTCCCACAATTGCCGCGGCTTGCGCATCAGGCTCTGAGCCGGGCTGGCGAACAAAATAATAGTAATGAAATGCTTGCTGCATTATTGTCGGAGCAGCGTAGCACCAATACCTTGCTGAAAGTTATTATCTACTTCGGCGGTGGTTTGTTCGCCGGCGTTATCGCGGCGCAGCTATTACTTCATTTTTATTTTATTGGCTGAGTCATGGCAGATTTTGTCAGCAGAGATCCGAATAATTCATGTTTTTGGGACGAGCGTTTCAGCAAAAATTTTACGCCTTGGGATAAAGGGGCGGTTCCTCAGGACTTACGCGATTTTGTGCTAACAGCCACTGGCAAAATGCGAACGCTGATACCAGGGTGCGGTAACGGTTATGAAGCGGCTTTTCTGGCGCAGGCTGGCTGGGACGTGACTGCAATCGACTTCTCACCGGCAGCAGTGAAAAGTGCGCAGATGGCGATAGGGGAGTGGTCCCGCCATGTCGTTGAAGCGGATTTTTTTGAATATCAACCCGCACAGGCGCCGGAGTTGATTTACGAGCGCGCATTTTTCTGTGCCTTACCGCCGGTGCGGCGACAGGATATCGTCCAGCGCTGGGCTGAACTTCTGCCTCCCGGTGCTTTGCTGGCAGGATATTTTTTCGTTGATACGAATGCCGACGCGAGCAAGAAGGGCCCGCCTTTTTCTATATCGGATCAGGTCTGGCAAGAGTTAATGGCGCCTCATTTCACGTTATTGACAGATAGGGCTGTGAACGATTCGATTGCCGTATTCGAAGGCCGCGAGCGTTGGCAGATCTGGCAGCGACGTCACGCGACGAATGGCCAGTAATCCTTTTTTAGCGATGATTTTCAGTGCTACTATCAGCACGTGTTTTATTTGTGATACCCATTTATGCGCTATCTGAATCCCCGTTTGAGCACTGAGCAGTTACCCGCAATTCCATTGCAGGCAGAGGCGGTCAGAACCTTGTTTGGTGCGGCTGAATACCGGGTCGAATTGCTAAAACAGATTGCCAGTGCAAAACACAGAATTTATCTGTGCAGTTTATATGTGCAAAATGATGAGGCTGGTGCCGAAGTCATGGAGGCTTTGTATGCTGCCAAAGCTGCACGCCCATCATTGGACATTGCGGTATTGGTGGATTGGCATCGCGCGCAACGTGGCTTGATCGGCGAACGCAGGCAGGCAGGGCAACAAACCGGAAATGCCGCCTGGTATCAAAAACTAAGTCTGGCGCATGCTGCAGGCGTACCAGTGTATGGCATTCCGGTACAGACCAGCGAGTTGTTTGGTGTTTTGCACCTTAAAGGTTTTGTGATTGATGATGTGGTGATTTACAGCGGCGCCAGTATTAATAACGTGTATCTGCATAAGCAGGATAAATACCGGCATGACCGTTATTTACTGATCCAGAATTCTGTATTGGCGACCACGATGGTCGATTTTATACGTCAGCACTTGCTGTTAGCCTCGGCGGTACATCGCCTTGATAAGGCAGAAATTCCTGCCACACGTAGCATTCGTAATGATATTCGCCGCTTTCGCGAGCAGTTAAAAAAGGCGCGCTATCAGTTCAATGAAAAATTTGTAGGACAATATTCAGAGACGCCACCTGCACTGAGTGTGACGCCATTGGTTGGTGTTGGTAAAAATAATCCACTGAATAAAGCGATATGTCAGTTGCTTGCGGCGAGTAAGACGCAGATTATCATCTGTACCCCTTATTTCAATTTTCCCCGTGCTGTGACCAGAGAAGTGAATCGCGCGCTGAAACGCGGAGTGAGCGTTGATATTATCGTCGGCGATAAAGTTGCGAATGATTTTTTTATTCCACCGGAGCAGCCTTTTAAAGTCATTTCGGCTCTTCCTTATCTTTATGAGGTCAACCTCAGGCGTTTCGCCAAAGCGCATCAGCTTGATATCCAAAAAAATCGACTCAGATTACGCCTGTGGAAAGATGGGGAGAATACCTATCATCTGAAAGGATTGTGGATAGATCAGTGTTACGCACTGATGACCGGAAATAATCTGAATCCCAGGGCATTCCGTCTTGATTTGGAAAATGCGCTGTTAATTCATGATCCGCGGCAAGAGTTACTGGCACAAAGAAATGCAGAGCTGATGAGCATCGTTGAGCATACGACGCTGATCAGCGATTATCGTACTTTGGAGAAGGTAAAAGATTATCCGGAACCAGTCCGGAAATTACTGACACGCCTGAGTACCATCAGACTGGATCGCTTGGCTTACCGGGTGCTGTAGAAGTTAAGGTTGTGTTGGCGGAGAGGTATGAATGACTTGCATGGGCGGGACTTCGTCAGGCAACCATTTATGATAGATTTTTGCGAAGCTACCGTCTTTCTTGATGGCGCGTAATGCATCTTCCCATATCTTAATAGTCGAGGCTGGCGTCTTAGCGGAAAACGCCAGATATAGCTCCAGTGCATCAAGCACCATGACAGGCTCAACATCATCGCTGGAATAGCCTATGTCTTTCAGAATCGAGGGGACAACAATACTGCCTTCCACCCATAAGTCAAAACGTTTGGCCATCAGCATATTTGCGATGACCAGAGGTGATACTGCCAGTTCCAGATTGAAAAAACCTTTTTTACGTGCAGTGTCGGCAAAAATACTGGAGCGATAAGCACCGACTTTCAGTTTGCGGATAGCGTCTCCCTGACGCAGCAAATTTGCCGCATTTCCTTTACGGGTATACAGCGTGATGTAAGAGATCGCAACCGGACCCACCAGGTGCATGAGTTTTTCTCGCTCTTCCGAGCGTCCTACCGTGAAAAGTAAAACGTTAGACTCATCCAGTAAGGCTTTGTATCCTCGCGCAAATGGCACTACCTGAATAGCTTGTGTATTCCCTGTTTTTGCTTGTATTGCCTTGACGACTTCTACCGCCATACCTTCTGCTTTCGTATCATTGCCGAAAGAAATCGGAGGCCAGTTTTCAGTCAGGATCTGTAACTCTTGTGCATCAGACAAAGAACAGAAAAATGACAGGCATATCGCTACGAATGTGCGACAGCGGGTAGTGATCAGTGGGCGACAGTCAATGTGGGACATGATCATCATCAGCAGCAAATCGTTGGCAAATTGCAGTGAACAACAAAATGTGTGTACACATATTGCCAATGTAAACCGTTTACACAGTCAGAGCCAGAGGATTTCAGGTAATCACTGTGAATGTAACACATCGTCACAATGATACTTTTTTACCGCCATCAGCCTGGCTTGTCGTCGTTGGCAGAGCTGAGTTGAGATCTCTGATTATTTCTGATTTTTCTCAAGCGGAAAATCTGCTTTCCGACAAACCTGCGCCAAGCACTGTTTTTGACGCATTGATATTCAACATAGTTAATCACAGCGGGGCCCCAGCGGGTTTTGGATACATCCTCGCCAATTGACAGGTTCAGTCGTTGAATTTTTTGTCCGATTGCCCATTGGATTGCTTCTGCTACTAAGGTCGTCATGACGCTGTATTGCGCATAATCCAGATCGTAGCCCGAATAATATAAATAGAGTTCATCACCCATATTGAATGCCAGTCGCATCGCGACGACTTTGCCATTCAACTCGAGACAAAACAAACACATGCGATCAGCAAAAGGCGTATCAAGCAGATTTTCCAGCAGTGCCTTGTGTTGTGGATGAGAAAAATAATCAGGATGTTCTATCGTCTCTTTCGCTGACGCACGTGCACCATGCAGCGCATAAAACATCGGTAATTGTTGAACGATAGCGGTACGCCCTTGGAGAACGCGGAAATTCATGTCCAGACCGTCTCGTTTCGGCGAGTTGTAACAGCGACGCAGGGATTCTTTAATGTTGCGCTTTAATCCGGATTTAAAGCTATCCCAGTCTTCACCCAGCGTCAGTACGAAGTTAGGAATAGTGCGGTCAGTCAGAGGGAAGAGCGACTTATTATTCTGGATGAAATGATCTGCGGGAGCTTTAGCTCCGATGATCTGAAACTCAGTGAGTCCGAAGGTCTCGCACCGAGTTAAATTTTCCCAGAGTTGCAGAACTTTCTCAGCATATTCCGGCAAGGTGAGGGGAACACGTAATTCGGTCAGATTGGGGTCGCCGCCGAAAGGCCGTACATAGCGATACAGGAAAAAACGATGCAATCCTACATGCGTGTTCATCAGCGGCATCACTGCAACCAACTGATCGTTATCGTACACGGCACAAATAGCCAGTTCATGTTGATGAAAGAAGGATTTGCCAGAAAAAACTTTCCACCATGCACAGTTCCAGTCGTAGGTTTGGAACGGGAGCAGATAGTTTACTTTCGTCTCTAAAGCTCGCCATGCGGTTGCAAGAGCTTCGAAATCTTTTTCTTTGGTGATGATGATTTGTTTGAGGTTGTGCATCGAAGATAAATGTGGCGAGCTCACAGAAACTAAAATATTGCTTTGATTTAACTTTATCTGTTTGCCTGTTTGATAGAGTACGTTACAAACTGAAACAAGTAACTTATCCCATAAAAGTTATCTTTTTGCAAGGGAGAATGGCGAGTATCAATAGGCTTATTTGAGATTGGCGGCGTACATTTCTCTGGCTACCATATTGTCTTATTTTTCGTACACATAAAGTGTTCTGAATCTGTCACGGTCGCCCCTTGATACAAATCAACAGCAGACGAGAGTAAGCACTCCATACTTCCTGCAGTAAAAACTTTAAAGGAGAACGGAAATGAAACTGTTAATCGACTTGTTTTCTACTGACTACGGCCTGATGAGTATTGCCGGAATCATTTTTATGATTTGCATGGGGATATTTTTTATTCGCTATTTCTTATCGCACATGCGTGAAGAAGAGCAGCAAGAACGATAAGCTGCGGATACCTATGAAATTGGTGACCTTGTGCTTTCGGTCACCTTGATTTTGTTTCAGTCGTTGCGGTAATTATTCAGAATTGCGGCATATTCACCACTTTGCCGTATTGCTTTCAATCCTTTATTGAAGTGATCGCGATGTTCACTTTTGTGGAAACCAAGCAAGCGTGGAGTCGGTTTAAATAAATGATGTACCGTATAACGGTTCGTCGCCTCTGTTTTGCCATGCAATAACCTCGCAAAATACAGGAAAGCCCGTAAATCCAGCAAGATAACATCCCCCCGGCCGGCATCCAGCATCGGTACCTGAGAAGCCTGATCGCCTACTTCTGAATATGATCGATGGTTTTTAACTGCCATCGTAAATTCTGAGCCAAGCACTTTTTGCGCATTGCTGAACGCCACGATTTTTTTGTCTGATAGATCAGATAAGGAATTGATCTGTAAGTGTTTATCACGCAGAGTGACAGCCACATTCTCAAATTCGATGACAGGGTCAGAGAAAAAGATTTTCGCGTTATTCACCGGAATTCCGGCAAACCCCGCATCTGCAGTTCCCGCTTCCACCTCAGTTTCCATACGTTTGTTATTCGAGCGGATAAATCTGCACTGTATGCCTTGCGTGGCAAAGGCGCGGGTAACAATTTCTGGCACCAGACCCCGACGTGGATCGTCTTTGACATACGGTGGTAACGCTGAAACATGAAACAAGAGTTCCAGTGCTTGCGCTTCCCAGCTCGTCAGCAGACAACTTAGCAATACATATATCCGGAAAAACCTCATGTCAGCCCTTATCACCGTGCCAAATAAAGTCAACGATGTCGCACCAGTGGCATCGTCTTCACGATTTAATGTTGGCTGATTCTGATGTGTAATGCAACCTGGAAAGAAAATGTGGGGAGAATGCCACGCCGTTTGTCACGAAACTGTGGCGAGAGAGGGCTTCAGATACTGTCTGCACCAGCACCAACCTGCGTTCCGGCATCAAAACTGATGCTACCGCTACACAGGCTGGCACGGGCTTAAGCTGCTTTATTTAGCATTACCAGGAATTGACCATAAGAAATCTACTTGCAGAGTTCCCTTAAAGCGCGGATCGTTTAAACCAAGGTAACGATCACCGGAATAATTTGGTGCAGTCGTAAGGTTTTTAGGATTGAAATTTGCGGCTGCGTGACAGCTCATACAGTTAGTTTGAACACCAACATTATTGGCAACGGTTTGTCCCTTATATTTACCCGGAATGGAGTCGGGCAAATCACTCGGGCCAAATCCTGCTTCCAGATACGGGTTGTAGCAGTAGACGGATTCCCCGACATTTTTGCCGCCAGTTTCAGGTTGTGGTGGAGACAGGGTCTGATAGGCCGCACAATGCGCGTAATGGCGCGGTGCACCTTGCAGTGCGGCAGGGCGCAGTTTCGCTATCGCTGCTGAACTAGGTGCTGGCGGTAAATCGGGGGCTGGCGTCCACCAGAAACTTTGCCAGGTCCACTCCGTAATTTCACGGCTGCCGACGTGCATGGCGACGAGCACTGAATAATCACCGGCTGCGATACCTTTGAAATTCTCAGTCGATTTGTTCAGCAATTCTGCATTGGCAGCATCCACTTTAAAGTGGATAAAATTTTTCAGACCATAGGTGTTTGCAGCTGTACGTGATGAACCATCGGCCGCACATTTGTTATCGACACCACCGGATAATTTCTCTGTGCCAGTATCCTGAGTATCTATCCAAACACATGTTTTCCAGTCGGAAGACGGAAATGGAACCGGAGTTTTTGGCGGGCCGGGCCAGACCGATAATTGAAAATATCTTGCCTGAACCAGATTCTTACTTTTTAAAGTCTGAAATACTGGTTTCAGAGAGAGGGATGGCGCAGGAAAAGCCGGAATGCTGGTCTCATTCGCTGCCAGCATTTTGTTTAATGCAGCGATGGAAAACAGATTATTCGCGCGGATATGCGCTGCGGCAATCGGATCATATTTGACAAAGCCGAGCACTGTTTCTTTTCCCTGGGTGGTCTTCAATAATCCGGCGTGGTTCAATTGATGAAATGGTGTGAGTACGTTGGGAACACGTGGCTTATTCATTAATGCTTGCGAACTGGCGGTCATAATATCGTCTGGCGTTTCCCAGGTTTCAAAGACGCGCAAAGGCTGCCCCTGATAGGTCTCGCCTGAATTGAGTGTCAGCGCCGTCCAGATACCCCATGCATGTTTTTGTATTTCAATTTGTCCTTTCGGAGATTTTGTCCAGGCAGTAATCGTGTCTGCCGCGACAGGGTAGGTATAACCGGGGATCTTAGGATCTTGTAGTGGAACTGGCTTAAAAGAGCTGACAATGACATTGGATTTGCCGCTATCCGCAGGCATCGTTTGTGCCTGTAGCGTTTGACTGCTCAACAAGCCAGCGACCATCGTTGCTGAGCAGAAAATGCGTATCTGCCGAAGCTTGGTCTTATTGGAATGATCGAATTTCAGATGCGTTTTCATACCTTCTCCCTGTGATGTTACTGCGAACGACGTAAGGTTGATCTGAGGCTTGAAACGGAACCCGATAGCGTGGAACGTTGAATAATAGTGCCAGCGGGGATATTGCTTTTTTTCTTATTTTTTATGTAAGATTTTCAGTGTAGCTGGAATGAATGAAATAGCAAGCTAAATAGATTGATCGTTTTCCCATCGGGTATCCGGGTGAGCAGCAGATGTTTTTCTGAAATCAAATTTGAAGGATGCATGTCTCAAATGTCACGGACGCATGAGATTCCTGGTGCCGGTCAGAAGCATGCAGGTTTTGAATATGCGGAGTTATTTATCGTCGCGCGGATGCGGGGCAAGACCAGCGCGACGCGCGGTTGTTGGGACAGCTGATCTGCCTTTCAGCAGATCAATCGCACCGCGAAGGATGGCGCATCTGCTTACTCAGGCAGACGCCATTGATGGATAGGCCGTCAGAATCTGATGCGCAATCAGATCAATGGCGGGTCTGGGTTTTCCTTGCTTATCAACCCAGACTTTTGGTGTTAAAGCGCCGGACAACGAGACACTGTCGCCATCGTTCAACGCAAGTAAGGCCTGCCGTACCTTGTCATTAAAGGCGATCACATTACACATGATTGTGTCACCGTCATCTGTCGCAGCACGCACCTTACAAGTCACATATGCTGAACCAGCTTGCCCGCTACGTTCTTCGGCGCTGCCGTACATGCGCCCGGCGATTAATCCATCTATCATCGTTTTTCTATTTTCATTCAGTCTGGTCTGAGACACCAGAGGATTCACTATGAGAACCTGCTGTCCATCTTTCGGATTGCATCGCGGCTATTTGCATTATCTTTGCCGCCACATTTTGTCTCGTCAATTTTTTGTCAGTCTCTTTTCTGTGCGAAACGAATTAAACGCCGGATGCGGGAATAAAGCAAATAAGCGACTCATCCATCACATTCATACGCGGTCGGTGTGGATGTGTGAACATCAAAAGTAAAATGCTTATACTTCAAGCCTGCGCAACGACGCTGGCGTGATATCGTCTCAGCTCTGCCTTCCACATTTACTTTTTTCTTAAACGCCATGACTCTGAATCAGATTGCGGAACACTACGTCAAACTCGTCCTTGCTGTAGGTCAGCATGACGCCGGTTATGTTGATGCCTATATTGGCCCGCCATCCTGGCAAAACGAAGCGCAACAATCACCGGCGACTCCATTGTCAGAATTATTGATGCAGGCCGATACCTTATTGCAGCAGGCAGATGCTTTGCCGGCGCCGCCACAAGATCAGCTTGAACGTCAGGAATTTTTACGTCTGCAGCTACATGCAGTAAGAGCTTTTATCGCGCAACTGAATGGCAACAAATTGGCATTCGATGCGGAATCGAAAGCCTTATACGACGCAGTATCCCCGGCGTTGACCACAGCGGACCTCGATATCACGTTGGCAGAACTGGCGACACTTTTACCTTTGGAAATTCAGGGCAGCGATCTGAATGCGAGATTGTCTGCTTATAACAAAGCATTTGAAATTCCGCGCGATAAACTCGATGCCGTTTTCACTGCCGCGATTAATGAAGCGCGCGTCCGCACCAGACGCTATATCGCCTTGCCTGAGCATGAAAGTTTTCAGGTTGCCTATGTGACGGATAAAGTCTGGAGTGCGTATAACTGGTACAAGGGAAACAGCCACAGCCTGATCGAAATCAACACCGATTTTCCTATGTTCATCAGCCGCGCGATTGATCTCGCCAGCCACGAAGCCTATCCCGGTCACCACGTCTTTAATGTGCTGATCGAAAATGAATTAGTGAAAGAAAAAGGCTGGATCGAATACTCGATATATCCACTGTATTCACCGATGTCGTTTCTGGCTGAAGGAAGTGCGAATTACGGTATCGAGGTAGCCTTTCCACATGCAGAACGCATGCAGTTTGAACAGGAAGTTTTGTTCCCATTGGCCGGTATTGATCCCGCCAAAGCCGAACGCTATTACCAGATACAAGCCGTGCTGCAAAAGCTGTCGTATGCCGGCAATATGGTGGCGCAACAGTATCTGGATGGCATGATTGATAAAGACACCGCGCTGGCAATGTTGATGAAATACAGCCTCTCAGATGCAGACCGCTCAGCGCAGCGGCTGCGTTTTATCGAGCATTTACGTTCATATGTCATCAACTACAATCTTGGTCAGGATGTCGTGCAGGCCTACATAGAAAAGCGCGCCGGAACCGATAATCAAGATTTGCGCTGGCAGGTGTTAACCGATCTGTTGCGTCACCCGAAAAGCGCATCGATGATGACAAGCTGATTTGTTTAGAGAATTGATTGTCGTGAATCAAAGCGACCAGATTGAAGTTTGAAGGAGAGATTTTTGAGCGCCGTTTTTATTTCGTATCGCAGGAAAGACAGTGAGCAGTTTTCTGCCAGACTGCATGAGGGTTTAGATAAAAAGCTGGGACAAGAAGAAGTCTTTCTTGACGTAGAAAACATCGATGTCGCCGCAGATTGGAAATTACGTCTGCAAACCGCGATTAATGCAGCTAGTCTGGTCATCGTTGTCATCGGTCCTTTATGGATGGAAGAAATACAGAAACGTGCAGATAGCGAAGATCAGGTTGTCTGGGAAATAAAAACGGCTATCGCGCTGGGGAAGACTATTGTGCCACTGCTGATCAGTGCTGCCAGCATGCCCGATCCGCTGGATTTGCCGGAAGAAATTTGTCTGCTCAGTCAATATAATGCGCTGACACTGGCATCGCCCAAGAGTGAAGATTTCGACAAAGTTCTGACGCAGATCTGTGGCGTGTTAGCGCATATCCGCCCGGTGAGGGAAGGCAAACCTGCGGCAGGCTTGCGTCGTTTTCTTGATCCTCTGATGGATATGCTGGAACGTTATCCGAACCAGCCGCAGATATTGTCGGTAGACAGCGACTTGGGTGACAGTTACCGGATTCCGGCCGTCGCCGTATTAAATGCAAATGACGGTTGCAACGAAGAGCAAGTCGAAGTCGAATTAAAAGATGAATTTTTTAAAGCGAAGATAGGTTCGCGGCAAGCATTCGAAGAATATAAAGCAGACGCGATTCATCGCGGAAAGTCGTTCTACGATACAGAGACAGCGCGTTTGGCTGATGTCGTTGGCGGCGAAAAAATTAAATTAATTTTTCAACCCACATCGTATTTTGAGTACGTCAAAACCAATATGGCGATGGATTTTGACGATGCAGTTGATGGCATCTTACGCGATGAAGTACATCGCGACGGCAAACTGGAATTACTCTCAAAAAGTAAACTGGCGAACCAGACTGGTATCAGCGGGCTGGTATTCTCGAATGACGGGCACATGATTTTTCAGCGTCGCAGTGCCAAAGTGTTGACCAATCCCAATCAGCTTTGCCAAGGATTTTCCGGTGCGATGACGGAAGATGATATTCGCCGCTGCTTTACTGGTCGCGATACCCATGGCGTTTTGCAGGATGTGCATGTGTTTCGTGAGCTGACAGAAGAACTCGGTATTCGCAAAAATTCAGTGGCGGAGCGTTGTTTCATGGGGCTTAGCCGGGAACTGCTGCGCGGCGGTAAGCCAGAATTATTTTTTGCCGTTGATATTGATTTGTCCGCCAAAGAGATACTTGAATGTTTTCCGAAAGAACGGGAAGGCGAGACTTTTTCTATGCCATTTCGCTATGCAACAGCGCGTCTGGATGAAGAGGAAGCTTTGTATTATCGCCAGCGATTTGAAAAAATTATTCAGGAAATGGAAGTCAAAGCAGGTGCTCGCGCCAGCTTGCCGTTGCTGACAAATCTCGCCTTTTGGGTGAATCAGCATCAGCCGGCATTGATGCTCAACGCATAAATTTCTCAATCTGTAACAATCACTGATGTCTGAGATGATGATCGACTTAAGAACGCAACAGAACTATGGCGCTTTGCCGTATGAAAAGAAAATACTCTCTTTTGGTGTCGTATTTTCTGAGTATGAACAAACCATAGAAACGCTCGAAGGCCCGGTGCAATGCCTTCCCGGCGATGCGATTGTGACTGGTATCAGCGGTGAGCGCTGGCCAGTCAATCCAGAAAAATTCAGACAAAAATATCAGCCACTACCACCGACTGCTGCGGGCGAATCGGGGCGTTATCAAAGTTTGCCGGTACGCGTATTGGCAATGCGTTTAAAGACCGAGTTAAAGTTGCCGCTGGCGGGTGGTATCGGTGTGTTACACGGAAAGCCCGGTAGCTGGCTGGTGCAATATGCGGATCAGAGTCAGAGTATTGTCGCAGACGAAATCTTCACCGCAACCTATGTGTTACAACAGCATGCGGTGCCGCTGGTGATCGGGATTGCAGGCGAACTGGATCAGCAGACGCTGGCGCAATTAACGGCGCTGAGTGCCTTACTGCCAGCGACGCCGTTGCGCGTGTTGCACGCCACTGCATCCGGAGTTCCGGCGCAATATCACTTTATCCATCAGCAACTCAGCAAGATCACCAACGATGCAAGTGCGCTTACTCCGTCGGATATGAGCCGTAGCGAGGACGAGCATCAGGCTGTCACTTTATTACGAAGTTGCAGTCTGGTTTTACGCGCCAGTCAACAGCAGAGCCAGCTTCACGCGATCTTGAATGAATACAGCAAAGGTCTGCCATATTGGGCCGCTGTTGCGACCGGTTCTGCGCAGTCGGGCGGAAATCTTGATTTGCATTCCTTGCCGCAGCCGGCACCTTTACTGGGTAAGCAGGAATTCCAGCGTTTACTGAACGAGCTTGGGCGCCAGACTAGCATGAGCATGAAGGCCAGACGCATCACACGATGGCAGACATTGCGTCAGACCTTGCCTGATGTGACAGCAATCTGGCGTGGCTTAACGCTGACGAATACCGAAGACAAAGCATCGCGTAAGAAGTTGACGATTCTTGGTAATCAATTACAGGAATTAAATTTGTTCAACATCGAAGCGCAGGCGTTTGAGCGACAGCAAGCATCGGGCGCAGATCATATTTTCACCGGAGTCACGGCAACCGAACGCATGCACACGATTGCCGATACGCTGGCGTCACAATATCAGGACGCCTGGCAAACACTGGTGTATTCGACCACCAAGCGCATTGCGCAGAATGGTGGATTTATTTACAGTTGGCGCACTTCCCATCTGCAGATTTTTTTTCAGGAATGGCTGCTTCGGTTCCGCTCGCTGGTCGGTTTGGGCATGATTGCCGCCATTGCGTTTGCCGCTTACACTGAACTCTCCGGTGGTTGCAAAGCAGACGATCCTTTTGCGTTTACCGGATGTGCATCTGCGGCGTGGGAACACTACGCCGGGCTGGTATTCCTCAGCATTTATCTGGCTGCCTTACTGATTGCATTTTTCCGTTATGGCAGCGCCAAGCGTGCGGAGTCTGAACGCAAGCATCAGGATTATCGTTTGCTCGCAGAATGTCTGCGCGTGCAGCATTACTGGAATCATTCAGGCTTGAGTGAATGCGTTGCAGATGCGCTGCCCACCGTCGATAGCGAAGATAATCACTGGATCAAAAATGCTTTGCGGGCAATCCATCTGCAAGAGTCAGATCAAAATAAAGCACAGACACCAGATGCACCTGAACCGATAAAAGAAGAATTCATCGAAGGCCAGCTGCGCTACCACGAGAGCATTTTGCTGGAGCGTCGTGAACTGGCCGCCAATTACCTCGCTGCCCGCGCCAGAATAGGCTTGTCCTGTTTCGTACTGTGTGTGATTGCCATCGTCATCAATACTTTTTCTGAGACATTTCTGCATGTTGGCATGGAAGGCATGGCACATCATTTTCTGATTCTGATCACGTTGGCATCGCTGAGTTTCTGGGCTGCGAATAAAAAAGTACTCGACAATTTCGGTTTGGAAAGCGAAATCAGAAGAGCGAAAGCGATGGTTGCTGCATTCAATAATGTGAAAGTGTTTTTGCGCGCGCAGAGCTCGCTGCAAAATGATGGCAATGCAGATCAGATCAATCGTGCAGCCATCCTCAGCATAGGCCGCGTGTTTGTACTCGACCAGGCCAACTGGCATGCGCTCCATCATGAACGTCCGGTGGAAGCCGCGACCGGAGGTTGAAATTCAGCTTGGATTTCTGATGAATATTTGCGGTGTTGTATATTCTTAGCGAGATAAAATCCCGACGCTATCTATTTTTAACAACTAAACGAAAGAGGTCACCATGAAAACACCTGGCGCTGCGACAATTAATGCTTCCGGAATTCCCGGATTGATCCGTACTGAACCACCTGTTGGCAGTATCGTGGCATTTGCAGGGGATGCGACAAAAAATACGATTGAATCATCCGGATGGATGGTATGCGATGGCAGAGCGCTGAACGTTGAGCAGTATCCCGTTTTATTTGCCGTAATCGGTTATCGATTTGGTGGCAGTGACGGACAATTTCATATTCCTCAGGCAGATGTTGCCAATATATCGCCGGTGGGAGACGCGACTGAGACCAGACCCACAAACATCACGATTTCTCAGTTGATCAGATTTGTCTGACATTCGCTGAAATTAATACTCACTGCGTTTTACTCACGGGATTTTGTTCTATCAAGAAAATCGAAAGTAAAATAAAACCCCTAATAAAAATGCGCCTTGCAAGTCATTAATGGCTTGCAAGGCGCATTTTTATTAGGGTATAGCCTGCGGCACATCAGCACCGCGCATTGCCACTCACTGTGTCTTATTGTGCAATCAGTTTGACTGCAAAAGACTGCGTACCAGTATGATCGGCAGCGTTGCTGATCAATGTCAGCAAGCGGTCGATATTCGGATGCTTACCCGGAAACGCTTTGGCATCGGCGGTGTGCTCTGCATACAAACGCAGCCCTTTTTCTGCCGCTGCGGTATTGATCTCGCCAAACTCCTGCGCCAGCGCATGATAGACACGCACACTGCCTGCCGTGCCAGGCTTGTTTTCCAGTCTGGCGATGAGTACATCACCATCAGATAATTCCAGCGCGGCGATATGGTCAATGCTGGGTAGGGTGGCTAAAATTTCACTGAATTCCATCGGGTTTCCTTCGATATAAATAAGCTGATCGAGCAGACGAATTGCGTACAGCAATCTCGTCGGTCGATCTTAACAGAAGCATTTTAATTGTGAATTGCCAGAAAAATTATCACTAGATTAGTCCAACGCAGTATTCATAGTCTGTCAAATATTGATCCGATATCTGGCACAAATAGTCGCCTATATTGTTTTGTTGCGTAGACATCAGTCATTCCAGCAATGTAGTCACAGATAATTCGATTTTTGCTGCCACTGACCTTATATTTTTCCTGCACATTCTCTGGTAGCAATCGCTTTGGATTTTCTAAAAAAGTCTCAAATAATGATCGGATTGTTTGTTGCCCCTTAAATTCAAGCGCCTGCACTTGCGGTCTAAAAATGACAAAATCCCTTACTAATTTTTTCAAAAGTTCTAAACATTTTTTTGCTTCATCATCCATTATTGCGTTGTATTTTAAGAAATTTGAATTAGCAGTGTTTGACACAACTTTTAACTGAATTCCAGAAATAAAATAACCAACAAGTTTGCTAATTCCATGTTTTCTTTCTTTTCCTGACTTAGAAAAAAGTTTATCCAAATAGAATTTTTCGTCTTTGATAATTGGTGAACTTTGAAATAAGTTTTTATTCGAAAGGATATGTTCGCTCCATTCCTTTTGCGTAACAAACGTCAAAGCAAGTGCATCTTCCAGGTCATGTACACCGTATGCGATATCGTCCGCTAACTCCATTATTGACGTATCTAGGCATTTACTAGATGAGCGATGGTGTTTGTGAGTTTGGGTTTGAATTTGAGTGAACAAATTTTTGTCGTTTTCCGAAAAAGGCATAATAATCCAGTCAAGAATGTCTTTTTCATCATCATGTATGCATTTGGGAGGTTTGGAGCTTTCAATATTTGAAGAGTCTGATTTTTTATCTTGATAATTTCTTACCTGGCTGTGAGTAACAGGATATTTAATCAAACCTAACAACGTGCGACGGGTCAAATCCAATCCGTGATTAGGTGAATACTCGCCTAATTTACTGGCGATTCTCAAGGTTTGGCCATTACCTTCAAATCCACCATCATCTCTCATGAAGTGATTGAGGGCTACTTCTCCTCCATGACCAAACGGCGGATGTCCCAAGTCATGAGCAAGACATATAGACTCAATAAGACTTGTAGGTGGAATTAAGTTTCGTATTTCTTCACTAATCGTTATTTCTTTTAAATGTTCACATATGCTTGATCCTACTTGAGCAACTTCGAGTGAATGAGTCAAACGTGTACGGTAGAAGTCACTTTCTCCCAAAGTTAACACCTGGGTTTTTGATTGGAGTCGACGAAAAGATGATGAGTGAATAATCCTTGCCCTATCTCTTTGAAATTGCGCATCAGCTGCTGCTGAGTTGAAATTTTTAACCTCGTAGTTTTCGTCGTCAGATCGCTTTCTGACAGTCCATAAATCGCCCATGTAGTTTCCCTTTGAAATTAGTTAAAAATGAATAACCCGACTTACTTACAACATGACTTCAGAAAAAACGACTATACGTAAAAAAATGTTACACCACCCCCACCAAACTCCGTCCTCCCGCTGTTCTTTGCACCATGATTTTCGTTGCGATGCGTTCGGTCATTTCCTGTACATGTGAGATGACGCCGACTTTGCGGCCTTGGGCTTGCAGGCTGTCTAAGGCATCCATGGCGACTCTGAGGGTGTCGGCGTCGAGGCTGCCGAAGCCTTCGTCGATGAACAGCGATTCGACTTTCACGCGGTTGCTGGAAAGCGAAGCCAGACCGAGCGCGAGGGCAAGTGAAACGAGGAAAGATTCGCCGCCGGACAGCGAATGTACCGAGCGGTTTTCGTCACCCATATCCTGATCAATTACCATCAGGCCTAAGCTGTCGCGTATGCGTTGCAGACGGTAACGCCGCGCCAGCTGATGCAGATGTTGATTGGCATAAGCGAGCAACACATCGAGAGTGTATTGCTGCGCATAATTGCGGAATTTCTTGCCGTCCTGCGAACCGATCAGGTCGTTGAGCTGCGCCCAGATGCGCTGGCGGTTTTGTTGCTGCTGCATTTCCTGCAGCAGATCGGCGGACTGCTGGCGACGTGCATCGTCCTGTGCTTTGGCAAGCTGATGTTGACCCAGATGCTGTTGCGCTTGCTGACGTTCGGTATGTGAGGTCTGCAGGCATTGTTGCAAATGGGCGATGTGTGCCGCATTGCTGTTATCTTCTTTTGAGGCTTGTTCTGCCAACGGTGCGCTGTCGTCACCGTTGTTGCTGGTCGCTGTGGTGTTGTCGCTATCTTCGGCGTCAGCAACATCTGGCTGTGGCAACGCTGGTGGTCGCTGTAATTGATGGGTGCTGCTTTGCTGGCGGCGTTCCTGCAACACTGTCGCCGCTTGCTGACGCGCATTGGCAATCGCTTGCAGTGCGCTGCGTTCGGCGCTGATCCATGCATTGTCGTGCTCCAGCAGCGTGCGCAACTGCGCTTCGGTGAGGATGCTGCCGCTATTGGCATCGTCATCGCCGTGATCATTCTCAGCGTCGCCTTGTCTGGCGTCGGTAGTCTGTGCATTGTAGTGCGCTAACCATGCAGCCAGTTGCGTGTGTGCGTTGATCGCTTCTTGCTGATGCAAGCTGAGCCGCGCTTGTGCCTGGGCGAGTGCTTCGGTGTTGCGGCTTAGCTGTTGCTGGCTGGCGCTGGTGGCGATCGTATGTTGCGCCAACTGGTCTTTCGCCACTTGTATAGCGTTGGCAAAACGCGCGCTGATCACCGCCACGGCTTCACCCTGAAACAGCGCGCGGCGTTGCTGTTGTTTTTCGCTGAGCGCACGTTCGCTGTTGCTGAGTGCCAGCGCAATACCTTGCTGATCGTCGTTCGCCTTTTGCTGCTGAATGCGGCTGCTTTCCAGACTGATATTCAGCGTTGCAATACCGAGTTCAGCTTGCTGATGTGTTTGCTGCTGCTGTTGCCAGGCTAGGGCATTTTGTTTGCATTGTTGTTGGAAGGCGATGGCAGACGCTTGCCAGTGGTCGCGCCAGGATACTTGTGCATCGTTGCTGTCATCGCTGACGACATCCGTGACGGCGAAAGCGGTATCGAGTTCATTCAATATGTCGTCAAGCCGGGTGCGACTGTGTATCGCCTGTTCCGCGTTATTTGCACGTTCAGTTGCGTTATTTTCCAGCGCGTTCAACGCAATGCTGTGTGCTTCTTTTAAACCGAGATATAACTGATGTCCCTTATCCCATGCGGCTTGTGCGGCATCTTTGGCCTGCAGGGCTTGATAATAAACGGTCTCGCTTTTTTGTATTTCTGCTGTATGGAGGTGAAGCGCTTGCTGCTGTTGTTCCAGCGATTGCCATGTTTGCAGATAAGGTAATTCCTCAGATGCGGCGAACGCAAACATGGCGTGTTGTTGCCACTGCGCCTGCTGGTGTGCGATCTGTTCGTGCAGGGTACTGAGTTCCTGCTGAAGTTGTGCAAGCTGCTGGCCGTGTTGTGTGGCTAGCGTGTGGTGGTGGCTGGCTTGTTCGCGGGCGAGCTGTTCTTGTAGACGGCAATCCTGCACCTGCGCTTGCAGTTGCGTGAGCAACGCATGCAATTGCGGATTGCTGTCGGCCTGCGCATACGGATGGGCCGTCGCGCCGCACACCGGGCAGGGCGCTTCATCCTGTAATTGCGCACGCAGATTTTCTACGTTGTCGGCGCAGGCTGCTTCTGCGCTTCTGAGTGCGCGTTCCGCTTGCTGCAACGCTGCGCTTAATGCCGGCAAGGTCGTGCTCGCTTGCACGCTCGCAGCTTGTGCGGCAGTGACCGCCAGTCGCGCCTGATCTGCTTGTGACTGCAAGTTTTGCAGACGCGCATGGCGTTCCTGCAACTGTCCCAATAATTGCATGCCGCTGCTGAGCTGTTCGCGTTTTTCTTCCGCGTTTTGTTTGTTGCGACGGAGTGCGTCGATATCGATCACCGCGAATGCCTGCGCGGTTTGCTGACGTTGTTGATCGGCGGCAGCCAGTGCTTCTTCTGCAGTGTGCAGGCTGGTAGCGTGCTGTGCCACTTGCGCTTGCTGCGTCAATTGTTTTGCATCCAGTGCGAGGATATTGGCCTGATAGCGTTCGTGGTCGGCGCGGGCAACGGCGGCCTGCGATAACAAGGCATCCCATTTATCCCAATGTTCAGCGAGCACACGCAGCGCAGCGTGTTGTTGCAACCATTGCGCCGAGTGTGCCAGGCGCTTTTGCAACTGGCCGAGTTCATTTTGCTTGCTTAGACATGCCGTGTTGGCGTCACTGCATGCGAGATCGGCTTGCTCCTTACTTTGCTGTAAAGCCTGATGCGCAGGCAGCATAATGTCTATGCTGGCATCCAGTGCTTTTGCCTGATCGAGCAAGACAGCAGCGGCAGCTTGTTCCTGCTCTCTGTTTTGCAATTCGCTTTGCGCGAGAAGGAACGCTGCCTGTGCTTGTTGTTGCGCCTGTTGTGTCTGCAGCAGCTGATGCTGCGCAGCTTCTATCGTCGCCTGATCTTGCACAATCTCGCGTTGCAGGCGGGTGATGTCGGCGAACAAAGGGCTGGCGCTTTGCACCGCATCAAGTTGTTCCAGCAAGCGCTGACGCGGGATGCTGGCGGCATACTCCTGCTCGCGCTCCTGCAAATTCGATAGCGCGGCTTGCTCGCTTTGCGCGAATTTTTCAGCATCCTGATGCCAGCGCAGATGCAGTTCAATCGCAGCGCTGTGGGCATTCAGTTTTTCCAGCGTCGTTTGTGCGGCGGTGATCTGCTGCTCCAGCGACGCGCGTGCTTCATCGCTCAATGGCTGATGGTCGGCCAGGCGGCTTTGAAAACGTTCCAGTGCTTCGCGTTCGTCTTTGGCGCGCTGAAACGCGCGCTTCGACAGTACAGAATAAATGTCGCTGCCGGTGAGTGTTTCGAGTAATTCACCGCGCTCGTTATCGTCGGCTTTCAGGAAGCTGGAAAATTCATTTTGTGCGAGCAGAACAGCGCGCGTGAATTGTTCAAATTTGAGTCCTATACGTTTGACGATTTCATCTTTGACTTCAGTTTTTTTGCCGCCGATCGCCAGCATTTCCGGCAATTGATGCAGCGTCATCGTCGTTGGTTGCAAGCTGCCATTCGCCTTGTTACGCGAGCGGCGCACGCTCCAGCGCGCACGGTAATTGATGCCATCGTTGCCGGTGAAGTCCACTTCGGCATAGCCTTCGCCAGTGCCTCGGCGCAGCAGGTTGCCGGTGTCTTGTTGCGAGATCAGTTCTTTGCCATCCGGCAGGGTTTTATTGCCACCGGCTTTTACCAGACGCGGCGTGTTTTCATACAAGGCCATGCAGAGCGCATCGAGCAGCGTGCTCTTACCTGCACCAGTGGCGCCGCTGATGGCGAATAAGCCAGCGGAACGCAAGGGTTCCTGTTCAAAATCGACGACAAACTCACCCGCCAGTGAGGCCAGATTTTTACCGCGGAGTGCCAGAATTTTCATGCCTGTACCTCCGGCGTTGCCAGCAATAATTCAGCAAAGGCAGCGCTGATTTCCGGCGGTGTTCCGCTCTGGTTGTCATCACCGAATTTGCTTTGATACAGACGATCAAAAATTTGATCCGGATGCAGGCGTTCCAGCTCGGCAAGTGCGACATCGGATGTTGCACTGGCTTCTCTTTGCGCAAAACTGGTGTCGATTTTAGCGAGACGCACAGGTTTGCCTTCGATCGCCTGTTCTATCGCTGCGCGCAAACCGGGTTCCGGTGCGTTCAGCCGCACGCGTACTTCCAGAAACGGCATACGTTCGGCGGGAGTATCGTGCGGGATATCCAGCGCGGTCAATGCCACCAGCACTTGCGCCAGCGGTGCCGGTTTTTCCGGCACGCGCAATAAGGCGACTGCACGCGGCACATACAGCGGCGTGATCGCGCTGACCTGATTTTCCTGCAGATCGACGCGTAATACCTGATGGCGATAATCCACTTCGGCGAACGACAAGGGCAGCGGGCTGCCGCAATAACGCAAGTGTTCCTGCTTGCCGATTTTTTGTGCCAGATGCAAATGCCCGAGCGCTGCGTAAGCGACATTGCTGTCGAAAATAGTCGCCGATAAAGCTTCGGTGCCACCGATGACAATGCGGCGTTCGGATTCTTCAGAAATTTCACCGCCCACCATATGGCAATGACCAAGCGCGATGATGGCTTGCTGCGGCTCGCGTATGTCGATGGCATGTTGCAAGACCTGACGATACAGCAGCGCGATACCTTCCATATACGGATCATTGGCCTGTTCTATGCGCGGCACATCGCCCGGGCGCAGGAACGGAATGGCCATACACCATGCGGCAATATCACCCTGCGCATTTTTCAGCGGCAGCAGCAACGATGCGATGTCGATGCTGCCATCGGCCTGACGCGGCACGAAGCCGATCACAGTCACACCGAAACTATCGAGTAAAGGAGCAGGTGCTTCAAGACGTCCCGGCGAATCATGGTTGCCCGCAATGATGATTATCTGTAATTGCGGCAGGCGGGTTTTGCTTTGCTGCAGAAAACGGTAGAACTGTTTCTGGGCGGCGGCAGACGGATTCGCAGTATCGAAAATATCGCCGCAAATCAGCAAGGCATCGGCTTGTTCGCTGACCAGCGTGTCGCTCAGCCAGTCGAGAAAAGCCTGATGTTCAACACTGCGGTCAAACTGGTGCAGAGTCTGGCCGAGATGCCAGTCGGAAGTATGAATGATGCGCAAGGGGAGCCTTTGAATGCGGTAGCGGCGCGATGTCAGTTTGTCCGGATGCCATGTTGGGGTGGCTTTCCGAGGTGCGGCGGACATCGCTGTGCGTTTAAATGTATAGCGATGACTTTACCAGAGCTGTCTGCAAAATGGCGGATGAGATGGCAGAAAACCTGACGATGAATGTCCTATATTTTATGCGCTTCACAGACCAAAAATGGCTGGAAACGCGCATATTAATTCAGGGATTCAGCAGCGTTTGCAGATCCGGGTGCGGTGCTTGCAACTCTTTGAGGATGCGGGCGCTGTCGCTTAATAATTGCTGGCGCTGTCTGTCGCCGCCAGCATCATGCGGAAATGCCGCCAGCAATCGTTCACGGATATTTCCTTCGCAGACACCGCTGTACGCGCATTGCTCAGTCGCCTGCAGGCTGTCAGCAGCACATGGATAACCGAGCTGGCATGCCGCCAGCGTGAATGCCTGCGCGCGTATGCTGAGCGCGGCTTGTTGTTCTTCATCGAGGCTATTGCTGCGCAGATAGGCGTTGACAAAGCCGCGCAAGGATTCCAGCGCCTGCGGGTTACGCGTCGCTAACGCAGCGTTGGCCGCTTGCATCGCGGCAGCGTACTGCTCTTGCTGCAGCAATTGGCTTGCGCGTTCACCCGCTGTTCTGACCATGCCATCGGACCAATGCGTTTGCTGTATCTCTTGCTGTTGCCGTATCTCATCCGCAGAGAGTTGATCGAAATTTTTGCAGCGTTCGGTCAGTTGTCGGTACGCGATTTTTTGTGGCGTGTTATCCGCTAGCAATTGCATCTGTTGGCGCAGGGTATCGCCACCGGTACCTGCAAAATTTGGCAGACAGGTGCGCCAGGCGCGATAAGCCAGTTGCTGGCGTGCGGCATCCTGCGCATTTTTGTTTTGTTCAAAAATCGCGTGTAAATCTTTGCTTTGTTCCAGCGGGTCGGCAATGACGGTATTTGTCGTCAGCGTTTCGGTGAGGTGCGTATCGTTCTGGTGATTGCTGTCGCCACTTGGTGCCGATGAACTGCCGTGCATGATTAATCTGATCGGCGCATGATCGCTGTCGCCAGAATTTTGCGTGGCGAATACCAGCATCAGCACGACGCTGCTGAGAAATAAAGAGAATGCCAGCAATTGTTTGTGGGACATGAAATGACTGTCGATGGCGGATTGATGTTGCATGAAGCGGCTATCCGTCATGCAAGCGGATAGCTGTTTTTATTTTTGACCTGCGTTGCGTACTGCGTCACCGTCACCGTAAATTTTTCGATCTACGACAATTCGACCGTGACGAATGTCGTCAGCAACGCAACTCTATAGTCATTATGGTTTAGCGATAAAAATATTGGAGCTTGGGCAGGTGCCAGCAACATTCGCATTTGTGACCAGCGATGTCGATGCCGGGAATTGGCTCAGATTATTTTTATTCAGATTGACCCAGACTTCAGTCAGATAGCTGACGCCGTTGGTTTTGGTACATTTCAGCGACACTGCGGATGAGCCGCTGCTGCCGAACGATGTATTCGCTGCTGCCAGCAATTGCGAGCGCGACAAAGTTTTGCCGATGTTATTCGCGATCAGCGTGTTCAGCGCGGTTTGTCCCAGACGATTGCTCAGGCTGCTGGCATCGCCCCAGTAGTTGTCGGCTGTTTTGGTGCTGCAGCTGCCGTGTTTGAACCATTCATGTTTGTCGAGGCAGGATTGCACGCCTGGCATATAAGTGCTCAGCACCGACAAGGTGGAACTGCTGGCGCCGTAAGAATCCATGCTGCACCAGGCGCTGCTCGCATCCAGATCGATATCCTTTTGCGGAACATTGCAATATTGTGGATGGTTGCCATCGTAGGCATTTGGCCACAAGCCATGCAGAGACAGATGTGTGGCAGCGTAAGTGCCTTTCAGATTCTGGCATTCTGGTTTGCTGCTGTGGGTGACGCAAAAGCCAGGCTGCCAGGACGCAGCAAGTAAAACGAAGTCATACGATTGCGCTTGCGCCGCAACGCTGACCAGCATAGAAACACATATAGCGACTGACGCCTTGATAAGTTTAGACAACATAGATTTTCCCTGAGGTTAGTGTTTATTTGTTTTTAA
This sequence comes from Cognatundibacterium aquatile, assembly GCF_014699135.1. Classification (GTDB taxonomy): domain Bacteria; phylum Pseudomonadota; class Gammaproteobacteria; order Burkholderiales; family Burkholderiaceae_D; genus Undibacterium; species Undibacterium aquatile. The sequence goes on from NZ_JACOFT010000001.1 coordinate 733,943, forward strand.
AGCGAAATACACTGAGATGCCAGTGAAGTGAAAACGCATCGCTGAGACATGAATGCGCCGGATTTATCGCCAGTGTGGCGACTTCAGAAAGTTACCGTCAGGATATGACGTCAATGTGACAAATTTGTAATTTAAATATAACAACAATGAGCGATTGGCCCCATCAAACTATTTGGTGTGGCAAATGTTGTTTTATAACGATTTCTGCGAGATTGTCGAACTGTTGCCGTTGTGATGGCGACGCTGTTCGCAGTCATAGTCTGTCTACGGGTGGCGTTTTCTGTCGAAAACAGCAAAAAAAAGCAGCCTTATCAGGCTGCCGAATGGATGGTTAATCCGAGGGGAGACGTTCACATGTCTGACGCGCACTATATATGCTGAGTGTTACGTGGGTATGACAGTTGTGATTCGAACTGTATGCACGCATGCTGTTGCAAAGCTTGAAGATACGCACAGATCATTACGGTGATGCCGGAAACTGATGATTTTCTCTATATAAATAGTGATTATTCGCTGTATATTCTCATCTCCTATGTCTTTATAATGCCCGCTCAAAATTCGCGGGTTTTTTTATTGGTTTCCTGACACACGCAACTTCATGAATACACTTATCTGGTTCGTTATCCTGTATTGGGTTATCTCGGTTGGCATAGGCCTGTATGCGGCGCGCTATGTGAATAACTCTAAGGACTTTGCTGTTGCCGGACGCTCTTTGCCGATGTACGTGGTGACTGCCACCGTATTCGCGACCTGGTTCGGGTCTGAGGCGGTGCTGGGCATCTCTTCCACTTTCGTCAAAGAAGGCTTAAAAGGCGTGGTGGCAGATCCGTTTGGTTCCTCTTTGTGTCTGGTGCTGGTCGGGTTGTTTTTTGCCAAACCGCTGTACCGCATGAATCTGCTGACGATAGGCGACTATTACCGGAATAAATTTGGACGCACAGTCGAAATTCTGGTTACCTTGTGTATCGTAATTTCGTATCTGGGCTGGGTTGCGGCGCAGATCAAGGCGCTGGGGCTGGTGTTTAACGTGGTCTCAGGTGGTTACATAGCCATGGAAACCGGCATGATCATTGGTGCCGCCAGCGTGCTGATCTATACGCTGATGGGCGGTATGTGGTCGGTGGCGATTACCGATTTTCTGCAAATGATCATTATCGTGGTCGGCATGGTCTACATAGGCTGGGAAGTTTCCGGCATGGTGGGCGGTGCAGGCGTCGTGATCGAACATGCGGCGGCTGCGGGTAAATTTGAATTCTGGCCATCGCCGACAGCGCGGGAAATGCTGTGGTTTTTTGCCGCGTGGATCACGATGATGCTGGGGTCGATACCGCAGCAGGACGTTTTCCAGCGCGTAGCCTCATCGAAAAACGAAAAAATTGCCGGGAACGCGTCGATACTCGGCGGCGTTTTGTATTTTTGCTTTGCGTTTATTCCTATGTTTCTCGCGTATTCCGCCACGCTGATCGACCCTGGCATGGTGAATAGTCTGATCGATAAAGATTCGCAGTTGATCTTACCGACACTGATCATGAATAAAGTGCCGATGCTGGCGCAGGTGATGTTTTTCGGCGCTTTGTTGTCGGCGATCAAGAGCTGCGCCAGTGCGACCTTACTGGCACCATCGGTTACTTTTTCAGAAAATATCCTGAAGCCATTTTTCCCTAAACAGTCTGATAAGCAGTTCCTGCTGATGATGCGGATCGTGGTACTGGTATTTACCGCAATCGTGACCATCTTTGCCATGAATACCGAATCGAGCATCTACAAGATGGTGGAAAATGCTTACAAAGTGACGCTGGTGGCTGCGTTTGTGCCGCTGGCGTTCGGTTTGTACTGGAAACGGGCAACGGCGCAGGGCGGGCTGGTATCGATTATTTTCGGCATTACTTGCTGGGTTGCGCTGGAATTGACCGCGCCGGAAGGTTTCTGGCCGCCGCAACTGGTCGGTGTCTTGATGAGCATGGCGGGAATGATCGTTGGTTCGCTATTACCGCAATACAAGGGCGGGGTGAAAACGTCGTTACGCTGATTTCCAGCTTGTGGCAGCGCTTTTTGTCCGCCTCAGCGATGTCACCAGCCAGTGACGTGGGTCGGTGTTTAGCGCTACCGAGCACACCGCTTGTTGATGCAATGCGCAAATTTCAGTTGAAAACCTTTATAATTCAGGGTTTTATCAGTTTTTTTAGGGCGAGAGTATGCCGATTTACGCTTACCGTTGTGAAGAGTGTGGTTTTGCCAAAGATGTATTGCAAAAGATTTCCGATGCACCGCTGACAGATTGCCCTTCTTGTGGCAAAGCCTCATTTAAGAAACAAGTCACTGCCGCTGGCTTTCAGCTTAAAGGTTCGGGCTGGTATGTCACGGATTTCCGTGGCGGTTCCGGTGGTTCTGCTGGAACATCCGCGCCGGCTGTGCCGACAGATGGCGGTAGTGCCGCAGGAAGCGCCCCAACGGCGAGAGAAACACCGGCCACACCAGCAGCACCGGCTGCGGCCAGCGACAAGACATCGACCTGAGCGTCGTCAACGATGCACAATGAAACACTACTTAGACTGAGCTTGACTGAACACTATGCGTAAATACTTTATTACCGGTTTGCTGATTCTGGTTCCTCTGGGTATCACCTTCTGGGTGTTGCACGCCATTATCACGACCATGGATCAGTCTTTGCTGCTGCTGCCGGAGCAATGGCGGCCTGAAGTGGTGTTCGGTACCAAGGTGCCCGGTCTCGGTGCCTTACTGACAGTGTTGATTGTTTTTGTGACAGGCTTGCTGACACGAAATTTCATCGGCAATTATGTTGTGCGTATCTGGGAAGGCTTGCTAAACCGGATTCCGATTGTGAATTCGATTTATTCCAGCGTTAAACAGGTTTCTGATACCTTGTTTTCGTCATCCGGCAATGCTTTCCGTAAAGCCGTATTGATCGAATATCCGCGCCGTGATTGCTGGACCATCGGTTTTCTGACCGGTGTGCCGGGCGGCGATGTGGTTAATCATCTGCAAGGTGATTTTGTCAGCGTGTATGTGCCGACGACGCCGAACCCGACCTCAGGTTTTTTCCTGATGGTGCCGAAGGCGGATGCGATAGAGTTGGATATGAGTGTCGATGCGGCACTCAAATATATTGTTTCCATGGGCGTGGTGGCTCCCGAGCATCTCCCCACCGAGAAGAAATAAAGATCTTGCAGCCACAAGCTGCCGCTTGATCAACTCATTTTAAATTTTGAATACAGACAGGTAAGAAATTATGTCCATGCGTACCCATTACTGCGGCCTCACTACTGAGGAATTACTCGGCCAAACCGTCAGCCTGTGCGGCTGGGTTCATCGTCGTCGTGATCACGGCGGTGTGATTTTTATTGATCTGCGCGACCGCGAAGGTCTGGTGCAGGTGGTCTGCGATCCTGATCGTGCAGATGTTTTTGCCGCCGCAGAATCTGTGCGTAATGAATTCTGTCTGCGTATCACCGGTGTTGTACGCAGCCGCCCTGAGGGAACCGGTAACGCGAATCTGAAATCCGGCAAGATCGAAGTGCTGGCACACAACGTTGAAGTGCTGAATCCTTCCGTCACGCCACCGTTCCAGCTGGATGACGACAATCTGTCTGAAACTACACGCCTGACCCACCGCGTACTCGATCTGCGTCGTCCGCAAATGCAAAACAATCTGCGTCTGCGTTACAAAGTCGCGATGGAAGTGCGTAAGTTCCTGGATGCAAACGGCTTCATCGATATCGAAACACCGATGCTGACCAAATCCACACCGGAAGGCGCACGCGACTATCTGGTGCCGTCTCGTGTGAATGCGGGTAATTTCTTTGCGTTGCCACAGTCGCCGCAGTTGTTCAAACAATTGTTGATGGTGGCTAACTTTGACCGTTACTACCAGATCACCAAATGCTTCCGTGATGAAGATCTGCGCGCTGACCGTCAGCCAGAATTTACTCAGATCGATTGCGAAACATCGTTCATGAATGAGCAGGAAATCCGCGACATGTTTGAAGGCATGATCCGTCTGGTCTTCAAAAACACGCTGGATATCGACCTGCCGAATCCATTCCCAGTGATGGACTTTGCCGAAGCGATGGGTCTGTATGGTTCCGACAAACCGGATATGCGCGTCAAGCTGCAATTCACTGAATTGACCGACGTGATGAAGGACGTGGATTTCAAAGTGTTCTCTGGCGCCGCCAACATGAACAATGGCCGCGTGGTTGGTTTGCTGGTGCCGGGTGGCGCGAACATGCCGCGTTCCGAGATCGATGCGTACACGCAATTCGTTGCGATTTATGGCGCTAAAGGTCTGGCTTACATCAAGGTCAACGAACTGGCAAAAGGCCGTGACGGTCTGCAGTCGCCTATCGTCAAAAATATTCATGACGCTGCACTGACAGAAATCCTGACTCGCACTGGCGCTAAAGACGGCGATCTGATTTTCTTTGGTGCGGACAAAGCCAAAGTTGTTAACGATGCGATCGGTGCTTTGCGCGTTAAGATCGGCCATAGTGAATTCGGTAAAGCCAACGGCTTGTTTGAAGATGTCTGGAAACCATTGTGGGTGATTGATTTCCCGATGTTTGAACATGACGAAGAAAATGATCGCTGGACAGCAACGCATCATCCGTTCACTGCTCCGAAAGATGGTCATGAAGACTTGATGGAAAGTGATCCGGGCAAGTGTATCGCCAAGGCTTACGACATGGTGCTGAATGGTTGGGAACTCGGCGGTGGCTCGGTTCGTATTCACCGTGCTGATGTACAAAGCAAAGTGTTCCGTGCATTGAAGATCGACGATGCCGAAGCGCAATTGAAATTCGGCTTCCTGCTGGATGCATTGCAATACGGCGCGCCTCCGCATGGTGGTCTGGCGTTTGGTCTGGATCGTATCGTCACGATGATGACTGGTGCAGAATCGATTCGCGACGTGATCGCTTTCCCGAAAACTCAGCGTGCACAATGTCTGTTGACACAGGCACCATCGGAAGTCGACGAAAAGCAATTGCGCGAATTGCACATCCGTCTGCGTGCGACAGAGCCAGCAATCAAAGCCTGAATTATTTCAGATTAAAAAAAGCGCGGATTCCGCGCTTTTTTTTCGCCATCTTTTTTGAAAAATTGAACTATGCTGAATTTGACCACGCAGATTCGCCTTGCCACTCCGGCAGATGCACCGCGTCTGGCCGTGCTGGCAGTGCAGGTCTGGACGCATACCTATGCGAAGCAGGGAATTAACGACGAGATTGCCAGCTATGTCCTGAAGAATCTGACGCCTGCTTATTTTCTGCAATGTATGCAACAGGCATCGCAGCAACTGCTGGTGGTTGAACATCAGCAACATTTGCTCGCACTGGCATTGGTGGATACCGATAGTGCATGTCCGACGTGTGACGATAGCCATGTCGAATTGAAGACTTTATATGTGCAGGCACATTTTGCTGGCAATGGTCTTGGTACAGCATTGTTGCAACGTGCCGGACAACTGGCTGCAGCACAAGGCAGCCGCTTGTGGTTGAGTGTCAATGCGGAAAATAGCAAAGCGATGCAGTTTTATCAGAAACATCAATACCAGCAATGTGGCGAGATCTTTTTTGACTTAGGAGAGACCCGGCATAAAAACTGGATCATGTTACAAACACCAGACACAGCATAAGAACCAGTGCAGAGACGCGGAGCGCTATCGTCATCGGCCTGAAACATAAATTGTTACGAATTTTACATATCAGGTTTGGCGTTGCGGAGTGCAATTTCGTGTAAATTCGGCGGGTTCATTTTTTGGAAGATTGGGTTCGTAGTGATGAAATATCGTCTGTCTGCATCTCGTTGCGGTGTCTGTGTTGTGCTCGGGCTTACTGCATTCGTACTGAGTGCCTGTGGTGAAAAAAAGACCGAGCTGGGACAAGGTTCGTCGGAAATCACCGGTGCTGCGGGTCCAGTCGGTGCAATGGGAGCAAACAAATCGCTGGTGAAGTGTGATGCACCTGTCGCCACGCTGGCGCTGGTGGAAAATCCGAATGGCTATACGCTCCAAAGTTCCTACAATTTGCCGACTTCGCCTGTACCGCTGATTCGTTTGCTGGCGCAGCAAAGCGGATGTTTCCGCGTCGTTGACCGGGCGTCAGGTTTGAAGGCCGTGATACAAGAGCAGGATTTACAGGCACAGGGCATCATTCGCAAGAATACGACCGTGCAAAAAGGCAAAGGCTATGAAGCGCAATACACCATGACGCCGAGCCTGACATTTTCCGAAAGCAAAGCTGGCGGCGTGCTCGGTGTCATTATGGGCATGGTTCCTTTCCTGAAAAACTATACCGGATATGCAGAAAAGGTCAGTTTTAAAGAAGCGCAGGTCGCACTATTGTTAACTGATAATGAGACAACCGAACAAATCGCGGCGTCAACGGGCGCTGCGAAGACGACTGATCTTGGTATCGGCGGACTCAGTTTTGGTGGTGGCATAGGCGGCTTAGGGGCTGGATGGAGCAATACCAACGAAGCCAAAGTGATTGTTGCCGCCTTTCTTGATGCACACAATAAACTGGTGTCGCAGATCAGGCAGTTGCAGAGTAAAGAATTACCACCTGCTGTGCCGCTGAAGAAATAGCATTTATTTTTTGCGGGTGATAAAAGTTTGTTCAGGGTTCGCATGGCGAACCCTTTTACGTTGTGGGCGCTGTTGCATGTTGATTTTCCTGAATTGAACATATCCGCGGACCTCGTTTGCTGCTGAATTGATCCGCCGGATTCAGCCTTACAGGCACAGCCTCGATACCCATTGAGCAAACTGAAAAATGTTGCTGCACGAAGCCGGGAACGCATTTTGTCACGCTTAGCGTTGGTGCTACATACCGTCACAACGACATCGATACGACAATGTGAATTCTTGTTTCCAGATGCAATTAAGCAATAAAAAACTGCTATAACTATCCTGTAGTTACAAGAAATATTGGTATCTGGTCAGAACAATAATTAATTTCAGGGAGTGGAAAATGAGCAGTTTTGTAAAGAAAATCATGCCAGTCGCCATGTTGGCAAGTGTTGCGTTGTCGTCGGTTGCGTATGCGACGGATCATGGGACTGAAGCGGAAGCACAAGAGATGGTAAAAAAAGCGGTAGCGCTGGTGAAATCAGCCGGCCCGGAAAAAGCCTATAAAGCATTCACCGAGCATCCAGACGCAACGTTTAACCATAAAGATCTGTATGTCTTCGTGTACGACTTTGAAGGCAACTGTCTGGCACAGGGTGCGAATGCCAAGATGGTTGGTAAAAACCTGTTGTCGATGAAAGACGTCGATGGCAATGCATTTATCAAAGGTATGATCGATACCGTCAAAGCATCGTCAAAAGGTTGGTACGGTCCGTATAAATTCAATAATCCGGCGACCAAATCGTATGATCTGAAACGTTCGTATTGCGAACGTGGTGCGGGTGATACCATCGTGTGTGTCGGCACTTACGTTGCCAAATAATCTGCTTCGGAAAATGCCTGCTGCAAAACGCGGGCACTGATCTGACAAAAGTAAAACGCTGTTCCGTGAAAGTTTGTTCCGGAGCAGCGTTTTACTTTCAGCGAAAGAAAAAAACGGTAGCTAAAGGCGCTAGAATGGAGTGGTTGACGACACATGTATGTATAAGCATAAGCACCCACGAGCATAATGTCCCCGTATAAAATTCCTGAATCTGTGTTGGTTGTGATTTACACCCCTGCACTCGATGTACTCTTAATTGAACGCGCTGATAAACCCGGTTTCTGGCAATCGGTCACTGGCTCTAAAGATACGCCGGACGAAGCGTTGCTTACCACCGCCATACGTGAAGTGGCAGAAGAAACTGGCATCGACGCCACGCAATTTGCGCTGCGCGACTGGCAATTATCGAATGTGTATGAAATTTATCCGGTCTGGCGTCATCGCTATGCGCCGGGTGTGACACACAATACGGAACACGTATTTGGCTTATGTGTCAGCCCGGATGTGACGGTGCGCCTTGCCCCGCGTGAACACGTGCAATATCAATGGTTGCCCTGGCAAGCCGCTGCAGACCGCTGTTTTTCAGCATCGAATGCAGAAGCGATATTGCTGCTGCCAGAATTTAATCAGAACTGAAATCATGAAGCTACGCATTGCGACCTACAACATCCACAAAGGCGTCAGTGCTTTTGGCCGGCATGAGCGCATACACAGCATTAAAGACGCGATTGCGGCGCTGGATGCCGATATGGTGTTTTTGCAGGAAGTGCAGGGACAGCATGATATGCACGCCAGAAAACATCTCAGTTGGCCGCAAGAAGGGCAGCATGAATTTCTGGCGGGGGCATCGCATCATGTCGCGTACGGAATGAATGCGGTGTACGACCACGGGCATCACGGCAATGCCTTGCTCAGCCGCTTTCCGATTACCACTCAGGTGAATCATGATGTCTCGGATCACGCGTATGAACAACGCGGTATTTTGCATGCCGTGGTCCGCGCAAATCAGGTTGATATTCATTGTTTTGTGATTCATCTGGGCTTATTTGCCGCCAGTCGCCGGCGCCAGATTCAAGCGCTGATTGATACCATCCAAAGAGATACGCCAGCCGATGCGCCACTGATCATCGCGGGGGATTTTAATGACTGGAATCAACGCCTCAGTTCTGCTTTATATGAACAGCTAGGCGTAGTGGAAGCCTTTGATGTGGATGGTCAGCATGGTACTGATAAATTCCAGCGCAAAGGTCTGGCGCATTTATTTTCACAGTCCGCTTCTGCTCATGCACGCACATTTCCGGCGGGCTTTCCGTGGCTTTGTCTGGATCGCGTCTATCTGCGTGGCTTTCACATTGCCGCAGCGAATGTGATGACCGGCGACCCGTGGCGCAAATTGTCAGATCATGTTCCCATCATGGCGCATCTTGAATTGCGCCAGCTTCGCTGATGTTTGAGGCATGAAAAAGCTTCATTACATCGACGGTAATGATGTCCGGCTATTGCATTCTGGCGGCGAATATTTTTCTGTCTTGCTGGCGGCGATAGCGCAGGCGCAACAAGAAATCTGTCTGGAAACCTATATTTTTGCGAGCGACGTAACGGCAACTCAGGTGCGTGATGCGCTGATCGCGGCCGCGCAACGCGGCGTCGTGGTGCGGGTGGTGATCGACTGGCTGGGCAGCGGGCGCGATCAGGCTTTGCAATTAACTGCTTTGCTGGTGGCTGCCGGTGTTGAGTGTCGCTGCTTTAATCCGTGGTTCCGGCGCGGATGGGCGCGCACCCACAGAAAGATTTGCGTGATCGACCGGCAACGCGCGTTTCTGGGCGGCTTTAATATTATCAGCGACGACATTTCCGATGACGGTTGGGCGGATACCTTAGCGTTTCCACGCTGGGATTTTGCGGTCGCGATCAGCGGCCCGCTGGTCACGCATATTCATCTGGAAGCTGATGCCCAATGGCGGCGCACAGGCCGGCTCGATTTGTTGTCCCGGATAGGTCTGATGCGTGATTTGCGCACCGACGCAAAAGTCTCGCGCAGCCAGCTTCGGCACCTCAGCCGGGCGGCGCTGATTGTCCGGGATAATTTGCGTAACCGCGCCACCATACAAAAAGCTTATTTACATGCGCTGGGCAACGCACGCCAGAGCGCGGTGCTGGTGACACCTTATTTTGCGCCCGGCAGAAAATTCCGGAGTGCTCTGATTTCTGCGGCGTCACGTGGCGTGAATGTAACGCTGCTGATCGGCGTGAATCAATTTGTTTTGCAAGACGCCGTCGCGCATTCTTACTATCCAAAGTTACTCAGCAAAGGCGTGCGCATCGTTGAATACAGGAAAACACAATTGCATGCGAAAGTGGCTGTGATCGACAATGATTGGGCGACAGTTGGTTCCAGTAACTTTGATGGGCTGAGCTTGTTTGTTAATCATGAGGCCAATATCGTGATTCGTGACAAACATTTTAACCAGCGTCTGACGACCGAGTTGCAACAAGGTATTGACGATGGCGTTGAGGTATTACTGGAAGACTATGTCAGCCGCGCATGGTACCGGCGTGCCTGGTATGGCACCGTGTATCTGCTGTATCGCGGTCTGATGCGCATTGTCACGCTGGGTGGCTACGGATGAGGCTGCACGGCGTTGATTTCACTTCTGCACCGTCGAAACGCAAGGCGATCACCGTCGCCAGCGGCGTGCTGCGATCCGGCGTTTTATGTCTCGACAGTTTGCAATCGCTGACGAGTTTTGCGGCGTTCGATACATGGTTAAAACATGATGGGCCGTGGCTGGCTGGGTTTGATCTGCCATTTTCTTTACCACGGGAATTGCTGGCGCATCTGCACTGGCCGCAGGAGTGGCAAGCCCTGATGCGTCATTTGACTACTGTCACGCGCGCAGAGATGCGATTGCAATTTAAGGCTTTTTGCGATGCCCGCCCCGTGGGAGGCAAGTTCGCGCACCGGGCGACGGATATTCCGGCAGGCTCTTCCCCATCAATGAAATGGGTCAATCCGCCGGTCGCGTATATGTTGCATGCGGGTGCGCCGCGCTTGCTGGCTGCCGAGGTCAGCATTCCCGGCATGATTGCCGGTGATCCGCAACGCATTGCGCTGGAAGCTTATCCTGGCATGGTGGCGCGCAGTATTACCAGCGCTTCGTACAAGAGCGATGATAAAACCAAGCAGACACCGGAACGCCGCCTTGCGCGCGAGCGCATCGTTTCTGCGCTGGAGCAGGGCGCGACCCCGTGGCAGATTCGACTCGACGCCGGACAATTCCGCGATGCGCTGATCGACGATGGCAGCGCCGATTTGCTCGATGCCGTGTTATGTCTGATGCTCGCCGCATGGGCGTGGCAACGGCGGGAGCAGAATTATGGTTTGCCGGAGTTTGATGCACTCGAAGGCTGGATCGTCGGTGCCTGAATCTGGTCTGGCTGAGGTCTGATTTGCGGCTGATTTGAGCGCAACGTCTGCCGACCTTGTATGACTATCCGGCGTCAGCATCGCAAAGTTGGTAATTCAGCGGTTTTTGATGCTAAATATACTCCCCCCCAGTATGTTTTAAAGCCCTTTATTCTCAAGGAGATGAAGGCGTTTTTAATAAAAACAGGGGGGAGTATCCTTAATTTTCCTCTGCGACACCCGTGTCGGTGGTGGCGCGTATGCCGCTGCTGATGAATTTCAGCAAATAGGGCGCGGCGTTCAGATTCAGCTTGTCAGCGTAGGGCGTACCAGCCAGACGCGGCAGACTGGTATCGACGACATGGTGTAGCAGCGCCCCCAGCGTAAATTGATAGCTCCAGCAAATGCTGTCGGCGCTGGCATCGGGCAGCGCGTCTCGCAGGGCGGCGATGAATTCTTTTGCCATCGGTTCGTAAAAATCCTGATAAATCCGTTCGCTGGCTTCGTGTTGGTCGATGGCGCCGCGCATGACCATGCGGCAGAAATACTTGCCTTCCGGGTGTTGATTCAGTTGCAGGGTAGGCAAAATGAAGGCGGCAATGACGGCATCGAGCATGCTGTCGTTCCTTGCCTGCTGGCGCGCATGACGTAATTTGTCGAGGCGCTCGGCCAGATAACTGCTGTGATATTCAAAGATCGCGTGGTACAACTCATTTTTGGCACCGAAGTAATATCCGACCAGCGCGACGGGAACTGCGGCTTCATGCGCAATGTCGCGAATCGATACGCCCTCGTAGCTTTGCGCTGCAAAGCATTTTTCGGCAGCGATCAGAATGGCACGCTTTTTTCCGTTCAAATCATCAACTGAGCTCATCACAGATCCCAAGGTGCAAACGTCTATGCCAACAGTAAGGTGTCGTGAATTGTACGGTCGTGCGAATTCTTGTCTATGCGCGCCGCAACATAAGCAACGGAATCCGCCGCTGTTCCTGCGCTGGCAATATAAATGCCTTGTATTTGCCGTCGGGCTGCAATACATTGCTTCAAAATAGAATGAACGTACGGATTTGGCAGCGGCGCCTTTTCAGTCGCCAGTCACACCTGGCACAGGTCTGCCGGCCGTCAGAACAAAATGATAGACATGAGCGACAAGAACGAGAAGAACGACAAGAACGGCACTATCCGCATCGATAAATGGCTATGGGCCGCGCGGTTTTTTAAAACCCGCAGCCTCGCCACGCATGCCGTCGAGCTGGGTCGGGTTTTGCAGAACGAACAGCGTATCAAGCCAGCGCATAGTGTGAAAGCCGGTGATCTGATCGAAGTCCAGCACGGCGAACAAATCTGGCAGATCAAAGTGCTGCGCGTCTCTGATGTGCGCGGACCGGCAGCGGTCGCGCAAACGATGTATGAAGAAACGGCAGAGAGTCTGGCAAAACGCAGTAAGGCAGCGGAAGACAGAAAATACTTCCGCGAACCTGCCGCTCAACTGCAGGGGCGGCCGACCAAGCGTGACCGGCGGCAAATCGATTTTACCCGCGGTTAATTTGAAGAAAAGCTCTATTGCAGCGCGACGGGGCAACTTGACAGCAATCTTGTGGAGGTTGGAATTTCAGAGGGAAATATGGCAAAAAAGGAGTAAAAAAACGGCAGCCGTCAGGCCAGCAAAACAAGTAGATACTCTCCTCTAAAGACGGAATCGGGTTTGACTTTTAATGCGCTCTGCTTAATAGTACGAGCGTTCGATTAATTCACTGGTTTACATGTTTTATGTAAGCAAGAAGCATTTCAATAAAAACAATGTAATATGAATATGACATCGAAATTCATGCGTAAGGGAGAATTGACTCGCGCCGCCATTCTGGATGTTGCACTGGACGCCGCTAGTCGTGATGGCATCGAAGGTCTGACGATAGGTTTGTTGGCCGACAAGATGAACATGAGCAAGTCCGGCGTTTTTGCTCATTTCGGCTCGCGCGAGGATTTGCAGATCGAAGTGCTGAAGTTATATCACCATCACTTTGAGCAGGAAGTGTTCTACCCGAGCATGAAAGAAGAACGTGGCTTGCCGCGTTTGCAGTCGATGTTTGCATTGTGGATTAAACGCGTGACGGTTGAAATTGCCTCTGGTTGTATTTATATCAGTGGCGCGGCCGAATACGATGATCGGCAGGGACCTATCCGTGATGAACTGGTCGGCATGGTGAAAGCCTGGCAAGGCGCATTGCACCGCGCAGCAAGTCAGGCCATCCAGCTTGGTCATCTGAATGCCAATGTGGATGCCGATCAGATCGTCTATGAAATGTATGGACTGATACTCGCTCTGCACCACGATGCGCGTTTCTTGCGCAAACCGGGAAGTGTGGATAGGGCACAGGTCGGATTTGAACGAATGATCGAATATTACGCGCCAGCAGCTTCAAAAGTCTGAGGCGGCTGTCGTTGTTGTTGCAAGCCAAATTTTGTTTCTCAATCTAATGTACTAACTTTGCCGTCAGGAGAAAATCATGGGTCAATATATCGCTCCATTGCGTGATATGCAGTTCGTGTTGCATGAATTATTGAATGTTGAATCTGAACTCAAGCAACTGCCTAAGCATGCTGAAGTCGATGCTGACATCATCAATCAGATTCTGGAAGAAGGCGGCAAATTCAGTTCTGAAGTCATCTTCCCGCTGAACCATTCCGGTGACCGCGAAGGCTGCCACCACGACAAAACAAACTACACCGTCACGACACCAAAAGGCTTTAAAGAAGCGTACAAACAGTACGTGGAAGCTGGTTGGCCAGCATTGTCCTGCGATCCGGAATTCGGTGGTCAGGGCTTGCCTGTTGTCATCAACAATTCTTTCTATGAAATGATGAATTCTGCGAACCAGGCCTGGACGATGTACCCAGGCTTGTCGCACGGTGCTTACGAATGTATCCATGAACATGGCACACCAGAACAGCAAGCGTTGTATCTGCCTAAGCTGGTTTCCGGTGAATGGACAGGTACGATGTGCCTGACCGAACCGCATTGCGGTACCGATCTGGGCTTGCTGCGTTCTAAAGCAGAACCACAGGCAGACGGCTCTTACAAAATCACTGGCGCAAAAATCTTTATTTCTGCCGGTGAACATGATGTTGCCGAAAACATCGTTCATCTGGTGCTGGCACGTTTGCCAGATGCACCGGAAGGTTCGAAAGGTATTTCCCTGTTCATCGTTCCGAAGTTCTTGCCGAATGCAGACAGCACACTGGGCGCGCGCAACCCGATTTTCTGCGGCGCGATCGAAGAAAAAATGGGTATCCATGCTAACTCCACTTGCCAGATGAATCTGGACGGTGCAACCGGCTGGCTGATCGGTGGCCCGCACAAAGGTCTGAATGCGATGTTCGTGTTCATGAACGCTGCGCGTCTGGGCGTTGGTATGCAAGGTCTGGGTCTGACTGAAGTCGCGTATCAAAACGCGCTGGTGTATGCGAAAGACCGTATCCAGATGCGTAGTCTGTCTGGCGTGAAAGCACCGGACAAAGCTGCTGATCCGATTATCGTTCACGCTGACGTGCGTCGTATGCTGTTCACAGCAAAAGCCTACGCAGAAGCTGGCCGTGCATTCAGCTCCTACGTTGCGTTGCAACTGGATAAAGAACTGAATCACCCTGACGAGCAAGTACGTAAAGACTGTGCCGATGAAGTTGCGTTGCTGACACCGGTCATCAAAGCCTTCATGACAGATAACGCATGGACTGCGACATCTGAATGTCTGCAAGTCTACGGCGGCCACGGTTTCATCGCTGAATGGGGCATGGAGCAATACGTGCGTGATGCCCGTATCAACATGATTTACGAAGGTACAAACACCGTTCAGTCACTCGATTTGCTGGGTCGTAAAATCTTGATGGACAACGGCGCGAAACTGCGTAAATTCGGCGCGAAAGTACAGGCATTTGTCGAAGCGAACGGTACAGACGAAGCGATGGCAGAGTTCATCACTCCACTGGCTGAAATCGGTGACAAAGTGACTAAACTGACGATGGAAATCGGTATGAAAGCCTTCCAGAACCCAGATGAAGTCGGCGCTGCTGCTGTGCCTTATCTGCGTGTGGTTGGCCATCTGGTCTACAGCTATTTCTTCGCACAAATGGCAAAAATCGCACTGGCGAAACAAGATTCCGGCGATACCTTTTACAAAGCGAAACTGGCTACAGCACGTTTCTACTTTGCCCGCCTGTATCCTGAAACAGCCATGCTGATCCGTCAGGCACGTTCCGGCTCCGCTAATCTGTTGTCTCTCGAAGCTGATCTGTTCTGATGCAAATGCGCTCTCCCGTCAAACGGAGAGCGTTATTGGTAACGGATGAAATGATGTCATCAGATTGAAGCTCTTCGGTAGCAGAATACCAACCGGAGTTGCTTCATCTGTCACCCGTTCCCACCCTCTCGCTAAGAGGGGCATCTGAAAAAATTGCTTTTCGTTGTTTTACGAATTTAACCGAGGTTAAAAATGACCAATTTCATCGTTAAAAAAGTCGCCGTTCTCGGCGCTGGCGTTATGGGTGCGCAAATTGCTGCACATTGCGTCAATGCAAAAGTGCCTGTCGTTCTGTTTGATCTGCCTGCCAAAGAAGGCCCGAAAAACGGCATCGTTCTGCGTGCGATCGACAACCTGAAAAAACTCAATCCTGCACCGTTTGGCAATAAAGACGACGCTGCGCTGATCGAAGTCGCCAACTACGAAGACAATCTCGACGTGTTGGCTGGCTGCGATCTGATCATCGAAGCGATTGCTGAACGTATGGACTGGAAACATGATCTGTACAAAAAAGTTGCGCCACACATTGCGCCAACTGCGATCTTCGCTTCGAATACGTCCGGCTTGTCGATCACAGCATTGTCCGAAGGCTTTGACGCAGAACTGAAAGCGCGTTTCTGCGGCGTGCACTTCTTCAACCCACCACGTTACATGCATCTGGTGGAACTGATTCCTACCGTGGCTACCCGTCCTGAAATCATCGACCAGCTCGAAGGCTTCCTGACAACAACGCTGGGTAAAGGCGTGGTACGTGCGAAAGACACACCGAACTTCATCGCTAACCGCGTTGGTATTTTCGGTATGCTGGCAACGATTTATGAAGCAGAAAAATTTGGTCTGACCGTTGACGTTGTCGATGATCTGACCGGTAAAAAACTCGGTCGTGCATCGTCCGGTACTTTCCGTACTGCCGACGTGGTTGGCCTGGATACCATGGGTCATGTAATCAAGACCATGCAGGACAACCTGGCGGATGATCCTTTCTTCGCGGTCTACAAAACACCGGAAGTATTGGCGAAGCTGGTCGCAGCCGGTGCGCTCGGTTCCAAAACCGGTGCCGGTTTCTACAAAAAAGTGGGTAAAGATATTCAGCGTCTTGACTTCGCGACAGCACAATACGTGACTGGCGGCGCGAAAGCAGATGACGTTGTTGCCCGCATGCTGAAAGAAAAAGATCCGGTCAAAAAAATGAAGACCCTGCGTGAATCGACCAATGTACAGGCGCAGTTCCTGTGGGCGATTTTCCGTGATGCGTTCCATTACATCGCTGTGCATGGCGCAACGATTGCCGACAATGCACGCGACATTGACTTTGCGATGCGCTGGGGTTTCGGCTGGCAGGTAGGTCCGTTTGAAACATGGCAGGCATCAGGCTGGCAGGAAGTAGCTGGCTGGGTCAAAGAAGATATCGACGCCGGTAAAGCATTGTGTAACGCTCCATTGCCAGCGTGGGTATTTGATGGCCGCACCGGTGTACATACAGCCGAAGGTTCCTGGTCGCCAGCAAGCAGCACTTATGTACCGCGTTCCAAACTGGCTGTGTATGACCGTCAGGCATTCCGCGCTCCTGTACTCGGTACTGGCGCCGCGACTGGTGCAACAGCCGGTACAACATTCTTCGAAGATGACTCCGTCCGTATCTGGCATCAGAATGACGACGTGCTGATTCTGTCGATGAAAACCAAGATGCATGTGATTGGCCCAGGCGTGATCGAAGGCATGGAAAAAGCGATCGCCGAAGCTGAGAAGAATTACAAAGGTCTGGTGATCTGGAGTGCTGATGCAGCTGATGGCGGCGCGTTCTCCGCCGGTGCTGACTTGCAAGCGATGCTGCCGCTGTTCATGTCCGGTGGTGTGAAAGCGATCGAGCCTGCGATTTCCCGTCTGCAAAATGCGCATCAGGCATTGAAATACGCGAATATTCCTGTGGTGGCAGCCGTTTCTGGTCTGGCACTTGGTGGCGGTTGCGAATTGATGATGCACGCAGCAAAGCGCGTTGCGTCGATAGAATCCTACATCGGTTTGGTTGAAGTCGGCGTTGGTCTGGTTCCAGGCGGTGGCGGTCTGAAAGAAGCCGCAGTACGTGCTGCAGCAGATGCCAAAGGCACAGACTTGCTGCAATTCCTGAAGAACTACTTCACCAATGCAGCGACTGCAGCAGTATCCAAATCGGCACTGGAAGCGAAGAAAATGGGTTACCTGTCTGACAGCGATGTCGTCGTGTTCAACCCTTATGAATTGCTGCATGTAGCGAAGGTAGAAGCACGTGCGATGTTTGATGCGGGCTATCGTGCACCGATGAGAAAGCTGGTGCCGGTCACTGGTCGTCATGGCATTGCAACAATCGGCGCGCAATTGATCAATATGCGTGACGGCGGCTTCATTTCTGCGCATGACTTCAAACTCGGCAGAATGATTGCAGAAGTGGTTTGCGGCGGCGATATCGATAATGGCAGTCTGGTCAGCGAACAATGGTTGCTCGACATGGAACGTAAGGCGTTTATGGAATTGCTGAATCATCCGAAAACGCAAGAGCGCATTATGGGCATGATGCAAACCGGCAAACCAGTACGCAATTAATCAATTTGTCACCGGAACGATAGCTGCCTTACGCAATCTTGGCGTACTAAAGTACTGTCTTCGATAGCGCGCCTTGCTCTCCTTCCGGATACAAATTGACTTTACTCAAAAGGAGTACTCAAAATGACTAAACAACTTCAAGACGCATACATCGTCTCTGCTACACGCACCCCGATCGGCAAATCCGGTCGCGGTATGTTCCGTAACACCCGTCCTGATGATCTGCTGGTGCGCGTACTGCAATCGGCAGTGGCACAGGTACCTAATCTGGATCCGAAACTGATCGAAGACGCGATTGTCGGCTGCTCGTTTCCGGAAGGCGCGCAGGGCTTGAATCTGGCGCGTATGGGTGTATTGCTGGCAGGTTTGCCTAACACTATCGGTGGCGTCACGATTAACCGTTACTGCGCATCCGGTATCACCGCCGTGGCAATGGCGGCTGACCGCATCCGCGTTGGTCAGGCCGACGTGATGATCGCTGCCGGTGTCGAATCGATGTCCATGGTACCGATGATGGGTAGTAATCCATCGATGAATATGGCGATTCTGAAAGATGAAAATGCCGGTATCGCTTACGGTATGGGTCTGACAGCGGAAAAAGTTGCTGCGCAATGGAAAGTTTCCCGTGAAGCACAAGACGCATTTGCCTTGCAATCGCATCAACGTGCAATCGCTGCGCAAAACGCGGGCTACTTCGATGCGGAAACCACTTCTGTGGATATCATCGACCGTGTGCCGAATCTGGCGACTGGCGAAATTGAACTGAAAACCCGCACCGTGACTCGCGATGAAGGTGCACGTCCTGATACATCGCTGGAAGGTCTGGCAAAACTGAAAGCCGTGTTCGCCGCCAAAGGCAGCGTTACTGCCGGTAACAGTTCCCAGACTTCCGACGGCGCAGGTGCTTTGCTGATCGTGAGTGAAAAAATCCTGAAGCAATTCAACCTGACACCGCTGGCACGTTTCGCGTCTTTCGCCGTGCGTGGCGTACCACCGGAAATCATGGGCATCGGCCCGAAAGAAGCGATTCCGGCTGCTTGCCGCGCCGCTGGTATCACGCAAGATCAGATCGACTGGTTCGAACTGAATGAAGCATTTGCTGCGCAATCGCTGGCAGTGGTGCAAGACCTCGGCCTCGACCCAGCGAAAGTGAACCCTATGGGTGGCGCGATTGCATTGGGTCATCCACTCGGTGCAACCGGTGCAATCCGTTCCGCAACCACCATCCATGCATTGCATCGTAACAACCTGAAATACGGTATGGTGACGATGTGCGTTGGTACCGGCATGGGTGCAGCAGGTATCTTCGAGCGTATGTAAGCTTTAAGCCCGGCTACAATCAAAACGCGCAGAATAATTTTTCTGCGCGTTTTTTTTAAAGGTATGTGAAATGATCTGGAATCTGCTCTCATACGGGCGCGACAAATTGTTGCTGCCGCCAGTGCACGATGGGTGACGAAAAACGTCATACCTGTTGGCAGCAGGCTTTACAATTACTGGTCATAACACCCCAAAAAAATAATCGATTTGAAGAGACAAAATAATGGATATCCTGACTCACAAAGAAAATGGCATTCTGACGATTAGCTTCAATCGCCCTGAAAAGAAAAATGCGATCACCGCGGCAATGTATCAGGCGATGGCTGACGCATTGCGTGATGCCGAGAGCGACAATGCCGTGCGGGCGATTCTGATTACCGGTAAGCCAGAAATTTTTACTGCCGGTAATGATCTTGAAGACTTCATGAAAAATGCGTCTTCACTTGCTTCGCCAGAGGTTGTACCTCCTGTCTATCAGTTCATGCAGGCATTGAATGAATCGGGTAAGCCGGTAATTGCTGCTGTTTCCGGTGCAGCCGTCGGCATCGGTACGACCTTGCTGATGCATTGTGATCTGATTTATCTTGCCGATAATGCGAAGTTATCCATGCCATTCACGCAATTGGGTTTATGCCCGGAATTTGCTTCCAGTATGATTTTCCAGAAAATCGTCGGCTATCAGCGTGCCGCTGAGAAATTGATGCTGGGTGAACCGTTTAGCGCGCAGGAAGCGCTGGAGATGGGATTTGTCAACAAAGTATTGCCGCTGGACGAGTTGTTACCGTATGCGCAGCAAGTCGCTGCAAAAATTGTGGCTTTACCCGCAGCGTCGATACGCGTCACTAAACGTCTGATGAAAGCGAATCAGCCTGCCGAAGTGAATGCAAAAATGCTGGAAGAGAATAAACATTTTGCGGCGATGCTGAATGGCCCAGAAGCCAAAGAAGCATTCATGGCCTTTTTTCAAAAACGCAAACCGGATTTCAGTCAGTTCAACTGATAGCGGAATCAATCGTTTATCTGGTGAAAAAACCTGTTCATTGATATGAACAGGTTTTTTATTTTGTTGCTTACATTCTCTCAGTAAAGAACTGTATGCCGGTGCGTTTGACCAGTTCTTCATAGGTGATCGGTTTTCCTGCTTTTGTGTTGTCGATGTTTTCGACCCAGTAAGCCCATCTCTTGTTTTCTGACGGGTCGTAGACCAGTTTGAAAAGATATTTGGGTACCCAGACTTTATTCTCTCCTATCGTTGTCGGTCTGGCTTCAAATACCGGACCAGTCAGGACATAGACATCACCACGGGCACGCATGGCGTATTTACGTGTCGCATTTTCTATCGATGCCCAGGTCTTTCTATTGTTTTCCGGTGCTTGCGGAACCATATTTGCAAGAGAAAAACTCTGCGCCATTGCTTCCGGTGTTGCCATATTTCCTGCCGGCGCCATGTGACCACGATCATAGCCGGAGTTCTTGTAATCGCTCAGTTCAGCGCGTTCAGCACGAGGCAAACGGGCATCGGCAAAAAAACGATTCGTTCTTTCGTTTCCTTTCGCATCGATGATGGTTTGTCGGTTGAGTTTTTCTGCGACATAAATCGGTGTGTGGCTTTTAGCCGAATGAAGGATCGCGAACGATGAATAGCACAATGCCCGTGTATTGAATTCGGTTTCATGCGGGATAACGGGAATCTGTCCTTTGGAAAAAAATTGGCGACATTCTGAAAATGGCGGGGCGGCAAAACTGGCAGACGACGATAGCACTAACGCTAACGCGAAAATAAACTTTTTGAACATGAATTTTATGCGCGAAAATCAAAAGAAAAACAGGTACTGAAAACCGCAACTCATACAACCACGCGGCCATCAGCAAAGCGGGAGAGTGAAGCGAAGAAGAAAGTGCAGCAGCACATTTCCGACACGAATTTTAACGGCAACAAATCTCAGTTGTGTTTATTTATTTGCTTCCGTGCAGTAGAGTTGCACTACCGAACATTGGTTTGCTCACTATTTAATCAGGTGCTGCTATTCGTAAGGTGTGTGCTGGCGAGGCGTATGCCACTAACACCCCGATCATTTTTCAGGGAAGTTTCATCGATGAAGATCAGAGTCAAATTGCCAAAACCACGCAATCCTTTGGCTGTATTAGTGAAACAGCGTAAAGGCGGGGCGCATGGCGCATCTCAACCGGCGCGGGCAGAGCGGCGAAAGTACAAACAACGCCTGCATGGCGTGTTATCCGGTCGGTCCGGTGGGGATGACACCGACTGATTTTTTTTGGGGAGCCGATGTTTACGTTTATTTTTTTTTAGACAGTAACGGCGCGTTGCGGGCTGAATGCACCAATAAACCAATCAGGCTGACGGTGGCAAATGCCGCGCCGGTATAAAAAGTAAAAGTGGAACCCAACTGATCCCACAAAAGACCCGCTACCACGCTGGCAAGCAACAGAGCGATACCGCTGACCAGATTGAAAAAGCCAAATGCCGTGCCACGTAAATCGGATGGTGCACTGGAGGCAACCATACTTGCCAGCAGGCCTTGCGTCATTCCCATATGTATGCCCCAGAGCGTGATGCCAGCTAACAATCCACTCCAGCTCTGGCTGTATCCGAGTATCAGATCAGAGGCAATCAGTATGACTAATCCGCCAGCGAGCATATGGCGATGAGATATGCGGTCTGACAATCTACCAAATGGATAAGCTGTCGCCGCATAGACGAGGTTCATGGCGACCATCACAAGTGGCACCAGCGCGACAGGAACGGATAATTGTTGTGCCCGTAAGATCAGAAATGCTTCGCTGAATCGGGCGAGCGTAAACAAACATCCGAGAGAAACCACCCACCAGTATTCCTGCCCCATCCGTTTCAGATTGTGCTTGCTGAGTGGGTTGCCAAGGCTGGTTTGCGGTCTGGTATCCGGCTCTTGCACACCGACAAACAGCAGTAGCATTGCCGCCAGACCCGGGATCACTGCAAGCCAGAAAATATGGCGATAATCGTTTGCCCAAAGCAGCATCAGTGCCGTGGCCAGCAGTGGTCCGGCGACGGCACCTATCGTATCGAGTGACTGTCTTAAGCCAAAGGCTTGGCCACGGATTTCTGCCGGCGTAATATCCGTAATGAGTGCATCGCGCGGAGCGCCACGGATACCTTTGCCGGCGCGGTCGAGAAGGCGGGCGGTTAACAGCAGCCCCATCCCCTGCGAAAGTGCGAACAGAGGTTTGGAGAAGGCACTGATCCCATAGCCAAACACCGCCAGCATTTTGCGTTTTCCGAGACGATCACTGAGTGCACCGGAAAATACTTTAACCAGCAAGGTCGTTGATTCGGCGATACCGTCAATCACGCCCACCACAAACACACTGATCCCCAGGGTTCCAACCATAAACATCGGCAGCAGGCTATGAATCATTTCTGAAGAAATATCCATCAGCATGCTGACGAAACCGAGTATCCAGATACTTCTGGGAATTTGGGGACGTGTCATGTGTGTTAAGCGAAAATCATCTGCGACTATGGCGATAAATGCAGGAATTTAATTTATCTGAAACTGATTTGGTCAGTACTGATCATTTTCCCGCATTACGTGCTGTTTGTCGCAGAGTTTCCAGCGTGGCGCCCGGGGTGATCAGATTGCCGTCGTAACGCAGTTCGATCACAGCCGGTAACTGGTGATCGTGCGTATGCTGTAGCGCGCGTTCCAGCGCCGGGCCGAATTCAGCTGTCGTCAGGACGGTTTCTCCACTCGCACCATAGGCACGCGCCAGTGCGGCAAAATCAGGATTGTGTAATTCCGTGCCGGACACCCGCCCCGGAAATTCACGTTCCTGATGCATGCGTATAGTGCCGTACATGCCATTGTTAAACACGATGATGACGATACCGGCGCGGTATTGCACGGCAGTCGCGAGTTCCTGACCATTCATCATGTATTCCCCATCACCCGCAAATGTGACCACGCAACGTTCCGGTGCGATGAGTTTGGCCGCGATGCCGGATGGCACGCTGTAACCCATCGCGCCCGACGTCGGTGCCAGCTGGGTGCGCAGTCCGGCATAACGGAAGTAGCGATGAGCCCAGGTTGCGTAATTACCTGCGCCATTGGTGATGATGCTGTCAGCCGGTGCCAGGCGCATGATGTCCTGCACCACTTGCCACAGATTGAGCGGCGCATTTTCTTTAGCAAAAATGGCGGGTTCCTGTTGCCAGGCTTGCAGTTCTGCTTTGGCTTCCGCCACGCTGTGCTGCCAGTGGGCGGCGCTTTCTAATTTGCCCTGTTTGCCCAGTTCCGACAGCGCATGCGCGAATTCCTTCATGCCGCTGTTGATCATCAGCGGTGCCTGATACACGCGCCCCAGTTCCAGCGCATCGCTGTGGACATGCACCAGAGTTTGTTTTGGCAGCGGCGCTTCGAGCAGGGTATAGGCACCGGTCGTCATTTCACCCAGACGCGGGCCGATCGCGATCACCAGATCGGCTTGTTGTATACGTTTTGCCAGTTGTGGGTTGATGCCGATGCCGACATCGCCGATGTAGTTAGGATGCGCATTGTCCAGCAAGTCCTGGAAGCGGAAAGCGCAGGCGACCGGCAAATGATTCAGTTCTGCGAATTCACGCAGCTGCGTGCAGGCGGTTTGATCCCAGCCGCTGCCGCCTAGGATCAGCACGGGACGCTCAGCCGCCTCCAGCATGCTGCGTAACTGGCTCAGTTGTGCTGGCGAAGGGTAGGCCTGTACTGGCGTGTAATGCAGGGTATCCGCCACTTCCACCGTTTGGGCCAGCATGTCTTCCGGCAGTGCCAGCACCACCGGGCCAGGGCGGCCACTGGTGGCGACCTGAAAGGCGCGCGCGATGTATTCGGGTACGCGGTCGGCGCGGTCGATTTGCGCCACCCATTTCGCCATGGGGCCAAACATGCGGCGGTAATCGATTTCCTGGAAGGCTTCGCGCTCCACAAAATCATTACCGACCTGACCTATGAATAAGATCATCGGTGTCGAATCCTGATACGCGGTATGCACGCCTATCGAGGCATTGGTGGCACCCGGCCCGCGTGTCACAAAGCAGATGCCGGGCTTGCCTGTCATCTTGCCATAGGCATCGGCCATAAATGCCGCACCACCTTCCTGGCGGTTGATGATGAAGCGTATCGCGCTGTCATGCAGCGCATCCAGCACCGGCAGGTAACTCTCGCCGGGTACACCAAAAATAGTATCGACACCGTGGATTTGCAAAGCATTGACAATTAACTGACCACCCGAGCGAGATTTCAACATGACAGTAATAGCTAAAAAGGAAAAACCATACGCTAACAGAAAGCTTGCCGAATTTGCAGCGCTATTGATGAGTCACGACGAATTGCGAACGAATTGCGGGTGAGTAGAGTAAAATAGCGCCCGAAGCAGGCCAGACAATCGCTGGTTGCCATAGCAATATGGTGACGGGAGGAAGGTCCGGACTCCATAGAGCAGGGTGACGGCTAACGGCCGTACGTTGAAAGCCGCAAGGTATAAGACGAGGAATAGGGCCACAGAGACGAGCGTATTAAGTTACGGTGAAACGCGGTAACCTCCACCCGGAGCAATTTCAAATAGGCACGCGTTGAGGTGGCTCGCGGAGCGTGCGGGTAGAAAGCTTGAGCGGCGGAGCAATCCGTCGCCTAGAGGAATGATTGTCATAGTCGGTCATAGCAATATGAAAGACCGTAACAGAATCCGGCCTACCGGCCTGCTTTACTTCTTTTTCCATTGGTCGTCGCCAGGCGCAGACGACCGCTATCTGTCAGAATCATCTCTGACACAACTCCAGATAACGCACCATGTTCATTTTTTGCAGCATTACGCGATTGCGCTTCTGTTTGTTGTAAATCGGAATAATTCAAAAAAACTGGTGTTACACTCACTTGCCGCAATACAATCCGGTTTATATGCAGCAGCTTGCTGACTAATATCCTGTCTGATCATTGCAAACGCCTGTTCTGAATACCTATTAACGATAAATTATTCCAGACTCATGGAAAACCGAGGCAAAAATAAAGAACGGATTATTCCCCTGAAGATATTTGCCTTTTGCACTTGTCTGATTCTTGCCGTCATTGTGGCGCAGAGCTGGTGGTCGATTGCCGAGGATAAAAATCTGACCTTGTCTGACGCCCAGCAGGATAGTTACTTCACCGTCCGTATTCTTGAAGAGCATGCCAATCGCGCATTAAGTGAAGTTGTTCAGTTGATGGATGCGATCAGTGAACAGGTCGCTACTTACCCGCCTGAAAAAGATACCCAGAAAAGCAGGTCGGAACAGATTTTAGCGAATCAACGCCACCATTCGCAGTTATTGAGTGCGGTATCGCTGTTCGATACACAGGGGCAGCATCTTGCTTCTGATTTTGTCGATAGCTCATCTCAGCAGCTTCGGCCAACACCACCGTTATCGCCACAGTTGCATGTGACATCGCTCATCAGTAATCCCACCGATACGCAATTAAGAGTGGGGGCCGCAATCAAGTTGACAGGTTCTGATCAGTGGATATTGCCAGTTGCTAGAAACGTGATGGGGCTGAATGGCCAGCGTGCTGGCATTCTTGAAGTGCAAATGCGCCTCAACTATCTACAAGAATTTTATGAATTGGTTGCACGCGGCAGCGTGGCATCGGTCTCACTTCATGATTTGAACGGAATCGTTCTGACCGGGGCACCAGCTGATAATTATATTTTTAATCGTAGTCTTAAGCAGCCAGCTTTATTGTCGGCGATCGTCGATGGCTCCAGAGAGGGATCGCTTTATGGTGGCGCACTACAGGATGGCAGTGGTGAGTTTTTGTACACCTACCGGAAAGTCGCAGGATTTCCACTGACGCTGTTATATGCACGCAATGTCGAAAATATTTTGTCGGACTGGAAGAGCAGGGTCAGGCATAAAATGTTGTACACATCAGCGACGCTTATTCTTATCCTGATTCTGATCTGGCTCTTGTTAAGGCAGGTGCAGCAGTTAAATCACTCCCGCCTCCGGGTCGAGGCAAGTGAGGAGCGATATCGCTTGCTGTTTAGCGGCGCAGAAGATGCGATTTTGCTGATTAATCAGGATCATCGTTATGTCGATTGCAATCCCGCTGCCGTCAGGTTGTTTGGCGTTAGCAGTGTCGCCGATATCGTCGGTCACAAAGCGGGTGAGTTTTCATCCATATTGCAAGCGATGCCGGGCACGCCGCAAAATGACGGTGATACCTTGATTGATCAATTCATCGAACGTGCTTTTGATGGTGTTCCTCAGCGTTTTGAATCGATCATGGAGAGAGAGGGGAATACCCTGTATAACG
Source organism: Cognatundibacterium aquatile (assembly GCF_014699135.1). GTDB lineage: Bacteria > Pseudomonadota > Gammaproteobacteria > Burkholderiales > Burkholderiaceae_D > Undibacterium > Undibacterium aquatile. The sequence continues at coordinate 760,338 of NZ_JACOFT010000001.1, forward strand.
AGGTGACTCTCAGCCTGGTTGAGTTAAATGGCGAGAGGCTGTTGTTTTGTACCGAGAGAGACATCAGCGCCCAGAAATATTCAGAGCAATTGCTGGAGGCTCAGAATCATCTGTTGCAACTGATCGGTGCGAATGAAGATCCGCTGTTTATTCTGAGCTCAGTCTGTGATTTTGTCGAAAAATTACGGCCATTCTGGTGTGTGGGAATTCAGTTACTGGCCGATGATCAGAGAACTTTTATTCAAAGTGTCGGGCGCGGTTTTCCTGACATATTATCGAAACAGATCGTCGATATGCCGGTTGCGCATGGCAGTGGGATCTGGAGCGAAGCTGTATTAGTCGCCTGCCCGGTGCAGCTCAGTAATTTTCAGCAAGCGCCATCGATGCAGTTCGTCAATGATCTGGAAGCGTTGGGTAAAATAAATGCTGGCAGTGCGTGGCCGTTGATGGACAAGCATGGCCACATATTAGGCAGTTTCACGGTGTTACTGGCGGAATCGCAAGAATTAAGCGATGACGATATGAGTTTGATTGGCATCATGATCGAGATCGCCACGATCGCGATTGAAGGCCGCCGCTCCGAGAAAAAAATACTGCAACTGGCGCATTATGACGAGCTTACTGGTTTACCCAACCGGTTTTTATATCATCAGCATCTCGCCAAAGCTTTGGCACTGGCGGAGCGAAACAGCTGTCAGCTTGCGGTGCTTTTTCTCGATCTGGACCGATTTAAGAATATTAACGACACCTTTGGTCATGATGAAGGTGATCGTGTCTTGCGCAGTATTTCTCAGCGTTTCCGACAGGTCTTAAGGGAATCGGACATCATTGCCAGAGTTGGCGGTGATGAGTTTATTTTGCTGATTGATCAATTCAGTGACCCACGTGATTTGGGGGATGTCGCGGACAAACTGTTATTCGAAGCATCGCAACCATTTGAAATTCATGGTCAGGAATGCCAACTCAGTGCCAGCATTGGTATTGCCACTTTCCCCGCAGATGGACACGATGCGCAAACTCTGCTGAAAAATGCGGATATCGCGATGTACAGAGCCAAAAATAAGGGCAAGGATAATTACCAGTTTTATGCATCTGAAATGAATACACACACAATTGAGCAGTTAGCTTTTGAGGCTCGTTTGCGTAAGGCTTTAGAGAGACTGGAATTTGTTGTGTATTATCAGCCTAAGATTTCACTGCAGACCGGAAAGATCGTCGGAGCCGAAGCCTTGGTTCGCTGGGATCATCCTGAGCGTGGAATTCTTTATCCCGGAGATTTTATTGAATTGGCGGAAGAGACGGGCTTAATTAGCCGGCTCGGCATGCTCGTGCTCGATATTGCCTGTCGCGATGTGTTGAGCTTCCGGCAGATGGACAGTGATTTTGGGCGGATTGCAATTAATTTATCAGGCTCGCAATTCAATGACCCTCAGCTTTTAGATGAAATTAAGGGTATCGTCGATTTCTGGCGGGTGCCTGCCGATGCCATTGAATTTGAGATCACGGAAAGTATGGTGATGCATAACCGTGAGCAGGCGATAGTGTTGATGGATGGCTTCAGGTCGGCGGGTTTCAGCCTTTCCATCGATGATTTCGGTACCGGTTATTCTTCCCTGGCTTATCTGAAACGATTTCCTGTTGATAGTGTGAAGGTGGATCGCTCCTTCATCAAAGATATCCCGGATGACCCGAATGACACCGCGATCGTATTAGCCATCGTCGCGATGGCGCACACCCTGGGACTAAAAGTTATTGCTGAAGGTGTCGACGCGCAGACGCAGCTGGCAATTCTGACTGACTTTAAGTGCGACGAATATCAGGGCTTTTATTTTAGTAAAGCGGTGCCTGCAAAAGAATTTCTTCAACTGCTGCAACAGCAAGTGAATTAAAGCCATCGCCTTATTCAAGAGGCGATCTTTACTTGTGATCTCTCTCGTTTCATCTTTGCCGCTGGGAATGCAGGCGAACGTCGGCAAACACGGTCGCAACATCCTCAAAATTACCCTAAGAGATCCAATGACGCGGGATTTTAAGCTCTTTATTCCTCCGCGTATTACAAGCCACTTTCACTATCTTCTGTAACTCATTAATTTTATTCAGTTATTTGAATAAATTAACTTTCTCGATAGTTGCGCTAAGTCATTGACTTCATTAAAGAAACTGCTGTTTTTCTGAGTAATTTCACTTGACCATGTTGATGGCATCCTCTAAAGTGGGAAACAGTGTGAGAAAGTGTAATTTTGTGGGATAAATCCCCAATTTTCATTTATCTTCGCAAACTGAGTCATATCAATCCAAGTCCAGGTAAAAGGTAAAAGCGTGTTCCAGGGTCCATCCGCACTCAATCTCGATGCGAAAGGCAGAATGTCAATTCCTGCCCGCTATCGTGATGCCCTGAGCGAACAATACGAGGGCCACATCACCCTGACCCGCCATCCTGACGGGTGCCTGTTGCTGTTTCCACGTCCGACCTGGGAATCTCATCGTGAGCAAATCGCCGCCTGGCCTATCCAGGCGCGTGACTGGAAACGTATTTTTCTGGGAAATGCATTTGACGTCGATATGGATAGTGCTGGCCGTATTTTGCTGGCACCAGAGTTGCGTAATGCCGTTGGTATTCAGCGTGACATCATGATGCTGGGCATGGGGAGCCATTTTGAAATATGGGATGCCGGTAAGCTTGCCGAAAATGAAGCCAACGCGAAAGCGGCTGGTGCTCCTGATGTGCTAAACAATTTTACTTTCTGATCGCGGGCAATGACGATACAGCAGGCGACAGAATATACCCATACAACTGTGCTCTTGAATGAGGCAGTGGATGCACTCGGCATAGCCGGTGAACGGGCAAATGGTGTCTACATTGACGGCACGTTCGGGCGAGGTGGGCATAGCCGCCTGATCCTGCAACAGCTCGGACCGAAAGGTCGTCTGATTGCTTTTGATAAAGATGCGCAGGCGATTGCCAGTGCAGCTGAAATCAGCGATCCCCGTTTTCATATTGTGCATGACAGTTTTGCGGCAATGACCGCTGCGCTGGAAGAACTCGGCGTCAGTAAAGTGGACGGTATCTTGATGGATCTGGGTATTTCATCACCGCAAGTGGATGACGCGAGCCGTGGTTTTAGTTTCCGCTCAGACGGTCCGCTTGATATGCGGATGGATACCAGTCGTGGCATGTCTGCTGCTGAATGGCTGGCAGTGGAAGAAGAAGAAAAAATCAGGGAGGTGATAAAAAATTATGGGGAAGAACGGTTTGCTTTTCAGATTGCAAAGGCGATTGTTGCTCGCCGGCAAACGGAGTCCATTACTGGAACCCGACAACTCGCCGAACTTGTCGCGCACGCCGTCAAAACTCGCGAGAAGGGCAAGGACCCGGCAACTCGCACCTTTCAGGCTATACGGATTTTCGTCAATAAGGAGCTTGAAGATCTCGAGATAGGGCTTGATGCTGCTTTTGCTGCGCTCTCTCCTTTCGGGCGAATGTCAGTGATCAGTTTTCATTCTCTTGAAGACCGGATAGTGAAGCAGTTTTTTGCTTCTAAAGTGAAACTTGAGCAGCCAGACCGGCGCTTGCCTATCCGTCACGTCGATTTACCGCAAGCACAAATGCGTTTGCTGAACCGGATTAAGCCTTCTGAAGCCGAGGTGGTTGCCAATCCTCGTGCGCGCTCGGCGATCTTGCGTATTGCTGAACGTTTGCCAGAGGTGCTGAAATGATCACGCGCGTGAACATTTTTCTGGCAATCGCATTGATCGCCTGCGCTTTGTCTCTGATTAATTCTCAGTATCAGGCTCGACGTTTGTTTATTGAGCTCGAGCGTGAGCAAAGTCTCAGCAAACAATATGAATTGCAATGGACCCAATTGAAACTGGATCAATCCACTTTTGGTAAACACTCGCGCATTGAGGAAACCGCGAGCAAGGAACTGAACATGGTGCCGGTCACGCCGGCGCGCACCCAATATCTGAAAGCGGCGGAGCTGAAATGAGCCGTGCTGGGAACATGTCGCGCACAGCTGCTTCACGCGGTGTTTCATTTTCTTCCAATCCGGTGTTGGAAGTGAAATTGCCTATCTGGCGTTCCCGGCTGGTTTTATTTTTATTATTCGGCGCTTTTTTTGCGCTGATCGCCCGTGCTTTGTGGCTGCAGGGAATGACGACGGATTTTTTGCAGAAGCAGGGAGCTAATCGATATGCCCGCACATTAGAGCTACCGGCAACGCGCGGAAAAATCACAGACCGGAATGGTCAGGTGCTGGCGTCATCGGTACCAGTAAAGGCGATATGGGCGATCCCCGACGATGTTCTGGAAGCGCCCAAAGATAAAATCCGACAACTCGCAGCCTTACTCGATATGAGTGAGGCTGAGTTACGTAAGAAACTCGATTCTGATCGTCAGTTTGTGTATCTGAAGCGGCAGGTCGAACCGCAGATATCCGACAAAATTCAGGCGCTTGCTATTCCTGGTGTTGAAACCCGCAAAGAGTACAAGCGTTTTTATCCAGAGGGTGAAGTCATGGCACACGTCGTCGGCTTCACGAATGTGGAAGATATCGGGCAGGAAGGAATTGAGCTCGCCTCGGAAAAAAATCTAGCAGGTAAAACGGGTAGCCGTCGCGTCATTAAAGACCGCCTTGGTCGCATCGTTGAAGATATTCGTGCTATTCGTGAACCACATGATGGCAAAGAGCTGACCTTGTCGCTTGATAGCAAGATTCAGTATATCGCTTACACCCATTTAAAAGATGCAGTAGAAAAACACAAGGCAAAAGCTGGCGGCGCCGTTGTGCTTGACGTTCACACCGGAGAGGTTTTGGCTCTGGTGAATTTACCCAGCTATAACCCGAACGACCGCTCGGTATTGACCGGTGCGCAGTTGCGTAATCGTGTTATTACCGATACGTTCGAGCCGGGTTCGACCATGAAACCCTTCACCGTTGCACTGGCGCTTGAGACTGGACGGGTTACTCCGGATACCGTATTTCAGACCGCACCGGGTTATATGACGATAGGCCCGGCTGTGATTCATGACGCCCATAAAGAATCTGTGCTGACCGTTGCGCAGATTATCCAGAAATCCTCGAATATCGGCGTCGCCAAAATGGCGTTACAAATGCCACCTAAGGAAATGTGGGAGTTGTTTACCACCTTAGGTTTTGGGCAGCAGCCAAAAATTGGTTTTCCCGGTGCCGTTGCCGGTCGTTTGCGTAATTATAAAAATTGGCGGCCCATCGAGCAGGCGACAATGAGTTACGGCCATGGTCTGTCGGTGTCCTTGCTGCAAATGGCGCGTGCGTATACGATTTTTGCGCGCAACGGCGACATGATACCGATCACATTTCAAAAAACTAGTGACGCTCCGGCAGCGCAGCGGGTCATTTCCGACAAAACAGCGCAGCAATTGCGCGTCATGATGGAATCGGTAACACAGCCGGGTGGTACCGCAACGCAGGCGCGTGTGCCCGGCTATCGCGTTGCCGGAAAAACCGGTACTGCACATAAGATAGAAGGTGGTCGCTACGTGAATAAATATGTCGGCGACTTTATTGGCTTTGCTCCGGTATCGAATCCACGAGTCATCGTTGCTGTGATGATTGATGAACCAAGCGCTGGCGGTCATTTTGGCGGCATCGTCGCCGCCCCGGTTTTTGCTGCAATCACCGCGAACGTATTGCGCTCTATGAACGTGCCACCTGATTCATCCGTCACCAGCATCATTCCTGACAATAGCGTGCAGGAGAGCATGTAATGACCAATAAAAAAATATCCATTAACGAGATTGTTAACTGGCTGCGGCAAGTCGCACCTGAAGCACAGTTGTGCTCAAATTCGGCAAAAATCATTACTGGCGATGTGTTTTTTGCTGCCCGCACGCATCATGGCGATGGCCGCAAATATATTCCTGATGCGCTTGCTCGTGGCGCAATTGCAGTTGTATATGACGTTGCGGATGGCGATACTTTCGTGTGGGATGAGAGTATTTCAGTCCCTCATTTTGCAGTGCCGGATTTATCGCAGCAACTCGGGTTGATCGCCAACGAGTGGTATGGCAATCCAGATCGGGCTATGTTCAGCGTCGCTGTGACCGGCACCAACGGCAAGACATCCTGCAGTCAGTGGCTGGCAAAAGCGCTGTCAATGGAAAAGTGTGACACCGCAGTGATAGGCACACTGGGTACCGGCATTTATCATCAGGGAGTATTAGGACAGTTATCAGAAACGGGCTTTACAACGCCAGACGCAATCAGTTTGCAACGCGAGTTGTCTGTGATGCAGAAGAATGGTGCAAAGGCGCTGGCGATAGAAGCATCGTCCATTGGTCTGGATCAGGGGCGGCTGAATGGCTTACATATTGACGTCGCTTTATTTACTAATCTGACACGCGATCACCTTGATTATCACGGTGATATGGATGCCTATGCCGCGGCCAAACAACGCTTGTTTGGCTGGAATAGTTTGACGACCGCCATCATCAATCTCGATGACGTGTTCGGGCTTAAACTTTTAGCGCATTTGCAGCAGGCACGGCCAGACGTGCGTCTGATGACTTACAGTCTTGAAAAATCAAGTTACGAAGGTACTGCTTTACTGAGCGCCAGTAATTTGAAAACAACGCATGCCGGAACCAGCTTTCATCTTGAATCGCCGCTTGGCTCCGGTCTGGTGAAAACACAACTGATAGGCCGGTTTAATGTCAGCAACATTCTTGGCGTCCTCGCTGTTCTGCTGAGCAAAGGAATTCCTTTGTCGAAAGCGTTGGCGCTGATAGAGAAATTACCGCCGGTGCCAGGTCGCATGCAATTAGCCGGTACTGCCGGACATGTAATGGTCGTGATTGATTACGCCCACACACCGGATGCCCTTGAAAAGACTCTTGAAGCTTTGCGCCTCGTCGCGGATGAGCGTGGTGGACAACTATGGTGTGTTTTTGGTTGTGGCGGTGATCGAGATCCAGGCAAGCGTCCACAGATGGGACGGATATCGGAGCAAGCGGATCACGTGATTGTCACCAGCGACAATCCGCGCAGCGAAGATCCCGCTCATATCATCGGGCAGATTGTGGCAGGGATGAGTAAAACTGCCCACATCATCGAAGACCGGGCAAACGCAATTTTGTACGCAATTAAACACGCTGGTGATCAGGATGTGGTGCTGCTGGCAGGCAAAGGGCATGAAACCTATCAGGATATCAATGGTAAGAAATGGCCATTTTCAGATGCAGAACATGCTGCGCTTGCGCTTGCAACCGTGGCAACCAGCGGCAACATGAAGAGAGGTAGCTGATGCATTTTACTCTTCAACAATTGCAGCCAGTGCTGACATCCGCGATCATGAAAGCGGACGCAGCGGTGACAGGTTTAACCACCGATAGCCGCAAAATTAAGGCGGGGGATTTGTTTGTCGCCTTGCGTGGTGAAAATTTTGATGCCCATGATTTCCTCGCGCAGGTTGCTAATTCAGGCGCAGTCGCTGTCGTGGCAGAACGGATTCCGGAACATTTTGCATTACCTGCACTGATCGTGCCGGATACCAAACTGGCATTAGCTGAGATCGGCCGATACTGGCGACAACAGTTTATGTTGCATGTCATCGGGGTGACTGGCAGTAACGGTAAAACGACCGTTAAAGAAATGATTTCATCGATTCTGAGCGTGGCTTTTGGTGTCGAATGTCGTTTAGCGACCAGCGGCAATCTGAATAATGAAATCGGCGTACCGCTGACTATCCTTGGTCTCAACTCATCTCACCGGGCAGCAGTGATAGAAATGGGTATGAATCATCCCGGGGAAATTGCCTTGCTTGCCTCAGTTGCTTTACCGACAGTCGTCTTAGTTAATAACGCCCAGCGTGAACATCAGGAGTTTATGCAGACGGTGAAAGCTGTCGCTGAAGAAAATGGTGCAGCTATAAGAGCTCTGCCAGATGACGGTGTTGCTGTTATTCCTGCAGAGGATGAATATTGTTCTTTGTGGCAGCAATATGCGGCAGAACGCGGACAACGTAAAGTTATTCGCTTTGGATTAAACAGCGATGCCGAAGTCCATGCCAGTTTTGTGGCGACCCCATTTGGTAGTGAAGTCAACATGTATATAGCAGGCCGCGCGTCTGAGGTTCATTTGCAGGCAGCCGGTCAGCACAATGTATTGAATGCGCTCGCCGCCGCCGCGTGCTGCCACGCGATAGGAATTTCTGACGAATTAATCGTTGCTGGCCTGGAGAATTTCAGCCCGGTGAGTGGCCGTTTGCAGCGTAAGCAAGCCAGCTGTGGCGCGATGGTGATTGACGATACCTACAATGCCAATCCGGATTCTGTCCGTGCCGCAATCGACGTGCTGACGCAGATCGGCGGAGGTACTGTTCTGGTACTGGGTGACATGGGTGAAGTGGGCGAAAACGGCGCTCAGTTTCATAAAGAGATCGGCGAATATGCCAAAGCTCAGGGTATTACAGAGCTGTATTTACTTGGTGATCTGGTCGCCCATACGGCAACGGCATATGCCGGGGCACACTATTTCACTGAGATACAGGATTTATTCAACGCCTTAGACAACAGTATTCATCAGGAAAAGACAGTACTGGTCAAAGGCTCACGTTTCATGAAAATGGAACGCGTTGTCAGCCATTTGTTGGCGGCGGATGACGGCACTTCAACACAACAAAAAATAACAGGAACTCATTAGCATGTTGCTCTGGTTGGCAGAAATTTTTAAACAGGATCTGGGGCTGCTACGCGTCTTCGGTTTTATCACGTTCCGCGCAGTATTTGCGACCATGACCGCGTTGGCGATCGGCATTTTTGCCGGGCCAGCGGTGATCCGTATGCTGACTCGTCTGAAAGTTGGCCAAGCCGTGCGTTCGTATGGCATGGAAACGCATCTGGTGAAGTCTGGCACGCCAACGATGGGCGGTGTACTCATTTTGATTTCGATTGCGGTGTCGACGCTGCTGTGGTCTGACTTGAGTAACCGCTTCATCTGGGTCGTGTTGATCGTGACTCTGGGTTACGGTGCGGTCGGTTGGGTTGATGATTATCGCAAGGTAGTCTACAAAGATCCGGAAGGTATGCGTTCGCGCGAAAAATATTTCTGGCAATCATTGATCGGTATTGCTGCGGCGTTTTATCTCGCATTCTCGGTATCGGCACCAAGTAATTCCAAGATTCTTGAATTGCTGTTTGCGTGGGTGCAATCAGGTTTCAGTATGGATTTACCGCCGAAGGCAGATTTGATTGTGCCGTTTTTTAAATCGATCAGCTATCCACTCGGAGTCTGGGGCTTTATCGCGCTCACGTATTGCGTGATCGTCGGCACCAGTAATGCGGTGAATTTTACCGATGGACTCGATGGCCTTGCCATCATGCCCGTGATTATGGTTGGTACTGCATTAGGTTTGTTTGCCTATTTGTCCGGACATATCGGTTACTCGAAATATCTGTTGATTCCGCATATTCCGGGAGCAGGTGAATTGCTGATTTTCTGCGGCGCGATGACCGGTGCCGGTCTCGCATTCTTGTGGTTTAACGCGCATCCAGCGCAGGTGTTTATGGGCGACGTCGGCGCATTGGCGCTGGGTGGTGCGCTCGGCACGCTGGCGGTAATCGTCAGACAGGAAATCGTTTTGTTCATTATGGGCGGTATTTTTGTCGCGGAAACACTGTCGATTATTTTGCAAGTGTCTTACTTTAAATTTACTAAAAAACGATTTGGTGAAGGCCGCCGTTTATTTTTGATGGCACCTCTGCATCATCATTTTGAGAAAAAAGGTTGGAAGGAAACGCAGGTGGTCGTGCGTTTCTGGATCATCACGATGTTGCTGGTATTGGTTGGCTTATCTTCACTGAAGTTACGTTGAAGTCTGGTTTTGTTATTTTCTGGCAGAAGTAAGGGTTTATGAAATTTTCTGAAAAACACGTATTAGTCCTGGGGCTGGGAGAATCCGGTCTCGCAATGGCACGCTGGTTGTTGCGTGCCGGGGCTCGTCTGCGTGTTGCGGATACCCGCTCTGCACCTGAACGTTTAACGGCGTTACGCGCTTTGAGCAATCAGATTGAATTCATTGCCGGTGAGTTTTCTGCAGAATTGCTGAACGATATAGATTTTGTGGCAGTCAGCCCCGGTCTTGCTCCCGCGCGCGAACTGCGTGACATCATTCCGGCTGCAGCTGCGCAGAATATCCCGCTATGGGGCGAGATCGAGTTGTTCGCGCAAGCCCTGTTGAGCCTGAAAGAAGAGCGTGCGTATCAGCCAAAAGTCATTGCGATTACCGGCACGAATGGTAAAACTACAGTGACCAGTCTGGTTGGCTTATTGTGCGAACGCGCTGGTTTATCAACCCGTGTCGCTGGCAATATTAGTCCGGCAGTTCTTGATGTCTTGTACGAAGTGATGGAACAAGACGTTCTGCCACAAGTATGGGTGTTGGAATTATCCAGTTTTCAGTTGCACACGACATTCAGTCTGAATGCGGATGTGGCGACCGTGCTTAATATCACCCAGGATCACCTCGACTGGCATGGCAGCATGCAAGCCTATTGCGCTGATAAAGCGCGGATTTTCGGTGAGACAACGATACAAGTCCTGAATCGTGACGACGCTTTGGTGATGTCGATGTTGAAGCCACAGGCGGCGGTAATCAGTTTTGGGGTTGATGCGCCAGTGCATATCGGTGATCTTGGTCTGCTGAATGAACATGGCATGGGCTGGCTGGCAGTATCTGTTGCGGCGGAAGACGCCCCCGTCGTCACCAGTCGTCGGAAGAAAAAAGAAGCAGAAGAAATTCCGTGCATGATCACGCGACTGATGCCAACGGATGCTTTGCAGATTCGTGGGCAGCATAATGCAGCGAATGCGCTTGCAGCACTGGCATTATGTCGTGGCATAGGTCTTTCATTTGCGCCTTTGCTGCACGGCTTACGTGAATATAAAGGTGAGCCGCACCGGGTTGAACTCATCAATAGTGTTGGTGGTGTTGATTACATCGATGACAGTAAAGGAACGAATGTCGGTGCAACTGTCGCCGCCTTAAAAGGATTGGGGCAGCAGGCTGACGGATTCGACAAACGTATCATTCTGATTGCGGGTGGCGAGGGCAAGGGACAGGACTTTTCTCCATTGGCAGATGTGGTCGGACGATATGCGAAGAGTGTATTGCTGATCGGTAAAGCGAAGGACGAGATTCGTCAGGCGATTTCTACAACGCAGGTCGAGACTCAGGAACTTAACAGCCTGGAGCTTGCGGTGCAGGCGGCGGCAGATATTGCAAAAGAGGGCGATATTGTTCTGCTGTCCCCTGCTTGTGCGAGTCTGGACATGTTCCGTAACTATGCGCACCGATCCGAGGTCTTTGCTGATGCAGTGCGTGAAGTAGCATTGTCACGCGGGGAGATTTGTTGATGAAGCAATTGCTCCTGCCAATACAGCGATGGCTGCCATTTTCGGCTCCGGGTCCGGAGACGCAACTGGTGAATCGTTCGAAAATGATGAACTACGACCAACCATTGGTATGGGTCACCATGATCCTGATGTTATTCGGCATGGTCATGGTGTATTCGGCATCGATCTCTCTGCCAGACTCACCTAAATATGCGAGCTATAAAAATTCGCATTTTCTGGTGCGCCAGGCGATGTTTGTATTGGTCTCGATTATCGCAGCTGCTCTGGTATTTCGTATGCCCGTTTTGACCTGGCAAAAACTGGCACCGTATTTGTTCGTCTTCACTTTGATTTTGCTGGTCGCGGTTCTGATCCCAGGACTCGGTAAGGGTGTGAATGGCGCGAAACGCTGGCTTTCATTCAAGGTATTTAATTTGCAGCCATCCGAGTTCATGAAGTTATTCATGGTGCTGTATGCCGCTGACTATACGGTGCGTAAACAAGAATATATGCACAAGCTGACCAAGGGCTTCGTTCCTATGCTGGCAGCTGTGGGCGTCGTGGGATTGTTGCTGCTGCTGGAGCCCGATCTTGGCGCTTTCGGTGTGATTGTCTGTATTGCGATGGGCATACTTTTTCTGGGTGGGATTAATGGCATCTGGTTCGGTGGTATCGCCGCAACGCTGGTGGGTATTTTCACGATGGTTATTTTGCTGTCGCCGTGGCGCCGCGAACGTATCTTTGCGTACCTGAGTCCGTTTGACGATGATCATGCGCTTGGCAAAGCGTATCAATTGACGCATTCGCTGATTGCGTTCGGGCGCGGCGAGTTGTTTGGTGTCGGCTTGGGTGCCAGCGTTGAAAAATTACATTATCTGCCGGAGGCACATACGGATTTTCTGTTGGCCGTGATCGGTGAAGAGTTGGGTTTCGTCGGTGTGACTGTCGTCGTTTTATTGTTTTATTGGATCATCAAACGCGCATTTGAAATTGGCAGACAAGCGATCGCGCTGGATCAGACTTTCGCCGGTCTGACCGCGAAGGGAATCGGCATCTGGATTGGTGTACAGGCGTTTATCAATATGGGCGTGAATCTCGGATTGTTGCCAACCAAAGGTCTGACTTTGCCGTTGATGAGCTATGGTGGTTCTGGTGTGTTAATTAATTGTGTGGGGCTGGCTATCTTGCTGCGGGTCGATTATGAAAATCGCGTTTTGATGCGTGGAGGCCGCTTATGACTTCAGTCTCACCGAAAAAGCTCATGATTATGGCGGCGGGTACTGGCGGTCATATTTTCCCGGGGCTGGCAATTGCAGAATTGATGCGGGAACGCGGCTGGGAAGTGTCCTGGCTCGGAACCATGACAGGCATGGAGTGCCAGATTGTTCCTAAGTATCAAATTCCTATGGATAGCCTGGACTTCACCGGTTTGCGAGGCAAAGGCTGGAAACACAGCGTGACCGGGGCTTTCAAACTGATCGCCAGTTTTTTTCATTGCGCACGCATTTTCAGTCAGCGTCGGCCTGATGTTGTGCTTGGTATGGGCGGCTATGTGACGGTACCAGGCGGTGTTGTCGCCGCCTTGCGTGGTACTCCGCTGGTATTGATGAATGCCGATGCCGCATTGTTGTTGTCGAATAAAGCGTTGAAACCATTTGCCAGCAAACTGTTATTTGGACTGCCGTCTGAGAGTTTATCCGTAGATCAAAAAATCGCTTTGACCGGTAATCCTGTGCGTCAGGAAATTACGGCTTTGCCTGCACCCGCAACGCGTTATGCGCAGCGTACAGGTGCTTTACGTATTCTGGTTGTCGGCGGTAGCCTTGGCGCAAAAGTGTTGAATGATTGCCTGCCACAAGCACTGGCATTGATTCCGGAAGCGCAGCGTCCGACGTTAACTCATCAGTCAGGCAAACAAAATATTGATGCTTTGCGTGCGAATTACGCGCAAGCTGGCGTGCAGGCCGAGATACTCGATTTCATCGACGACATGCCGCAGCGTTATGCTGAGGCAGATCTGGTGATTTGCCGCGCTGGTGCCATTACGGTATCGGAGTTAACTGCAGCAGGTGTTGCCAGCATACTCGTACCTTTTATGGCTTCCAGTACGTCGCATCAAAAGGAAAATGCCACCTGGATGGCACAGCAGCAGGCCGCAGTTTATCTGCCTCAGTCGGAGCTGACACCGGCGCTGTTGGCTGAAAAATTACAGGCGCTTGATCGCCACCAATGTTTGCAGATGGCAGAGAAAGCGTATGCACTCGGTCAACGCGAAGCGAATGCAAACATTGCAAAAATTCTGGAAGCATTAGCATGAAGCATAAAGTTAAACATATTCATTTTGTCGGTATTGGCGGCTCAGGCATGAGTGGTATCGCCGAGGTCTTACTCAATCTCGGATACACCATTTCAGGTTCAGATCTGAGTAGCAACTCTGCGTCGCAACGTCTCGCAAGCCTCGGTGCTGACGTGAAGATCGGGCATGCGGCGGAAAATATTGCAGGAGCGGACGCGGTTGTGACGTCAACGGCAGTGAAAGCAGATAACCCGGAAGTGATCGCTGCCAGAGCGAAGCACATTCCTATCGTGCCACGCGCGCTGATGTTGGCCGAGCTGATGCGTCTGAAGAGCGGCATTGCGATTGCCGGCACACATGGCAAGACAACGACGACCAGTCTGGTGGCGAGCGTGTTGGCGCAAGGTGGTTTTGATCCTACGTTTGTGATTGGCGGACGCCTTAACAGTGCTGGTGCCAATGCTAAATTAGGAAGTGGCGATTTCATCGTTGCCGAGGCGGATGAGTCGGACGCTTCATTTCTGAATCTGTTGCCAGTGATAGAAGTCATCACGAATATCGATGCCGATCACATGGAAACCTATGGACATGATTTTGCGCGACTGAAACAGGCATTCATTGAATTCACGCAACGCCTGCCATTTTATGGCGTTGCTGTGTTGTGCGTGGATGATTCGAATGTACGTGAAATCATGCCGTTTATCTCTAAGCCTGTCGTCACTTACGGTTTTCGGGAAGATGCAGATGTCCGCGCGATTGACGCGATTGCTGCCGATGGCAAGATGCATTTCACCGTGGTGCAGGATGGTTATGCTGATATGCGAGTGAGTTTAAATCAGCCTGGTATGCATAATGTTCAGAACGCCTGCGCTGCGATTGCGATCGCGCGTGAAGTCGGCGTCGCAGATGAAGCGACACAAAAAGCATTGAGCGAATTCAATGGTGTGGGGCGTCGCTTTACCCGTTATGGTGAAATCGCTTTGGCCAGTGGTGGCAGTTTCGCACTGGTAGATGATTATGGTCATCATCCGGTCGAAATGGCGGCAACCCTGGCGGCCGCGCGTGGCGCTTATCCGGGACGTCGTTTAGTTCTGGCATTTCAGCCGCACCGCTATACCCGGACACGCGATTTGTTTGAGGATTTTGTTAAAGTCATTTCTACAGCTGACGCTGCCGTGCTGGCGGAAGTGTATGCCGCAGGCGAAGCGCCGATACTCGCCGCTGACGGACGTTCACTGGCACGCGCCTTGCGGGTGATGGGAAAAATAGAGCCGGTATTTGTTGAGGAAATACAAGAGATGCCGGAAAGCTTGTTACACGTCCTAAAAGATGGTGACGTGTTGATTGTGATGGGTGCAGGATCTATCAGTGCAGTGCCGGCAAAACTGGCACAGGCAAAATAAATGAAGTGATACAAAATCATGAGCGAAATTGATTATAAATCTTTAGGTAAAGTCGGCGTTTTGTTTGGCGGGCGTTCTGCTGAGCACGATATCTCCATCATGTCTGGCAGCGGCGTATTGGCAGCGCTGAAAAGCAAGGGCGTCGATGCGCATGCCTTCGATCCTGCTGAACGCAGTATTGCGGAATTAGCTGCTGAAAAATTTGATCGCGTGTTTATCGCATTGCATGGTCGATATGGTGAAGACGGCAGTATGCAAGGTGTGCTGGAACAGTTAAATATTCCGTATACCGGCAGCGGTGTCATGGCATCTGCGATTGCCATGGACAAAATTTTTACGAAGCGCATTTGGCAAACCCATGGCATCAGCACGCCGGGCTACGCTGTGTTGAACGCGCAATCTGATTTAGCAGCGATTACTCAGAACCTGGGTTTGCCGCTGATCATGAAGCCGCCACACGAGGGCTCGACGATAGGAATTACTAAAGTGAATACTGCTGCTGAAATGCAGCAGGCGTATACGCTTGCCGCGCAGTTTGATGAAGTCGTGCTGGCGGAGGAATTTATTGAGGGGCGTGAATTCACTGTTGCCGTACTCGGCAGAGGTGAGCAGGCTTATGCATTGCCCATCATTGAAATCGTTGCACCGGATGGTAACTATGATTATCAGAACAAATATTTTACCGACGATACGCAATACCTGTGTCCCGCACCACTGGATGCGGTACTGACAACAGAGATTCAGCAAATGGCTGTGGAGGCTTATCGCGCACTAGATTGTGAAGGCTGGGCAAGGATAGACGTGTTGGTACGTCATTCTGATCAGCGTCCATTTTTGCTGGAGATAAATACCTCGCCAGGTATGACAGGGCATTCACTGGTACCGATGGCTGCCAAAGCAACTGGGATGAGTTACGAGGATCTGTGCGTTGAAATTTTAAAAACAGCACGCTTGAAAATCCGTACTGAAACAAAGTAAAAAAGGAATAACTGATGTGGCATGACGTCAAACTGATGAACAACACGGCAAATGCCTTATTCGGCATGGTGCTGTTCATTCTGATGATGTCTGGCGTCTGGTGGGTGATACAACGCCCGATGTTCACATTGGCCTCGATCCGGGTGGAAGGCATGAGTTCGCAAGCCTTAAAACACGTGAATGCGTTGACGATTAAAAATTCAGCCATTCCACGAATCAGAGGAAATTTTTTTACGGCGAATCTGGATGCAGTACGCGGTGCTTTCGAAAGCGTTCCATGGGTAAGAAAAGCGAGTATTCAGAGAGAGTGGCCGAATAAGCTGATTGTGAAACTGGACGAGCATGTTGTGTTAGGCACCTGGGGGGATGACGGTCGTTTGATTTCTGTGAGTGGTGATGTGTTTACCGCCAATCTTGCCGAAGCAGAAGAAGACGCTGATCTGATTAACCTGAGCGGCCCTGATGGCAGTGAAAAAGAAGTGCTGACGCAGTATCAGGAATTTAAAAAATGGTTTTCCAGAATAAATCTTGAACCGGACGAAGTGAAATATTCCAGTCGGTATGCATGGAGCGTCAAGTTAAATAATGGCATGCAGGTAGAGTTGGGCAGGGTGCAGGACGGTAAGACTTTGCAGGATAGAGTGGATAAATTGATGACGGTCTATCCGCAATTGATATCGAGTCTGGAAGATAGTATTCAAAGTGTAGATATGCGTTATCCAAATGGATTGGCGTTGAAATCCAGCCACAGTTCCATGGGATTGAAAAAGCAAACAAAAGCAAGTGGAAAGACATGACAAAAGACGCAAAAAATCTGATCGTTGGTCTCGATATCGGAACCTCCAAAGTGGTGGCGGTTGTCGCTGAAGTCATGCCGGATGGCAGGCATGAAGTGATCGGCCTGGGACAGCACGAATCGAAAGGCCTGAAAAAAGGCGTGGTCGTGAATATTGAGGCGACCGTCGAATCGATACAGCGTGCGCTTGAAGAAGCCGAGCTGATGGCGGACTGTAAGATCAGTCGTGTTTATACCGGCATTGCAGGTAGTCATATCCGCAGCTTTAATTCCAGCGGCATGGTGGCGATTAAAGATAAGGAAGTCACCGCCGCCGACGTGTCGCGCGTAATCGAAACGGCAAAAGCGGTCAACATTCCGACTGATCAGCAGCTGCTGCATACCTTGCCTCAGGAATTCATTGTCGATAGTCAGGATGATGTACGTGAACCGATAGGTATGAGCGGTATCCGTCTCGAAGTCAAAGTACATATCGTGACTGGCGCCGTTTCTGCTGTCCAGAATATTGTGAAATGCGTGCGCCGTTGTGGACTGGAAGTGTCCGATCTGATTCTGCAACCGATGGCGTCGGCAGAAGCGGTGCTGACGAAAGACGAAAAAGAACTCGGCGTTGTTCTGATTGATATTGGCGGCGGCACGACAGACGTGGCGGTCTTCAGTGAAGGCGCGATTCGTCATACGGCTGTGATTCCGATTGCAGGTGATCAGATCACGAATGATATTGCGATGGCTTTGCGCACACCGACTTCGGAAGCGGAAGAAATCAAAGTGCGTTTCGGTGTTGCCAAACAAGTGCTCGCTGATCCGGCGGATACGCTGGATGTGCCGGGGCTGGGTGATCGTGGTCCGCGCTCGTTGTCACGTCAGGCGTTGGCAGCAGTGATTGAACCACGTGTTGAAGAGTTATTTGCGCTGGTGCACCAGGTGGTACGTGAATCCGGTTATGAAGATGTGCTCTCATCAGGCATCGTTTTAACAGGCGGATCGTCAGCGATGCCAGGTATGGTCGAGATGGCGGAAGATATATTTTTAAAGCCAACGAGATTAGGGATGCCAGCGTACAGCGGACAACTTGCTGATGTTGTCAGAAGTCCGCGTTACGCCACTGTTTTAGGGTTGTTGTTGGAAGCGAAGAAGCAGTATTTGCGCGGTCATCTTGTGACAAGGCAGGAAGGTTCAGCAAAAGCAGTCTGGCAGCGCATGAAAGAGTGGTTTTTGGGGAATTTTTAAGTAGCTTTTTGTATCGTAATTGGTGTACTCATTTTATAATGGTTTGATCTACAGTTATTAGTCGCTAGTCGTCACATCTTGTGATCATTAGCGACTGGTAACTGCCTATCTGGAGGAGTCATGATGGAGTTCGATATGGTTGATAACGCCACACAAGGTACTGTAATCAAAGTGGTTGGCGTGGGTGGTGCCGGCGGCAATGCTGTTCAGCACATGATCAATAAAGGGGTTTGCGGCGTTGAATTCATCGCCGCAAATACGGATGCGCAAGCATTGCTGCAATCCAAAGCGCATAACGTGATTCAAATCGGTGAAACCGGTTTGGGTGCTGGTATGAAACCGGAAGTCGGTCGTAAGCTGGCAGAAGATTCACGTGCCCGCATCGAAGACGCATTGCGTGGCGCACACATGGTCTTTATCGCTGCTGGTATGGGTGGTGGTACCGGTACCGGTGCAGCACCAGTCGTGGCACAAGTGGCGAAAGAGCTTGGTGCCTTAACCGTGGCGGTGGTTTCCAAACCTTTTTCTTACGAAGGTAAGAAATGCATGGACATCGCTGATGAAGGTCTGGATGCGCTGACCCAGCACGTCGATTCGCTGATCATCATTCTCAACGAAAAACTCGAAGAGATTTATGAAGACGACAGCATGATCGAATGGCTGCAACATGCGGATGATGTGCTGAATAATGCCGTTGCCGGTATTGCTGAAATCATCAATGTACCGGGTCATATCAATGTTGACTTCAACGACGTGAAAACGATCATGGGTGAGCAAGGTAAAGCAATGATGGGTACGGCGACAGCATCCGGTGTTGATCGCGCACGCATCGCTGCTGAGCAAGCCGTTGCATCACCTTTGCTGGATGGTATTGATTTGTCCGGTGCGCGTGGTGTATTGGTGAATGTGACTGCCAGCCGTAGCCTCAAAGGTAAAGAAATTAAAGAAGTCATGGCAGCTGTGCGCGCATTCGCAGCACCGGATGCATCGATTGCTCAAGGTATCGCATACGACGACACCATGGGTGACGATATCCGTGTGACGGTCGTTGCAACAGGATTGGGACGCGGTAAGAAAAATATTCAGCTGGTGCAAACACCGATGCTGCGTACCGGTACCAATAATGAGCCGATGATGGCTGCGGCGATGGCTACAACGACAGTGTCGAATGGTATGGCAAGCGCTGCACCAGCATTTGACGGATTGAGCAAGCCAGCAGTATGGCGTCGCGAATCTGCGTCAGACACGGTGCGTGCGTTAGAAAAAAATGGCATGGAAACGTACGACATTCCAGCATTTTTGCGTAAGCAGGCAGACTGATTTATCTGTCGTACTCATTAAAAAAGCCCGCATACAATGCGGGCTTTTTTTATTTTTGGCAAAATTAATCGAGGTACGCCCTCGATACATCCGGGGCGTTATTTCTTAATTTCCGCTGGCCGCTTTGACAGCTGCAGTTGCGTCAACAATACCGGCTCCACAGCCGGGACAGTTTGCCGGTGCCGGGCGCGCGGTTTTGATCAGTATGCTGCGTACCTGCGCGGATGTCAGTTTAGGATTGACTGCCATCATCAGCGCGATCACACCCGCCACATGCGGTGTCGCTTGCGAGGTACCCGCCATCAAACCATACGTGGTGTCATCCGTCGCGACGGTTTTTCCGCTTGGCAGCGTTGAGAGGATTCTGTCTGCCGCTGTCGTAAAGCCTCCACCCGGCGCGGTGACGCTGACGGTCGCTCCGTAATTTGAATAACTTGCGCGACCACCGGTGATCGAGTTTGATGCGACGGTAATCACACCCGGGCAGTTCGCCGGACTCGACAGGCGTGCGTCAAGCGCTTCATTGCCGGCCGCGACAACAATCACTGCTCCATTCGCGATCGCACTTTGATAGGCTGCTGCATTTGTTTTACTGCAGGCATGTGTACCGCCAAGAGAGAGATTAATGACATTCGCTTTGTTGGTGTTATCCGGCACGCCTTCGATATGTAATCCTGCAGCCCAGGCAACGGCATCGGCAATATCTGAACTTTCTCCGCCACATTTACCCAGTGCTCTTAACGGTAAAATCCGGGCGTTCGGTGCGACACCGGTAATTCCGGTACCGTTGGCTGCTGCAGCAATTGTGCCTGCCACATGTGTGCCATGCCAACTGCTATCTTGTGCGTGAGACGGGCAATCTGTATCCGTTTTTTCTACCCAGTCACCGAGGTCAATCGCATCCGGGCCGCGCGCGCTGCTCACATCCTTTGGCAACGTAATGCGGGCTGTCGAGGCCTTGCTGATAAAGTTGTAGCCATACTGATTTGCGCTTCCGCCTGGTGCCGGGATCAGATTTTGCAGCAGATCCGGATGTG
The DNA here is from genome assembly GCF_014699135.1 of Cognatundibacterium aquatile. Lineage (GTDB taxonomy): Bacteria > Pseudomonadota > Gammaproteobacteria > Burkholderiales > Burkholderiaceae_D > Undibacterium > Undibacterium aquatile. The sequence goes on from NZ_JACOFT010000001.1 coordinate 780,770, forward strand.
GACGGTAGCCAGTGTCAATGACGGCAACGGTGACTTTGTCACCTTTACTGATATCCCAGGCCGCAGACAGATTCAGACCGCCTGGCTGTGTGGCACTTTCCTGCATATCCCATTGCGAGGTAAATAGCGGGTCGGTCGGGGTATACGCCGGGCGCAGAATGTAATCTGGTTCTGCATATTCGATAGAGCGGTCGGCTGCTTGCAGTTTCGCGGCGAGTGCCATCATTTGCGAAGGTTTTAACGCAGTATTTGCGCGATACACCCAGCCGCCGGTAACGATCTGACGCTTTAACGCAAATGTGGCGTTATAAGTTCTGGCGACTGATTGTAGTGCCGATATTCTTTGTGTCTGCACTTGTGCCAGCGCCGCTTTATTGCCGCTGAGGCTGGCCGCTTCGTTTGCATTGCTGCGCTCATTGCGGTACTTCACTATGATCTGAGTCAGATTTTCTGCTTCTCTGCGAGGCGTGGCAGTGGTGTTGTCCTGCTCTCTGACGGTGGCGTGCGCTGACGCACATATCATGGTGCCGAGTATGGCTGCGATCAGAGGTTTTGCTTTGAAAGCGAAAAATTTCATACGATGTTCTCCATTTCTATTCATGGCATTGATGCGATGGATGACGCTGATGTCAGCCGAGGTAAGGGATTTTTGTCAATGTTGCCGGAGCGGTTCCGCCGCCAGCCCACTGATCGCCCCAGGTAACAAAGCTGCCGTCTTTATTCACTGCGAGGAACGCACCATATGCAGTGGCATAAATGGCGCGGACATTGGTTAATTTTGCCGCGACGGCACTGCTGTCGCCGCCTTTCGTTTTCATGCCCCAGGTCACCACGCTGCCATCTGACTTCAGTGCGGCGAATGCATATTTGTTGGCACTGAGAGCAACGACGTTAGTTAACTGCGCTTTCACTGCGCTGCTGTCGCCACCCAGTTCCGGATCGCCCCAGCTGATGACCGTACCATCACCTTTCAGTGCAGCGAATGCATATTCTGTCGCCTGTACTGATTTTACGTTCGTCAGGGAAGACTGAACGGCATTCAGACTATTTCCCATCCGTGGCAGATCACCCCAGCTGATAACGGTGCCATCAGTTCGCAATGCGGCAAATGCCGTTTGCGTTGAATAGATATTGCTGACGTTGGTCAGTGATGCTGTCAGTGAACTGGAATCGGCTGCTTCAATCTGGGGTGTAAAACCAAAGGCAAATGCGGCTCCGGTGTTGGATACTGCCGCCGCCGCATTACCGCTGACATAAAGTTTCGAGATGTCTGCCAGCGTTGGATTAATTTCGGCATCACCTGATTGTGCCGCGTAGCCGTAACCCCAGGTCACTACCTTGCCATCTTTACGTAAGGCGACAAAGTCAAAGTTATTCCCGACGATCTGCGTTACGCCAACCAGTAAGGGCTGAACTGCTGACGAGTTCCCGCCCGCATCCTGATCGCCAAACGTCACCACGGTACCGTCGCCTTTCAATAAGGCATACGCACCTTCGGTCGAAGCCTGCGCTTTGACGTCGGTCAGCAACGCCAGCGTGACAGGGTTGAGACCAGTTTTCGCATCACCGATATAGCCGTCCACGCCATCGGTGACGCCACGGAAATTTCCCCAGGCAGCAATCGAACCATCTTTTTTTGTCACGAAATAGGCGAGTCTGCCTGGCATGACGGTAGCGATGTTGGTCAGTGGGCTGGTAGCGATCGCGCCTGTTGCCGGATAGACTAAATTCGGATCGGTGACAGCGACATAGCTGCTGCCCCAGGCCTTCATTGTATTGTCGCTGAGCAGCGCTGCAAAGCCGCGCTCGGACGCGTATAACTGAGAAATACCCGTGATTGCCGCAGCGGTGCTGGTTTGTCCGCCCCAGACCGGATTGCCCCAGGCCACGGCGCTGCCGTTTTGTAGTACCGCAAAAGCGGAAAGTGCGGTATGCACAGAATTCGCTGCGAGCTTCTGGCTGGCAGTAGCGCTTGAGCAGCTTGCCGTCGCAGTCAGAATGGAATTGGGTTGTGTGTCCTGAATGCTGGTGCCGCTACCCACCGCAACGCCAGAAGAATTTTGCCAACTGACTGTTGGCGTCGTGGCGCAGTCCGTACTGCTGACGACTGCGGTTAATAGCGCGCCGCGTGCGCCGAAAACATCGATACTGACGGTTGGTGGTGTGGGTGGCGCGACCACCGCCGGAGCACTGCTGCCACCGCCACAGCCTGAAAGCCCATAACTGACGCCGATGCTGATCAGTGCGCTTGCAAGATATTTCCTGTGAATACTGCCATTTGCCTTGGATTGCTTCATTTGTATGCACCCCTCCATGTAATGGGAATTACCAGTCCGAATCATTGATATTTAAGTAATTAATTGGACTATCCTAGCATCTGTATTGCATTTATGGAACTTACTGTTGGGAAATTACATATAAAAATGTAAAAATTTTTACAACTTTGGTTTTCCTGAATTGACTTTGGGACGGCGCCAGCAGCTTTTCGACAGCTCAGGCATACTGCGAGCTTGATCGCCGGAATGATCTGGCGTACCGGGCTATCGCAAGATAGTTAATTATTTGAATTAAACGAAAGGAATGATGATGAGCATACAAATTGGCGAACATTTACCGGCAGGCAGCCTGGCAGAATTTATCGAGGTTGCTGGCGAAGGTTGCAGTATTGGCCCGAATACTTTCCAGGTTGCTGATCTGGTCAAAGGAAAAACGATTGCGATTTTTGGTCTGCCAGGTGCATACACGCCAACTTGTTCGGCACAACATCTTCCTGGCTACATCGCGCATGCTGCTGAATTAAAAGCCAAAGGCGTTGATGAAATATGGTGTGTTTCCGTGAACGACGCATTTGTGATGGGCGCGTGGGGCCGCGATCAGAAAGCCACCGGCGTCGTGCGTATGATGGCCGACGGTAATGCTGCATTCAGCAAAGCGCTGGGTCTGGACGCAGATTTCAGTAAATTTGGCATGGGTATTCGTTCCCAGCGTTATTCTTTGCTGGCAGTTGACGGCGTCGTCAAGCAACTGAACGTGGAAGCTGGCGGAAAATTTGAAGTATCCAATGTGGAAACCTTGTTAGCGCAACTCGCTTAATTTTCAGTTTCCATGAGAGCAGCGCCGCCATTTCTGGCTGGCGCTGTTTTTTTATATAAATGATTTTTTTACCGCTCGTTTGCGGTATATCTGTTTTTGCAACAGCGAATGACCGTGCCAGCACATCGGCTTGGCGTGACTCGTTATAATACGAAGATGTTAAAGCAAATCACTATCAAACAAGAAGTCAGAACCATAGGCGTGGGCCTGCATTCCGGCACCAAGGTCGAACTGGTATTGCGTCCTGCACCGGTGGATACCGGCATTGTTTTTACCCGTACGGATCTGACCCCGCCATTAGTTTTCCCGGCCACCGCAACCGGTGTCGGCGACACCCGCATGGCATCCACTTTATCCAATGGTGACGAACGGGTTTCGACGGTCGAGCATCTGTTATCTGCATGCGCCGGACTGGGTATCGATAATTTGTATATCGATGTCAGCGCTGAAGAAATTCCGATTATGGATGGCTCCGCATCGTCGTTCGTTTACTTGTTGCAGGAAGCCGGGTTGCAACAGGAAGACGCAGCCAAGAAATTTATCCGCGTATTGAAACCGGTAGAAATCCGCGAGGGCAAAGGGGCCGCTGAAAAATGGGCGAGACTGGAGCCATATAACGGTTTCAAACTGCATTTCTTCATTGAATTCAATCACCCCGCTGTGGATGGCACGGTGCAGACTGCCGAGGTCGATTTTGAAAAAGTCTCGTTTGTCAAAGACGTCGCCAGAGCGCGCACTTTCGGTTTCATGCAGGATGTGGAAATGTTGCGCGGCATAGGCCTTGCCCGTGGCGGTTCCATGGAAAATGCGATCGTCATGGACGAATACCGGATACTGAATTCAGATGGTCTGCGTTTCGACGATGAATTCGTGCGCCATAAAATTCTCGATGCCATCGGTGATCTGTATCTGATCGGTCATCCTTTCCTGGCCAGCTACACAGCGCACAAATCCGGACATGGACTGAATAATCAATTGTTGCGTGCTTTGTTGGCACAGCCGGATGCGTACGAGATTGTGACGTTTGATGATGTGCAGAATGCGCCCGTCAGCTATGCCGGACAAGCCACACGCGAATGGGTTGCCGCCTGATTTCAGGGGAGTATGTCGTAAAAAACGCTTATTCTCAGCGTAAATAAAGGGGTTTAATAGATACTGGGGGGAGTATATTTTAGCTCTCAGCGGCTTCGATTTTCCGGTATTGATGTCTTTGGCGCTCATCCACCGATCTCAATCAGGCAAAAAAATGGCTACCGCACGGTAGCCATTTTTCGTTGATCGCGCCGGTGTCGTTAATCAGGCAGCCTGCGCTGGTGTTGATGTGGCGCTGAGCTTAAAGCGCTCGCGTATCGCCTGCACGATGCCATTGCTATCGAGACCGCACTGGCTCAGTAACAATGCCGGATCGCCATGATCGATAAATTTATCCGGCAAACCAAGGATCAGCAAAGGCTTGCAGATGCCAGCTTCGGCCAGCGCTTCGGCAACGGCCGATCCGGCGCCGCCCATTTTGCAGCCTTCTTCCACGGTCACCAGAACATCATGCGAGTCAGCAAGAGTTTTCAGTAATTCGACATCAAGCGGCTTGATGAAACGCATATTCGCCACGGTCGCATCCAGAATATCAGCGGCGTGGAGCGATGGTTGCAGCATAGAGCCAAAGGCCAGAATGGCGATCTTGTTGCCCTCGCGTCTGACTTCGCCTTTACCAATAATCAGACTGCTCAATTCAGTATCAGGTTTGACGCCGATACCGGCGCCGCGCGGGTAGCGAATGGCGGCAGGCCCGGGGTAGTTGTAGCCGGTCGTCAACATCTGGCGACATTCATTTTCATCGGAAGCAGCCATCACGACCATGTTAGGAATGCAGCGCAAATAGGCGATGTCGTAATTGCCCGCGTGGGTGGCGCCGTCTGCGCCAACCAGCCCGGCGCGATCCAGCGCGAATGTCACATCCAGATTTTGCAGGGCGACGTCGTGGATCAACTGATCGTAAGCGCGTTGCAGGAAGGTCGAGTAAATCGCGACAACAGGTTTCAGACCCTCGCAAGCGAGGCCGGCGGCAAATGTGACGGCATGCTGCTCAGCAATGCCGACATCGTAATAGCGCTTAGGAAATTGCTTTTCAAATTCCACCATGCCTGAGCCTTCACGCATGGCAGGCGTGATTCCTACCAGTTTCTGGTCGCTGGCTGCCATATCGCACAACCATTGCCCGAAAACCTGGGTATAGGTTTGTTTCGCTGACGTGCTTGGTTTGATCCCTTCGGCTGGATTAAATTTGCCAGGGCCGTGATACAACACAGGATCGGCTTCCGCCAGTTTATATCCCTGACCTTTTTTGGTGACCACATGCAAAAACTGCGGCCCTTTGAGTTGCCGGATATTTTGCAGTGTCGGGATCAGCGATTCGAGATCGTGGCCGTCAATCGGGCCGATGTAATTGAAACCGAATTCTTCAAACATCGTGGCTGGTACCAGCATGCCTTTTGCATGTTCCTCAAAGCGTTTGGCGAGTTCCAGCACTGGCGAAGGCAGTACAGATTTGCCGACGTTGCGCGCTGCTGCGTAGAATTTGCCGGACATCAACCTTGCCAGATAACGGTTCAGTGCACCGACCGGCGGCGAGATCGACATATCGTTGTCGTTCAGTACCACCAGCAGGTTGATGTCTTCATGTACCCCGGCATTGTTCAGTGCTTCAAATGCCATGCCGGCAGTCATGGAGCCATCGCCGATGATGGCAACCGCATGCCGGTCTTCACCTTTCGTGCGGGCGGCCAGAGCCATACCTAACGCCGCAGAAATTGAAGTCGATGAATGCGCAGTGCCAAAGGTATCGTATTCACTTTCGTCCCTGCGCGGGAAGCCGGAGATGCCTTCCCACTGACGCAAAGTGTGCATGCGATCACGCCGGCCGGTCAGAATTTTGTGCGGATAAGTCTGATGGCCAACGTCCCAGATCAAACGGTCTTCAGGTGTGTTAAATACGTAATGTAGCGCCAGTGTCAGCTCTACCGTACCAAGATTGGACGACAGATGCCCGCCGGTTTTGGAAACGGAATCAATCACGTATTGGCGCAATTCATCCGCCAGCGGCGCTAACTGATGGCGCGACAACAGCCGCAGATCGGCAGGAGAGTTAATTTTTTGCAGTAAATTCGTCATAGTTAAGTGCTTGTTATGCTTGTCGCTGCACGATCAGGTCAGCCAGATCCCGGAGCAATTGTGCTTTTTCGCCAAAAGAATCCAGCGCGCCGTGTGCTTCGCGGCAAAGTTGCTGAGCTAATTCCTGCGATGCCGGCAGACCCAGCAGGCTGACATACGTCGGTTTATTGTCCGCGGCGTCTTTACCGGCTGTTTTGCCGAGTGTTGCAGAGTCAGCCGTCGCATCAAGCACGTCATCGACGACCTGGAAGGCGAGGCCGATTGCCGCAGCATAGGTGTTGAGCGCAACAGTTTCTTCCGGATTTAATGTTTTGCCACAGGAAGCGCCCAGGAGTACCGAAGCCCGCAGCAAAGCGCCGGTTTTTAAGCGATGCATTTGTTCCAGCTGTTCGCGTGTCAGTGCCAGACCAACGCTGGCGAGATCAATGGCCTGACCACCACACATGCCGACCGAGCCGGAAGCATGGGCAAGCAGGCGCACCAGCCCGAGTCTGGTTTCTGCACTGGCATTTCCCTCGGAAAGAACCAGAAACGCCTGTGCTTGTAACGCATCGCCAACCAGCAAGGCGGTTGCTTCGTCATATTTCACATGGACGGTCGGCTTGCCACGGCGCAGCGCATCATCATCCATGCATGGCATATCATCATGTACCAGCGAATAGGCGTGAATCATTTCGACTGCGGCGGCAGCGCGATCCAGCGCTTCTTGCGGCGCATCGAATAATTGTCCGGCTGCATAGACCAGTAATGGGCGAACGCGCTTACCACCATCCAGCGCGGCATAACGCATAGCTTCGTGTAAATGACCCGGAACAACGGAGGCTTGCGGAATGAAATCCGCTAGCGCACGTTCGCATTGATCCTGTTTTTGTTGCATCCAGACACGGAATTGTTGGCTCATGTGAGATCCTCATCCCCATTGTCTACATGGAAAGATTTCAACATTCCGGCTTCCAATACTTTGACTTGTTGCTCCACTTTATCCAGCTGTGAAGTGCAAAATTGAATTAATTCAGCGCCACGCTGATAAGCAATGACAGAGGCTTCCAGCGGCAGATCCCCGGCTTCCATTTTTGCCACCAATCCGGTTAGTTCATTCATTGCTGCCTCAAAAGAGACTGGCGTGTTGGCGGGATCCGGCTGGTTTGCGCCAGCGTTTTTTTTAGGCATATTGATATTTAATGACTAACAGCGCGTGAAATTACGCAAAAAAGTAATGTAACGTTCTATTTTAGAGCAAACAAGTCAGCTTGGCGGTGATTCTGCTTTTTTAGTCCCGATGTTTACTTACAATTTGAAATAATTGTTTCAGTTGGGAAACCGGTGTGCTTGCGCGTAGAGATTTATACTGAACGCAATCTGAAATTGCATTCAAAACATTTCCATGTGGAAAATATGCGTATATAGTGTGCTCAATGGCCTTTTTATTGACTGTATATTGCATCGTAAGTCACTGATCTTGTTGAAATAATCAGATTTCATCCGTGATACGCGCAATTCCTCAACTTCCACAATTGAGTGCCGTAAATATGAGTCTTATTTTCTACATTTGTTGCATCTGATAAGGTTTTCTTTTCAATTATGAGTGGTCTTCATCCATTACACGCAAAAACAGCGACGGGCTCTGCCGCCGCTGAGGACGTGTTGCGTGGATTGATTCCGCTGGCAACGCATCTGGTTGTGTCGCAACTGGATGCATTTTCTTCACGTTTGTCGAATGCTTTTCTGGCGATGTCTGAGCAAAGCATGGATTCGCGCGAAGCAAATCTGAGTTTCAATGCCGGGCAGATACTGAAAAAAAATGCGTATGCGTTTTATCATTTATCTTCTGCCGATGTAGAAAAAGCGTTTCGCCAGGAAGTGGATCTGCTGATTTCACCCAAGCAATCTGGAAACAGAGTAAGTACGGCAACGGATGCAGATCTGAGTCTGATCAGTTATGAAGAAATGGATAAAAAGCTGGCTCTCAGCAGAGTCAGCCGCACAATAGAGCTCGATAGCGCAGAGCAATATGCGGCATTGAACATGCGGTTGTCGCATTTGCTTGGGCGAGAAACATTAAGTATTGCCCAGAATCCGTTCCGCCCGGATATTTTGCTGAATGCTTTGTACTCAGCATGGTGTCAGTTTGATCCTGAGGTGGGAACGCATGAGATGGTACTGCCTTTGTTACGAGCCGATATTTTGTTTGATCTTGAACCGATTTTGTACGAGATCAATTCGGCTCTGGTGAAGAAAGGAATTCTGCCTGATTTGCAGGATTCTTACAAAATTCGTCGCAATCAAAACAAGACGACCAGTCCGGCGGATGACGAAACGGAAGCTAAAAACGCGGAACAGGAAAGTCATTCACAAGACATAGCGCAAAAGCTGAAGCGTTATTTTTCCGGTGCGCAGAGTCAGCAACAAGCACCACGCAGTAACGGAAATTACTCTGATCATTCCGGATTTGCATCCAATCCTGCTGAGTCCCGCCTGTTTCAGCATCTGGCAGAATTTCAACAGAATCTGAAACTCAATCAGATGATGTCCGGCGCAGGCGAGGTAATGCGCCTGTCGCAAATGCGCGAACATGTTGCAGACGTAGCGACGACAGGCGTTGAAAAACATACGCTCGATTTGTTGTCGCAGGTCTTTGATAATGTTTTCCGTAATCAGGCAATTCCCGCACCGGTAAAAGAACTGATTTCCGTTCTGCAGGTACCGGTATTAAAAGCGGCATTAATTGATAAAGAATTTTTCTTTAAAGATCAGCATCCTGCGCGTCGCCTGATTGATCTGTTGTCCCGTTACAGTTTGTCCTTGGATCAGAACAAAGGCGCACAAGATCCTCTGTTCCAGACGATGAAGCGCAATGTCGAACGAGTATCGCAAGAGTTTGATCAGGAAATTGCCTTGTTTGACGAGGTCGTTACCGATCTTGAATCTTTCATCGAGAAAGAAGAACAGGCAAATGCGCAAGCATTAGAAGCACCGATCAAGAGTGCGATCCGCAAAGAAAAAATTAAGCAGGCGAGCATACATGCGAATCAGGAAGTCGCAATCCGTGTTGGTTCCGGCGAAGTCGTCGCTTTTGTCGAGACTTTCTTGGAAAGCCGGTGGATTAAGGTATTGACGCTGGCTTACAGTGTCAGAGATGAAAAGCCACATGCGGTGCAAGATGCGATCAAGACGATGGATGACCTGATCTGGAGTGTGAAGCCAAAATTTACCTTGCAAGACAGGCAGGAATTATTAAATCGTCTGCCGGCGATTCTGGCACGTCTGAATAAATGGCTGAGCCTGATTAAATGGGAAGATGCCGATCGCGTACAGTTTTTTGCTGAACTTTCTGAGTGCCACGCGTCTATCGTGCGCGCACCGTTAGAGTTATCGCCAGACCGGCAGTTGGAGCTTGCCGTTGAAGCTGCGCAGCAAGCGACCGAACGTCGCTTGGAAAAACGTGCCGAAGCTGAGAAAAATGCAGCGCAGGAAGAGCTTGCCACTGACGATGAATTTGTCGATGTTGTGCATCAGCTGGAACGTGGTATCTGGATAGAATTCACCCAGGAGAATGCGCAGATAGCCCGAGTCAGGCTCGCATGGGTCAGCCCTATGCGCAGCCTGTATATTTTTACCGCGAGTGAAAAAGAAAAAAGTTTTTCTGTCTCCGCAAAAAATCTGGAACAGGCATTCCGTGAAAAACGTGCTCAGATTTTACAGTTAGATAAAGTCGTTGATCGCGCATTGCAAGAAGCGCTGGCGACGTTGCCGGATTCGCCGGACGCACAGCTGGAAGCACGCGAGCCCGCAGCCTGATTGATTGCTGCTCAGGCTGAGGTGGCATGCCAGTTTCATCAGATATTTTTACTCATACGCCGCCAGGCGATTTTGTTCCTGAATACTGAAATACCGATCCCGTAATTGTTGTAGTGCCGCGATTTTGTCAGTCGTACTTTTATTTTCATCCCTGCTCAGCAACTGCCTTCTTTGCTCAAGATAGTTTGCGATCCGTATTTTCCATTCTGCTTCTTCCCTGTCCAGATCGGCCAGTCTGTTGGCTGCTTCAGGACTGACAGCAGCCGCCCGCATCCGGTAAATATCGTCCTCGCTCGCACCGCTGGAACGTAATTGCTGCGCCTGTTCTTCCAGTCGTATGATCTGGTATGGCGCGCTCTTCGCTTCGCGAAGTTCCTGTGACATTGTGGCGTCCAGGGCTTGAAGTTTTTCCTGTTTTTGTTTATCGCTGTAGGCAGGGTTTTGACTAATCTCTAACCGTGCCAGTGCATCCATATCGTAAGCATCATCAAAGCCAAACAGCGCCTGATTGTCTTTAGCGCTAAAAAATTGCAAGCGTAATTTCTGCATGCTTTGCCAACGGTTCTGCATCGCTGAGATCATGTCGTTGCTCATGTTATTTGTGTGACTTGTCGCTGATGCTCCGGTATTTTTCTCCAGATCGAGTAATGCCTGCTTGTACGCAAGGTAGCGTGTCAGTAATTCTTTTGCCTGCGCTGCTGCATGCGGCTTGAGTTTCTGATCGAGTACGGTTTCGATTTCGCGTTTAATGTCCGGAATGCTTTTCTCACCAGTGGCAGCAAGGTAATAATCAAACATCAGTCGTAATTCAGCGTTGACGACCAGATTTCCATCGTCTGCTTGTGTCGCTTGTCCATCTACGCTGGTGCCTTCCATCGATCGTACAAATGAAAACATGCGGTCTTGAGGTGTCAGCCTGATGGCCTGCTCTTCGTGACTACCTTGTTTCGACATCAGGAAAAAAGAGGCGACGATCAGAATGAGCGTCGCTGCCAGAAAAGTCAGATTTCTTGTTTTCATAAAATCCCGATCCGGTATATTCAGAAAATCTTCAGCGCTGGTGTTTCTGCTTACAAGCCGCTATTTTTCAGGCGATTTGCATGCTGCCGGTATATCGTCACCGGATTCGTTTCAAAAATATTGACAAGGCCTATGGTCTGATTCACTTCGTCAAGATGATTCATCGCATAGTCATCGCGAATAACCTTGCCGAGATGGGATGAACAACTGCTGACCAGTCCGTCGTTTTTGCTACTGCCAAAGGCCAGCGAGGTCAGTGATAAGGCCGGATCAACGGCATCAAGAACATTGGTATATGGTTTTGCGCCACTCCATGAGTAATACGCAACATTGTTGACCTGATATGCGCCTTCACCGCAAGCAGTGGTCGGTACGCCTTCCGGATGTTTACTATTGAATTTCAGCGAACCTGCGGTGCTGAGGGAATTGGCTGCAGCCAGTGCATCTTGCGATAAATTAGGCTGACCCGACAAGAAGCTGATGACTTTCGCCAGACCGTTAGTCACGGAAACAAGCACGCTGTTTGTCACAGAGCCCGGCGGCGCGATGCCCAAAATAATATCTGCCACAGCGGAACCCCGGTTGACGCCACCGACTGAGGTGACTGATGCGACCAGATCTGGCCTGACCGATGCTACATAGCGGGTCGTTGGCCCACCGTGACTATGACCGATCAGATTCACTTTACTGGCACCGGTGACTGCGAGAATTTGCTTAACCTGCGTCAGCAATTGTTCACCGCGCACTTCTGTGCTGTTGGCCGCTGCGACTTGCGTGACATACACGCGCGCACCGTCTGAGCGCAGAGCCGATGGAATACCGTACCAGTATTCAACCGGGCCAATATTGTCAAATCCAAATAAACCATGGACTAACACAATAGGATATTTTGTCTCCGTATACCCTGCTGCCCATGTCTGAGCGGGCAGGGCGCAGATGGCAAACAAAATCGCCATCAGCTTTGTTATCAGTGTTTTTTTCATGTTGATTCTTTCGAATAAGTTAATTCAAATGAAACCGGATGGGAGCGTGTTTGCACTGAACTTCTCCGAGTTCTGGTCAAATCAGCCAGAATCAGGCTAAGTTCAGAGAAAGGTGAAGACAAGCTGCTATGCAGCATAAAAGTTGGATTTGGTTAATATAATTAATAATTTTCATCATATATTTGCACTTGCAGCAAAATTTTCTTCAGAGTGAGGCGGGTAGCAAGTGTCGTTTTTGATGCGGCGAAAGAGTGAAATTAGATGGTCTAATCTAAAAAGCATGGATGTTGTTTGTTTGCCGATGCGAGAGGCCTGTGTTGAGACGAGCGCCGTATTGGTTTAATTATTTGATTTTTCTCAGGAAATCATTGCTTGCGGGGCGAACCTGCGACGATTCGGGTATAATCCGCGGTTCTGTCCAAAATTTCCTCTTCAAGTCGTTTGATCGTTTGAACTTTCGTCTGGATTGAAAACCCAAGCGAAAACAGGTTTTTGTGGATTCTTTCTCTCTTAGGTTGGTGCAAATTAATTTGGGGGGTGGGGATGTCCGATCTGGCTTCTTTGTCTACACTCGCGCGTTCTGACGCGCAACTTCCGGTGCATGTCTATTTTGATGAAACGCTGTTACAGCGCGAAATCAAAGACCTGTTCCATTCTGGTCCTCGTTACGTCGGTCACGAGTTGATGGTGCCGAATCTCGGTGACTTCGCAACTTTAGCGTCCGAAAACGAAGGGCGTATGCTGGTTCGCAGCGCTCAGGGTATCGAGCTGATGTCTAACGTCTGTCGTCATCGTCAGGCGCTGATGTTTAATGGCCGCGGCAATGCAAATAATATTGTTTGTCCGCTGCATCGCTGGACCTATGATCTCAAAGGTGAACTGATCGGTGCTCCGCATTTTTCAGATACGCCTTGCATGAATCTGAAGCGCACGCCATTGCAGAATTGGAATGGCTTGCTGTTTGAGCAAAATGGTTACAACGTCATGGAACGCATGGCGCAGCTCAGCGTCACCAAAGATCTCGACTTTACTGGCTACATGCTAGATCACGTTGAGGTTCACGAATGCGATTACAACTGGAAGACGTTCATCGAAGTCTATCTGGAAGATTATCACGTCGAACCATTTCATCCTGGCCTGGGTAGCTTCGTCACCTGTGACGATCTGCGTTGGGAATTCGGCGAAGATTACAGTGTGCAGACTGTCGGTGTGAACAGTGGTTTGCTGAAATCCGGTTCCGAGAAATACAGAATCTGGCAAGAGCAGGTACTGAAATTCCGCAACGGTGAACCACCTAAGTATGGCGCAATCTGGCTGACCTTATATCCGAATATCATGGTGGAATGGTATCCGCATGTTCTGGTCGTCTCTACCTTGTGGCCTACTGCCACCGGCAAGACCAGAAATGTCGTCGAGTTTTACTATCCGGAAGAGATTGTTTTATTCGAACGCGAATTCATCGAAGCTGAACGTGCCGCCTATATGGAGACATGTATCGAGGATGATGAAATTGGTGTACGCATGGATGCCGGTCGTAAAATTCTGCTGGATCGCGGTGAAAACGAAGTCGGGCCTTATCAGTCACCAATGGAAGACGGCATGCAGCATTTCCATGAGTGGTACCGGAAAAAAATAGAAATCTGAGGTCGTTCAGATAGTTGAAGAGGGGAGGCGCGTGCCTCCCCTGTCTTTTGGAGTCAGGTTTTTATGCAGTCTTTGTGGATGTTGCTTGCCAGTTTTTTGTTTTCCATTATGGGTGTCTGCGTCAAACTGGCCTCAACGGATTATTCGACATCTGAAATCGTCGCTTATCGCGGCCTGATCGGCATGCTGATGATTGCCATGCTGGCCAGAATTCAGGGCGGGACCTTGAAGACACCGATGCCGTCTCAGCATCTGGTGCGTGGTGCGGTGGGTGTGCTGGCCTTATGGTTATGGTTTTACTCTATCGGTAAGTTGCCGTTGGCAATGGCGGTGACCCTGAATTACATGTCACCGATATGGATCGCGGCGATGATGCTGATCGGTGCCTGGTGGCATAAGCAGCGCGGCCTGACCTGGCAACCTATCGTCGCCATTTTGCTGGGGTTCATCGGCGTGGTTCTGTTGTTGCGTCCAAGCATACATGCGGATCAGGTGGTGGGTGGCATTATCGCCTTGGTTTCTGGCATGCTGGCCGCATGGGCGTATATGCAAGTCAGAAAAATGGGATTGATGGGTGAGCCGGAATACCGCGTGGTATTTTATTTTTCCATGACTTGTGCAATTGCTGGTGTGCTCGGTACTTTGATTGCTAAATCCGCACAAGCCTCCGCGCAAGAAATTGTCTGGCATCACCTGGATAGCCGCGGCATATTTTTGTTGCTGGCGATAGGTCTTACCGCCGCTTCAGCGCAGATGGCGATGACCCGTGCTTATCGCCTTGGTAATACGCTGGTGACGGCGAATCTGCAATACGTGGGCATCGTGTTTTCCAGTTTGTGGGATATGTTGTTATGGGATGAGAGTCTGGCATGGTTAAGCTGGGTCGGCATCGCTGTGATTTTATGCAGCGGCCTGATTGCCACTTTTTATAATGCCAGAGCAGACCAGTCACCGATTCACAGAGATGCGATTTGTTCAGAATAAAATTACCTGATAGTCCGCGATGTATTTTTTAGGAGAAGACGATGTATACCACCTTGATCAGTGCCGCAGATCTGGCCAGCCAACTCAGCAGCCAACTCAGCAGCGATACAGGCCGTAACTGGATCGTGCTGGATTGCCGCCATGATCTGATGAATCCGGATGCAGGCCAGACAGCATACGACGCGGGGCATTTGCCAGGCGCACAATTTGTTCATCTTGATCAGCGTTTATCCGCACCTAAATTATCCGCCGACGGTGTGTTCCGCGGTCGTCACCCGTTGCCAGAGAAAGAGGCGTTTATTCAGACTTTGCGCGATCTGGGTATCAATCATGACAGTCAGGTCATCGCTTATGATGCGCAGGGCGGAATGTTTGCGGCACGTTTATGGTGGATGTTGCGCTGGGTCGGACACGCGGCGGTGGCCGTATTGGATGGTGGTTTCCCGTTGTGGACAGCACAGCAATTGCCGGTGACAACGGCGCTGCCTGCTGTACGTATTGGCAATATCAGCCCCCAGCCTTCTTTAGTTGGACAAGTGAATGTGGATCAGGTATTGGCAAATATAGACACTCAGGAATGCACGCTGATTGATGCCCGCGCAGCAGATCGCTATCGCGGTGAAAATGAAACGATAGACCCGGTCGGTGGCCACATTCCCGGTGCGCTGAATCGCTTTTTCAAAGATAATTTACAAGCCGATGGCCGTTTTAAAACAGCGCCTGAGTTGAACGCAGAATGGCGAGCACTGTTGCCGGATCCAGGCAAAGCGATTATGCAGTGTGGTTCCGGTGTGACGGCTTGCCATAATCTGCTGGCGCTGGAAGTGGCCGGATTACCAGGCGCAGCCTTGTATCCGGGTTCCTGGAGTGAGTGGTGTGCCGATCCTTCCCGTCCGGTTGCGCGTTGATGCATGGCTGTACCGTTTAACGCAGCTTAAGGCACAAAAAAAGGAGCTTCTTCAGCTCCTTTTTTATGCCCGCTGTGTTTTATCGGTGGCGCGTGACAAACAGCACCAGCAAGATTCCCATGGTGACGAGTATCACTTGTATTATCGTTTCCCGCATCGTTGCGCGGCGCTGCATTTGCGGCATCAGATCGCTGACGGCAATATAAATGAAGCCGGACGAAGCCATCACTAATACATACGGAATCAGATTGCTCGCACGTTCCAGTGTGAAGTAACCGATCACGCCGCCCAGCACACCCATCATGCTACAGGCGAGGTTATACATATAAGCGCGCATGCGGCTGAATCCGGCGTTCAGCAGAACGATGAAGTCGCCGATTTCCTGCGGAATTTCATGCGCAATAATGGCAAACGCGGTGACAAAGCCTAATTCAGGATTGGCCAGAAATGCTGCCGCGATCAGGATGCCGTCGGTAAAATTATGCATGCCATCGCCAACCAGTATCATCCAGCCAGCTTTGCCCGCTTCGTGCGCATCATGGCCGTGTTCGTGATGATGACCGTCGCCCTCATGATGATGTGAGTGACGTAAAACAGCAAATTTTTCCAGCAGAAAAAATCCAAGTAAGCCCGCCAGCAAACAGGCGAATAAAGAACGCGTATCGGCTTTTGATTCAAACGCTTCCGGTAATGCGTGCAACAAGGATGTCGACAACATGATGCCGACAGACAGGCTGACCATGCGCTCGACCATTTTGGTCAGCAGTGAAAACGAAAAAATCGCAGCGGCAGAAATACTTAATACCCCGGCAATCGCGGTGGTAAAAAGGATGGATAACAGCGTGGAGTGAATTTTGAGCCTCGGGGATAATTTGCAACCAGGTTGCAAATTAAAGCACAGGCTGGCAATTTACGCAAATGCATGCATGCTTTTGCGGGTTGCCTCAATGCTCATAACATTGATGGCAACCCGCATTTTTACAGCAGCAATCAGGCGACGCCGTTGGCTTTCATCCAGGCGACACAACGGCTCCAGCCATCTTTGGCATCGGCTTCCACATAGCTGGCACGATAATCGGCATGGAAAGCGTGGCCGGAATTTTCATAGATGTTGAATGCCGAGTGACTATGGCCTTGCGCCAGCGCCGCCTCCATTTTCTTGACTGATTCCACGCTGATGCCCGTGTCTTTCGCACCGTACAAACCGAGTACCGGCGTTTTCAGGCTGGCTGCGATATCCATAGGGTGCTTAGGCGTGAGCGCGCTGGCGTCACCACTCAGGCGACCATACCAGGCGACGCCCGCTTTGACGGCAGGGTTATGCGCCGCATACATCCAGGTGATGCGCCCACCCCAGCAGAAACCGGTGATACCAAGGCGTTGCAAATCGCCGCCATTCTTGCCCGCCCAGGCAACGACGGCATCCAGATCGCTCATGACTTGTGCATCCGGCACTTTAGAAATCACTTCCTTCATCAGTTCTGCAATCGACGCATATTTGCCGGCATCACCCTGACGGATAAATAATTCCGGTGCCAGAGCCAGATAACCCAGTTTCGCAAAGCGGCGTGCCACATCCGCGATATGCTCATGCACGCCAAATATTTCCGAGATCACCAGTATCACCGGCAGATTACTTTTACCTTCTGGCTGCGCATAGTAGAGCGGTACTTTCTGACCATTGATGTCGAGCGAAACCACACCTGCACTCAAGCCTTTGGTATCGGTTTTAATCACGCTTTGCGCAAACACGGGCAGTGCTGCTGCCGCAAAGCCGACGCCGACTGCTGTCTGAATAAAATTTCTGCGATTGATGCCTTCATCAACATCCGTATGCCCGATCAGGCTGCGGCAGTCTTTTTCAAGTTGCATGGTGATCTCCGTTGGTATTTTTTTGGGGGGGAAGCTGCAAACGGGTGAGCAGCTGTGCGAAAGATATTAACCTGAAAAGAAAAATTATTCCGAAGCCGCCCCGGTTAGCGCAATCACGTCAATTGCCGCAGGCATATACGGCACTTTGGCCGCGCACGATAACGTCAGCACGGCATCGCCTTGTTGCTTTTTACGGTTTTGCGGTGTGCAACGTTGCCGCATCAAATAAGGCAGCTTTAACTAAAGCGCAATTCTGTTTTAAGGAAAGCATCGAATTATTCAACAATAGTTGAAAATCATTTCATCTGTGCAATGCGAAAACTGCATGGCTTCCTGTCGTACTATCGCCGCTATAGCGGCAATTGTCCGCAAGCGCTTTTAAAACAATGGAGATAGAAATGGTCTGGAGTCAGGTTTATGACCCGCTAGGCAATATATGGTTATCCGCCCTCATGGCGGCGATACCTGTGGTTGTGATGCTGGGATGTATTGCATTTGGTCATATGAAGGCGCATTACGCTGCGGGTCTTGGTTTAGCGAGCGCGTTGGCAGTGTCGATTTTTGGTTTCGGCATGCCTGCCGGGCTGGCATGGAATGCGGCAGGTTTTGGTGCCGCATTTGGTCTGCTGCCCATTGGCTGGATCGTGTTGAATATTATTTTCCTGCACCAGCTGACCATAGAAAACGGTTCATTCTCTGTATTGCAGGACAGCCTGACCGGCATCACCGATGATCGCCGCATACAGTTATTGCTGATCGCGTTCTGTTTCGGCGCATTCTTTGAAGGTGCTGCTGGCTTTGGTACGCCGGTTGCTGTGACCGCAGCGATCATGATAGGCCTGGGATTTTCTCCGTTGGCGGCATCAGGCCTGTGTCTGATCGCGAACACCGCGCCAGTGGCGTATGGTGCGCTCGGCACGCCGGTGATTGCGCTGGCGGCTGTGACAGGCATCGATCTGATGCAGTTGTCCGGCATGATCGGCCGTCAGTTGCCCTTATTTTCTTTGCTGGTGCCGTTCTGGCTGATCTGGGCGTTTGCCGGATTCCGCGGCATGCTGCAAATCTGGCCAGCTATTCTGGTTGCCGGTCTGAGCTTCGCGATTCCGCAATATCTGGTGTCGAACTTCCATGGCCCGTGGCTGGTGGACGTGGTCGCGGCGATTGTGTCTATGGTCAGCCTGATCTTGTTCCTGAAAGTCTGGAAACCGAAAAAAATCTGGACGTCGACTTCACTCAAAGGTCATGAAACCGATTCCGGCGAACCTGATCTGGAAAGTGAAAAACCGCATGGTCATGAAGCCGATGCCGCGGCAGCGATTTTCAAAAAGCACGATACCCGTGCGCTGGTGCTGGCATGGATGCCGTGGGTGATCTTAACGGCGTTAGTGTTTATCTGGGGCATACCAGAATTCAAAAAATGGGTCGATGGCATTTCTGTGTTCAAGATTCCATTTACCGGTTTGCATAACATGGTCGAGAAGGTCGCCCCTGTCGTCGCCAAACCGCATAAAGAAGCGGCGGTGTATACGCTGAACTGGCTGTCGGCCACAGGTTCTGGGATTTTCCTTGCCTCCATCATTAGCGGTTTGCTGATGAAATACAAGCCGCTGGATCTGGTCAAAATTTATTTCCGCACGATCTGGCTGGTACGTTATTCGCTGCTGACCATTGTGCTGATGCTGGCGCTGGGTTACCTGACACGCTATTCCGGCACCGATGCGACGCTGGGTCTGGTGTTTGCGCATACCGGTGCTTTCTATCCTATCTTCGGCACCTTGCTCGGTTGGCTCGGTGTGGCGCTGACCGGTTCGGATACGGCAGCTAATGTGCTGTTTGGCGGGCTGCAAAAAACCACCGCAGAGCAACTCGGTTTAAGCCCTGTGCTGATGGCGGCGGCCAATAGTTCGGGCGGTGTGATGGGCAAGATGGTCGATGCGCAGAGTATCGTGGTCGCCAGTACCGCCACACGCTGGTATGGACATGAAGGTACGATTCTGCGCTTCGTGTTTTTCCACAGTCTGGCGCTGGCGGTGCTGGTTGGCTTCTTCGTGTTTATGCAAGCCTACGTTGCGCCATTCACTTCACTGGTACATTAAAGACGCATTACAAACGATAGGGGCGATTGTCCCTGTCGTATAAAAAAATCCCTGTCACAGCGTGCTGTGCGCAGGGATTTTTTTCAGTGCTTCGCTGTTTTCTTAGGATGGCAATACGGCGTCAGATCAATGCTGTCGGCCGTCTGCGGCAGGCTGACGGCACCTGCTGGCAGCAAGCGCGCAAAGCTGCGCATGACTTCTTCTTCACCATGTACCAGAAACGTATGTGTGGCATGCGTATGCTGATGCCAGGCCAGTAATTCATCGCGGTCGGCATGCGCTGAAAAACCGTTGATGGTATGTACGCCAGCTCTGACTGCGATCTCTTCACCAAGCACACGCACTGTACGCGCACCATCGATAATTTCCCGTGCCAGCGTTCCTTTCGCCGCAAAACCGACGAACACGATGCTGGCGTTTTGTCGCCATAAATGATGCTTCAGATGATGCTGGATACGGCCGCCGGTACACATGCCAGCGCCTGCCATAATGACCGCGCCGCCGGAAAAACGGTTGATCGCCATACTGTCCGCCACATCCCGCGTGAAATGCAGACCGGGCAAATCAAACGGATCATGCTCATTGCTGAACATCGCTGCCGTTTCGGCGTCATAACAACCGGTATGCTGACGGAAAATTTCCGTCGCCGAGATCGCCATCGGTGAATCCAGAAACACCTGCATGGAACGCGGTAAGCGATGCTGCTGCACGCCTTCACGCAGGTAATACAGCAACTCTTGCGCACGTTCCAGCGCGAAGGTCGGAATCACGACATTGCCGCCGTGCCGGAAGGTGTCGGTAATCACCTGATACAGCTCTTCTATCGACAGATCCAGCGGTTTGTGCAGACGGTCGCCATACGTGGTTTCCATCACCACCACATCGGCTTTCGGCGGCGTCGTCGGGTTGCGCAGCAGCTTTCTGCCGTTGCTGCCAATATCGCCAGAAAAAACGATGCGACATTTTTTGCCATCTTCCGTCAGATTCAGCACGACAGAGGATGAACCCAGAATATGGCCGGCATCGATAAACGTCGCGGTGATGCCGGGCGCGATCAGCAGCTCCTGATCGTAATGCACAGTCTGGTTAAAGTGATCCAGCATATGCAACACATCATGCGTGTTGTACAGCGCTTCGGTGCGCTTGTCTTCACCGCGCCGCGCGCTTTTCTTGTTCTGATATTCGGCTTCCGATTCCTGCAGATGCGCAGAATCGAGCAACACGATGCGCGCCAGATCGCGGGTCGCAGCGGTGGCAATGATGTTGCCACGGAATCCGCGTCGCACCAGCAATGGCAGACGACCGCAATGATCCAGATGCGCATGCGTCAGCAACACATAGTCGATGGATGCCGCATCGAAGCCGAAGGCATCGGCATTCTCTTCATTCAGATTACGGCTACCTTGATACATGCCGCAGTCAATCAGTATGCGCACACCATCGCATTCCAGCAGATGGCAGGAACCGGTCACACCGAGATCGGCACCATGAAATGAAAGTTTCAATTGAATTTCCTCACAGAACAATCAGGGCATCGCGCTTACCGCTGCGCCGCCCGAGGTATCAAGTATAGCCAGTGTGATGCCATTCAGATAGCGAACACCGCACCATCGTCGGTGAATGCCGCAATGAATGCATGCATGCTGCGTTAGCGCAAACTTTGGGCGTTGTGTGACCTGCTTTGGCGTTGACGATGGCTGCGCCTTTTCGGCGCTAAATTCTCAGAAAACAAGATACTCCCCCCATATTTCATGAAAATCGCCCTGATCTTAGCAAGAATAAAGGGGCTTAAAATATACTGGGGGGAGTATATATTGGGCTGTTTGAAGGGTTTTTAACGCCGAACGTAGTGATGAGGCGAATAACAATGAATTTTGCCGTTGCTGGTTCAAGGGAATATGGAAGATACCTGGCTGTAGAGAAGTTTGGAATAGTGTGGCTAATTTTGCACTGGCATGTTAATTTCGAGTTCTGTCACTTCAAAACAAGTTAGGCCAAATATAATGCCTCGCTTATCTTTCAATGCAACCTTCGCAGATGGCACTGATGCCAACTCTGAATTAAGGAATTTTGCTGAATACATTGGTCTCGAATCTGTAACTAGCGATAGATATAGCTTTTTGCTCTTACTTCAACTTTTTGATGCGGCTAAATCTGGGCACTTAAATCCCGCGAAAGTAGTCAGTCAGATCAGGGTTCTGGAAGGGTTGGAAGCAAATAATGGGCTTAAGGCTCCTACCCCATTCAACCGCCCCGCGCTTAAAGGGTTGTGGCATCAGCATTATCTTGAGGACGGAATGGAAAGTTTCGCTAAAAATTTTCTAAAAGGCCTGGATAAATTTGGACTGCCATATTTCAACCAAAAAATTGTAGAAGCAGAGTTTGCGGGTGAAGAGCGGTATGTTACAGAGGCGGACATACCTCATATCGTAAATGATGCAGTTTCGTCGAATTGGGAAAGGCTTGTTGAAACTGAGTCTCTCACCGGAGAGTGGCTAATTTTCGCGAAATATGAGAGCAGAAACTATTATCTCTGCATAGGAAAACATAAGAGTGGCGATGATTATTTGCGCTCACAAATTGATGCCGTTTGTCTAAAGGAATTTCCTTTTTTGCAAAGTATTCTCAATGTGTAAACTATAATTTCAATCGAACAATTGATTGCATTCGACAATGTGATACCTTCAAAATTCATGTTGAGATAGCAACAGCGCGATAGTTTCCCCAATAAAAATCCCCGACAAATCAAACGATCTGTCGGGGATTTTTTATTGGGTAGAAATTTATTCCGGTTGCAGATAAAACGCGTCCGGTAATTGTGCGCCGGCGGTGGTGGTTTTGATGTCGCCTTTGGTGTTGGTCAGCACGACTTCGAGTTCCGGGCCGCCGAGTTCGATGATGACTTGTCGGCAGGCACCGCAAGGGGCGATCGGGCCGTCGGTGTCGCCGGTGACGGCGATTTGTTGAAAATCACCGGGGCGATAACCCGCGGCGACGGCGCTGAATAAGGCGGTGCGTTCGGCGCAGTTGCACAGGCCGTACGACGCGTTTTCCACATTGCAGCCGTGGAAAACTTTGCCATCTTTGGTCAGCACGGCCGCGCCGACTTTGAATTTGGAATACGGTGCATACGCGCGTTCGCGCGCCAGTTTGGCTTCAATGATCAGTTCTTGCATGTTCATTTTTATTTTCCATTTAAAAAGGCACGCCGGTCAGCATGCCTTTTTTGTTTAAGTTTATTCCTGATATCTACTGCGCATATTTTCTGCCTTTCAGATCATTTATACCCTGAAAGGCGCAGCAGGTTTGGGAGATTATTTTTTCACGCCCAGTTCGCGCAAACGTTCCTGCAGATAGCTGCCGGACGTGTGACGTTCAGACAGCACGACGTCTGGACGCGGATGCAGGAACAGGGGCAGTGAAATGCGGGATTTCTTCGCTTCTTCGCCGGTCGGATTCAGTACGCGGTGAATCGTCGAAGGGTAATACCCTTGCGAGGCTTCATCGAGCATGTCACCGATATTAACGATCAGCATGCCGAAATCGCACGGCACATCATGCCAGGCATTGTCTTTGCCCAATACCTGCAAACCGGCCTGGGTAGCGGCTGGCAGCACGGTCAGCAGATTGATGTCGCCATGAGCCGCTGCCCGCACTGCATCCGGCTCTTCATCGCCCGTCAGCGGCGGATAGTGCAGCACGCGCAGCAGGGTCAGATCGCTGTCGGTGATCATGTCAGACAAGGGCATCGAATACTTGGCCTTGATCTCTGCCGGTGTGTGATCTTCGACCCATTGCAGCAATTCAGTGGCGAGTTTGTTGCCGTGTTCGTAGTATTCCAGCGCAGCCTTGGAGACTTCGGATGGATATTGTCCCCACGGGTAGACATGGTAAAACTCTTTCAGATCGCGCTTGGCATAGCCTTTGGCGGTTTCGGAAATTTTCGGCGAAAAATAGCCGTCCATTTTTTCCGTAAACGCGTATTTGTTTTTCGCATCGGTCTGGAAAAACTCGTACCATTCCTGATAAATAGTATTGAGCAGATTTTGCGATAAAGGATGATTGGTCAGTACGCCAAAGCCGGTGTTGTGCAGGCTTTCGGTGAATTTTCTTGCCGCATCCGGATCACGGTAATCAACTGGTTGTATCAACATGACGGTTCCCCTTATTTTGCCAGTGCTGGTTTCAGCCAGTCGCCGGACAAGGTCTGGTCGATCAGTTTAGCGCAGGCCTCGGCATCCACTTTCATGCAGACGCGGGTTTCTGGTTTGCTGGCTTCCCAACCTGCTTGCGGGTAAGGAATCGCCAGTTTCGCCATCATGGTCTGACCATTGCCTATGCCTTCTTTGGCAACGCGCACACGGCCATTTTGTGTTTCAAAAATTTCCGGTGCGACCAGCCAGACAAACGCCAGCACGTCATGCCCGTAGCAAGCATGGCCAAGATCTGGACGTATGCTTTGGTAGAAGTTCGCGTAGAAATTCACGGCGTGCGACAGCGTGTCCATCGCCACGTGTTTGTGTTGTCCTGCCAGACGCGCAAAGAAGCTCGACGGCAAGACCACGCGATGCGTCACATCCAGACCAACCATGGTCAGATCCCAGCCTGCAGTGAAAACCAGATCGGCGGCATCCGGATCGTTCCAGACATTCGCCTCTGCGACTGGTGAGACATTGCCGGGTTCATCGACAGCACCGGCCATCAGCACGACTTTTTTCAGCAGCTTAGGCAGTTGCGGTTCCATTTTCAGTGCCAGACCCAGATTGCCCAGCGGGCCAACTGCAACCAGTGTGATTTCACCCGGATGCTGACGTGCCATCTTGACGATGAATTCTGCCGCGCTTTCCACTTCAGCTTTACCGCCGACTTCGATACGGGACGGCAGATTGCCGAGACCGTCTGCACCGTGGATGAAATCTGGCGGAGTGCCGGCGGCTTTCGCAAACGGCACATTCACACCTTGCGCCACCGGAATATCGCGGCCTGCGATGCGGGTCAGGTAGAGCGCATTGATGGTTGCTTGTTCGACGTACACATTGCCGAAAGTAGTGGTGATACCGACCACGTCGATATCCGGATGCGCGAGCGCGAAATACAAGGCCATTGCGTCATCAACGCCAGGGTCCGTATCGAAAATGACTTTATGTTTTGCTTGCATGAAAATACTCCAGGAATTAACTTCAACTGGCCATTGAACAGAACCCAGTTTGAAGCAATTTGTTGTGTTTGACCTGGTTCAAGGAGGCCGTTATTAACGTTGTCGATTTAAAAAATAAATCACCGGCAGCCAGTACGGGGCAAGCCCATACGGACGACCGGCAGGTTTTATAGTCTTTTATCGTGACTTTACAAACGGCACGCCTATCGCCTTCGGCGCGACGGATTTCGCCATCAGGCCCGCAAGAACGACGACGGTGACTACATACGGAATCATCTGTATCAATGATCCCGGTACTTTGCCCAAGCCAGGGAAGACCACGCCTTCGATCTGAACTTGCAGAGCAGTGAAAAAACCGAACATCAGGCAACCGAGCGCCGTTTGCAGTGGCCGCCAGTTACCGAACACCAGCGCCGTCAGCGCCAGATAACCGTTACCGGCCGACATATCGCGCAGGAAAAAACCGCTTTGCACGATGGACAGATAAGCGCCGGAGAATGAGCACAACACACCGGCACACAGCATCGCCATAAAACGGGTACGTTCGACATTGATGCCGGCCGCATCGGCCGCGTGCGGGTTTTCACCAACGGCGCGGAGACGCAGGCCGAAACGGCTGTGATACAAGACCCAGTGCACGAGCGGTATCAGGGCAAACGCCAGATACACCAGCGCGCTGTGACCACCGATCAGCTTGGTATAAAACCAGCCCAGAAATGGGATACCTGCCACCGCATCTGAACCCGGTAAAACGATATCAAACAGGCGGGCAGAACCGAGATCTGGCGTGCGTCCGCCCTGCATAAAGAAAAACTGGGCAAGCACAAAGGTCAGACCGCTGAGGGCAATATTCAACGCAATACCGGCTACCAGTTGATTACCTTTTTGCGTGATGCTGACAAAACCTTGCAACAAAGCGATGACAGCGGAAATGCCGATACCGGCGAGTATGCCGAACCACGGGTTTTGCGTCGCAAAGGCGACTGCTGCTGACACAAATGCCGCTGCCAGCATTTTGCCTTCGAGTGCCAGATCCACCACGCCGCTGCGTTCGGCAAACAGACCCGCCATCGCTGCAAACATTAATACCGGTGCATTACGGATGGTAGAGACCAGAATGCTGGAAAATTGAAAATCATCAAACATCATTTTTCCTTACGTTTGAGCAGGGCGGATAACGCCGGGGCATACAGATTTTCCATCGCACCGCAAAACAGAATGATCAGGCCCTGAATGAAAATAAAAGTTTCGGTCGGAATATTTGGTTTTTCCAGCGACAGATCAAAACCACCTTGGATCAGCGCACCGAACAGTATCGACGACAGCAAAATACCTATCGGATGCTGACGCCCCATCAATGCCACGGCGATACCGATAAAGCCTGCGCCTGCGGGGAAATTCAAGCCCAGATAATGGGTTGATCCCATGACGGAATTGACCGATGCCAGACCGGCGAGTGCACCGGAAATCATCATCGCAATCATGATGGTTTTGCTGATGGAAATGCCCGCATAGTGCGCTGCGTGCTGGTTCAGACCGGTAGCGCGCAGTTGGTAACCCCAGGTTGTGCGCCACACAGCAATGCCGTAAATGACCAATGCCAGCAAGGCCATGATGAAGCTGATATTCAGCGGTGTTTCACCCAGCACAGGCAGGATGCCATTCAGCTTAGGCAGCCATGCGCTATCGGCAAAGACGCGGCTGGCGGTGTTTTGTTCACCGGCAGGAATCAGAAAGCTGACGATGATGTAGTTCATCAGGCTGGCCGCAATGAAATTGAACATGATGGTCGTTACCACCACATGGCTGCCGCGTTTTGCCTGCAGATAACCGGGTAAAAAAGCCCATGCCGCGCCGAAGATTGCGCTGCCGGCAATCGCCAGCGGAATCAACAGCCATGCCGGTAAGCTGGCATCAAAAGCGAGCAGCACCAGTGTCAGCCCGAGACCGCCCAGATACATCTGACCTTCGCTGCCGATATTGAATAAACCTGCCTGCATCGCAATTGACACCGACAGACCGGTGAAGATAAATGTGGCGGCGTAGAACAGGGTGTAGCCCAGTCCTTCAGGATTGAAAACGGCAGCATTCAGCAGTATGCCCAGCGACTCCAGCGGGCTTTCACCCAGCAGATAAATCACACCGGCTGCCACCAGCAGGGCGGATAGCAAGTTCAGTAAAGGCAGGGCAAAGGCGGTGGCCCAGCGGGGAAGATCGGCTTGATTCATACGTGGTTCGTCGCTTGTTTGTTCGCTTATTTCGCTTATGTTTGCTTTGTATTCCGGCTGCTTGCTTAGTGCTTGTGTAATCCACCCATCAGTAGGCCGATGCGGGTCGCATCAAATTCTTCTACTTTCAGCTCGCCAGTGATACAGCCACCCGACATCACCAGTATGCGGTCAGCCAGGGCGCGGACTTCTTCCAACTCCACAGACACTAACAGTATGGCGACACCGGCATCGCGCATCGCCAGCAGGCGCGCGTGCAGACTTTCTATGGTGCCGATATCGACACCGCGTGTTGGCTGGCCAACCAGCATCAGTTTGGGTTCTGATGCCATCTCACGCGCCATCACCACTTTTTGCTGATTACCGCCAGACAGCAGGGCGATGCGCAAATGCGGATCAGCCGGGCGCACGTCAAACTTACTCAGCAACTCGTTGCAGGTTTTCAGTATGGCTTTGTAGTCGAGCAGGCCAAAGGCTTTGCCCAGTTTTTTCTGATAGCCGAGAAAGCTGTTCATCATGACCGAGAAATTCTTCACGACCGCATCGCGCAAGCGGTCTTCCGGTACATGTGCGATGCCGAGTTCGCGGAACGTCGCAGGCAAACCATCAGCATCTTTGCGCCCTACAAATGGCAGCGGCTTTCCTTGCATCGTCACTGCACCGCTGCTCGGTAAGCGCATACCGCTCAGCACTTCCAGCAGCTCGCTTTGTCCATTCCCGGAGACGCCAGCGATGGCGACGATTTCTCCGGCGCGGATATTGAAATTCAGATCTTTGAGCAAGCTGACTTGCTGGGTGTTGATCAGATTCAGACCCTTCACATCCAGCACTGTTTCACCCGGCGCATAAGGCGCGCGCGGCAGATGTGTTTCGATAGGGCGACCAACCATCAGTTCTGCCAGTTGTTCTTTATTGGTGTTCGCCGTCTGCACGGAACCGACGACGGTACCCGCGCGCATCACGGTCACTTCGTCGGTGATGTCGAGAATTTCCTGCAGCTTGTGGGTGATCAGAATAATCGTTTTGCCTTGCTCTTTGAACAGGCGCAAAACAGCAAACAGCGAGGCGGTTTCCTGTACCGTCAGCACTGCCGTTGGTTCATCCAGAATCAGGATATTCGCACTGCGGTATATCTGTTTCAGAATCTCAACGCGCTGCTGTATGCCGACCGATAAATCCTGAATTTTGGCGAGTGGATCAACGTCGAGCGAGTAACGCTGACAAATTTCACGCAGGCTGGCTTCAACTTGTTTGCGATGAGCGGCAAGGCGGAAGCCGCCTTCAGAGCCGAGCATCACGTTATCCAGCACGGTCATGTTTTCGACCAGCATGAAATGCTGATGCACCATGCCGATGCCGAGATCGATTGCTTCCTGACTGTTACGGATTTGTTGTGGCGTGCCATTGATCAGCAACTGACCGCCATCCGCACGATAGTAACCGTACAGGATGCTCATCAATGTCGATTTACCTGCACCATTTTCTCCGATGATGCCGTGGATGGAACCGGGTGCAATGGAAAAACTCACATCGCGATTCGCTTGCACTGCGCCAAAGCGTTTGGATATGTGTTGAAATTCGACGGCAGCTTGCATACGTTCGGGATTCTCGGTGTGATCGAGTCAGGAATAGGGGTAAAAATTTCGGGGCGCCGATGTTGGCGCCCCGATCATGGTGAGTTTTATTTTAAATCGGGCACTTATTTGCATCACGGAAATCGACGACTTTGATTTTCCCGTTGATGATGTCTTGTTTCGCTGCATTGACGCGTTTTTCAACCTCGGCACTGACAACGCTGCGGTTGTCTTTATCCAGCGCCCAGTCCACGCCGCCTTCTTTCAGGCCTTTGTAGACGGTACCGCCTTGCCATTTGCCATTTTTCAATTGCATGAAGCTGTCATAAATCGCCTGATCAACGCGCTTGACCATCGATGTCAGCATATTGCCCGGATGCATATAATTTTGATTCGAGTCAACGCCGATACCGAGTTTGCCTTTTTCTTTGACCGCCTGCAGTGTGCCCATGCCGCTGCCACCAGCTGCTGCAAAGATCACATCGACGCCACGTTCAAACTGCGCACGCGCGAGTTCGCCGCCTTTGGCCGGATCGTTCCATGCTGCGGTCGTGGTGCCTACCATATTCTGTATCACTTCGACTTTGCCATCGGTGGCTTTCGCCCCTTGTGTATAACCGCAGGAGAAATTGCGGATCAGTGGAATATCCATGCCGCCGATGAAACCAATTTTTTTGGATTTGCTGCTGAGTGCTGCAGCAACACCGACCAGATAGGAACCTTCCTGCTCTTTAAATAATACCGAGCTGACATTGTTGCCAGCGGCAACGCCGTCAATCAACACGAATTTTGTTTTCGGAAATTCTTTGGCGATGTTTTGCACTGCCTGCGCTTGTCCGAAGCCGATTGCGGCAATCAGATCAACATTTTTACGTGCCAGATTACGCAGCACTTGTTCTGTTTGCGTGTCGCTGGCGACCTGCACTTCCATGAAGCCGATTTTCGTTTCTTTCTTGAAACGCTCTGCACCTTCGGAAGCGGACTGATTGAAAGACTTATCAAACTTACCGCCCGCATCGTAGATGACGGCAAATTTCGGGTCTGCAGCATAAGCGCCGCCTGCAACGAGCAAGCCAGCCAGAGTCAGGCAGAGTTGTTTGAGTTTCATGAGAGCTTCCTTATTCGTATATCTTGTGTGATTGCGTTCGTGATCGCTATTCGCTGACGGCAAGTCGCAAGTGGCATCACTCATTATTTATCGGCACTTACTGACATCAGACTACCACGCGTCACCAGCGAGTCTGGCTGTAAGGTCAAAATTCTATCAAATCCTGCCATCTTGTATTCGTATTCAATCGCAATCAGGCGACTTTCCGCGCTTTCATGAAATCCAGAACTTCATGTCGATGGGGAATCGAAGTCTGTGCTCCCAATTTCGTCACGGTCAGTGCAGCAGTATATTGTGCTTCACGGCTGGCGTCTGAGACGCTGAGCCCATTCGCGATACCAACTGCAAACGCGCCGACAAAAGTATCGCCAGCAGCGGTGGTATCAACCACATCGACCTTAATCGCCGGAATAAATTCGCTACTGCCTGTTTGTGTGATCAACGCGCCGTCGCCGCCCATGGTCAGCAACACAGTACCGACACCCAAGTCCAGTAAGCGTTCTGATGCTTGCTGTGCACTGGCCTGGCTGGTCACGCTGATGCCGCTGAGTTGCGACGCTTCTGTTTCGTTCACGATCAGGTAATCGACTTGCTTTAATAATGCAGGGTCCAGCTGTTGTGCCGGAGCCGGATTTAACACCACTTTGACACCCTGAGCATGCGCGATTGTGATGGCGCTGGTCACCGTCGCGATCGGTGTCTCTAATTGGCACAGCAATAATTGTGCCGCACCTATTGCACTTGTCGCTGCCTCAATCTGATTGACGTTCAGCGTCGCATTTGCACCGGCAGCAAGCACGATGCTATTGCTGCCATTGTCTTCCACCAATATGCCAGCCACACCGGTGGCAACACCGGCAACACGCGCGAGGTGGTTGATGTTGATGCCTTCTTTCGTCAGACATTGCTGCGAAAAATCACCAAAACCGTCATCGCCGACTGCACCGATAAAGCTCACATCGGCACCCTGACGTGCAGCGGCCACCGCCTGATTGGCACCTTTGCCGCCGGGAATCTGACGGAATTCATGACCCAGCAAGGTTTCTCCCACTGCGGGCATGCGCGGCGTGCGGAAAACTAAATCCATATTGACGCTGCCGACTACGGTAATGCGTGGCTTCATGATGCTTTTTTCTCGATAAAATAATGATGCGCAATCGTTTGCGCAATCGATTTCGTATTTAACTATGGCCTACTTCTGCTAGTCAAGCGCATTCTCAAATTTTGATGAAATTTTATGCAATTTCCGGACAGGCAAAACCTTGAGGCCGAGCAGTGATTTGTTTTATTTTTTTGATATTGGTTAATGCCGAGCGAGATTGTGCTGTGGATAGTAACTGCTGTCAAATCGGAATTGCAGACGACACCAAGGTTTCAACGCGGTCTGATTCAATAAATGGCGACAGTCGGATGTGTTAATATTTAAAATTAAAACAAATGTTTTTTTATTGGACATTTGTTTGTTTTGTTTGAGCTATGTATTTGATTTTTGAATTTGATCTTGGTATTTGATTTGTGCGTTGCTGCTGCATATCGTTGTTGTAGATTCCTGCGTGTTGCTGGGCTTTTTAACGCGGCGATATGTTGACTACAGTTGACTATAGCTTGATCGCTATTTATCTGATGCCGGGCAGCTATTCTGGCCGGGAAGTGTTGGTGGGGAAGATGACATGAGTAAGCCTTTGTCAAAAAAAGAGCAATTATTTGCGCTGGTGAGTGCGAATCCTTATGTGTCGCAGCAAGAGCTGGCAGACGTATTGCAATTATCGCGATCTGCGATTGCAGGTCATATCGCCGCCCTGATCAGGGAAGGGCGTATCCTCGGGCGGGCATATACGTTTCCAGGGACGCGCGCGATACTCTGCATTGGCGGCGCAAATATCGACCGCAAATTAAGAACGCTGGCGGCCTTGCAAATGGGTACGTCAAATCCGGCCAGTCAGACCGAGTCTTACGGCGGCGTTGCCCGCAATATTGCCGAAAATCTGGCGCGGCAGGGCGTCCCCGCGGCATTAATCTGCGCGGTAGGTGATGACGTCAGCGGCAAAGGTTTGATGGCGCATGCAGACGGCACAAGAATTGACACCAGTGGTTCTTTACACGTTGCAGGCGCTTGCAGCGGAACCTACACGGCGATTCTGGATAATGCCGGTGAATTGGTGCTGGCGCTGGCTCATATGGAATTGTGTGAGTTGCTTGATCGTGATTATCTGGCTGGGTGCCGACCGCAACTGAATGCTGCTGCGATGATCGTCGCGGACATGAATCTGCCCTCCGACAGTATTCAGTTACTGATGAATGAGGCAGCCTTGAATAACAAACCGCTGGTGATCGTCGCCGTTTCCCAGCCGAAAATGGCGCGTCTTCCTGCAAGCTTAAAAGGAGTGCGTTTATTGATTCTGAATCAGACCGAACTCGAACAGCGGCTAGCGACTAAACTCACTGATACCAGCGCGATTATTGAAGCGTGTGCGCAACTGCAGGCACAAGGTGTGACTGACGTTATCGTTACCCTCGGCGCGGACGGTATCGTTTTTACAGATTCTAAATACAACGCACCAGCACAATATTTACCAGCGCCAAAGGTAGAGGTCGTTGACGTAACGGGCGCAGGCGACGCTTTTTCCGCTGCCGTATGCGGGTCTTTACATCACGCTCCGGAGGATATGTTGCTTGCCTGTCAGCGCGGTTTGCAATTGGCGGCGCTGACCATACAAACCGATACCAGTGTATTGCAAACACCGCATACAACAATTTTTAATGAGGAACCATCATGCAATCCTATTTAGTCTTTTCTGAAGAAGTACGCGCTGCGAGAGTCGCAGGCAAACCTGTAGTCGCGCTGGAATCCACCATTATTTCGCATGGCATGCCTTATCCGCAAAATGTGCAGACCGCGCGTGAGGTTGAGGCCATTATTCGCGAACACGGTGCGGTTCCTGCCACCATTGCGATTATGCATGGCAAGATACACATAGGCCTGTCAGACGCAGAACTGGAATTGTTGGGGCAATCGGCAGATGCGCTGAAAGTTAGTCGTCGCGATTTGCCGTATGTGATTTCTACTAAAAAATTGGGTGCAACAACGGTTGCCGCGACGATGATTTGTGCTGAGCTGGCTGGTATTCCGGTGTTTGTGACGGGCGGAATCGGTGGCGTACATCGTGGCGCAGAAACCAGTTTCGATATTTCTGCCGATTTGCAGGAACTGGCGCGCACCTCCGTCGCTGTCGTTTGTGCTGGCGCGAAATCGATATTGGATCTTGGTCTGACGCTGGAATATTTAGAAACCCACGGCGTTCCTGTTGTCAGCGTTGGTCAGGCTGAATTCCCCGCATTCTTTACCCGCAACAGCGGTTTCCGCGCGGATTTTCAACTCGATAGCGCTGCTGAGCAGGCTGATTTTATCGCTACAAAGTGGACGCTGGGTTTGCGTGGCGGGGTCGTGATTGCGAACCCGGTTCCTGTCGCGGATGCGATGCCGCGCGCAGAGATCGAGGGCATCACTCAGCAAGCATTGCAGGAAGCTGCGCAACAAGGTGTCAGCGGCAAAGCTGTGACGCCGTTTCTATTGGCAAGAATTAAGGAGCTGACTGGAGGTCGCAGTCTGGTCAGCAATATCGCTTTGGTGAAAAATAATGCGAAAGTCGGAGCGCAACTGGCGCACGCACTGGCCGCACATAAAAAATCCTGATACAGATAAATTGCATCCAGCTGCATTGGTACTGGTAGTCATCCGCGATGACTACCAGTGTATGTCATGGATAAAAGGCTCTGACGTGATAACCGGACGCTTTCAGCTTGGGCAATTCAAAATACAGTGTGATGTTTTTTTCTGAGACTGGTGAGAAACCTTTTGCTATCTCAGCTGGCTCGCTCAGATAGTCTTTCGGAGCGAAGGCTTTCTGTAACACTGGTTTGTCTTTCGCGTCATTCAGTACTAAC
The DNA here is from genome assembly GCF_014699135.1 of Cognatundibacterium aquatile. Lineage (GTDB taxonomy): Bacteria > Pseudomonadota > Gammaproteobacteria > Burkholderiales > Burkholderiaceae_D > Undibacterium > Undibacterium aquatile. The sequence goes on from NZ_JACOFT010000001.1 coordinate 814,349, forward strand.
TCAATCGTTGGCCATGATTGCACGGTATTACTGTGGTTCTGCAACTGCATGACCAGCGAAAACGTATTCTTTTCCGGTGACAGTGTCTGTAATTCATTTGACTCTATCGTGATGTAGTCAATTTGTGCTGGAAGTGAAATCTGGCAATGCAGAATGCGGCAGGCTTGTTCCAGTACGGCACGAGTTTCCGGGTAAGCTGCTGCGATCTGATTTCTGAAGACATAGCCAGATTGTACTATCAGTGCCGGCAGCAAAATCAGGCTCAGCAAGATCATGACTATGCTATACAGTCGCCCGCGTTTCTCTGCTTTTTCTGCCTGCAAGACAAATTCAGGCTTATCGTCTTCGCTGACACCTGTACCGGTATCGCTGACGGAGTCTTCTGCTGCCGTTGCCAGTTGTTCTAATGCAGCTTCTGTTTCGGCAATCGCAACATCATCCGTAGTATCTGGCAGATAAGGTTCCTGAATCGTATCCACCACAATCGTGGTCGGTAAAGACTCTTCTGGTTCATCTGCGTCCGGTTCTGAGATTTGTCCGGCACCGGTGGTGCTGACTTCATCCGCCACTGACCAGTCTATGCTGGGTTCTTCCAGCATTGCTGCTTTTGCTTCCAATTGGATTTGAGCCGAGACTGTTTCCGGGGGAGTGGCTGCTATTTCAGCAAAAGGATCATCTTCACCAAAGAAAAAATCCAGTGACGCGGATGATTCCGGCGCTGGTGTTGGCGCTGGTACCGGTGTTGGCGCAGGCGAAGGAGCAACCGGCTCTTCCGGTTTGCGCGTCGTTGTGGCTGCCAGAACCGATTCCAGGTCTTCCGGCAATTCATTCGTTTTTTCGCGAATCTCAATATCGTCAACGACTGCCTGCGCTACCGGTGTTTTTGCGACCGAAGGAAATGCCGCTTTCTCTAACGCCGCTTCATCGATGATGATCTCAACCGGGCCTGGGGTAACGATAGATTCAGGCTGAATAGGCATTTTTTCAGCAGGTATTTCTGCCGATATTTCAGCTTGCTGTGCTTGGGACTGAACTTGAGGCTGCGCTTGCGCCGTCGCGCTGTTTGTGGCGACGTCGGGTTTAGGTTGAACTGGTTTTGTTAATTCGTGCGGCGGAACCAGATGTTCAACGCCATTAAACGTCTGTTGGCAAGAGCCGCAACGTACCAGCCCCGCATGCAGCTTCAGCTGGTCATTCGCCACGCGGAAGATGGTCAGGCAGTGAGGGCAGCGTGTGGCGAGAGCCATGACAGATTAACCTGGCAATTGTCCTGAGAGCGCGACCCAGCCTTCGTGCTCTGCCCAGACGCTGAGTTGGATAAATGGAGCATAAGCTGCCGCCACTTCTTCCGCCTGACGTGCGAGCACGCCGGACAACACCAGTGAGCCGCCTGCTGCAACGCGTCCCGCCAGCATCGGTGCCATCAGTTTCAACGGGCTGGAGAGAATATTCGCCACGACGACATTGAATTTTTCAGTTGATGGATGTTCGGTGCCAAATTTTTCGGGCAACGCAAATTCGATGTTGCAATGATTACGTTCGGCATTGAAATTCGCCGATTCTATCGCTTGCGGATCGATGTCAACGCCGATGACTTTGCCAGCGCCGAGTTTGCTTGCAACCATCGCCAGAATGCCCGAGCCGCAGCCGTAATCAAGCACTGTCAGGTTTGCCGGTGCATGTGCTTCCAACCATTCCATGCACAGTCGTGTTGTCGGATGGCTGCCAGTACCGAATGCCAGCCCAGGATCGAGTTCCAGTATCAGTGCATTGGCATCCGGCGCATCATGCCAGCTAGGGACGACCCAGATATTTTTGCCGATATGAATCGGCGCAAACTGGGATTGCGTCAAGCGCACCCAGTCTTGTTCTTCCACTGAGCGCGTGGTGTAGGACGGGGTTGCAGGCAGTCCGATGGATTGCGCTGCGGCGGCAACTATCGCCGCATGATCACTGTCGGTATCGGTGAGTGCGACCACACGACTGCGATCCCATGCGGCTTCTTCAGGCTCCATGCCCGGTTCGCCAAACAATGGTTTTTCGTTCGCAGTGCCTTCGTCCGCATCTTCGACAGAAACCGACAATGCGCCAGTATCCATCAACGCGTCTGATAATGCTTCCGCATGTTCACGTGCCACTTCGATAACAACTTCTATCCAACCCATATTGCTCTTTCTAAAAGATCTTGCGCCATTTTCATAACGCAAGATCCGTGGTGATGATTATTGATTTTTCTTTGCCAGATCCGGCATATCTGCCAGTTTATGTTCGAGGTAATGAATATTGGTGCCACCCTCGATAAAGCGCGCATCAATCATCAGTTCACGATGCAGGGCAATATTGGTCTGTATGCCTTCCACCACCATTTCCGACAGCGCAATTTGCATACGGCGGATCGCTTGTTCGCGTGTTTCACCGTAAGAAATGACTTTGCCTATCATCGAATCATAATAAGGCGGCACGAAGTAGCCTGCATATGCATGTGAATCAACACGGATACCAGGGCCACCCGGCGCGTGCCACGACGTGATGCGGCCTGGTGATGGTGTGAATTTAAATGGGTCTTCTGCATTGATACGGCACTCGATCGCATGGCCTTTGAGCGTGATATCGCTTTGTTTGAAGCGCAACTTCTCATTGAATGCAATGCGGATTTGTTCCTGTACGATATCCACGCCAGTAATCATTTCGGTTACCGGATGTTCAACCTGCACACGGGTATTCATTTCGATGAAATAAAACTCGCCGTTTTCGTACAAAAATTCAAATGTACCAGCGCCACGGTAACCGATCTTGCGGCAGGCAGCAGCGCAACGGTCGCCGATTTTTTCGATAATCTTGCGTGGAATGCCAGGTGCAGGCGCTTCTTCTATCACTTTCTGATGGCGACGTTGCATGGAGCAATCGCGCTCACCCAGCCAGACCGCATTACCATGTTGATCGGCCAGAATCTGGATTTCCACGTGGCGTGGATTTTCCAGGAATTTTTCCATATACACTTCAGGATTACCGAACGCAGCACCAGCTTCGGTTTTCGTCATTGCCACTGCATTAATCAAGGCGGCTTCTGTGTGCACGACGCGCATACCGCGTCCACCACCACCGCCTGCTGCTTTGATGATGACTGGATAACCCACTTTGCGGGCCGTCTGCACAATCGCTTTCGGATCATCAGGCAAGGCGCCTTCTGAGCCCGGAACGCAGGGAACGCCCGCTTCTATCATCGCGTGCTTGGCCGATACTTTATCGCCCATCAGACGGATGGATTCGGCACGTGGGCCGATGAAAACAAAACCGGATTGCTCGACGCGTTCAGCAAAATCGGCATTCTCTGACAAGAAGCCATAACCCGGATGGATTGCCTGCGCATCAGTCACTTCAGCGGCACTGATAATCGCTGGCATGCTGAGGTAACTTAAATTGGAAGCGGCAGGACCGATACAAACAGATTCATCGGCGAGTTTGACGTATTTTGCTTCGCGGTCGGCTTCGGAATGCACGACCACGGTTTTAATGCCCATCTCGCGGCAGGCGCGCTGAATACGGAGCGCGATTTCACCACGGTTGGCGATAAGAATTTTTTCAAACATGATTTAACTTTGCTGTGGCAATGGTTGCTGCTATGAGTGCAGTGACATCTGGCACGTTGCCGGAATTAGCCAATGACGAACAGAGGCTGGCCGAATTCAACTGGTTGGCCGTTTTCCACCAGTATTTGCTTGATCGTGCCTTCAAAGTCACTTTCGATTTCGTTCAGCAATTTCATTGCTTCGATGATGCACAGCGTATCGCCTTTGGAGACGCTTTTGCCGATATCTGCAAAAGGTGCGGCGCCAGGAGCGGATGAGCGGTAGAAAGTACCGACCATCGGGGATTTCACGATATTGCCTTCCGGTACAGCCGGTGCCGCTGCGACGACTGGCGCGGCAGCAACTGGCGCTGCACTTGGTGCCATCTGTTGCTGTTGTGGCTGCTGCATCATGACCACTTGATTCTGAGGTAATGCCGAAGATTTAACGATACGGACTTTGCCTTCACCTTCTGTGACTTCGAGTTCGGCAATATCCGATTCTGCAACGAGGTCAATCAGGGTTTTGAGTTTTCTTAAATCCATGTGGAATCCCCTAGAAAAAAGTAGTTCTGAATTAATGAGAGCGCGCAATATAGAACGTTTCTGACGTTCCTGCAATGCCGGAAAAAAAGTGATTGTACATTAAATTAAACGAAAATATTCGTTAAATGCACGAAGAAGAGCGAAATTAGATATTTTTTAGAGAAAAATCAATAGCCAGTCGATAACCGTCGGTACCGAGGCCGCAAATCACTCCTTTGGCGATGGCGGACAGAAAAGAATGGTGACGGAAGCTCTCGCGCTGATGAATATTCGAGATGTGAATTTCGACGAAAGGGATGGCAACGCCTGCCAGCGCATCCCTCAGGGCGACGCTGGTGTGGGTCAGTCCACCGGGATTAATGACAATCGCATCGACTTTTTCAGCGCGCGCGGCGTGTATTCTGTCGATCAGCGCACCTTCGTGATTGCTTTGAAAGCTGATCAGTTCAGCGCCAGCGGCGGCGGCTTGTGCCTGTGCCGCGGATTCAATGTCGGCAAGCGTGGTCGAGCCATAAACGGCAGGCTCGCGGGTGCCTAGTAAATTCAGATTGGGGCCATTCAGCAGCAATAGTTTGCGCGCCATAGTCACATTCAATTTGACGAAGATGGCCGCATTTTGCCGCTAATGACAGCAAATTGGCAAGGAAAAATCAACTTACTTGGCCTTTTCCGCAGAAAATTTGGCGATATCGGCGCGCAGCTCATTCATCTTCAGGCGACCCAGATAGCTTTTCAGCACCTTGCCATCAGCGGAAATAAGGACGGTAAATGGCAGGCCGCCCGCCTTATTTCCGAGTTGGCGCGACAATTCGCTTCCATCGAGTCCAGCCACATACAGCGGGTAGCTGACGTTCAGTTTTTTGGCGAATTCGCTGATATTGGTGGGGCTGTCTATGCCAAGGCCAAGGATTTGTACCGGCTTGCCTTTCAATTCCTGCTGCAACTCCGATAATTCCGGCATTTCCTGTACGCAAGGGGCGCACCAGGTTGCCCAGAAATTCACCACCAGCAGGCGTTGATTCCATTGTGCTAAGGCTTGTTGCTTACCATTGCTGTCTGGCAAAGTCTTTGCCATTAATTGTTTGACGGCATCGCTTTGCGGTGTTTCGGGCGCTGTCTTCAGATTTCCGGCGTAAATACCGAGCGCGCCGAATAATGTGCCGCAAAGCAGGGCGATGGAGATAAATCGTTTATTCATATCAGGTCTTTCTTTCCGGCAGATTGATCCGCAGTTTCCTGCATCAGTGCTTTTAATGCCTGCAAATTGGCGCGTTCCAGGCTCTTGCCACCACCGTTACGGATCGCATCATGGTCATGCAAGACGAGGTGTACGCCCTCATTTTCATGCAGGAAACTCAGGGTTTCTACGCTTTCATTGCGATTATTGAAATGCTCTGAGACTTCAAACTGAATATCCCTGTTCAGCAGATAAATAGCGACGTCTTTGGTATTGTCTGTATATAAATGCAGATAGATGTCGGTATGGTTGCCCGCCGTTCCATTTAGTACCGCGCCCACCAGATAAGGATGAAAGCGCGTCAGCTCTTCCATTAATTCTGCCGCCAGTTGCCTTAAGTGGAGCAGCCTTTGCGGCTGCGTGTCGCCAAAGAAGAGTTCATTGTATTCACGGACTTCCTGCTCGATCTGCGCATTGTCTGGCAGGACATCGCCCTTGATTTTGCGGTTACCCAGCAACTGTTTGGCAGCCTTGCGCTTGGCGGTCGCATAGTCTGCGCCGTCTTCAGCGATCATGCGTGCCGCCAGCATGGCGATTTCAGCCCGCAGGGCTTCGGCTTCGTTGGGAGTGTGAATCATCATGGCGGCATCATAACCTAACATCTGCGCCTTTGTGCATAGGGAAACACGGGCGCAGTCAGGTAGAATTGCGGGATTCTGAAATTTAGTTAAATTATGCACATTCATATCTTAGGTATTTGCGGCACGTTCATGGGCGGGCTGGCTGTGCTGGCAAAGGAAGCCGGACACACCGTGACAGGCTGTGATGCCAACGTTTATCCACCGATGAGCACGCAGTTAGAAGCGCAGGGCATTACGCTCACGCAGGGCTTCGGTGCCGAACAAATCGCGCTGGAGCCGGATTTATACGTTGTTGGTAACGTGGTGTCGCGCGGCAATCCTCTGATGGAAGAAATTCTGAATCGCGGCTTGCCCTATGTTTCCGGCCCGCAATGGATGGGCGATCATATCCTGCGTCATAAGTGGGTACTCGCGGTAGCTGGGACCCACGGTAAAACCACGACCTCGGCAATGCTGACCTGGATACTCGAATATGCCGGTTACGCGCCGGGTTTCCTGATCGGTGGTGTGCCTTTGAATTTCGGCATTTCCGCGCGTTTGCAAGGCAATCACGCTTCAGATTTTTTCGTGATTGAGGCAGATGAATACGATACCGCGTTCTTTGATAAGCGCAGCAAATTCGTGCATTACCACGCCAAGACGGCGATTCTGAATAATCTTGAATATGACCACGCCGATATATTTCCCGATGTCGGCGCGATAGAGACGCAATTCCACCATCTGGTGCGTACAGTGCCCGGTGTCGGGCGTCTGATCGTCAATGGCCAGAATGCATCGCTGCAACGCGTGTTGCAACGCGGTTGCTGGAGCGAGAAAGAGTTTTTCGGCAGCGAACAGGAATGGCGCATCGTCTTAAAAGACGGTGAAGATTTCGAGGTCTTTTTCAAGGATGAATGTCAGGGTACGGTGCAATGGCAACTGAATGGCGAACATAATCGCCAGAACGCCCTGGCCGCGATTGCTGCCGCCCGTCATGTCGGTGTGAAGCCGGAGATAGCGATTGAAGCGCTGGCGCAGTTTGTGAATGTCAAACGACGCATGGAAGTGCGTGGCGTCGAAAACGGCATTACCGTGATCGATGATTTCGCCCATCACCCGACCGCAGTGGCGACGACGGTGGCCGGATTACGCCGCAAAGTTGGTAACGCCCGCATTCTGGCTGTGCTCGAACCCCGTTCGAATACGATGAAACTCGGTACCATGAAGCAAGCGCTGCCCGGCAGTCTGGCAGAAGCCGATCTGGTATTTGGTTTTGGCGCGCATGAAGGCAAAGATGCGCTTGGCTGGGATCTGGCAGAAACACTGGCACCGCTGGGTGACAAGCTGGCGACTTTTTCCGTGATCCCCGAGTTGGTTGAAGCGATCGTCCGTCAGGCGCGGCCCGGTGATTATGTGCTGATCATGAGTAATGGTGGCTTCGGCGGTGTGCATCAGAAATTACTCGATGCGTTGAAAATCCGCGCGCAGGCTGAGGTTGCGGCAGCATGATTGTTTACCTGCATGGTTTTCGTTCCTCCCCGCAGTCTTATAAGGCGCGGGTGATGCAGCAACATATGCAGGAGCTGGGACGCACGGATGAATTTTTTTGTCCGGCGCTGTCGCCATCACCTGCCGAGGCAATTGCGCAGGCGGAAGCCATCATTGCCAAAGCTGATCCGGCGCAACGCGCAAAATTGACGGTGATAGGTTCTTCGTTAGGCGGTTTCTATGCGACCTGGCTGGCGGAAAAGTATGCTTGCAAAGCCCTGCTGCTGAATCCTGCCGTCAAACCGCCACGCGATCTGGAAAGTTATGTCGGTGTGACGACGTATTATCACAGCGACCAAGTATTTGAGTTCAAAGCGGAATACGTCGCGCAATTGCGGGCATTGGCAGTCGAAAAAATTACCCGGCCTGAACGTTATTTTTTGCTGGCAGCAACCGGCGATGAAGTACTCGACTGGCGCGAAATGGTTGCGCATTATCCGGGAGCAAAACAGAAAATCATCGAAGGCAGCGACCACGGCATTGCGGAGTTCGCAGATTACCTCGGTCTGGTCATGGCTTTTTGTGATGATGAGGTCTGACCGTGCGTGATGCTGGAGGAAGCGCTCTGATTCCCGCATTCCGCCATGCGGCAATGGCGCACTGGGTTGAGCATATCAACACCATCGACCGGCGGCCGGCGATGCAGGACTGGCTGACCAACCGCGATTCGCTGACGGCCAGACTGACTGCACGTTGTACGCAATTCCGGGTGCAGCGTTTGTCGCAGCACAAGGCGCTGTGTCTGCCGGATGAGTACGCTGTGATCGGATTAGCGCAACGGCGTCAGGTGCATGAGCGCGAAGTGATATTGCGCTGCGATGGCGAAGCAATGATTTACGGTCACACCGTGGTGCCGCTGAGTGCAACGGCGACGCAATGGCCTTTGTTTCAGGGGTTGGGAGAGCGTTCTTTAGGCAGCACCTTGTTTAATGATCCGCAGGTGGTGCGCGGCACATTATCGTATGCCCGCTTGCATCAGACGCACCCGCTGATGCGTCGCATCGTGCGGGCATTGCCGCGGCTGTCGGCAGAACGCAGTCTGACGGCGCGACGCTCCTTATTCTGGCGCAAAGGTGCCTGCCTGCTGGTGACTGAGGTGTTTTTGCCCGCTGTGCTGACATTGCCGCACAAGCTGCCGGAAACAGTGCGCAAGCGACGCTGACGCTGAAAACGGGGAAAAACCGGAAAAATATACTGGGGGGAGTATTTTTAAAAGCCTTTTAAATACAAAGACATTAGGCTGAAAATACAAGATACTCCCCCCGATTGATAAAAATACAGACGTAAAAATGAAGAAAAGAAGTCTTGCATGAATTTATTTTTTGAAGAATCGGGCGATTTTAAAGCGGGCAGCATGATGTCGCAGGCAGGCGAGGCCTATCAGGTCGAACTGGCGAGCGGTAAACGCAGCAAAATCAAAGCCAAGGATGTGCTGTTGCAATTCGCGGCGCCTGATCCGGTCACGCTGATAGAGCAGGCACGCGCAGCCGCGGCAGATATTGACCTCGAATTTTTATGGGAAGTCGCTGGTCAGGAAGAGTTCGGCTTTGCTGAACTCGGCGCTGAATATTTTGGCCATGCACCGCAGCCAGTGGAAGCAGCCAGCCTGATTTTTGCATTGCATTCGGCACCGGTGTATTTCTACAAAAAAGGCCGTGGCCGTTACAAGGCTGCGCCGGAAGCATCACTGAAAGCCGCACTCGCCGGTATCGAAAAGAAAAAACAGCAATTGCTGATACAAGCTGGCTACGTGGAAGAGCTGAAGCAGCATCGTTTGCCGGAAACGATGAAACCACTCGCTTTGCAGCTCCTGTTCAAGCCCGATAAAAACACGATCGAATACAAAGCGCTGGCAGAGGCTTGCGATGCACTGCAAATGTCGGCCTCACGCCTGATGCTGGCGACCGGTGGCATCCGCAGCCCGAAAGAGCTGCATCTGGCGAAATTTTATTTCGAGCATTTCCCCAAAGGTCTGGGCTTTCCGGCGATTACGATACCGGCCTTACCGACCGATTTACCGGTCGCCGATGTACAGGCATTTTCTATCGATGACGTGACGACGACTGAAATTGACGATGCGTTTTCCGTCGTTGATCTGGGTGACGGCAAGTTGCGCGTCGGTATCCACATTGCCGCACCGGCCTTAGGCGTGGCACGCGGCGACGCGATTGATCAGCTGGCGCGCGCGCGCATGTCGACGGTGTATATGCCGGGCGACAAAATCACCATGTTGCCAGATGAGCTGGTTGATACCTACACGCTTGGTGCCGGGCAAACACGGCCAGCATTGTCGCTGTACGCGACGCTGGATACTGCCGACTGGGCCGTCATCAGTACGGAAACTAAAGTTGAAGCGGTACCGATGGCGTCGAATTTGCGGCATAACGATCTCGATGCGCTGGTGACCGAAGAAAATCTGGCGAACGATGCGGGTGACTATCCGCATAAAGCCGAGATTGCGCAGATCTGGAAATGGGCGCTGGTGCTGGAACAGGGACGTATGGCGAAGCGTGAAAGTTTCGGCATGAAGCCGGAACAAACCAATCGCGTCGATTTCAATTTTTATGTCGAAGACGATGTCGTCAGTATTGTCCGTCGCAAACGCGGCGCACCGCTCGATAAGATGGTGGCGGAGCTGATGATTTTCGCTAACAGCACCTGGGGTAAATTGATGGCGGATCACGGCATCCCCGGCATTTATCGCGCGCAGGGCGTGGCGGGTGGCCGTGGTCAGGGCGGCTGGGCTGGCCGCATGCAAGTCCGTATGCTGACGCACGCGGCACCGCATCAGGGCTTGGGCGTGGATCAGTATGCATGGAGTACATCACCATTGCGCCGTTACACGGATCTGGTGAACCAGTGGCAGATCATCGCTTGCGTACAACACGGTGTGACTGCGCCGCTGGTGGCACCGTTCAAACCGAAAGATGCCGATTTATTTGCGATCGTTTCCGGCTTTGATGCAGCGTATTCTGCGTACAACGATTTCCAGACCAATATGGAACGTTACTGGTGCCTGCGTTGGCTGGAGCAGGAACAGGCGCGTCAGGTCGATGCGGTGGTGTTGAAAGACGAGATTCTGCGTCTGGTTGAGATTCCGCTGGTGATCCGCTTGCCAGGTATGCCGCAGACTGCGCGTGGCGCGCAAGTCCGACTCGATATTTTGCGTTGGGATGAAGTCGATCTCAGCGTTGAGGCGCGCATACTTGAAGTGCTGGGAACCGTGACAGAGATCGGTGAAGATGAAGTGCTCGAAGCTGAAATGGATGCCGAACTTGAAAATGCACTGGAACATGCGGTTGATGCATTGCCGGATGACGGTAGCGCTGCAAACGGCAATCAGGAAGCCGTGTCAGATGCAGACAGTAGTAGCAACAACAGCAGTGATAGTGACAACATTCAGCCACAAGCCGAGTAATGAATAGCGCGACAGAAAAGACAGATAGCATGCCCATGAAATCCGTGTTTGATAATTTGATACTCACGATTGCGGTTACCATTTCCGTGGTCGTTCATGCGGCATTGCTGCTGGTTCATTTCGTCGCACCTAAGCCTGCAGAAACGCAGGCCGCAGACCCCGGGCTGGAAGTGATACTGGTGAATTCCAAACACGACCGCAAGCCGTTGAAAGCAGATGCGCTGGCACAAGCCGATCTTGACGGCGGCGGTGCCCATGACAGCGGCCGCAGTAAATCGCCGTTGCCGGATATGAACAGAAGCGAAGATGGCGACAATATCCGTACCGCCACCAAACGCATAGAAGAGCTGGAACAGCAGCAACAGCAATTGCTTGATCAGGCTAAACGTAAAGAAAATTTCCGCTTGCCGCAGCAAGAAAAACGTCGCCTCGATGACAGCCGTACGCCGAATAAAGGCAGCGACGATCTCGATACCAGCAAAGCGTTAGCCCGGATGGCAGCAGAGATTTCACAGACCATCGAAGATCAGAATAAACGTCCGCGTAAAACCTTCATCACACCCAGTACGCAAAAGGTTGGCTATGCGATGTATTACAAGGAATTGCAAAAGCGCATAGAAGATTTCGGCACCCTGAATTTCCCGCAAAAAGAAGGGAAGAAACTCTACGGTGAATTGATTGTGTATATCCCGATTTTTCAGGATGGCACCATTTATGAAAAAGAAGGCGGCCCGCGCATAGAAAAATCGTCTGGCAATAAGGCGCTCGATAAAGCCGCATTGCGTATCGTGCGCAGTGCGGCACCGTTTGGCAAGTTCCCGCAAAACATGCGCTCGGACGATAAAGACGATTTATGGGTGGTCATCACCCGCTTCAAATTCACGCGTGATCAGCAGTTAGAAACAGAATTGCGCGGAGGTAAAAAATGAGTCACACCGCAACGCCAGATCGCTATGTCGTGATCGGCAATCCTGTTGCGCACAGCAAGTCGCCGTATATCCACGCAGCATTTGCAACGCAGACTGCCCAGGCGCTGGACTATCAGCGTTTGCTGGCACCGCTGGATGGCTTTGCTGCCAGTGTGCAGACGTTCCGGCAACAGGGTGGCAAAGGTGCGAACGTAACCGTGCCATTCAAGCTGGACGCCTGCGCATTGGCAACTGAATTAACGACCCGTGCCGCTGCCGCAGGTGCCGTCAATACTTTGCGCTTTGATGGCGAAAAAATTTTGGGTGACAACACGGACGGCATCGGACTGGTGACCGACATCGTGCGTAATGCAGGCGTATCTCTGCAGGGCAAGCGCGTTCTCTTGCTCGGTGCAGGTGGCGCGGCTCGCGGTAGCTTATTACCTTTGCTGGAGCAATTGCCGGCAGAACTGGTGATCGCCAACCGCACCTTATCGAAGGCGCATGAGCTGCAGCAACTGGCACAACAATATCTGCCTCAGATTCCGGTTTTTGCCCGGACTTTTACCGATGTTGAAGGCCATTTCGATGTGATCATCAATGCGACTTCTGCCAGTTTGCATGACGATGTGCCGCCACTGGCGGGCAGCTTGTTTGATACCGGAACGCTGGCTTACGATCTGATGTATGCCGCGCAGCCAACGGCATTTTTGCGTTTCGCAGCAGCGCACGGCGCGCAATGTCGCGATGGCCTTGGCATGTTGGTAGAGCAGGCGGCGGAAGCTTTTTTTATCTGGCGCGGAGTGCGGCCGGACACATTAACGGTGCTGGCTGATTTGCGACAAGCATTGAATGTCACTGCGGAGGCGTAATGAAATTATTCCGCCGATTGTTGTTCTGGCTGGTTGCGGTGCCGCTGTTGCTGGTGATTTTGCTGCAAGCGTATTTTCTGTTGCAGATTTGCTGGTGGATTAATTTCAATCCTTCTTCCACCAGTTTCATGCGCCAGCAACTCAGCGTGTTGCAGGAGAAAAATCCGGATGCGCAGTTACAGCATAAATGGGTGCCGTATAACCGCATTTCCACGCATCTGAAACGCGCGGTGATTGCCTCGGAAGATGATACTTTTGTGGATCATGAAGGTGTCGATTGGGAAGCCATGCAAAAGGCCTACGAAAAGAATCAGAAAAAGGGCAAGGTGGTTTCCGGCGGTTCCACGATCACGCAGCAACTCGCAAAAAATTTGTTCTTATCTGGTCAGCGTAGTTATCTGCGCAAAGGACAGGAGCTGGTCATTACTTACATGCTCGAAGCCTGCATGAGTAAGCGCCGGATATTAGAGATTTATCTGAATTCGGTCGAGTGGGGCGTTGGTGTATTTGGTGCCGAAGCAGCAGCCCAGCATTATTACCGCACCAGTGCGGCAAATCTGGGGGCAGCACAAGCGGCGCGTTTAGCGGTGATGCTGCCGAAGCCCCGTTACTTTGATAAAAATCAGGGGTCCGGCTATTTGCAGAGAAGGACTGAGTTAATTTTAAAACGTATGAATTACGCGGAGGTACCATGAATTTACAACGACAACGCGGTCTGAGTCTGATCTGGATTTCTGTTTTGTTTATGTTACTGGGCTTAGTATCGATGGGCTTTTTATACACGATACGTTACGGACATTTACCGATGCAGGATGTCTGGTCGAAATGGGGGAAGTCGGCGAACGTGATTGGTAATGAATTGAAAAATGTTACGGGCATACAGGAACTTAGTTTACCGGGTCAAAATAGCAGCGGTGTCCGCCAGGCCGCCACGGTTGAATCCGGTGTGCGTCGTTGTACCATCGATGGCAAAACCGTTTATTCAGATACCGCCTGTCTTGACAGTAATCCGACCAGTAAAAATATCAAGCTCAATGATGCTAAGGGATTCGTCAAACCTCCACCGCCGGTTGAGGAAGCGTCTGCCAGCAATGCGGAGCAAGACTTGCGATTGAAAGCATTGGAAAAAGCCTTGCAAAAGGCACAGCGCTGACCGTCGCCGCGCAAATGTAGAGCGCATATTTTTTATTGTTTGCGCGCTGTTCGCAGGATGTACGCGAACATAGAAATTTTAAGTCAGGCCGGGTCTTGCAGCAATTTACCGCAACTATAGCGATCAGTGCACTGCCCGCCCGGCCCCACCCTTAGCAGGTTTTACCGGAATTGCCCATGATTAATGTTTTCGTTTTACACAATGGACGGCTGAGTCAGATTAATATCGAAAATCGTGCCGATCTCGAAAATACCTTGCCGGTGTGGGTCGATCTGACAGACCCGAATGAAGAAGAACGCGAGTGGGTCAAAAGTATCTACGGCGTGACTTTGCCGGGCGAAGACGAAGTCAAAGATATTGAAGCGTCTGCACGTTATTACGAAGCTGATAGTGGTGATCTGCATTTACGCACCGATTTTCTGATCGATGAAAACGAAGACGATGAGCCAGCACGCACGGTGACAGTCGCGTTTATTCTGGCGCGCGATATTCTCTTTTCTGTACACAATACCGATTTGCCGGTGTTCCGTCTGGTCCGCATGCGTGCCCGTTCACGCCCTGGTTCTATTAACGATTACAAAGATGTACTGCTGGATTTGTATGCGACCGATGCCGAGTATTCGGCGGATGCGCTGGAAGGTATTTATCAAAATCTGGAAGATGTCAGCCGCGCTGTGCTGCAAAAAGATTTCAGCGATCAGGACGCCGCTGCGGCACTGAATTCGATCGCACAAGAGGAAGATCTGAATGGTCGTATCCGCCGTAATATGATGGATACGCGCCGTGCAGTCAGTTTTCTGATGCGTGGCCGGTTGCTGAATGCAGATCAGTTTGAGGAAGCGCGCCAGATTTTGCGCGATATCGAATCCCTCGATGGTCACACCTCATTTCTGTTCGATAAAATCAACTTCCTGATGGATGCCACCGTTGGTTTTATCAATATCAATCAGAATAAGATCATCAAGATATTCTCGGTCGCCAGTGTGGCTTTCCTGCCGCCGACGCTGATTGCCAGTATTTACGGCATGAACTTCAAAGGCTGGTTTCCGGAACTGGACTGGGAGCTTGGCTATCCATTCGCTCTGCTGCTGATGCTGGCATCAGCGATCACACCGTTCTGGTATTTCCGTCGTCGCGGCTGGTTAAAATAAAAGCTGTGGTATAGCAGCGCAGCTCTGTCCTCTGAACGCGCATAGGCGGGATCAAAATATCACATCAATATCCGCTTCAGCATCGGGGTCAGGGCGGTGGCGTTTGCCACCGTTGTTCTATCTTTGCGTACGTTCCGTTTGCCCTGATCGTAACCAAGCCACTGTCGAGTAACTGTGCGTAGCGGGCGGCACCCGGCCAGGACTTTGAAAAGCTGACAAACAGCTTGTCTTCCAGCGCAACACCGACCTGCTTAATTTTCCCCTGAAATTCTTGCGGATGAGTGACGCGGAGGTGATCGGCAACTCTGGTATAGACCAGTGAATAATCCGACCTTCCGCGTAATAATTTACGTAAATTTGACAGGTCAGACGGTGCGGTTTCCCGGATTATTCCAGCATCATTCTCGATGTCGCTGCCGTAGGTATAACCGTGGGTGACGCCAACCTGATGTCCGCGTAGATCCAGTCTGGTTATGGCTGGCAGCTTATCGTTTTCTCTGGCATAAATTCCGATGACAGCTTTGAATATGGGCTCTTTGTGAAAGATAAACAGCGACGCAAGTTTGGCATCTTGCAAGCTGTCGAAGCAGCCGAGTGCTTGACCAGTTTGTGCCAGCATCAGGCAACGTGAATAGGGCGCCGATGTAAATTTGACCTGAATACCAGCAGCGGCATACGCGGCTTCAATGATGTCGGCGGCAAAGCCGCGAATCCTGCCATCTTTTAGCCCGGAGTATGGGTACCAGTCATCCTCACCAATCAATGTGATCGTTTCAGCCCTCGCAGTCGCCAGGCTGTTGCCAGTGATAAAAACGAACAACAGCAGCAAACGCAAAAAACGCACAGTGATGTTGCTTGTACTACGGATCGTCATGCAGATATGGTTGGAGATAAATATTGATCGCTATTGATCATCATATTGACGTATTTTGACGGAATTACATAGACCTGATTTTCACTTTTCCTGCTCTCTGCATTTTTTCACAATTCAAAGCGTCGATGGTCGATGTCGTTTGCGTCTTAAGTAGTGACGATCATGGCGTCCGTAAGTTATTTTGAGAGATGACGCATGCTGTTACACCAGAAAAAAAGAAAACCCACGGCAGATTAGTCCTGATACGCGGGTTTTCCAGGGGAGGCGGTGCTCAGCTTAGCTGTTCTATCTGCGCAACAGGTTGACGATTTTTCACAGATGTGGAACGCGGTACTGCTTTTGTGCGTGATTGCTGAGCATATGACACGTGTTTTGCTGATGTCTGCGACGAACGATGAGTCAGCTTGAAAACTGATAATGCGCTCACCAGCGTTGTGGTCTGGGTTTCCAGGCTCGCTGCTGCGGCTGCCGCTTCTTCTACCAATGCGGCGTTTTGCTGTGTCACCTCATCCATCAGCGTAACCGCATCATTGACTTGCAATATGCCTGCACGTTGCTCTTGTGAGGCTGAGGCAATTTCTCCCATGACGCTCGTTACTTTTTCCGTTGTGGTGATAATTTCCCGCATGGCACCGCCGACATTACTGGTGAGCGATGAACCTGTCTGAATTTTTTGCATGGATTCATCAATCAGTTCTTTGATTTCTTTTGATGCAGATGCGCTGCGTTGCGCCAGATTACGCACTTCTGACGCCACGACGGCGAAGCCGCGTCCCTGTTCGCCTGCGCGGGCAGCCTCGACCGCAGCATTTAACGCCAGAATATTCGTTTGAAACGCGATACCTTCGATGATGCCTGTAATTTCTATCATGCGTTTGGAGGAATGGCTGATGTCATCCATCGTCGCGACCATCTGATCAGAAATTTTTCCACCACTGCCAGCGATATGTAAGGCCTCGTTCGCCATGGTGCTGGCTTGTGTTGCATTGTCAGAGTTTTGCGATACAGTGGATGCAAACTGCTCCATACTGGCGGCGGTTTCTTCAAGCGAGGATGCCTGCGATTCAGTTCTGCTGGATAAGTCCAGGTTGCCCGCCGCAATCTCTTTGGTTGCCAGCCCTATTTTTTCTGCATTCTTGAGGACATCACCGACGATAGAGTGCAGGTTAATTCGTAACTGTCTCAGCATTCGTAACACCTGTCCCAGATCATCGGTACGGCTGGTATTGATTTCGCCGGTCAGGTCGCCGCCCGCCATAATTTTGCAGGCTTCCAGCGCCCGTCGGCTGGGAATCGTGACGGCCCGGTGAAAGTTGTACCACGATGACAGCGCGCTGAAAGTGGACAGAAACAGCAGCCCTGTCAGCCATTGACTTTCAGTCGCCGGGTTTATCGCCACAAAATTGCAGATCAGCGTAAAAACAAAAGAAGTGACCATCAGAGCCGCGGTCAGAGCGAGGTGATGATTGATGGAGAACCTGAAACGAGAACGTAACCGGGCAATAAAATTATTACTGCGAGCGCCACCCTGATGCAGGCGGATATTATTCGGGTTGCCGTTTTTCAGTTCTGCATACAATTTTTTTGCGTCACTGATTTGTCGGGGCGATGGCTTGGTACGTACCGACATATAGCCGACTGGCTTACCATCCTCAATCACCGGTGTGACATTCGCACAGACCCAGTAATAGTCGCCATTTTTGCAGCGATTCTTTACGATACCGGTCCATGGTAAGCCGGATTTGACTGTGCTCCATAAGTCAGCAAAGGCTTCAACTGGCATGTCAGGGTGACGAACAATATTTTGTGGTGCACCTATCAGCTCATCTGTTGTAAAACCACTGACTTCAATGAAATAAGGATTGGCGTAAGTAATGTTTCCTTGTAAGTCGGTGGTCGAGACAATTGATTCTGTATCACTGATCGGATGTTCATTCTGACTGACAGGCATATTTAAACGCATGGTATTCCTCTTTCATGATCTGAGCGGCTGGAATCTCCGCATCCTGTTTGGTTCAACATAAATTCTCAGTACTGCGTTGTACAGCTTGAGACGCATTGAAACATTCAATATCACTCTGCGTATTTGATAAAAAAGAACGATGTGACTTACAGGTTAATGTCAAAAATCAGAGTACCTAAGCAGGTGATATGCATTAAAAAAAACACTCAGAATGTCAGAGTGCGGAACATTTTCAGCGATCAAAAATTGCTCCTTTTCGACTCTACGCCAAGAAAATATAGCTGACAATAAGTAAATTTTTTGCCGGTAAAAGGGAAGTTGCTCAGTGGATACGTCGCAAATTTATTGCGTCGCTATTGACGTGCAAAATTAAATGCAGTTGCAAGAGGATGGGTGTGATCAGCGCCAATCTGGCTGTTTTACAGGCAGGAACGGATCTTATTTGCTGCAAAAAGGACTGACTGACTTAACTTTAATTAACGTTTCACGGTAAACGAAGGGCTTAACGTATGACGCTAATCAGACAAAAATGGGCGTGCTGTCGGTGACTTGAGGTAAACAATGCGTTCGCACCAGACGCAGTATCAATGGTCGGCAATTATGGGCAACTATTATCGTTGGCTATGTTGAATATATATGCGGCTGCTGGCACGAAACGCTGCCAGCAGCCGCATATATAACGGAGGTGTCGCGGAAATTAATGCACTTTAATGTGCTTCTTCCCAGTTTTTTCCTATACCGACTTCTGCCAGCAAAGGAACGTGCAGCTGCGCCACATTCGCCATCAGTTCTGGCAATTTTTTGCGTACCAGTTCGAGTTCAGATTCCGGTACTTCGAGCACCAGTTCATCGTGGACTTGCATGATCATCTTTGATTGCAAGTGATCGTTTTCCAGCCAGTTTTGCACTGCAATCATGGCGAGTTTAATCAGGTCGGCAGCAGTGCCTTGCATAGGCGCATTGATCGCTGCACGTTCGGCGCCCTGACGACGCGGGCCATTCGGGCTGTTGATTTCTGCCAGCCACAGTCGCCGTCCGAACACGGTTTCGACATAGCCGTGTGCCTTGGCTTTGGTGCGGGTATCGGCCATGTATTGCGCAACGCCGGGATAGCGCTGAAAATATTTGTCGATATAGCTTTGTGCCGCCGCACGTTCTATGCCGAGATTGCTGGCGAGGCCAAACGCGCTCATGCCGTAGATCAGACCGAAATTAATCACTTTCGCGTAGCGTCGTTGCTCACTCGTGACATCATCAAGCGCAACACCAAAAATTTCAGCGGCGGTGGCTTTATGCACGTCTTCGCCATCGGCAAAGGCTTTCAGTAAGCTGGCATCACCGGAAATATGCGCCATGATGCGTAATTCGATTTGCGAATAATCAGCGGAAATAATCACATGCTCAGGTGCGGCGACAAAGGCTTCGCGGATACGCCGGCCTTCTGCCGTGCGCACCGGAATGTTCTGCAGATTAGGATCATTCGATGCCAGCCGACCAGTCACGGCAACGGCCTGCGCATAGTTGGTATGCACGCGACCCGTCTGCGCATTGACCATTTTCGGCAGTTTGTCGGTGTAAGTCGATTTGAGTTTTGCGAGGCCGCGATATTCCAGCAATACTTTGGGCAGCGGGTAATCTTCCGCAAGTTTTTGTAAAACTTCTTCATCCGTCGACGGCGCACCGGAGGGTGTTTTTTTTACGACGGGCAAGCCCAGTTTGCCAAAGAAAATCTCACCGAGTTGTTTGGGGGAATTCAGATTGAACGGTTGTTCAGCGAGTTCGTAGGCGTTTTGTTCCAGCTCCAGCAAGCGTTTGCCGATTTCATTTGACTGAGCATTGAGCAAGTCTTTATTGATCAGGACGCCGTTGCGTTCTATCTTTTGCAATACAACCGAAGTCGGCAATTCTATGTCGTGATAAACGCGTTGCAAGCTGGCGTCAGTTTCGATTTCTGGCCACATCGCCAGATGCAATTGCAGTGTGATATCAGCATCTTCCGCGGCATAGTCTGTCGCCCGTTGCAGCTCGACCTGATCGAAACAGATTTGCGCCGCACCTTTGCCGCAGACGTCTTCAAAGCTGATAGTTTTTTTACCGAGATGGCGCAGCGCGAGGCTGTCCATGTTATGCGATTTATGCGACTCAAAGACGTAAGATTCGAGCAGGGTGTCATGGACGATACCGCGCAGCGCGACGCCATGATTCGCAAAAATATGCGTATCGTATTTCAGGTTTTGCCCGACCTTGGCTTTGCTGTCATCTTCCAGCCACGGCCTGAGTTTTTCCAATACCGATGCGCGCGACAGTTGTGCCGGTGCATCTGCATATTGATGCGCCACCGGGATATAGCAGGCATGACCTGCTTCGCAGCACAGAGAAATCCCGACCAGCTGTGCTGTCATCGGTTCGAGCGAGGTTGTTTCGGTATCGACCGCGGTCAGGCTGGCAGCATTGATCCGTGCGATCCAGGCATCAAGCTGGGCTTCGGTTAGCACAGTTTCGTAATTGCTGATAACGGTTGCAGGTATTGCGCCGTCGTCATTGAATAAGCCTGCCTGTGCCGGCGTATTACCTGAACCAGCAGTGGCTTTTGCTATTGAACTTAACGGCGTCGCGCCCGCCGTTGCATCGCCGGATAATTCGCGTAGCCAGGTTTTAAAACCATAGCGTTTGTAGAACGCGAGCATCGCTTCTTTGCTTTCTTCTTTTGCGACCAGCGATTCATCGATAGAAATATGATGTGCTGATAAATCGCAATCCGTTTTGACGGTGATCAGCACGCGACCCTGCGGCAACCAGTCTAATGCCGCACGCAGGTTATCGCCGACCACACCTTTGATCTTGTCAGCATTAGCGATCACGCCATCCAGACTGTCATATTCGGCCAGCCATTTGACCGCTGTTTTGGGGCCGCATTTGGTCACGCCGGGAACGTTATCGACGGTATCGCCGATCAGCGTCAGATAATCGATGATACGCTCAGGCGGTACGCCGAATTTTGTCAGCACACCTGCTTCGTCAAGCTTTTCGTTGCTCATGGTGTTGATCAGGGTGACGTGGGGATTCACCAACTGAGCAAGATCTTTGTCACCGGTAGAAACGATGGTATTGAGGCCGCGTGCCGTTGCCTCGACAGCGAGTGTGCCGATCACGTCATCGGCTTCGACGCCTTCGACCATCAGGATAGGCCAGCCCATGGCTTTGACGGCTTCGTGTATCGGTTCTATCTGCAGGCGCAAATCATCAGGCATGGCGGCACGCTGTGCTTTGTATTCGGGATACAAATCGTCACGGAAAGTTTTGCCTTTTGCATCAAATACACATGCCATGTATGCTGCCGGATAATCACTGCGCAAACGGCGTAGCATGTTGATCATGCCGTAGATGGCGCCGGTTGGCTCTCCTTGCGGATTGCGCAGATCGGGCATGGCGTGAAAGGCTCGGTACAGATAACTTGAGCCATCGACTAATAACAGGGTATTTTGCATATGAACGGAAACGGAAACAGAAAAGATGTAACGAGGTTGCGCCAGATTATCGACAGAGATAAGGCAACCGCCTTAAAAGCGCGTGAATCGTGGCATATGTTCACGATTATGGCAGAGTTTATCGAGTCCACCGAGCGCCTTTCGACGATACGCCCGGCGGTGACTATTTTTGGTTCAGCCAGAACCAAACCGGATGACAAATACTATCAGCTCTGTGTTGACCTTTCCCGCCGTTTGTCAGATCAGGGCTTTGCAGTTATTTCCGGCGGCGGCCCCGGTATTATGGAAGCCGCGAACAAAGGCGCCTATGAAGGTGCCTCGCCCTCGGTGGGACTGAATATCGAATTGCCACATGAGCAGCGTACGAATCCGTGGCAAAACATCAGCCTGAGTTTCCGCCATTTTTTTGCACGTAAAGTCGCGTTTGTTAAATATGCCGATGCGTATGTCGTGTTTCCCGGCGGCTTTGGCACGATGGATGAAGTCAGCGAAGTCCTGACACTGATACAAACTGGAAAGACGCGGCATATACCCGTGATTCTGGTGGGCACCAGTTTCTGGAGCGGCTTACTGGAATGGATCAGGGTACAGATGGCGGGCAATGGCATGATTGCGCCGTCGGATCTGAATCTGGTGCATCTGATTGATGAGCCCGCAAATATTGTCGATGCAATTTTTGCCTTCTACGAAGCACGCGATATCGAGCCTTCTGAAGACGAACGGCAACGCATGTTGTACTTGTAATCACAGTGTAGGAAATATCCGTCAGCGATGATGCCAGACAAGAAAAAATGCAATGAAACAGAATAAATCGAATAAATTAAATAAATCGCGTCAGAAGATATGGCCGATGAGCGCGCTGTTGCTGATGGCACCATGTCTGAATGCTGCCGCACAGAGTAATTGCGTTGAGTTGGCAAACGATGCAGAACGACTCGCCTGTTACGATCAATTGCATAACAGGAATAAGAGTGTGGCGGGTGCAAATGCCGTTAATCTTGCACCTGCAATGACAGCGGAAACCGTCGTTTCACCTATTGCACCGGTTGCCGTTGTTGCAGAAGGTGAGGCGCCGCGCTCGTTTCTGAGCGAGCGGGTCGATGGATTGACCGAGCGCTGGGATCTTGATCCGTCGAATAAAAATCCACGGTTTTTACCGCGTTTGTATAAACCTGTGTACATCTTGCCAGCGACCTACAGTAGCCGGATCAACAAAGCGCCATTCTCGCCAACTCCGGGGCATCAGTCCGATGCGATGGGACTGAGCCCTGCCGAAGCAAAATTCCAGTTGAGTTTTAAGTCCAAGATTATTGACGGTTTATTTGGCGACCGCGCGACGATCTGGGGCGGCTATACGCAATCCTCACGCTGGCAGGTGTACAACGACGATTTGTCGCGACCATTCCGCGAAACGAATTATGAGCCTGAACTGATGGCGGTTTTTTCCACACCGTTTGAAGTCATGGGCTGGCATGGACGCATGGCATCGGTCAGTTTAAATCACCAGTCAAATGGCCGCTCCCTGCCTTTATCCCGCAGCTGGAATCGTGTGATTGGTGAAGTCGCCGCTGAGCGTGGCGATTGGAGCCTCAGTCTGCGTCCCTGGTGGCGCATCAAGGAGACGGCTGGTGCAGATGATAATCCCGGCATTGAAAATTATATTGGACGGGGTGAGTTGTTATTGACCCGCAAAACCGGCGAGCATATTTTTACTTTTCAGGGGCGGCATAGTTTGCGTTCTGGGAAAGAATCCCGTGGTTCCGTTCAGCTGGAATGGGCATTTCCGCTGGTTGCTGGTTTGCATGGATATGCTCAGATATTCAGTGGTTATGGCGAAAGTCTGATTGATTACAATTTCCGCCAGAACAGGTTTGGCCTCGGTATTTCCCTGGTCGAGTGGCGTTGATAAAAAAAGAGCCCGTCGTTGATAACTGACGGGCTTTTTTGGAGATGAATAACGAAACTGCAGGTTCAGGCTACATTCAGCAGTATCAGACCGAGCAAGGCGGGCAATGCCTGGATGTAGAGAATTTTCTTGCTGGCGGTTGCCGCACCGTACAAACCGGCAAGCAGAACGCAAGCAAGAAAAAACACCTTCACATCATGTCCGGCGCTGCCGAGGCTGAGTCCCCAGAATAAGCCAGCGGCGAGAAATCCATTATACAAACCCTGATTTGCTGCCAGCACTTTGGTGGCAGCGGCGGATTCTTTGGTTTGCCTGAAGGCTTTCAGTCCCGCTGGTTTTTCCCATAAAAACATTTCCAGTATCAGAATGTAGACATGTAATAACGCAACCAGCCCAACGATGATGTTTCCGATTAAAGACATGCAGATGCTCCTTTTATATTATTAATTGTGATGATCATAACGGATCTTGCATTTTTGAGCATCAGTCCAGCCAGTTAACGCGATTAAATTTGTTTTTAAACTCTTCCGGCATAGGAACGACTTTTCCCAACTGGTAATTAAAAAATACAAAACCTGATTTTGCCATTGCGACCTGCGCCTGATCTGCCGGGCGGCTGATGCGGAAAGTAATGTCGCCGCCGTATTTATTAAAATCCATCACGCCGACTTCAAACAGCAACTGGTCTCGCGCATGTCCCTCGGCTTTATAGGTTGTCGCCAAGTCTGTGACGATAATGCCGATACCATCCTGAGCCGTTTCCCGGATGCCGAACTCAAACAAGAAACGGGCACGCGCTTCAGAAATCATCGAGATCATGGAATCGTTACCGAGATGATTGGCACCATTGATATCAGTAACGCGAACGGTGAGCTGAGTGGAGTAGTAATACTGGTCTTCAGGGAAATGCAATTGCAGGCGAGCCATGGGAATTCTGGAAAAAGACATAAAGTCTGATTGTAGCCGTTTAGCCGTTCTGAGGCGATCTTGGACGGCTTCCTAAGTTGACTATCCAAGCCGCCAGCAGGTTTTAACGCACGAAATCGGAACCTGCTGCGGTGACGACAAGACATCGCTTGCATTCATCATTCCGGATTCCGTGACCGTCAGCCAGGCGGCTGGCGGTTTGCCAAGGATAGTCAAACCCGCGTAAAATGGCGATTTCGCGGGTGTAGTTCAATGGTAGAACGGCAGCTTCCCAAGCTTCATACGAGGGTTCGATTCCCTTCACCCGCTCCAGTAAATTCTTCCTTTGATTTCCCGTATGCCTGATTCCAAGCCTGCTGACAGCAGCAAACCGCTGTTTTATGACCCTACTGAGCGCCGCATCCGCAGCTTTGTGACCCGCGCAGGACGTTTGTCTGATGCGCAGGCGCGTGCGATTGAAACTCTGGGGCCGCGTTTTTGTATTCCGTATAAAAAAGAGCTACTTGATATTGACGCGGCTTTTGGCCGTCATGCGCCGACGGTATTTGAAATTGGTTTTGGCATGGGTGAAACCAGTGCCAAGATTTCTGCCAGCATGCCTGAGAAAAATTTCATCGGCGTTGAAGTACACACGCCGGGCGTCGGCAGTCTGCTGAAACTGACCGATGAGATGGGCTTGCAAAACCAGCGCATTATTCAGCATGATGCATTCGAAGTGTTAACCAATATGATTGCGCCAGAGTCTTTGCATGGTGTGCATGTGTTCTTTCCCGATCCGTGGCACAAGGCGCGTCACAATAAGCGCCGCCTGATACAGGGACCATTGGTGCAATTATTGGCGTCACGATTGGCGTCTGGTGGTTATCTGCATTGTGCGACTGACTGGGAAGAATACGCCGTGCAGATGCTTGAGGTGTTGAGTGCTGAGCCTGCGCTGGAAAATACGGCAGATGGCTATGCGCCGCGTCCTGACTATCGTCCGGTGACCAAATTTGAAAACCGTGGTCTGCGTTTAGGGCATGGCGTATGGGATCTGGTGTTCCTAAAAAAATAATATCAGCAGTAGCTTAAATAATGGCAGCCAGTTAATCTGAGCTGCCTTTTTTTATGCTGGCGTTTTACTGATAAAACGCACATGCAATTCACCGAGCTGCCCGAAACTGACGCTGATATCTTCATGCAACGGAACATCGGGGCTGCCGGCATAAGAGCCGGTAATAATGGCCTGACCTGCCTGCAAGCCCTGACCACGGTTGCGCAAAAACTCCACCAGCCAATACAGCGGCGCACGCGGGTTACCTGCCGGATGCACACCAGAAAATTGTTGTGGCGTATGTCCGGCGCAACTGATCTTTATCGGCATCGTTTGTAAGTTTGCCGCATCGTCGGTATGAATGTCGGTGTGAATGTTTGTATGAATCACCGGGCCAAGATATAAGCCCTGATTAAACAATCCATCGGCAAGATGTTCGGCAAAAGTAGCAGCGTCGGGATTGCTGTAACGCGTGCCTATCAATTCCAGCGCCAGTCGCGTTTCCCGGATAGCCGCATCGATTTCGGCAACCGTATAAGACTCTGTGCGAGCCGGTAAATCACGTCCGAGAATAAAGGCCAGTTCTGGCTCTATGCGTGCGCATGGCTGATCGCCCCAGACTTCGCAGGTATCCGTTTCTTGAAAAACGGTGTTGGCATAAATCGGTGCGAGTACGACCGTATTTGCACCCGGCATTCCGCATTTCCATGCTGCTATTTTGTCACCAGATTGCGCGCTTACTTCTGCTTGTATCGCCAGTGCCTGATCCAGATTTTGCGGGCGGCAGGACTCTGGTAATCGTTCGCCTTTGTTGCCATTACGCCTGCGTTGGAGCAGGATAGCTGCCGCTTCAGAAAAGCGCTGCTGTTGATTCGAGTGAAAAGAGGGCATGTCCAGATGCTCCATTGTCATGTCAGGTCGCGTGCAGTTCTGCAATCAGTTGCAAAATTTCTGCACCATAACTGTCGAGCTTTTTATCACCGACACCTGAAATCGCACGTAGCGCGGTCAGTGTTTGCGGTGCGTTGCGGGCGATTTCGCGCAATGTGGCATCGGGGAAAATCACATACGCCGGGACGTTGTGTGTGCGCGCTGTTTCGACACGCCACCAGCGCAGCTTGTCGAACAAGGCCTGTTCTTCTGCACCGAGCTCGGCTTCCGCATAATCTTTCGCAGACTGGCGTTTATGTTTCACCGCTTTTTCTGCTTTTTTGTATTGCCGCAACTGAACTTTGGTTTCACCGCGTAAGACAGCGCGTGATGCTTCGGTCAGTTTCAGTGAGCTGTAATTTTCATAGTCGACTGCAATCAGGCCGAGTGCAATCAACTGGCGCAGAATCGCGCGCCATTCGGCTTCGCTTTTGTCTGATCCTATGCCATACGTTGACAACTGTTCGTGACGCCACTGTTGTACGCGTTCGGTATCGATGCCGCGCAAGATATCGACAATATGACCGGCAGCAAAACGCTGATCGACGCGGTAAATGGTGGACAGAATTTTTTGTGCCGCGATCGTGCCATCAAACGAGGTCGGCGGGCTGAGGCAGGTGTCGCAGTTGCCGCAGGGGTCGGATGCTTGTCCGAAATAATCAAGAATATGAACGCGACGGCAATTCAGAGTTTCGCACAGCGATAACATGGCATCGAGCTTGACGCCTTGCACGCGTTTATACGTGTCGTTGGCTTCCGATTCATCGATCATACGTCGCTGCTGCACCACATCTTGCAAACCATACGCCATCCAGGCATTCGCGCTGGCGCCATCGCGCCCGGCGCGTCCGGTTTCCTGATAATAACCTTCGACGCTTTTTGGCAGATCCAGATGGGCGACGAAACGCACATCCGGCTTATCTATCCCCATGCCAAACGCAATCGTGGCGCACATGATGATGCCATCTTCGCGCAGGAAGCGCGCCTGATTGCGGCTGCGCTCCGTCATGTCCATACCTGCGTGATAGGGCAGGGAGGTGATGCCGTTTTCATTCAGAAATTCGGCAGTTTCTTCGACTTTTTTGCGCGACAGGCAATACACGATACCGGCGTCACCCGCATGCTGCGCCTGAATGAAATCCAGCAACTGCTTACGCCCGTTGCCTTTCTCGACGATCTGATAACGGATATTCGGGCGATCAAACGAAGACACAAATTGCAACGCATTTTCCAGGCGCAGACGATGGATGATTTCATCGCGGGTTTGCTGATCGGCGGTGGCCGTCAGTGCAATGCGCGGCACCTGCGGAAAGCGTTCGTGCAGTATCGACAGGCGGATATATTCAGGCCGGAAATCATGTCCCCATTGCGATACGCAATGCGCTTCGTCAATCGCGAACAAGGCGATATCAACGACTTCCAGCAATTCCAGGCAGCGCTGCGTCAGCAAACGTTCGGGCGCGATGTAGACCAGATCAAGCTCGCCTTCGCGCATCTTTTTTTCAACCCCAAGTATCTCGTCAAAACTCTGAGTGGAATTCAGAAATGCTGCGCGTACGCCAACTTCGGCCAGCGCATCGACCTGATCCTGCATCAACGCGATTAGCGGTGACACCACGATGCCAACGCCGTGACGGATCAGTGCCGGAATCTGATAGCACAGCGATTTACCGCCGCCGGTCGGCATGAGTACCAGTGCATCACCGCCGTGCACGACATGTTCTACGATCTGTCCTTGTTGCGAACGGAAAGCGGGATAGCCAAAAACGGTTTGCAGCAGGTGCAGCGCCTGATCAACCGTATTGGCGGGATAACTTGCTGATGACACTGCTTAATCAACCCATTGAATCATGCCGGTATATGCGGTGATCAGAATCATGATGCCGAACGCGATGCGGTACCACGCGAACACATTGAAATTGTGTGAGCTGATGTAGCGCAACAGCCAGCGTACGCAAAAGAAAGCAGAAATAAACGCCGCCACAGTGCCAAGGCTGAACATCGGCAAATCTGCCATCGACAATTCGTTTCTGGCTTTGTAGAGCGAATAAACCGTGGCGCCCAGCAGGGTTGGTATCGCCAGGAAAAAGGAGAATTCGGTTGCCGCTTTGCGTGACAGGCCGAACAGCATACCGCCGATGATCGTGGCACCGGAACGGCTGGTGCCCGGGATCAGCGCAAACGCCTGCGCGACGCCGATTTTGAGCGCATCGAGCGGTGTCATGTCATCGACCGTCTGTATCCGCGCATGGCTGTCATCGTGCGTGTCGGCACCTTTCTGATTGCGTTCTACCCACAAAATAATCAGGCCTCCGACGATGAAGGCGAGCGCTACTGGCACCGGCGCAAATAACACGGCTTTGATGTGTTTGGAAAACAGCAGACCCAGAATGGCTGCCGGAAAAAAGGCGATCAGCAAATTGAGTGTGAATTTGCGTGCTTTGGGATCGCGGCCGAGGCCAGATAGTACTGAAGCAATTTTGGCGCGGTATTCCCAGCAGACGGCGAAAATGGCACCGGCCTGAATCACGATTTCAAATACTTTTTGCGTCTCACCGGTGAAATTCAACAGGCTGCCGGTCAGGATCAGATGACCGGTGGAAGAGATAGGCAAAAACTCCGTCAGACCTTCGACGATGCCCATGATGATAATTTTAACGGCGAGCAGTAAATCCATAGCGTTTGTCACTTGTGTAATCGATGTTGAATCGGGCGATATTGAACCGGGCGGAAGCCGCAGTTTTAGCAGGCATGAAGCTTAACATGCCGGACGCGACTCAATTCCGGTTTTTGCCGCCCGCGACCCGGGAAATACGGCCAGAAATGCATACTCCCCCCATATTTTTCAATAATGCAGCTAATGTCAGCGTATTTGCTGAGCTGTTTTAGATACTGGGGGGAGTATATTTTTACCTGTGTAGCCCGATTTGGGCAGGGTAAGCAATGCCGTGCAGATATTGCTACGCATAGTATCGGAATTTAATACTTAATTAAAAATTATTGTTGTTCTTGTGAGGTTTAAAGATACTTTACTCCTCCATCGTGATCGCCTTGTTGAGTGATGAGATGGAAAACGAATGCAGATGTCTGCACATCATTGCCAGCAGAGGAGATATCACCATGCAAAAATCCGGCATACAAACCAGCGCTTCCCTGAAGCAGCAAGCAAATTCGGGGACGTATTTTCAGGATTTTCCGGAAACCGCAGAAATTGCGGCGAAGGTGCCAACAAATATGGGGTCGTATCAATTTGTAGTGAAACCATCCCGGCCGACCAAAGGTGCGGTGATGGAAGTTGATCATCAGGGGGCACGGATTATCTCGGCGCATTTGCCAACGCCATTTGCGCGCGGGCAGATACTGAGTGCCAGCATGAACGTGCGTGGTAGTGAGTATTTATTTCTGGCGGCACGTTCAGTCTCTAAGCTGATTTCCAATAGCAAATGCTGGTTCGGAATTTTCCGTGCAGATGGCAAGAAAATCTATGCAACGGTACTTGAACAACAGGTCGATCTGGTGAAAGCGCACGACGATGGCGTGTCGCTTTTCTTTCTGAATGGCGACACCATGCGTATGCGCCTGATGTAATCAGAAATAAGCTGGTCCTGCGGCCACTTAATTTCTCGATATTCCATTTTTGGAATGACGCTATTCTTCGCTTTATTCTTCAAATGCATCGTCAACTGCTGGCGGTGCATTTTCTTTTTCCGATGCTAAATCGGAAGCACATTTCCGTCTATTTTTGACGACTAAATGTCAATCATTGTGTCTATGATTTGATATAGCCTGAGTTTCCGCAAAGATAGAGTTTTTGCTCTGTTCTGTTTCGTCAGTAAATCGCTTATTCTGAACTTAGTTGCACGTGTTGAGGTCAATGCGTGCGAAACAGAAAGCTACCGGATGTGAATACCCGGTAGTTGAAAGCATGATTAAAATGATATCCAGCAGAATTTTCCCCCGTCACCGTGCATTTTTACGTCCCTTCATTGCGATTACGCTGGCATTACTGCTGTGCGCATTGTATTGGGCGCAGTTGCTGCGTTATCAGGCCTCTGAATTAGAGGACAATAAATATCAGACGCGTTTGCGGGCAGTGCAAATGTCGGCGGCGATGGTGACGCAGGTCAGCTCGTCGATCGCCAGCCTCGAATATCTGGCGCACACGCTCGCAACGAAGTTCGTGACTGACCGTGCACCGGATTTTCCGCGTTCAGTTGAGACTGCACTCAAGACTTTTCCGCGTGACAGTATCTTGCAAATTGCCGTCGCCGATGTCAGCGGAAATCTCGTTTATTCGAGTTTGTCCGGCCCGCAGGGCGCAGCACCTAAAGTGTCGATTGCAGACCGTGAGCATTTCCTGGCGCATACACATGGTGGCCCTGCAAAATTATTTATCAGCCGTCCGATCATGGGACGCGTTTCAGGCAAATGGTCGCTGCAGTTTTCTTACCCGGTGGAGCGTGCCGGTCAATTTGCCGGCGTGTTGGTGCTCTCCATCTCACCCGATTACATTTCCAATTATTTCCGTGAGGTGTTTTCCGGCGGCAGCGACGTCGCATTTGTCGTGCGCAACGATGGCAGCTATCTGGCGCGCTCGGTGATGCAGGATAAGGCGATGACGCAATGGGTCGCGCCGGAACGTGAATTTGTGCGGATGCCACAAAAAAATCAGGGGGAATATCATGTCAAGGCGAAGGTTGATGGTGTTGAGCGTTACTACGCCTGGAACCGCTTGAAAAACTATCCGCTCGTGGTCAGCGTCGGCTTGGATAGTGAGCGTGCACTGGAGAATTTACATGAGGCGATTTCTGACAGCCGCTGGAGAAATGCGCTGGGTACGCTTCTTATTCTGGCTGCCGTGTTGTGGATTGTTTCCTTATTCGAGCGCGTGCGTCGCAAACAGATGTTGCTGCAGGAGCATATGCGGCGTTTCGAGATGGCGCTGGAAGGCGGCGTATTCGGTGTCTGGGATTGGGATCTGAGTAACGACCATATGAACATCGATAGTCGCATTCATTTCATATTGGGTATTACTCCGGACGATCTTGAACAGAGTATTGAGGGTATCCGGCGTTTGATTCATCCGGATGACTGGCCAGCGGTGTATGCCGAATTGGAACAGGTACGCCACGGTAAAACCGATAACTTTGAGAACGAACATCGAATGCTGCGTAGCGATGGCGGATGGTGTTGGATCAGTGCGCGCGGCAGGGTGATTCTGCATGACGAAGATGGCCGGGCACGTAAGGTGTTTGGTATTTTTACCGATATTTCCGCGCGTCGTGAAGTCGAGGCTGCGCGCAGAGAATTAGAGCAACGCCTGACCAAACTGGTGGCGCAAGTACCGGGTGTTGTTTATCAATATCGCCAACGCCCTGACGGTAGCGGCTATTTCCCGTATGCCAGCCCGCATATTGTGGATATTTACGATACGACGCCGGAAGAAGCGGCAAAGGATATTGCTTTTCTGCTTGAGCACGTTCATCCTCAGGATCAGCCGCAACTGCGCGCCAGTATTGACGAATCCGCCCGCGCGCTGACACCCTGGTTCAACGAATATCGCTTTGTCCGTGATAACGGTGAGATACGCTGGTTAGCCGGATGCTCTAATCCTGAGCGTGAAGCGGACGGCAATACCTTGTGGCACGGTTATATACAAGACGTGACCAAACAGCATGCAGAGCATGAAGCCTTGCAACAAAGGGAAGAACGTTTACGCCTGACCGTATTGGCGGTGCAGGATGGTCTGTGGAACTGGGATCTCGGCAGTGGTCAGATCCAACTGGATGCGCGTTGTTACGAAATGCTGGGCTATCCGGCACACGATGACACTATTCAATTTGATGACTGGAGCCAGTGGCTGCATCCACACGACAGAATGAGCGTGCTACAGCAATTACAGGCACAAATAGAGCGCAGTGAGCCGTTTCATGTTGAAACCCGTCTGCTGACATCGCAAGGTGATTGGTGTTGGGTAGAAATACGCGGCCAGATTACGCAGGAACTCAATGGCAAAGGACAACAGGTCATAGGAACGCAGACGGACATCAGTCAGCGCATGGCCGATACAACCTTGCGCCGTGCCTTGCTCGATAATGCGGCGGCAGCTTTGTTTGTGACTACCCCGCAGCGCATTATCCGTCTGGCAAATCAGCGTGCGATTGATACGTTTTCTGAAGATGGATTGGCATTAACCGGCAGGAGTATTCGCATCATCCATCCTGATGACGATTCTTTTGATACCTTTGGCGGCTATTACAGAACGGTGCGGCAGGATGGCGGCATTAATATTGATTATCAACAGTTTATCGTTGGTGGTGAGTTGCGCTGGTTTGCGGTTCGTGGCAGTTTGCTGGATCCCGATAATCCTGAGGGTGATCTGATATGGACCATGGTCGATACCACCGAGCGCCGGCGGATAGAGGATGCATTACGCAGCACCCGCGCGCACTTATTTGAAGTCATACAACATTTTCCGGGTGGTGTTCTGGCGCAAAATCAGAATGGCGACGTTGTTGTGGCGAACCGCGTGATCTGTGATCTTCTGGGGGTGCAGACGCCTCCTGTGGCGCTGACCGGGATCAACCGGGAAGCCTTTCGCAAAATGATTTCGCAAGACATTCTGGATACATTCCAAGAATCTGTCGAAGATGGCGAATACAGTTTGCCGGATGGCCGCACCATCAGAATTAATCTGATTCCGCTGAAAAATGGCGACGACAATATTGGTCGCCTGATGATCGTCAGTGACGTCACCGAGCGGCGACGCCATGAGCAGAATCTGGAGTATTTAGCGACCACAGATGCGCTCACGGGGTTAGCGAATCGCCGCGCCTTCATGGCGCGTCTGCAGGCAGAGCTGACATTGATCGCTCAAGGCGGAAAAGGCGGCATGCTGATTATGCTCGACCTTGATCACTTCAAACATGTGAATGACAGCTTTGGTCACGCTGCTGGCGACGCAGTGCTGGTTTATCTTGCCGGTCTTCTGCACGGCAATACCATGCGTAAAGACGATCTGGCTGGCCGTCTGGGGGGCGAGGAATTTGCTGTGCTGTTACCAAACACCAGCGCTGAAGACGGCATGATGGTCGCTGAACGTTTACGTCTTGCTCTGGAAGACAGCATGATCGATTCCGGTGAAGGCCATTGCATCAGAATCACTTTGAGCGGAGGTATCGCGCCACTGAATGGCAGCCCCGAGAGCATTTTAGCGGAGGCCGATGCAGCGCTGTATCGGGCTAAAAACGGTGGCCGCAACCGCATCGTAAAGGCACAGAAATAAGAACAGTGCGGGATTCAGCGTTTGCATGATGTTCATCGCGGTGCGGTCGCTTTTTCCAGTTCATGCAACCATAACATTGCGTGTTCGCGATTTGTTCCGCACATGTCATGCGACGCCTGCAAGCCAGAGCAGCAGGCTGGTCGCTCAGGCTTCCCAAAAATCAGACATCGCAGATCATCTGCCAGTTGTATACATTTAACGCCCGCAGGCTT
The DNA here is from genome assembly GCF_014699135.1 of Cognatundibacterium aquatile. Lineage (GTDB taxonomy): Bacteria > Pseudomonadota > Gammaproteobacteria > Burkholderiales > Burkholderiaceae_D > Undibacterium > Undibacterium aquatile. Next base: position 847,928 of record NZ_JACOFT010000001.1, read on the forward strand.
CCCTTCAGGCATGCCAGGTATGGGGCTGGAAATCGACGGTGCGATACAGCACGCACCGCAAGCATCACGACACTGCATGGATCGCCTCCTTTTTTGGGGATAAGACGGACTGGGCGGATATTGTTCTGCGGAACGCGTTAACAGCATTCTCTGAATTTGCGCGTGTTGGCTTGCGACCGTGAATTCTTTTCATACTTGCTTAGACATCCAATGATTAATGAGCCAGAGTGCGATGGCGTTGCGCTTGGTAGAACGGCTAATACCCGCATGCAGGTGATGCCGTCAATTCATCATTTTAAGTGCAGATTTTGGCATTTTGTCGCATTTGCCTGGTTTTGCCGCTGTCTTTCTTGCATGATGCGCAGGAATCGCTGCTTGACGCTACCTGGACGGCGGATTACATTACTGACTCATGGGTAAGTTATTTATACTTACAAAGGCAGTGTGCATCAATCAATGGTTGTTATGTTTGTATATGACCTGACGGTGCGTACTGTGTTGAGATTCAGTGAAAAGTTATCGTTATGATGTCATGTCCGTTTAAACCGAAATGGGAGCGCCGCAAAGAAGCTCGTCCTCAGGAATTGCTTGCTGCTGCGTTAAATCTGTTTGTTGAGCGCGGTTTCGCTGCGACCCGTCTGGATGATGTTGCGAAAGCCGCAGGCGTCTCCAAAGGAACCTTGTATTTGTATTTTTCAAGCAAGGAAGATTTGTTCAAAGCAGTCGTGCGCGAAAACATCGTGCCGCTGCTGGGTGAAGCTGAGGGGATGATCACGGCTTTTGAAGGTAATACAGAAAGTCTGTTCCGGGAGTTGACACTGAGTTGGTGGCGCAATGCGGGAGAAACTAAGTTATCCGGTTTGCCAAAACTGATGATGGGGGAAGCCGGAAATTTCCCCGAGCTTGCACGGTTTTATCAGGATGAAGTGATTGCCCGCGGTGAGGCATTGTTGGCAACGGTGCTGGCGCGGGGAATGCAGCGTGGTGAGATCCGGAATATCGATCTGGAAATCGATACCAGATTGTTGATCGCGCCGGTGATCATGATGATGATGTGGAAGCACTCATCATGCGTGTGCCAGATCGAGCCAGAAAAACTCAACGTCTATCTGGAGCATTACATCCAGATGGCCTGGAATAGTTTATTGATACGGCAGGGATAAATGTGGCTTGGCTGACGCGCCAATGGTGACTCTGGTGATTTATACCTGTTGAATGATTCCGGCGTCTGCTTAAACAGAAAATGGCGTACTGAAAAGACATTAAATATCGTTGAATACCGGAATCAAACCGGCATACAGAGCAGTGCTTTGATAAAATGCGGGTTCCTTTAATTTATGCAATCGAGTGAACAAATGAATATCGAAAAAGCCCGTTTCAACATGATTGAACAACAAATACGTCCTTGGAACGTGTTGGATAAGGATATTTTGGATATGTTGATTGTGGTGAAGCGGGAAAACTATTTTCCGCAAGACCAGAAAACACTGGCTTTCTTTGACACAGAGTTGCCATTGCCGGACGGCTCTAAAGCAATGAGTCCTAAACTGGAGGCGCGCATTGTTCAGGAACTGGGCCTTAAAAAACAGGAGTCTGTGCTGCTGATCGGCGCTGCATCCGGGTATCTGGCGGCTTTGCTGTCTTCTATGTCCAGCCACGTGACTGTGTTGGAAACATCGTTGGTGCTGAAAGAACTTGCTGAAAAAAATCTGGCGGCAGATGGCGTACGGAATGTCAGCGTTTTACTGGCAGACGGATTGTCCGGTCAGCATACAGGTTCGTATGATGTGATCGTGGTTGCCGGCGCCGTGGAATCGGTTCCTGAAACATTGAAAAAACAATTGAATATCGGCGGTCGTTTGCTGGCAATTGTTGGCCGCTTGCCGGTCATGCACGCAGAACTGATCACCCGCTCTGCTGATGCCGCATACGACACTCGCATTGTGTTTGATACGGTGGTTGCGGCAGCACCGGGCGCCGTACCTTCCTCACAATTCAAATTCTGATCTGTTAGTCAAAATAGAAAACGTATGCAACACATCACCGCACAAGAACTAGCGCAATGGCTGACTGATAGCAGTAAAAAATCTCCGCTTTTACTCGATGTCCGGGAACCCGGCGAGTATGAAACTTGTCATATTGAGGGCGCACAGCTGATGCCTATGCAGACAGTTCCTGCGCGCTTGAATGAGCTGGATGAGGATGCGACGATTGTTTGTATTTGTCATCACGGTGGTCGCAGTATGCAAGTCGCTCATTTCCTCGAACACCGGGGATACAGCAAAGTGATTAACCTGACTGGTGGTGTGCATGCGTGGGCACAGCAAGTCGATCCGGCTATGCCGACCTATTAACTAACTTTTATTCGGAGTGTTTCATGCGTAATCCAGTTGTTGCTGCACTGCTTGCAAGTGCTTTCCTGTCGCTGAGTGCGAATGCTACTGATTTGCTGCAAATTTATCAGGATGCTCTGGCGAATGACCCTCAATATGCGAGCGCCCGTTCCTCGCTGACGGCTGGTCAGGAAAAGTCAGTTCAGGGACGCGCTGGTTTGCTGCCAACGATAGGTCTGAACGGAAGTGATACCCGTTCACGTGTCGAATCACAACCAGATATTGCGAATGCGGATCGCAATTTTACGACCTTCTCGAATACCTGGTCGCTTGCCTTGTCGCAGCCTTTGTTCCGCTGGGCGAACTGGCAACAATACGAACAAGGTAAATTGTCTGTCGTGATCAGCGAAGCGCAGTTTGCTCAGGCAAAACAGGATTTGATCGTACGTGTCGGTCAGGCCTATTTCGATGTGCTCGCCGCGCAAGATACGCTGGCAACATTGCAGGCGCAAAAAGTGGCGATCTCAGAACAACTGGCATCAGCGAAACGCAACTTTGAAGTCGGTACTTCAACCATTACCGATACGCATGAAGCACAGGCGCGTTACGACCTGGCAACGGCACAGGAATTCGCTGCGCAAAGTGATCTGCAGGTCAAGCGTTCCGCCTTACAGCAAATCATTGGTAAGGAAGCGGGTGAACTGGCGACACTGAAAGCCGGTGTAAAACTGAATTCACCTCAGCCAGCAGCGGTGAATGAGTGGGTCAGCTCCGCTGAAAAACAAAACTTCAATGTTGTCGCCTCCGAAGTTGCAGTTGAAGTCGCGAAACGTGAAATTGAAAGAAACCGCGCCGGACATTATCCTACGCTGGATCTGGTGGCGAGTACCGGCCGTACCGCAACAGGTGGTGCTTCTTCGACTGGCACCGGCGTTGTGAAACCGACGACGATCGGTGTGCAATGGAGCATTCCATTATTTGCCGGTTTTGCGGTTGACAGCAAAGTCAAAGAAGCCGTTGCCTTGCAAGAAAAAGCCCGCAACGATCTGGAGACAAATCGTCGCAGCGCAGCGCAAGGCGCGCGTCAGGCTTACACCGGCGTGACCAGCGGTCTGGCACAGGTTAAAGCATATGAGGCAGCAGAAATTTCCAGTCAGTCTGCGTTGGATTCAAATAAACTCGGTTATCAGGTTGGTGTCCGCATCAATATCGATGTGCTGAATGCGCAACAACAGTTGTATACCACTCGTCAGAATCTGGCGAAAGCACGTTACGACACCATCATGAATGGTCTGCGTCTGAAGTCGGCAGCGGGTACATTGAAAGAAGAAGATTTATCTGAAGTGAATACTTTGTTGCAGCGCTAAAAACAAAAAGCAAGTCGATTCCAGGACAACAGTCCGACAACAAAAAAGCCCGCTGAATGCGGGCTTTTTTGATTTTGATCATGCCAGTTTGTTGCATATCAATTTGTACTTTAGCGCAGAGTGAACACTGACGTATCATAGGTGCTGATCGCTGGTACACAGATGTTGTCGTCCAGCCTGGCTACCGATTTACTTATGAAAGTCATTTATGGCGTTGTCCGGGTTTTTGAATAAGCGTTGGCTGCTACCAGTCTTTGTTCTGGCCGGATTGATCTTGCTGTCAGGCTTGATTTTTTCGTCCTCGCTGTTTGGTCCCCGGTTGGAGGTCTTTACTTTGCAACGCGGTGAATTAGTACAAACCGTGGTTGCCAGCGGCAGGGTGGCGACACCTGCAAGAGTGGATGTCGGTACACAAATTACCGGGCGCGTTGCTGCTGTTCCCGTCAAAGAAGGGCAGACTGTGCGAGCAGGAGAGCTGTTGATAGAGCTGGCTGCTGCCGACGAAAAAGCAGCGCTGGAGCTGGCGCAGGCGAATGTCCGGCAAGCCGAGGCCAGACTCAGGCAGTTGCAACAACTGACGCAGCCGACCGCGGAGCAAGTGCTGGTACAGGCACAGGCCAATCTGATTAACGTCGATAAGCAATATCAGCGCACCCGCGAGCTGGTTGCGCAGGGTTTTGTCGGTAAGGCGCAGCTCGATGAGGCGCAGCGCGCGCTCGATGTTGCGCGAAGTCAGTTAAAGAGTGCGCAATTCCAGCTGCAATCGAGTAAGCCCGACGGCAGCGATTATCAACTCGCTGTTGCCGGATTACAGCAGGCGAAAGCGAATCTGGCGGCAGCGCAGGCCAAACTTGAGCACACCAGAATCACGGCGGTAGTGGATGGCGTCCTGATTGCCAGAGACGTAGAGCGTGGCGATATCGTGCAGCCGGGCAAAATCCTGATGGTGTTATCGCCCGCAGGAATCAGCCAGTTAGTGGTGCAGATAGATGAAAAGAATCTGCGTTACATCCGTATGGGGCAGTCTGCCTTCGGCGTGACTGATGCCTATCCCGGGCAGAAATTTCCGGTACAAGTCGCGTATATTAACCCCGGCGTTGACGCGCAGAGGGGATCAGTGAACGTCAAATTGAACGTATTAAAACCACCGCTGTTTCTGACGCAGGATATGACGGTATCGGTGGAGATAGAAGTCGCCAGAAGTCAGAATGCTTTATCGCTGAATGTAGAAGCGATCCGTGATGCGAGTACGCTGCATCCGTGGGTGATGGCTGTGGTGGATGGCCGCGCAGCCCGGCGTCCGGTGACGATAGGCATACGCGGCGATAAAAGCGTGGAAATTGCTTCCGGGCTGAATCAGCATGACGTCGTATTGCCAGCGACAAATATGACGGTCGAGGCGGGGCAGCGGGTACGTCCTGTCGTCACGAAAAATCCGCAGCCATGAATAGCTGGCTTCCTTTTGAGTGGATAGTCGCCACCCGTTTTTTGCGGGAGGGGCGCATGCAATCTCTGTTTATTATTCTCGGGGTTGCTATCGGTGTCGGCGTGATCGTGTTTATGTCGGCCTTACTGGCAGGCTTGCAGGCCAATTTATTTCGCCGCGTGCTGAGTTCGCAGCCGCATATCACGCTCGAAAGACCGAAGCAGCAGGCGACCCCGGTATTGCTTGCCGCACCGGGACAGCAGATCGTGACGACGATACAAAAACCGTCGCAGCGCGTGAATACCATCGACCAGTGGCAAAAAATCCGCGATCAGGTCGAGGCTCGCAACGACGTTGTGACCGTCTCGCCTACCACAACCGGACCGGCACTGGTGGTGCGCGGCAGCGCCACGCAATCGGTGTCAGTGATCGGCATTTTGCCCGAGCAATACAACAAGATCGTGCCGCTCTCAGAAAAAATAACCGCTGGTGTTTTTCGCCTGACGAATACCGACGTCATGATAGGCACGCAACTGGCGGAAGACATGGGCGTTGGGCTCGGTGATAAATTACGCCTCAATTCAGCAGCAGGCACCAGTCTGATCTTGAATATCGTCGGCATTTTTGATCTGGGTAGCCGCGCTGCCAATCAGCGTAACGTGTATGTGCTGTTGTCGACCGCACAGAATTTATTGAATATGGTCGGTGGCGTGTCGAGCATAGAATTAACGGTGCATGATCCCTACAGCGCAGAGGATATTGCGCAATCTATTGCCAACAGTACGGGGCTTAACGCGCTGAGCTGGATTACCACCAACAGCCAGTTTTTCCTGGCGATGCGGGCGCAGACTTATTCCAGTTTATTGATCCGTCTTTTCGTTGCGCTGTCGGTGGCAGCGGGGATCGCCAGTGTGCTGGTGGTGTCGGTTGTGCAGCGGCAAAAAGACATAGGCATCCTGCGGGCGATGGGCGGCAGCCGCGGGCAGGTGCGTCGGATATTCCTGATACAAGGTGCGCTGGTTGGTTTAGCGGGATCTGTGATCGGCTCTATGATGGCGGTTGGCTTACTGGCGATGTGGAAAATCGTTGCCAGAAATCCGGATGGAACGCCCATGTTTGTGATTAATGTCGATTGGCAGTTCTTTGTCTGGAGCGCATTGCTGGCGATGCTGGCCGGTGTGCTTGCTGCGGCGACCCCGGCGGTGCGTGCCGCGCGACTTGATCCTGTGGTGGCGATCCGTGGCTGATACTGTCCTCCTTCTTAAACAAGTCTGTAAATCGTATGCTGTCGGTACGCCGGCAGAAACGCAGGTGTTGTTTGATATCGATTTACACCTGCAGCAGGGCGAGTTTGCCGCGTTGATCGGACCTTCAGGTTCCGGTAAAAGCACCTTGCTCAATATCATAGGCTTACTGGATCGTCCCAGTGGCGGGCAACTGATTATGACCGGGCAGGATACCGGCAATCTTGATGAGGCGCGGCTGACGCAGTTACGCGGGCAGGCGATCGGCTTTGTTTTTCAGTCGCATTATTTGCTCACTGCGTTCAGCGCGACAGAAAACGTGATGATGCCTATGCTGATGCAGAATGGTCGTCCGGATGATCGTATGCGCGAACGGGCACAGCATTTGTTAGCTGAAGTGGGCTTGAGGCAATGGCAGGATAGTCTGGTGGGAAATATGTCTGGTGGTCAGCAACAAAGGGTGGCGATCGCGCGGGCGCTGGCACTGAATCCGCCGTTGATACTCGCAGATGAGCCTACCGGTAATCTCGACACCAAATCCACTGACGCTATTTTTGAGTTGATGCGTAAAGTGAATGCCGATCAACACACCACGTTTCTGATGGTGACGCACAATATGGAGTTGGCAGAACGTTGTGATCGTACGATAGAGTTGGTCGACGGAAGAATCGCTCCGCCGATTTCTTCCGTGACTTAAACGTAAGACCGGCTCTGTTGATTTTGCTGATTCAGTTGGTTCAGATAGGACTCAGCTGAACCAGTTTCTGACATTGAGACCGATAAAATGTCCGAAGACGACGATGAGCATGAATGGCACCAGAGCAACGCAGGCCTGCGCAATGACTTTCCAGAGTAACCACAACTGACGGGAAATCAATGGTGTGACCGCCCATACGCACGTCAGGTAGACCAGCACCAGCGAGCACATGAACAGTATCAATAAAAAACCTTCGGGGCGGTACGGTGCAGCAATCGCAATAATGGCGCTCCAGGCAATCCACGCAGAGAGTGCCGACACCATGATTCTGTGAGCAAATTCCATGACAGGTAATGACCTCATCGGATGATTTCCTTCTGCGTAAGTGTGCCGGAGAATTAGCTCTCCCCGGCCTGAACTGTCTTGCCAGGGAAGTGCTTTATTCGTTTGTCTGCAAATGATTGATCAATTGATGCAAACCCGCAGTCATTGCTTGCACTGAACCGAGCATATCCCATTGATCGTCGCCGATTTTAACGTAATTTGAGACTGACCGGAGTTCCAGAAATTTCTGCTTTTCCAGTTGGCAGATATGGAAAAAAGCGGCACCTTCCATATTCTCGATATCACATTTGCTGTTGTCGATAAACGGCGCCATGGCTGCATTGACGGAAATACCATGTGCCAGCGGAAAGGGTTGTCCGACGGGGATGTGTTCGCAGTGCAAGGTGTGACGGCGTTCAAATTCCATCTCTATCGGCAGATGCGCCATGTGGACAAAACCTGTCGGTGTGAAAAATCCGAGGTCGGCTTCTACTTCACTTTCTACCAGCACAACATCGCCGATCTTGAAACGTGAATGAGGGAATACGCCAGCAATGCCGGACAAAATCAGCATGTCCGGGCGGTGCTCATGTATCGCTTTGACGGTCGCATACGTGGTTGCCGTCAGGCCGACGCCGGAAACAATACTGATCACGTCATTACGTTGAAACAGGCTGGCTTCGGTTTGAGTAGGAAACAGAACAATGATCTTCATAGGAGGAGAGTCGGATTCAAGGGGAAAGGGTGTAAGGTATTGCGTATCCTTATCGGCTGCCATGTCGCAAATCAACAAAATGCTGTAAACCTTTTTCTTTGCAGCGCGTTATAAGGAGTACAGGCATTTTCAACTAAACCGCATCGAAATAGCATGACGATGCTCGTCTGGTTGCCATTCATTTCGCTGACAGCAGCAGAGACAATTTAAGAGCTTATATGAAAAAAATCATTTTATTCGCGGCGCTTGCGTCCTCATTGCTGAGTGTTGAGTCGGCGTCAGCGCAGAATGTTAATTTATCGGTGCAATTTGGTCAGCCGGGTTTTTACGGGCAACTGGATGTCGGTAATTTTCCGCAGCCGCAATTAATTTATCGCGAACCCCGCATCGTTTATCGCAGCCCCGCGCCATTGCCGCCGCTGTATCTGGTTGTGCCTCCCGGTCATCGCAAACATTGGGATAAGCATTGTTCACGTTATGACGCTTGTGGCCGGCCGGTTTATTTTGTGACCGAGAATTGGTATAACACTCAGGTGGTGCCTCGCTATCGTGACGGTCAATATCGTGAACCACACCGCGACTATAACAACGGACCAAACCGAGGTTACGATGGCCGCGATGACAGAGATAATCGCGAACACGGTCGCGGTAAAGATAATGACCGTGGTCAGGGAAATGGGCGTGGCCACGATAATGGGCACGGCAGAGGGCAGCATAACGATTAATCTGCCAGTGGCTGGCGAACGATGTCTGTCGCGGTTTTAGCGCAGGCATTGTGCCCGGGCATTCCGGAATGGCTACAGGCGGTCTGAATATACTCCCGGGGGTATATTCAGACCGCCTTTGTTTATAAGGACATCTGGCATGTTTTGGCTGATACTCCCCTGTTTTATGAAAAAAAGGGGTATTGTGCAGCGGTACAGACGGGTCTTGCTGCACAATTGCATCGTTGCGGATAACCGGGTTTGCCGCAACCATACTGGGTGATTGCATTATGTTGCAGAAGCAGCGGCGCTCGCTGAGATTGACTTACTGAAAGCTGCGCAAGTAGGCCAGAAGATCGGCGATTTTTTTGTCATCGCTCATGCCATAAAAGCGCATTTTCGTGCCGGGTACGACATCTTCCGGCGCTTGCAGAAAAGAGCGCAGATTTTTTTCTGTCCAGATCAGCTTCGCATTTTTCATCGCGGGAGAATATTTAAAATCAATGGTCGCCCCTGCTGTTCTGCCGATCACGCCGTTCAGTTGTGGCGCAAAGCCGCCGTGTGCGGAAGCACCGATCTGATGGCAGGACGCGCAGCGCGATGTAAACACCAATTTGCCCGCCTCGACATTTCCTGCGGCGACCGCAAATGGCGAAACCATTGCCATGACTAGCAGAAGCAGGTGGCGTTGCCTCATCAGGCTCATGTCGTCTGCGCCGGTTTTTGCGGTGCATAGGCCGCCATAAAGACATCGATTGCTCTGGCCGTCATTGCTTTGATTTCTGCTTCACTGACATGCTCCAGCAGCTTGAACAGAAATGGATTAATTAATTCCGCTTCCAGCAAACCATGTAATTGCAGAGTGGCGACTGCCGCATTTCCCTGGCGTAGCTTTCCTTGCGTCATGGCGTCTTGCAGAAAGTTCGTGATAATGCTCTGGCTACTCAGAATGCCGCGTTCATAGAGCAGTTTGCCAAGTTGCCCTGGCGCTGTAATTGCCATGTGTCGTTGCGCCATGATTTCTGGAGAATACAGAAATGACAGCAGATGTTCGCCAAAGTAACGCAAGGCATCGGTGATATCCGTGTTGGTCTGGTCGAATGCATCGAACATTGCCTGGCGCTTGGTCTCGGCAGACTTGTACATGATTTCAAAAAATAACTCTTCCTTTGACGCGAAGTAGTTATACAGCGTTGCTTTCGAGCCCCCCAGCCGGGCGCAGATTTCCGACATCGACGTCCGTTCAAATCCCAATTCCTGAAAAGCCTGTGCCGCCACGCTCAGTATGGCCTGCCGTTTTGCTTCGGTTTTCATTTTCATGTCAATAGCATCTCTCAAAAATAAATAACTGTACCGACCTGTTCATTTTAGCATGTGGTTGCTATAATTCGTAAAACGTACTGTACGGTACAGTAATGAATGAAAGAGAGAACTTCTTATGTCTTCTATATCTTCACCCGGGTTTTTACCTCAGATTAAGCTCCGCAGATTGCTGCTGGCGCTGACTTTGGCGCTAGGCGGCTGCGCCCAGTTGCCGCAATCAGAACCAACTTTATCAATGAAGACTGGCGCTGATTTTCCAGCGGCAAACGCGTTCGCAGCGACTACCTCCGCTACCAGCATCTGGCCCGATGAACGTTGGTGGCAGGCATATCAGGATGCGCAACTGAATACTTTGATTGACGAAGCCTTGCGTGATGCGCCGGACATGAGCGCCGCTGCCGCACGACTGGCAAGAGCAGAAGCCTTCAGTCAGGTAAAAAATGCGGCAACAAAGCCGCAGGTCAATGCCAATGCATCGATTACAGAGCAAAAGATGAGTTACAACTATCTGACGCCAAAGTCGATGACGCCGAATGGCTGGAATGATTACGGACGCGCGACTTTAGATGTCAGCTGGGAGCTGGATTTCTGGGGTAGAAATCGCGCTGCACTGGCGGCGGCGACTTCACAGGAGCAAGCCAGCCGCGCCGAATACGCACAGGCGCGTCTGACTCTTGCCGCGGCCATCGCCAGTCAGTACGCCGATCTGGCGCAATTATTTGTATTACGCGACACGCTGCAACGTTCGGTAGAGATACGTCAGAAAACCGTCCAGATGTTTGCCGACCGGTTTGCCTATGGCATGGAAACCAAAGGCGGGCTGAGTGAAGCGAAAGTCCGACTGATCAGTGCCGAAGCGGAGTTGTTGGCAAACGAAGAGCAAATCGGTCTGCAGCGTTATCGGATTGCTGCGTTGCTGGGTGCCGGGCCTGACCGTGCGCTGGCGATTTCCCGTCCTACCGTGAATTTGCAGATGCCCACCGGTCTTCCTGCGGAACTGGCGACAAATCTGTTGGGACGCCGCCCGGACATCGTTGCGGCCCGCCTGCAAGCCGAAGCCAGTGCGCACAGCATAGATCAGAAAAAAGCAGAGTTTTATCCGAATATCAATCTGTCGGCATTCATAGGCGTGCAATCGCTGGATCTGAATATGCTGAGTAAAAGTGGTTCCTCCACCGGCAGTATCGGCCCGGCGATTTCTTTACCGATCTTCACCGCAGGTCGCTTGCAGGGTGAGTTACGCAGCAGCACCGCCAGCTATAACGAAGCTGTGGCGAACTACCACCGCGCGATTAGTCAGGCCTTGCAGGAAGTGGCCAGTGCCGGTCTGAGCCAGCAGGCATTAAGTGCGCAACTGATGAAAAGCAAACAAGGTGTTGCGGCGGCGACCGATGCCTACGGCGTTGCAAAAAATCGCTATCAGGGTGGTCTGGCAACGTATCTCGAAGTTTTATCCGCGGAAGATAGTCTGCTGATCAACCTGCGTGCACTGACCACGCTGGAGGCGCGTGCCTTTACTCTCGATGTCGCGATGAAGCGCGCGCTCGGCGGCGGTTATCAGTCAACTGCAAATACTTAATTTAAAAATTATCTGAAGGATTTTTACCATGTCTGAAACGAATCTGAACGCAAATAACGTACAAAGACGCAATAAATTACTGGGCGGTGTTGCAGGTGTCGTGGCTTTATCTGCGATCGCCGCAGGTGTTTACTGGTTCACGTATGGCTCGCATTTTGTCTCTACCGATAACGCCTACGCTGCAGTCGAAGTGGCGCAGGTGACATCGGCCGTCGGCGGCACGATTAACGAAGTATTAGTCACGGATACCCAAGCGGTAAAAAAAGGCCAGATCCTGGTCAGGATCGACCCTGCGGATGCGCGTCTGGCACTGGCGCAGGCCGAGGCTGATCTGAATCGTGCTGTACGCCGGGTCAGAGGATTTGTCGCCAATGATGCCAGTCTGAAAGCACAGATCACTGCCCGCGAAGCCGATGAGAAAAAAGCAGCGGCGCAGTTGCGTGCGGCGGAAGCCGATTTCGAGCGGGCAAAAATTGATCTGCAACGCCGCGAAGCATTGGCCGCCTCAGGCTCGGTTTCCGGTGATGAACTGACCCGTGTACAGAATGCTTTTACAACTGCGAAAGCGAATCTGGAAGCGAGCCGCGCCGCCGCTGCGCAGGCGCAGGCAAATCAAACTATGGCGCTTGGCTCACGTGAGGCCAATGCCGTATTGATCGCTAATGTCAGTGAAGAAAACAATCCGGAAGTTGCTCTTGCCCGCGCCCGCCGCGATCAGGCTGCGCTTGATCTGGAACGCACTGTCGTGCGCGCACCGGTTGACGGCATTATTGCTAAACGCCAGGCTCAGCTTGGTCAGCGCGTGTCGTCAGGCGTGCCATTGTTATCGGTCGTGCCTGTGCAGGAGATGCACGTTGATGCGAACTTCAAAGAAGTACAACTGGAAAATGTTCGTGCCGGTCAGCCGGTTGCATTGCAGGCGGATATCCACGGTAGCAGCGTGACTTATCACGGCATAGTAGAAGGCTTTTCGGGTGGATCGGGCGCTGCGTTTGCCGCGATTCCGGCACAGAACGCAACCGGTAACTGGATCAAAGTTGTCCAACGTTTACCGGTACGTATCAAGCTCGACTCCAAAGAGCTGCAAGCCCATCCGCTGAAAGTCGGCCTTTCCATGAGCGCCCGCATTGATACCCGCGATCAGCAACGCTAAGGAGGCAATATGAAAAACCATGCTTTGCAGAGCGGAGCACCCGGTACGCCAGCGGGGAGCGCGTCAGAAGATGCACCGCTGACAGGCGGCATGCTCTGGTTCGCCGCCATCATTCTGGCGGCTGCCAATTTTATTGCCGTGCTGGATATGACGATTGCGAATGTATCTGTACCGACCATCGCTGGTGCAATGGGTGCGACCAGCAGTCAGGGCACCTGGGTGATTACCTCGTATGCAGTGGCAGAGGCGATTACAGTACCGCTGACTGGCTGGCTCGCAGCGCGTTTTGGCGCTGTGCGTGTATTCACGATAGCGATGGCGATGTTCGGCATTTTCTCTGGTCTTTGCGGCCTCGCCAATTCTCTCGGCATGCTGGTATTTGCGCGTATCTGTCAGGGTTTTGCGGGTGGCCCGTTGATGCCATTGTCACAAACTTTATTGCTGCGGATTTTTCCGAAAGAGAAAGCACCGGCAGCGATAGGTTTATGGTCGATGACCACTCTGATCGCTCCGGTGCTGGGCCCCATTCTTGGCGGTTATCTGTGTGATGATTTTTCCTGGCCGTGGATTTTTTATATCAATCTGCCGATTGCCGTTTTATGCGCGGCGATGGCGTGGCAATTACTCAAACGCTATGAAAAAGCGCCGGTGCTCAATCCGATAGACAAAGTCGGGCTGGCATTGCTGGTGATCTGGGTCGGTGCTTTGCAACTGGTGCTGGATGAAGGAAAAGAACTCGATTGGTTTGCCTCAACTGAAATCGTTTTGCTCAGTCTGGTGGCGGCGGTGGGTTTCGTCGTTTTTCTAATCTGGGAGTTTCATGAAAAGCATCCGATTGTCGATTTACGGGTGTTCCGGCATCGCGGGTTTTCCGTCAGCGTACTCACGATCAGTGTCGCGTTTGCTGCCTTTTTTGCTGCGAATGTGTTGACGCCACAATGGTTGCAGGCATTCATGGGATACACCTCAACCAAGGCTGGCATGGTAACGGCATGGACAGGTATTTTTGCTGTCTTTGTTGCGCCTCTTGCCGCTGGCTTGTCGTCGAAAACAGATCCGCGCCGGTTGGTGTTTGGCGGCGTTGCATGGCTGGGGCTGATGACTTTGTGGCGCACCTTTGCCACGACAGATATGGGCTACTGGGACATTGCCATGCCGCTGATGTTCATGGGATTAGGTTTGCCCTTCTTCTTCATTCCTACAACCGGGCTCGCTATGGCCAGTGTCGAGGAACGTGAAATGGATTCTGCCGCGGGTCTGATGAATTTTTTACGGACTTTATCCGGTGCGTTTGCAACCTCAATGGTGACAACCATCTGGGATGATCAGATTTCCCGCAATCATGCCGAACTGGTCGGGCTCACCGATACCGATCTGAGTGTACAGAAAATGCTGGAAAGCTCAGGAATGGCAATTGATGCGGTTCGGGGAACCATCGATTCTCTGGTTACCAGTCAAAGCGTGATGCTGGCGACCAACCAGTTAATGATGGGTATCGCTGTCGCATTTCTGGTTGCTGCGTCGGTGATCTGGCTGGCACCGAAACCGACCAGAGTGGTCGAGCCGGGAGCGGGCGGACACTAGACGACACCCGTTCGTCAGGCGACTGACCGGTGCAGCGGATGCCGGTCAGCCCTTTCATTTAATTTCTCACGGATGACAGGAGAATTCTCATGTTCAAACATATTCTTGTTCCCACTGATGGCTCTGCACTATCGCAGGCAGCCATAGAAAAAGCGGTGTTGTTTGCGAAAGAGTCTGGTGCGCGCATCAGTTTTTTCTGTGCCGCGCAAGCCGCTACCATGTACGATGGGCTGGGCGGCATTTTTTCTGCGCAGACACCTGCAACTCTGCGCGACATCGCGAATAACATCAGTCAGGAAATTCTTGCTGCGGCAGAAAAGCAGGCGCAGATACAGGGTGTTCCTTGTACAACGTTGTCGCAGATTGCAGAGCAGCCTTATGCTGCAATTATCGAGGCAGCGACGCTGCAGGGCTGTGATTTAATTTTCATGGCTTCTCACGGCAGGCGCGGGCTGGATGCCTTGTTACTCGGCAGCGAAACGCAGAAGGTACTCACACATTCGACTATACCGGTATTGGTTTATCGTTGATTTAATCGTCGCCTGTCATGCCGGCACACCCAGTATCACGCTGGAGGCTTTGAATATACCGGTGGCAGCTGTGCCGGTCTGCAAGCCCAGCGCGATGCAGCTGTCATTGGTGATGATGGCAGCCAGTGTACTGCCGCCTTCCATCGTGATAATAATTTCGGTATTCACGGCACCCGGTTGTATGCGTGTGACGATGCCGCTTAACTGATTGCGTGCCGATAAGCGGGTATTCTGATTTTCTGTCATGACGATAATCGACGAAGATTTGATCAGCGCAAATGCTTCTGCACCCGGCTGTAACCCCAGCTCTTCCGTGCTTTCATGGGTAATGACGGCGACAATTTTTTGCCCGCCTGCAATCGTCAGTTCTATTTCATCATTCACCGCGCCCAGTTTGATGTGCGTGACTTTGCCCAGATAATGATTGCGGGCGCTGGTTTTCATATTCATTTTTTTGATGAGTAAAAAATCGTCGGCGATGCCATCCGCTTGCTGACTGAGTTGCCGGATAAAATCACGATGTTCCTGTTCGATAATGTGGAAGTTGTCGATCAGTTGCTGACCGCGTTGCGTGAGCCTTGTCCCGCCGCCGCCTTTGCCGCCGGTCAGTCGTTCAACCAGCGGTTCGCCCGCCAGATTGTTCATGCTGTCAATCGCATCCCAGGCGGCTTTATAGCTCATCTTCATGGCTTTGGCTGCTTGTGTGATCGAGCCGCAAGCGGCGATTTGCGCCAGCAGGGCAATCCTGCCTTTGCCGCCGAAATTTTCTCCATCAACGGTCATCCAGACCGAGCCATGTAAGGCTATCGTTTTCTCTTTGCTCGTCATACAAACACCCGTCTTAAAAACATCTGCCAGAAGCTGGCAGTGTCGGAAGTATCAGCCGTAGCGCTGAAGTCACGCTGCCCTTTTCTTCGTCAGCTGTGAGAACGTCATTGTTCATACGCATTGGCTGAGTACGACCGGTGCATCATCATGACGAATTTTCCCATCACGTAAATGCACAACGTGATCGCCAAAGACATGGGCGTCTTCCGGATCATGCGTGATCAATATCATCGGTACTTGCAATGTACGTTGCAAACTATCGAGTTCTTTGCGCATCAGAATACGCAAAGATGGATCAAGCGCAGCGAATGGCTCATCCAGCAATAATGCCCGGGGTTCCGCAACCAATGCCCGTGCCAACGCCGTACGCTGTTTTTGTCCGCCCGAAAGTTCATGTGGAAGCTGATCGGCGACTGTTTGTAAATCCAGCGCAGCTAACCAATGATTGACCTTTTCATTGCTGCGTTGCCGGTCCGGATTACGCCAACCCTGCGTCAGTCCGAAACCGATATTCTGGCGCACGTTCAGGTGCGGGAATAAAGCGTATTCCTGAAACAGATAGGCAATATTCCGCTTTTGCGGTGCCAGATGAATGCGCTGCTGATGATCAAATAAAGTCGTTTCGCCGAGACGGATATGGCCGCGATCTGGCGTCAGTAATCCGGCAATCGCTTTCAGCGTCAGGCTCTTGCCCGCGCCGGAATCGCCGAGGATGACGACGCGCTGCTGATCGCTGGCGAACTGAATATCGAGTTCAAACCGACGTGTGCCTGAGATCAGCGTTTTCTGAATGTGGAGATCAAACTGCATAGACCATTCCGTTATGAAGAGCGATGTGCGATGCGCCCCGGCGCCAGTTTTCCTGCCAGCAGTAACACGCTGATGCAGACGAATGAGGTCAGTAACACCAGCGTGTTGGCGACATCGTCCTGCCCGGCCTGCACGGCTTCATACACGGCGATAGACAGGGTTTGTGTTTTACCAGGGATGCTGCCGGCGATCATCAAGGTTGCGCCGAACTCACCTAATGCCCGTGCGAATGCCAGCAACACACCGGCCAGAATCCCGCGCCATGCGAGTGGCAGGGTCACACGAAAGAAAATACCAATTTCTGAAATACCTAGTACGCGCGCGGCTTGTTCCAGTTGTCCGTCGATTGCTTCAAAGGCGGCTCGTGCCGGTTTAAAGACTAAAGGAAACGCGACGACAGCAGCGGCAATGACGGCGCCTTGCCAGGTAAAGATCAGGCTGATGCCAAGATGATCCTGCAGCCATGCGCCAAGCCAGCTGCGGCGTCCCAGCAAGACCAGCAGATAATATCCGAGCACCGTTGGAGGCATCACCATCGGTAAGGTCAGCAAGGTGTCGAGCAGATCGCGCCCGGGAAAGCGAACGCGCGCCAACAGATAGCCAACGGCGATACCCGCAACCAGATTCAGCGCGGTCGCCCAACCGGCAACTTTCAGCGACAACAGCAGCGCGTTCCATGCGACATCCATACCAGACGATCAGCCTTTCTTAAATCCGTATTTCGTCAACACCGTCTGTCCCGGTGCGGACAGCAGATAGTTGATGAAGCGCTTCGCTTCTTCTGCATTAGCACTATTTTTGATGCGGGCAACCGGATAACTGATCGCTGTGGCAGTCGGTATTTCCAGCACGACTTTGACTTTGTCTTTCATGATCGCGGCATCCGTCGCATAAACGAAGCCAGCGTCAACCTCGCTGCGGGCAACGTAATCGAGCGATTGCCGTACGTTTTGCGTGCTGATGGTTTTGTTTTCGAGTGCTGGCCACAGTTTTGCCGTTTCCAACGCCTGCATGGTATAGCGACCCACGGGCACGCTGGCCGGATTGCCAATCGCGATGCGTTTGATATTTGCCTGATTCAGATCGTCGAGTCGTTTGATGGCGATTTTACTGTCGGCTGGTTCGATCAGAACGAGGGCATTCCGCACAAAATCATGACGGTCACTCGCCATTACCAAGCCCTGTTTTTCTGCGGCATCCATGGTTTCCTGATCCGCCGAGGCGAACACATCTACCGGTGCGCCTTTGGCGATTTGCTGCAACAAGGCACCTGATGCAGCAAAGTTCAGGGAGACTTTCGCATCCGGATATTGCGCCTGATAATTCTGTGCAATTTCTTTGAACGCGTTGGTCAGACTGGCTGCTGCCGAAACCGTGATTTCTGCCGCACAGGCGAGATTTGAAACCCCGACCAGTAAAGTTGCCAACATCAGGCGTTTCAAGGTTTTCGTTTGCACGTGACAGCTCCGGTGAGTTGAACAGAAGTCGTAATATACACTTATATATAACGCTATCAAAGACCGAGTCCGGATAATCTTGACTCAGGTCAGTTTAGAAAGAAAAACCGGGAGCATAAGGGGCGGGGAGGCACCTGATCGTTGTCTCAATATCGGGGCAGGGCTGGTCGTGCTTTTTCGCAAAAAAAAACACCAGCTCGTAAGCTGGTGTTTTTTAGGATAAGAGACTGATCAGAATCCAAGCCGGAAATCGACCCTGAAACTGTTAGCACGATAGGTATTCGCACCCATAGAACCTAGCCAGCTAAAGTTGGTTGTTAAACCACGACGCGATCTGACATTCAGACCCAGACCGACAGACTGGATATCTTCCGGTAAACCAACGACGACGACACTGTAATTAGTGCTGCCTGCACCCAGATCTGTGTAATACATAGACTGATCCATATCACCGCTGGTGCGGTGACGCAATTGCAGCTTCAACGATGGTGAAACCTGACCAAACTCGTAGTACAGGTCTTTTGCAATCGTCAGACCTCCGGTCAATGCAGTGGTAGTGCTGCGGGCATTATTCAGAGAAAGAGCTAAAACGCTGCCGCGCTCATTGTAGGCATCCAGTCTGGCATGCAATACATCGAGACGTCCGAATGGCTGAATATGTAAATCATTGCCCATCGTGATATCGCGTGTCAGCGCCGTCGATGCAAAGCTGACCTGACCGGAACGCTCGCCCGCCAGCAACTGATTATTGACATCATCCCAGCGACGATTATCAAAATTGAGCTTGCCCATACCTACGACACCATCCACAAACCATTGTTTCTCTGGCTTGTACGTGCCGTACAACATGCCAGACCATTGTCTGGATTTGCTTTCGCTCCCCAGCGTATCCATGGTTGCTGTGTCACGTGCATAGCCAATCGATGCGCCAATGATCAGCTTGGGATTCCACATCATATCCAAACCGATAGTAAGGCCGCTGCTGGAGAATTTTGTCCGCTTACCATTCTGAGCATCAATACCACCAACGTCGATATTACCCGCCGTCCAGATGCCGATTGGCTTACCCGCAATCTGCAGCAATTCATTATTTTTTGCTGGTTCTTCTTCATTGTTACCATCATCTGCATGGAAGGCTTCACCTTTGGCAAATGGCGCTTTTGCCATTGTGTATTCCTGGGAATCCTTCGGACTCAGATGGTACGAATCGTTACCGAAGGTGTCCTTGCTTGCAGTCAGATTGTCAGAAATTTTATTAACAGCCATTCTGAACATATCCAGTCCGGGGGCATTGAGTGCGACACCAAAGCGGTTTTTAATCGAAAAGTCGCTATGCAGAATCTGAACGTGGCTATACACGTTCGTGATCTGGGTCTCTGTGAAGCGCTGGCTGATATTAGCCGCAGCAACTGCCGTCGCTTTCACTACAGCATTGCTCACAGGATCAGGGCGTTTGCCGACGACGACATTCAACACCGTGCTATTCGCACCAGCAGTTATCGCATCGCCAGAGTAGAGCGCAGTAATTAAATGAGTACCGACCGACAGATTTTTCGTCATTAACGCGGCGGAACCATTTGCCAATGGCACGCTTCCCAGATTTACCTGTCCGTCCATAAAGATGACTGAACCCGTCGATGTTGCCGGGCTCACCGCCGCAGTCAACGTCACAGCAACGCCATCCAACACCTGTGATTGGGACGTGCCTATCGTTACAGCAGAAGCAGTGAGGTTCTGAATTTCAATGCTAATGCTGGTCGTTGCCGGATTGAAATTGCTTTCGCCGTCTTTGGTTGCGGTAACAACACATGTGCCAGCGGTGCTACCAGCTGACAGGATATTGCCAGACAAACTGCAAGCACCAGATGTGATGGCAAAACTGACCGCGCCGCTGCCGGAACCGCCAGAGGCAGTGATGATTGCTTTGCCTGTCGATGTATAGATGGCGCGTTTATCTGCGTTCAGCACCAATGCGATCTGCGCATTCTTACTAACACTCAGACTATATGTCGCCAATGTCTGTGCATTGATACCTTTGACTGCTGCCTGTGTTGCCGTAATGGTCACGCTACCGGATACCAGCGCAGAGACTTTACCAACGCCATCGATACTCGCGATGGTGGGGTTACTGCTGCTATAGCTGATCGCACCATAACTGCCACCGCTGAGTGTGGAGGTCGCGATATTCGTCAGGCTGTTACCGATAGTGATTTGCAACGGCCCCGGTTGGCTGAAGCTGAGTACTGGCAATGGTAATGCCGTAACCGTTAAGGCGTAGGTTTGTATAGCCTGTTCGTTCACTCCGTTCACTGCTGTTTGCGTCGCCGTAATTGTCACTGCCCCTGCATTCAATGTAGTGACTGTGCCGCTGGAATTGACCGTGGCGATGGCGGGATTACTGCTGCTGTAGCTGATTGCACCATAATTGCCACCGCTGAGTGTGGAGGTCGCGATATTCGTCAGGCTGTTACCTAATGTGACTTGTAACGGACCCGCTTGGCTGAAACGCAGCACAGGTACATCAATAACACTCAGGCTGTATGTCTTTGTCGATAGTCCGTTCACTCTTGTGACAGCTGCCTGTGTTGCGGTAATTGTGACCGTTCCCGTATTCAGCGTCGTGACGGCGCCGCTGGCGTTGACCGTGGCGATGGTGGGATCGCTACTGCTGTAGCTGATCGTGCCGTAACTGCCGCCAGTCAATGTCGACGTCACAGTATTTGTCAGGCTGTTGCCGACGGTTACTGCGAGTGGGCCAGTCTGATTGAAATTTAAAACGGGGACAGGCACGGGGTTGACGGTGAGGCTGTAAGTCTTGATCACCTGCGCGTTTATTCCTGTGACAGCTGCCTGTGTTGCGGTAATGGTGACCGTTCCCGCATTCAGTGTCGTGACGGAGCCGCTGGCGTTCACTGTGGCAATGGTGGAGTCACTACTGCTGTAGCTGATCGCTCCATAACTGCCGCCAGTCAATGTCGACGTCACCGTATTTGTCAGGCTGTTGCCGACGGTTATTGCGAGCGGCCCCGGCTGATTGAAATTTAAAACGGGGACAGGCACGGGATTGACGGTGAGGCTGTAAGTATTGATCACCTGTGCGTTGATTCCTGTGACAGCTGCCTGCGTTGCGGTAATTGTGACCGTTCCCCCACTCAAGGTAGTGACGGTGCCGCTGGCGTTCACCGTGGCAACGGCGGTATTGCTGCTGGTGTAGGTGATCGCACCATAACTGCCTCCGCTGAGCGTTGATGTTGCTGGATTTGTCAGACCATTGCCGGCAGTGATCGGGGGCGGGCTAGGTTGATTGAAACTCAGAATCTGCGGTGGAGTCACAACAAGGTTGTAGGTCACCGAATATCGACCGGAGCTGCGACTATCCAAAATCATTTCTATTTGGTACGTTCCCGTATTTGAAGCAGTGAAATTAAAAGAAGCAGTTTGAGCGGCCGTATTATATTGCCCTTGGCGCGGTTGAACTGAAGCGGGAGTATTTGGACTAATATCGTTAACCCTTGCTGTGGAATCGTATGCGAAGCTGATGTTGCAATCGGTGTTTACTGTACAAAAGTAGCTGCTACCTTGGGCTGGGTTAAAACTCATGGGCGGCGTTGGAATCACAACAAGGTTGTAGGTCACCGGATATTGAACGGAGTTGGTATCAAATAAAATAATGTCTATTTGGTACGTTCCAGTATTTAAAGCAGTGAAATTAAAAGAAACAGTTTTAGTTATCCCATTCAACTGCCCTCCGTACCCATTTGCTAGTGAAGCTGGAAAATTCGCATTAAAATTACTAATTGTTCCAGCGAAGCCGTATGTGAGGCTGATGGTGCAATTGGTGTTTACTGTGCAAGTGTAGTTGCTACCCTGGGCTGGATTGAAACTAATTGGGTCTGCATGCACCGGTAGCGCCGTGCTGAGGATGGTGATGAAGAGGCTGGCAAAAGCCAGCCATCTTATCGAAAAGATGCGTTGGAGCATGGCGCGACTTTCAAATAAATAGAGCGAAACGGGGAAAAGATGTGTCTGCAACGCCAGCGCATTGATGCACTATCAGAGCTCAATGCGAGCATTGACTGCGGAAAAGTGAGCGGTAAAGCACAGATGAGGATTCCATTGTACAGTTTTTATTTTTGCAACAATGAAAATTACCACCGAAGTCCCGACAGTGTTGTTTTTTTAAAAATAGACGTATGAGTATGTGACTAATACGAAACTGCTGACAGTATCAGGGGATGGTTATGCACGAAGACGCGTTCAAGGCAATTTGCTGAGGGTATTTGAACAATACCGTGAGATGACGTCATGTGTGCATCTGGTTGACGTGTAGGTTGGGTGCCGTCTTTATTTTGCCTTGCCGGGGCAATTTTTCGTTAGTCTCAATGAAATACAACGAGGACTGCTTTTTTACCTTCACCCGCTCAAGCGAGCAGGTGAAGGCTTCGAACGTATCCGGCTAGTGTTTGCTCAGCCGCAAGCGCCGACGTAGCCGCAGGAAACACAACGGCTGCAGCCGTCGATTTTTTGCAATGCATACGCGCCGCAATCCGGGCATTTTTTTCCACTAGGGATATACGATACCGGCGCAGTTTCCGCGACGTAAGTCAGATCATTGACGCCATATTGCTGCAGGCGGGATTTAAATTTCTCAGCCAGTACATGCACCGGAATCTGATTACCGGATGCGTCCAGAAAGCCGCGTTTCATCAGGATGCGCTGCAATGCGTAGCCGATGGCAGCCACTTCGGATTCGTGGAACAGCGGCGCTTGTGAGCCGTCGTCTTTGGTCAGCATGCCGCAGCGTACGGTGCCTTTATCCCACACCACTTCACGCATATCGGCCAAGGCTTTTGCAATCGAACCACCAGAGCGCGCCGCCATCGACAGCAGCCGCATGCTGGCGGAAATCCATTGCTGGCCGTCGTTTTTCTGACCGGCTGGCATGAAGAATTCAAACGGACGTTCTATCGTGATCAGTTCGCCGCCGACCATACCTTGTACGTGTATGAAGCTGACGGTCAGGTAGACCGTTTTTTTACCTTCATAGGTGGTGTACTGCACTTTTGAGGTGATCGATTCCAGATCGCCGAAAGGACGTCCCTCAAACTGCTTGCGCAGCAAATCTTCATCATGCGGCTGATGCGTAACCGTCGTAGCCGTTTCGGTTTCCGGTGTGGTGCTGGCGACAGATAAGACGCTGCCGAGTATGCTGTTTGGCCGGTAGGTTGCCAGACCTTTGAGTCCGGCGCGCCATGCGTCCATATACAAATTCTGGAAGTCTTCGTATGGATAATCGGCCGGAACATTCACTGTTTTCGAGATCGCCGAGTCTATGTAAGGCTGCACGACCTGCAGCATTTTCATGTGGTCGCTGGCTGACATATTCAGCGCGGTGACAAACTGATGCGGCAATTTGCTGTCGTCGGACACGTCATGTCCCATCGCGCGGTATAAACGCCAGGCGTGATCGGCGACTTCATAGATACGCGCGTCGCCAACGGCCATGCGCTTTTTACGGTTATAGACCCATGAAAACGCGGGCTCGATACCATTCGATGCATTGTCGGCGAATGCCAGTGTGATGGTGCCGGTCGGCGCAATCGACAGCAGGTGAGAATTGCGCAGACCATTTTTTTCTATGGCTTTACGAACTGCCTTCGGCAGACGTTGTGCGAACTGTCCCGCCAGATATTTCTGGCTGTCGAACAAGGGGAATGCGCCTTTTTCTTTTGCCAGTTCGGCGGAGGCGAGATACGCCGTATCGCGCAGAACTTCAGATACCTGACGGGCGAATTCTCGCCCTTCGTCGGAATCGTAGCGTATGCCCAGCATCACCAGAGTGCTACCTATGCCGAGAAAGCCAAGGCCGACGCGTCGCTTTGACATCGCTTCGGCTTTTTGCAGATCAAGTGGCCATGCGGTGGCATCGAGCACATTGTCGAGCATGCGGGTCGCCACTGTGATGACGGATTTAAATGCATCAAAATCAAAGCTGGTGCCGAGCGAGAAGGGATTTTTGACGAAACGTGTCAGATTGATAGAGCCGAGGCAGCAGCAGCCATAATCCGGCAAAGGCTGTTCGGCGCAAGGATTGGTCGCTTCGATTTTTTCACAGTAATACAGATTGTTTTCTGTATTCATGCGTGACAGGAACAGAATGCCTGGCTCTGCATGGTCGTAAGTCGATTTCATGACGACTTCCCACAGGTCGCGGGCGCGCAGTGTTTCGTAGACCCACAGACCATCTTTACGCTGATAGGCGCCTGCGGCTTTGCGGTCTTCGCTCGGTTCTGCTTTGTGCACGAGGCAGAAATCTGTGTCGTCAGCAACCGCTTGCATGAACTCATCGGTGACGCCGATTGAGATATTAAAGTTGGTCAGGCCGCCTTCGTCTTTCGAGCGGATAAATTCCAGAATATCGGGATGATCGCCGCGCAGCACGCCCATTTGCGCACCACGCCGCGCACCGGCAGATTCAACCGTCGAGCATGAGGCATTAAATACCTGCATGAAGGATACCGGGCCGGAGGCGCGCGAACGTGTACCGCGCACCAGCGCATCTTTCGGGCGAATGCTGGAAAAATCGTAGCCGACACCGCCGCCGCGCCGCATGGTTTCAGCCGCGTCCGCCAATGCTGCGTAAATGCCGGGTTTGCCATCCGTCGGGCTGGATACAGAGTCGCCGACCGGTTGTACGAAACAGTTAATCAGCGTCGCATGTAAATCCATACCGGCCGCGGAATTAATCCGGCCCGCAGGAACAAAACCGTTTTTTTGCGCCCATAAGAATTTTTCTTCGTAATAGGCCTGCACGTCCGCTTGTTCTACGCTAGCGAGTGCCTTGGCGACGCGTGCCTGCACATCATGAATCGTGGCTTCTTCGCCCTTCGCGTATTTTTCTAATAAAACATCGAGTGAGATTTCCTGTGGCGCCATGTCAGTGATTCCCGGGAGTTGTGCGTTCGCATTCATTATCAGCTTAATTTCTCAGTGAGGATTACAGATTATCGTATCGATTATTGTCGTAAAGCCAGCGCCACTATGATGGGCAGCGCTTCAGTATATGGGGCAGGGGCTGATTTGCCTTGATGGGTATCAAGGCAGACAAAATCCCTGCCTGTTCATCATTTCTTGTTTCAATTCTTACTGATGCAGTAATTTCGCCAGTAAGTAATTGCTATGCTGAAAAGACCCTGATTCTGTGACTCAGCTCAGGTATGGTGCCAGAATTGCCATGGTGCGGGCGGTTGCACCCTGATGCTGTAAAAAAAACGCATAGGCATGTTGTCCCATATCGTTACGTTTTTTATCATCACCAAGTAAGGCAAGCGCTTCGCGTAGCATACTCCGCGCACCGTCAACCCGCAAAGCGGCACCGGCTGCAATGGCCTGATCGGTAATTTCGGAAAAATTAAAGGTATGCAGCCCCGTCAGCACGGCCTTGCCCATGGCACAGGCTTCGATCAGATTATGTCCGCCCAGTGGCACCAGACTGCCACCGACGAAGGCGACATCCGCTGCGGCATAGTACATATACATTTCACCCATGGTGTCACCCAGCAATACTTGTACATCGCTGGCAATCGGCGCGACTGTGTCGTGATCAAGTGTGGAGCGGCGTACATACGCGATGCCACGCGTTTCCAGCATGCCTGCCACCTGATCAAAACGTTGCGGATGGCGCGGTGTGATGATCAGCAGCGGTTTTTCTGTCAGCAACGGAAACTGTTCCTGAAACGCGGCGAGTATCAGTTCTTCTTCGCCGTCACGGGTACTGGCGCACAAGATGACCTGACGCTCGCCAAAACTACGGCGTAAGGCTATGCCGCGTTCTGCCATCAGTGCTGGCGGCGTGACATCAAATTTCATATTGCCTGTGACTTGCGGTTCGCTGATACCCAGTTCACGTAAGCGATCCGCATCCGGATTTGACTGCGCTGCAACCGCGCTGATCGCGTGTGCCGCGGGCAGCATCAGGGCGGACAAACGGCGTGCTTTGTTCAGCGATTTTTCTGACAGTCGTGCATTCACCAGCGTGACCGGCACCTGCAATTCTTTGCATTGAGCAATCAGATTCGGCCAGACTTCCGTTTCTATCAGCACGCACAATTGCGGAGAATAATGCCGCAGAAAACGGCGCATCATCCAGTTAATGTCATACGGCAAAAATGCCTGCGTCAGCCGTGACGATACATCGGCAAACAGCTTGCCGCCGGTTTCACGTCCGGTCGCGGTCATGTGCGTCAGCAGCAGATGATGCTGCGGATACGCATCGAGCAATGCCCGTATCAAAGGCTCGGCGGCGCGAGTTTCACCAGCCGATACCGCATGCACCCAGATCGTTGCCTGCGTTTGATAAGCAGGGAAAAATCCCAGACGTTCGGCGATATGCTGGCGGTAACCCGGCTCGCGACGACCACGCCACCAGAGACGGAATACGGCGAAGGGCAGCGATAAACCCCAGACGAAAGAATAAAGAAGGCGCATGGATTAGTTTTTTCTGAAATTCACCAGCACGATACCACTGAGTACCATCACGGCGCCAATTGCAAAGCGCGGGCTGACGACATCATTCATCAGCACGACACCCGCCGCGACACCAAACAGCGGCGTCAGAAACGAAAACGCAGACAGGCGCGATGCCAGATAGCGGCGCATCAGCCAGAACCATGCCAGATAACTGGCGAAAGCCACCACCACACTTTGAAACAACATGCTGATCCAGGCGGTTTGATCCCACGCTGCAAACACATTATCGCCCTGCGCATAGGCAATGACGGTTAAGGCAACAGCTGCACCGGCGAGCTGATAAAACAGCGTGGTCGTCGGCTCAGCTTCAGATAAGCTCGATTTACGTATCACCACCGTCGTCGATGCCCACAGCAGCGCCGCCAGAATACCGAAACTGTCACCGATCAGCATGTCATGCATGGCGCGTGGGTTATTGCCAAACGCGCCGGAAAACGCAATGGCGACGCCACCAAAGGCCATCAATATGCCCAGCCATTGCCGCGCCTGCAGGCGTTCTGCCGGAATCAGCCAGTGCAGCGCGAGTACCGTGAAGATGGGCGCGGTGTACAAAAACACCGACATGTGTGACGCCGTGGTGAAATTCAGACCATACGAGACCGCCAGAAATTCGCCGGCAAACAGCAGACCGGCCAGCAAACCCGGGCGCAGATGCGGGCCGCTGAGTGTGAACGGAATTTTTCTGAACGAAATTAAAGCGAGCACTAACATGGCGGCAATGCCAGAGCGCAAGCCGAGTTGTAGTGTGGAACTGATAGCATGCGCGGCCATTTTGACCGCCACTTGTTGTAAACCCCAGCACAGGCACAGCAGTAACATCAGACCGATGGCGTTGCCGTCGAGGCTCTTGCGGATAGTCATGTGGTAAAAAAGAAAATAATGCAGAAATCTGAAGAAGCAGGACTATACCCTAAGTCGCACGGCGGCTGAGTTTCTTGTTCAGCAAGCGCCAGATATGGCTGATGCTGGCGACCCGTTGTGACTGTATTGCACGGCGTTTGCGCCAGGTGTCCGGCAAGCCGTACAAGGCGTCACGCTTGGCGCGCAGAATGACCTTGCCCTGACCAGCTTTGATGAAATAGGCAATCGTGATCAGATTCAGCAATATATGCAAAGGCAGACAAAGCCAGAACAGGATGCCGGGCATATTTTTAACGAAAGTCCAGACCAGATTGCGGTGGCCGTAATACACAGAAAAATCGCTGCGTTTGCCGGTTAATGCCGAGCCGACATGATTGGCAACTGACTCCGGCACATACAAACAGCGGTGGCCAAGCAACTGGTAGCGAAAGCCGAGATCGATATCCTCGACATAGCAAAAATAATCTTCATCAAAACCACCAATCGCGTCGAACACATCGCGCCGGTACAAACCGGCGGCTGCGCAGGTCGAAAAAATTTCCCTGCGTTCTAAAAATGATGGCTGCAATGGCTGACCATGGGCTTCACGCCAGACCAGCCCGCTGACGTGATACGCGTCACCGACACCGTCGAGCAGGGTACGTGTGTTGGCATCCATCAGGCGGCTACCGAAGATCGCGAATTCCGGCTGCGCAGCGGCCGCATCGACTAAGGCTTTGAGCCAGTCCGGTTCCGGAAACGCATCCGGATTCAGCAACGCGATCCACTCGCTGTCGGGCGCTGCCAGTTTGACGGCGAGATTATTTCCCGCCGCAAACCCGAGATTGCTGCCCGCATGTATCACTTTGACCTGTGGAAATGCCTGTTCTATCGCATGACCGGAGCCGTCGCTGCTGGCATTGTCCACCACGATGATTTCATGCGGCTGATAACTTTGCGCACACAGATCGGTGACGCAGCGTTGTAGCAAGTCGCCGCCATTCCAGTTGACGATGACGACACTGACTTTGGGGGAATGCGGTGAATGAGCGGCTTGCATGCGGTGATATTCTTTTCGGTTCAAATTGCCGGAGGTGCTGACAGCGGCTGCGTTGTCATAGTAACTGCTGTATTGCCTGTTCGACTTCAGCAACGCCGGGCGGTACGCCATTATCACCGAGGTTGATGATCTTCGGTGACCAGTTTCCTTCGGTTTTCCATTTCGGTGAGGCGCAGTAAATTTCTATGGTCGGCGTTTCGTAGGCGGCTGCGATATGCGTCAGACCGGTATCGACACCGATCGCCAGCGCGGCTGATTGCGCCAGTATCGTGGCCTCTTGCATGGAGAGCGCCGGTAACACCGTGGCATTCGGCATGGCGGCGGCCATTGCTACTGCTTCGGCTTTTTCGGCCGGGCTGCCCCACGGCAGCAGGATAGGTAAATCGTATTGGTACAAATACGCGGCAATCGCTATCCAGTTGTCCCGCGCCCATTTCTTTGCAGCGCCTGCGGTACCGTGGAAAAAGACCACGTAAGGTGTCGCCGGTTTCCAACTGGTGTCACCAGCGGGCACACGCAAGCCGAAACTGGCCGGTGTGTTGACAACGTAGCCAGCCGCTGCGGCAGCGACCAGACGGCCGCGCAAGACAGCATGGGTGTGTTTGTCGACCGGTACGCTGAGATCATGAAATAGTCGCGAAACGCCTTCGTAACCAGAACCCTCGGTACCATTCGCCAGACCGACTTTTTTCCCGTTTGGCGTTTTGCGTGCCATGCCCATGATGAGGCCGGTTTTCAGCAGCCCTTGGGTGTCGAGGATCAGATCGTAGGCGTCATGCCGTAACTGGCGGTAAAAACCGGCGATTTCTGCGCGTGTTGCGGCCGAGCGCAAACTCTTGCGCCAGCGTCGTAAGGCAAAAGGGATGATGTGACGCACACCCGGATGAAGACGCACCAGATTCACATAGGCTTCTTCCACCACCCAATCGATCTGCGCATCAGGGAAATGGCGCAGCAGATCATCAACAACCGGCATGTTATGCAGCACATCGCCAAGGGAAGAAACACGGACCAGCAGAATTTTCACGGAATTGTCAGTCACAAAAGCAGGGACAGATTAAACGAAGAACAGAGTAGCCAGAAGCCGAAATTTTGTGCTTTTTTCATATACTCCCCCTCTTTTTTAGTATTTTCGGCTTCATGTCCTTATAAACATTGGGCTGTAGAAAATACTGGGGGGGAGTATATTAAGAGCATTTTAAAGGGCTTTTTTGCTTTTACTGGTTATTCTCAGACCAGTGAAGCGCCAAGCGGTTTAAAACGGTAACACCGCATCCGGTTTTACCGCCAGCACTGCCTGTTTCATCGCCGCTTGTATGCGTGCCAGTGCGGCGGGCGTTTCTGCTTCAAAACGCATCACGATTACTGGTGTCGTATTGGACGAGCGTGCCAGACCGAAGCCATCCGGATATTCAACCCGCAGACCGTCAATCGTGATGATTTCATCGGAACCCGGGAAATTGGCATTCGCCTGCATTGCGGCGATGAGTGTGAAATTCTCGCCTTCCGCTAATTTCAGTTGCAGCTCCGGCGTCGAGGCCGATTGTGGCAAGTCATTCAGGGTTGCTGTCATGTCCGTAACGCGACTCAGAATTTCCAACAAACGGGCACCGGCATACAAGCCATCATCAAAACCATACCAGCGGTCTTTGAAGAAAATATGCCCGCTCATTTCGCCGCCGAGTGGTGCGCCGGTTTCACGCAATTTCGCTTTCACCAGCGAATGCCCGGTTTTCCACATCAGCGGTACACCGCCGCGCGCTTTGACCCACGGTGCGATATGGCGCGTGCATTTCACGTCATACAGAATCTGTGCACCGGGATTGCGTGTCAGCACATCTTCGGCAAACAGCATCAGCTGGCGATCAGGGTAAATGATCTGTCCGTCTTTCGTCACGACACCGAGGCGGTCGCCATCGCCATCAAAGGCCAAGCCGATTTCGGCATCGGTGGTTTGCAGGCAACGGATTAAGTCTTGCAGGTTTTCAGCATGCGCAGGATCAGGATGGTGATTCGGGAATGTGCCATCAACTTCGCAGAATAACTCAATCACTTCGCAACCCATGCCGCGATACAGATCTGCCGCAAACGCACCGGCCACACCGTTACCGCAATCGACGGCGATTTTGATCGGGCGCGCCAGTTTAACGTCGCCGATAATGCGTTCAAGATAGGCCGCTCTGATGTCGTGGGTACGGTAGTTACCGCTGCCTTGAGCAAATTCTTTTTTCAGTATGGTCTGATACAAGGCCAGAATCGCATCGCCATAAATCGCTTCACCGGCGAGCACCATTTTGAAGCCGTTGTAATCGGGTGGATTATGGCTGCCGGTGACCATGATGCCGGATGTCGCACCCAGCACATTGGTGCCGAAATACACCATCGGTGTGACAACCACACCGAGATCGATCACATCGACACCAGTGGATTGCAAACCTTTAGCGAGTGCGGTGATCAGATCGGGGCCGGACAAGCGACCATCACGGCCAATCACGACGGTCTTTTCACCTTTGGCAACGGCGGCGCTGCCGAATGCCTGACCAATCAGGTAAGCAACATCAGCATCGAGCGTTTTGCCGATAATGCCGCGAATATCATAAGCCTTGAAAATGCTGGGGGAAAGTAGGGACATAGCAACCTTGCTGATCAAAATGAGATGATGACTGGAATTGTAAATAGCTATTTAATGCAGAACTTTGATGTCGGTCGTGCTGCCTGAATTGACATGGGATGCTTGCCAGATCAGATCTTCGATGCCGCATTGCGGCTGGTATTCTGCCACTGTTTTTAACAACAGCGTACGTATTTGTTCATAGTCAAATGCGGTGCAGGCTTGCTCAAGCGCGGTCAGCGCCAGACTTAATTGCTCCCAGGGAATTTCATTTTCCTGCGCACGCATAATCAGCGGGTGGCTGGTGCCTTCAACGTTGTCGCCGATCAGCAGTTCTTCGTACAGTTTTTCACCGGGACGCAGGCCGACGTGCTGTATCTCTATCGTTCCCTGCGGCGTAGTTTCTGATTTCACTTCCAGCCCGCTCAGATGCACCATGCGGCGCGCCAGATCGATAATGCGTACAGGTTCACCCATATCAAGCACAAACACATCGCCGCCTTCGCCCATCGCACCTGCCTGCAGCACCAGTTGCGCTGCTTCAGGGATGGTCATGAAATAGCGGGTGATCTCAGGATGCGTCAAAGTAATCGGGCCACCTGCCATGATCTGTTTGCGAAACAGCGGCACGACTGAGCCTGACGAGCCCAGCACATTGCCAAAGCGCACCATACAAAAACGCGTGCTGTGCTGACCATGCGAAAATGCCTGCAAAATTAATTCTGCAAGCCGTTTGCTGGTACCCATGATATTCGTAGGACGCACTGCTTTATCCGTGGAAATCAGCACGAAATTAGCCACTTTCGCTTTGATCGCTGCTTGCGCCACCGCCAGCGTACCGAACACATTATTGCGTATGCCTTCGACCGGATTGTGTTCGACCAGCGGCACATGTTTGTAGGCAGCGGCGTGGTATAGCGTGTCAATATTGCAGGCTGCAAAAATTCTGTCGAGCTTGGCAGCATCAAGCACCGTGCCGAGAAACGGCAGTATCTCGACATCAAGATGAAGCTGAGCGCGCAGCGACAGCAATTCATGTTCGATCGCATATAAAGCGTATTCGGACATTTCCAGTAACACCAGTTTTTTGGGGCGCTGACGCAGAATCTGGCGGCACAGTTCTGAACCAATGGAGCCACCCGCACCGGTGACCAACACATGTTTGCCAGTGATGCAGGTACTCAGTAAACGGGCATCCGGCTCGACCTGATCACGGCCCAGCAAATCTTCAATTTCAACGTCGCGTACATCCTGAACACGCAGCTCGCCATTGACCAGACTTTGTATGGAAGGCGTGACTTTAATTTTTAGCTTCAGATGTTCGAGCTGATTCAATATCTGCTTTTGCCGGGTTTTACTGGCCGAGGGTATCGCCAGCAGAATCTGTTTGATACCTAATTTAACGACCAGCGCATCAATCTCTGCCGGGCTGTAAATCTGGATACCAGCGATCGTTGAGCGGTGTTTTTTTTCATTGTCATCAATAAACGCAACGCAGATATGTTCACCGCCAGCCCGCAATGCCGTAGCGAGTTGCGCCCCGGCTTTTCCTGCGCCGTAAATGCAGACATGAATCACGTTGTCTGCCATATCGGCGCGCAGAAACCAGTTGCGTGCGAGAAAACGGCTGGCGCTGAGATAGAGTATCGAGCCGGCCCAGAAAAAGCCAAAGATCGCGCGTGAAATCGGCATGATATGCAGCATCACGCCGATGAAGGCCAGCAGCAGAACTGACGTGCAGGCACCGATAAAAATCACGCTGATAATTTTCTGATCGATAAAACGAATCACTGCACGGTACAAACCGATGCGGATAAAAATCGGGATGGAGACAACAGGGATAGAAACGATCAGCCAGAAATAATGCCGGAATAACTCGGCGTTAAAACCATCGTAACGCAACCATATTGCCAGTATGAAGATCAGCGGCAGACACAGCACATCAAGCGCAGCGGCCATGATTTGCTTCTGCAGGCGGGGGAGATGGAGTAGAGTTTGCAGCATGAAGTTTGTCCTAATGCGTAATGCCGTCGCGACGCAAAACCTTGAAAAAGGTCATCAGCAATATGCGCATATCCAGAAGAAATGACTGATGTTGCAGATAATAGGCATCCAGTTCCACTTTCACCGGAATCGGCAATTCATCACGACCATTAACTTGCGCCCAGCCAGTTAAACCGGGCGGAATCGTATGGACGTTTTTTTCCGTACGTAAGGCAATCAGATCATGCTGATTGTACAGCGCCGGGCGCGGGCCAACGAAACTCATATCGCCATTCAGGATACTCCACAGTTGCGGCAGCTCATCCAGACTTGATTTTCTGAGAAACGAACCTATCGGCGTCAGATACTGATCCGGGTTACTCAACAAGTGAGTGGCAACTGCGGGCGTGTCTATGCGCATGCTGCGAAATTTCGGCATCTTGAAGATGACATTATTCTTGCCAACACGATCCGACCAGTAAACGGCAGGGCCGCGCGAAGTCAGCTTCACGCACAAGGCGGTGATCAGTATGGGCAACAGCAATATGAGTGTGGCACATACAGCGAGCAGCAGGTCAAAGCAACGTTTCAACATAGTCTTATGGTAATTGTGTCACGGTAGCGGCCAGTCCCTGTTCCACAGTATAGGGCGGAGTCCAGCCTAGTAATGTTCTCGCTTTGGTGATATCGACTTGCAATGATAAACACAGGCGATCAGCAACAGATTTTTTTCCGGCCAGCGTTGCCGCCAGCGTGAGTAAAGATGGTGGACACGGCAGCAAGCGTGATGGCACCTGCAAGGCTTTGGCGCACGCCTGCAATAATTCAGCGGTCGATAAATCCTGACCATCGGAGACCAGAAAAATTTCTTGCCCCGCATGTGGGTGATGCAGGCAGGTATCGATCAGACTGATCAGATTGCCGAGATAAACAAAGCTGCGCTTATTTCTGGTGCTGGCCAGCGGCAGCGGTATACCTTTTTTAACCCAGCGCAGCATGCTTAAAAAATTCGCTTTCACGCCTGGTCCATAGATCAGCGGTGGCCGGATGATCGTTACTGCCATACCCGTTTGCTCACCCAGCTGCAACAGGGCAATTTCTGCTTCACACTTCGATATGCCATACGGGTCTTCGGCAAGGGATACATCTTTTTCGCTGAACGGTTTTCCCGGTTGCGTCAGCTCGCCGTTGACTTTGACGGAACTGATAAAAATAAACTGGCGCACTCCCGCCGCTGCCGCTTGTCTGGCCAGCGCCAGTGTCGCGTCGACGTTGACGCGACGGAACAAGGCCAGCGGATCAGCCGCGGACTCTTGCATCACATGCACACGGGCCGCGCAATGAATCACCGCGTCAATCTCATGCAAATGAGCAGACCAGTCGAGATCAGGAGAAAGCTCCGGAATCAGCGGGTTTGCCATCAGTAGGGATTGAAAGCTGAGTGGCTGCCGACTTGGGCAGACCAATTGTTGATGTTGTGCGAGAAAATATCTGGCGACTGCCTGCCCGACAAATCCACTCGCACCGGTGATGAAGATACGCTGAACCATATCAGCGCGCGCCGCTTGTACGGCGTGAATAGACAAAATATTTACGCGATAAAAATTTCAGGAAACTGCGGATAAACCAATTCGCGTGCGGCGACAACAGACTGCGGTTTTTATGTGCCGCAAAATGGACTGCCTGCAGTTGCGGGTAATAACGCACACCTTTTCCCAACATCAGATACGAGCGATAGCAAAGATCGACATCTTCAAAATACATAAAATAGCGATCATCGAAGCCCTGCAGCGCTTCGTAATGCCGCGCATCGAATACTAAAAAAGCACCGGAAGCCCAGTCTGCATGAAACGGCGCTGTGATTTTTTCTTTATCGTAGGCCTGCGTCAGCGAGCGTATGACGGCCATACGCAATGGCGAAAGAAAATCTGGGAACAGGCGGATATTCGCATCAGTCCTGAGGTGATTTTCATCTTTAAACAGATTCAGGGTTGCCAGTGGAAACTGATCACGCTGCATTTCTTCAACCAGTTGCCTGAGCGTATCCGGGGTGATGGAAATATCCGGATTCATGACGACGAATATGTCACCTGAGCGCAAGCCGACACTATTTTGTATTTGCCGGAACAGAAAATTATTGTTCGCACCGAAGCCCAGTCCTGCAGAGGCATCGGTGTAAGAAACGCCGTGCTGGTGGCAGTAGTCTTTTAATTTTGCGGATGGCAGATTATCTTTCAGCCACAGATGGATATCGTCATGCTGGCCGAGTAATCCGCCCAGCCGGGTTGAGATCAGCAGATCTTCATGTCCATGACTGATGATGGCAACATGAAT
Organism: Cognatundibacterium aquatile; assembly: GCF_014699135.1. Lineage (GTDB taxonomy): Bacteria > Pseudomonadota > Gammaproteobacteria > Burkholderiales > Burkholderiaceae_D > Undibacterium > Undibacterium aquatile. The sequence continues at coordinate 883,359 of NZ_JACOFT010000001.1, forward strand.
CATAAGTGAACGATTCCATTCATATTTGGGTGTGAGGGCATGCTTGCTGGCATCTGCTTTACTGTGCTGTCACGACGCGCGGCGTATGCGATTGCTGTGTTGGCGTACAGAGTAACAGCATTCGCTTTGCCCGCGATGAACTATTCCTTACCAGTATCTATGCCAGACTATCCGTCAACGCCGTTTGCCACGATGGCAACGTCAATCCGAACGTGCGGCTGATTTTATCTGTGTTCAGACAGGAATTGACCGGTCTTGTTGCAGGTGTCGGGTATTCGCTGGCAGGAATTCCATGCACAACGGGTGCTGGCTTGTTCAGCAAACCACGGCTAGCCGCCTGACGCAAAATTTCTTCGGTAAAGCCACACCAGCTTGTGTGTCCGGTTGTCGTCAGATTATATAAACCTTGATATTGCGACCACCATTGTCCGCTATCCGGTGCGGCCAGCAGTTGCGCCAGAATCTGACAAGTGGCGTTGCTGATGGCTTTAGCCGATGTAGGTGCGCCCCACTGATCGTTGACGATACGCAGTTCGTCACGCTCATTCGCCAACCGTAACATCGTCAGCAGGAAATTTTTACCGAAGCGCGAATAGACCCAGCTGGTGCGGAAAATCAGGTGACGGCAGCCACTGGCAATAATGGCTTGCTCGCCTGCGAGTTTCGTTGTGCCGTACACATTCAACGGATGAGTTGTTTCTGTTTCTGTATAACTTTTTAAACCGGCGTGGGCATCGCGCAAACTGCCGTCAAAGACGTAATCTGTCGAATAGTGAATCAGACCAATATTGTGCTTTTTTGCTGCCGCAGCAAAGGTCGCTGGCGCTGTCACATTGATCGCTTCTGCTAATTCAGTTTCTGACTCTGCTTTATCGACTGCGGTGTAGGCGGCCGGATTGATAATCAGATCTGGCTGTATCGCATCAACATACGCAGTAATCGCAGCAGCATCGCTTAAATCAAGCTGGCTGCGATCAGGGGCGATCACTTCATGCTGCGCACTGAGTTGCTGCTGTAAAGTATGGCCCAGCTGTCCCGTGACGCCGGTCAATAAAATCTTCATTCAAATACCTCAGCATCAGCGAGCAGTTTTCCTTGCTGATCTTTAGCAGACATCACCGGTTCGCCCTGAATCGGCCATTCAATACCAATTGCAGGATCATTCCATTGCAATGAGCGTTCATATTCCGGCGCCCAGTAATCTGTGGTTTTATAGAGGAATTCCGCTTTATCACTGAGCACAACAAAACCATGTGCAAAGCCAGGCGGGATCCAGAGCTGACGTTGATTTTCTGCGGACAGAACGACACCGGTCCACTGGCCGAAGCGTGGTGAGCTTTTGCGGATATCAACAGCCACATCAAACACTTCGCCGGTCACGACGCGCACCAGTTTTCCCTGTGCCTGTTTGATTTGATAGTGCAGGCCGCGCAGGATATTTTTTGCTGAGAGTGAATGGTTGTCCTGAACAAATTCAACATCGACACCCGTCAGTTCAGCAAACTTTTTCGCATTGAAGCTCTCAAAGAAAAAACCACGTTCGTCACCGAATACTTTCGGTTCTATGATCATGACTTCTGGCAGATTGGTAGGAATAGCTTTCATGGTTTAAAACGTCTTTTTCTCTAAGAGGTTCAACAAATAGCGGCCGTACTCATTTTTCTTCAGCGGCTGTGCCAGCGTTTCGAGCTGCGCGGCGCTGATGTAGTTACGGCGGAAGGCGATTTCTTCAGGGCAGGCGACTTTCAAGCCCTGGCGCTTTTCTATCGTCGCGACAAACTGACCTGCTTCCAGTAAAGATTCATGGGTGCCGGTATCAAGCCATGCCATGCCACGTCCCATCAGTTCGACGTTTAACTCGCCTTGTTTCAGATAAACGTTATTGACATCGGTAATTTCCAGTTCGCCGCGTGGTGATGGTTTGATGTTGGCGGCGATATCGCATACTTGCTGATCATAAAAATACAGGCCAGTCACCGCGTAATTCGACTTAGGTTTTGCTGGTTTTTCCTCGATGCTGAGTGCTTGTTTGTTAGCGTCAAAATCAACTACGCCATAGCGTTCAGGATCATGCACGTGGTAAGCAAACACGGTTGCGCCTTGATTTCTGGCATCGGCATTGCGTAATTGAGGTTCGAAATCGTGGCCGTAATAGATGTTGTCGCCAAGAATCAACGCAGAAGGAGAATTGCCGATAAATTCTTTACCGATAATGAAGGCCTGAGCCAGACCATCAGGTGACGGTTGCACTGCATATTGCAGATTAATCCCCCATTGCGAACCGTCGCCAAGCAACTCAGAAAAACGCGGCGTATCTTGTGGCGTCGAGATAATCAGGATGTCGCGAATACCTGCCAGCATCAGCGATGTCAGCGGGTAATAAATCATCGGTTTGTCGTATACCGGCAGCAGTTGTTTGGAGATTGCCTGTGTGACCGGGTAGAGGCGTGTGCCGGAACCACCGGCCAGAATAATGCCTTTGCGGGTACTTGATGTAAAACTCATGCTTGTTCCTTGTTACTGTATTGCAGATCAACCCATTTCATATAATCGCCGGATTGTACCTGCGCGACCCACGCATCATTGGCGAGATACCATTCCACTGTTTTGCGCAGGCCAGTCGTGAACGTTTCAGCCGGTTTCCAGCCGAGTTCGCGTTCGATTTTGCGCGCATCAATAGCGTAGCGGCGATCGTGGCCCGGGCGGTCAGTGATGTGTTTGATCTGATCGCGGTAACTGCCTTGTGCTTTAGGTTGTAATTCGTCCAGTAAATCGCAAATGGTATGAACGACGCTGAGATTGGTCTGTTCGTTCCAGCCGCCGACGTTGTAGGTTTCGCCCAGGCGTCCATCTTCAAGGACGCGGCGGATTGCTGCACAATGATCTGTCACAAACAACCAGTCACGCACTTGCTGACCATCGCCATACACCGGCAAGTCTTTACCTGCGCGGGCGTTGGTAATAATCAGCGGAATCAGTTTTTCCGGAAAATGATAAGGACCATAGTTATTCGAGCAGTTCGTTGTTAAGACTGGCATGCCATAAGTATGGTGATAAGCGCGAACAAGATGATCGGATGCTGCTTTCGATGCGGAATACGGGCTGTTCGGCGCGTAAGCAGTTGTTTCGCTGAATGGCGGATCTTCCGGACCCAGCGTTCCATACACTTCATCGGTTGATACATGTAGGAAACGAAAGTCCTTTTTTTCCTGAGCTTCGAGTGAATTCCAGTAAGCCCGCGCAGCCTCTAACAGGCTGAACGTGCCATTAATATTGGTTGTGACGAAAGCTGCCGGACCATGAATCGAGCGATCTACATGGCTTTCTGCCGCAAAATGCACGATCGCACGTGGCTTATGTTCTGCAAACAATGCTGTCAGTTTGTCGCCGTCGCAGATGTCACCCTGAACGAAAATATGCCGGTTATCGTGACGTAAGCTTGTAAGATTGTTTAAATTGCCAGCATAAGTCAGTTTGTCATAATTAAGCACTGTCTCGTCAGATTGTGCCAGCCAACTTAATACAAAATTAGCGCCGATAAATCCAGCGCCGCCTGTGACGAAAATCATAACTAACCCCTGTCTGAACCGCTTATTTTTAATACCCAACCCGCGATTTTACTTGAGATAAGCCCGAAGTCGTTCTATTTTGTGATGATTTTACGCTGTAAGATTAGTAACAATTATTTGCATTAATGTGGTTTTGATATGTCGGGAATAGTGTTTTTCATGTCTGCCCGCATTTCAAGCTTTCATTTTGCTAATCGGGCTGCCTTGATTTTTGACTTTCCAATGATGCATACATACATATGCCGTTTGCGATATGAATCGTCGATTTAGGGTGCCAGGTATCCCTTGAAATAATCAGAATCAGCCCTATTTACAGGTGTAACGTGTATTTGAATGGAGAAACAGGATGCAAGAACAAGAAAATCATCAGGCTGAAAACCCTGCTACTGCAGTTGAGAGCGCCGAAGTTGCAGCTGCGGAGACTGTTGTAGAGCAGCAAAATGATCCAGCGAATTACGCAGCAGCAAAAATTGCTGAGTTAGAAGCGCGGGTTGCTGAGCTGCAGGATGCTTTTATGCGCGCCAAAGCTGATGGTGAAAATATCCGTCGCCGTGCGCAGGAAGATATCGCGAAAGCACATAAATTTGCGATAGAAGGTTTTGCGGAAGCAATGGTGCCCGTCAAAGACAGTCTGGAAATGGCCTTGAAAGTGGAAACGCCATCCATTGATTCTTTAAAAGAAGGCGTGGAAATTACGCTGAAGCAATTGAATTCTGCATTTGAAAAAAATCGCTTGATGGAAGTGAATCCGGCGCAGGCGGAAAAACTTGATCCGACTAAACATCAGGCTGTCTCTATGGTTCCGGCAGAGCAAGAGGCCAACACTATCGTGACTGTACTGCAAAAAGGCTACACGATTGCTGATCGTCTTTTGCGCCCGGCTTTAGTGACCGTTGCGCAAGGAAAGTAAGAAAAACGTAAAAAAAACGCATAAAACGCTTGAAAAGCGGGTTTTTTACCTTATATCCGGAACAGACGAGTTGGTTTTGCTGCTAAATTCAGACCGACTCACCAACATTGACAAATAAAATCTACATTCTAAGGGAAATATCATGGGAAAAATGATTGGTATTGATTTGGGTACAACCAACTCTTGCGTTGCAATCATGGAAGGCGGCCAGCCAAAAGTGATTGAAAATGCAGAAGGTGCACGCACGACACCATCGATTATCGCGTATCAGGAAGACGGCGAGATTCTGGTCGGCGCCTCTGCAAAACGTCAGGCAGTGACAAATCCGAAAAACACTTTATTTGCGGTCAAACGTCTGATCGGTCGTAAATTTGAAGAAAAAGAAGTCCAAAAAGACATCAGTCTGATGCCTTACACGATTTCCAAAGCAGACAATGGTGATGCGTGGGTTTCTGTGCGCGATAAAAAATTAGCGCCACCACAGATTTCCGCTGAAGTTTTGCGCAAAATGAAAAAGACTGCCGAAGACTACCTCGGTGAAGAAGTGACAGAAGCGGTCATTACCGTTCCTGCTTATTTCAACGATGCGCAACGTCAGGCAACGAAAGATGCCGGCCGTATCGCTGGTCTGGATGTGAAACGTATCATCAACGAACCAACGGCTGCCGCATTGGCGTTCGGTCTGGATAAAAAAGAAAAAGGCGATCGTAAGATTGCTGTGTATGACCTTGGCGGCGGTACTTTCGACGTTTCCATTATTGAAATTGCAGACGTTGATGGCGAAATGCAGTTTGAAGTGTTGTCGACTAACGGCGATACTTTCCTCGGTGGTGAAGATTTCGATCAACGTATCATTGATTACATCATCACAGAATTCAAAACGATCAATGGTCTGGATTTGTCCAAAGATCCTATCGCTTTGCAACGTATCAAGGCTTCTGCTGAGCGTGCAAAAATTGAACTGTCAAGCGCACAGCAAACTGAAATCAATGAGCCATATATCGCGATGGCGAATGGCGCACCGGTGCATCTGAACTTGAAAATCACGCGCGCCAAACTGGAAGCGCTGGTCGAAGAACTGGTCAAGAAAACCATCGAGCCTTGCCGTCTGGCGATTAAAGATGCTGGCGTTAAAGTATCTGATATCGACGACATCATTCTGGTTGGTGGCATGACCCGTATGCCTAAGGTTCAGGAACTGGTTAAAGAGTTCTTCGGTAAAGAGCCACGTAAAGACGTGAATCCGGACGAAGCAGTAGCGGTCGGTGCAGCAATTCAGGGTTCTGTATTGTCTGGCGATCGTAAAGATCTGTTGTTGCTGGACGTGACACCATTGTCGCTGGGTATCGAGACTCTGGGCGGCGTGATGACGAAGATGATACAGAAAAACACGACCATCCCGACTAAGTTCAGTCAGGTGTTTTCGACAGCAGATGATAATCAGCCTGCGGTAACGATCAAAGTGTTCCAGGGTGAACGTGAGATCGCTGCCGGTAATAAAGGTCTGGGCGAATTCAATCTGGAAGGTATTCCACCAGCAGCACGTGGCACACCACAAATTGAAGTCACGTTCGATATTGATGCGAATGGTATTTTGCATGTAGGTGCAAAAGACAAAGCAACCGGTAAAGAAAACAAAATCACTATTAAAGCAAACTCAGGTTTGACTGAAGAAGAAATTCAGAAAATGGTGAAAGATGCAGAACTGAACGCGGAAGAAGACAAAAAGGTCAAAGAACTGGCTGAGTCCCGCAATCAGGGTGATGCATTGGTGCACTCAACCAAAAAAGCGCTGGCTGAACATGGCGACAAACTGGACGCAGGCGAGAAAGAAAAAATCGAAGCTGCGATCAAAGAGTTGGAAGATGTGTTGAAAACCGGCGACAAAGTTGAGATCGATACTAAGCTTGGTGCTTTGACGACAGCGGCTCAGAAGCTGGGCGAAAAAGTCTATGCGGATATGCAGGCTCAGCAAGCTGCGGCTGGTGCAGCGGGCGGTACTGCGGACGCTGATGCAAAAGCTAAAGATGACGATGTTGTCGATGCAGACTTCAAAGAAGTGAAAGACAATAAGTAATTCCCAGTCTGACGGGCTTGCCCGTCATCACTCGCCGGGTGGCTCGCGCTTGCGTTGCTGGCCCGGCGTTTGCGCTTAATACAGAGGTTAACAAGAGATGGCGAAGCGTGATTTTTATGAAATTCTCGGCGTCGGTAAAAACGCTTCAGAAGACGAAATTAAAAAGGCTTATCGCAAGCTGGCGATGAAGTACCATCCGGATCGTAATCCGGATAATAAGTCTGCCGAAGAGAAATTCAAGGAAGCCAAAGAGGCTTACGAGATGCTTTCCGACAGCCAGAAACGGGATGCCTACGACCGTTACGGTCATGCCGGTGTTGATCCGAATATGGGTGGCGGCGGTGGCGGTGGTGCAGGCGGTTTTGCTGATGCGTTCGGCGATATTTTTGGTGATATTTTCGGCGGTGGCCGTCGTAGTGCGGGTCCTCAGGTATATCGCGGTGCTGATTTGCGATATAACCTCGAAATCACACTCGAGCAGGCCGCTAACGGATTTGATACGACGATACGCGTGCCTAGCTGGGATGAGTGCGATACTTGCCACGGCTCCGGTGCAAAACCCGGTACGTCACCGGTAACGTGCACCACTTGTGGCGGACACGGTCAGGTACGGATGCAGCAAGGTTTGTTCAGTATCCAGCAAGCCTGTCCTAAGTGTCATGGCACAGGGAAAATGATTCCTGATCCATGTACCGCTTGCTCAGGTGTTGGTCGCATCAAACGCAATAAAACACTGGAAGTTAAAATTCCAGCAGGGATAGACGATGGCATGCGTATCCGTTCATCGGGTAACGGTGAACCTGGCGTCAACGGCGGGCCTCCGGGTGATTTGTATGTAGAGATACATATCAAGCAGCATCCGGTGTTCCAGCGCGAAGGCGATGATCTGCATTGCGAGATTCCAATTTCCTTTGTGAAAGCGGCTCTGGGCGGCGAGATTGAAGTACCTACGTTGAGTGGCAAAGCGTCGTTCACTGTACCGGAAGGAACGCAGTCAGGTAAAACTTTCCGTTTGCGCAGCAAAGGCGTGAAGGGCGTGCGTTCTGGTTATGCTGGCGACTTGTTCTGTCACGTTGTGATAGAAACGCCAGTCAAGCTGACTGAAAAGCAAAAGCAGTTGTTGAAAGATTTTGAGCAGTTGACGGTAGAAGGCGGGGCTAAGCACAACCCCCAAAGTAAAACCTGGATGGATAAAGTAAAAAAATTCTTTGAATAATTTTGCTAAAAAAAAGCCCCGTTGATGTTGAACGGGGCTTTTTAACGTTTACTTCCCGTGTTGTCGGAGATCGGTATTTAGATACAGGCATCAGGCGGATAAATTTGCTGCTAAATTAGAGAGCGGACTCCAAAATCAGCGCTGACGATACGCCCGGGAATCGGTTAAGCTAAAGAGCCAATATAAAAACTACATTATAAGTAGCGGTGCCCGGATTTATCAGCGACAGCATCTTATCTGCCAAGCCTGATCAATCTGGAATCAATAAAATATAAACAGGAGACAAAAATGCGTTGGAATCAATATAAATGTTGGTTAGCCGGGCTGGGTCTGACCCTGCTCAGTACAGCAAATGCCGGTACCGTGGATATAGCGGGTGCCAAATTTGAAGATACGGTTCATGTTGCAAACACCGATCTGAAACTGAATGGAGCCGGGATCCGTTACAAAGCTATTTTCAAAGTGTACGCAGCGGGCCTGTACCTCAAAGACAAGAAAAATACCGTACCTGAAGTACTTGCCTCGCAAGGTCCGCGTCGGGTCACGATAGTGATGCTGCGCGATCTCAGTAACGAAGATTTTGGCCGCGGCTTTATGCAAGGTATACAACAAAATACAGACAAAGCAGAAAAAGTGAAATTCACTTCGCAGTTTCTTCGTTTCGGTGAGTTGTTTGCATCCGTTCCTGAATTGAAAAAAGGGGATGTCATGGTGAACGACTGGGTTCCCGGCGTTGGTACGGTGGTGTATTTAAATGGAAAAAAAATGGGTGAACCTTACCCTGACATCGGATTTAACAACGCATTGCTGCGCATCTGGTTAGGTGAAAAACCCGTTGACAGCGGCTTGAAGAAAGCGATGCTGGCTGAGCCTGACGACAGAAATATGTATCGTTAATTTACCTTGATCTGAAACAGAAAAAGCCGTACCTGCCCGGGTACGGCTTTTTCTGTTTATGCAGCTTACCTGCATAAAGGTTAGAATCACGCCTGTTTTCAATATCAGGACAGGATGATGACCGAGAAAAATCGTGCCGAATTAACTCCGGAACAGTTATTTGAAAATAATCGTCAATGGGCGCAGGCAATCTCCAACCGGGATGCTGATTTTTTTAAAAAACTCGCAGCCCAGCAAAATCCTGAATATCTGTGGATAGGCTGCTCTGACAGCCGGGTCCCTGCCAATGAATTGCTGGGGCTTTTACCTGGTGAGTTATTTGTACACAGAAATATCGCCAACGTTGTCGTTCATTCAGATTTAAATTGCCTCTCTGTGCTGCAGTTTGCAGTCGATATTCTGGGCGTCAAACACATTATCATCTGCGGTCATTATGGTTGCTCAGGCGTACATGCTGCAATGACCGGGCGGCGTGTCGGTCTGGCCGATAACTGGCTGCGTCACGTACAGGATGTACATCAGAAGCATGAACGCTATCTTGGTGAAACACTGAATACAAAACAGCGCGCAGACCGCTTGTGCGAACTGAACGTGATCGAACAAGTCGTCAATCTGTGCCAGACCACCGTGATTCAGGATGCGTGGGAACGCGGCCAGACACTGACTGTGCATGGCTGGGTCTATGGCATTCAGGATGGCTTATTAAATCCACTGGGAATGGCGGTCAGTTCACCGGAAATGCTTGCCACCCAGTTTGCCGCGAGTCTGACCCGGTATCAGGACTGAACAACATATATCCGCCTCATTCAATTCTGATGGCCAGATCGCGTCCAGATCTGGCCATGTTGCCGGCATAATCTGCGGCAAAAATCCGCAGAATATAATCACCGGCAGCCAGTTTATCTACAGGCAGGTGAGCATTTCTGGCATAGCCGTCACGCACGACATTACTGGCCTGATACAAAAAGCGGGTTTTCGCATTGCCATGCACGGTAATGCCGCTGCCATCTGCATAGGCGACTTTGACGGACGAGCGATCAGGCGGTAACTGATTAAATTCTATCGTCATCAATGCTTGCTCATAACCGGCGACAGTTTTGCCATTCGCATGCAGGAATTGATAGCCTATCTTGTATAAGCCCAGTCGTCTGCGCGAAAGATTGTCATCGCTCTGATCATACGCATCGACAAGCAGATTCAATGATGGGCTCTGGCGTGGGATGAGGAGGCGATTATCCTGTTTCTGTTTCAGCGGTTTGCCCTGATCATCGGTGATTTGTATCGACTCAATCACCGGTTCTGTTTCATCTTTAAAGCCGGGGAACGGCAAGGCTAAGGGATTGATTTCGCCGCTGCCGAGGCTGTAATTCAGATGGACATGGTACATGCGGTTGATACTACCTAAAGCATCTCCGGTTTTGAATTTTGTTCCGCGCGGAATTCTGACTGCAGCTGGTTTTCCCTGCATATCATTCAGGATCTGAAAGCGCTGGGCATCGATCAGCAGATTGTCGCGGTCGCGTCCTGCTTTCATGTGGATGTAAGAAAAATGATCGATATTGATTCCTTCATTCAGCGTCCCATATCCCCAGGCAGTGACAGGATGACGCACCTTTTCGTCGGCAACGGCATACACTGTCGCGCCGAGATTGCCTTGTATATCAAGCCCACTATGAAAATGATCGCGTGCTTCACCATCCGTTTTTCCACGCACCTCTCCCATTGTGCCGACCACTTCGTGTGCTGTTTGAAATGGCTTTAAGGGCCACGGAAAAGTCTGACCGGCAAACATCGTTTGCAGGTCAAGGTGGGTCGCCGGAAATCTGCTTTGCTCCGGCGTCGCTGGCTGCACTGATGTCAGCCGGTATATCGATGTGGTAGCTGAATCTGCGACCATGACTTCACCGGTTGGTGTCACCAGCAAACCGCTTGGTGAAGATAGCCGTAAAACCTTCTCGTCACCGGCGACAAAATCAACATCGATGCCTGTGACGCCTCTGAGTATGCCGTCTGGCGTCAGATGTAAAATCCGGCCTTCGCCACTTTCTCCGATATAAACGTGATCATCATGCGTGATGGCCAGCCCGACCGGACGTCGCATCAGCGCATTTTTATCGTTGCTGGCGGATTGCTGCAGCGTGCTGACCATACCCGTCTGCGTCAGTTTACGAATCGCGTTATTACGCGTATCGGCTATGATCAGATCCTTGTGCGAGTTGATTGCAATGCCAGACGGCGTATCGAATAAGGCATCGCTGGCAGCGCCATCCAGTAAGCCATTTTGCTTACCGCCAGCGATGGTGCTGACTTTACCGTCGGTCGATATGCGGCGAATTTTATCGTTATAGGTATCGGCCACATAGACGTTGCCGTCAGCGTCAACGGCAACGGCCAGAGGTGCGTTCAGTTGCGCCGAAGTCCCATCACCATCACGATCGCCAGCTTGGCCGTTGCCAGCCAATGTTGTGACTAGTCCCTGGCTGGAGATTTTGCGTATCGCATGATTGCCGGTATCGGCCACATACAGATTGCCTTGTTTATCAATCGCGATGCCGGAAGGTGTATTGAAAGCAGCCTGCATACGTTCGCCATCGGCGAAACCTTCTTTGCCCCCGGCATAGACGCTGACCTGACCATCGGGAGCGATACGGCGTATCACATTGTTGTCGGCGGCATCAGTGACATACAGATTGCCTTCCTGATCCTGCACCATGCCGAAAGGGTCAGCAAAACGTGCCTGCAATGCTGCACCGTCACGTTTTCCCGCAGTGCCGTCGCCAGCGAAACGTAACACATGCGGCTGCCAGTCGGTGGACGTTGGCTGTAGTCGCGGCTTTACTCCCAGTGTTTTTCCGACTTTTTCCATCAGACTGCCAATGTGTTGATTGCCTGAGAACGGTGAGAAAAAGTAAGCGACACTGCCAATCAGAAGAGTCATCGCCAGCGTTGCTATCAGAGTCGGTTTCGAGAAATGCATTGCCACCTGAGGTTCCAATATGGGTGTGTGAGGGGCGCAGCTTAGCGTATTTGTCCGCAGATCGCCAGCCATCCGGCGCTGCCAACGGCAGATGCTGATTCATGCCAGAATGGTGTATTCAATGGTGTTTTAAATGCTGCTTTATTCTGCGTGTATCGAATACTCAATATCGGCATCTGGTCTGGTTTCTGGCAGCATTTCGTGCCAACAGGCACATGCTATTTGAGACGTATGAAATACATGCCTTATTGCGATTAAATGAGATGAAAACGATGAAAATCAGCCTGCAACCGAAAAAGCTTTTATTGTCGAAATGGACGGCGGTACAAGTCGTCGCGAAGCAAAAGCATTTCATTGTCAGTAAAGTGATTCAGCCTGAGTCAGCCGCGTTGTCTGATGCACCGCCAGAGTTGATCGAAATCGAAGCGGTGTACACAAAGAGGTGCGTCAGATTCCGTGGCGTGAGTTACAGGATGAGCGCTTGTGGAAATGGGGCTGGCACTGAAACTAACGCTGGCTCTGACTGCGTGCTTATGTGCCCGTAGTGCGGAGTTCCAGTTTGCCGTCGCGTAATTTCAGTCTATGCATGTCGGGCAGGGCGATCAGTTCACGGTCGTGGCAAACCACCACCACGCTGCTGCCCGCCTGTGTCAGCGTCGGGATCAGGGCGATCACCTGTTCCCGCGCTTCCCCATCCAGATTCGCGGTTGGCTCGTCCAGCAATAGCAAACGTGGTTCCAGCACTTTGGCACGTGCCAGTGCCACTCTTTGTTTTTCACCGCCGGATAAATGCCGCGCATCGTGATCACTGAGATGCAGTATGCCTGCCCAACACATGGCGAGCGCGACTTGCTTTTCAATATTCTCCGCTTTTCTTAAACGTAAACCATAGGCGATGTTTTCGGCAACCGTGCCGGAAAACATCACCGGGTGTTGGTGCACATAGACGATGTCGGTACGTAAGTGGCGCGGATACGGCGCAAATGTCGTTGCGTTATCGAGGTATTTCACTTCATCTATCTGCGCCTGCTCGAGTCCTGAGAGTATGCGTAGCAGCGTACTTTTACCGCTGCCATTCATACCCGTCAGCACATAAGCGCGTGATTGTTCGATGTTCAGTTCGGCGATGTCGAGCAGGTGCCGCTGCCCGAACGATTTGCGCAAACCGCGTACTTGTAAGAGTGTGCTCATTGCAATTGCTCCGCATTCCGGGTGTCGCCTTGCAACAGCATCAGCGCCGCATTCATGACCAAGGCCAGTGCAATCAAGACCATGCCGAGCGCAATGCCCTGCGCAAATTCACCTTTACTGGTTTCGAGAGCGATGGCCGTTGTGATGGTGCGGGTTTCACCGGCGATATTACCGCCCACCATCATGGCGCAGCCGACTTCCGATAAGACACGGCCAAAGCCATTGATCAGCGCCGCCATCACGCCGAAACGCACTTCATGCAGCACCGTCCACATTACCTGGCGGCGATTCGCGCCCAGCGTGATCGCGGTTTCTGCCAGTCGAGGGTCGGCCGATTGCACCGCGCTCAGGGTGAATGCGGTCAGGACTGGAAACGCGATCACCGCCTGACCAGCAATGATGCCGGTCTGGCTGAACAACCAATGCCATGAGCCGAGCAAGCCCTGGCGGCTTAACAGCAGATACAACAATAAACCAATCAGCACCGTCGGCAGCGACAGGGCGGCCTGCACCAGCCAGATCGCGATACGGCGGCCAGGAAACGCGTGGCTCGCAATGGCATAGCCGAGCAGCAGCGCCGGCGGCGTTGCAAAGGCTAAACCGACCAGTGAAGTTTTCAGCGATACCCAGACGATATTCCACAGCGTTTCATCGCCGCTGAACAAGAGGGAAAACGCGTCCTGAATCGCGATGCTGATATTCATAAATTAAAATCAGAAGCAGTGCTCTGGTCCGGGGAAAGACTGGTCTTTCACCGCCGCGACATATGCCGTCACTGCTGCATCAATACTGGTCTGACCTTCCATGAAATTTTTCACAAAACGCGCTTTACGGCCAGGAAAGACACCGAGCAAATCATGCATCACCAACACCTGACCGGAGCAATCCGCACCGGCACCGATACCGATGGTCGGAATCGTCAATGCGTCGGTGACCTCTTTGCCGAGCGCGGCAGGAATCGCTTCCAGCACCAGCAGGGTGGCTCCGGCGGCTTGCACTGCGAGTGACTCTGCTTTAAGCAAATCGGCGGCGGCGGTGGTTTTACCCTGGACTTTATAACCGCCGAGCTGATGTACGGATTGTGGCGTCAGCCCCAGATGCGCGCAGACCGGAATCGCGCGCTCAGTTAAAAATTGTATGACTGGCAGCAACCAGGTTCCACCTTCGAGTTTCACCATCTGTGCGCCGGCCTGTATCAGCGGCACGGCATTATTAAACGCCGCTTCCGGTGTGGCATAACTGCCGAACGGCATGTCGGCCACGATCAGTGCTTTCTGATTGCCGCGCGCAACGGAAGCGGTGTGGTAGGCAATGTCGGCAATCGTCACTGGCAGCGTGGATTGATGTCCTTGACAGACCATGCCAAGCGAGTCGCCGATCAGTAATATTTCGACACCGCATCTGTCCATCAATGAGGCAAAGCTGGCATCGTAGCAGGTCAGCATCGTGATTTTGTTGCCTTGCTCACGCATAGACATTAAGCCGGGAATGCTGACTGCTTTACGGTCTTGCAAATATTCCGCCATGTGTTTCTCCAAAGGTAAAGCTGTCAGGAGTTGTCGCTGACAGCGTCATCAGGCGCTTGCGTCCTAATTCCTGAAAATAAAATAAACCGCGCCGACCAGACATAAGCCAGCCCAGACGTAATCGAGTTTGAATGGTTGCCCCATATAGAACATCGCAAACGGCACGAATACGATCAGCGTCAGCGCTTCCTGCAAAATTTTGAGCTGCGCCAGACTGTACTGAGTGTAACCGATACGATTCGCCGGTACTTGCAGCAGATATTCAAACAGCGCAATGCTCCAACTGATCAGCGCGGCGATCCACCAGGTTTTGCTGGATAAATTCTTCAGATGCCCGTACCAGGCGATGGTCATGAAGACGTTTGACAGCGTTAACAACCCGGCAGTTTGTACGATAACTGGTATTTGCATGGGAGTATCCCGTAAAAATGGCTTAATGTCCTTGATTTTAAAGGGGCTTAAAAAATACTGGGGGGTGTATATTTAAACCGATTTAGCCCGCCGGTAACCTGAAAATAGCCTGCTGTGCGACCCCGGCGACAAATGTCTGTGCCGGCCCCTGACCGGGGATATCGATTTTCGCTGCGATTTCCAGCAGCGGTAGCAGCACAAATGCACGTTCTGTCATGCGCGGATGCGGCACGCTCAGTTGTGCTGTCGCGATCTGCTGATCCGCATATAACAACAAATCCAGATCCAGCGTGCGCGGGGCGTTACGGTAAGGACGCTCACGACCAAATGCCTGCTCGATTTCCTGCAAGGCCAGCAATAAATCGTTAGCGCTGAGGCTCGTGGTGATGGCCGCCACGGCATTCACATAATCGTCACCGCTGGAATCGATTGGCGCGCTGCTGTACAGCGACGAGGCGCGTTGCAACTGCGTTGCCGGAATCTGGCCAAGGCGGGCGATGGCTTGCTGCACCGTATCCTGTGCTGCGCCCAGATTCGCACCGATACCGATGTAAGCCAGCATCATTCCTGCGCTGCCGCCTTGCGTGGCGCACGGCGCCGTGGTTTGCGTTTTTTTGCGGCACTGGCACCCGCCGGGGCTTTGGGTTTGCTGTTAATCAGGCGTTCACGTTCATCGGCATCGCCATTGATGAAGGCAGTCCACCATTCGCCGATGTCAGCATCGATCTCGCCCGAGGCGCAACGCAGCAACAGGAAATCATAGGCCGCCCGCATGCGCTGATGTTCAAGCATTTTGTACGGCGTTTTGCCCACCCGCTTTTCGAAGCGCGGCTGCATCGCCCAGATGTCGCGCATATCGGCGCCGATTTTTCGTTGAATCGCGAGCGCATCTGTTTGCGTATTCAGCACATCATCTGCCGCCAGATGCAGTGCCGGAATCGGGAATTCGCCGGCAGCTTTATAGGCTTCCCATTTTTCCAGCACCTGATGCCACAACAGCGAGGCGAACAGGAAACTTGGTGAAACGCGTTTACCCTGTTGTATGCGTTCATCGGTATTCGCCAGCGCCAGCGTGATGAATTTCTCACCCATAGGCTGTTCCAACACCACGTCCAGCAAAGGCATCAGACCGTGATGCAGGCCTTCTTTGCGTAGTTCCTGCAGACACGCCATGGCATGGCCGCTGGTCAGTAGTTTCAGCATTTCATCGAAGACGCGTGCTGCCGGCACGTTATTGATCAGCGGTGCCATCACCGCGATCGGTGCCTGCGTGGCTGAGTCTATCGTAAATTGTAATTTTGCGGCAAAGCGCACCACGCGCAGCATACGCACAGGGTCTTCGCGGTAACGCGCTTCCGGTACGCCGATAATACGCAGGATTTTTTTACGGATATCTTTGATGCCGCCGTGGTAATCGAGCACCGTTTGCGAGGCCGGATCGTAGTACATCGAATTGATGGTGAAATCGCGCCGCGCCGCATCTTCGTGCTGCTCGCCAAAGGTGTTGTCGCGCAGCACGCGGCCATGTTCATCCTTTGGTGCTGCATCGTTGGATGGGCCGCGGAAGGTCGTGACTTCAAGCAGATCCTGACCGAACATCACGTGCACGATCTGGAAACGACGGCCGATGATAAAGGCGCGCCGGAACAGGCGTTTGACTTGTTCTGGCGTGGCGTTGGTGGCGATGTCAAAATCTTTCGGTTTCACACCAGTCAGCAGATCGCGCACGGCACCGCCAACGATGAATGCTTTGAAACCATTGTCCTGCAAAGTCTGCGTCACGCGAATCGCATTCGCCGACACCAGTTGCGGATTGATGCCATGCTCTTTCGCGCTCAGCACAGTTGGCTTGCGATTGCTGACGGCAGCTACGGTAGCTTCCGGGACGCTTTTCACGCCGAGTATTTTGCGAATAAATTTCTTGATCATTGTTTGTCGAACAGCTGGATTTGAGGCCATCCTTTTGCCAGCGCATGTGCGCTCAACCTGGCATTCGGATTGGTGGCGACAGGATGTGTCACGACCTCGAGTAAAGGGATATCGTTATGGGAGTCGCTGTAAAAATGGCTGCTGCCAAAATCGCTGAGTTGTTTTTCTTGTTTTGCTAACCAGTCCTGTAAATGGATGACTTTGCCGGCGCCCGAAGTTGGCACGCCCAGCAGTTTACCAGTGATATTGTTGGCGGCATCGAGCTCAGGCTCGGCAGCCAGTAAATGCGGTACTCCTAATGCCTGTGCAATCGGGGCGGTGACAAAGCGATTGGTCGCCGTGATAATCGCGATCAGGTCTTCCTGATCCTGATGTTTTTTCAGTAAATCAAACGCGGCCGGTAACAAGGCAGGCTGTATGACTTCCTGCATGAACTGCTGATGCAGCTCGTCGATTTTCTTGCGTGGAAATTGTGCCAGCGTGCCGAGTGCAAATTCCAGATACTCCACCGGATCCAGAGTGCCTGCCTGATATTGTGCAAAAAAATCGGCATTCCGTTTGGCAAATGCTTCGGCATCGACCGCGCCGACGCGGCATAAAAATTGGCCCCATTCATAATCGGAATCGATAGGAATCAGGGTGTGGTCGAGATCAAATAAAGCAATATTAGGCATGCTGTTGTATTCCGGATTCAGGGCTGTTGTTGCAGCATCAGTTCACGCAGGAGCGGCAAGGTAATCGGGCGCTTGGTGACCAGCGAATAATGATCGAGCTGATCCAGCATCGCGGTTAATGAACTCATGTCGCGCCGGTAGTGCGTGATCAGATAGGGTAACACGCCTGTCGATAACTGGATGCCGCGTGCCTGCGCAGCACGTTCCAAGGCGTCTATCTTATCTTCGTCGGTGAGTTCATGGAGCTGATAAATCAGGCCCCAGCCAAAGCGGGTACGTAAATCATCGCGCACATTCAAGATCATCGGCGGATGGTTGCCTGCTGCCACCAGAAAACCGCCGCGTGCCCGGGCTTCATTAAACAGATTGAACGCCGCAATCTGGTTCAGTGGCGATAATTGTTCGCAGTCGTCAAGCAGGTACAGGCTGACTTCATCGCTGAAATCAAATGCTTCTTCTGGTGCATTGGCGGGGATGTAGCGGGAATCCGGATGATCTGCGAGGGCGTGCAGCAGATGGGTTTTACCCGCACCGGCTTCACCCCAGATATAGACCGAGCGCTCACCATACTGACTCGCAATGCGCTGTGAGAATAAACCCAGCAATTGCGCCAGTTCGGCATTTTGTCCGACCACAAAGGTAGCAAGGGATGGCAGCTTTTGCGCATCCAGATCGAGTAAAAGTTGCCTCATGGCTGGCGATAAAAAGGACTGTTCAGGTAAGAGCTGCGTATATGTTTGACGGCTACCGAGATAATTGCCGACGCTGGTAAGGCAACCAGAATGCCGATGAAGCCAAATAACTGACCAAACGCCATCAGCGCAAAAATGACCGTCAGCGGATGCAGGCCGATGCGTTCACCGACCAGACGTGGCGTCAGTATGAATGATTCAAAAAATTGTCCGAAGCCATAAATAATGCCGACGTAAATTAATCCGCTCAGATCGTTAAATTGTAAGACCGCGCCGATCAGGGCGAGCGCCAGTCCTATGCCGTAGCCGAGATAAGGAATAAACACCAGAAAGCCAGTGATGATGCCGACGGGCAGCGCCAGATCGAAACGGGCGATGCTCAGTGCGATTGCATAATATGCAGCGAGCACGATCATCACCAGAATTTGTCCGCGCAAATACTGGGCAAGAATATCGTCAACCTCATTCACGGCATTGTTCGCTCCATGCACCCAGCGGCGCGGGATGAAATGCGCGATCCTGTGGATCAGCGGGTGCC
This sequence comes from Cognatundibacterium aquatile, assembly GCF_014699135.1. Taxonomy (GTDB): domain Bacteria; phylum Pseudomonadota; class Gammaproteobacteria; order Burkholderiales; family Burkholderiaceae_D; genus Undibacterium; species Undibacterium aquatile. The sequence continues at coordinate 901,966 of NZ_JACOFT010000001.1, forward strand.
AGTCCAGCAACAGATAAAACAGCACTATCGGAATCAGTAATAAATTCGCCAGCAGACCGAGCAGGGCGGTGCCGCCAACGCGTATCGATGACAAAACCGCCTTACCGATGACGTCACCGCTGCCAGCCATTTGCTCGGTCAGCAAGGCTTTAATTCCGGTACTGTCCAGGCGTATCGTGAATCCGTAATGCGCCAGAAACGGCGAAATCACCTGATCGAATTTGTCAAAAAAACGCGGTATCTGTTCTTGTAACTGCGGCGCTTCTTTTTGCAGGATAGGCACGATAATCAATACCATCGCCAATGCTGCAGCGATGACGAAAATAATCAACAGCGTGGCTGCCACTGTGCGCGGCAGACGCAGATTTTTGTATCGCAGCGCACACAGTTTATCGACCCAGGGGTTGAGTACGTACGCGAGTATCGCGGCGACGATGAATGGCATTAACACCGGACCCAGCAACGACAGCAATAGCAGGAACGCTGCACCGACGAGGATCCAGAGTAGGGATTGCTTTTGTTCTGGCGAAAAAGAAAATGGCATTTTCAGATGGTGTGCTTGCAAATAAGTTGTCGGCTTGTTACGTATCGCCCAAATATAGGTCAATACGCAGTCATTTTGTTAAAATAGCGGTTTTGCCGGAGTTTTCTGGCAATTTTCCTATTTTACCGCCTCAAGCCCCCTACTGACGAATATCATGAGCACTTCTACCCCTGTTTCTCTCTCTTACGCCGACGCCGGTGTCGATATGGTTGCTGGCGACGCGTTGGTCGATGCAATCAAGCCTTTTGCAAAACGCACGATGCGCGAAGGCGTCATGGCCGGTATCGGTGGTTTTGGCGCGATGTTTGAAGTCAGCAAAAAATTCAAAGAGCCTGTGTTGGTCTCAGGCACCGATGGCGTCGGTACCAAGCTGAAGCTGGCATTTCACCTCAACAAACATGACACGGTCGGTATCGATCTGGTCGCGATGAGTGTCAACGATATTCTGGTGCAGGGCGCTGAGCCTTTGTTCTTCCTCGATTATTTCGCCTGCGGCAAACTCGATGTGGCGGCCGCCACGGACGTGATCAAAGGCGTGGCTTTCGGTTGCGAACAAGCTGGCTGCGCACTGATCGGTGGCGAAACTGCTGAAATGCCTTCCATGTATCCGGATGGCGAATACGATCTGGCCGGCTTTGCGGTCGGTGCGGTTGAAAAATCTAAAATCATCGACGGCAGCAAAATTCAACCGGGCGACGTGATTCTGGGTCTGGCTTCTTCCGGTATTCATTCAAACGGTTTTTCTCTGGTGCGCAAAATCATCGAAGTGGCTAAACCTGACCTGAATGCAGATTTCCACGGACGCAGCCTGGGCGATGCACTGATGGCACCGACACGTATTTACGTGAAACCTTTGCTGGCGCTGATGGAGTCGCTGGAAGTGAAAGGCATGGCACACATTACTGGTGGTGGTCTGGTCGAGAATGTACCTCGCGTGCTGGGTGACAAACTGACTGCGGTCCTGCATAAAGATGCGTGGACTCTGCCGCCATTATTCACATGGCTGCAACAACACGGCGGTGTGGCAGATGCCGAAATGCATCGTGTATTCAACTGTGGTATCGGCATGGTGGTGATTGTGTCTGCTGAAAACGCAGATGCAGCGATGGCACAACTGAGCGCCGCTGGCGAATCGGTTTATCGTATCGGTGAAATTCGTGCCCGCGAAGGCAATGAACATCCGACTATCGTTGTTTAAGCGTAGAACTTATGCAACGCCCAAGCGGCGTTATGGCCACTGACCCTACATTGGCACTGTCTGCGCCGCTATCCCTTGCCCGGATAAATTGCGTCAGTTTTGAATCAAACAAAAGGTAAATCAGGGAGATAGTTTTAGTCCCTGATTTTCCTTGATTTAATAAATTTAATAATCAACTTGCTCATTTTTAATTAATTAACTTACACTTTATTTGCTGTTGTTCGGTGCAGAATCTGAAACTGGATTTTGTTAAAGACCACTTAAATGTTAATTAAAATGAGAAAAATAATTTCACTGAGCTTGTTGAGTATTCTGGCCGCATGTGGTGGTGGAGGCGGTAACAGTGGTGATAGCACCACTACGCCACCGGGTAATTCAGGTTTTCCGCCATCTTCCACGCTGGCAAATCTTTGTGCTAATCCCCGCGCTAATACTAGCGATCGTCAGGGGACCGTCGAGAACGAAAAATCTTATTTACGTTCGTTTGTCGACGAAACTTATCTCTGGTACGCCGATATACCTTCCAATATCGTGGCTGCAAATTATGCGACGCCGCAACTCTATTTTGATGTGCTGAAAACAAACGCCAAGACTAATTCTGGCGCAAGTGTTGATCAGTTTCACTGGTCGCAGACCACCGCATCCTGGAATGCGTCGTCATCAGGTATTGCGCAGGATTACGGCATTAAATGGATGGTAAAAGGTACGGCTCCGTCATTCATCCTTCTTGCAGCGGATGTTGCACCTGGTTCGCCCGCTGCATTGGCGGGGATCAAGCGCGGCGATGTTATTACTTCGATTGATGGCGTGCCTGTCGGCATTGCAGATCTGAGTGAGATCCTCTCTCCGACTAAAGTGGTGGCGCATCAATTAGGGTTCAACGGTGCCGCAGAGATTAGTCTGACTCCTGCGACCTATTCGACGTCAACAGTGTTGAATGTGAAGACTATTCCAACGGCATTCGGTACGGTTGGCTATTTCACGTTTGATACACATATCGCGAAATCCGAAGCGGAGTTGATTGCCGCCATCAAGCAACTGAAAGCTGCGAACGTTACGGATCTGGTCATCGATCTGCGTTACAACGGCGGTGGCCTTTTGTATGTTGCGAGTCAACTGGCATATATGATTGCCGGACCAACTACGACAAACGGACAGATATTTGAAAAGCTGACTTACAACGACAAGCTCGCTGCAAAAAATACGGTGTATCCGTTCTATGCGGTCACGACGGCGAACGAGCAGCTTCCATATCTGGGTTTAAAACGTGTCACCCTGCTGGTCACACGGAATACCGCTTCCGCAAGCGAATCGATTATTAACAGTTTGCGCGGAGTCGATGTCGCAGTTGATCTGATCGGCGATCTGACACGCGGTAAGCCTTATGGTTTCGTTCCTCAGGACAATTGCTCGTACACCTATTTCGCGATTCAGTTTAAAGGTGTGAATCAAAAAGGATTTGGCGATTATGCTGACGGCTTTTCACCGACCTGCAAAGCGTCCGACGATGTCACTCATCTGCGTGGCGACGCAAATGAAACGATGCTCAAAACGGCTTTATCTTATCGTCAGACAGGTTTGTGCCCGGCTAATTCTGCTGGTGCCAATGTGCTTGGTGCCGAGCCCGGTTATGAGTTGATACGTCCGGCAAGTCAGGAAATGCGTATTCTCGCGGCGATGCCACACTGATGAGATATCAGCTTACTTTTGCCGTTAGTATTCTGATGCTGTCGGCATGTCAGTTCACTGCTGCTTCCCCTGATAAAGCGGCAGTGTTGCTGGCCTCCGATCCTGTAGTGATGCAGGAGTTAGGTGCTGCCATCAGCAGTATGAGCGGCTTTTCTGAAGTCACTTTATCTGCTTCTGATTTCATGCAAAGCAGCGAAGTGATCATTGAGCGCAAACATCAGACGAACCAGCATGGTGAGCTGATACAAGGGCGTGATCTGGAAATACCGCATCGCTTCAGGCTAGAGACGAATGGAACGCAATGCTGGCTGGTTCATCTGAACTCGGGACAACGTCGCCTTTTGAATGCAGCCCGCTGTCAGGTGAAATAAATCAGGTAATGAAAACATCAACTTCCGCGCATCTCCGGCCGGAAGTTGATGATCGATATCCCAACTGATCACGTACAGATTGGAAAATGAAAGATGAACGTCAAACGCTGCTCTTGGGCCAACTCAGTCAATCCCTTATACATTGCCTATCACGATAACGAGTGGGGGCGCCCATGTCATGATGAAAACCGTTTGTTTGAAATGCTGAATCTGGAAGGTGCTCAGGCCGGACTAAGCTGGGAAACCGTCTTAAATAAGCGCGCGAGTTACCGCATCGCTTTTGATGACTGGGACGCAAAAAAAATCGCACAGTACGACGCCGATAAGGTGGCGGAATTACTGGCCAATCCCGGCATCGTGCGTAATCGTTTAAAAGTCGCAGCGACCATCAATAACGCCAAAGCGTATCTGCAACTATGCGAGGAGGTAGGCAGTCTGGATAAGTATCTTTGGGCATATGTCGACGGCAAACCGATACTGAATCATGGTGAGCGCATAGTAACGACACCATTGTCTGATCGTATTTCCAAGGATCTGCGCCAACGAGGATTTAAGTTTGTCGGCTCAACGATAATTTATGCGTATATGCAGGCCATCGGCATGGTGCAGGATCATGCCGCAGACTGTGACTGGCGTCAGTCTGCAGTCTGATTAATTACCTTCAGTTCAAAATTAAACAAACGTATCAATGCTGACGCGGATTGCTGCGTTGTTCCGCGAAGGATTGCAGGCTTCCCATTGTGGATGTGCCTGAGGTTTTATCCGGATGCGCAACCATCACAGGTTTGCTGTGAGTATTGGCCGCTGAAGCTGATGGTTGATGCCCGGTCAGATTACTTGCGGAAGCATTGATATCCCAGACCGGCGCTTCTATTCCTTCGAAGACGGTTTTTAATTGTTGCCCCCAGCTATTTCTGATCATCTGAAAATACTGATTTTTTTCATCGATGGTGACGAAGCGTGATACTGCCAGATGATTATTTTCATAGACCAGCAGATCCAAGGGCAGACCGACGGAGATATTAGAGCGCAGTGTGGAATCCATAGAAATCAACGCACATTTTGCCGCATCGTCAAGGCTGGTGGCAGGATTGATGACGCGGTCGAGAATAGGTTTGCCGTATTTGGCTTCGCCGATCTGAAAGTAGGTGTTTTCGTTGTGCGCTTCAATAAAATTACCTGCTGAATAAATCTGAAACAGACGGCAACGTTCGCCTTTGATTTGTCCGCCAAACATCAGGCTGACATTAAAGTCGATGCCAAATTCGGATAAGGCTTTGGCATCACGCTGATGTATGACACGCACGGCTTCACCCAGAATACGTGCAGCATCGTACATACTCTGAACGTTCCAGATCGTATTGCCATTTGCATCCTGATACTCAGAAAGTAATTCGCGTATGGACTGTGAAATCGACAGATTACCCGCCGTCATCAATACCATCATGCGTTCGCCCGCTTTCTCAAAGACGGACATTTTTCTGAATGTACCGACCTGATCCACGCCGGCATTCGTGCGGGAATCAGATAGAAAAACCAGCCCGGCATCGAGGCGTATGCCTACACAGTAAGTCATATTAAATCGTGAGTAGAGTATGTATAAGTCAGGATTTTACCTCAGGCCATCATTGAACTGTCATGCAACACGCTATTGCGGCGTCACCTGTACGCTGACCGTTAATGTTTCAATACCACCGCCGCGCCGTATGCCGCGAACCGGTGCAGCCGTATCGTAATCACGACCGATAGCAAGGCGGCAATAAGAGTCTGTCATCAGTCTGACGTGGGTCACATCGATGCTGATCCAGCCGTGATAATCATGGTCTTGCGCCCAGACATCCACCCAGGCGTGGCTTTCAGCGTGATCGCTGGATTCCGGATCGATATATCCTGAGACATAGCGGGCAGGTACGCCCATGACATGACAGCAAGCGAGAAATAAATGAGCATGATCCTGACACACGCCTCGTCCCATTAACAAGGCATCGTTGGCTGTAGTGGTAACGACCGTGCTGCCGGTCTGATAGGTAACCGCATTTCTTATTTGCTCTGCAAGATAAAGGAGCTCACGGCTGGAGGCCGATTGTTCCCGAGGTAAAGAGCGTTTCGCAAACGTCTGAATTTCCGCACTGCTTTCCGTGAGCTGAGTGGGAATGGTGAATATTAGTGGCGACCATGGCTCGGCGTTGGTAATACGTCCGGCATCCGGGCTTCTGACATTGACGATGCCCGATGCCAGTATATTGACCTCCAGATGTGGTTCAGTAATGGTCAATGTATGAGATTGATTGCCATAGGCGTCTGTGTATGCATGTCGATGTCCGGCAGCGACAATGCTCCACTGCGCTATATGTTGATGCAACTCCGTACGTGGCGTCAGATGCAATTGCTGTATCGTGTATGACGATGGCGCGGAGTAGATATATTTGGTCTGATGCCGGATATTGAGTTGCATAATGAACGTTGGTGCTTTCAGGCAGCCAGAGGTACTAAAAAATCACGACTGATGCGATTGCCTAATTCAAAAATGCGCTCCAGAAATTCCGTCAGCGTGTTGTGTAGTCCGGCGTTCAGAATGTCTTCAATGGTGGCAAATTTTAATTCCGCATGTAGCTTTCCGGCGAAACGTTCGGTGTCTGCTGAGACATCATTGCTGACCACCGCGAGGTTGGCAATGACTTCATCCATGCATGCGAGTAAAGAGCGTGGCATATTACCGCGTAACATGAGTAACTCTGCCACGCGTTCCGGTGTGATAACGTCGCGATACACTTTGCGATAAATTTCGAATCCTGAAACGGAATGCAGCAATGCTGCCCAGTAATAAAAATCCTTTTGTATACTTTCCTTCGGCTGCCCCTTTGCTTTCGTGCCGTGAAATTTCACATCCAGAATACGCGCCGTGTTATCGGCCCGTTCCAGAAATGTACCGAGCCGTATGAAGTGAACCGCCTCATCTTTTAGCATCGTTCCCAGCGTCACACCGCGCGATAAATGCGAACGGTATTTGACCCATTCAAAGAACTGGCTGGGGTCTTGTTCGACGATGCCGCTCGCAAGTTTTTCCTGCATCGATAGCCAGGTTGCATTCTGGGTTTCCCATACTTCGGTTGTCAGCGTGCCGCGCACTGCACGTGCGTTTTCTCTGGCCTCTTTTAAACAGGACGCAATCGAGGATGGATTCATCGGGTCACGCACCATGAAATCGAGCACATCTTTTTTGGTCAGGATGCCATAGTGGAAATCAAACGACGATTGCAACTCCGAGATACCCAACATGGCACGCCAGCCATTTTCTGCATGTTCTGCAGATTGCGGCAACATGGATGTCTGTACATTCACGTCCAGCATGCGGGCGGTGTTTTCAGCGCGTTCTGTGTAGCGCGCCATCCAGAATAAATGATCAGCAGTTCTGCTCAGCATGTCAGTTCTCCAATACCCAGGTGTCTTTGGTGCCACCACCTTGTGACGAATTCACGACTAATGAACCCTCTTCCAGCGCGACCCGGGTCAGTCCGCCAGGTGCCATCGAGATCGTCTTGCCAGACAATACAAATGGCCGCAAATCAATATGGCGCGGAGCAATGCCACTGTCGACAAAAGTCGGACATGACGACAAGGCTAATGTCGGTTGCGCGATATAGCCTTCTGGCTTGGCAAGCAGGCGCTGACGGAAATCTTCAATTTGTTGTTTGCTCGAAGCTGGGCCAACCAGCATGCCATAGCCACCTGCACCATGAACTTCTTTCACGACCAATTCAGGAAGATGGGCGAGGGTATAGGCAAGATCATCCGGTTTGCGACACTGATACGTCGGCACATTATTCAGTATCGGTTGTTCAGACAGATAAAATTTGATCATATCCGTGACATAAGGATAAATCGATTTATCATCTGCAACCCCTGTGCCAATCGCGTTGGCAAGGGTCACGCGTCCGGCGCGATAGACCGATAATAAACCTGGAACGCCAAGTGATGAATCCGGGCGAAATGCGAGTGGATCAAGAAAATCATCATCGACCCGGCGATAAATTACATCCACCCGTTTTGGCCCTCGCGTCGTGCGCATATACACGGCGTTATCGTCAACAAACAGGTCTTTACCTTCGACCAGCTCAACCCCCATTTGCTGCGCCAGAAATGCGTGCTCGAAATAAGCTGAGTTATACATACCTGGCGTCATGACGACGATGGTCGGATTGTCGATTCCCATCGGCGCCACTGAGCGCAGATTATCCAGCAACATATCCGGGTAATGGTCTACAGGAGCAATCTTGTTTTTGGCGAATAATTCAGGAAACAGCCGCATCATCATTTTGCGGTCTTCCAGCATATAAGAGACACCGGATGGTACGCGCAGATTATCTTCCAATACGTAAAAATCACCCTGGCCTGCACGCACAATATCGACGCCGGCGATATGTGCATAGATATCTGATGCAACAGAAACGCCCTGCATCTCAGGCCGGTACTGCGCATTTTTATAAATCTGCTCAGGTGGAATGATCCCGGCTTTAATGATGTTCTGATCATGGTAGACATCATGAATAAACATATTCAATGCCTTCACGCGCTGTACCAGCCCGGTTTCCAGTAGAGCCCATTCTTTGGCGGGGATAATGCGGGGAATGATGTCGAAAGGAATCAGGCGTTCTGTGCCCGCATCGTCGCCATAGACAGCGAAGGTAATGCCGACGCGACGAAAGCTGAGATCGGCTTCCGCTCGTTTGCGTTGCAGACGCTCCGCTGATTGCTTCGCTAACCAGTGATGGAATTCGCGATAATGCTCACGCGTCGAATCTGCTGTGCCGATGGTCTCGGCCGTCATTTCATTAAAGAATTTTGCCATGTCCCATTCCACGATTACTGAGTCAACTTAGCTATATCAAAAAGCGTGCCAAGCAAACTCAGTCGTGTAAATCAGGGGGCGCGGATATAGTCAATCAGTTCCGTAGTATGGTGATCGGGTGCTGGTGTCATCAGGCTGGCGATCACCATGGCAATGAATCCTGCAGGAACACCGAATACGCCGGCGGATATCGGTGCAATATGCCACCATTGATTGGCCGGACTACCGCCAAATAATGGGTGGGTGAATACCATATAGAAAATACAGACAAAAAAGCCTGTGATGATGCCTGCAACAGCGCCTTGACGATTCGCGCGCTTCCAGAATATGCCCAATATTAGTGCGGGAAACAGTGTCGATGCGCCGACAGAAAAGGCCGCACCAACAAGTGACAAAATATCGGCTGGTTTGAGGGATGCCACATAGGCCGCAATCAGCGCAACGACCAGCAGCAGTAATTTTGAAATCGTCACCCGCTTTTGTGTAGATGCCGTGGGGTCAATGATTTTGTAATAGATATCGTGCGACAAAGAGTTTGAAATAGTCAGCAGCAATCCATCTGCCGTTGACAGTGCCGCCGCCAGCCCGCCAGCGGCGACCAGACCGGAAACAACGTAAGGTAAGCCAGCAATTTCCGGCGTGGCGAGAACGATGATATCGCCATCAAGGACGATTTCCGCAAGTTGCACTATGCCGTCTTTATTGATATCGGTGATGCTGACCAGCGGGTTAAGTTTGTCAATGTTTGCCCAATACGTGACCCACGAAGGTAACTTGGAGAATTCGCTGCCAACCAGCGAGTTATAGATATCGTACTTAACGAGTATCGCCAGCGATGGAATCGTGATGTACAGCAGCATAATGAAAAACAAAGACCAGAATACGGAGTCTCTGCTTTCTGTCACTGAGGGCGTAGTGTAATAGCGTGTCAGTACGTGGGGCAAGGCTGCGGTACCCATCATCAGACACAACACCAGCGCCATGAAATTATTTCGTTTGATATCGGATTCAGCCTTATCTTTGGCAGCATAAGGCGTGTATTGTGCAAAGCCCGGCCTGGATTTCAACAGATAGGAATTGCGCGCTTCCGCCCAGCTATTTCTTGCATCAGCTGGCGATGCTGGGTAGTTCGCCAGTGCACGACTGGCAGTTTTGATCGCAATTAATGAGCCATTCCCGGCTTTTAATTCTTCCAGATTTTTTTGCAGCTCGGCGCGCCCAGATTCCCATGATTCAGGCAACTGCTGAATTTTTTTATCGTATTCGTCTGCACGTAATTTATAAATGTCCCTGACTTCTTTTTCCTTGGGGCTCTTATCAAACTGGGCTTCTTTTTTTGCCAGCTCTGGTAAAAATGCACCATAGGATATTTGCGGAAATGGATTGTCCGTATGTTTGGCCGACAACCAGGCGACCGGAATCATGAATGCGATTACGATGATGATGTATTGCGACACCTGCGTCCATGTGACGGCACGCATACCGCCCAGAAATGAACAAACCAGTATGCTGGCTAATCCCAGAAAAATACCGACCGAGAAATCGACGCCGGTAAAGCGCGAAGTGATCAGGCCGACGCCATAAATCTGCGCCACGACATAGATAAAAGAAATGAATACGGTCGCCAGTACCGCCAGAATACGCACGATATTGGTATGTGGTTTACCTGAAAATCGCGTACCCAGAAAATCTGCAATCGTGTATTGGCCGAATTTTCTGATGTATGGTGCGATCAGCATCGCTACCAGACAAAATCCGCCGGTCCAGCCTATGATGTAGGCGAGTCCGTCAAAGCCTTGTAAATACAGCCCGCCGGCAAGACTCAGAAAACTGGCGGCAGACATCCAATCGGCCGCAGTTGCCATGCCATTAAATACTGCTGGCACCCGTCTGCCGGCGACATAGTATTCTGCAATGTCAGAGGTTCGGCTGACCAAGCCGATGCCAGCGTAAATAACGATGGTGGCGAACATAAACAGATAGCCTATCCAGACCCGTGGAACGCCTTCTTTTTCCAGTATCGTCAGGACGATCAGAAAGATAAAAAAAAGTAAGGTATACCAAAGATAGTAGGACGTTAATCTCTGTGTAAATCGTTTTTGTGGCGACATGTGCTTATTCGTCTTTATCGTTTTTATCGTCTTGTCGAGGGCGTTGTATCCAGCGCATGCCTATCGAGTAAATCGCGAGGATCAGAACGTAACTCAGCGTCAATCCTTGCGCTGCCAGATAAAACGACAGTGGCCAGCTAAAGAAATGCCATTCGGATAGTTCCCGCGCAAAAAACAGACTGAAAAAACTGAGCAATCCCCAACATAACAACAGAGCCGTAGTCAGCCGTTTGGTGCGTCGCCAATAATGATGTGGCGCAGACTTTGTTTCCGGTATTGATGTCGATGGCGTCTTCATTTCACGCTTCGCCGATGAATTCATCAAAGGGGTTTAATCTGAACGAAATGCGGAAAACGGTACCAGGAAATTGCGGGTCCTGAGGATGGGGATTATCGAGAATTTCTATCTGCGCGCCATGTTGCTGGGCGATTTCCCTGACGATGGCCAGACCAAGTCCGCTGCCTTGTACATTGCTGCCGAGGATGCGGTAAAAACGTTCAAATACATGTTCACGTTCAGCGACGGGGATACCGGGACCATTGTCTTCTACTTCGATGATGGCCAGCGCCTGCTGTTCATTCATGCTGACTTTGACCGTGATGCTGTGGCCTGACGGTGTATAACGGATTGCATTGTCGATCAGATTGCTCAGCATTTCCCGCAGCATCAACGGATTAGCGAAAATGGTGATGGGAAAATCGGGCTGTTCAAAACCCAGATCAATTTTTTTTGCGAATGATGCCTGTATCCAGTCCCGAACGACATTCATCGCCAGTTCATTCAAGTTCACTTGCTCCAGAGGCCGGGTGGCTGGGGTCAGGTTTTCTGCGCGAGCCAGCGTCAGCAATTGATTGATGAGGCGGGTTGCTGCTTCTGAGCTGGTCGATAACTGCAATAGTGAGCGCCGGATTTCTTCCTGATCGGTTTGTCGTAATGCCAGTTCAGATTGCATACGCATACCCGCCAGCGGTGTTTTCATCTGGTGCGCAGCATCCGCGATGAAGCGTTTTTGAATGTCTATCGTTTGCGCCAGACGTGCCAGCATGTCATTTAATGAATTAACCAGGGGTGTGATTTCTTCCGGCACCTGGCGCGAATCGATAGGGCTGAGGTCATCCGGGCGGCGGGCGCGTATGCGTTGTTGCAATTCGGCCAGCGGCGATAAGCCCCGGCTCAGTGCAAACCAAACCAGTGCCAGCGCGATTGGCAAGATAATGAATTGTGGCAGCACCACACCTTTAATAATTTCATTCGCCAGAACAGCGCGTTTTTCCAGCGTTTCCGCGACCTGTATCATGATCTGCGACGACTCAGGATTGACCGTTTTCTTGGTCGGTGGCGTTAAATCGATATAACTGTACGCGATGCGATAATCGATACCGCGCAAACTCAGATTTCTGAACTGAATATTACCGGCCGCAGGTCGTTCTTCATCAGCAGGCGCCGGAATATCCTGATCGCCATCGATCAGATCCCCCTTGGCATTTTTTATCTGGAAATGAATATTGTCGAGATCATCGGCCCGCAAAATATCACGTGCCGGTTTGGATAATTGGGTAATCGCCTGACCATCAAATTCTTTGACCTGTTGTGCGAGCACGAGCACCTTGTCTTCCAGTGCACGGTCGAAAGGCTGATTTGCAATCGACTTTGCCACCAGATACGTAATGGCAATACTCATAGGCCACAGCAGCAACAGCGGCGCCAGCATCCAGTCAAGAATTTCGCCAAATAACGAGCGCTGGATTTTTTCTTCTGGCTGCTGCAACAATATATTTTCTGACGCAGCGGGCGCAGAATTCGATGAAGTATCAGCGACGCTGCTGTCTGTACTCATTGTTGTCCGGCATCTGGATTGGCTGGTTTCGCTGACGGTGCGACGAAGAATTTTTCAAGGCAGTAACCTAATCCTCTGACTGTCGCAATTCTGACGCCATCAACTTCAATTTTTTTACGCAGACGATGCACATACACTTCGATCGCGTTATTACTGACTTCCTCGCCCCACTCACAAAGGTGGTCGACCAATTGCTCTTTCGAGACCAGACGTCCGGTTCTTTGTAATAACACTTCTAGCAGACCCAGTTCGCGTGCCGATAAATCCAGCATCTGTTCGTGGATATATGCAATTCTGCCAACCTGATCGTAACTGAGCGGCCCGTGTTTAATAACAGTGGGGCCGCCGCCAGCACCGCGTCGTGTTAAAGCCCTGACGCGTGCTTCGAGTTCGGACAAGGCGAACGGTTTAGCCATGTAATCGTCCGCACCTAAATCCAGCCCTTTTACTCTTTGCTCTACTGAGTCAGCAGCAGTCAGGATCAGTACCGGAAGATGTGAATTGCGGGCGCGCAAACGGCGCAGTACTTCCAATCCGCTCATTTTTGGCAGGCCGAGATCCAGAATCAGTAAATCGAAGTCCTGAGTCGATAACGCAGAATCCGCTTCCTGTCCGTTGCTGACGCAGTCAGTCGCATAACCTGATTGCCGCAGTGAGCGGGTCAGTCCGTCTGCCAGCACGCTGTCGTCTTCTGCTAATAAAATACGCATAATGAATATTCCAAACCAAGTTGATTCTGACGGGAAATGGATAAATGGTATCCGTGCCGCTGACCGATTTTTCTGATTTTTTTGGATAATGAAAGGTCTCGCGGGTTTGCAAAGGCGATTCCAGATAACAATCTTGGCCGTTATCTGTATCGCCATCCCCAGCCATTAATATTAGCTCAACTTTAGCCCAATTCAGGTCTGCGTAGATTTAAAGGCACAATAAATTTTTAATATGTCTGGATTTCCATCTATCCCCTCAAGCGCATCGCTGAATGTGGTAGGTTCAGACAGTGTGGAAATCAGACGCAAGTAAGTTTGCTTGAGTCTGATCTGAAAACGATCATGACTAGCCCAGAACAAATTTTGCCGCGTTCATATAAACGGGAATGCCTAGCAAAATATTCAGTGGAAAAGTAATGCCGAGAGACATGCCGAGATAAAGCGATGGTGATGCCTCTGGTATGGCGTAACGCAGCACAGCCGGAACCGCGATATATGAGGCGCTTGCCGCCAGCACCATCAACAATCCGGCGTCGCCGTACGGAATTTGCAGCAACACAGCAAGCATTAACGCAATAGTTGCGTGGCAGAGCGGGGCGAGAATGGCATAGCTGATCACCAAGGGCGAATTGCCTTTGATGTTACCGAGGCTTTTCGCTGTCATCAGCCCCATATCGAGCAGGAAAAAAGCGAGCATTCCTTTAAATAAATCGCCGGAAAACGGTTGCATGGCTGTCTTACCTGCATCGCCGGATAGGATGCCAACCAGCATCGCACCTAACAATAGCAGTTGCGCGCCATCTGTCAGCGATTCATGCAAAACACCTTTGACCGAGGACAGCGTTCCCATTTGCATCGACGTTCCCCTACGCCGGATCGTATTCGACAAAATGACGGCAAAAATAATGGCAGGCGACTCCATTAACGCCATCGCCGCTGCCATATGGCCGCCATATTCTATATGTCTGCTTTCCAGATATTGAACAGCGGTTATAAACGTAACTGCGCTGACAGAACCATACGTGGCGGCGATTGCGGTGGCATCAAGTGCAGGAATAATCCGCTTCAGTAAAAAATATCCAAGCGCTGGTGTCAGCAGCGCCAGAAAAACAGCACATCCCAGACTGCTCATGATTTGTAAATTTAATCCGGAATGATTCAGCGCAAATCCTCCTTTTAAACCCAACGCCATTAACAGATACAGCGATAAAAATCGGGAGATATGTGTAGGAATGCTCAGATTAGAGCGGATGAGGCCGGCAAAGATACCGAAGCTAAAAAATAAAATAGCTGGATCGCGCAAACTGGACATAAATTTCCCTTCAAAATTCAGGCGCCATACTACGCAGACTAAATCATCAGGTAAAATCAATTTTTCTCGCTATGATCATCAGTAAAAATCTATGAATGTCACTTTCCGTCAATTACGTTTGTTTGCGGAACTGGCTGAACAGCTCAGCATCAGTGGAGTTGCACGCAGCTTTCATGTTACGCAGCCAACTGTATCTATGCAGATGCGTGAACTGACGGAAGAAATCGGTTTGCCATTGTATGAAGTCATAGGCAAAAAAATCTTTCTTACCCAGGCAGGTGAAGAACTCGCAAAAACTGCGCGCACGTTAGCGGACGAGTGGTCGTCTTTTGGACAACGTATCGATAGTCTGAAAGGCTATCAGCGTGGACGTTTGCGGGTGGCGGTAGTCAGCACGGCAAAATACTTTGTTCCCCGGTTACTGGGGGCTTTTTGTCGTGATTTTCCAGAAATTGACATTGCATTGGAAGTGCAAAACCGTGATGGTGTTTTGCAGCGCTTACGTGATAACCGCGATGACATATATATTATGTCTGCCCCGCCAAAAGATATTGACGTTGTACAGCAGGTCTTTTTACCAAATCCGCTGGTGGTGATTGCGCCTTTGTCACATCCTTTGACCAAACGTAAACGGATTTCGCTGGAAAATCTCAGCCAGGAGCGATTTATTTTGCGTGAAAAAGGATCGGGTACCAGGCTCGCTTGCGATCAGCATTTTTCCGCACAAGGATTTACCCCGCTCGTGCGACTGGAGTTAGGCAGTAACGAGGCCATTAAGCAAGCGGTCGCGGGAGAAATGGGACTGGCGATTTTATCCGCACATGCGTTGGGTGAACATTTAGTTGATCAATCGCTGACAGTATTGAAGGTCAGCAGCTTTCCCGTGCATTCCAGCTGGTATATTGTTTATCTGAAAGGGAAGCGATTATCGCCAGTCGCAACCTCGTTCCTTGAATATCTGCAGGCGCATGCGCAAGATTGAAATGGCTGCTCGCGCGAACTTATTTTTCGGTTTTTGCTTGTTGTCAGTTGCGCACATCATTCAGCATTTTTTCTGACAGCGACTATTTTCCTATGGCGGCAGAGTTGACTATTGAAGGTAAGTGCTGAACCACTATGTTATGCTTTGCTCCTTTGTAATAAAGTTCTCTAAAGTCATGAATACCAAAAGCAAGTCCATTCCCGTTTCTGATGCGCAAGCCCTGTTGAGCACCTTAAAAGAGACATTTCCGGTGTTTCTCAATCATGAGCCGTTGGCGATAGGCATCGACAAGCAAATCCTTGCCAGATTGCCTGAGACCCCGCGCAAAGTTTTACGGATGGTGCTTGCTTATCATACGAAATCGACCCGATATCTGCAAAAGACCATTAAAGCGACGACGCGTTTTGATCTCGATGGCAATCCGGCAGAACCGTTAGAAGAGACGCATAAAACGCATGCAGAAGAAATGCTGAAAGAGCGTGCAAAGAATAATGCTGAACGTGCGAAGGCTGAAGCAAAACTTAAACGTGAACAGCAAGCAGCTGCAGAGGAAGCAGAAAAACTGCAAAAGAGAGCAGAAAAAATCAACCAGCTTGCGCAGAAATTCGCTAAGTAATTATTTTTGATTTTCATATTGGTTACATCGGGAGGCAACAGCGTTCGCTGTGCCTCCTTTTTTATGCCAGCGCAATCGCGGTATTGCTATCGCTTTAAAACTTTGACGCCGCTTATGCTGCCCATATGTCAGCAAGGCGGGGTAAGTATGATGCTTGAAAAGCAGCCGACGTACTGACAGCGCTTGGATCCGCCTGCCACTTACTCTTTCCACGGCGGTGCAGTGATCAGATCCTGATCGTCACTGATCTGTTCAAACAAACCTTTGTCCCATCGCTGTGCCGCTGCTGCAATCCGGCCGCGATCGGTTGATACAAAATTCCACCACATGCGGACGGGTTTTTCCAGTGGGGCGCCGCCGATGACGACTAGGCGCGCGCCAGACGACCCCGCACATAGCCTGACCGGAGCTTGTTGCAGCACGACCAGTTGCTGTTCTGCGACCTCTTGTCCGTCAATCACTAAGGCATGTTCGGGACTGTATAGAGCCATTTCAGATGCCAGAACCGGTAGCGTAAATTCATGTCCGGGTGGCAGAAAAACATCAAGATAAAGCGTGGCAGACAGCGTTTTTACCGGACTTGTCCTGTCGAAAGCACTGCCAGCTAATACTCTGATCTGTACGCCGCCTTCCATTTCAATCAGCGGTAAATCGGCGGCGGCCACGTGCTGAAATGATGGGGCGACAGTTTCCTGATCCGGTGGCAGCGCAACCCATAGTTGCAAACCATGCTGACGGCGTACTTTTCCGCGTTCAGTGTCAACTGTGCGCTCACTGTGAACAATTCCCCGGCCTGCCGTCATCCAGTTAATCGCACCGGGTGTAATCGTTTGCACCGTACCCAGACTATCTCGATGCAGCAGACTGCCTTCAAATAAGTAAGTGACGGTCGCTATCCCGATGTGCGGATGAACCCCGAGATCACTATTGCTCTCTGCCGCGAGTGTGGTGGGGCCGAAGTGATCGAAGAAAATAAACGGACCAATGGAGCGTCTGGCGGCTGCCGGTAACAAACGGCGAACAGGAAATTCATCGACAAGATGAGTGACTCGTCCGGGGATGCGAAGTAAATTGTTCATGGTGGCGTTTCTCCAGACTATGCTCGGATTCAGATTTTTCAACTCAGTGATTGCTGGCGCGTTCTATACGGCGATCAGGAATGAGCCACATCAATGCCACCAATACGTATATTCCTTGCGCAATCCAGTGTACCCAGAATGACGCTGCAATACCGGTCGCATACAGAATCACTGAGGCTTTTCCTTTGCGGTCGCGACCCAGTACTTTTTTTAAAGGTGATGCCGAACCTTCGTCGGCAATAATCACTTGCTCAAGAATGAAATAGGCAACTGCGGCCATAAATAACACCACGCCATATATTGCGGTGGGGTCACTGGCGAAATGATTTTCGCCCATCCACGCAGTAGCGAAGGGGAATAATGACAACCAGAATAGCAAGTGCAAATTTGCCCAAAGGACGCCGCCAGTCACTTTCTGTGTCACATGCATTAAATGATGATGATTGTTCCAATAAATCGCGACGTAAATAAAACTCAGTACGTAATTCAGGAATATAGGAATAACGGGAATCAGTGCAGCAAAGCTCTCGCCATGCGGTGCTTTCATTTCCAATACCATGATGGTGATAATGACGGCGATAACGCCGTCACTGAATGCTTCCAGGCGATTTTTCCCCACGGGTTCTCCAGATAAAAAAACAAGTATTCGTTTTGAATGAAACGCCAGTTCGGATGAACCGTTTCACGCCTGATCAGGCCGACGCTGACTTATCTTACTGCAAACGCGACATTATCGTTCCACTGTGGCGATTCACTATCGGGAGCTTCTTGTATCGATACGCTGAAAGCATCTATATATCTGTCAGCAAACTGTTGTTGACAAGCTTTAACTGCGGCCATGTTTCCAGCCATCTTTTTTCGGTGATTCTGGCGTAAAAATCTGCAGGCTTCGGACGCTTATCGTTTAGTGTGATTGTCAGTTGACTCAGTCCGTTCAGTCCGAATGGCGCAAGTATCAGCAATTCGCCTGTAACGCTTAACTGAATACCGACTGCGGTTTCAATTTCTACCCAGTACGACATCGCGTCGAGAGTATTCAGATAGGGATGATCATTATTCCGTAAGTGCATTCTGGCTTGATTTTTAACTGACCAGTTCAGTGCAGATCGTGAGCGTAATGACGTCTCAAAAAACACATCTCGTTCGGGAGAGATATCCGATGGATCAAAGTAAATCAGGTCAATGTCTGATAAAGGCGTTGGTTGCGGATAATGATGCAGTTTATCCCAGACTAAGTTGCGCACGAAGCCAGCCGCCAGACACCAGTCTTTCAGCTCTAGCGCAGCAGCAATTTCTAGTGCTTGCCAACGAATTGGATCGGCCTTGATCCAGTCGTTTATTTTTGTATTGAGATTCATATTGCTGATGCTATTAACTGTCGGTAATGCCAATGGCGGATAGTAAAGGGAATTTGTCGAAGTTTTACTTGTCTTGCCTTGCTCTTTGTTGTGTTCAGCCCAAAGTTAAAGAGAGCAAATGAATTTTAATCGTGCCATCAGTATTTCACTCACATTGCCATAAAGAAATCTGTTATTGTTTTTTGCGTGACAGAACACTTTGTAAAGCAGATCGGTATCTGCTGTGGTATTTTCTGGTGTTTCAGCAGTATTCATATTGCTGCATAGCAGGCGTGTCTGAGCACATAAACTTAAAAAAACATATAACGGAGTCAACATGAGACAATTTTTTAAAAGTATTCTTTTCGCCTGTTCCCTGTCATTGCTTGCACACGGAGCGGCTGTTGCTGCAGATCGCGCAACTGCTCAGGAAGCAACTGAGATGATCAAAAAAGTCATCGCTTTTTATAAAGCCAATGGTCCGGAAAAAACCTATGCTGCGGTGAACGATCCTAAGGGACAGTTCATCTACAAAGATCTTTATGTTTTTGCAGGCTCGGTGAAACCAGGTGGCGTGACGTTGGCGCATGGCGGTAATCCTAAATTATTAGGTAAGCCGCTGGGAGAATTGCGTGATGGCGATGGTGTTTTCTTTGTTAAAAAAATCAATGATGTCGCCGCCAGTAAAGAAGGTAAGGGCTGGGTTGATTACAGATGGCCAAATCCTGTGACCAAAGCATTGGAACAAAAAAGTACTTATGTTGAGCGCGTCGATGACGTGTACTTTGCCTGTGGAATTTATAAATAATTTTGAGGGCTCCTCTTTTTTTTGTAATTCATAATACTGCGCTTGTACCTCATTTCTTATCAGATTGGCCGTCACTTTTGCGATGCATCAACGCGGCCAGTCTGATGCATCAAATTCTTTTCAATGCTTCCAAATTGTTTAGCTACTTTAGGGAACAGAAACGCTTCCGGATAGTCTGCGCTGTTTCTGTTGCTAGGTACTGACAGCCTTGCATTTCATTCTGAGTCTGAAACTGAACTTCCTCACACAGCTTCATTGTTAATTTGAATTTTCCCAATGGAGTGAGTTTTCACTTCTCGTTATTCGTTACGCTAGTTGTATGAAATAAAAGTGACATTGTTTCGTATGGCTTGTCGTAAAAATACACAGGAAGAATAGACGTTTGTTTGATGTTTGCACGTATTAGTTTTTTATAGTGATATCAAGGCGTAATATGAGCATGACAGTATGCCTGTTGCCGTTGTGATCCGCTCAGTCGTCAGCTTTTGTAACCAGTTTCGCTCTGCTCAGTTAACTTGTGAGGATAAGATGAAAATTAAAGATCTGCCTATCGGTACGCGACTCGGTTTTGGTTTTGGGATAGTACTTTTATTGGCAACAATATCTTCATGCATAGGTCTTTGGCGACTGAACGAGGTGGCGAGTAGTACGAGGGCGATGATGCAGGAGCCTTTAAAAAAAGAGCGTCTAACAGAGGAGTGGTACAGGGTTACCGTTGCGGGCTTAAAGCGTACTTTGGCGGTTGTTAAAAGTTCCGATGAATCATTAGGCGATTTTTTTTCTGCGGACGTTAAGACGTCAACCACACGAAATAATGAAATTCAAAAATACCTGGAAAGTAACGTCGATACGCCTGACGAAAAACAACTTCTGGAAAACATCGTTGTTGTACGTAAGTCCTACGTCAGCACCAGAGACCAGATTTTAAAGGCCAAAAAAGAAGGCCAGACTGAGGAGATGAATAAACTGTTTGAAAAATTCATACCAATGTCTGACGCCTTTCAAAAAGCCTTACTCGATTATCTTAATTTTCAGAAGGAAGAGGTGGATCATCTCAGTAAGGAAGTCGATGCCATTGCGGCCAGCAGCCGCATCCTTATTACGACTCTGATCGTTCTGTTTTTGCTGATAGGTAGTTTTTGTGCATGGTATCTGACCATAGGTATCACCCGGCCATTAAATTCAGCAGTAGTGCTTGCACGCCGCGTGGCGGATGGTGATCTGACGAGTGATATTCGTATTGATTCCAGCGATGAGACAGGTCAGTTGGTGATGGCATTAAAAGATATGAACGAAGGTTTGCGGAAAATTGTGGCCGAGGTTCGAGATAGCACGGATACCATCGTCACTGCTTCTACCGAAATTGCCAGCGGGAATATGGATCTGTCCTCCAGAACAGAATCCCAGGCGGGATCACTTGAGGAGACCGCGTCTTCAATGGAGGAGCTGACCAGCACGATGCAGCAGAATTCTCAGAACGCACATGACGCAAATCAACTCGTACATGCAGCGGCAGATGCAGCGATTCAGGGCGGTACGGTTGTCTCGCAAGTCGTTGGCACGATGGGCGATATCAGCACATCATCGAAAAAAATCGTCGATATTATTGCGGTCATTGATGGCATTGCTTTTCAAACGAATATCCTTGCACTCAATGCGGCTGTGGAGGCTGCGCGGGCGGGTGAGCAAGGGCGTGGATTTGCTGTAGTAGCGTCGGAAGTCCGTAATCTGGCGCAGCGTTCCGCTAGCGCGGCGAAGGAAATCAAACAACTGATAGATGACTCGGTTGATAAAGTGAATCAGGGAACGAAGCTGGTTGATCAGGCCGGAGCAACGATGACAGAAATTGTCGATCGCGTTAAGCATGTTACCGGCATCATGAGTGAAATCAACAACGCCAGCAAAGAACAATCGGCAGGTATTCAGCAAGTGAATCAAGCCATCATTCAAATGGACAACACGACGCAACAAAATGCCGCACTTGTAGAGCAGGCCGCAGCTGCAGCGCAAAGCTTACAAGAACAGGCCGCGAATTTGTCCAACGTAGTCAGCGTCTTCCGGCTAAATCAGGGAGATCATCAGCAAGCCATGAAAAGAGTTGCAAAAAATGCCGCTACCGGCACGCATCCGCACACCACATATTTGAGCGGGCAATGACATATTGGGCAGCGGGTGTCGGTGCTGGTCAATGATATGTACATAAAATAAAAATCCCGCTTGCATAAATCACTGTTTTTTTATACAGTACTGTCAAACGCAGTTAATATTAATTGCGGTTTGACTTTCCACCCGCTGCTTATTGAATGAAAGAATGTATGGACGATAAGAAACCTGAAAACAGCTCAGAGAAGAGCAAGGCACTCGCCGCAGCATTGGCGCAAATCGAGAAGCAATTTGGTAAGGGATCGGTCATGCGTATGGCCGATGGTGCGGTGGTGGAAGAAGTGCAGGTTGTTTCCACTGGTTCGCTCGGTCTGGATATTGCCTTAGGTGTTGGTGGCTTGCCACGCGGGCGTGTGGTTGAAATTTATGGCCCGGAATCTTCAGGTAAAACCACTTTGACTCTGCAAGCGATCGCTGAGATGCAAAAGATTGGCGGTACTTGTGCATTTATTGATGCTGAGCATGCATTAGACGTAGGTTACGCTCAGAAACTGGGCGTGAATTTAAATGATCTGCTGATTTCTCAGCCGGACACAGGTGAGCAAGCGCTGGAAATCACGGATGCGCTGGTTCGTTCTGGGAGTGTCGATCTGGTCGTAATTGACTCGGTCGCAGCATTGACACCACGTGCTGAAATCGAAGGCGACATGGGCGATTCTTTGCCAGGCTTGCAGGCTCGTTTAATGTCCCAAGCTTTACGTAAGCTTACCGGTAGTATTAAACGGACGAATACGCTGGTGATTTTCATTAATCAGATTCGTATGAAAATTGGCGTTATGTTTGGCAGCCCGGAAACGACGACTGGTGGCAATGCCTTGAAGTTTTACGCTTCTGTAAGGCTGGATATCCGCCGTACCGGTTCTATTAAGGCTGGCGATGAAGTGATCGGTAATGAAACTAAAGTCAAAGTTGTCAAAAATAAGGTTGCGCCACCATTCAAAGAAGCACATTTTGATATTTTGTATGGAGAAGGAACGTCTCGTGAAGGAGAAATTCTTGATTTGGGTGCGGATGCTAAAATCATTGAAAAAGCCGGTGCGTGGTACAGCTACAATGGCGAGCGCATTGGTCAAGGTAAAGATAACGCTCGTAATTTCCTGAAAGAGCGTCCGCAGCTTGCGCATGAGATCGAAAATAAGGTACGTGAACATCTTGGTGTACCTTTGTTGCCTGCGATCAGCTCTGACGCAGCAGTTTAACGATACTTACCGGTAATCGATTCAGGATAGAACAACAGCCGATAAGCCCTCTGTTAATGGGTTTATCGGCTTTTTTAATCGTGATGAAACAAAAATTAAGTCTTAAAGGCAGGGCACTCAGGTATTTATCTATGCGTGAGCACAGTCGCGCCGAATTATTCAGAAAACTATCTTCACACGCAGAAGATGGGGATGATGTCGATGCCATTCTTGACTGGCTTGAAGAAAATAATTTTCTATCTACAGAAAGATTTTCAGATTCGTTGGTCAACAGACGTTCGGGGCGCTTTGGGAATCATCGTATTCTGGCGGAGTTGCAAAGTCACAACGTAGATGCCATAGAAATAGACCGGATTAAATCCGAATTAGCAGAGTCCGAGACATCCAGAGCAGTTGATGTATTGCTCCGCAAATTTCCCCGTCCGCCTTTGAATCAAATTGAACGCCTCAAGCAAAGTAGGTTTTTACAACAAAGAGGTTTTTCCGGGAAGTCCATACAACTTGCCCTGAAGACGGAACGTTCAGCCAATGATTAGCAAAAGTAAATCTCGGTTTCGTCATGCAAAAAAAAATGAGGCGAGATACGAGTTGCTTAATTAGCTGTGCTAGAATCCGCAGGTTTTTTGCAGCGCCGCAGGAGCGGCTGCTACCGTAGAAGCTGCGGTAGCGACACGCAATTGTGGCTAATTTAAAGTAAGCCGCTTAAAAGGCATGATGCCCTTATCTACTCCCAATATACAACGCACGTTGAAGCATACGCGTGCGATCAGCATATCCGCGTTCGCCCGGGACGATGGATTATGGGATCTTGACGCGCGTATCACTGATCATAAGACCCGTGATATTACGCTTGCGTCCGGCGTCCGACCGGAGGGTGTGGCTTTGCACGATCTTCAATTACGTGTAACGATTGACCTGCAATTGACCATTGTCGATGCGCAGGCGCTGTCAGTGGCAGTTCCTTATCCTGGTTATTGTGAAGTCATAGAAGCTGACTATAAAAAGCTTATTGGACTCAATCTGATGCAGCAATTTCGTCAGGGAGTCAAAGAGCGCATGTCAGGTGTTAATGGTTGCTCTCATTTAACGGAACTTGCTTTAGTACTTCCAACCGCTGCGATCCAGGCTTTTGCCGGCGATGTTATTGACACTCGCGATGGCGCCAGTAGCTCAACTGAATCTCAACAACCGTTTCAGCTTGACCGTTGCCACGCTTTGCGTCTGGATGGTCCGGCTGTCGTTCAGTATTACCCGCGTTGGGCGAAATCAGTGCCTAACGCAAAATCACCCAGCTAGTTTGTTTTTTAATTATTTATACCTCAGTGTCTGAAGGGAAGTCGTATGAAAATTCATGAGTATCAGGGTAAAGAAATCCTCCGTAAATTCGGAGTGACCGTACCACGCGGTATCCCATGCATGTCTGTTGATGAAGCCGTTAAAGCGGCTGAAACTCTGGGCGGGCCAGTCTGGGTAGTCAAGGCGCAAATCCACGCGGGTGGCCGCGGTAAAGGTGGTGGCGTGAAAGTCGCAAAATCTCTGGAGCAAGTGCGTGAATACGCTGATGCGATCATGGGTATGCAACTGGTGACACATCAGACCGGCCCTGAAGGTCAAAAAGTTCGTCGCTTGTTGATCGAAGAGGGTGCCGATATCGCGAAAGAACTGTACGTCAGTATGGTGACTGACCGTATCAGCCAACGCGTTGTATTGATGGCATCGTCTGAAGGTGGCATGGACATCGAAGAAGTTGCAGAGAAACATCCAGAGTTGATTCACTCTATCGCGATCGATCCAAGTGCTGGCTTACAAGACGCAGAAGCTGATGATATCTCCCGCAAAATCGGGGTGCCAGAAGGTTCTATCGCTGATGCGCGCGTTCAATTGCAAGGTTTGTTTAAAGCCTTCATGGAAACAGATTGTTCTTTAGCTGAAATCAATCCGCTGATCTTGACTGGTTCAGGCAAAGTAATTGCACTCGATGCGAAATTTAACTTTGACGCGAACTCTTTGTTCCGCCAACCTGAAATCGTTGCTTACCGCGATCTGGATGAAGAAGATCCAGCGGAAATCGAAGCGTCTAAATTTGACTTGGCTTATATTTCCCTCGACGGCAATATCGGTTGCTTGGTCAACGGTGCAGGTTTGGCGATGGCAACAATGGATACCATCAAATTGTTCGGCGGTGAGCCAGCTAACTTCCTCGACGTAGGTGGTGGCGCGACAGCAGAAAAAGTCACTGAAGCCTTCAAGATCATGTTGAAAAATCCAGGTCTGAAAGCGATCCTGGTCAACATCTTCGGCGGCATTATGCGTTGTGACGTGATTGCAGAAGGCGTGATTACCGCGTCTAAAGCAGTGTCATTGCAAGTGCCTTTGGTTGTACGCATGAAAGGTACAAACGAAGATATCGGTAAGAAGATGTTGGCTGACTCTGGTCTGCCTATCATTTCTGCAGACACGATGGAAGAGGCAGCGCAGAAGGTTGTTGCCGCTGCTGCTCAAGCTTAATTATCGCAAGGAATCACTATGTCCATCCTGATTAATAAAGACACTAAAGTTATTACCCAAGGTATCACTGGTAAAACTGGCCAGTTCCATACACGTATGTGCCGCGATTACGCAAACGGTAAAAACTGTTTCGTGGCAGGCGTCAATCCTAAGAAAGCTGGTGAAGATTTCGAAGGCATTCCAATTTTCGCGAATGTTTCCGAAGCGAAGGCAGCAACAGGTGCAACTGTTTCTGTGATCTATGTTCCACCAGCAGGTGCAGCAGCTGCGATCTGGGAAGCTGTAGAAGCGGATCTCGATTTGGCTATTTGCATCACTGAAGGTATTCCTGTCCGCGACATGATGATGTTGAAAGACCGCATGGCTAAAGCTGGCAGCAAAACAAAATTGCTCGGCCCTAACTGCCCAGGTCTGATCACACCAGACGAAATCAAGATTGGTATTATGCCAGGCCATATTCACCGTAAAGGCCGTATCGGCGTGGTTTCCCGTTCAGGTACTTTGACATACGAAGCTGTTGGTCAATTGACAGCACTGGGTCTGGGTCAGTCTTCTGCAGTTGGTATCGGTGGCGATCCTATCAACGGTTTGAAACATATCGACATCATGAAGATGTTCAATGATGATCCAGATACTGACGCTGTGATTATGATTGGCGAAATCGGCGGTCCAGATGAAGCGAATGCATCTTACTGGGTACGCGACAACATGAAGAAACCAGTGGTTGGTTTCATCGCTGGTGTGACTGCGCCTCCAGGCAAACGCATGGGTCATGCGGGTGCGTTGATTTCCGGTGGTGCCGATACTGCGCAAGCAAAATTGGACATTATGGAAGAGTGCGGCATTAAAGCAACGAAGAATCCATCTGAAATGGCGCGTTTGTTGAAAGCAATGCTGTAATTTTCTTTTTATTCAAAATAAAAAAACCGCGATTTTCGCGGTTTTTTTTCGTACTCACACTTTGCTTTTGAGTATATGAAGTGCAAACTCAATACCTTAATGTTAAGCTAGCAACGATAGGCAATATTAAATAAACTAAACTTCCTTGGTTTTCTGCCCGAGCCTGTAATCAATGAGCGCTATTTATCGATGTCACATCAGTATGTACTAGAATTTGCTGCACTGTCTGATATCGGACGAGTCAGGAAACATAACGAAGATGCGATCGTTGTCTGTGCTGATTACGGCTGTGTTGTGCTTGCGGATGGCATGGGAGGATACAAAGCAGGAGAAGTTGCCAGTGCGATGACGGCAAAGATTGTTGCTGATTATCTCTGCGCAAAACTGGATTCAGCTTGGTATACAAAATTGGGTTTCCAATCGATTCATTTGTCGCGCTGGATCTCAGATGCCATTCATTTAGCAAATCGTCAGGTCGTGCAGACTTCGCAGGAAAATCCGGAATGTTTTGGTATGGGAACAACAGTGGTTGTAGCATGTTGTACTCAAGATAAAATTTTATTTGCACATGTAGGCGATTCCAGGGCATATCGCTATCGTAATCATGCGCTTGTAAGAATGACGGAAGATCATTCCGTGCTCCAGGAGCAAATCAATGCAGGTTTAATTTCAGAATCGCAGGCACGGTTTTCAACGATCAAAAATTTGATTACGCGTGCGGTAGGAACCCAGGAGAATATTGAGGTAGACCTGAGTGTGCATCAGGCAGATGAGACCGATGTGTATATGCTCTGTTCTGACGGATTGACTGACTTGCTTGCTGACGATCAGATACAGGACATATTGCGGCAGTACGAAGGTAATTTACAGGCGTGTTGCAGGGCATTAATTGATTGCGCAAATGAGGCAGGGGGTTTTGATAACACTTCTGTTGTTTTGTTTAAATTAAAGGCGGTATCAGGTCCGTCGTGGGTGGAGAAATTGCTATTTCGGTAATTTTTTAAATTGAATGAGTGAGAGATGATTTATGGCGAAAATAATCGTCACCTTTAATGGATTGGTGCAGCAAGAAGTTAGTATTAACAAGTCCCGTATTACGATAGGTCGGCGCATTGGGAACGATATAGTCATTGACCACCTGACTGTCAGTGGTCAACACGCGGCGATCGATACCACGTCAAACGGTTCTTTCGTTCTCGATTTAGGTAGTACCAATGGCACGTTGGTCAACAATCAGCCAGTCAAAAAGCATTTACTCCAGCACGACGATGTCATTGATATCGGTAAGTACAAATTACGCTTTCAGGTAGAGAAGAGTGCGCAGGTCACAGCAGTTTCCTCAGTTGCTTCGGCGTCAGTGATGGCACAGGCTCCGGCGAAAATAAAAGTGATCAATGGCGCGAATGCAGGTAAAGAACTGGCATTGACAAAAGCAGTGACGACAGTGGGTAGTCCCGGAACGCAGGTTATTGCAATTGCAAAGCAAACGGACAAATATATTGTCCGCCATGTGGAAGGTAAAGAATTTCCGAAAGTGAATGGGCAACTGCTTTCAGATCAGCCGCATACATTACAGCATGGCGACGTGATTGATATCAGCGGTACTCACATGCAATTCAGCAATTAGTTGCCAATACCATAAATATTTCCGACTTCGAATGTAAATTGCTGACAAAAAATGTCATTGATTGACGTAGGGTGTCATTTTTTTTATGTTCATCTTCAATGTTAACGTCAATTTACTCTAGCAGCTTAATATTAAATAGCTGGCACACAGTTTGCTGTAAGGTGAGCAGGGTCATCCTTTTTAATTGTTATCCGGAGAACTATATGAAATCTATGAAATTGGTTAAAAAAGTACAACAAGGTTTTACTTTGATTGAATTGATGATCGTTGTCGCGATTATCGGTATTCTGGCTGCAGTGGCGTTGCCTGCCTACAACGATTACACAACACGTGCTCAGGTTTCTGAAGCGGTTGAATTACTTGGCGGTTTGAAAGCCCCTATTTCTGCATACGGTTACGAAAATAAAGCATGGCCAACTTTGACTCCAACGCCAACATTAGCTACTGATGTTGCTGCAACATTGACTGGTAAATACTCGAATGTCGCTAATGCAGTTACAGGAGCGTTCCCTGTAGGTTCTATTAAAGCGACGATGAAAGCAGGTCAGGCAAATACAAAGGTCGTCGGAATGGCTACGGCCGATGGTGGTCAAACTTGGGACTGCACCGCCGCGAATACAATTACTACAGTTGATATCAAGTGGTTGCCACAAGCATGTAAATAATTTAAATGCGCTTCTGAGGTAATGCTCCTTTAGAAGCGTTTTTTTTGAATCATTACCTGGAGAGTTAACATGAAATCTATGAAATTGGTTGGAAAAGTACAACAAGGTTTTACTTTGATTGAATTGATGATCGTTGTCGCGATTATCGGTATTTTGGCTGCAGTGGCATTGCCTGCGTACAATGATTACACAACACGCGCACAGGTGTCTGAAGCGGTTGAATTGCTTGGCGGTTTGAAAGGACCTATTGCTGCATACGGTTACGAAAATAAAGCATGGCCAACTTTGACTGCAACGCCAACATTGGCTACTGATGTTGCTGCAACATTGACTGGTAAATATTCGAATGTCGCTAATGCAGTTACAGGAGCGTTCCCTGTAGGTTCTATTAAAGCGACGATGAAAGCAGGTCAGGCAAATACAAAGGTCGTCGGAATGGCTACGGCCGATGGTGGTCAAACTTGGGACTGCACCGCCGCGAATACAATTACTACAGTTGATATCAAGTGGTTGCCACAAGCATGTAAGTAATTTATACCTCTTGCTGTGTAAAAAAGGGTGCTGGTTTTCGGCACCTTTTTTTTTGAGTCGTTCCTTGCCGAGAGATTGCCATGTATAAAAAACTGTTTCAAAGAGGATTTACTCTGATAGAGTTAATGATAGTGGTAGCCATCATTGGTATTTTGGCCGCAATAGCATTACCCTCATACCTCGATTACACCACTCGTGCACAAGTGTCTGAAGCGGTGGAGTTGCTTGCGGGCGTGAAGGGACCACTTGCCGTTTATGGTTATGAAAATAAGGAATGGCCGGGTTTAGTCGATACTTCGCCTACGGCAACGCAAATTAATGTTGCTCTGGTGGGTAAATATTCAAAAATTGATAGTACTGTGCAAGGAACTTATCCTGAAGGCAGTATCACCTCGGTGATGACTTATGGTCAGGCGGAAACTAAGAAAGTGGTATTTAAAACGCCTGACGGTGGAAAAATCTGGGATTGCAGCACAGGTGCGGGTACTGACATCGATCTGAAGTGGCGCCCTCAGGCATGTAAATAAGTCTTTGCAGACTGTGCCGAGTCTTTTCATATTTGAAAATAACTTTTTGTCAGTACGTATCACTCCAAAACAAGTTGGATTAGTTTAGAATTCAGGACAAAGAAATAGCTGTTGTTGTGACACGATAGTCACCAATCATTTTTCTTCATGTTTCAACTTAAGGCATTCCTACAGAATGCTTTTTTTATTGGCAGCTTGATTATGTCCGGACTTTTTTTTCGTTTGCGTGCGTCAGGAATGCATTTGGTGGCATCTGCGATCATTGCCAGTGTCGTTGCGGGCACCATTCTGTTTTTGTGGTATCCAGGCCAATATGTTGACATTTGCAAAGGAATTCAGTTGATATGGCTGGTGATATCCGTTGATATCGTACTTGGCCCGCTGCTGACATTTGTCGCATTCAACCAAAAGAAGAAAAAATCAGAGTTGTTGCGTGATATCGCGGTGATTGGTATTTTACAAATTTCTGGCTTGATCTACGGGGCGCACATAGTCTATGTCGCCCGACCGGTTGCGATGGTTTTTGAGGGTTCTCAGTTTCGTATCGTGACAGCTAACGATGTCGATACAAATGAGCTGCCATTGGCACGGGAAGACATGCGTAACTTGTCGCTGACAGGGCCGATTTTACTGGGCGTTCGGGATTATAAGGACGCTGTCGAAAAATCAGATGCTGCTTTTCGTGCTTTTTCTGGCTATGACATTGGTGCCAGACCGTCTTTTTGGCAAGCTTATGCCGATTCTCAGGCGAAGGTGTTGAAGATAGCCAGACCGATTGAGTTGCTGATTAAGAAGTATCCGGAAAGTAAAGTTGAGATAGAGCATCAACTGAACAATGTTGGTTACGCTGTCGCCAACGTGAAGTTTTTACCAGTATTAAGCCGAGACTCAGACTGGATTGTAGTTATTGATGCCAACACAGCTAAGCCTTTGTTTTTTGTCCAGAAGGACGGATTTTTCTGATCCTCAACGTTTGAGAAGTATTCAATTTTTCATTCTAAACAGAAGCGTTTTTTTCATAGATCGGTTTTGTTAAATGATGATGTTCTTCACGTGGTGATGGCTTCATGTCTGGATGGAACAGGAACTTATTTCCACGTAAGCTAATGTCAAATAAAAATAATATAAATTTTGCGATTCTCGGACTGAGTATCGTTTTCTCTTACTTGCTGCCAATTCACATTCATCCTTTACGTACGTTTTATCAGGATGCAATCGTTATTCTTGGTTTGTTGCTGGCTATCCTTAGCTTATCTTTGAATGGGCAATTGAAGCTACGATTCAATGGGCTATCTTTGATTTGCATTGGGCTTGCGAGTTGTATTTTGTTCCAATTCCTTTTGGAACATTCGCAAGCATTGGAAGATTTGTTTATTCCTTGCCTGTATTTGTTGTTACTTCCTTTTGCTTATTCTGCTGGGGCATCCTTGTCGACCGAACCCGAGCAGCAGGAAAAATTATGTCTGGCGTTTGCCTATGCCTACGTTCTAGCAGGGGGGCTCTCCGTTGCTATGCAGATTGTGCAAATTTCCGGTTTGCATTTGGGCTCACTGGTGATGTTTATTTCTAACACGGGTTCTTTCCCCAGGCCATACGCGAATGTTGCGCAACCAAATCAGTTAGCGCTTATGCTCTGTTTTGCTCTTGCGTCAACTTGGTTCTTATATCGAAAAATAAAAATTACCAAGACTGTTGCTATTGTCGCCGCAGTCACGTTGATCGTCGGTTTAGTGTTTACTCAGTCGAGAATCGGCTGGATTATTCTGCCCATGTTTTGTTTCTATATCTGGAAGACCCAAACGGATGTAAATGAGCGACGGGCACCCGCGGCATTTTTTATGTTATTGCTGATGGCTTATTTTCTGATGGTGTTTGGTTTGTCTCACATCATCGGTCATTTCGGTTTTTCCGGCGGCTCCGTGGCCGAGCACGTTGGTGGCAGATCTGAGCGTATGGGTTTATGGGCGCAAGCCTGGTCAATGGCGGCTCATCACCTATGGTTTGGTGTCGGCTGGGGTGGTTTCGGCCCGGCGCAAGTTCACATTGCCGCTGATTTTCCATCGTCCACTTATGCCGAACATGCGCATAACATCGTGTTGAATTTCGCTGCTGAATTAGGCTGGCCTTTGACGGTGTTGATTTTTACAGGTCTGGGTTGTTGGTTTTATCGGGCTTGCATGCAGCCTGTGAAAACTTCCACAAGACAGTTTGCCATTCTGTGTTTGATTGCAGTATTTGTTCACAGTCTGGTTGAGTTTCCTTTGTGGTATGGATATGTGTTGTTCCCGACGGTTATATTCATGGGAATGTTACATCAGATGCGTTGGTCAGGCGGTGGCGTCATGATTCGCAAAGCTCTGATTATTCCGGTTGTTGTGTTTGGACTTTTTTTGACGGGAGCAATTACCTGGGATTATCAGCGCGTGGTGACAGGTTTTAATGTTCTGAGATGGGAACAGTCGGGCACGAAAGTCGATGTACGTTTGCTTGAACAGCCTGAATTCACATTTTTTCCGCAATTTTTTGCGTATTTTAAGTTGATGAAAATAGAGCCGGCAGAAGGTATGTCGAAAGAGACTATCGCCTACGTTGAACATTGGACTCCACGTTTTGGCTTTGTGCATATCTTAAATAAGATGGCTGAGATTTATGTTCTGAATGGTGCCCCTGAAAAAGCAGAACGCATGATGCAGACGTTGCAGCGTCTGCATCCGGATCTTTATCCCGATTATTTTGACTACTGGAAAGCAAAGGGTAATATTGACGCGCGTTATCACGCTGTTTTTGTGAATATGCCAAGGCGCGACGCGCCCTGATCTGACAAATTGCTAAATAGCCTCATCTGCCAGACTCACCCAGTCACCGGATTTTCCACCATGCTTTTCGAGTACCCTGACATCACTGATGACCATACCTCGATCAACTGCTTTACACATATCATAAATCGTCAGTAAGCCTATCTGCGTAGCGGTGAGTGCTTCCATTTCGACGCCAGTTTTCCCGATGGTTTCTACTTGAACAATACACTGAACAGTAGAGGTTTTTTCTGCAATGTTAAAATCGACGTTGACTCTGGTAAGGGCCAGTGGATGGCATAGGGGAATCAGGTCGCTGGTTCGTTTTGCTGCCATAATTGCAGCAATGCGCGCAATGCCAAGGACATCGCCTTTTTTTGCTGAACCTTGTTGAATAATGGCGAGTGTCTCTGGTTTCATTCGTATATTTCCTGCTGCGATGGCAGTACGATGCGCGTCTTTTTTTTCTGCGACATCGACCATATGTGCCTGACCTGTTTGGTTAAAATGTGTCAGACCAGAATTCGGGGCTTCAGTAGTCATATTTAAGGTGAAAAGTTGAAGATATTCGGAGTGTTTCCATTAACGGATCATGATAGCACCGCGGAATCAAAAAATAACCACATGAAGAAAAAGCTGTTCTGCTATGGTGCGCTGACTTTCGCTTTGTTAATGTCAGCATCATTTTTATCCGTGTCTGCAGCGCAAAATTTACCAACCTTGGGCGATACTTCCCGTGAGGAATTGTCGCCACTTATGGAGCGTAAGTTGGGTGAGCAAATCATGAACAGCGTCCGGCGTGATCCGGATTTCATGGATGACGGACCAATTTCTGAATATCTGAACCGGCTGGGCAATAAAATGCTGGAAGCCCGCCCCGATGCGAGGGGCGAGACGACCTATGATTTCGAGTTTTTCGCAGTACGTGACCCGGTACTCAATGCGTTTGCGTTTCCTGGTGGTTTTATTGGATTTCACTCTGGTCTGATTCTGGCAGCACAATCTGAGTCCGAGCTTGCGTCGGTCATGGGGCATGAAATAGGGCATGTCGCGCAACGTCATATTGCCCGTATGCTGACGAGCCAGAAATTTGATTCTTTTATTCCTTTAGCAGCATTAGCTCTGGCAGTGCTTGCTGCCCGTACCAGCCCTGACGCTGCAATGGCGGTTGCGATGGGCGGGCAGGGACTGGCAATACAGCGCCAGCTCAATTTCAGTCGCGAAGCGGAGCGTGAAGCTGACCGGGTTGGTTTTCAGATTTTAAATGACAGCGGTTTTGACACTGCTGGTATGGTGAGCTTTTTTGGTCGTTTACAAGCATCTATGCGTAACTACACCGATAACGCTCCTGCCTATTTGCGCAGCCATCCATTAACCAGCGAACGTATTGCAGATATTCAGGCGAGAATGTTGGATCAGCGCTACCGGCAGCGGGCAGATAGTCTGGAGTTCTACCTGACTAAGGCACGAATCCGGGTGTTGCAGGATTCGACGATACAAGGTCTGATGGATGCGAAGGTATTTTTCGAAACGCAAATCAGATCAGAGAAAGAAGAGGACAAAATTGCGGGTACTTATGGCCTTGCATTTGTTGCTTTTAAACAGCTGGACTTTGCTAACGCCAGAGTCTTGCTGGAACAAGCGAAAACCAGACTCGAAAAATCGCAAGCAAATAAAAACATACTGAATACCAGCAGTATGTTTGCCAGTCTGGCGATCGATATTCAGTTGGGAAGCAAGCAATTTGAACTGGCTGCAGCGAGTGCAGAAAAGGCAATGCAGCAACTGCCATTGTCGCGCGGTCTGGTATATCAATATGTTGAGGCCTTGTTATCTGCTAAGAAATATGAGGTTGCCGGTGCATACCTGCGGGATCAGCTTGTGATGTACCGGCAGGATGCAAGGCTGCAGAATTTACTTGCAAAGGTATACGCCGCTCAGGGTAAGCAAGCGCTGCAACACATTGCCTTAGCCGAAGCCTACGCGATTCAGGGCAGCTGGCCAGCCGCGATACAGCAGCTGGACATCGCCAGGAATGAGAAGGATGCGCAATACTACGAGCAGTCAGTGATTGATGCGCGCGAGCGGGAATGGAAAGAGCTGCACAAAGAAGAATTGGCCGAAGAGCGCAAACGTAAGTAGGCAAGCAAGACAATATTGATTATGGATGATCTGCCGCCGGATGTGATTTAAAGCCCAGCGTCGCCATTAAGTCTGCGAGTTCATTTTTTGCAACGGGAATCGCACAGTCACTTTTTCCGTGAAAACACCAAACCAGTCGTCGTTTGCAATCAGCCTGATTTGTCTGATTCAGCCAATCCATCAGATCATTGTCGTCCAGCAGTTGATTGTTTTCATACAACTGACTGCTTACCTCCGCGAGGTCGCGGTCGTCTAATTGTGCCAATATCTTATTTGATTGCAGTATCAGATTTCCTTCTGAGTTAAAAAATGCTGCATCTGGCTGTGGCAATATTTCCCCGGTATGCAGAGTAAATCCGGCACAGGAAGTGCGGGCGATATACGGCGTAGCTTCCAGATCTACATATACTCGCTGCGGGCCATTCTGGAAGTACCATTGGCCTTTGTCATCGTGCTGATAATTCCGGTCGATAAAACTCAACAAGCTTGGATGGCGG
The DNA here is from genome assembly GCF_014699135.1 of Cognatundibacterium aquatile. Taxonomy (GTDB): domain Bacteria; phylum Pseudomonadota; class Gammaproteobacteria; order Burkholderiales; family Burkholderiaceae_D; genus Undibacterium; species Undibacterium aquatile. The sequence goes on from NZ_JACOFT010000001.1 coordinate 936,964, forward strand.
ATGATGTCGCCCGGCAGGTTCAGCGCCTGGCATCGTGCATCGCGCATGCGCCAGTTGCCGCGCGCATCCAAAGTTAACCAGCCGTAACAATCGGGCACATCGGGCCACTTTGCCATTGCTGCTTTGACGATGTCATCCATGTGTCGCCTTGTCAAAAAAGTGAAGGATTTTTTGTGGTAACCAATCCAGTTGCCCTGGAATTTTTCCGCTGACGAAACCAACATGCCCACCACGATCAGGGTAGTCGAGTTGCACGCACTTCGCTGCCTTCAATGGTAAATACTGGCCGGGAAGAAACGGATCATTTTTTGCGTTCAACACCAGCGTAGGAATAGTGATGTCGTTCAGCACGTGTTTTGCACTGGCTCTGTGCCAGTAATCATCCGTATCCAGATAGCCATGTAACGGCGCAGTGACGACATTATCAAATTCGTATAAATTTTTTGCTTCAAGTAAGCGATTACTGTCGAATAAACCCGGAAATTGCTCCAGCTTGCGCAAACATTTTGGCTTCAAGGTTTTTAAAAACATGCGGGTGTAAAGCATGTTGATGCCGCTGGATAAGGACGCACCGCCTTGCGCCAGATCCAACGGTGCGGAAACAGCGCAGGCAGCATGAACAATAGTCGCTTGTTGTTGCGATTCACCGATCCAGCGTAATAAGGCATTTCCACCGAGCGAGACGCCAGCGGCAAAAAAGGGCGCAGCCGCATTCTTTTGACAATGTTGTGCATGCAAGCGACGAATGATCCAGTTAATTTCTTCGGCATCGCCAGAATGATAAAAACGTGGTGCCTGATTCAGTTCTCCTGAGCATCCGCGGAAATGCGGAATTGCCCCCGACCAGCCGCGCGCCTGAACAGCCGCCATCAATGCACGTGCGTAGTGGCTGTCACTCGATCCTTCCAGACCATGAAACAGGACAACAAATGGTTGCCCAGCTTTGCCATCGATAAAATCAACGTCAATGAAATCATTGTCGGGAGTGTCCCACCTTTCACGACGGAATCTGACCGCTGGCTTGCTGATGCATGTGGCCGGATAAATTGTTTGCAGATGACCACCGGGTAGCCATGCAGGAGCCAGATATTTCATCACGTTTTAATGCAGAACACTGGCTTTAAATAAATCCAGGGGGGCTTTGCCCGCCGCAACAGAGGCGTGATGCATGGTGATGCGCCAGCCATGCGGTGTTTTGAGATAAACGTTCGTCGCCAGTATGTGAACTTCCGGCATCGCGTCGCTGGTTTTCGTGACTTGCTCAATCACGCTGTGTACGGCTGTCGCCATCGTATGCGTAGCATGCAATTGTGTCGGATGAATCTGCACACTGCCCCTTTCAAAGATAGCCTCAAAAGATGCGCGTATTGCTGCATGCCCTATCAGGCGCGCAGCACCGGGGTGAATGCAGACGATTTCTTCGTCATCGGCCCATAGCGCCATCAGTGCGTCGAGATCGGCGCGGGCAAGGGCAGCATAAAATGCTGCCTCGGCTTCATCTGCACTACCGTTAAATTGCTTTTTGGCTGACATAGCTGGTGGTGCTGATTAATGCCCTTTAAGGACAGTACCAGGCGCTAATTTATATTGCGTACCGCAGTATGAGCAGGTTGCTGAGCCGCCATGCGACAGATCCAGGAAAACGCGTGGATGTGAAGACCAGAGCGGCATCGCAGGATTAGGGCAATAGGCAGGCAAATCTTTGGCTTGCAGCTCGACAACGTTATTCGCGGTGTTAGATGTGGTCATGATGATTCCATAAAGTTAAAACGCCAGACGAGAATTTTAACGGATTCCTGCCGCTTGCAGTCGCCTGATCAGCGTGCTTTTTGATTCGACGGTAAAATCGCGGACTTTTCTATTGCAAAAAATCTCATGTCATTTGAATCTGATCAAGCCGCTACCAAAGCCGCGCTGAAAGTGGGAGCACCCACCTGGTTCGGTGTCGGTGCATGGGGGCTGGTGGTCGGCGTTGCCATGATTAAGGCAGGGCTGAGTGTGCCACAAGCCCTGGGAATGACGCTGATCGTCTTCGCCGGTTCCGCGCAATTATCGTCGCTGCCACTGATTGCGGCGCATGCGCCGTTATGGGTGATTTTTGTGACTGCCTTGGTAGTGAATTTGAGGTTTGTGATTTTTTCAGCGCTCTTGTCACCGCATTTTTCCCATCTGCCGTGGCGCACCCGCGCCTGGCTCGGGTATTTATCCGGCGATTTTTCTGTCACTTTGTTTATTCAGCGTTTTCCTGAGTTCGCTGATGCAAAAGGGAAGCTTGCCTACCTGAAAGGCCTGATCTTCCCTAACTGGGCTTCCTGGCAACTCGGTTCCGTGATTGGTGTTCTGTTAGGTAGTCAGGTGCCAGCGAGTTGGGGGCTGGGATTCGCTGGCACGCTGGCAATTCTCTGCATCATGTTGCCGTTGATGATGAACCATGCCGCGATAGTCGGGGTATTGGTTGCCAGTGTTGTGGCACTACTTGCATTTGCAATGCCATATAAGCTGGGGTTGTTAATTGCTGTTATTGCTGGCATGGGGACGGCGATGTTGGTCGATGAATGGCGCGAATCACGTCGCGACCGACACGATAGAAAGGGCAAGCGATGAGCGCCGTTGATATTTGGATGGTTATTTTTTTATTGTTTCTGGCAACCTTCATCGCCAGAAGCAGTTTCTGGCTGGCAGGAAATCGGATTCAATTACCCAAGCGCGTACAGGAAGCCCTGCGCTATGCGCCTGCCTGTGCGCTGGCTGCCATCATCGTTCCGGATTTATTACTGACTAACGCGCAACTGGATGTCAGTTGGCATAATCCCCGGCTGATTGCCGGAGTGCTCGCTACCGTCTTTTTTCTGATTCGCAAAGATATGCTGCAAACCATCATTTTTGGCATGCTGGTATTCACGCTGGCACGGCTTTATCTGTGAATTTCAACATGCGTCACTGGTATGCATGCAATTAGACCGGAAAACGCTGTGGCAGGCGCTGGGGCTTTGGTAAAATAGCGGTTTAATCCGCGTCAGCATCGATTCAAACAGGCAACAGTGAAGAAATACCTGGTTGCTGTTGGCTGCGCTGGCCGGAAGACTGCTTTTTAACCTTGCCCCCATAGACTACGATGCAATTCAACCGACTCAGCGATCTGATCGCAGCTAATCAGCTTCAAGGCAAACGTGTTTTTATCCGTGCCGATCTCAATGTGCCACAAGATGACAACGGTAATATCACCGAAGATACGCGTATCCGTGCTTCTGTGCCTGCGATAGCACAAGCATTGCAAGCTGGGGCGGCAGTGATGGTGACATCTCATCTCGGACGTCCGACCGAAGGCGAATTCAAGCCTGAAGATACGCTGACACCCGTTGCTGTGCGCTTGTCCGAATTGCTGGGTGTGCCTGTGACGCTGAAGCAAAACTGGGTAGATGGCGTCGATGTCGCTCCTGGCCAGGTGGTATTACTGGAAAACTGCCGCGTCAACAAAGGTGAAAAGAAAAATGACGACGCGCTGGCGCAGAAAATGGCAGCATTGTGCGATGTGTATGTGAACGATGCGTTCGGTACTGCTCACCGCGCCGAAGCAACAACGCACGGCATTGCAAAATTTGCGCCGATTGCCTGTGCCGGTCCTTTGTTGTCCGCAGAGTTAGATGCATTGGGCAAGGCGTTGGGCCATCCGGCGCGCCCGCTGGTCGCAATCGTCGCCGGCTCTAAAGTTTCCAGTAAGCTGACTATCCTCAAATCGCTTGCAGATAAAGTCGATAACCTGATTGTCGGCGGCGGTATTGCGAATACCTTTATGCTGGCTTCTGGTCTGAAAATCGGTAAATCGCTGGCAGAAGCTGATCTGGTCGATGAAGCAAAAGCCATCATCGACATGATGGCAAAGCGTGGTGCTTCCGTGCCTATTCCTACCGATGTGGTGTGTGCAAAAGAGTTTTCCCCGACAGCAGTGGCGACTGTGAAGCAAGTGGCCGATGTCGCTGATGACGACATGATTCTGGATATCGGTCCGGTGACCGCAGCGCTGCTCGCAGAGCAAATCAAAAAAGCCGGCACTATCGTCTGGAACGGTCCGGTCGGCGTGTTTGAATTTGATCAGTTTGGTAACGGTACGAAGGTATTGGCGCAGGCCATTGCGGATTCTGCCGGATTCTCGATTGCCGGTGGTGGCGATACACTGGCGGCGATTGCGAAGTACCACATTGCTGATCGCGTTGGTTATATTTCCACCGGCGGTGGTGCTTTCCTCGAGTTTTTGGAAGGCAAGACTTTGCCTGCGGTTGAGATACTGTTGCAACGCGCGGCAAAATAAGGGTTCTTTGCTGCAAAGCTTGATCATCGTTTAGCTTCATCTTATAAAAAATAATTCAGGAGACCAGATGCTGCGTGCAACCAAGATCGTCGCCACCATAGGCCCCGCGTCTAACGATGTGGCAACCCTCAAACGCATGATTAAGGCGGGCGTGAATGTTGTGCGCCTGAATTTTTCTCATGGTAAGGCGCAGGATCATATAGACCGTGCCGCGATGGTGCGTCAGGCGGCGGCTGAATGTGGTTGTGAAGTTGCCATCATGGCAGACTTGCAGGGACCTAAAATCCGTATCGGCAAGTTTGAAAATACGCGCATTGTGGTTGCTGATGGCGATAAATTCATTCTGGATGCCGATTGCGTTATCGGTAACCAGGAGCGAGTCGGCCTGGACTATAAAGCCTTGCCACGCGATGTACGTGCTGGTGATATTTTGCTGCTCAACGACGGCTTGATCGTGCTGCAAGTTGAACGGATTATCGGCAACGAGATTCATACCGTTGTGAAGATTGGCGGTGAGCTGTCGAACAATAAGGGAATCAATCGTCAGGGCGGCGGCCTGACGGCACCTGCGCTGACGGTCAAAGACATGGAAGACATCAAGACAGCGATGTCTTTTCAGGCTGATTACGTCGCCGTTTCCTTTCCGAAAAATGCGACGGACATGGAAATGGCACGGCATTTATCGAATATTGCTGGCGAAGCCTATAATCACAAGCCGATGATGATTGCCAAGATTGAGCGTTCAGAGGCGATCCCGGCGCTGCAGGAAATTCTCGATGCATCTGATGGCATCATGGTGGCGCGTGGTGATCTGGCTGTTGAAGTCGGTAATGCCGCTGTGCCTGCGTTGCAAAAACGTATGATCAAGATGGCGCGCGCGTCAAATAAACTGGCGATTACCGCGACCCAGATGATGGAATCCATGATCGTGAATGCGGTGCCGACGCGTGCGGAAGTATCCGACGTCGCCAATGCAGTACTGGATGGCACTGATGCTGTGATGGCATCGGCCGAAACGGCTTCAGGTAAATATCCGGTCGAGACAGTGGAAGCCATGTCGGCCATTTGTCTTGATGCCGAGAAATTTCAGGAATCCAAGCTCGATTCCGATTTTATGAATCTGGCGTTCACCCGTATTGATCAGTCGATTGCGTATGGTGCGTTGTTTACGGCGCATCATCTGGGCGTTAAAGCCATCGTCGCTTTAACAGAGTCTGGCTCGACGGCTTTATGGATGAGCCGCCACAGTATTAATGTGCCTTTGTTTGCGCTGACACCAAGTATTGTCACCCAGCGTAAAGTCGCGCTGTACCGTAATGTCAGTACCTTCAATTCGCCGTATTCGACCGATCGTGATGCGGTGTTGAAAGCGGCAGAAGCTGTATTGCTGAAAAAAGGTTTTGTCAGTCAGGGCGATAAGATCGTCGTGACCTGGGGCGAACCTATGGGGCAGGTCGGCGGCACGAACGCAATGAAAATAGTGAAAGTCGGCGACAACTGAGTTTGCCAGGTTAAATTTTTTAATAGTACTTCTGGAGTTTATTATGCCTCTCGTATCCATGCGTCAATTGCTGGACCACGCCGCCGAAAACGGCTACGGTCTGCCAGCGTTCAACGTCAATAATCTGGAACAAGTTACCGCGATTATGGACGCCGCCAATGAAGTTGGCGCTCCTGTGATCATGCAAGCTTCTGCCGGTGCCCGCAAGTATGCCGGTGAAGCATTTCTGCGCCATCTGATTGAAGCTGCGGTTGAAGCGTATCCGCATATTCCTGTGGTCATGCACCAGGATCACGGACAATCACCTGCCGTCTGTATGGCTGCGATTAAATCTGGTTTCACTTCGGTGATGATGGATGGCTCGCTGATGGAAGACGGTAAATCGGTTGCCAGCTACGAATACAACGTGGAAGTGTCGCGCGAAGTAGTGAAATTCTCTCACTCCATCGGTGTGACAGTCGAAGCCGAACTCGGCGTGCTCGGTTCACTCGAAACCATGATGGGCGACAAGGAAGATGGCCACGGTGCCGACGGTAAAATGACACGTGAACAATTGCTGACTGACGTGCAGCAAGCCGCTGATTTCGTCAAACAAACGCAATGTGATGCGCTCGCGATTGCGATCGGTACATCGCACGGTGCGTATAAATTTTCCCGTAAGCCAACCGGCGACATCCTGGCGATCGATCGCATCAAAGAAATCCACGCACGCATTCCTAACACGCATCTGGTGATGCATGGTTCTTCTTCCGTACCACAAGAATTACTCGAAGAAATCCGTCAGTTCGGTGGCGACATGAAAGAAACTTACGGCGTGCCGGTAGAAGAAATCGTCATCGGTATTCAGAACGGCGTGCGCAAAATTAATATCGACACCGACATCCGTCTGGCGATGACAGGGGCGATTCGCCGCTATATGTTTGAAAATCCGGGCAAATTTGATCCACGTGATTACCTGAAACCTGCACGCGAAGCTGCAAAACTGGTGTGCAAGGCGCGTTATCTGTCTTTCGGCTGCGAAGGTCAGGCCGCGAAAATCAAACCTATGGCGCTCGAAAAAGTGGCCGAGCAATACAAAAAAGGCGCTTTGTCGCAGATCGTCAACTAAGCTGACGTCGTATCTCAGGGCGCAGAGTATGCGCCCTGCGCATTTTTGCTGAATCAAAATTGTTGCGCCGTGAGGTGCTGAAAAAATCATGACTACCCAAATTAATTCCACTCTTCATTCGCTGCCATTGTTAGGTCGTGGCAAAGTTCGTGATAACTACGCTGTTGGTGACGATAAATTGCTGATCGTGACCAGCGATCGTTTATCTGCATTCGACGTCATCATGAACGAACCAATTCCGGATAAAGGCCGCGTCTTGAATCAGATGGCGAATTTCTGGTTTGAAAAGCTCGGTCACATCGTGCCGAATCATCTGACCGGTATCGCACCTGAGACTGTGGTGGCGGCCGATGAAGTAGCGCAGGTACGCGGTCGCGCGGTCGTCGCGAAACGCCTGAAACCGATTATGGTGGAAGCGGTGGTGCGTGGTTATATCATCGGTTCCGGCTGGAAGGATTATCAGGAAACCGGCGCGATTTGCGGCATTAGCCTGCCTGCCGGTTTGCCGCAAGCGGCAAAACTGCCAGCACCGATTTTCACGCCTGCGGCGAAAGCGGAAATGGGCGAGCATGATGAGAACATCAGTTTTGCAAAAACAGAAGAGTTAATCGGTAAAGAACTGGCCGCGAAAATCCGCGACATCAGCATACAGTTGTACACTGAAGCGGCAGACTATGCGGCAACGCGCGGCATCATCATCGCTGATACGAAGTTTGAATTCGGCCTGGATGACAATGGTGTCTTGCACCTGATGGATGAAGTGCTGACGGCAGATTCCTCCCGTTTCTGGCCTGCGGATTCGTATGCGACCGGCATTTCACCACCGTCGTTTGACAAACAATTTGTGCGTGATTATCTGGAAACGATCACCGGCTGGAATAAAACTGCGCCGGCACCGGCATTACCGGAAGAAGTGATCCAGAAGACCGCGGCAAAATACCGTGAAGCGCTGGAGCGCCTGACTGGCGAGACTTTGAAGGCATAACATGACGCAAGCGAATAAAGTCCTAGTGGGTGTCGTGATGGGTTCCTCTTCTGATTGGGACGTGATGCAAAACGCCGTCGCGATTCTGAAGGAATTCGGTATTCCGTTTGAAGCGCAGGTGGTGTCGGCACACCGCATGCCGGATGAAATGTTCAGCTATGCCGAGACAGCGCGCGAACGCGGCATTCGTGCGATTATCGCTGGCGCTGGCGGCGCGGCGCATTTGCCTGGCATGATCGCGGCAAAAACCATCGTGCCGGTATTTGGTGTCCCTGTGCCATCCAAATATCTGCGTGGCGAGGATTCATTGTTGTCGATCGTGCAGATGCCAAAAGGCATACCGGTAGCGACCTTTGCGATCGGTGAAGCCGGGGCGGCGAATGCGGCGCTGGCAGCAGTCGCAATGCTGGCGACAACCGACGAGGCATTAGCGCAAAAGCTGATCGATTTCCGAGTCAGACAGACGCAAGTCGCACGCGACATGGTGTTGCCCGTCTGAAAATAACGGCAAGCATAGCCATTGCTCATCATCAGAGTTGCGGCGAGGGAAAGTTTGTCAGAGATAATTTCTCTCGCGCAGCGTTTTGATTCGGATATTTTTTTGCTTAATTTGTGGATAGCTGATGGAAGTAAGTCGCTTCGCTCAGGCTATTCAGTCTAATCGGGCCATTTAATCAGACTGACCTTAGTTAGCAGCATCAGTCGCTTTATATACTCCGGGGGAGTATTTTTAAACCCCCTTTGTTTTTGCCGACATTAGCTGGTTTTTTGCATTTTCAGGGGGGAGTATATGATTTCTCCTGCCTTATTCTCGTAATCGTTGGCGATGCTCAGTCATCGCGTCACTTTCAGACAGACATCATGAATATCGACAAACAAGTACGTCCTCGACAAGCCCTGTTACCCAATACAGAAAAAAGCTGTCTCGGCATTATGGGCGGCGGTCAGCTGGGTCGCATGTTCGCGCATGCCGCGCAGGCGATGGGTTACAAGGTTGCCGTGCTGGAGCCTGAGGCTGGCTGCCCTGCAGCGCAAGTTGCTGAACATCATGTACAGGCAGACTACGATAGCCCCGAAGGTCTGAAGGCCTTGCTGGCGTTGACGAAACATATTTCGACTGAATTTGAAAACGTCCCCGCGGATAGCATGAAGGAACTGGCTTACGACGGTTTCGTGTCTCCTTCCGGCGATTGCGTGTCGATTGCGCAAGACCGGCTGATAGAAAAACGCTTTTTCACCCGTTGCAGTCTGCGTACCGGTATTTTCCCGACGCCGCACTGGGGTATTTCGCGTAAGGAAGACGTGACCAGCGCGAAAGATGATTTGTTGCCTGGTATTTTAAAAACCGTGCGTCTTGGTTACGACGGCAAAGGTCAGGCGCGTGTCCGTAATCGCGAAGAACTGGCGGCAGCTTTTATCAGCATGCGCGGTCAGGCCTGCGTGCTTGAAAAAATGCTGCCACTCGCCTACGAAATTTCTGTTCTGGTCGCACGAGGTGTCGATGGTCAGGCCGTGGTTTACCCTATCGCCGAAAACGTGCATCGCGATGGCATCCTGTTCACGACGCTGGCGCCGAGCCCGAGCGTATCTGCCGATGTCGCCGATGCTGCGCAAAAAGCCGCGTTGACGATCATAGAAGAGCTGGGTTACGTCGGCGTGCTGTGCATCGAATTTTTTGTGCTGACCGACGGCACTCTGGTCGTGAATGAAATGGCACCGCGTCCGCATAACAGCGGCCATTACACCATTGATGCCTGCGTCAGCAGCCAGTTTGAACAGCAGGTTCGTGCGCTCGCACAGTTGCCGTTGGGCGATGTGCGTCAGCATTCACCTGCAGCGATGCTGAATATTCTTGGCGATGTCTGGTTCAGCGGCAGCAGCGACACGCCACGTGAACCCGTCTGGGATCAGATACTCGCAATACCGGGCGCTCACTTGCACTTGTATGGTAAGGCGGAAGCACGGCGCGGGCGCAAGATGGGACACATCACTTTCGTTGCGCCAACGATGGAACAAGCGCGGGCAGCATTACATCAAGCCTGCGGCATTTTAGGTCTGGCAGCACCGGAGCAGGCATGAATGTAGTGGTATCAACACCCGACGCAATTGTCACGGCAGCGCAGGCGCTGGAGGTTGGTCGTCTGGTCGCATTTCCGACTGAAACCGTCTACGGGCTCGGGGCCGACGCTGAAAACCCGGCTGCAGTCGCTGATATTTATAAAGCCAAGGGACGTCCATCGGATCATCCTGTGATCGTGCATGTTGCTCCCGGTGCCGATATCCGTTATTGGGCAAAAGATATTCCGCACGAAGCAGATCAGTTGATTGCAGCATTCTGGCCGGGACCGTTGACGCTGATTTTAAAACGCGCCGATCATATTCCAGATGCGGTTTCCGGCGGCCAGGATACGGTTGGTATACGCTGCCCTTCGCATCCTGTGGCGCAACAATTATTGCTTGCTTTTAAAAACGGCAAAGGCGGCGTGGCTGCCCCTTCGGCAAACAAATTTGGTCATGTCAGCCCGACTCTGGCGCAGCATGTGGCCGAGGAATTTGCCCAGGAAATTTTGCCTGGCAGCCTGATTGCCGCGGTGCTTGACGGTGGTCAGAGTGAGGTAGGGATTGAATCGACGATCGTTGATCTGAGCCGCTTGGCGACACATGGCCCGGTATTGCTGCGCCCAGGGCAGATCAGTACTGCCCAGTTAGCCGAAGTGCTGGGCGTGACACCTGCCAGCCCGGACGCCGCTGCGCCGCGCGCTTCCGGCACCCTTGATGCCCATTACGCGCCGCAAACACCGGTGGTGCAGGTGGCGCTTGCTGAGTTGGATAATGTTGCTGCGCAATTGCAGGCAAAAGGGAAAACGATCGCATTGCTCTGTTACCAGCTGCATCCCGGAATCGTGGCGCTGGCAGTGCGGCAGTTACCGGCAGATGCGGCTGGTTATGCACATGATTTGTATGCCGGTTTGCGTGAACTGGATCATGCCCATGCTGATCTGATTCTGGTCGAAGCGATACCTCAGGATAAAGAATGGCTGGGCGTGAATGACCGCTTGCGACGCGCCGCGTTTGATTCACGGGATGTTTTACAGAAAATACTGCAAGCCTGAGTTGACGCCAGTGTTGACGGCATCCGCGGGAGTTTTTGGTATTTGCGCGATTTATTTATAGATGATTTTCATCACCAGAATAAACATCGCCAGTGCCAGCGTCACTGCGTTCGCAATGATGATGGGCCAGGCATGCAACAGTATTCCGTAGACCATCCACATCAGCACGCCGCAAACCATGATCAGATACATACCGGTGGAAACGCCCTCGGCGCGTTTGTGTTGCCAGGTTAACCAGGCTTGTGGCACAAACGCACTGGTAGTCAGGCAAGCGGCGATATAGCCGATCACATCGGATGTCAGTGTGAACATGGCAGGTTATTTGGATGATGCGTGGATAAACTGGCCACCGTGAAAAATCAGCGGTGCCTGTTGGGTGAATTCGCAATGTTCAACTTCACCAACAAAAATGACGTGATCGCCTTCTGGATAGCGGCTGCGGTTATGGCATTCAAACCAGGCAGAGGCGCCTTTCAGGATAGGATGACCGGTACGCGACAAGGTGTATTCGACGCCCTCGAACCTGTCAGTTTTACGGCTGGCAAACTGTTCTGCCAGCCAGGCTTGTTGGTCGGACAGTACGTTAACCACGTAATGTGAGTTGCCGGTGAACACAGGCATGCTATTGGCAGCGTTACCGAGGCTCCATAAAACCAGTGGCGGCTCGAGTGAAACAGAATTGAATGAGCTGGCAGTGAGGCCGAGAAACTGTCCGTTTGCCAGCTTGGTGGTAATGACTGTCACGCCAGTCGCAAACTGAGACAGGGCGTGGCGGAAGTGGCGGGTATCAAAATCACGTTTTTCGGCGCGGGGAGAGCGGGTATGCATCAGTCATCCATCAATTTTTGCGACATTATCCCAGATTTCGCTCTGGCCGTTGATCTGCGGCAGGTATTCCCTCTTGGGACGGGCGACTGTGGTAAACTTGCGCCCTTGTCAAAATCTGGATTCATACTTTAAGTAATTGATTCTTTTGGTTTTTTTATTTTATCTTAAGACTTGTGCAAAATGGCCCTGGCTGCTTGATCGTTCCGGATTGCACTCAGTGTATGGCCTTCGTCGTTATGTCCAGTCCGCATAATTTTGTACCGGTCTTATCTTTAAATGAAGTGATAACTATGTTCCTGACTACAATTTGCCGTCGCCTCAGTTTACTGCTGGTTTTGTTCGGTCTGACATGTACAGTTTTTGCACAAGGTGTGACGCAACGTCAGTTTCCGCCGAACACCATGCGTGGTGAACTCGATATGTCCTCGTATCCGGATATCCGTTTGGATGGAAAACCACGCTACCTGGCGCCATCCAGCCGCATATACAACGCGGATAATCTGATCGTGCTGGCAGCTTCGCTGGATGCGCCGAAAATTGTGGTGAATTACACGGAGAATTCTTTCGGTGATATTGATAAGGTCTGGATACTGACATCGGATGAGATGCCGAAACAATTACCCAAGCCAGAAGTCTGGGCACCGATACCATTTAAAAATCCGGAAATTAAGTAAATAAGTTTCCGTCGGCTGTTTTCTCGCTGTCAGCAGATGTCGCTTTGTTTGAGAAGGTGAATCGGTTTTCCTGCGTGATGAGTTTGTGTATGTTCGAATACAGCCGGAATCCGGTTATTGCCTGCGGCGTTTCATATTGAGAAAGCGGGCTGTTTTACAGAAAAAAATGATGCAAAAAAAAGTATTTATTAAAACCTTCGGTTGCCAGATGAATGAGTACGACTCAGACAAAATGGCAGACGTGTTGAATGCCGCTGATGGCATGGTAAAAACCGACTCTCCGGATGATGCTGATGTGATTCTGTTGAATACCTGCAGCGTGCGCGAGAAAGCATCCGAGAAAGTGTTTTCGGATCTGGGACGTCTGCGTGAACTGAAGCGTAAAAGACCTGATCTGCTGATCGGTGTCGGTGGCTGTGTCGCCTCGCAGGAAGGCGATGCCATCATCAAACGCGCGCCGTATGTTGATGTCGTATTTGGCCCGCAGACTCTGCACCGCTTGCCGCAACTGATTGATGCACGCCGCTTGTCCGGTCGCTCGCAGGTTGATATCAGTTTTCCGGAAATAGAAAAATTTGATCACATGCCACCAGCGAAGGTGGAAGGTGCGACGGCCTACGTTTCTATTATGGAAGGCTGCAGCAAATATTGCAGTTACTGCGTGGTTCCTTATACCCGCGGTGAAGAAGTGTCGCGTCCCTTTGATGATGTGCTGGCTGAAGTAGCCGGTCTCGCTGCGCAGGGGGTAAAAGAAATTTCCCTGCTGGGGCAGAACGTGAATGCCTACCGTGGCGTGATGGAAGATGGCGAGATTGCTGACTTTGCTTTGCTGATTGAATATGTCGCTGAATTTCCGCAGATAGAACGGATTCGTTTCGTGACCAGCCATCCGAAAGAATTTACTCAGCGACTGATCGATTGCTACGCAAAAGTGCCGAAATTGGTGAACCACTTATACCTTCCTGCACAACACGGATCAGACCGTATTTTGTCGGCAATGAAGCGAGGCTATACCGCAATCGAATATAAATCCGTATTGCGCCGCCTGAAGCAGGTGCGACCTGAGATGTCGGTATCTTCCGATTTTATCGTCGGTTTCCCCGGCGAGACGGACGAAGATTTCAATGCCTTGATGAAGCTGATTGATGATGTCGGTTTCGATAACAGCTTCAGCTTTATCTTCAGCCCGCGCCCCGGTACGCCAGCCGCCAATCTTGCTGATGACACGCCAGCGGAATTGAAGTTACGCCGCTTGCAAACCTTGCAAGCGGTCATTGACGCGAATACCAAAAAATACAGTAACGCGATGATAGGTACCGTGCAGCGCATTCTGGTTGACGGGCCTTCGGTCAAAGACCCGAATGAGTTACAGGGGCGTACGGAAAATAATCGGGTAGTGAATTTTGCCGGCGGCAAAGAATTGATAGGAACGCTGGTAAATACGCGCATTACTGAATCCTATAATTACTCTTTGCGTGGCGAGTTGATCGACGAGACTGTGACTGCATGATGGCTAAGACTCCGGTGCCCGTTTCTCATTTCATTCCGCAACCGTTGGATAACACCCGCCTCGCTCACCTGTGCGGCCCGCTGGACGAAAATTTGCGTCAGATTTCAGCCGCGCTGGATGTGACGATTTTTCGTCGCGGTAAAAAATTCATTATCAGCGGACATAACGCTGAACGGGCATTGGCATTACTCGAGCAGTTTTATCTGCTGGCGAAAAAGCCGGTATCGGTGGATGAGGTGCAGTTAGCCTTAGTCGAACAAACGGCGCATCAGAACCAGAAAATGCCGATGCTGGCAGCGTTGGAAGAATCCGCTGAAGAAATAAACGCTGGTGAACTGGAAAGCCCGGTGCTGAAAACCCGCCGTAGCGATTTGCGCGGTAGAACACCGCACCAGACCCAGTATCTGCGGGCGGTAGTCGAACACGATATTACGTTTGGGATTGGCCCTGCCGGTACCGGTAAAACGTATCTCGCCGTTGCCTGTGCCGTGGATGCGCTGGAGCGCGATGCCGTCAAACGGATTATTCTGACGCGTCCGGCGGTTGAGGCCGGTGAGCGCCTGGGTTTCTTACCGGGTGATCTGGCGCAAAAGGTTGATCCGTATCTGCGTCCTTTGTACGATGCCTTATACGATTTGTTAGGTTTTGACCGCACTCAAAAAATGTTTGAGAAACAGGCGATAGAAATTGCACCGCTGGCTTATATGCGCGGCCGTACCTTGAATCACGCCTTCATCATTCTCGACGAGGCACAAAACACCACGCCGGAACAAATGAAAATGTTCCTGACCCGCATAGGTTTTGGCAGCAAGGCTGTCGTTACCGGTGACGTGACGCAGGTGGATTTGCAGCGGGGTCAGAAAAGTGGTCTGATCGATGCTTGCCAGGTACTGAAAGATGTACGCGGTATCGCTTTCACACAATTCACCAGTGCTGATGTTGTGCGCCATCCTCTGGTCGGACGCATCGTCGATGCTTACGAAACGGCGAATGCAGGTAGCACTGCGCAGAGCGCGGCACTCGGTTTATTAAAAAATACAACGCAATTCAGTTCTGTACATCATGGCCGAAAAAAGTAATTCCAAACATAAACTGAACTTATCAGTTCAATACGCAGACCCGCGCTTGCAAGAAATATTACCGCGTCCTTTGTTGCGTAAAACGGTACAGGCCGCCTTATATTTTCCGGCTGAACTGACGTTAAGATTTGTCGATGCAGAGGAAGGGCAGATATTGAATCGCGATTATCGCGGTAAAGATTATGCGACCAATGTGCTGACGTTTGCGTACACCGAAGATGAGGATGCAGAAGTCACTCAGGCCGATATTATTCTGTGTACTGATGTGTTGCAGCGCGAAGCCAGTGAACAGAAAAAATCCGTCGTCGAGCATGCGCAGCACTTGATTGTTCACGGTGTGCTGCATGCACAGGGTTATGATCACGAGACGGATGAAGAAGCTGAAGAGATGGAGGCGCTGGAAATCGCCATCCTCGCCGGTTTAGGTCTTGCAAATCCTTATCAAGACTAAGTTTCAGTATGAAAATGCCGCGCTCTCACCAGCATCATGGCCGCCGTATCAGTATGGGCGGACGTGATGTTGTCGCTTTTGGCCTCGACCGCCATTATCTGCAGGACATTTATTTTTATGCGATGACATCAAGTTGGACGATGTTTTTTTTCGCTGCAGCCGTGGTATATCTGATTTTTAATATAGTGTTTGCTGGGTTGTATGCGCTCGGCGATCATCCTGTTGCGAATCTGACGCCGGATAATTTTCTCGGATATTTTTTCTTCAGCGTAGAGACACTGGCAACGGTCGGCTACGGCAATATGCATCCACAAACGGTCTATGCACATGTGATTTCGTCTGTGGAAATATTTATCGGAATGTCCAGTGTGGCGTTGACGACAGGTGTGATGTTTGCGCGCTTTTCGCGTCCGCGCTCGAACATTATTTTTGCCGATCATCCGGTTTGCCACATGGTTGACGGGCGACGATTACTGATGATACGTCTGGCGAATGCCCGCATGAATATCATCAGTGAAGCATCGGCAAAACTGCGTCTGGTTAAAAATCATGCTTCTCCCGAGACAGGCAGCTTCCGTAAAATTCTTGATCTGGAACTGGAGCGTGACCACCACCCCATTTTTAGTCTGGGTTGGACTGTGATACATGTGATCGACGAGTCCAGTCCTTTATACGGTTACACCAAAGAACAACTGAATGAACTCAATGCGGCATTAGTGCTGAGTATCGAAGGGCTGGATGAAATGACGAATCAGAGCCAGAGGGCGCGTCATTATTATCCGTGTTCATCGATACGCTGGAATCATCGCTATGTTGATATATTGAAGTTTCAAGGCGATACACCACATTTGCATTATGCAAAATTCCATGAATCCGAGAATCTGGATGACATAAGCTGATGCGTTGGCGTGTTTTGCCGGCATGTGCAATACATGCGACCGGCTTTACTTTAAATCTCGTTAATCGCCATTTAATAACAACCTAACAGCCATCGAATAACCGTCTTTTTGTGAAATAACAAGGTGAACGTCTTAACAAAATTTTGGAATCAGGCGTATTTGTTGTATTCTGTAGGATTGAAACAACGGCGTCACGCCTCCTATGCAAGAGCACTCTAGTAAGGTCAGATCAACTGACCTTAAACCCCACAGGTCATTGTTTGAACGATTGACCGCATTCATATCCCCCGAACCTGAAAATCGCGCTGAACTGTTAGAAGTTCTGACCGATGCACAAGAACGCAATCTGATCGACGCTGACGCACTGGCAATGATAGAAGGCGTATTTCAGGTATCTGATCTTTCTGCCCGCGATATCATGGTGCCACGCGCACAAATGGACGTTGTCGATATTTCCCGCCCGCTGGAAGAATGGATGCCGGAAGTACTGCGTACCGCGCATTCGCGTTTCCCTGCTATCGATGGTGACCCTGAAAAAGTGGTCGGGATTCTGCTGGCGAAGGATTTGCTCCGCTATTACGCAGAAGAAGTGTTCGATGTGCGGGATATGCTGCGTCCCGTTATTTACATACCTGAATCAAAGCGACTGAATGTTCTGTTGCGCGATTTCCGTGCCAATCATAATCACATGGCGATGGTGGTTGATGAATATGGTGGCATTGCAGGTGTGATTACAATCGAAGATGTGCTGGAAC
This sequence comes from Cognatundibacterium aquatile, assembly GCF_014699135.1. Classification (GTDB taxonomy): domain Bacteria; phylum Pseudomonadota; class Gammaproteobacteria; order Burkholderiales; family Burkholderiaceae_D; genus Undibacterium; species Undibacterium aquatile. The sequence continues at coordinate 954,176 of NZ_JACOFT010000001.1, forward strand.
AAATCGTCGGCGACATTGATGATGAATACGATTTCGATGAAGAAGAAGACAATATTCTGGCGCTGGAAAATAAAGGTAACGGCAAGCGCTGGCGCATCAAAGGTCTGACTGAGCTTGAGCAGTTCAACAGTGTTCTTGGTGCGCATATGCCAGGTAATGAGTTGGAAAGCATCAGCGATTTTCTGATACGCCATCTTGGTCAGGTGCCGCATAAAGGCGATGAGTTTGAAATCGGTAATTTACATTTTGAGGTATTGCGTGCCGATGCTGTTGAGGTGCAGATATTGCAGGTTGAGCAGCGACCAGCAAACTTGTTGAAAGAATGAGGCTGGTTTGCTGAAACGATTGTCTCCAGCGGTTTTACTTTCCACTCTGTCTTTCCGTTCTGCGCTGCTGGTGATGGCGCTGGCGGGTGTGGTGGCCGTTGCGGGCTTTGCCCCATTCGGTTTCTGGCCGGGTCAATTGCTGAGCATGGCTTTATTCGCCTCTTTGCTGCTCCGGCCAGGACAGCAGGCGTTTTCTATCCGCCAGTCTGCAGTGCTGGCGTGGGTATTCAGCTTCGTCAGTCTGTTTACTGCAACCAGTTGGTTGTTAGTTGCCATGACGCGTTATGGCGGCATGCCCATCTTTCTTGCTGTTATAGCGCTTGCTTTACTCACATCTTATCTGGCGTTGTTTGCCGCTTTATGTGCGGCAACGCTCGCCTGGCTGCGGCAACGTTGGCAAGTTAATCCCACAATCTGTGCCGTATTGTTATTCCCTGCTTTATGGCTGCTGAATGAATGGCTGCGCGGTTATTTATTCACTGGCTTTCCATGGGCAATTATCGGCTATGCACATACTGCCAGTCCGCTCGCGGGCTATGCGCCTGTGCTTGGCGTTCTTGGGCTAGGCTGGCTCGTCGCCCTCTGCGCAGGCGGATTGGGTTTGATGATCTTTACAGACAGCAGGCGTGTACGCTTGTTGGTTCTTGTCGCTGTCATTGCGCTGTTTGGTGGCGGTCAGTATCTGACCACGATCACATGGACTCAGCCTCTGGGCCAGCCTTTAACTATCAATCTGATACAGGGCAATGTTGAACAGGATAAAAAATTCGATCAGGATCACCTGAATGATTCCCTGCATTTGTACCATGATCTGATACTGCAATCGAAAGCGGATCTGGTCGTCACGCCGGAAACGGCATTGCCGATGTTGTCATCGCAATTGCCGCCTGATTATTTGCCTGCCATTAACGCGTTTGCACAAAAAAATCAGAGTGCAGTTGTGCTCGGTGTTGCCGTGCACGACGGTGGCAGTCGCTATGCAAACAGTGTTTTAGGTTTCTCACCGTCTTATGAGCAGCAAGCCTATCGCTACGACAAGCATCATCTGGTGCCTTTCGGTGAATTTATTCCTTTCGGTTTTCGTTGGTTTGTCGATCTCATGCATATTCCTTTGGGTGACTTTACCAAGGGGAATGCGATTCAGGCGCCGATGCAGGTAAGAGATCAGTTTGTATTGCCGAATATCTGTTATGAAGATCTGTTTGGTGACGAAATCGCTGCACAACTGGCATCACAAAACAGTTCAGGTAAAGACGTTGCCAGCCTGTTGTTGAATGTCTCGAATATGGCATGGTACGGTGATTCCATTGCGATCCCTCAGCATTTACAGTTTTCCATGATGCGTGTTCTGGAAACAGGACGTCCTATGCTGCGGGCGACAAATACTGGTGCGACTGCGGTAATTGACGTTGGTGCGCGACTGGTGACGCAACTGCCCTACCTGCAACAGGGGATATTGCAGGCGACAGTGCAGGGGCGGCAAGGCGTGACGCCGTATATACGTTGGGGCAATGCAATCGTGATGTTGCTGGCACTATGCAGTCTGATACTAGCAGCTTATTTGACTCACAGATCTGCGCGTTCATGTCAGCGCGAGTCCTGAAGCGTTGTCTGTAAGCTCTGTTGATTTTGAAATAGAAAATGCCGCCCATTTGTTAAAACGGGCGGCATTTTTTTCATGAACTTCATCCTGCTGACGCATTACTGCGTCATTGTGATTTCGCAGCGAATCAGGCTTTCTTGCTGTTGGTTTCTATATCGGCCAGGCATTCTTTACCGCGCTGACTGATTTCATGCAGCCCTGATTCGGGATTGATTTGTATGTGTCCCTTTTTTTCCAGAAATATAGCGACAGGCCCGGATAGCTTGGTTCCGGCGTCATTTGCAATTGCGCGCAGACCATCGATACATTGCTTGATGAACAAAACCTGACGACCGTTCTCAGTCAGTTCCAGGCTGCCGTCCTTACGGTACGCGACCAGTTTGATACCGGTCAGACGTTTCGTATTTCTGCCTATGCAGGCATTAGGTTTAACGTTTTTAGGCAGTTTGCTGATCTGTTCCAGAGCATCGTATTCATCAATACTTAATTTGTGATTCATTGTGGCTTTCTTTTTCGGGATGTCGCTGAACTGAAGCTGCCAGCGACGATATTTACTGCAATTGTTGCCAATATCCACAGATCAGCGGACATATGCCGCACCGGTCTGGCAGAGATATTTTCGAATGGGAATATATCATAGCACCGCCAACTTTCCCGGTTTTGCGCCGTGATCATAGAATTCAAGTTTTTCGGTAGCAGGCGAGAAAGGGCTTGTGAAACGCCATTTGCTAAATGACGTCACTAAGTGAGGCAATAAGTGAGGCAATAAATCGCCGAAAGTAGTTGAACTACATTTACTGATTTGTTCTTTGTGGAAGAAACGCAACGAGGCTGCACCTTATCTACTCTCAGTTTTCGCATAGGTTTGATAGTTAAAGTAGTTTTTTGTAGTCTCTGTTTGACAAATAATCTAGTTTTAGTACAAAATTGTTTTCGGAACGTTGGGTTCTGAGTGCACTTTGAAACAAAGTATCACTCCTGAGGTGTAGGTCAAATATAAGAGTGAGGGGACATTAAATGAAGCACGCTATGCAGAAGCGCGAGCATGGGCAGGATTTTGCGCGCCCGGGTTTTAAGTTGAGTCCTGTTGCGGCAGGTTGTGCAGTGTTGGTCTTGAGTCTGACCGGTATTGCACATGCGCAGCAGACTGCAGAAAACACTGTCGTTGTTACCGGTATCCGCAAAGGTATCGAAGATGCGATCAGTGTGAAAAAAAATTCCAATTCCATCGTCGAAGCGATTTCTGCTGAAGATATCGGCAAATTGCCCGATACCAGCATCGCTGAATCGATTGCCCGCTTGCCAGGTTTATCCGCGCAACGTGTGAATGGTCAGGCACAACAAATCAGTATTCGTGGCACCTCCGGCGATTTATCGACGGTCACACTGAATGGCCGTGAACAAGCCAGCACCAGTGCCAGCCGCGTGGTTGAGTATGACCAGTATCCTTCCGAACTGATCAATGGTGTGACTGTCTATAAAACTGCAGACTCATCTCTGGTCGGACAAGGTCTGTCAGGTACGGTTGATTTGCAGACCGTTAAGCCGCTGGCATTTGGCGGGCGCACTATTTCCCTCAATGCACGCGGCGAGAAAAATTCTCTCGGCAGTGAAAGCCCGGGCGCACCAAGTACCGGCAATCGTTTCAGCGCGTCCTACATTGATCAGTTTGCGAACCGCACCATCGGTCTGGCCGTCGGCGTTGCGCACAGCGACAAACCGAACGTCAACAATTTTTTCGAAACCTGGAACTGGGTTGAAGGAAATAACGGCGTTCCTGCAGGCGTTAAAGCTCCACAAGGTGTGAAAGGTCTGGCAATCACAGGTAATTCCAAACGTGATGGCGTGATCGGCGTACTCGAGTGGCGGCCATCGAAAAATTTTATCTCGACGTTGGATACTTACTATTCAAAGTTGTCACAAAATGAAATTCGCCGTGGCGTGGAAGTGCCTTTGGAAAGCTGGTCCGGTGCGAATTTCTCTAATCTGAATATTGTCAACGGACTCGCCGTTGGCGGTACGATCAATGCCAGCCCTGTGATCCGGAATAACTGGTTCACTAAAGAGAGTGATATCAAAGCATTTGGCTGGAATAATAAATTCACTGTTGATCAATGGACTGCCGTCGCGGATTTTAGTCATTCATCGGCGAACATTCATGAAAAACTCATAGAGATCAACTCTGGTCGCAGCGCAGGTAATATCTCCTACAATTATCTGAACGGACGTGACATTCCTACCTTTACTTTTGCTGACAGTCTTTCTGATCCTTCTGCGATCAGCATAGGCGGCAAATACGGCGACGGTTATGTGAATGTTCCATCGTTGAGTGACAAGCTCAATTCCATCCGCTTCAGTCTGAAGCGCGATTTCACCGATGGCATGATTTCCAGCGCGGAAGTTGGCGTGAATTATTCCAAACGTGAAAAGACGAAAGAGCACCTGGAAACCGGCTTCGATAAAATCGGCGCAGGGACGTTTTCTCCTGGCGTTTTGTATAGCCCTCAGGACCTCAGTTTCATTGGCTTACCAAGCACGCTGAGCTGGGATATTCCGGGCGTTCTGTCCTCTAATTTCGGCCCCTACAAAGCCGCAGTCCTGAATCCATGGGGCGCGACAAAAAACTGGTCTCTGACAGAAAAAGTTACGACCGGTTATGCGAAGCTGAATCTGGAAACGATGGTGTCCAATATTCCTGTGTCGGGTAACGTTGGTGCACAGGTCGTGCGTACGGATCAGTCATCGACATCGAATGCTTTGTTGTCTTGGCCTATCGCTGCTTTGGTGCCAATTACCGACGGAAAGACTTATACCGACGTTTTACCTAGTGTGAATCTGGCAGCTAATTTGCCTGGTGATCAGGTAATCCGTTTTGGTATTGGTAAATCGATTGCCCGGGCTAAGCTGGATGAGCTGAATGCGGCGCGTGAAGTCGGCCTGTCTAACGGCAAAACCGGAACACCAAGCGGTAACGGTGGTAATGCGCAGCTTGATCCATGGAAGGCAGATTACATTGATCTCTCTTACGAAAAATATTTCGGTAAGAAAGCCTACGTTTCTGCAGCGATATTCCATAAAAACCTGAAATCATATATCTACAAGCAAACGACACCGTATGATTTTTCGGCCATGAATATTGCAGGTGCGACGACAAATATCGGCACATTTACCCAACCGATTAATGGTCAGGGTGGCAAGCTCGAAGGCCTGGAACTGGCGGCATCTCTGCCACTGGATTTGCTGACTTCGGCATTGGATGGCTTTGGATTGACAGCCAATCTGTCGTTGACTAACAGCGCTATTTCTATCAAAGACAGCCGTTTCGGTAGTCAGAGCGTTCCTTTGCCAGGTCTTTCCAAGAGCGTCGCAAATATCACCGCTTACTATGAAAAGAACGGCTACTCTGCACGTATCAGTCAGCGCCGCCGCAGCGATTTTGTTGGCGAAATCGGTGGCCCGGGTGGACAGAACGAGCTGACGTTTGTGAAGGCGGATAATGTCGTCGATCTGCAACTTGGCTATGATTTTTCCAGTGGATTTGCGAAAGGCGCATCGTTACTGTTCCAGGTGAATAATCTGACCGATACCGCGTTCCAGACGTATTCCGGCTCGCCTGATCGTCCACGCGGCTACCAGAAGTATGGTCGCCAGATGTTTGTCGGTATTAATTACAAAATGTAATTGCCCCAGTAATTCAGCACTGTAGTGAATCTGACCCTTCTCTGACGCATGCCGGAGAAGGGTTTTTCAGCATGGCTGTGATTGCCTTCATCATCTGAAAAACATTCAAGCATAAAATGTGAAGACTTTGCGGTCGCAATGCCAGATTTCATCCGGCCTCACACATAATACGGGGACACCAAGATGCCTAGTTTGACCAATAAACCCCTGCTGTCTTTCTGGCAGTTGTGGAATATGAGTTTCGGATTTTTTGGAATTCAATTCGGGTTTGCATTACAGAACGCCAATACCAGCCGCATATTTTCAACCCTGGGTGCCAGCCCGGATGATCTCCCTTTATTCTGGCTGGCGGCGCCGGTCACCGGTCTGCTGGTGCAGCCAGTGATAGGCTATCTCAGCGATCACACCTGGCATCCGACATGGGGCCGTCGCCGGCCATTCTTTTTTATCGGCGCAATTCTGGCCTCGCTGGCCTTGTTTCTGATGCCGAATTCTTCTGCGTTATGGATGGCCGTCCTGGTGCTGTGGCTGATGGATGCGGCGATCAATGTGTCGATGGAGCCGTTCCGCGCCTTCGTTGGCGACAAGCTGAATCCGGAACAGCAGACAGCAGGATTTGCGATGCAGACTTTTTTCATCGGTTGCGGTGCGGTCATTGCATCATTGCTGCCGACCCTGTTTTCAGACGTGTTTGGTTTCAGTAATGAGTCATTGAACGGTACGATTCCTGACACGGTCCGATATTCATTCTATGCCGGTGGTGCTATCTATTTTCTGGCAGTGATGTGGACGGTATTTTTCAGCTACGAATTGCCACCGGCCGATCTGCAGGCGTTTCAGGCGGCTCGTCAGAAAAAAGTCGGAATGGCTCACGTAGTCAAAGAGATCATGGCCGGTTTTCGTCAGATGCCGCAGACCATGGTGCAACTGGCGATCGTACAGTTTTTTACTTGGATCGCTTTGTTTTCGATGTGGATTTACACCACGTCAGCGGTGGCCGATAAGGTATTCGGCACGACGGATTCTCATTCCGGTATTTTTCAGGATGCCGGAAACTGGGTGGGAACCATGTTTGCCGTCTACAACGGTGTGTCGGCGCTGGCAGCATTTTTGCTACCGGTTTTTGCCCGACTGACCAGCAAAAAGATGGTTCATCTGACCTGTCTTGTGCTCGGTGGCCTGGGCTTGATGAGCATGTTCCTGATCACCCAAAAAGAATGGCTGCTGCTGCCTATGATCGGTGTCGGTGTCGCATGGGCCAGTATTCTGACTATGCCGTATTCGATACTCGCGTCTGCATTGCCGGCTGAAAAGATGGGCTACTACATGGGCGTGTTTAACTTCTTTATCGTGATTCCACAAATTGTCAGCGGCTTGTTGTTAGGCTTTGTGACGAAGACTTTCTTTCACGGACACACCATGCAAACGCTGGTGCTTGGTGGTGCCTGCATGATACTGGCGGGCTTGCTGACTCTGATCGTGAAAGATGAGTCGCATAGATAAGCCGCGATGTCGTTTGGTTTAAAAAATCATCTTTATTTTTGTCTGAGTTTTGATTGTATTACGCTGATTTGAATTCAGGTTGCGGTGTCTCCAATCTCCTCTGGCGCAACCTGATACTTTTCTTTCGTCAGCGCCCCAATTCCGCATTGACCGGTAAGAGCTCCGCCATGAAAAAAAACCTCCTGTTCTGTATTCCAATTTTATTCCTGTGTTTTAGCAGTTTATGTGTATCGCCTTCAGCCCGCGCAGAGAGTACGGGCAATGAAGTTCACCTGAAAGCCGAAAGCCACGGCAGCGATAGCAGCCAAAAAAATAAAATTCCATTGTCTGAGAAACCCTTCTTTACCTGGGACAATGCGACCATCTATTTTTTGCTGACCGACCGTTTTTACAATGCAAATCCTGCGAATGATCTTGCTTACAGCAGGAAAAAAGATGCGGCACCATTGCGTGCTTATATGGGCGGTGATCTGGCCGGAATTACTGCGAAAATAAAAGAAGGCTATTTCAATCAGCTGGGTGTGGATGCGATCTGGCTGACACCGCCAGTCGAACAGATACATGGTGCAACCGATGAAGGCAGTGGCAAATCATACGGTTTTCATGGTTATTGGGCGCGCGATTTCACCAGCGTTGATGCCAATCTTGGCACGGAAGCCGATATGCACGAACTGGTCGATACCGCGCACGCACATGGCATACGCGTCTTGCTGGATATCGTCATGAATCACGTCGGCCCGCAGACTGAGCAAGATACTGCCTGGCCGGAAAGTTGGGTGCGCCATGCGCCTGTCTGTACCTACAAGGATGTGGCCAGTACCGTCAGTTGCACGTTAGTGCAAGGCTTGCCGGACATCCGTACCGACAGTAATGAGTCGACGCCATTGCCGTCATTTCTGATCGACAAGTGGAAAGCCGAAGGCCGTTATGCCAAAGAAATCGGCGAGCTTGATCAATTTTTTCAACGTACCGGCTATCCGCGTGCGCCAAAGTATTATCTGATGAAATGGCATACCGACTGGATACGGAAATACGGTGTTGACGGCTTTCGTGCCGATACCGTCAAGCACGTTGAGCCAGATGTCTGGAAAGAACTGAAACAACTCGCCAGCAGTGCTTATGAAGAGTGGAAAACCGCAAACCCCAAGAAAAAAATCGGGGACACGCCTTTTTTTATGACCGCAGAAGTTTATGGTTATTCGATCACTGAAGGCCAGAAGTTCACGATGGATGGTGGCAGCCAGATTAATTTTTACCAAAACGGTTTTGATAATCTGATTAATTTTGGCTTCAAGTCTGATGCGAAGAAAGATCGTGAGCAGCTCTTCAGCACGTATTCAGCGCGACTGCACGGTGATTTGCAAGGTTATTCGGTTCTCAACTACATCAGCTCTCACGATGACAGCGCACCTTTTGATCTGCAACGACACCAGCCTTTTGAGGCGGCGACGCGACTCTTGCTGAGTCCGGGCGCAGCGCAGATTTATTATGGCGACGAAACCGCGCGTGATATCGATGTGAAAGAAGCGCAGGGCGATGCCAGACTGCGTTCCTTCATGAACTGGGACGCGCTGAAAGCCAATGCTATGCAACAGGATTACCGGATTGCCGATGTACTCGCACACTGGCAAAAACTAGCGTCATTCAGAAGGCTGCATCCTGCCATCGGCGCGGGAAGACATCAGAAAATCAATGATCGTCCTTATACATTCAAGCGCACATACGACGACCACGGGCGGCACGACAAGGTAGTGGTGGCCTTAGATTTACCTGCACATCAGGATAATCCGATTTCAGTTACCGGCGTATTTTCTGATGGTCAGCGATTACGCGACCATTATTCAGGAAAGACTGCAATCGTCATTAACGGCCGCGTGACTTTTGCGAGCCAGTTTCCGATTGCTCTGATTGCACAGGATGCACCATGAAACAGAAAACGCATTTCAAACGCATCTCATGTCTGGCAACGCTGGCGCTGTTGATGCAGTTCTGTGTGACTGATCTTGCCGCGCAAAATCTCAGCCGCAGCATACAGCGTGTTTCTGTTCAGCCTGCTTATCTCGAAGTGGTAACGAATGATGGCCGCTATCTATTCAAGCCGTATACAAAAAATATTATCGAGACCAGTTTTATTCCGGCGGGCGAACATTTTCAGCAAGCCTCACATGCGGTGGTGTTGAAGCCGGAAAAAATCAAAGCACAGCTTCGTACTGATGCCCAGCATCTCAGCTATATCGCCGGCAATATGGCAGTTCATATCAATCGTGCGCCATTCCAGATCAGTTATACCTACAAAAATAAAGCCCTGATTGCAGAACATGAGGGTTATCAGCAATCGGCACAGGGGCGAAGTCTGGATTTCCAGCTGGATCAGGATGAGGCTTTATATGGCGCAGGTGCCCGCGCCCTTGGCATGAACCGGCGTGGTTATCGCCTGCCTTTATATAACAAAGCGCATTACGGTTACGAAGAACATTCCGAGCAAATGAATTTTGCTATGCCTCTGGTTTTTTCTTCCAAAATGTACGGCATACATTTTGATAATCCGACGACAGGATTTCTCGATCTCGACAGTAAAAAGAAAAATCTGCTCGCCTATGAAAGCCTGAGCGGACGCCAGACTTATCAGGTGATTGCGGGCGATAGCTGGGAAGACATTGTTTCTGCGTACACGCAACTGACAGGCCGGCAACCATTGCCGCCGCGTTGGGCCTTCGGTAATTTCGCCAGCCGCTTTGGATATCATTCAGAATCCGAGGCACGTTCGGTACTGGCGAAATATAAGGAAGAGCAGATTCCTGTTGATGCGATTATTTTTGACCTGTACTGGTTCGGAAAAGAGATTAAAGGAACCATGGGCAATCTCGCTTTTGATCGCGATAATTTCCCGCAACCCAAAAAAATGATTGCCGACTTTGCGCAACAAGGCGTCAAAACCATACTGATTACTGAACCGTTTATCCTGACCAGTTCGGCCAGATGGAAAGAAGCCGTTACAGAAAATATTCTGGCGAAAGATCAGCAAGGTCAGCCTTATACCTATGATTTTTATTTCGGTCACACTGGCCTGATTGATCTGTTCGATAAGCATGCACAACAATGGTTCTGGAATATCTATAAAAATCTGAAAGCCGAAGGTGTTGCCGGATGGTGGGGCGATCTGGGCGAGCCGGAAGTGCATCCTGCCGGTCTGCAGCATCAAACCGGATCGGCAGAGCAGGTCCATAATATTTACGGGCATCAATGGGCGAAACTCATTGCGGAAGGCTACCGCAAAGAATATCCGCAAGAACGGCCTTTCATTCTGATGCGCGCGGGTTATTCCGGCTCGCAACGTTTCGGTATGATTCCGTGGTCGGGCGACGTGAACCGGACCTGGGGTGGTTTGCGTTCGCAACCCGAAATTGCGCTGCAAATGGGAATGCAGGGAATGGCGTATATGCATTCTGATCTTGGCGGTTTTGCCGGTGCCAATCTGGACGACGAGTTATATACACGCTGGTTGCAATATGGTGTATTTCAACCTGTGTTCCGCCCGCATGCACAGGAGGAAGTTGCCTCAGAACCGGTGTTTCGTGAGCCTGCGACGCGGGCGCTTGCCAAGGCGGCGATAGCGTTGCGCTACCGCCTGTTGCCGTATAACTATACGCTGGCATTTGAGAATAACCAGCATGGCTGGCCACTGATGCGCCCGCTGTTTTTTGCCGAACCAATGAATCCGGTGTTGACCTCGGCATCCGACAGTTATCTGTGGGGGCGTGATTTATTGGTGCATCCTGTACTGAGTGCAGGTCAGAAAAAGGCAGACATTTACTTTCCAGTCAGCAGTAACTGGTTTGATTTTTATACGGGGCAGACTTATGCCGCAGGCAGCCGCCAGAGCATCGATATCGTTCGTGAACATATTCCGGTTTTTGTTCGTGGCGGTGCGTTCATTCCCATGACAAAGCCGCTGCAGAATACCCGGGAGTATTCGACTCAGACGCTTGATTTACACTACTACTATGACCCCGCAGTTGCCTCTTCCCAGTCGCAGTTATACGATGATGACGGTATGACGGCTAAGGCATTTGAACGCGGCGCATACACACTGATGAAGTTTCACAGCGCATACCGGCAACGGCAACTGGTGCTGACACTGGATGCTGTGAATGGTAAAAATAATGGCAATAAGCGTGCCGTCAGCGACAGGCGTGTACAGATGGTCATTCACAATATCGCCGCTGCACCGGAAAAAATTCTGCTGCAACATCAGCCGGTCGCGTTTGCCTGGGATGCGTCCAGCCGGCAAGTGACGCTGGATGTACTCTGGAAGGCGGGCAGCACGGCGAAATTAGTTGTTCAAATGTCGGAATGAGCGCGACAGAATATGCGGAAACCGGCAGCGGCTATGGTAAATTGCTTAACCTTTGTCAGCGCAGACAGCGAGACAAATGTTGGATCATGGTGTGATGAAATTCCGGAAATTAATTAAATAAAAAAACATGGCAGAACACACGTTGGCAGGACCTGCATACGCAGAACACGCAGAACATCATAGCGCCGGGTTTTCCGGTGGCCCACGTTTACTGGCTGACATCGGCGCGACCCATGCCCGTTTTACGCTGGAAACGGCACCCGGAAATTTTTCTGCAGTACGTGTATTGAAATGTGATGATTACACCGGCATCGTGCCCTTGATCCGTGCTTACCTGCATGATCATCAGGGTAGCCGTATTCAACATGCAGCGTTTGCGATTGCCAACCCGATTGACGGCGACGATGTCCGCATGACGAATCGTGACTGGGCTTTTTCTATCGAAGCGGTGCGGCGTGAATTTGGCCTGTACACCTTGCTGATTGTGAACGACTTTACGGCGCTGGCGATGTCTTTGCCCGGCTTGCAGGCAAGCGATGTGATGCAGATCGGCGGCGGCACTGCCGTCGCAAAATCAGTGATAGGCGTGCTCGGCCCGGGTACCGGTCTGGGTGTCTCCGGGCTGATACCTACCTCGGATGGTTTCGTCACTTTGGGCTCCGAAGGTGGGCATGTCAATTTTGCGCCGTGTGATGAACGTGAATATGCGATCTTGCAGTTCGCATGGAAAGAATGGCCGCACGTCTCGACTGAGCGTCTGATTTCCGGCCCCGGCCTGGAGCTGATCTATCGTGCGCTGGCAGCGCGGCATCAGCAGCAGGTGCGCGCCTTATCGGCGCAGGAAATTATGCATGCCGCCTTGCATGAAGCCGAGCCGCTCAGTCTGGAAACCCTGGAATGTTTTTGCGCGATGCTGGGAAGTTTCGCTGCGAATCTGGCGGTAACGCTGGGCGCTTTTGGCGGCATTTATATTGGCGGCGGCATCGTGCCACTGATGGGCGAAAAGTTTGCAGCGTCGCTGTTCCGCAGCCGTTTCGAGGCGAAAGGGCGCTTCAGCAGCTATCTGGCGCAAATTCCAACGTATGTGATTACCACACCGAATCCAGCGTTTTACGGTGTGTCGGCTATCTTGTCTGAGCATTTGCGCGGGCGCAGCGGCGACAGTTCTTTGCTGGATCGCATACAACAGATACAGCTGGAACTGAGCCCGGCAGAGCGTCGTGTTGCGGCGCTGATACTGGAGAATCCGCGCACCGTATTGAATGAAGCGATTGCAGAAATATCGCGTCTGGCCGATGTCAGCCAGCCAACGGTGATCCGTTTTTGCCGCTCGCTGGGTTTTACCGGTCTCGCCGATTTCAAGCTGAAATTTGCCAGCAGTCTGACGGGAACGATTCCCGTACGTCACAGCCAGGTCAGGCGCAATGACAGCACCCACGATCTGAGTGCCAAAGTGATCGATAACACCGTGTCGGCGATTTTAAATTTCCGCGATCAGTTGGAAGTGCACGCGATAGATCAGGCGATTGCCTTATTGCGCAAGGCAAACAAGGTCGAATTTTATGCGATGGGTAATTCCCGCGCGGTCGCGCTGGATGGGCAGCACAAATTTTTCCGTTTCCGCATTCCGACCGCCAATTACGGTGATGCGCATTTGTTCACGATGGCAGCCGAATTACTCAATCCCGGTGATGTCGTGATTGTGGTGTCCAATTCCGGTAAGTTGCCGGAACTGCTGAATGCAGTGGACGTTGCATTGAATGCAGGTGCTGATGTGATTGCGATTGCCCCGCACCAGTCGCCATTAGCGAAAAAAGCCAGCGTCTGTCTGGCGGTGAATCACACCGAAGATAACGCTACATTTTTATCGATGATTTCGCGCATATTGCAGTTGTTGCTGATCGATATTCTGGCCGTCGGTTTATCAGTCGATGCACCACACAGCGCAGACTCCCGCGAGAAAGAAGCGACACGTCTGAGCCATCTGCTGATTTCACATCTGGATAGTTGATATCAGGCGGGTTGCGACACTGGTTTCACGGCAGCGAGGCAGCGAGGCAGCCAGGCTCAGCCGGTTATGGTGTGATGCAGTGTAAGAATTTATTGCACTGCTGCTCAGTAGCGGCGTAAAAAAGTACAATGCTGGTTTAGCGTGACCTGCAATTGCGCTTCATCTGCCTTCTGATCTTACTTTATGTCGCTGCTTCAATCTCTCAAAACCCTCAAAAATAAGTTCAGCTCTGGCTCGCCTGCGGTGGCTTCTGTCACGTCGTCAGTGCAGACGCCGCAGATGCAGAGCGACCCGCTGTTGACGGAAGTGCTGGCCGCTTCATTAAGTGAGGCAGGAATCGCATTTGAACGTTTAGCATCGTGCATACAACTGCCGGAAGGGCTGGCACTGGCCGTGCAGCCGGTGACAACGAATGTGATTGGTGAAGGGCGGGTTCGTAGCTGCACCCGCATACACGCCTGGCATCCACAGTATTTTCCGCAAGGGATATCAGAATATCAGCATGCGCTTGGCGCGGATGAGGCTGCTGCCATCGCTGAAGGCTTTGCGCAATGGATCAAAATGGATCTGGTGGTTTTGCTGGATGCGACGCGTGATGTACCGCGTGATTGCACCGTGATAGAAATGAATGTGGCCGGAGCTTCAGACGTTGTTGACGCGTCTGACGTTGCCGGACTTACCCAGTTCCGTCAGGTGATATTAGGGCCGGTCGCGCATCTGGCGACCAATCCGCCACCAAAGAAAAAAGAAGCGCATCCGTTTTGCCCTTGCTGTTTGTTTACTGAGAGCATGGAGGCATTTCACTCTGTCTTGCAGACCGATCAGTTTCTTGGTGTGCGCCTGTTCGCATCGCGTGATCAGCTCGGTGCGCAGGCAGCGGATTGCCGCGTCAACGGTGAGGATTTTCCCGCGGCATTGCCAGCGCTGACGGCTTATGTAGAAAAATGGCCGCAACGCGGACTGGAATTCCGTAAGCAATATGTGGTGATCCGCACCGTGAGTCGGATAGTGGATGCCAGCGCTGTTCCTTTAAGTAGCACGGATGTGAGTAGCTGAGTTCGCGCAAGAATAACGATGCCGATTGCGAAGGAAGATGAGAATGAACGTATTGCTTAAGCTGATAGCCTTGCTGATTGCTCTGGTGATGACGGCGGTGCTGGTGCTGGCGCCATCGGTGTTTGTCAGCTATGTGCTGCCATTAGTGGACGTCTGGTTCTTTGCACAATCAGAAGAGCAGCAACGGCTGATCTTGCTGGGGGTGAAATGGGTTGCGCCAGCGATTGCTTTGTTGTGTCTGTTATTTTTATTGATTGCACTGGCGCTCAAAACGATACGGCAGAAAGACCGCAATCAGCCGGAGTCTGCCGGGTTCACTCCGCTTGCTGCTGCCACGAATGCTGCTAATGCTGGTATTGCGGATGTTGTGGCTGATGACATTGCGACCGAAGCTGTAACCGAAGCTGTCACTAATACGACGGCTGATGCTACAACTCATACTGCGGCTGAAAAAGAGTCGCAGTAAGATGCACAACGGCAGCTGTTTTATCCTGAATTTCATATACTCCCCCTTGTTTTTATGAAATTACCCCTGATGTCCTTATGAAATAAAGACGTTTTAAGATACTGGGGGGAGTATATTTATTGCTCAGCGGGCACCTTACAGGCAGACTGGACCGAAAGCAAAAAAGGCAGGGAATCCCTGCCTTTTTTTATGTACCGCGTTGTGACGGTATTTTGCGACTACGTTTGCGGCTGAATTACTTCAAGAACTGCTCATTGCCGACCATCCCGATCTTGGTCACCCCAAGACGCTGAGCCGAAGCCATCACTGCAGCCACCGATTTGTACGGCACCACCGCATTCGGACGCAGATGCACTTCCGGTTGATTCGGCTGTGCCGCCACTTCACCCAGCTTCGCTTCGAGTTCGTTACGGCTGGCCACGGCCACACCGTTCCATAACACCGTGCCATCAAAGTCAACGTCGATATTGATCACGACCGGTGGTTCTGTCGGCTTGCTCGGGGTGTTCGTCGGCATGTTCAGATTCACGGAGTGATTCTGAATCGGGATCGTGATGATGAGCATGATGATCAGCACCAACATGACGTCGATTAACGGCGTCATGTTCATTTCTATCATCACTT
>NZ_JACOFT010000010.1 GCF_014699135.1 Cognatundibacterium aquatile
TGTTAAAGAACCGCGAATCCTAAAATTCTTTTCCACCTCACTCTTCCGAGTTTTGCTTCGCATCGTTGTGTGCGTCAGCAGCAGAGAAACGAGATTATGAAGTACTTCTCACTCACTGTCAACTCCCGTCGCCCTTTCGCTTCGCTTTTTCTTCTCAGCTTAAATAGTCAACTAACTGAGAACCATTGTTGATTCCAATTTCAAGCTTTAGATAAGACGCAATGACTTCCCGATCGCCAGTCCTAAAATCATTGGATAATCATTGCATTGAGAGCCATGACAGATGCAGTAAACTATACAACTTCTCCACGCAAGACGGAATACATGATGACTTGGGATTACCCGCAGCCTTACACACTAAAGCTGACGCCAGCAAGCAGCGACATCGATGGCCTCCAACACACAAACAACGCTGTATATGTTCAATGGTGTGAAGTGATCGGATGGGCGCATTCGGAGCAATTGGGTCTCAGTCTCAACAACTATCAAGAACTGAATCGGGCGATGGCGATACGCCATGCCGAATACGATTACTTATTACCTTCAGTCCTTGGTGACAAACTCATACTCGGCACCTGGATTGTTGCCAGCGACGGAAAGCTGAATATGGAAAGGCGTTTTCAATTAATCCGGGAAGCTGATCAGGCCATTATTATGCGCGGAAAATGGGACCTGGTTTGCATAGAAATCAGCACAGGAAAACCAAAAAGAATGCCACCGGAATTTTGCGATATTTATCTGCCTGCAATTGTGAAATAAGGCATTGCTCAGATTGATCAGCACCAACAGAAAACTTATCAAGTTCACATAAATTTACTTTTTACAAAAGTATTCTATGTAATCCTAACAGGCAATTATTAATAAAAATCACTATTTACGCTTGCTTTTGATCAAAACAAATTCTGACCGCAGTTGTTAGATTCAGTTTATAGATACAGAAATAACAGCTGGGCGAAATAGAGATTAATTTAAATAAGTTCGCCGAGTGATATCTTCGCCATCGCAACAAAAACAACAATAAATAACAGGGCTACTGAAAACACAGATGTAAATCAGAAACAGAGAAGCAACTGAATCGGCGTACATACAGCAACAAACATTTTTTAAGGTTCTTTATGTTGATTCACACACCGACAATGTTTTTGGTGATCGTAACAACGAGTTTTACGCTGGCATTGGCAATTGCCTGGATTTCGTATCGTAAAAATAATTCGCTGTTTAATCCGCTTTTCATGTGGTCACTGGCTCTGGCTCTCCATGGTGGTGCCTATTTGCTATTCAGCTTGCGAGGCTACATCAATGATGCGGTCTCGATCGTCGTCGGCAATTCATTTCTTTCCGCTGGCTTTGCCTTGTTTGGTGAAGCTATTTATCGATTTCATGATGAGCAACCAAACCGCTTAACTTTGTGGGCGCCGGTTGTATTTATCGCTATCAGCTTTAGCATATTGCTGGATAACCAACAAGCTCGCATGGTTATCAGCGCCCTGGTCTTTACTTTACAAAGTGCAGCCTTACTGGCATTCGCCATAAAAATGCGAAATAACACGATTGGACGAGGCCAATATATTATCGAAACAGGGCTAGTCTCAGTCATTGCAGCCATGATGTTGAGAGAGATCAGTTTTCTTCTGGGATCGACCAAATTAACATCGATCGCCGAATCCAATTCTATCCAGAGTTACACATTTATAACGGTGCTGGTCAGCCTGCTCCTACTCTCGATCGGATTTGTTCTCATGACGCACGAGCGAGCAGAAAAACGTGCATTGGATAATCAGGCATTCACAAAATTCAGCAATAAAATCCTTGATCTTCTTTCGCTTAACCGACCTCTCGACGATATTTTGAATGCGATCATCAATGGCATTGAACGGCTTCATCCGGAAATGTTATGCAGCATACTGTTACTTGATAAGCGCGGCAGATTCCTTAACCGCATCTTTGCTCCCAGCCTGCCAGAGTTTTACAACAGCGCTATCCAGGGCGTTGAGATAGGTTTGGGCGTTGGCTCTTGTGGTACCGCAGCATATACAAAACAACGGGTAATTGCAGAAAAAATTGCAACCCATCCTTACTGGGTCTCTTATAAAGAATTAGCCCTGCAAGCAGGGCTGGCATCATGCTGGTCGCAGCCAGTGCTATCCTCTAACCAGAAAGTGCTTGGAACATTTGCTATTTATCACCGCGATGAGCACGCCCCCGAGAGCAGCGATATTGAACTTATCGAAGCTGTTGCGAAACTAGCCAGTGTTGCCATCGAACGCAGTTCTTCCGTAGAGCAACTCAGAGAAAGTGAGAAACATTATCGTTTGCTGATCGAAACTGCGAACGAGGGTATTTGCGTTGTCAATGATGGTGTCTTGCGTTACGCCAATCCGAAACTCTGCGAATTGACCGGGTATGACGCAAATACACTGACAAACAAATCCATCATCGACCTCATCTATCACGAAGATCAGGCTATGGTGATAGAGAATCAGAAGAAATTACTCCTGACAACAGTCAACGATCTGAAATATGCTATCCGCATTTCGACCAGACACCGCGGCGTCCGCTGGTTTGAATTGAGCGGCGTCGCATTCGAGTGGCACGGTGACAATGCCAGTCTGAATTTTCTGACAGATATTCATGACCGCAAGCTCATGGATGAAAAAATTCAGCAGCTCGCTTATCTCGATGCATTAACTCAGCTACCTAACCGGCGCCTACTGATAGAACATCTGAAGCAAGCATTAGCACGGAATATTCGCAATGCGAGTTATAGCGCACTGCTGTTTTTAGATCTGGATAATTTCAAACCATTGAACGACAAACACGGTCACAACGTTGGCGATATGTTGCTGATTGAGGTCGCACGTCGCCTGCAATTGTGCGTGCGCCAGACCGATACCGTGGCTCGCTTTGGCGGTGACGAATTTGTCATACTGATTACCGACATGGACGCAGACGAATCAAGTGCACATACACAGACAGAAAGTATCGCAAAAAAAATTCTTTCTGCTGTGGCGGATCCTTATTTGCTACAGACTGACAACAATGGGACAACAATCACCGTCGAGCATCGATGCACAGCCAGTATCGGGGTCATCACCTTTAATAACGGCGATAGCAGCGGTGAGAAATTACTGGATCGGGCAGATGCCGCAATGTACCGGGCAAAACAGGAAGGTCGCAACACCATCCGTTTTTATCAATAAACAGTCAGCAAGTTTGACTGATTCAGAATTGTAGTTAGCGAAACGCGTCACTGCATGAGCCCGGGTTGAATAAACGTTCAGGCACAGGCCTTCTGTTGCAGACACAATAAAATTTGTGCCAATTCAGCGTGTGTGCAGCAATCACCATATCCGCATATTTTTCTGTCTCAATTGTCTCAGCAATTGCATTAATACGCGGCAAATCAAACCCGGCAACCTCCGTTCTTTCCTCCGGAACGTGTGTCGTTTTTCAGCTGATCACAGCTTACATTTATTAAGCACTTCAGCAATAACACTCATCAATTTTTCACCTCTCACCGGCTTGGATATGTAACCATCCATGCCCGCATTCAGGCATAACTCCTTATCCTCGCTCATGGCATTCGCAGTCATAGCAATAATCGGAATATGGCCGCCACTGACACGTTCCTTGTTTCGTATATTCACGGTCGCCTCAACCCCGCCCATGACAGGCATTTGCATATCCATTAAGATCAGATCAAATTTCCGGCGTTCAAGCAATTCCAACGCAAGCGCACCGTTGCCGCAGACTTGTATCTGATGCCCAGCCTTTTCCAGAATGACGGTAGCAATGCGTTGATTTATTTCATTATCTTCAACCAACAAAATACTCAGGCGGCTTTGCTGCAACTTATTTTCCGCAGACATTTCGACAGAAGATAAGGCGCGCACGTCATGATCAATAAATAATTGACCAACAGCCGCTTTCAACTCCATCATTGAAAACGGCTTATTCAGATAAGCTAAATTCATTGACTGGCAAAGATCAATATCCTGAGGCGTCAATGCAGATGTCAGCAACAATATTTTTGGTGCCTTTTTCAGGTGTGCCGTATTAGCAACCTCGTTGCATGCCTCGATCAGTTGAAAGCTGTTCTTATCGGGCATGTGTGCATCCAGCACCAGTAAATCAATTTCTCGCCCGGCATCAGTGAGTTTGACAAACTCATCCCAAAACACCTGACCATTGCAAGCCTGAATGACTTTCATCCCAGATTGACGCAAAGCATCTGCCATCAGATTCAAGTGGGTTTGATTATCATCCGCAACCAGTACCTGCAAATCTGGAAACAAGGTTGCGGGTGGCAGACGGCTGGCTTCGGGCGCTGATTGGAATGGCAAAGTAAAACTAAATTTACTGCCAATGCCGACTTTACTTTCAACGGATAAGGTTCCCCCCATCAGCTCGACCAAACGGGAAGAAATAGAAAGTCCCAAACCTGTTCCACCATATTTGCGGGTAATCGAATTATCCGCCTGCGAAAACAAATCAAAGATACTTCTGATTTTATCTTCAGCAATACCTATGCCGGTGTCGATAATATTGAAATACAAATCAGCCTGCCGCCGCTCGTACTGCGTATATCGCACCTGAACGGTAATCTCACCTTTCGTGGTGAATTTAATTGCGTTGCCCAGGATATTGAGTAAGATTTGTTTCAGCCTGCCAGCATCGCCGATCACAAACCGGCAGATATCTGGCTGAATATCCAGAATCAGTTCAACGCCTTTTTTTTCCGCCTGCAAACCAAGCGGTTTAATCACCTCGTCCAGCACCCGGAATAAATCGAAATTCAGACTTTCGAGATCAATCTTACCTGCGTCAATTTTCGACGAATCGAGAATGTCGTTAATCAGTACCAGCAAAGAATCTGCCGATGCTTTGATCATATTCACATATTCTCTTTGCTGCGGATTTAATTCCGTCTCCAGAACCAGCTCCGTCATACCAATCACGCCATTCATCGGCGTGCGGATCTCGTGCGACATTGAAGCAAGGAACAAGCTTTTGGCAACATTGGCCGCCTCAGCCAATTCCTTTGCTTTCATCAATTCTGCTTCGTGTTGCTTTTGCTCAGTAATATCCTGAACTATCCCCATCACTCTCATGGGCTGATGTTCATCCGGCTTATTCATTTTTCCGATCGCCAGTATCCATCTTTCTGCACCGTCTATCGGCCTGATGATTCTGTATTCCCGTCGGAAAGTACCGCTATTGAGCCGGACTTCGCGCATGGTCTTACGTTCATCTTCGAGGTCAGACGGATGAAGCAGCTTCAGCCAGGCATCATAGGTTTTATCTGTATCGGGAGAAAGACCAAATATTTCGTCCATATTTGGCGAGCTCTCGAAACGAAAAGTATTCAGATCAAAAGAGTAGCTGCCAATACGACCGACTTCTTGCGATTGCCGTAAAATTTCTTCCCGCTCTTCCAGCTTCAACTGTGCAGTATTTTTTTCATTAAACGCACGGAATAACATAAAAAACAGCAAAGCACTGATGAGGCTGAAGACACTCGCAATGATCAGGACATTTCTCTTTGTTACTTGATACGGTACCAAAATGCCAGCAACAGACTCGCCAGTGATAAAGATCATCTGATATTCAGGCAAGCGCTGGTAACCGTAGATACGCTCCACACCGTCTATCCTGGAGATAATCTGAAAATTCCCCTGAGAAGGAACCCGGTCATCTACAAAGCGACTGACGTCAATCATTATCCCTTTGTTCAGATCGATATCCGGTGAGCGAGCCAATACAAAGCCATTTTCTCTCGCTACTGTAATGGTGGCGTTGGAATTAACCTTTTCTGCAAATTTGGTGAACATATCGGGACTGACAGAAATCACGAGAACACCGTTGAACTGTCCGTCTTTAAAGATAGGCCGCGTAAACTGGATCGACCATTTTCCCGAAATTTTCCCCTTCAAGGGCTTGCTGATAAAAAAATGGTCTTTATGCGGGGCAAGCTGATGAACACGAAAATGTTCGCGCTCACTCAGATCAACACGCTCGGATGGCTTGGCCAGATTCGAAAACTGCATAATGCCATCTTTATCAATGACGGCGACCTGAAAAGAAATGTCGTGAATGATTTCTTGCCGGCGCTGAACCAGTTCGGCGAATTCCTTCCAATCGCCCCGCCACGCTCTGCGAAGATCCAGCAGCGTTTCGTTGAGACGCTTGATATTGGAGGAAGAGTATTCCGCAAAAATCTGCGCCTCCTCGGTGTTACGTATCTTTGCCTCGTTGAACACCGATTGATAACTACGATTCATTTCGTAAAAAGCGACAACCCACACCAATACCAACATCAGACTGAATAACAAAAAAAGTTGTAGCCGCAAACGCTTTTTTGCCATTTTCATGATGAGTGATGACCGTATGATATTGAGGTAAGAGTTATTGAAATGACGTCAGAAGGCGACGCTTAATGCAGATGAAATCTGTATAACTACGCGAATCAAAAAACTAAAAAAGAACTCAAAAAAAGAATAATGAGTACCTGATTACTGCCGCAGATTAGCATGAAATTTCTACCTGAAAATGGTGCTTAATCATTATTTACATTCCTGACGGCAACACATTCAGAATACAGATACGGGCCTAAGAATCAAGCAGCAAGCTGAGCTGGCGTGCTGCATCCAATACCGCCATCGCTTTGGCAATGATTTCGTCTGCTTTATTTCCGCCACTTCTAATATCCGTCACATCGCTCAATGCTGCCACGATAAGCCGCGCGCTCAGACACAGGCGCAAGGCACTGACAGGAATCTGTTGGCAAACGCCACAAGTCACAGGTTGTCCCACTTGCATACGCTTTTCATTTTGCAAGCGGCGGTACACCGACATCGTCTGGTCGCGACTCAGCGGCTCGCCGGAAGCGTGATGCAGTACAAACGGAAAAATCGTCGGCCATTGATCCCAGCCTGGCGTCGTCGCCAACACTTGTCTATCGGGCACAGGAACCGGTAACAACGTAAGGCCAGAATACGCATCAAAATACGTCAATACCGCACGCCGGAACGCTTGCACAAACTGATTGACTGCATCGTCAGGCAAGGCGCGAAATGCCCGCAATTCCGCCATCGCCGCCACCCAGCGCACCAGTAATCCGACATTCGCCTTCTTCTGCAAACCGTCCATTCCAGTCCAGGATGCAGGCCAGTCAGCGCGGCTGGAATAAGCATATAAACCTGCCGGTGCGTTTTGCTGCCTGTATCTGATTGCCGCTTCCGGCGGGAAAAATAAAGCACCGGAAAAACTGGGGCCAGAGATAAATTTTGAGCCCGTCACCGCAACTAAAAACTGCTGATCCAGATAAGCATTCAACGTGGCATTCGTCAGCCTGAATTGGCAGGCATCCACCAGCACCTCAAGCTGATCAGGAAATGTATTCCGCAACGCCAATGCACATTGCACAGACGGCCCTATCATGCCGGTCTTGGTCACATCGGCCAACACCAGCAACACACGCTTATTCTGACCACACGCTGTTGTGACCAGCGCCTCGATTTCTCTGTCAATATCTTCGGCGGCGCGTGGCTTTCCATCTGCCTCGCGCAAAGCAACATTGACTAATTCAGATACGCCAAACTGTCCCACTTGCTGCCCCGGACTAACAGGCTCACCCAGCGCCGCGCAATCGCTGAAATGCAAACCCTGCAACGCCGCAGGCACCGAGCTTCCGGTCTCGCCAGCCTCTACCATCACGATCATCGAAGGGCTTGAAGATGCCCCAGAAAATAGCTGCGATACGATTAAATGCAAATCGGTGCCAGAGGCTGCAAACGCAACATCCACCGCATCACCGGTCTGACACAACTGCTTTAATTCCTGACGCAGGCTCTGCATTTCCTGCTCATACAAGGAATACAGCGAATACTCCTTTTTGTCGCGATACGCTTCTACGATCTGCTGATAGACGCTATTTGCCGCCGCAAAACCGCGTTGAGAAATAGTCGATGCGGTTGCTGAGCCAAATGCAAATGAGCTGTCTTGCGTACTTTGCGGCTCCACAGTACAGCCATATTTATTCACACCGTATGTGTCCAGCGTAATACGCGAATCACCGCCATCAACCAACAATTGCGCCAGCGATGGAATACTCGTGCCAGACGTGAATGCTGGTTTCAGAGCAGATAAAATAGCGTCGTTGCTCATGCGCCTCCTGCTTACTGCGCGCGCAATGTTGAAGCGGATGCGCGTTTGATTAACAAGTCTCTGAATGCCGCAAACAATTTTTTCATCGTCGCCTGTTTATAGGGGAACATCTCCACTGGGTCCATGGCGTGCACGATCATGTCGCTATCGACTTCAAATATGAGTAGCTTGCCATCCGGCGTTTCACCACAGTCGATGCCGACATAATCCAAGCCTAATTTGTCGTAGATTTCTTGCAGCGCCAGCGTGTGACGTGGCACAAATTCCGTATCGAAACTCGCCATAAAGCGCTGCTCTTCCGCGCGCTTTTCAGCGCTTTCCGCCATGCCGGCATTCAGATAATGAATCATCCAATGCTGCGAAATGCCCATGTGCGCAATATACGGTTTGCCATCAATCAGCATGACGCGGTATTTTCTGAACTGACCATCGGCGCTGCGATAGTCAACAAAGCGGGCGATGTAAAACTCGTCGCTCTGAATTTCCTGCAGATAGGCAGCGATTTCTGTTGGCGACACCAGCTTCTCAAGACCATGCCCCGCATGTGAATCGAGCGGTCGCACGATGATGGGAAAATCATCGCCGGGCAATAAATCACTGATGGCTAACTCGCCTCGCCCGAGTTGTTCCAGCATCTGACGGGTAATGCGGCGTGACATCGGCATTTCAACGCCTCGCGCCGATTGCAGTTGCAGATAAGCGCGGTCACGCCCCAGATGGGCGATGCGTTCCGGCGCATTGATCACTGGCCGCGGCCATTGCGAGACGATTTCCTGTAAATCGAGCAGCAGCGTATGTTTAGCATCGGCCTCGCCAATCGCCACAAACATCACATCATGTTCAGGCAATTGATCCAGCGCGGGAATGCCCTGCCCCACGTAAAGCAAATCGAGATCGATGTCCGAATCTTCAACCAAAAAATCGACCGGCGTATTCGCCATCAGATCGCCATCGGTCAGCAGCGCCAGCAATTTAATTTTCGCCGGATGTGCTGCCGGCACAGAATACAAAGGCTGCTTTTTTAATGCTTCCATTTGTGTGCTCGCTGCCAATTCAGCATGGCCGAGCAAAAGCAGCACCGTCGATAAATCCAGCATCGCATTCGCGTCATCGGGATACTGCTGCGCCCGCGCAATCAAGGCATTGGCCAAGGGTTTTAAATCTTCGCCTGCAAAAGCCCGCCGCATCAAAGGTGCGAGGCCGATATAGGTACTGTACTGAGATTCGTGAAGAGTAGTCATATCTGAAACCAGGTTTATTGTGCGGATTGCACCAGCAGGTCACCCTGCGCGATAGTGGCATTGATGAGTGCATCAATATTTTCGGCTCGGGTGCGATGATTCACAATCGCCGCACGTATCGCCAGTTGCCCACGAATGAATGTCGTTGATGGCGCACAGATGCCGCCCTCATGCAAAGCGACGACAATGTCTGCATTTAAGGCATCCAGATCTGCAATACGCTCACTGCGGTAACGAAAACACACGATATTTAAATTCACAGGCGCGAGTAATTCCAGCTTAGGATTTTCCTCCACCTGTTGCTTCAGGTATTGCGCCAGTTCGCAGGTGTGCGCAATCATTTGTCCCAGACGTTCAGTGCCATACACCTGCAAAGTGAACCACGTCTTTAAAGCGCGGAAGCCACGCGACAAATCCGGCCCGAAATCACAAGGCCAGGGCGAACCGCCTGCCAGCCCTCTGGTTTCCCGCCGCAAATAACCGACCGGTGCGGAAAAGGTCGCCAAATGCGCCTCGCGGTTTCTCACCAGAATAAAGCCAGCGTCGTAAGGCACCTGCATCCACTTATGAAAATCAAATGCCACCGAATCTGCGCGTTCTATACCCGCCAGCCGTGGTGCCAGTTCAGGTGATAACATCGCCAGCGCACCGAATGCGCCATCAATGTGAAACCAGATTTTTTCTTGTGCCGCGATCTCGGCAAGCGTAGTCAGATCATCTATCGCGCCAACATCCACCGAGCCAGCGGTGCCTGCGATAAAAAATGGCGTCAGCCCGGCAGCGCGATCCGCTGCGATCGCCTCGCGCAATAAAGCGGTATCCATTTCAAATTGGCTGGTCATCGGAATCATGCGCAAGGCATCCCTGCCTATGCCGGCAATATCCATCGCCTGCGCGATGCAACCATGCGCCCCCGCCGAGGTGTAGGCGACCAGACGCTGCTCGTATGAAGCCAGACCTGTTTTCCGCACCTCCGTTCCCAACGCCACCGAACGTGCCACCAGCACCGCGATGAAATTCGCCATCGACGTGCCCGTCACAAACAAGCCACTCGCGCTTTCAGGGAAACCAAACAAGGTACTGACCCAGCGGCTGACCTGACGCTCCACGTCAATCGGAATATGATCCCGTCCACCCAGATTCGCGTTCAGCCCGGCTGCCAGCATCTCCGCCAGCGTGCCGACAGGATTACCGCCGCCCTGCACCCAGCCCATGAAACCGGGATGACTATTGCCCACTGAGTACGGCAGAATATCCTGCATAAACTGCTGATGCACCGCCGCTAAATCGCCCTCGCCCTGCGGCAAACCCTGCTGAAATTTCGCCCGCACCTCTTCAGGAATTGGCTGCCACACAGGCCGCTCGCGAATATGCTCTGCGTAATCCAGAATATCGTCCAGCATGCGATGCCCCTGGGCACGCAGCGCGCTCCAGTCGGCTGGGTCCAGCGTCGCTGAATCCAGTGTAGGTAAAGTTGGTGTTGCCATAATCCGCTCATCAATAGATTGTCGTATAGACGCATTATCTCTGAGACTCGCCGGATTTAAGCCAGAAACAAGCGATCTTTTGCGGTCTTTATTCAAATCACGGCAAATTCCCGCCGAATCCATTCGCCACACACGAGCAACTTGCGCCGCCACATCAGCCAGGCACCGACGCCAGACACACCACGCACCACCTCAGATTGCCTATTTTTGCCTGTCAATGAGAAAAATATACTGGGGGGAGTATTTTTAAACGCCCCTATTTTCTGCTGAGAATAAGGCGTTTTCGGCACATACTCCCCGATTTTTGCAAAAAATAGCGGTTTTTGATGGACTGAAAGATAGAAAGTAATCGAGAAACGCTAGAGTGCCCGATCATTTTTCACTTAATTAAATCCCCCCTGAAAATCTGACAATATCTACGTACTTGTTAATGTTTTGCTTCCATATGCTCTCACTACCAGTAGTAGCGCCGTGGAATAAGCATCGTCTTAAATTTTTGGGAAAATCATCGCTTCTAATATTATTCAAGCCCAAAGCCTCTTCGGTCAGTTTATCTTTAGCCTCTAAAAAAATAGTCGCGATTTCAGGAATAGGAACATATTTTTTTGCTGGATAAAATCCCCCACCCAGTTGAGAGTCATACGTCTCAATGTTAAAACCACCGATTGCGGGATTAAGTTTTAGCGTCTGAAAACCCGTTCTATCCGATAGATTTCCGTATTCAGTAACCGAGTTGAAAATTGTTGATGACCTGTGATAAAGCATTGCAAGAAATAACAATAAATGAATGTTTATCTGGTTGTGCTGTAAATAAATGAATGCCGATTCAATAATTTTTATTATTTGAATTTGATCCCTCAATCCGCATTCGAAATAGTCAGAATAATGCTTAAATAACAAAGGGAGACTATCGTTGGTATCAGTTGACAAATTTTGTGAATTTAACCCTGTATACAACAAGCTACTTTCCGGGCATTGAATACTGCTAAAGAGATACCTTGCAAAGGCAAAACGATCTGGCTCTGGCAAAGTATATTCAAGATCAAAAAACCGCTTCAAATATCTCGCACCATCAAACCCCGCACCGTAGACAGCTTTGACCGATTCTGAAAGTTGATCAATATTAGTAGCAAC
The DNA here is from genome assembly GCF_014699135.1 of Cognatundibacterium aquatile. Taxonomy (GTDB): domain Bacteria; phylum Pseudomonadota; class Gammaproteobacteria; order Burkholderiales; family Burkholderiaceae_D; genus Undibacterium; species Undibacterium aquatile. Next base: position 12,029 of record NZ_JACOFT010000010.1, read on the forward strand.
TACAAAATATATGCCTTTGACACCAAATAGATGTTTTATACCCTCTGACCTGCTCCCCAAAATTAGTACGATAAAGATGTAGAGTCTGCCTAACGGAGGCAGGCATGAAAAAACGATTTACGGAAACCCAAATCATCGGTGTCTTGAAGGAAGCTGAAGCTGGCAAGAAAG
>NZ_JACOFT010000011.1 GCF_014699135.1 Cognatundibacterium aquatile
AAAAGCAAAACCCCCCGTTACGCTAGTAACGGGGGGTTCGCAGAATACAAGCCTGACGATAACCTACTTTCACACTGGTTGCAGCACTATCATTGGCGCAGAGTCGTTTCACGGTCCTGTTCGGGATGGGAAGGGGTGGTACCAACTCGCTATGGTCATCAGGCATAACTTGTCGATCTGTTGTGGCCACGTTGCTCTGTGGGGCACAGCAAATCCAATTCAGAAGAGTTCAGTAGAATGTGCGTCGCTTTTCAACTCGCACCAATCTCAATTTATTGTTTATTCCTGGTTATGATTTGTACCAACATTCATTGGCTCACACTTCATATTGCTCACTTGCAGCCTATACCTGTTAAGGTTATAGGGACAAGCCTTACGGGCAATTAGTACTGGTTAGCTTAATGCATTACTGCACTTCCACACCCAGCCTATCAACGTCCTGGTCTCGAACGACCCTTTAAAGAGATCAAGTCTCTGGGAAGTCTCATCTTAAGGCGAGTTTCCCGCTTAGATGCTTTCAGCGGTTATCTCTTCCGAACATAGCTACTCGGCAATGCCACTGGCGTGACAACCGATACACCAGAGGTTCGTCCACTCCGGTCCTCTCGTACTAGGAGCAGCCCCCTTCAAACTTCCAACGCCCACGGCAGATAGGGACCAAACTGTCTCACGACGTTTTAAACCCAGCTCACGTACCACTTTAAATGGCGAACAGCCATACCCTTGGGACCGGCTACAGCCCCAGGATGTGATGAGCCGACATCGAGGTGCCAAACTCCCCCGTCGATATGAACTCTTGGGAGGAATCAGCCTGTTATCCCCAGAGTACCTTTTATCCGTTGAGCGATGGCCCTTCCATACAGAACCACCGGATCACTATGTCCTACTTTCGTACCTGCTCGACTTGTCAGTCTCGCAGTTAAGCACGCTTATGCCATTGCACTATCATCACGATGTCCGACCGTAATTAGCGTACCTTCGAACTCCTCCGTTACACTTTGGGAGGAGACCGCCCCAGTCAAACTGCCTACCATGCACTGTCCCCGACCCGGATAACGGGCCAAGGTTAGAACCTCAAACAAACCAGGGTGGTATTTCAAGGATGGCTCCACGCAAACTGGCGTCCACGCTTCAAAGCCTCCCACCTATCCTACACAGATTGGTTCAAAGTCCAATGCAAAGCTACAGTAAAGGTTCATGGGGTCTTTCCGTCTAGCCGCGGGTAGATTGCATCATCACAAACATTTCAACTTCGCTGAGTCTCGGGAGGAGACAGTGTGGCCATCATTACTCCATTCGTGCAGGTCGGAACTTACCCGACAAGGAATTTCGCTACCTTAGGACCGTTATAGTTACGGCCGCCGTTTACTGGGACTTCAATCAAGAGCTTGCACCCCATCATTTAATCTTCCAGCACCGGGCAGGAGTCACACCATATACGTCCACTTTCGTGTTTGCATAGTGCTGTGTTTTTATTAAACAGTTGCAGCCACCAGTTTATTGCAACCCCTTCATCCTTCCCCCGCAGGGGGGTCAAACTACAAGGGCGTACCTTATCCCGAAGTTACGGTACCAATTTGCCGAGTTCCTTCTCCCGAGTTCTCTCAAGCGCCTTAGAATACTCATCTCGCCCACCTGTGTCGGTTTGCGGTACGGTCTCGTATGACTGAAGCTTAGAGGCTTTTCTTGGAACCACTTCCGATCGCTTCGTGAACAAGTTCACTCGTCTCAACCCCTTGAATTACGCACCCGGATTTGCCTAAGTGCCTTCTACAAGTCAAGAACAGGCTCTTCCAACCGCCTGACGACCTTCTGTGATCCGTCCCCCCATCGCATCATACGACGGTGCAGGAATATTAACCTGCTTCCCATCAGCTACGCATCTCTGCCTCGCCTTAGGGGCCGACTCACCCTGCTCCGATGAACGTTGAACAGGAAACCTTGGGCTTACGGCGTGGAGGCTTTTCACCCCCATTATCGCTACTCATGTCAGCATTCGCACTTCTGATACCTCCAGCATCCTTTACAAGACACCTTCGCAGGCTTACAGAACGCTCTCCTACCATATCCTAAAAGGATATCCGCAGCTTCGGTGTATAGCTTAGCCCCGTTACATCTTCCGCGCAGGACGACTCGATCAGTGAGCTATTACGCTTTCTTTAAAGGGTGGCTGCTTCTAAGCCAACCTCCTGACTGTTTTAGCCTTCCCACTTCGTTTTCCACTTAGCTATACTTTGGGACCTTAGCTGGCGGTCTGGGTTGTTTCCCTCTTGACACCGGACGTTAGCACCCGATGTCTGTCTCCCAAGCTCGCACTCAACGGTATTCGGAGTTTGCAATGGTTTGGTAAGTCGCGATGACCCCCTAGCCATAACAGTGCTCTACCCCCGTCGGTGATACTTGAGGCACTACCTAAATAGTTTTCGGAGAGAACCAGCTATTTCCAAGTTTGTTTAGCCTTTCACCCCTACCCACAGCTCATCCCCTAATTTTTCAACATTAGTGGGTTCGGTCCTCCAGTGCGTGTTACCGCACCTTCAACCTGGCCATGAGTAGATCACTTGGTTTCGGGTCTACACCCAGCGACTGATTCGCCCTATTCGGACTCGATTTCTCTACGGCTTCCCTATGCGGTTAACCTTGCCACTGAATGTAAGTCGCTGACCCATTATACAAAAGGTACGCAGTCACGGAACAAGTCCGCTCCTACTGTTTGTATGCACACGGTTTCAGGTTCTATTTCACTCCCCTCCCGGGGTTCTTTTCGCCTTTCCCTCACGGTACTGGTTCACTATCGGTCGATATCGAGTATTTAGCCTTGGAGGATGGTCCCCCCATGTTCAGACAGGATTTCACGTGTCCCGCCCTACTTGTCGCATACTTAGTTCCACACCGATGATTTCATATAAGGGGCTATCACCCTCTATGGCCAGAGTTTCCAATCTGTTCTATTATCAAAGATGCTAAATCATGCAGGCTCTTCCCATTTCGCTCGCCACTACTTTGGGAATCTCGGTTGATTTCTTTTCCTGTAGCTACTTAGATGTTTCAGTTCGCCACGTTCGCTTTTAACACCTATGTATTCAGTGTTAAATGACCTTACGGCCGGGTTTCCCCATTCGGAAATCTGCGGATCAATGTGTGTTTGCTCACTCCCCGCAGCTTATCGCAAGCTACTACGTCCTTCATCGCCTGATATCGCCAAGGCATCCACCATGTGCACTTAGTCACTTGTCCCTATAACTTTAACTCCTGGTGTCTGCCGTTAAATCTCTTTAACTTCAGGTTCATCACCAAGAAACGGTTATAGTTCTTTACTACTTATGAGTATTACTTTAGCGTTTGCCGTATCTCAAGAATTTATTTTTTTCTAAAACTGCCTTTCGGCTGCTTTTGATCAAACTCTTTTAATACTTTGTTTGTTCGATACAATCATAACCCTTCCATAAATTATTCAGCATGACTGTCGTCACACCAAACGAAGCATCCTTCCGGATCCTTCCTTTACAGAAATAAATTTTGATTATTTCTACTTTACTTCTTCTGAATTGTTAAAGAACGAGAACTTCTTGCTACTGAGTCTTCCGACTCTCTTTCGATTTGAAAGAACAAACCTAAACAGCGCACGCGCCATTTGCGTTTGTTTTCTCAAGATACTTTTGGTAGGGCTGGTTGGGCTCGAACCAACGACCCCCGCGTTATCAACACGGTGCTCTAACCAGCTGAGCTACAGCCCCAGTATTGGTGGAGGTTGACGGGATCGAACCGACGACCCCCTGCTTGCAAAGCAGGTGCTCTCCCAGCTGAGCTAAACCCCCATTCAGGCACTACTTCCTACTTCAAAGCAGCTTTACTTCTCTTTACTACTCTTCTCGTCTTTTCTTTTAACAGTCAATAAAAGTGAACACTTAATTACGGCGCTACTCTAGAAAGGAGGTGATCCAGCCGCACCTTCCGATACGGCTACCTTGTTACGACTTCACCCCAGTCACGAACCCTGCCGTGGTAAGCGCCCTCCTTACGGTTAAGCTACCTACTTCTGGCAGAACCCGCTCCCATGGTGTGACGGGCGGTGTGTACAAGACCCGGGAACGTATTCACCGCGACATGCTGATCCGCGATTACTAGCGATTCCAACTTCATGTAGTCGAGTTGCAGACTACAATCCGGACTACGATACACTTTCTGGGATTAGCTCCCCCTCGCGGGTTGGCGGCCCTCTGTATGTACCATTGTATGACGTGTGAAGCCCTACCCATAAGGGCCATGAGGACTTGACGTCATCCCCACCTTCCTCCGGTTTGTCACCGGCAGTCTCATTAGAGTGCCCTTTCGTAGCAACTAATGACAAGGGTTGCGCTCGTTGCGGGACTTAACCCAACATCTCACGACACGAGCTGACGACAGCCATGCAGCACCTGTGTTACAGTTCTCTTGCGAGCACCGCCAAATCTCTTCGGCATTCTGTACATGTCAAGGGTAGGTAAGGTTTTTCGCGTTGCATCGAATTAATCCACATCATCCACCGCTTGTGCGGGTCCCCGTCAATTCCTTTGAGTTTTAATCTTGCGACCGTACTCCCCAGGCGGTCTACTTCACGCGTTAGCTGCGTTACTAAGTCAATTAAGACCCAACAACTAGTAGACATCGTTTAGGGCGTGGACTACCAGGGTATCTAATCCTGTTTGCTCCCCACGCTTTCGTGCATGAGCGTCAGTGTTATCCCAGGGGGCTGCCTTCGCCATCGGTATTCCTCCACATATCTACGCATTTCACTGCTACACGTGGAATTCTACCCCCCTCTGACACACTCTAGCCATACAGTCTCAAATGCAGTTCCCAGGTTGAGCCCGGGGATTTCACATCTGACTTATATAACCGCCTGCGCACGCTTTACGCCCAGTAATTCCGATTAACGCTTGCACCCTACGTATTACCGCGGCTGCTGGCACGTAGTTAGCCGGTGCTTATTCTTCAGGTACCGTCATTAGCAATCTATATTAGAGATCACCGTTTCTTCCCTGACAAAAGAGCTTTACAACCCGAAGGCCTTCTTCACTCACGCGGCATTGCTGGATCAGGGTTGCCCCCATTGTCCAAAATTCCCCACTGCTGCCTCCCGTAGGAGTCTGGACCGTGTCTCAGTTCCAGTGTGGCTGGTCGTCCTCTCAGACCAGCTACTGATCGTCGCCTTGGTGAGCCTTTACCTCACCAACTAGCTAATCAGATATCGGCCACTCCATGAGCATGAGGTCTTGCGATCCCCCACTTTCAACCTTAGTTCGTATGCGGTATTAGCGTAACTTTCGCTACGTTATCCCCCACTCTAGGGTATGTTCCGATATATTACTCACCCGTTCGCCACTCGCCACCAGACCGAAGTCCGTGCTGCCGTTCGACTTGCATGTGTAAGGCATGCCGCCAGCGTTCAATCTGAGCCAGGATCAAACTCTTCAGTTTAATCTCTGTTTTTGTTCATTTCTGAACTCCTTCTTTCGAAGGCGTCGCTCACTCAAAATACTGACAGTTCAGATTCCATTACTGAAATCCGTCTTGCTTTATTTCTTGTGAAGCATTTGATATTTTTTAAGCATGCCAACCAGTTAAACTGATTGGTGCGCTTTCATCAAGTGCTCACATTTATTGACTGTTAATTGTTAAAGAACCGCGAATCCTAAAATTCTTTTCCACCTCACTCTTCCGAGTTTTGCTTCGCATCGTTGTGTGCGTCAGCAGCAGAGAAACGAGATTATGAAGTACTTCTCACTCACTGTCAACTCCC
>NZ_JACOFT010000012.1 GCF_014699135.1 Cognatundibacterium aquatile
CTCGGGGTGTTCGTCGGCATGTTCAGATTCACGGAGTGATTCTGAATCGGGATCGTGATGATGAGCATGATGATCAGCACCAACATGACGTCGATTAACGGCGTCATGTTCATTTCTATCATCACTTCAGGATCGGCGGAGGAGCTGCCTGAGCCTATTTGCATTCCCATATCTGGTCCTTTTCCTTAGTTCCGTGGTGGTGGTTCGATCACGAACCCGACCTTGGTGATCCCGGCGCGCTGGGCGGTCAGGATAGTTTTGCCAACGAATTCGTAACGCACATTCTGGTCGCCACGAATATGGACTTCCGGTTGCGGTACTTTGACGGCTTCGACTTTGAGTTTGTCAAACAAACCTTCGGTGCCGCCTGGCAGGGGTTTCATGCCGCCGTTCCAGTAGACGTCACCATCTTTGCTGATCGATACGGTGATGTTTTCTGGTTTGGTTTTGTAAATCTGGTTGCGTTCTGCCGGGAGCTTGAGTTTGACCGTGTCAGTAATCACCGGGGTGGTGATGAGGAAGATGATCAATAAGACCAGCATGACGTCGACCAGCGGGGTGGTGTTGATGGTGCTGTTGACTTCGTCTTCGCCATCACCATCGTTGCCGATTGCCATTGCCATAGTGTGTTCTCTTTCAGATTGCACGCCGGTGCGCTAGGCAACCGGCGTTGTGACTTGAGTCGTTCGTGCTTGTGACTGTGTGTCTGGTGTGCCGTCTTATTTCTTAGCTACCTTGTTCATGCTGCCAGACAGAACGACGGAGTGCAGATCACCTGCAAAGGAGCGGACTTCTTCCATCGCGCTCTTGTTGCGGCGTACCAGGAAGTTGTAGCCCAGAACCGCTGGAACCGCCACTGCCAGACCGATCGCGGTCATGATCAGCGCTTCACCCACAGGGCCCGCTACTTTGTCGATCGATGCCTGACCGGACATACCGATCGCTGTCAACGCATGGTAAATACCCCAGACTGTACCGAACAGACCAACGAATGGTGCTGTAGAGCCAACAGTCGCCAGGAAGGCCAGACCATCTTGCAGACGGCTTTGTACTTTGTCGACTGCGCGTTGGATGGACATGGAGACCCAGGTGTTCAGATCGATTTGTTCCAGCAGCGCGCCTTCATGGTGTTCTGTGGCTTTGATGCCAGAGTCAGCGATGAAGCGGAATGGGCTGCCTTCTTTGAGTGCAGCGGAACCGGCCTGGACGGAAGCGGCTTTCCAGAATTTGCCAGCTTCTTTGGCCTGGCCAGAGAGTTTGACCTGGTCGATGATTTTAGTGATCAGGATGTACCAGCTACCCATGGACATGATGACCATGATGATCAGTGTGCCTTTGGCAACGAAGTCACCTGTTTTCCAGAGCGCGTCTAAGCCGTATGGGTTTTCAATCACTTCTTTCGCAGGCGCAGCAGCGATGTCGCCGGCAGGTGCGGCAGCAGGTGCAGCAGCGTCAGCCGCTGGTGCGGAAGCAGCAGGTGCTGCAGTGGAGGCAGCTGCGGAAGCTTCTTGTGCGGAAGCTGGAGCGACGGCAACAGCGGCAGTCAATGCCAGGAGAGCTGCAGCCAGAAATGCGGAGAAACGGGTTTTCATTATGGTGCTTCCTTTAATAACAAATATAGAAGGTTGGTATTGCTTACGACTGTTTTTGTTGTCACTTCGTTCAGGTCTGTTTTGTCCTGCACGAAGGTGACGTTTTTAATTCATGCTGTTTTCTGGGTAAAGCAGGAGGTCAGAGAGGTATTACCGGGAACGCTGACTTCTTGCTTTTGCCTGGACTCAGGATTAGTTATCCAGTTTCCACACGTACTGCACTTTCGTCCAGGTCGGTTGTGGTTTGCCATCGACGGTACCTGGTTTGTTTTTGCAGGAACCAGACAGCAATTGGGTACGGACGGCATTATCGAGACCACGGTAGCCACTCGATTTGTCGATCTTGACGTCAGAAACGGAGCCATCAGCACCGACTAAGACGGAGAGAACAACCGTACCGGTTTCTTCATTACGCAAAGAAGCGCGTGGGTACTCGGGTTTGCAGCCAGCGACGTTGAAGTCGATGACGCCGGGAACCGTCACAGGGCCGGTTGCTTTCGGTGTTTCTGCAACAGGTGCCGGCGGTGCTTTGCTGAACACCGGGTTTTCAGGTTTGACGTTAGATACGGCAGAAATGGTGTTCTGTGGCTGTACCTGTGGTTGTACCTGCACTTCCGGCGGCGGAATAAATGGTGGCGGTGGAGCCAGCAGTTTCGGCGGTGGCGGTGGTGGCGTATCTGGTGGTGGTGGCGGTGGCGGCACTTCTTCGACAATTTTTGTCACTAAAGGCTTTTGCACGATTTCGATGAGCTTGGTGCCCAAGCCATTGAGCAGTGCATACACCAGCACTACGTGAAACGCTATGACCAGCCCTATGCCCAGGAACTTCTTGCCCGGCTCTTGCTGGCGATCTGAAAAATCCATT
>NZ_JACOFT010000013.1 GCF_014699135.1 Cognatundibacterium aquatile
TGACCTGCTCCCCAAAATTAGTACGATAAAGATGTAGAGTCTGCCTAACGGAGGCAGGCATGAAAAAACGATTTACGGAAACCCAAATCATCGGTGTCTTGAAGGAAGCTGAAGCTGGCAAGAAAGTGGCTGACCTATGTCGTCAGCACGGCATCAGCGAAGCCACCTACTACAACTGGAAAGCCAAATTCGGCGGCATGAGTGTCTCCGATGCACAGCGGCTCAAAGCCCTGGAGGCCGAGAATACTCAACTCAAGCGTCTGCTGGCGGAATCGATGCTCGACAACGCTGCTTTAAAAGATATCGTCAACCAAAAGTGGTAAGCCCACAGGCCAAGCGTGCTGCCGTTTTGCATCTGATGACGGCGCATCAGCTTGGAATTACCCGTGCTTGTGGGCTGATCGGGATATCGAGATCCAACTACCGCTACCAAAGCCAACGGCAGGACGACACCTCGCTCAAAGCACGGCTGCACGATTTGGCCAACCAGAAGCGGCGCTACGGTTATCGGCGGTTACACATCCTGTTGCGGCGGGATGGCTGGGTGATCAATCACAAGCGCACCTACCGCCTGTATCGGGAAGCCGGGCTGATGATTCGCCGACGGAAACGCAAACGTATTGCTGGCGTCGAACGCGTAGTCAAAGCGCCGGCGATGGCACCGAATCAAAGCTGGTCGATGGATTTCGTCTCGGACGGCCTGGTGGATGGACGACGAATTCGGTGCTTGAACATCGTCGATGATTTTACAAAACAATGCCTGGCCATTGAAGTGGATCGCTCCCTACCCGGGCTACGGGTCGTTCGCGTGCTGGAACGGCTGGCAGAAAACCGTGGGCTGCCGACATCGATCACGGTCGACAACGGTCCCGAATTTGCCGGTAAGGCGCTGGATGCATGGGCCTATGAACGGGGGCTAAAACTCCACTTTATCGAACCAGGCAAGCCGCAGCAAAATGCGTACATAGAGAGTTTCAACGGTAAATTCAGAGACGAGTGCTTGAACGAACATTGGTTCGTTTCCCTGCGCTACGCCAGGGAAGCGATAGAAGAGTGGCGTCAGGACTATAATGAGCAACGACCGCACAGCTCGATTGGCTATCTGACGCCGAATCAATTTGCAGACAGTTTTTTAACCGCGGACTCTAAATTGGTTTCGTACTAATTTGGGGAGCAGGTCA
>NZ_JACOFT010000014.1 GCF_014699135.1 Cognatundibacterium aquatile
TAAGCATTATAGCAGGAAGAAAAGAACTAGTGTCCTGTAACAATGAAGATCATTTTCGTCTTTGCTCTCCTTGCTATTGCTGCATGCAGCGCCTCTGCGCAACTTGATGTTTTCAGTCAGAGTTATAGGCAATATCAGCTGCAGCCGCATGTCCTGCTGCAGCAACAGGTGCTTAGCCCATGCAATGAGTTCGTAAGGCAGCAGTATAACATAGCGGCATCCCCCCTCTGGCAATCAGCTACGTTTCCACTGAGAAACAACCAAGTCTTGCAGCAGCAGTGCTGCCAACAGCTCAGGCTGATGGCGCAACAATCTCAGTACCAGGCCATTAACAGTGTTTGGGCGACTGTCCAACAGCAACACCTCCAGCAGTTTGGTGGTCTCTACTTTGATCAGACTCTAGCTCAAGCCCAAGCTCTGTTGGCTTTTAACTTGCCATCTATATGCGGTATCTACCCTAGCTACTATAGTGCCCCTAGTAGCGTTGCCATCCCTTATGGTGCCTTGTACTGAATTGTAACAATATTGCAGTTTAGAAATTACAAATAAAGTCAGA
>NZ_JACOFT010000016.1 GCF_014699135.1 Cognatundibacterium aquatile
GCAGGGCATCGAGCGTCTGGCTCCGTGTCGGCGGCGTGATGCGCGCCAGCACCGTGTCTGCCCGGTCGACGCCCAGGGCATGTTGCATGACCGCGCGAATGCGCGAGGCAGACCCAAAACCGATTGTCGTGCGCATGCGGGCGCGCTTGGTGAATTGGCTGAGGACAGACTCGACGTCTTCCTTGCTGACGTCGGCGACGTTGAACATCGAACGGCCAAGATGCTGGACTTCATATGGCTCCAGATTGTTGAGCACCTGGGCCGCTTCTGCGTCGCCAAGCAGCATCAG
>NZ_JACOFT010000017.1 GCF_014699135.1 Cognatundibacterium aquatile
GATCCCGAGAATACTGATCTCTTTCACAAGGTGACAAAGCAGATGCGTCATTATATTGAAAAATGAAGGTGGAAATATCAACTCAAAACTGACGAGACATTGCACCACTTCATTCTGAAGGGCTTCTAATCTATCCGGATCGATGACCTTCTGCGAAATTGCGTTCATGAATGCACATAGCTTTGTTATTGTTGCCCGGACATTGTCTGGAAGGATACCCCTTATTACAACTGGTAGCAGTTGTGTCATCAACACGTGACAGTCATGAGACTTTAGGTTTGTGATC
>NZ_JACOFT010000002.1 GCF_014699135.1 Cognatundibacterium aquatile
ATCCCGAACAGGACCGTGAAACGACTCTGCGCCAATGATAGTGCTGCAACCAGTGTGAAAGTAGGTTATCGTCAGGCTTGTATTCTGCGAACCCCCCGTTACTAGCGTAACGGGGGGTTTTGCTTTTTGCGCGCAGGATTATCATGTTTCGGCGCTGGTGGCTTTATTTCTGATCCCGACGCCTCTTCCCATTACCACTCCTTATTCAGCCGTCTTCTGCTCTTCGATCTTACTGACCAGCGGTCAGTACGCCGGGTAAAGAAAAAGGAGCCCGCAGGCTCCTTTGTTTGCTTTGCTGCCCCGATTCTCTACAACTTAGAAGTGGTAGCCAACTTTAACCGTGGCGACATTTACCCCGGGGTTGGGCTTTTTAATAGCGCCGTTGGAGAAATGCTGAATCTTGAGGCCTGCTTCCCAGCCGTTGTTGAACACGTAGCCTACGCCGATGTGATCTCCGAACTGGAATGCGGTGGAAAAGGCGCGGCCGTTATTTTACTGGTTTACGACTACGCTTTATTGCCAGCAATTCTGGCTAAGACTTCGTAAAGGATAGCGCGGTTGATTGGTTTGGTGAGGTATCCATCAAGGCCGGATTTTAATGCTTCTTCTTTTTCGTCCAACATCGCCGAAGCTGTTAATGCGTATATCGGTATTTTGTAAGCGGTCTTTTTTTCTTCTTCAAATTTACGTATTTCTTTCGTTGCTTCCATGCCCCCCATGACTGGCATTTGCATGTCCATTAAAATCAGATCAAATTCATTTTCTTTCCAGTAATTAATCGCTTCCAAGCCATTATTTGCCAAAGTAGTGGAGTGTCCTTGCCGTTCAACTAAATTTGTAATCAGCGTTTGATTAACGAGATTGTCCTCAGCAATTAAAACTTTTAACTGACGTTGAACTGAACTTTGATGTTGACGTTGTTTCCGTTCGCCTGACAGGGTTTGTTTCTCAGAAAATTTCAATGGAAAACTGAATGTGAACTTACTTCCTTTTCCTACTTCACTTTGTATGGAAATGCGCCCACCCATGAGTTGTGCCAGTTTATGGCTGATACTGAGCCCCAGGCCTGTGCCGCCAAAGCGACGTGTGGTAGAGGCATCTTGCTGAGAAAATGCGTCAAAGATATAGGTTTGTTCTGATGCCGGGATACCAATACCTGAGTCAGTAACTGAAACGAGTAACTGAGGCGCATCTTTTACATCGCGACTAACGGCAACATCGAAATGAACGCCTCCCCGATCTGTAAATTTCACTGCATTCGCAAGCAGATTGTGAACGATCTGGCGGATGCGAACTGGATCGCCGACGATGACATCGGGTAAATCTTCAGCGAAATGACATTGCATACTGAGGTTTTTCTTATGAGCGCTAATTTCGTGTAACTTGAATATTTCATGCAATAAGTCATGCAGTTCAATATCGATGAACTCCAGTTCAATTTTGTCGGCCTCTATTTTGCTGAAATCAAGAATATCGTTGATGATGACCAGCAAATTTTTAGCGGAACTATGCGCCATATTCAGGAATTCTCGTTGCTCAGCCGTGAGTGGCGTATCCATGCTTAGCTCCAGCATGCCGATCACACCATTCATTGGTGTCCGTATCTCGTGACTCATATTCGCGAGGAATGCACTCTTTGCCTTGTTGGCTCCTTCCGCAGCTTCTTTCGCTGTTATCAGATCCTGTCGTATCTGTTCGGCTTCAGCTACCAGTTTTTCTATGCTGCTCAGAATGACGGAAATATTTTCTCCTTCTATAGGTTTATCTTTGACGTCAGGTAGCAGGCTGATCAGAATTTGTTTGAGTGAAGTGAGGGTGTTTTCGCGTTCATTGAGTTCAGTGCGCAGTTGACTCGCAGTGTTTTGCAAGGCGATCAGTGTTGCTCTGATTTCCAGTGGTGCATTCTGGATCAGTTTGGCATATTCACTGTCGTGACCGCTCAGTGTTCCCAGTTGTAAAACCTTTGATTTTTGCAGACTTCCCAGCCAGAGTTTAAGGGGGAACCAAATCAATATCAGACCGAACAGGAAACTCGCTAACGTCAATGCTGACGCTACCTGCATCATTTGCCACATTCGATAAGCAATTTGGGCGTCATCGTAAACCAGTCGCAATACTCCGTAATCTTCGCCGCCGACTTTGATGACGCGATTATCGTCATACAGATGATCTTCTACCCGACGAATAATCCACGAAGGAATATCATTTTTATTGATGTTGCTTCTCTGAGAGCTTTCGATAAGACCTTGCTGCATGGGGATGAATTTTGCTGCAGCAAAATTAGGGCTGAGTACCATGCTGTCTAGCGTATGTTTGATACTGTCATAATCCCCGATGACGGCGCTGTCGGTAACGGTTCTCGCTGCGACTTCTAGCATGGAACTGGCGGATTCCTGCACCTCTTCAATTTCCTGCGTAAAACGCGTTTCGTAATATAAGGCAACGCCGGTACACATCAATAACAGCCAGGTGGCGGAGTACAGCAAGTACACTCGCAGTACCAGCGATTTCGGTAGAAAAAATCTTGAGAGTCGCACGTGATGGGCTTTTTAAGAAAGATTCAACGTAAGCTTGCAGGAGCCGATTGATAAAATTTTCTGTAACTCGCGTATTCACTGCCATCCGATGGGATGAAGTAAGTATCGCCCGTCAGGCCGATTTTTGTGGACGCCTGATGCAATATCTCTTTTCCTTGCGGATCATTTTTCATATTGAAGAAAGCGTCTGAGACTGCTTTTAAATCGGCTGGTTTTACTTTATTCGACGCCATCAATGCCAGATCATAATAAGGTTCAGACGACCACAGAATGCGGAATTTTTTCTTTTCGCGGGTTGAATAAGCAGCGATTAATTGCGAATTACCGCCGGTCGCCTGCACTTTACCTGCCAGTAACTGTGCGAGGGCGCCGTTCTGATTGCCGCCAAAAATAACATTCACGTCAATACCTTTGCTGATCAGGTGTGCCATCGGCACTTTGTAAGCGACCAGCGCTTCAGGGCCAGGAAAAGTGATGTCCTTACCTTTCAGTTGACTGATGTCGGTAATTGGTGAATCTTCAGGGACGACGATTTGGCCGCTGACGGGCGGCACATTTCTGCGACCAAACACTTTCCAGCCTAACTTTTCGCGATCAGGGGAAAATAAATGATTGGTAAATGCAAAATCGACTTCTTTGGCCAAAACAAAACTGGTTGTATCAGCAGATGTTCTGCCTATTTTTAAACTTAGTTTGACGCCGCTTTTCTCTGAGACATAATTAATGATCGGATTCCAGTATGCGGCGGTCAGATTGATGTCGTATTGATTGACCGGCGAGAAGCGGTACGCGGTATTTTCAGCGTATCCTTTCAATGGAACGAAGGTACAGACGATCAAGGCGACAGAGAGTAATTGTTGCCAGTAGTGGCGAAAAACAGTCGGATTCAACATGATTGACCTGATCAGATATGGTTGTCAGTGGAAGATTATAGTCATGTTGAAAAATGACAATGTAAATTCTCTATTCGTCGGATTGCTTACGAATGAATCGCCGTGAAGGAAATAGAGGATATCTTGCGCTTCAGTTTCATATCCGTGTCAACATGCGGCGGCACTTTTGCGTTATTACTGGATGCGATCTTTTTGGGAGTCAGACATGCGAACTAAAATACTGGTAACGACGTTGGTGATTACGGCACTTTCCGGCTGTGCAAATCAACGCTATACCGAAAACTACCCACAGCAATATCCAAATCAATATCCGCACCAGCATTCCCGACAATATCCGGATCGTCAGCCGAATACATATCCTCAGTATCAGAATCAATACCAGAACCAGTATCAGAATCAGCAAAATTATGGCGAACTGGCAACAATCGTCGGTATGCGTAATGTTGCTGTTGACGGAAATGTATCGGGTGCGGGAACCGTGGTTGGTGCGCTGGTTGGTGGTGTGCTTGGACATCAGGTCGGTAAAGGCACTGGCAATGACCTGGCAACGATAGGCGGTGCCATTGCTGGCGGTATCGTCGGTAACCAGATGGAGCGTGGTTCGGTAGGGCAGAAAATGCGCACCGAACTGACCGTACAATTTCCTAACGGCGAGACACGCACCATGCTGATCGATAACCACGCCGGTTACCGTGTCGGCGACCGGATACGGGTGACAACGCAAAACGGTCAGCTCGTCCCGATGCAGTAAGTTATCTATCGTGTCTATCTTCGGAAAACGAAGGGGCTATCACAGCATGGTCACGTTTTTAAGATAACAAAAGTCAATGTTGAGCGTCGATCAGGCGCTCAATTTTTTACCATCAACAATAGAGTCAGATCAAGCCGTGGTGGATGAAATCTGTTTAACCTCGTGCGTCACTTATCTAGTGCGGTAGTTTGTTACATTTCGCTTCTACTGGTAGGGTCCCGTCCTTGAATCTAAGAGGCTCATCGCATAGCACGTTGTGAGTACTTCGCGTATGAATGAGCCAGCGCGCGTTTTTCGAGCACATTCAACGAGTTCACTTATAGATTGCTTTGATGCTCATTGTAAATGTTGCATCTGTGTGATCTATTTATTGTTGCTTTATACTTTCTTACCGCTTATTAAAAAGCATCATATATTTCTTGAGTTATCATAATTTAATTAATAACAATCTGTGAGGGTTGCAATGACGTTTGCCAAGTTGAATCAATTCGTCTTCGGTGTTGTGGCATTGTTTGCCATTAGTGGTGCTGCCCAAGCGGAACTTTGCCCGGGTGTGCAAAAGATCAGCCTTATGTATGGCGGCAATGAATTGACCCATTGGGAAGGTAGCTCCAGTCAGATCCACAAGCTGACGTTGCCCAATGGTTTTGTGCTGGGTGTGAAAACCGAGCAGGGGGCAAGGGAAATTTATGAGCGCGATTTTCAGCGCAGTCTGACGCAGACAACAGAATTGGTCAAAATCAGTCTGTATGATTATTCTGCCGCCGTACCACGTTATCTGACATCGACCTGGGGCGGCAGCCAATCCCAGCAGGGCTATGGCCCCAAGGGCGGTGCTGACCGCGTGGATGAATTGGGAAGCGGCATCGTCCTGAATCTGGAGAAGCCAGCCTGCACTATTACCAAACTGGATCTGGCGGCCATCCCGACGGAAAAAGAACTGGGGCAAAGCAGTGAATCAATGATTCCGGATGAAAAAACAAAACAATGGATGCAGGTTGCCCAGCAGGACATCGCAAAAAAACGTTATGTGCTGTCGATGTTTAAAGATAGCCTGCCACCTGAGGTGGGAACCAGGTTAGCACAGTTGCTGAACAAGGACGGTATTGAGCTGGAACTCATAAAGTCTGGCGATGCGCATGATGCTAAAGCGTATATGGTGGGCTATGCTCAAACCATGCTAAGCGCTATTGAGACTCAATTCGGCAAAGAACATGGTAGAGATATCGAGCGCCAGTTAAAGTCTGAATTTGGGTTTTGATAAATTACGTGTATTCAATGATTGTTAGCCAAGTTAGCTAGTACTGTGTCATCTAAAGGTAGCAGTGTGTCATTGCTGCCTTCGGGATACAATGCGGGAATACGTACTTCATCATTCCTGAGCATGTGATATGACCGAAAAAAAATCTATGTTGAGCGTCGATCAGGCGCTCAATTTTTTATTGTCAGCGGCACGCCCGCTGGCTGACACCAATCTCATTCCGACGATCGATGCGCATGGCCGCGTGCTGGCACAGACACAGTCTTCACTGCTGCACGTGCCACCGATAGACAACACGCAAATGGACGGCTACGCGGTGCGGGCAGCCGATTGCGCCAGCGGCGAAGCGCGCCTGCGGGTCGCTCAGCGGATTCCAGCCGGACATATAAGCACGCCATTGGAAGCCGGAACGGCTGCACGTATTTTTACCGGAGCGATGATCCCAGCCGGAGCCGACGCAGTCGTCATGCAAGAGCAATGCGTGGTTGACGGTGACTATGTCGTCATCCGTCATCAACCGCAAACTGGCGAATGGATACGCCGTCAGGGTGAAGATATCGCTGCTGGTGCGACCATATTACAACCCGGAACCCGCTTGCGGGCGCAGGAACTTGGGCTGGCGGCCTCGGTTGGACTGGCGCAATTACCCGTCATCCGCAAACCACGGGTTGCGGTGTTTTTTACCGGTGACGAACTGGCGATGCCGGGTGAAGCGTTGAAACCGGGTGCAATCTATAACTCCAATCGTTTTACGCTCACTGGTCTGCTACAAGACATGGGCTGCGACATCACCGACTACGGCATCGTGCCGGACACACTGGCGGCGACGCGCGAAACCTTGTGTAAAGCGGCACAGGCACATGATTTGATTATTACCTCCGGTGGTGTTTCCGTCGGTGAAGAGGATCACATCAAGCCGGCGGTGGAAGCCGAAGGGCGCCTGAACATGTGGCAGATCGCTGTCAAGCCCGGTAAGCCGCTCGCCTTTGGCGAGGTTGGGCAGGCGTTTTTCCTCGGTCTGCCGGGAAATCCGGTGTCGAGTTATGTGACTTTCCTGTTATTTGTGCGCCCGTTTCTGTTACGTATGCAAGGTGTTGAGCAGGTCGCGCCGCAATCTTACGTCATGCGTGCCGATTTCAACTGGCCTAAACCCGATCGCCGTAATGAGTTTTTGCGCGCCCGCATCAATCCGCAAGGCGGGCTGGATTTATTCCCGAATCAGAGTTCAGGCGTGCTGACATCTACCGTCTGGGGCGATGGTCTGATTGACGTGGCACCGGGACAGGTCATTCAGGCTGGCGACCAGGTACGTTTTTTACCGTTCGCATCATTTTAGATTTTTCCGCCTTACCGATAAAATTGCATCATGAAAATTCAATTACGTTTTTTTGCCAGCGTTCGTGAAAAACTCGGCTTATCTGAAGAAACCGTTACTTTGCCGGATGAAGTCACCACCGTCGGCGGTGTGCGGGCGTATCTGCAGTCGCGTGGCGGTCTCTGGGCCGACGTGCTGGCCGATGACCGCGCGTTGCGCATGGCGTTTGCACATGTGATGTGCGATGCGGAAACACCCATCAGCGAAGGCGGTGAAGTGGCATTCTTCCCACCTGTGACCGGAGGTTAAATCATGACTGTGCGCGTGCAGACAGCAGATTTTGATCTGAGTACCGAAGTCGCCAACCTGCGTAAAAACAATACCGCGATTGGTGCCATCGTCAGTTTTGTCGGCGTTGTGCGTGATCTGAATGATGGTCAGAATGTGTCAGCGATGGAGCTGGAACATTATCCCGTGATGACGGAAAAAGCACTCGACGACATCGTTGCACAGGCAAACGCGCGCTGGGCGCTGCTCGATACGCTGGTCATTCATCGCGTCGGTGCTTTGATGCCTGCCGATCAGATCGTGCTCGTGGTTACTGCATCGAAGCACCGTGGCGAAGCATTTGCGGCCTGCGAATTCATCATGGATTATCTGAAAACGCAGGCGCCGTTCTGGAAAAAAGAACAGGCGCCGGAAGGAGCACGCTGGGTTGATGCGCGTGAAGCCGATGATCAGGCGTTGAACAAATGGGGCATCTCTGCAAACAATGCCGCGACAGATTCTGCCTCACCTGACGGAGCGTCAGCATGAACTGGCTGGGCTGGCTGGCGGTTGGCAGCGGTGCTGCAATAGGAGCGTGGGCACGCTGGGGACTGGGTTTGTGGCTCAATGGCGTAGTGGCCCAATTACCGGTGGGAACGTTGGCAGCAAATCTGGGCGGCGGTTATATCATCGGGCTGGCTGTGGCTTTCTTTACGGCTTACCCCGATTTGTCTCCGGCGTGGCGATTATTTCTGGTGACCGGATTTCTCGGTGGACTGACCACTTTCTCCACGTTTTCAGCAGAATCCATGACCTTGCTGCAGCGGGGCGAGTTTGGCTGGGCGCTGGCACATATCAGCGTGCATTTGCTGGGCTCTATTCTGTGCTGTTTTGCCGGCTTTGCCAGCTACCGCGCTATCGCTGGTTGAATTACTGAAAAAGGGGGAGTATGTGCTGTTTTTGCCTTATTCTCAGCGAAAACAAAGGGCTTTAAAATATACTCGGGGGAGTATATTTAGCTCTGAAAAGGCTGTTTTTTCTTGTTTTTGGCTTGCTGCAACTATTGCGCCGTGCCGGGTGTCCCCCTGCACATACTTTCCCTTCCGTAAACCACATCATCTGACTGAACTGACATCATGACAAGCGACACCATGCGCACTGTTTTTCCTGAAATCGAACCTTACCGAACCGGCACGCTGGCAGTGGATGAAATGCATACCCTGTACTGGGAAGAGTGCGGCAATCCTGATGGTCAGCCTGTGCTGTTCCTGCACGGTGGTCCCGGTGCGGGTACTTCACCGTCGCACCGACGCTTCTTTGATCCTGCGCATTACCGCATCGTGTTGTTCGATCAGCGTGGCGCCGGTAAATCTACCCCGCTGGGCGAATATCGGAATAACACCACAGCGCTGCTGATTGATGACATAGAAAAAATCCGCGTCATGCTCGGCATACAGCAATGGCTGGTCTTTGGCGGTTCCTGGGGTTCCACGCTGGCACTGGCGTACGGCGAAGCTCATCCTGAACGTTGTCTCGGCTTTGTCCTGCGTGGCATTTTCCTGTGCACCAGGGCCGAGGTTGATTGGTTCGTCAATGGCATGGGATATTTTTATCCTGAAATTCATCAGCGCTTTGCAGAAGCGATTCCTGTTGAAGAACGTGGTGATCTGCTGCAAGCGTATGTGAAGCGCCTGTTCTGTGATGACCCTGCGATCTACATGGAAGCAGCACGTAACTGGAGCCGCTACGAAGGTTCCTGCCTGTTTCTGAAACCGCAAGCTGAGGCAATTGCCAGTTTCGAGTCCGATGAGGTCAGTCTCGGCATCGGTCGCCTGGAAGCGCACTACATGCAGCATGGCGCTTTCATGGATGACGATGCCTTAATCCGCAACATCGCCAAAATCCGTCATCTGCCGGCCGTGATCGTACAAGGGCGTTATGACGTGATCTGTCCACCCGTATCGGCCTATCGCCTGCATCAGGCGTGGCCGGAAGCAGCCTACCATGTGGTTGGTGACGCCGGTCATGCCGCGATGGAGCCGGGGATTGCCTCTGCGCTGGTACAGGCCACCGAAGATTTCAAAACGCTGCGCCGATTTTCCTGAGCCCGGCCACATCTGTTGTAGTTGGTCATCGATTGCCTCTGAACTGTTCTTCTGAACAGCTCAGATTGTTTCTGACTTGCCAAAATTTGCGTCGTCAGAAAGTACCGCCGGAAAAGCGTGATATGGCGCAAACAAAGCGTAATTCAAGGCATATATTTTTAAATTTGATTTGCCGAAAAATAAGGCAGGCAGTATCGTTGAGAATGCTTGAAATCAGCATAGCCGTCCCAAATTGTAGCGATAATTCATCATACAGGAGCAGCAAATGCGTCTCG
Source organism: Cognatundibacterium aquatile (assembly GCF_014699135.1). Taxonomy (GTDB): domain Bacteria; phylum Pseudomonadota; class Gammaproteobacteria; order Burkholderiales; family Burkholderiaceae_D; genus Undibacterium; species Undibacterium aquatile. The sequence continues at coordinate 9,405 of NZ_JACOFT010000002.1, forward strand.
ACAAACTCACTACCAAGTTGCAGGAAGCACTGGCTGACGCGCAAAGTCAGGCAGTCGGCAATGACAATCAATATATAGAGCCAGTACATGTGCTGCTGGCCTTAATCAATCAGGATGACGGCGGCAGCCGTTCACTGCTGCAGCGGGCGGGCGTGAATGTCAATGCGCTTGTGAACGCGCTGAAAAGTGCGGTGGACCGTCTGCCGAAAGTCACCGGCACCGATGGTCAGGTACAGATAGGCCGTGAATTAACGGGCTTATTGAATCTGGCCGACAAAGAATCGCAAAAACGTGGCGACGAGTTTCTTGCCAGCGAAATGGTGTTGCTGGCACTGACGGATGATAAGTCCGAAGCGGGTAAACTGGCGCGTGAAAACGGCCTGACCCGTAAATCCTTAGAGGCGGCGATTTCAGCGGTACGCGGTGGCGGTAACGTCAATTCGCAGGATGCCGAGGGACAGCGCGAAGCACTGAAAAAATACACACTCGATCTGACCGAACGGGCACGTCTGGGTAAGCTTGATCCTGTGATCGGGCGTGATGATGAAATCCGTCGCGCGATTCAGATTTTGCAGCGTCGCAGTAAAAATAATCCGGTGCTGATCGGTGAGCCTGGTGTCGGTAAAACCGCGATTGTCGAAGGTCTGGCGCAACGTATCGTGAATGGCGAAGTGCCGGATAGTCTGAAATCCAAACGCGTCTTATCACTCGATATGGCGGCATTGCTGGCCGGTGCCAAATTCCGTGGTGAATTTGAAGAGCGTCTGAAAGCAGTGCTGAAAGAAATCGCGCTCGATGAAGGGCAAACCATCGTCTTTATCGACGAGTTGCATACCATGGTCGGCGCGGGTAAAGCAGAAGGTGCGATGGATGCCGGCAATATGCTGAAACCGGCACTGGCACGCGGCGAATTGCATTGCGTCGGTGCGACCACGCTCGATGAATACCGCAAGTACATAGAAAAAGACGCGGCACTCGAGCGTCGTTTCCAGAAAATTATTGTTGATGAGCCTAGCGTCGAGGCAACGATTGCGATTCTGCGCGGCTTGCAGGAAAAATACGAAGTGCATCATGGTGTCGATATCACCGATCCGGCGATCGTCGCTGCGGCTGAATTGTCGCATCGCTATATCACCGACCGCTTTTTGCCTGATAAGGCAATTGATCTGATTGATGAAGCTGCATCAAAAATCAAGATCGAGATCGATTCGAAACCAGAGGTGATGGATAAGCTCGATCGTCGTCTGATTCAGTTGAAAATCGAACGTGAAGCGGTGAAACGTGAAAAGGATGAAGCGTCCCATAAACGTCTGGCGCTGATCGAGGAAGAAATCGACAAACTGTCGCGTGAATATGCTGATTTGGAAGAAGTCTGGAAAGCCGAAAAAGCCATGGTGCAGGGCAGTACGCACATCAAGGAAGAGATAGAGAAAATCCGCGTCCAGATGGAGGAGGCAAAACGCAAGGGTGACTGGCAAACCATGTCAGAGTTGCAGTACGGACGTTTGCCTGAGCTGGAGGCTCAGCTCAAACAAGCTGACAAACAGTCAGATAAAGAGCCCGAGGCTGACGGCAGCAAGCTGAAATTACTTCGTACGCAAGTGGGCGCAGAAGAAATTGCCGAAATTGTTTCACGTGCTACCGGTATCCCGGTTTCTCGCATGATGCAGGGCGAGCGCGAAAAATTGCTACACATGGAAGATGCGCTGCATGAACGCGTAGTTGGTCAGCACGAGGCGATCGTTGCTGTTTCTGATGCGATCCGCCGTTCGCGTGCCGGTCTGGGTGATCCTGGCCGTCCGTACGGTTCTTTCCTGTTCCTTGGCCCGACCGGTGTCGGTAAAACTGAGCTGTGTAAAGCGCTGGCAAATTTCATGTTCGATACCGAAGAGTCGTTGATTCGTATCGATATGAGTGAATTCATGGAAAAACACAGCGTGGCTCGGCTGATCGGTGCGCCTCCGGGTTATGTCGGCTATGAGGAGGGTGGTTATCTGACCGAAGCAGTACGCCGCAAACCATACAGTGTGATTTTGCTTGATGAGGTGGAAAAAGCACATCACGATGTATTTAATGTCTTGTTGCAGGTGCTGGACGATGGTCGTATGACCGACGGACAAGGTCGCACTGTGGACTTTAAAAATACCGTGATCGTAATGACATCGAATCTGGGCTCGCATCAGATACAGGCGATGGAAGGCAGTGATCCTGAGGTCGTGAAAATGGCAGTCATGGGCGAAGTGAAAACCCATTTCCGGCCTGAATTCATTAACCGGATTGATGAGATCGTGGTATTCCATGCGCTGGACGCTAAAAACATCGGTGCGATTGCGAAGATACAGCTCAAAACGCTGGAGCAACGTTTGTCGCAAATGGAGATGGGCTTACAAGTCAGCGATGCTGCCTTGCTGAAAATTGCCGAAGCTGGCTTCGATCCTGTGTATGGCGCACGTCCTTTGAAACGTGCGATACAGCAGGAAATCGAAAATGTTTTGTCGAAGCAAATTTTGCAAGGAAAATTCGGACCGAAAGATATTATTTCGGTTGATGCGAAAGATGGTGAACTTGTTTTCGGTAAAGTGTGATTAAATAGCCGGGAGCAAGTTACGGCGGTGCATCAGCACCGCCTTTTTTTATGTCTGCTGAATTGAGTTGCTGTTTTTTCTGCTGAGAGGTCTTCTATTAAAGAAAATAGTCGGAGTTGTACCCAGCGTCTTTTTGAACATCGCAGAAAAAGCAGACTGACTGGTATAGCCGAGTTCTGTTGCGACTTGTGATAATGACATGCCTGATGCGATGAGCGGCGTTGCCATCGCAAGACGCATTTGCTGACGCCAGTGACTGAAACTCATGCTTAGCTCTTTGTGAAATAAACGGCTCAGAGTTCGCGCTGATGCGCCACTATGTTTTGCCAACAGATCCAGACTTTCCTGATTGGCGGGATTGCTGAGCAGACGTTCGCATAAGTTTTTGAGCCTTTTGTCTTGAGGCATGGGTAAGTGAATGGGCAGCGGTCTGGCTGCCCGCAATTCGTCAAAGATCACTTCAAACAGGTGAGTTTCACGACTGCATCCCCGCTCAAATTGTGCCATTGCCGCGATCAGCTCGCGTAACAGGCCAGATACTTCGATGATTACGCAACTGTCGGTGGGAAATGGATTGAAATCCTTGTGTATTTGTAGCACGCGTAACTGCGAATTTGCAAAGGTGCGCACTTCATGCACCATGTCTGGCGGTATCCATACTGCACGCATTGGTGGTACAAACCAGATATTGCCATCAGCAAGCACCTGTAGCATTCCTTGAGGTGTATAGGTTAGTTGTCCCCATGCGTGCTGATGTGCTTCCAGATTTCTGGCATGTTTCATATCCCTGGAATTGAGCCGTATCGGACGCATTGGTGTCGGATGTCTTTCCGGCGGATGTGGTTGATAGCGCGTCAGTTGGCGAGTACGCATAATATGGCAGTTTTGAGATAAATAATGTCATGTTATCTTAAATCTGCCTGAGGGAAATTCCTTAGACTGACGCTGTTTTCTTCAAATTCCGGAGTTTTTATGTCTACAGCAGAAATTGTGCCCGGCTCGCCAGTGCCGCCTACTCAGGTAAAACAAGATGCGATGGTGATAGGTCTGGTCGGCGTCGCCCACGCTATTTCGCATTTTTTTCATATGATTCTGGCACCTTTGTTTCCCTGGATTAAAGAAGCCTTCAGTTTGTCGTATGCCGAACTTGGCTTGTTGATGACGGTGTTCTTTGTCATTTCAGGTATAGGGCAGGCTTTGTCCGGGTTTGTCGTCGATAAACTCGGTGCACGTACGGTCTTATTCTTTGGTATCAGTTGCCTTGGATTTGCCGCGCTGGTGCTGTCATCGGCACAAAATTATGCAATGTTGTTGCTGGGGGCGATGCTGGCCGGTGTTGGTAACAGTGTGTTCCATCCTTCTGACTATACTTTGCTGAATAAACGGGTGTCACCAGCGCGGCTGGGATACGCATTTTCTGTGCACGGCATCAGCGGTAATCTGGGCTGGGCTGCGGCGCCTGTTTTTCTGGTCACGATTGCGCAATTCACGACCTGGCGCACCGCCTTATTTTGTGCAGCCTTTCTGCCTTTCATGGTGCTGACGCTCTTGTTTATTTATCGCGATTTATTGCATACCGATATCGTTCATCCGGCGCATCCACATGCCAGTGCTCATACGAAAGAAGGTGTGCTGGATTTCCTGAAACTTCCCGCGATCTGGATGTGCTTCGGTTTCTTTTTTATGTCGGCGATGGCGCTGGGTGGCATACAAAGTTTTTCCGCCGCGGGTTTGCGTGACCTGTATGGCATGTCCTTAAACGCAGCGACCACGGCTTACACCATGTTCATGCTGGCGTCGGCATGCGGCATGTTGCTGGGCGGTTTTCTGGCCGCCAGAGCCAGTCACCACGACAGAATTATTACGCTTGCATTCAGTCTGGCCGGTGTGTTTTCACTGTTGCTGGCGACCGGTTGGTCGAACACGCTGATGGCGATAGTGCTGATGGCGGGAATCGGCTTTGGTTCCGGTATCGCCGGACCATCCCGTGATTTGTTGATTCGCGCTGCAACGCCGAAAAATGCGACTGGCCGCGTGTATGGCATCGTCTATTCCGGTCTGGATTCCGGGCTGGCAGTTGCGCCGTTGCTGTTTGGCGCCATCATGGATGGCCGTCATTCTTCGTGGGTGTTTATCTGCGTCGGTGTATTTCAGGTGCTGACGATACTGACTGCAGTCAATGTCGGCGGTCGTACCCGGGCATTGGCTGCCGCATAGTCTCAGGCTAAAATGATTCGGTCTGCCACTTTTGGCAGGCTTGAATAATAAGAAAGAGGACAACTCATGAGCTTTGCAAGCTGCGATATCTGTGATGCTAACGAAGATAAATTGGCGAGCGGTGAGCTGGCAGCACTGCCACCGGTATTCAAGAGTTACGGGGCGATGACAAAGTTCAGCGGACCTGCTACCACCCTGAAAGCGTTTGAAGATAATGGCATGGTGCGCTCAGTGCTGGAGACTCCGGGTAACGGTCATGTTCTCGTGATTGATGGCGGAGGAAGTCTGCGCTGTGCTTTAGTTGGCGGCAATCTGGCGGTGCTGGCTGAGAAAAATGGCTGGGCCGGTATCGTCGTTCATGGTTGTATTCGCGATGTCGATGAAATTAACGCCTGTAACATCGGTGTCCGCGCGTTGGCTGCGATGCCCGTCAAGAGCGTCAAACGGGGCGGCGGTGAGCAGAATCTGCGCATCGCTATTGCTGGCGTTGCGGTTTCTCCAGGAGACTGGATCTACGCGGATGCCGATGGCGTGCTGGTCGCCAGACAACAATTACACTGACCCGCAAACGCTGTGATACAGAAAAAGACTTAAGGAAAGTTATCTGCATGTGGATAGACACACACTGCCATCTTGATGCTTCTGAATTTGCCGGGGCATCCCTTGCTCTGGCTGAGGCAGCGGCGAAATCAGGTGTGTCTGCAATCGTGATTCCTGCAGTACATAAAAATAATTTTGCCGCCGTCGAAGCTTTATCGCAACAACGTGAGGATTGTTTTTACGCGCTCGGTATTCATCCTATGTATGTGCCGACTTCGGATGAAAAAGACTTATTGTTTTTGCGTGAAAAAGTGGCTGCATTGATGAACCGGGACAACACGTCAAATGTGGTGACAGATGTGCAGAATCAACAGCCTGCGAATCGCTTTGTCGCCATCGGTGAAATCGGGCTCGATTTTTTTGTCCCCGCGTTGAAAGAAAGTCCTTTGCGGGAAAAGCAGGAATTTTTTTTTAGCGAGCAACTGAAAATTGCCCGCGAGTTTGAACTTCCGGTGTTACTACATGTGCGACGTTCGCAGGACACGGTACTCAAGTATCTGCGCCGTATTCGCGTACTGGGTGGTATTGCCCATGCGTTTAACGGCAGCCATCAGCAGGCGCAGACATTTATCGATCTCGGTTTTAAGCTGGGGCTGGGTGGGGCGATGACCTATACGCGTGCGTTGCAAATCAGGCGGCTGGCGACAGAGTTACCCCTGACTTCGCTGGTGTTGGAAACAGATGCGCCGGACATGTCTCCGAGTTGGATTCCGCACGCGATCAATACACCGGCAGAATTGCCCGCCATTGCTGCGGTGCTTGCCGGGTTGCGCGGCGTGACGCCTGCCGACGTCGGCATGGCAACGACCGCCAATGCACAGGCGGTGCTGCCGCGCATGCGCAGATCCTGATATGCAGGCACTGTGCATCGGCCTTGCGATCGGTGTCACTTTGTTGCAGCAGCAAGCTGCCTTGCTGGAGGTGCATACTCTTTTCTTGATGTTGTTTGCTGCAGTCTTGCTGATGCTGGCAAGCTACCGTTTTTCTATCTATCAGAAACTGCCTGCCGTCGTAAGAGTGTTATGCCAGATGCTGTTTGCTGGCATTGTTGGCTTTGTCTGGGCCAGTCTGTTCGCCCATTTTTATCTGACGAGGTCTTTGCCGGCAAAGTATGAAGGCAAAGATCTGGTTGTGCTGGGAACGATAGATAGTTTGCCCGCAAATTTTGACCAGGGTGAACGATTTAATTTTGCTGTGGAACACGTTATCAGTCCCGATTTATCGGTCGACGAGCAGCGACATTTTCCAGAAAAACTCGCTCTGTCGGCGTATCAAGGCACTGAAGATTTGCATGTGCGGCCGGGCGAGCGTTGGCAATTCAATCTGCGTTTAAAACGCCCACATGGTTCTGCTAATCCACATGGCTTTGATTACGAGGTCTGGTTGCTGGAGCAGGGAATACGCGCAACGGGAACCGTCAGACCAGCATCATCTGCTTATCCGAATCAACGTCTGCAAGAATTTGTCTGGAATATTTCTAACGTCGTTGAGCGTTGCCGCGCCACGCTGCGCGATCATATTCATGCCGCGTTGCCCGGGAAAGCCTATGCCGGAGTGATTGTTGCGCTGGTGATCGGCGACCAGCGCGAAATCTCACAATCGGACTGGACGGTGTTCAATCGGGCAGGGATTGGGCACCTCATCAGCATCTCAGGATTACACATCACAATGATCGCCGGTTTGTTCGCCGGGCTGATTTCTTTTCTCTGGCGACATTCGTTTTTCCTCAACTTATCACTGCCGTTGATGGTGCCTGCGCAAAAAGTAGCGGCGCTTGCCGGAGCGGTTATTGCGTTTTTGTATGTGGCATTAGCGGGATTTGGTGTGCCCGCGCAGCGTACCTTATACATGCTGTGCGTCGTTGCGCTGGCCGTCTGGAATGGTCGGGTGACCAGTTTTTCATCGGTATTGTGTCTGGCACTGGGATTGGTTGTGGTACTTGATCCGTGGGCCGTGCTGTCGGCCGGATTTTGGCTTTCTTTCGGCGCGGTCGGCGTTATTTTATTTGCTGTAGTTGGCTATGAAGACAGTGGTGCTGTCACCCAGCGACAGCAGCTTGCATCGTCCTTGCGTGTGGCGACGCGAACGCAGTATGCCGTGACCGTGGGGTTGGTTCCTCTGACGATGTTTTTGTTTGGGCAGTTTTCCCTGATCAGTCCGCTTGCCAACGCCGTCGCGATTCCTCTGATCAGTTTTGTTGTGACACCTCTCGCTTTGCTGGGAAGCGTTCTGCCTTCAGGTGCGTCTGCTGTGGTGTTGTCGCTGGCGCATGACACTGTGCAAATGCTGGCAACTGTTCTGAGTTGGCTGAGCACTTTCCCGGCAGCCGTATGGACTGCGGCTTATCCTCCTTTCTGGGTGTTTGCGCTGGCACTGGCAGGTGTTGTCTGGATGCTGCTACCGAAAGCCTGGCCTATGCGCTGGCTAGGGATATTTTGCTGTCTGCCTTTAATTTCTTTTCAGCTCGTGCCAGTCGCTGAGGGGCAACTGAAAGTGACTGCGCTGGATGTTGGGCAGGGCATGGCTTTGTTAATCGAGACCAGCACACATCGGCTGTTGTATGACACCGGCCCGGCTTATTCTGCGGAATCGGATAGCGGCAGCAGAATTATTTTGCCTTACCTGAAAGCGCAAGGTATCAATGGGCTCGATGCCATGATCGTGTCGCATAACGACAGCGATCATTCGGGTGGTGCATTGAGCATACTGAAGCAAATGCCTGTCAGTCTGGTGCTGAGTTCATTGAATTCTGACAGTGCGATTGTGGCTGAATCGCGACAACATCGGCGTTGCCAGTCCGGTCAGGTATGGCGCTGGGATGGCATTTTGTTCGAGATATTGCAGCCGGGTGCGGCGAGCTATGACAGTACGAAATGGAAGCCGAATGCGCGCAGTTGCGTCTTGAAAGTATCGACCAGTCATTACGCCATGTTATTGCCGGGAGATATCGAGGCAGTGCAGGAAGATGAGCTGGTGAACAGTATTCCGGATAAGCTCAGAGCTGATGTGTTGCTGGCGCCGCATCACGGCAGCGGCACATCGTCCACGCCGGAGTTTCTGCAAGCTGTGCGGCCAGAGTTAGCTATTTTTCAGTTGGGCTATCTGAATCGTTACCACCATCCTAAAACTGAAGTGTGGAATCGCTACGCCGATTTTGGAATAAAACGTCTAAGAACCGATGAATCGGGTGCAATCACATTACAATTCGGTACATCATTGCAGTTTTCTCAATTCAGACAGGAGCATGCGCGTTATTGGTACGCACAATAATGCAGTATTCATTATGGTGGAAAAAACCGCTAAGCCAGTCCTTCATTTTGTTCATGGGAATAGTTTCCCTTCCGGTACTTACAGGCTTTTTCTTGATCAGTTGCGTGATGTCTATGATGTGCATTCCACGGATATGGTTGGTCATAACGCTGCTTATCCAGTGACGGATGGCTGGCCTTGCCTCGTGCAGGAATTGATAGCAACTCTGCTTGAACGCTACACACAACCAGTGATACTGGTGGGGCACTCTCTGGGCGGCATTCTCTGCTTGCTTGCTGCTTCTGAACGTCCAGATTTGGTAAGGGGCGTGGTTGTTCTGGATTCGCCTATCGTCGCTGGCTGGCGCGCTTTCCTGCTGCGTATATTCAAGGCATTTGATCTGGATAAAAAAGTGTCGCCAGCACGCTTTGCTGAAAAGCGCAGGCATATCTGGAAAGATAAGGAAGCAGCCTACCAGCATTTCGCTGCCAAAGAATTATTCGCCATCTGGCCGCCTGAGGTATTGTGGGATTACATACATGCAGGCGTTAAGCCTTGTCCTGAAGGTGTGACTTTACGTTTTACACGCGAAGTGGAAACAGCAATTTATCGTACCTTGCCGCACAATTTGGGACGTTTGCTGCGGCAGCCACCGCAGGTACCTATCGGTTTTGTCGGTGGAACTGAGTCTGTTGAGTGTCGTCAGGCGGGAGACTTTTACACTAAAAAACTGATGGGTAAGCACTACACCCTGATACAGGGTGGGCATCTGATCCCGATGGAAGTGCCCTTGCAAACAGCGGCTGCGGTTCTGCAGATGCTGACTGAATTAAATTTATATCCGAAATAAAAAATGATGAGATCAAGAAAATTAGTTTTATCTTTGTCTGCGCTGACGACGTTGTGTCTGAGCAGTTTTGCTTTTGCCGACGACAGCGTTATCTTGCCATCCTGGTCTGAATTTGTGCAGGTCAGGGAATCGGGAAAAGCCATCTGGCAACTGGAAATTGAAAACGATAGTCTGTTGATGAATAAGGACGATCGTTTTTATACCAGCGGTAATCATTTGCAGCAAAGCTTTGTCCGTCAGACAGCCGAGCAATCGACCGAATACGGATGGCGTATTGGGCAGGATTTATATACATCGTCCGACATCAAACTACTGCCGTCGCAGTTGGCGCGAAATGACCATCCCTATGCCGGCTGGTTATATGCCGGGGTGTTCGGTCAGAAAACGCAGATGACAGGACGCAGCTGGCGCTGGAGCGTGGATGTTGGCTGCCTCGGACCTTGCGCTGGCGGCGAGTGGACGCAAAATCATCTGCACCGTATTTTGCAGCAGGCGCAGCCTCAAGCCTGGAGCACGCAATTGCGCAACGAGTGGGGTCTGGTTTTGGGTACAGAAATGTCGCCGGGACGTTTATTGCCGTTTGAGGGAGTGGATATTTCGCCACGCTTCAAAGCGCGGTTCGGCAATATATTTACGGATGCCAGCGCACAACTGGAGTTGCGTGCCGGCACCTTGAATCGCCTGCCGCACCAGCCTGCAAGTTATGCATTTGCCAGAGCAGAGGCAAAAGTCGTGGGCTATAACGCAACGATACAAGGCGGCTACTTCAATAACGAACAGGGAAAGCTCACACCTAAACGATCTGGCGGCGAAATAGAGTTGGGTTATTTATGGCAGGCTGAAAAATATGCTGTCAGTGCATCCGTGTTGCGAAGAGCAAATGAAATCAAGGAAATATCGGATGCGACTGGCGCACAAAATTTTGTCAGATTGCAATTTTCTTATGCGATGTAAGGCAAAATAAGTTGTTAGTGCGAAGGGGGAATTCGCGTACATGTCCGAGAGTGATGTATAATTCGAATTTCCCGCTTGTGCCGTTCGGCACCTTCTGCAATGACTAAGTTTGTATTCGTTACGGGGGGCGTAGTCTCCTCATTGGGTAAAGGCATCGCTGCCGCCTCTCTCGCCGCCATCCTTGAATCGCGCGGCCTCAAAGTTACCATGCTCAAACTGGATCCGTACATTAACGTTGATCCGGGTACCATGAGCCCATTCCAGCACGGTGAAGTATTTGTGACCGATGACGGTGCTGAGACTGATCTGGATCTGGGACACTATGAGCGTTTTATTTCTTCAAAAATGAAGAAAGTAAACAATTTCACGACCGGTCAGATTTATGAATCTGTGATCCGCAAAGAACGTCGCGGCGAATATCTCGGTAAGACCGTGCAGGTGATTCCGCATATCACCAATGAAATTCAGGAATTTATTTACCGTGGTGCTGAAGGCGCAGATGTGGCGCTGGTTGAAATCGGTGGTACCGTCGGTGATATCGAATCATTGCCTTTCCTTGAAGCCGCACGTCAGTTGAGTCTGCGCGCAGGGCGCAACGCCGCTGCCTTCGTACATCTGACGCTGGTGCCTTACGTCGCCGCTGCCGGTGAATTGAAAACCAAACCAACGCAGCACAGCGTACAAAAACTGCGCGAGATCGGTATCTTCCCAGATGCCTTATTGTGCCGCGCTGACCGCCGTATCCCTGATGATGAACGGGCGAAAATTTCTTTGTTTGCCAACGTTGCAGAAGACGCAGTGATTTCTGTGTGGGATGCCGACACCATCTATAAAATTCCTCAGATGTTGCATGATCAGGGGCTGGATAAAATCGTATGTGACAAACTTGCTTTGTCACCGAAACCAGCAGATTTGTCCATGTGGGACAAACTGATCTATGCGCTGGAAAATCCAAAAGAAGAAGTGACTATCGGCATGGTTGGTAAGTATGTCGATCTGACCGAGTCTTATAAATCGTTGACAGAAGCGTTGCGTCACGCCGGTATTCATACCGAAAGCCGCGTGAATATCGAGTACGTTGATTCCGAAGAAATCGAAGCGCATGGTACAAAGGCGCTGGAAAAATATGATGCGATTCTGGTACCAGGCGGATTCGGTAAACGCGGCGTCGAAGGTAAGATTCTTGCTGCGCGCTATGCACGCGAAAACAAAATACCTTACCTCGGCATCTGCCTCGGTATGCAGGTTGCGTTGATTGAATATGCCCGTAACAAAGCTGGACTGACATTGGCAAATTCCACAGAGTTTGACCCTGAGACAGAGCAACCAGTGGTTGCGCTGATCAACGAATGGCAAAACCATGACGGCAAAGTTGAGAGTCGCGATGAAAATTCAGATCTTGGTGGCACGATGCGTTTAGGTGCGCAGACTTGCGAGATTAAACCAGGCACGCTGGCTGCAGAAATTTACGGTAGTGCAGTGACCGAGCGTCACCGTCACCGCTATGAAGCGAATAACCATTACCTGGATCGTGTTGAAGCGGCTGGTCTGGTGGTCTCTTCCCGTACAGCGACAGAAGGTCTGTGCGAGATCATGGAATTGCCGCGTGATGTGCATCCTTGGTACATGGGTGTTCAATACCATCCGGAATTCAAATCAACTCCACGTGATGGTCACCCATTGTTCATTTCTTTCGCCAAAGCTGCACTTGCCCATAAAAAGGCTCAAGGAAAATAAGCATGAAATTATGCGGATTTGATGTTGGTCTCGACCAGCCGTTCTTCTTAATCGCTGGTCCTTGTGTGATCGAATCTCAGCAAATGGCGTTTGATACTGCAGGTCAGTTGAAAGAGATTACGCAAGTATTGGGGATTCCGTTTATCTACAAATCCTCTTTTGACAAAGCGAATCGTTCGTCCGGTACTTCTTTCCGCGGCCTCGGCATGGAAAAGGGATTGGACATTCTGGCTGAAGTTAAAAAGCAGATTGGTGTTCCAGTATTGACGGACATCCATGCGATAGATGAAATCGCGCCAGTTGCGGCGGTGGTCGATGTGCTGCAAACGCCCGCTTTTCTGTGCCGTCAGACTGACTTCATCGAAGCTTGTGGTCGCTCCGGTAAGCCAGTGAATATCAAGAAGGGGCAGTTTCTGGCACCGCATGATATGGTCAACGTGATTGCTAAAGCGCGAGCAGCGGCGAAAGCGGCTGGTCTGAATGAAGATAATTTCATGGCCTGTGAACGTGGTGCTTCGTTCGGCTATAACAATCTGGTGTCAGATATGCGCTCGCTGGCGATTATGCGTGAAACCAATTGCCCGGTCGTTTTCGATGCAACGCATTCTGTGCAATTGCCAGGTGGGCAAGGTACAACATCAGGTGGGCAGCGTGAGTTCGTGCCTGTGCTGGCGCGTGCCGCGGTTGCGGTTGGCGTTTCTGGTTTGTTTATGGAAACACATCCGAATCCGGCGGTGGCAATGTCTGATGGTCCGAATGCAGTACCTTTGGGACGCATGAAAGAGTTGTTAGCCACTCTGATTGATCTGGATCGTGTGGTTAAAAAGAACGGATTCCTCGAATCCAGCTTCGCATAAATTGACATGTGCATGATTCGCCGCTGTCGACAGTGAATGGCAGCCGGCGAAAGATAAAGCGACGTTTTCTCCGCGATGTCCGGCTCTGTGATGAGTGGGGCGTCGCGATAGTTTTATCTGCAGCTTGGTTTTCCGCTGTGTGCAGAGTCAGAACAGGTTTTACTTTGTTATCTATATTGATCGTTGAGGAGAATTAAATGAGTGCCATCGTTGATATTATCGGTCGTGAAATTATCGATTCACGCGGTAACCCGACAGTTGAATGTGACGTTTTGCTGGAATCAGGCGTCATGGGGCGCGCGGCGGTACCATCCGGTGCTTCTACCGGTTCACGTGAAGCAATTGAATTGCGCGATGGCGACAAATCCCGTTACCTCGGTAAAGGCGTTTTGAAAGCCTGCGAACACATCAATACTGAAATCGCTGAAGCGATCATGGGTCTGGATGCAAACGAGCAAGCTTTTCTTGACCGCACGCTGATCGATCTCGACGGTACAGAAAACAAAGCCCGCCTCGGTGCCAATGCGATTCTGGCGGTATCGATGGCTGTGGCGAAAGCAGCAGCAGAAGAAGCTGGCTTGCCTTTGTATCGTTATTTCGGCGGTTCCGGCGCAATGCAATTGCCCGTGCCTATGATGAACGTCATCAACGGTGGTGCCCACGCAGACAATAATCTGGATATTCAGGAATTCATGATTATCCCGGTTGGCGCGCCGACTTTCCGTGAAGCGATTCGCTACGGCGCGGAAGTATTCCATGCCCTGAAAAAAATTCTGCACGACAAAGGTCTGACAACAGCCGTTGGTGATGAAGGTGGTTTTGCTCCTTCCGTTGATAATCATGAGTCTGCGATCAAAATGATCATACAGGCGATTGAAGCAGCAGGTTACGAGCCTGGTACACAGATTGCTCTGGGTCTGGATTGTGCTGCATCTGAATTCTACAAAGATGGCAAATACCACCTCGAAGGCGAAGGCCTGACACTGTCTTCTACAGATTTCACCAATCTGCTGGCGACTTGGGTCGATAAATATCCTATCATCTCTATCGAAGATGCAATGGCAGAAGGCGATTGGGAAGGTTGGGCGATTCTGACCGAAAAACTGGGTAAAAAAGTACAGTTAGTTGGCGACGATCTGTTCGTGACCAACACCAAGATCCTGAAAGAAGGCATACAGAAAAATATCGCCAATTCTATCCTGATCAAAATCAACCAGATCGGTACGCTGACTGAAACTTTTGCTGCGATTGAAATGGCAAAACGTGCTGGTTACACAGCAGTGATTTCTCATCGTTCCGGTGAAACTGAAGACAGCACGATTGCTGATATCGCTGTCGGTATGAATGCGTTGCAGATCAAAACCGGCTCCATGTCGCGTTCTGACCGCATGGCAAAATACAACCAGTTACTGCGTATTGAAGAAGATTTGGGTGAAATTGCGAGCTATCCAGGCCGTGATGCATTCTACAATCTGAAGTGATCTGGTAACATGGTGCAAAAAAGGGGAACGCTGTTCCCCTTTTTACTATTTTTATTCTGATGTGAGTCTTTGTGCGACTGATTGCTGTTTCCTTCGTTATTTTGCTGGCGCTGATCCAATATCCTTTGTGGTTGGGGAAGGGCGGCTGGTTGCGTGTGTGGGAATTTGAACGTCAGGTCGCTCAGGCGCAAAGTCAGAATGAAAAACTCAAAGAACGTAATGCCAAACTGGAATCGGAAGTCGCCGATCTGAAAACCGGTACCGACTCTGTCGAAGAGCGTGCCCGGTTTGAATTAGGCATGATCAAAAAAGATGAGATTTTTGTTCAGATTCTGGATAAAAATGCGCCATCTCCCGCTTCTGTCACCAGCACTTCTCCCGCCGAAAAGTCGCAAGCCGTCATTAGTCACTGATTCATCCCCGATTCGACGCTGATGCAACGCGGATGTTGTTGCTATTCTTTTTTCTGTTTTTTTCTTAGTTTTTTCTTTGCTTTATTAACGTGAAGTTGCCACGTCTCGCGTTATCATAAGAAAACAGTTGAAAAATATCCAATGATGTCAGTCTTTCTGTGTGCCTGAATTCTGCATGATGAAAACGGGCAAACAGCTTGAATGTAATGATGCAGGAGTCGTGAATATGATACGAGTAGTCGCTGTCGTTGGTGCCGGTGCGATGGGGCGCGGCATTGCGCAGATCAGTGCTCAGGCTGGCTTGCAGGTATTGTTATTCGACACAAATGCGGCGGTTGTTGAAAAAGCCCGGGCTGATATTTTTGCGCAGTGGGATAAGTTGCAGCAAAAAGAAAAAATCACCCATCATCAATGTTCTGTCGCTAAATCAAAACTACATATCGTCAATGAGTTGCAGGCACTGGCTGCCAGCGATCTGGTGATCGAAGCCGTCGTCGAAAATATTGACATCAAACGCGATCTTTTCCGCCAGCTTGATCAGATTGTTCGCGACGATTGCATACTGGCGACGAATACATCATCCCTTTCTGTGACTGCGATTGCCGCTTCCGGCAAGCTGCCGCAACGCGTGGCCGGACTACATTTTTTCAATCCCGTGCCGCTGATGAAAGTGGTTGAAGTGATCGACGGCTTGCTGACCGATGCGACGATAGCGCCACGGCTGATGAGTTTTGTTGGTGAGCTAGGTCATACGCCCGTCAGGGCAAAAGATACCCCCGGCTTTATCGTTAATCACGCTGGCCGCGCATACGTGACGGAGGCGTTGCGGCTGCTGCAGGAAAACGTGGCGGACTTTTCCCAGATCGACCAGATCATGCGCGACGCTGCGGGGTTCAGGCTGGGGCCGTTTGAATTGATGGATCTGACCGGCCTCGACGTCTCACATCCGGTGATGGAAGCGATCTACCACCAATATTATGAAGAGCCACGTTATCGCCCCAGCGTGATTGCCGCACAACGCGTGCAGGCGGGCATACTCGGGCGCAAAACCGGGCGCGGGTTTTACACGTATCCGGCGGAGCCAGTCGCACCACGGCTACCTGACAGCACAGCCTGGACAGGTAAAGTCTGGCTCAGTCATGAAAATATGCTGGCGTCAGATGCCCTGACTGATTTATTTGTGCGTAGTGACGTCATCATCGATGAGAATGAGGCGCCATCGCCAGAATCAATTTGCATCGTCAGCCCTGATGGCGAGGATGTGAGTACCTGTGTTGCGCGGCTGGGATTAGACGCTCGCCGTACGCTGGGAATCGATAGTCTGACCGGCTGTCACGGCCACCTGACTCTGATGTTGAATCCGGCATCCGATCCGGCTTTGGCACAGCGATTGGCGCTGAGTTTGGGTAAATATGGGCAGTCTGTGAGCCTGATACGCGATAGCTACGGCTTTGTCGTGCAGCGTATGCTGGCAAGTATCGTCAATGTTGCTTGCGATATTGTGCAGCAGGGCATCTGTACGCCGCAGGATCTGGATAAAGCGGTCGTTGCTGGCCTGGCTTATCCAATCGGGCCGCTCGCGTGGGGCGACAAACTGGGTGCTTTGCGTATACTATTGATACTAAGAAATTTGTTGAACAGCACAGGTGATCCCCGTTATCGCCCTAGTCCGTGGCTGGTGCGCAGGGCGCAACTGGGTTTATCGCTGTTGCACGTATCACCTGCAGAAGGAATCTCTGTCAGTTAAGAGATTCCGGTACGGTAGCCCGATACATGGAAAACAAATTTCAAGAGACAGCAATCAGAGTGGAAAGCAGTGCATGAATCAGGATAAATCACTGGCGTATGAAGGCATATCAAAATACGTTGTCAGCTTCATCCGTCCGGTGTATGCGGTTTATGTGCTTGCGGGATTCAGATTAATAAAATTCAAAAATCATTCAGGAGAATTTGATGGCCAAGGCAGTATTCAGTTGGGAAGATCCTTTATTGTTGTCCTCGCAGTTAACGGATGAAGAGCGCATGGTACAAGATGCCGCCCGCGCTTATTGCGAAGAAAAGCTGGCGCCGCGTGTGCTGGAGGCTTTCCGTCACGAGCGCACTGATCCATCGATTTTCCGTGAAATGGGCGAGCTGGGTCTGCTTGGTTCTATGATCCCTTCCCAATATGGTGGTGCGGGCCTGAATTACGTTTGTTATGGTCTGGTCGCGCGTGAAGTCGAGCGCATTGATTCCGGCTACCGCTCTATGATGAGCGTGCAAAGTTCGCTGGTGATGGTGCCTATCAATGAATTCGGTAGTGAAGCGCAAAAGCAGAAATATTTGCCGAAACTGGCGTCGGGTGAATACATAGGATGCTTCGGCCTGACAGAGCCAGATCACGGTTCTGACCCCGGCAGCATGGTCACTCGCGCCAAAACGGTACCGGGCGGCTATTTGCTGACGGGCGCCAAAATGTGGATCACCAATAGCCCGATTGCCGATATTTTTGTGGTGTGGGCAAAAACAGATGATGGCCGTATCCGCGGCTTTATTCTGGAAAAAGGCTGGGAAGGTCTGACTGCACCGGCGATACACGGCAAGGTAGGCTTACGTGCATCCATTACCGGTGAAATTGTGATGGATGAGGTTTTTGTTCCCGAAGAAAACCTGTTGCCGCATGTCGAAGGCTTGAAAGGGCCATTCACCTGTCTGAATTCAGCGCGTTATGGTATCGCTTGGGGTGCGTTGGGTGCGGCAGAATTTTGCTGGCACACGGCACGCCAGTACACACTCGACCGTCTGCAATTCGGTCGCCCGCTGGCGGCAAATCAGCTCGTGCAGAAAAAGCTGGCGGATATGCAGACCGAAATCACACTGGCGCTGCAAGGTTGCCTGCGCTTGGGACGCATGAAAGACGAAGGCACGGCCGCAGTCGAAATCACCTCTATCATGAAGCGTAATTCCTGCGGTAAGTCGCTCGAAATCGCCCGCACTGCACGCGATATGCTGGGCGGCAACGGTATTTCAGATGAGTATGGCATTGCGCGCCATCTGGTGAACCTGGAAGTTGTGAACACCTACGAGGGCACACATGATATTCACGCCCTGATTCTGGGCCGGGCGCAAACGGGGATCGCCGCATTCTGATTGCGTCGCCATTCAAAAAAAACCGCAGTGTTCGCTGCGGTTTTTTTATTTCTGGATACTGCTGACAACTGCATCGTATCGGCCGGGTGTGGCGCACACATCTGCCTTCCAGATTCAAAAAAAATAGCAATTCCAGGGGAGTATATTGCGTTTTTTGCTTATTCTCAGCGTAAATGCTGGGCTTTAAAATATACTCCGGGGAGTATATTTACCCTGTTTTTAGCTGTTTTCATTTGTTTTTGCCTGTCCGTGACGAGTTTTGCACAGTCAGCCTTGAAGAAAAAAATGGCGGCGAAATGCGTATTCCAGTAAAAACCAACCATTCATTCCAGTTCAAAAACAGCCAACCATTCTCGTTCAATGGCGGCCAGTGATTTCGATCCGCAGTAGTCCATTGATTCCAGTCGGATACCGAAACGCCAGAAGTGATCATGTGAATTTGGAATGATGATTTTATATAACCGACGGCTTTCGCCCCGTTGCGGACATACGATTTTCTCAATAGCGGACATTCAATTCGGCATAACTCACTGAATTTTTTCTTCGGATGGGCTAAAGCCAATAGGTGTTCAGTCGCAATGAATTTCGTAATTAGAGGTTACGCTCGTTAACAAGCTCCATTGTTAGCCGGGTCATATTTCAAGCGAACTTGCTCTGGTCGCAATATCTACAGGATAGTTTGGGGACACGTAAATCGTTGCTGTGGGACGCTCTGGACTCAGCTGATTGATGGCGATTGTGGCCAATTCAAGGTTGAACTTGTCCAAGTTGGCATTCATCGCTTCGAGAAAACCTTGGAAGCCATTGACTTCCCAATCAATGTCCATGCTGTGGAACTCCGCCATTATGTCGTACACATACTGGCCTTCGTTGAACGGCTTGCGCAACGCTACTTCAACGTTTTGAAATAAGCACCACGGCAGCCAATATGTCTCGCCAGTCTCAATAAGGCGCATTCCGACGGCCTCATTTTCATAAACCAACTCAAATGCGCGCGGACTACGTTTAACGGAAACCGGAGGCGTCTCGGTTGAGACCAATGGCTGTTCCGCCTTCGTTTTCTTTCCAAAAATTTTCGATAGGAAATTCATTCAAAATTCTAACGTTGTTATTCGCGGGTAAACATTTCATTTCACCTTCCGCTTCTGGCCGTCAATCGCCATCGCTCAATTTATCTATCAATACAGAATCGAACCATACATCCTCGTACTCAGGAGCCAGCAAGACACGCCATCCTGGCGGCAGAGCTAAGTATGGAACAATCTTAGGGCAGCGGTCCACTAGATGAGCAATGTGAAGTGGCTGATAAAAATCGGGACCGTCCGAACTCTCTCCTCCATAGATATACCAGCCGCTTGCGCCGTTCTCTGGGTTTATGCGAAGAGCATTAAGTGGTAATTTACCAAGGGAACCGAGAGCAATTCCTACCTTCTCATTTTCTTCAGGTGGCATGTGTCCTGCGCCGAAACGCTGACAGACACCCAACTGGCCATTTTCTTTCGTCATAAATTATCGATTACATGAACGGCAGCTTCTGGCCGACTAGTGCCTTTGTAAAGCGTCTAATGGCGGAAAGGAGCATTGATAAACCAGAACTACCTTTCGTCCTCTATTGAGGTCAAGGCACATTTCACCATCAATCATATAAAGATATTTACCGTCTGGCCCTATGTATAGTGGAGTTATTTCCAACCTAAAACCGGCGTCTAATTTCCGTACGGAATATTCAAAATCATATTTTTCTTTATTGACGTTGTAATTACTTGACGCCCAGCTTTTCGCGACAATTAGAACATCTTTATCTGCCGTATTAAGTACGTATGACTTCTTTGGAATCCATTTACTTTCATAGCTAACAAAAGCAAATGACGATGAAGATGTTACAAACAATAAGAATGCCCAGATGAATTTCATGCGTTGCTTCGCTAGTCAAGTTTGAAGGAGAGGCCAGATACATTATTACATAAAGTTAATAATATAGCATCTAATTGAGAGCATGGTCGAATGACCGTTATTGGCCGCTAGGCGCCTTTTTTGCGAGAAAAATTCTGCCAACAACTAATTAAAACTAATGCCAGAAATGCGGATGGGAATGCGGTCACCAAATGCTCAGGTAAGACAAACGGAAATACCTTGTCGAAAATTGTGTAGGCTAGTGAGAAGAACCAAGCCAACGACAAGACCCACTGCTTACGCCAAGCGTAGGCTGCGCTCGCAATAACAGTACCAACAAGAATCAAAATAGTAGCGATTTGCATTTTAAGCCTCATAAAAATTTGAGCGTCCGCTCCTGGCACATTCTTCCACTGGTACGCCTTGCGCTTCTCAACTGAAGAGGAACTTGCTGACCTCGAGATTGAGCTGGGCGAAAAACGGTTCGCGTTTCTCAATAGTATCTACGACGTTTGGCGGCAGTTCGTTCATGAAGGAGAAGTGACCTGCACCCTCAATAAAACGGGCGTCCACCAGCGAACCCAGGGTGTTTTTTAGAAATACGGTCTGAGACGGGAGGGTAATAGAATCTAGCAAACCGGCCCACGCTTGCATCGGAGTGCGCACCTCATCAAGAGCGCCAGGCACTGTGAAGAAATCCATTGCCGGAGTGAACACCACCATTCGTTCTATTCTTTTGTCTGCTTCAAAGTCTAGCTTTTTGCCGTCATGCATCCACATTTGACCGCCGGCCAAACCAATCAGTATCGCTGAGCCTATCGAATGTCCGACGGCGTAGATAGCTTGTTCCGCTCGCGCTGCGAAGTCGAGTGCGAGACGAAGCCTCCGAATCCTCATTGCCAGTTCAGTCGCCGAAACCAAGCGGCTAGTTATCCGCTCGAAGTGGGGCGCTATTACCGTACATCCCTGTTCAGCCAACATGTTCAACAGAGGCATGTGGCGACACGGGTTCCCACCGCCCCCCACTGCGAAAAGTACAGTCCGGGATGCACCAGGTGGCTGGAAGATGGAAACCGTAAATTCTCCCGTATCGTCTTTAAGTACAATTTGCTTGTTCATATTTCCGATATCCGAAAAAAGGCGTTTTATACTGTCACGATTCATTTGGCAGAACAACATCAGATTGGAGAGTGGCGTGATTGTCCGCAACTGGCCGAACTCGGACTGTGTCCGTAAGGATAGCATCTTGCTTCGCTGAAAAATAGGTGGAATATCACAACTTCGAATGGCGATGCCGACAATTCCACGAACACTAGCCGAGCTTCAAACTATCCTTAGAATGGATGGCATTGGGCCGGAACGAGCAGCATGGCTGGAGCGAGAACAGCCGACGGAAGTAGATGAGAATACGCAGTGAAATAAAAAAAGCTGCCAGAGTGTGGCAGCCTTCTTTGAAAAAGTACGGCAGATCAGTGCTTGCTGTCGCCCGGGGGCAGGATGCCTTCTGCCAATGTTTTAGCAACGAATAACTGGGCGCAATCAACCGGATCGAAACCGTAATGTTTGCCGCAAAAATCGCAATTGATATCGAGCTTGCCGAATTCTGCAATCGCGCTTTCCACTTCATCTATCCCCAGCATTTTCAGCATGTCGCCGACTTTTTCGCGGGTACAGCTGCAATGAAAACTCGGCTGCAGCGGGTCGAATACGCGCAGCGTCTGTTCCCAGAATAAGCGGTGCATCAGCGTTGCGATGTCGTGATTCAACATTTCGTCTTTTTTTAAAGTATCACCCAGCATCACCGCGTGATTCCAGGCTTCGGCTTCATCCTCGACCTGCGATTCGCTGCCACCGGTTTTCGGTAACTTTTGCAGCAACATACCGCGCGTGACTTTATCGTTGGCGGCCAGCCAGAGTTTGGTGTCTAGCTGTTCTGAACGCTGCATATAATTTTCAATGACGGTCGCAATGCTGTCGCCATCGAGCGGGACGATGCCCTGATACGCCTGTTGCCCCGGCATTTTGTCATTCGGATCCAGCGTAATCACAAAGCGCCCATGTCCGTGCGCATGCACCAGATCTTTCAGGGTTTCATGGTCTTCGATCACGGCGTCGTCGGCCAGTTTTGCCGTGGCACGCAGACGCAGTTCAGAGTCGCATTCAACCACCATCAATTTGACCGGGCCATCACCGTGAATCTGCATGATCATCGTGCCGTTGAACTTCAGATTGGCAGAGAGCAGGGCAGCGGCGGCCATCAGTTCGCCAAGCATCGTTTGCACCGCAGGCGGATAGGTTTGGTGCGACTGCATTTGTTGCCAGGCGCTTTCCATTTCGACCAGCTCGCCGCGTACGCCAGCGTGTTCGAACATAAATTTTTGTAAGGTGTCTGTCATGGTGATTCTGTTTTTCTGAAGCGGGTAAAAATTTTCAGGATGCCGCCAATACAAGCCAGCATCCTTTCATTTTTAATCAATACGTTTGAGTTGTGTTTTATACGCCTGGCCACGGCTGGCATAGTTTTCAGCGTTGTAGCGCATGCCCAGAATATCTTGTTCTGTCAGTTGGCGCACGGCTTTGGCCGGAGTGCCGATAATCAGCGAATTATCGGGGAATTCTTTGCCTTCGGTGACCAGCGCGCCAGCACCGACCAGACAATTTTTACCGATCTTCGCGCCATTCAATATCACTGCCTGTATGCCAACCAGTGAACCGTCACCGATGGTGCAGCCATGCAGCATCGCCTGATGGCCTATGGTCACGTTTTTGCCTACCGTCAGCGGGTAGCCGGGGTCGGTATGCAGGATGCAGCCTTCCTGCACATTGCTTTTTTCGCTGATCGTGATCAGTTCATTGTCGCCGCGTATCGTGACATCAAACCAGATGCTGGCTTGCGCTTCGATTTTCACCTTGCCGATAATTTTTGCGGTATCGGTGATGTAAGCGGAGGCATCGATTTCCGGCGCGATATCGCCTAATTGGTAGATGGGCATGATAATTCCGTAAAATAGCGGCTGATAAAACTTCGTTTGCGGTCGCTCACACAAGCAAGGGCATAGTTGTGTGACGATAGTAACAAAGACTGCGTTTCGAACTGGTATCGATGCAGCATGACCGTGACTCGGATGAAGCTGCGGACTGGCCTGGCCTTGCTGATGCATCGACAAGTATTTAACCCGTTATTTTAACGCTCCGCGCCCGATGATGCCGGAGTAATTAGGATTGACGGAAAATTGCCCCGGCAAGGCGTGGCGACGAAGACAGTACGAATGTACGGCTAGGAGCCATAACGCAGCTGGGGCGGTTTTCCGTTAGTCCGATAATCGATAAGAAGAGTATTTTGCAAACAAATTCACCTATGGAATTACGCGCTGCGGCACTGTCTGCTTTGTTGGCCAACGACACCGGCGTTAAATGCGCAACCCTGCGGGCGATAGCGGATGATGCGCCCATCGATACGCAGCAGCAGTTCGCGATTCCCGACGGCATCCCCGGGCGTCCTGCCAAGCCAGAGCTGATTCCTCCCGGTCAGGTCGGGCGTAGGTCGATGCAGACGCTGGAGGGCAGACGCATCCTGATCCACGCACTCGCGCATATCGAGATGAATGCGATTAATCTGGCAGCTGATATTCTGTGGCGCTTTGCCGGGATGCCAGAGCAGTTTTATCGTGACTGGCTGAAAGTGGCGAAAGAAGAGGCATATCACTTTCAGTTGCTGGAAACGCATTTGCATTCGATGGATAGTTACTACGGCGCTTATCCTGCCCACAATAGTTTGTGGGAAATGGCAGAAAAAACCCGCGACGATTTGCTGGCAAGGCTGGCGCTGGTGCCGCGCACACTCGAAGCACGCGGGCTCGATGTCACGCCCGGTGTTTCTGCGAAACTGGCGCAGGCAGGGGATAAAGCCGGTGCTGATATTCTGATGATTATTTATCGCGATGAAATCGGCCATGTCGCGATTGGCAATGCATGGTACAAGCGTCTGTGTGATGAGCAGGGGCTGGATGTGATTGCGACCTATGCGCGCCTGGCCACACAATACGCAGCACCGAAATTACGCGGCCCTTTCAATCTGGAAGCCAGACGTAGCGCCGGTTTCAATGAAGATGAGCTGACGGCATTGCATCAGGCCTAACCTGCGTTTCTCTGCCTGATTTGCCAGTTATCGTTCAAGCAGCATTGACGCAAAAAATCCCCGGAAGGCAGTCTTCCGGGGTAAAACCCTCCTGCTATTACTCTTGCTCGCGGCGACTAAGGAATAAACCGCCGCGTGTATTTGATCTGCATTTGATCTGCACGCCATTGCGCTCGATCTACACTCAGTCGCCCGCCTTGATGCTGCCTATGCCTTCGACCGATTTACTCAGGCTGCGCGGATTGCCGTAATACGTCAGACTGCCTATGCCCTGTACCGAAGCATTCAGCCTGTCACGCGCATACACAGAAACGGCACCCACGCCTTCGATGTTGACATCAGCACGCTCTGCTATTAATTCCTTGGTGTCGACTAAACCGATACCGCGTGCCGCGAGATGCAGCGAGCGGGTTTTGCCGCTGGCCACCAGCTTGCCTGCACCTTCATAAGAAATAGAAAAATCATTGGCATTGATATTTTTCAGCCGCGTCACACCCGCACCTTCCATTTTGAAACTATTTAATTCCGGCACTGTGATGATGACTTGTGCGTCATCGGCAATCCGCACCGAATTTTTTTCTTTATACGAGATCAGCAGTTCATTGCCGAATACTTCGGTCACCACCTTGCCGGTAAATTTGTCATTGCCACGGATAGTGATGGACTGCGCTTTGCCGACTTCGACCGTGACATTAAACGCACTGCGGCTGCGGATGGTATTGAAGGCAGGCACATCGCGGCTGACATCTTCAGCCGATGCAAGGCATGAGATGAACAGTAAAGGCAAAATCAACATATAGCGCATGAGGCTCTCCGGTAAAGTTGAAACGGTAGTGATCCACTATGAATCCTTGCATCAACGATGCGTGATCGCTGAGTGATGGGGCAGAGTATGTGCCGCGAAAAATGGAAAGCCCAGCGATTTGCGATGGAATGCAAAATCCGTGGTTTGGGCTGCGTAATCGACGAACCATCCGGTGGGGCGTGGTGATGAACGTTTCCCAGTTCTATCGCTTTAGTACGCTAAAAATGATGTGCGTTGGTAGTGTGCTTCCCATGCACTAACTCCCAATGGAAACGTCAGCGAAAATTAATAGTCACAAGCATTTTGAGAGGGGTGAAACCTTGTTGCTAAAATTGCATTGGTATGTTAACGTCGGTTTTTTTCGCTTTAAAACAAGTTATGTCGTTCAATAGGAGTCGACGCAATGAGTAGCACAAAGGAATGGTGGTTTGACCAAATCGAATCTAAGAGAAACAAGCGGTTAGCTGATCTACTCGGCATCACCAATGACGAGCTTGAGCAGATCAGCTACGAAATCGACGTTGATCAGAGCGATGACGGGTTGGTGTATGGCCACATTGTGCAGTTTGATGCCGACAACAACCCAGCAATAATGTCAAAGATTATTGGACTTGAATCTGGCTCATATGTGAGCTTGTCGCCATGGGATCTAGATGACCCTGAAGAGGATGAGCTTGAGTGGGAGGTTGATAACTCCGAGCAGCTTAGAACGTTCAACAAGCATTTATCCAAAGTGCCGCAACTCCTCCTAATTGACGTAGATGTGAATATTCAATTCAGTCTTCTTGTCATGATGCAAGTCCATATTGTTTCCGCTCTTGAGCAATTCTTGTCTGCAACATTCATACACAACGTAACTAACTCGGATGTCCTGACGAGAAAGCTATTAGAAACAGACCCTGAGTTTGGATGTCGAAAATTCACTATCAACGAGATCTACGCTCAATATAGCAATATCAAGTCGACAGTGGCCGTGTACCTGAAGGATATAATTTTTCATGACATGCGTAAGGTCAAGCCAATGTATGCAAATGTGCTCGGTTATGATTTTGGAGACATTGCGTGGCTATTTAAGGCAGTGCGTCTAAGGCATGATTGTGCTCACAGGGCAGGTTATGACAAGGAAGGCAATCAAGTTTCCGTGTCGGTGGCGAGCATCAATGAGCTGGTTGCACAATGTCGGCATTTGGCTGAGAGCATAGATGCGCATGTTCAGAAAATTAACACACAATGACATACCTTTCGCTCAACACACACCCGCGCAAACCCGGCGCGCGCCGGTTAGCTCGGATGTTAGGCTCATCCGCACCACACGCAAACCAATCATCGTCATAAGCGCTCAGATAATCGCGAACTCGCTCCCATGTTTTTCGTAATGCAGTAAATCCATCCAGACACCGTGGCGCAATACTGCTTGCCGTGAGTGGCCGTATTGTTGGAATCCGCATTTGCGCATCACGGCCTGTGATTGCAGATTATCGGCAATCACCACGGCTTCAATGCGCCAGAGATTGAGTGAGCGGAACGCTTCTTCGACCACATGATTGACCGCCTGACTGGCGTAGCCTTTGCCGCCGTGCTGTGCGCTGAAACGATAGCCGAGCGAGGCTTTGAAATAATGTTCGCGTTCTGCGCCGCGCAGAGTCACGCGACCGACGATGGCATCGTTGACCCAGGCCAGATAGTGATATTCCTTTTGCGCATTTCTTGCCCATTGCGCCTGTTCCAGACTGCTGCGAACGGCTGTAGCATTATAAAAAGCATCGCCGCGGCTGGCGATCCATTGTTCAAAATGCGTGCGGTTGTCGAGTTCAAAGGCGAGCAGGGCATCGGTGTGCTCTGGCATGGCGAGTGTGATGCGTAAGTCGTGGTTCATGTGCGTTTCAGATCGGGGTGTTATCGTTTGATGTCTCATTGATGTAGGGCTTACGCAAAGTTGTACCAGCAAGGCATGGCGACGAAGACAGTACGAAAGTACGGCTAGGAGCCACAACGCCGCTGGGGCGGCTTTGCGTAAGCCCTGTGATGGTTCAGCGATATTTCAGCGGTATTTAAGGTGAAATATAAGCGTGCCATCCGTTTCTGTTTGCAGTTTATCTGAATCCGGCGGGCTGCTATGATGAAACGGTATTTAAACGGTATTCAACCTGAGAGAAAATCATGCGCGTTTATCGATTGGCGGTCATTCACTATTTTTTGCTTACTCTCGCCTGCATCACGCCTTTGATCGTGCATGCGCAGACGCCTGAGTTATCGCCGGATGGCGCGCGCAGTATTTTGTTGACGGGGTTTGCGGTGAACAAGCAGGCACAACTGAAAGACATTGATAATATTGCGCAAGGCATGCCAAGGGAAATCGGACATCGCCTTGAAAAGCAGTTATGGAAAGTGAAAACGACGCCGGATTTATTATCGACGGAGTGGCGCTTGTCTCCGGCGAGCCCGCAACTGTTGGGGCAAATCGCCGGTTTATATGATGTGCGCTATGTGGTCGCGGGTGAAGTCCGCGATGCCGGTATCAGCACGCAGTCGATGTTGTGGGGATTGCGTGAGAAGCAGAGCCGGGTGATTGATATTGAGATCAGGGTTTATGATGCGCGCGCTGGCAGTTTGCTGGGGCGTTTTGATTTCAGCGGCAAGGCCAGCGGTGATGTGCTGATCGGGGCGGAACATGTCTTCGCCGGTGATGCTTTCCGTTCAACCGCGTATGGCAAGGCGATTGATGAAGTGATAGAGCAGGCGGCGCAGGCGATCAGCGCCACCTTGCTGAGTCAGGCGCAATAAGCCGCTGCTTATCTGCTACGCCTTTGCTGCTTAATCGCCGTTTTTATTCGCACGTTCCAGCTCCTGCAAACGTAATACCCGTCTTTGCACTTTGCCTGTCGTTGTCATCGGCAGGGCGGCGATAAATTCAATTTCTTTTGGATATTCATACGGTGCGAGTTTGCCGCGCACATGCGCCTGCAATTCCTTGGTCAGCTTGTCATTCGCTTTGATGCCGGGGCTTAATACGACGTAGGCTTTGACCAGATTGCCGCGCTCTTTGTCTGGCTTGGGTACGACAGCGACGTTGGCGACCGCCGGGTGTTTGATCAGGCAGTTTTCTATTTCAGACGGGCCGATTCTGTAACCGGCAGCTTTAAACATATCGTCGGCACGACCCTGATACCAGAGATAACCGTCGTCGTCGCGCAGAGCCAGATCACCGGTACGGCACCAGTCGCCGGTAAATTTATTACGGGTTGCTTCATCGTTTTTCCAGTAGCCGAGAAAAAACACAGGATCAGGGTGACCATGAATGTCGTAGCGGTTCACGGCGACTTCACCGGTTTCGCCAGTGCTGACTTCATGCCCGTCATCGTCAATCACTGCAACCCTGTGGCCGGGATACGGGCGTCCCATGCTGCCGGGCTTTGCGGGCCATTGCTGATGGCTATTGCCGACGATGTAATTCATTTCTGTTTGTCCGAACATTTCATTCGGCGTGACTTTCAGTGCTTTTTCACACCAGTGAAACACGGTGTCGCCAACGGCTTCGCCTGCGCTCATGATGGCGCGCAATTTCAGCCTGTATTTGTCGCGTGGGGCGGGGACTGCCTTCATCATCATTTTCAGGGCAGTCGGGAACAAAAAGGTGTTGGTCACCTTGTATTTATCGAGCAGGTAAAACGCGGTTTCAGCGGTAAATCTGCCCTGATAGCCAACGATAGGTTTGCCAAAATACAGTGCCGGTAACAATGCATCCATCAGGCCACCAGTCCAGGCCCAGTCTGCCGGTGACCAGAACACATCGTGCTTTTTAGGGAACCAGTTTTGCGAAGCGACGAAGCCGCTGAGATTGCCTATCATCGCTGAATGCGGAATCAGTGCGCCTTTTGGTGCCCCGGTGGTGCCGCTGGTGTAAATCAGAATCGCGGGGTCGGTCGCCCGCGTTTTTTCACAGGTGAATTCAGCGGGCATGTTGGCGGTATAGGCTTCCCATTCCAGCGGATGAAAATCGGCAGGCGCATCGGGACAATCGACCGTGATCACCGTTTTTAAATGCGGGCAACGCGCTGCAATCTCCAGATAGGCATCCAGGCCACTGGCATCGAGCACCAGTGCAACGGCTTCACTATGCTGCAAGCGATATTCCAGTGCTTCCGGGCCAAACAAAAATGACAGCGGCATCGCAATCGCACCCAGTTGCAGGCAAGCCATCAGCGTAATGGCTGTTTCGGGGCGTTGCGGCATGATGCTGGCGACGACATCGCCGCGATCCACCCCTTGTAGACGGAGTAAATTAGCGAGCTGATTTGCCTGTCTTTGCAGCTCTGCATAGGTCAGACGACCGCTGATTCCTTCGCTGTTTTCATGAAAAATAGCAACGCGTTTTGGGTCGTCGGCCCAACGATGGCAGCAGACTTCGGCGATATTAAAATGTTCGGGAACGTTCCAGCGGAAGTCTTGGTACAGTTGCGGATAGTGATCAGTTGGCGTTGATTTTTTCTTTGAGGATGTTGTTTTCAGCGGCTTCATTCTGTCTCCGTTATAATTATCGAACGGTCGTTCTATTGTTGTTATTGTTTTGACGGCCTACATTTGCATCCTACTGCATATCTCTGCGTCTGAAGATGGATGGCACAGAGTTTCTTGATGAAAAAAATTAATTTGCCATGACAATTGCCCGTAATGCCTCCCGCTCTGAATTCATTCCCATCCGTGGTTTGCAATACCATATCCGCCACTGGGGTAATGAAGACGCGCCAAAAATCTTTATGCTGCATGGCTGGATGGATGTGTCTGCCTCGTTTCAGTTTGTCGTTGATCATCTGCAGCAAGACTGGCACGTGATCGCGCCTGATTTGCGCGGCTTTGGTCTGACGGAAGCGCCGGGCAGCGACACCTACTGGTTTCCTGATTATCTGGGTGATCTGGATGCGATTTTGCTGCACTACGCACCGGAAGGCGCAATCAATTTGCTGGGTCACAGTATGGGTGCAAACGTGGTCGGCTTGTATGCCGGTGTGCGCCCTGAGCGGGTGCGTCGATTGGTGAATCTGGAAGGGTTTGGTTTGCCGACGACATTCCCGGCACAGGCACCGGGGCGCTATGCGAAATGGCTGAATGAATTGCGCCAGCCGCCGGTATTGCGCACTTATGCTTCGCAAGCGGAGGTGGCAGCACGTCTGCAAAAAACTAATCCGCGTTTATCGGATGAGCGTGCCAACTTTTTATCGGCGTTCTGGTCGAAACAGAATGCCGACGGGCGCTGGGAAATTCTCGGTGATCCTGCGCATAAACAAACCAGCCCTTTGTTGTTTCAGGTAGAAGAGGTGATGGCGTGCTGGAAAAAAATCAGCGCGCCGGTACTGTGGATGCAGGCCGATGATACCGATGTCTGGCACTGGATGGGACCAAGAGAGCAGGCACAGGTAGAAATTGACCGTCGTCTGACCCATATTCCTGATCTGCAAAAAGAAATGATCGCTGATGCAGGACACATGTTGCATCACGATCAGCCTGAATTACTGGCACAATTGATTGAAGCGTTTTTCTTAAAATAAAGCACGTCCGGCACGCTATCGATGGCCGTGTAATTTGTATCAGTGCTGCGGTCTCAAACGATATGTTTTAAAAGATGTCATTTAAAGGATGTGTTTTGCCGGATCAGAATTTATTTGTCTCAACTGTTGACGAAGCACGGCCAGAGCGCGCGCCTGACAATGAACAGTTTCAGCGTTGTCTGGTCATGGCGGGCGGTGGTTTTCGGTTTGGCTATTATCTCGGCATGTATCGCGCATGTCAGTTGCAGGGAAAAGCGCCGGATGTGATCGTTGCCAGTTGCGGTGCGGCAATTGCCGGCGCACTGATTCGCCATCTGCCGGACGATGAGCAACGTCTGGCGTGGATCAGTTCGCCGCAGATGCATTCGTTCTGGCGTGGCTTGCAAGCCAATCCCGATATCAGTTTGTGGCGCGCAATCCGGGCCTTAGCCCAGCGCGCTTTGTTCGCCAACGATGCCAGACGTATTCCTGATCTGTTTCAGGATTATTTGTTCGATATTCCACCTGATTTACCGCTGCCGCCGGAAATGAGTTATCCCGCTGCGCCTGCGCTGGCGATTGTTGCGGGGCGTTTGTTATACGGGCAGGACGAAGTAGGCACACTCCGGGGCGGGAAAAAATTATTTGCTGAAACCATTTTTACGGAGCCGCGCGTTGCTGGGTTGTTAGCTGGTATGCCTTCGCCGATTGCCAGCAATGCCCACAAAAACAGCGTGGTTGCGCCGCAAATCGAGTTTGAAACGCAGATCGCGGTTGCCGATGCGGTGCGCGCCTCGATTGCGGATATGTATTATTTCCGTTGCCATCAGATCGGTGAGCATTATTATTCGGGCGGTGTGATTGATCTGTTTCCGATAGAAATCGCCCGCCGTCTGGCGAAGGAAGTCATGATGGAACGCAAGGGCTGGTATGGCCGACATATAGAGTTGCCTGCTTTACGCATGGTGTTGGGCATCAACGGTAATCACCGTCTGCGCCATGTCTTGCAGCAAGAAGCGGATGTCTGGATCGATACGGCGGATATGGAAACGGCGTTGGTGCAGCATCAGATCAGCAAGCAAATTCAGTGGCTGCGCAATCGTATCGTCTTGCGTGTGCCGGAGCGTTACGATGGCTTTGTCAGCATGGTCAGACTGCAATGGGAATACGGCTATCAACGCGCATCGCAGGCGCTGGCGCAGGCTGCAGGCAACAGGTGATGACTTTGGTCTGAGCCAGTTCAGGTGCGGCTAATTTCTTTTGATAAGGTCAATTTTGTGCCGCGCTCGGTCGGATACGTGTTTGCCCGCTCGGTCGGATGCCGACATCTGGAGTACACTGGCAGTCTTCCTGTTAGCAGCAACTTTGCGTATTTCTGATCATGAACGAAAAAAATTCCTACGGTTTTACCACGACTATTCTGCATAGCGATAGACAAAAAAACATTGAACACGGCTCTGTCCATAAACCTGTCCATACTTCGGTTTTGTTTGGTTACAAGGATGCGCGCGACTTAGCCGCCGTCTTTCAGGGCAAACAATCCGGTTATCGTTATGGACGTCAGGGTAATCCCACGGTGTCTGCGCTAGAAGACAAAATCACCAGCATGGAAGCGGGTGTCTCGACGATTACCTTTGCAACTGGCATGGCGGCGATTGGCGCGGTGTTTCAGGCATTGTTGCGTGCAGGTGATCATATTGTTTCGTCGAAATTCTTATTCGGAAATACGAATAGTCTCTGGCAAACAGCGAGTGCACAGGGTTTGGACGTATCTTTGGTGGATGCCACTGCCGTTGCCAATGTTGAAGCCGCACTGACGCCAGCGACCCGTATGGTGTTTGTGGAAACCATAGCGAATCCGCGGACGCAGATCGCTGATCTCAAGCGCATTGGCCGCTTATGTCAGGAACGCGGCATTTTATTTGTCGTTGATAACACCATCACCTCGCCTTATTTATTTCAGCCTAAGACCGTGGGCGCCAGTCTGGTCGTGAATTCGCTGACTAAATATATCGCCGGACATGGCAATGTACTCGGCGGGGCATTGACTGACACTGGCTTATTTGACTGGGCTGCGTATCCAAATATTGCCGATAATTTCCGTAAGCAGGCACCTGCTCAGCAAGGCATGGCGCAGGTGCGTGCCAAAGCCTTGCGTGATTTCGGCGCGACCTTATCGCCTGAAGCTGCTCATCAGATCGCGGTTGGCGCTGAAACCATGGCGTTGCGGATGGAACGTGAATGTGCGAATGCGATGGCGATTGCGACGATGTTGGCAGCAGACCCGCGCGTGGCAGCAGTGCATTACCCGGGGCTGGCATCGCATCCGCAACATGCGCTGGCGAATGAATTGTTCCTTGCCTATGGCGCTTTGTTCAGTTTTGAGCTGAAGCCGGAAATCGATTGTTTTGATTATCTGAACCGTCTGAATCTGGCCATTAATGCGACCCATCTCGGCGATACCCGTACGCTGGTGATACCGGTGGCGCATACCATTTTCTTTGAAATGGGCGCTGAACGCCGTGCCGAAATGGGGATTGCTGATTCCCTGATCCGCGTTTCTGTCGGCATCGAAGACACTCAGGATTTGCTGGACGATTTCAGTCAGGCGTTGAATTCCTGATCATCTGCGCTTGCTGTGACTGCCGCCCGGCGTCTGTTGATGCACAGAATACGTTCAGAAGGCAAAAATATACTGGGGGGAGTATGTTAAAACATGCCTCTATCCCCATTTAAATATGTAGGGAGTAATTGATTTCTGGTCGATACTCCCTATTTAGGACTGACGTAAAATCGCCCCTGCGGCGTTATGGCTCCTAGCCGTACTGTTCGTACGGTCTTCGTCGCCATGGTGTAGCCAGGGTTTCAGGCAACATGTTGCCTGCTGGCGAAACGGACATCGCTTACCAGCGATGTTTCCCAAAGCAGAAAAAAGCTTTTTAGTTTTACCGGGGCAAATTGCGTCAGCCCTATTTTTACTCATGTCAGCAGTGTGGCAAGGCTTTTGGCGCTGTTTATGTAGCGCAGCGACCTGCCAGAGATGTTGATATTGTTGTTATTCCTGATGTAGTCGATGTTGATCTTTCTGGAAAAGGTAGGCGAATGATATTTGGTTTATCCTGGCGTATGACCATGCGCGACTGGCGTGCGGGTGAGTTGCGGTTTCTGATCATTGCATTAATGGTTGCCGTGGCTTCCTTATCTTCGGTCGGATTTTTTACCGACAGACTGCGCAGCGGTCTGAACCGTGACGCGCATCAATTGCTGGGAGCGGATTTACTCGTCAGCGCAGACCAGCCGGTGAAGCAGGAATGGCGCACTGAAGCGGAACGACGCGGATTACGTGTTGCAGAAACTGTCGTTTTCCCCAGCATGGCGATTGCCGGTGAGGGCGATCAGGCACAAGCAAAGCTGGTGTCCTTGAAAGCGGTCAGTCATGCCTATCCTTTACGCGGCAATCTGAAATTACATCAGCTTGGCGGCGCGCAAAACAAGTCAGGTGCGGCTGAAGTTCTGACGCAGGATATTCCGGCTTCACGCACGGTCTGGCTTGATCCTGCTTTGCAACTGGCGCTGAACCTTAAAATCGGCGATAAACTGAAGCTGGGTGATCTGGAATTCAGTTTTACGCAGACGATTGCGAATGAACCTGATCGTGGTGCAGGTTTTATGAACTTCGCCCCGCGCGCGATGATTTCCTTAGACGATTTAGCCGCGACTGGCTTGATACAAGATGGCTCACGCGTCACTTAT
Source organism: Cognatundibacterium aquatile (assembly GCF_014699135.1). Classification (GTDB taxonomy): domain Bacteria; phylum Pseudomonadota; class Gammaproteobacteria; order Burkholderiales; family Burkholderiaceae_D; genus Undibacterium; species Undibacterium aquatile. The sequence continues at coordinate 43,591 of NZ_JACOFT010000002.1, forward strand.
CGCTTGCTGATGGCGGGTGATGCGAAAGCGATTGCGGCTTATCAGACACAACTCAAACAAACGATAGAACGTGAACAACTGAAAGGCGTACGTCTGGAATCGCTGGATTCCGGTCGCCCTGAAATGCGCGCGACGCTGGATCGTGCTGAGCAGTTTTTATCGCTGGTGAGCTTGTTGTCAGCGATGCTGGCGGCAGTGGCGATTGCGATGGCCGCACGGCGTTTCATGCTGCGCCATCTGGATGCCTGTGCGATGCTGCGTTGTCTGGGTCTGACGCAAAATCAGGTCAGCGCCATGTATCTGATCGAATTTCTGATGCTGGGGCTGGTCGGCAGCGTGGCCGGCGTCGTGCTTGGTTATGCCGGACATTATGTGTTGCTGGAATGGCTGGGCTCGCTGGTCGCCAAAGATCTGCCGCTGGCGGGCTGGTTGCCTGCAGCGCAGGGTGTTGCGACTGGTTTGCTGTTACTGGTTGGTTTTGCATTGCCGCCGGTGCTGCAGTTGCGCAATGTGCCGCACAACCGCGTCATTCGTCGCGAACAAGATGCACCGCAGCCGCTGACACTGGCGACTTATGCGCTGGGTCTGGCGATGTTTCTTGGCTTGTTGTTATGGCAGACGGGCGATCTCAAACTCGGCATGTTGACTGCGGCTGGTTTCCTCGGCGGCATGCTGTTGTTTGCACTGATTGCGTGGGCGGGCGTGCTGTCGCTCAAACGTATGCGGAATCTGTTTCATTTTTCTGCGTGGCGCTTTGCCGTCACCGCATTGCAGCGGCGCCCGGGTGCCACGGTGATACAAGTCGTTTCGCTGGCATTGGGCTTGATGGCGTTACTGTTGCTGACTGTGGTGCGCGGTGATCTGATCACTGCGTGGAAAAAATCGACACCACCGGACGCACCGAATCAGTTTGTCATCAATATCCAGCCCGATCAGAAAGACGAGATCGCGCAGCGTCTTGCGAGCTTTGGGCAGCCACGCATGTACCCGATGATACGTGGCCGTCTGATCGCGGTGAACAGCAATGCGATTGGCCCTGATACTTATGTCGAGGATCAGGCGCGACGCATGGTGGACAGAGAGTTTAATCTCTCGACGATGACAGAATTGCCGGAGCTGAATAAGCTGACAGCCGGAAAATGGTATGACGATGCCAACGCAACGGTACCTGAAGCATCTGTGGAAGAGGGGATTGCCAAAACACTCAAGCTCAAACTTGGCGATCAGTTGACGTTTGATATTGCCGGGCAGCAGACCACGGCAAAAATCACCAGCTTGCGTAAGCTGGATTGGGGTTCCATGCGGGTGAATTTTTTTGTGGTGATCAACCCCAAGGCCATGGTTGATATGCCACAAACCTGGATTACCGCATTTCGTGTCCCGCCATCACAAATGGCGTTCATTAACCAGTTGACGCTGGATTACCCGAATCTGACGGTGGTGGATGTCGGCGCGATGATCAAACAATTGCAGGATGTGCTTGATCAGGTCATCACTGCGGTTGAATTTTTATTCATGTTCACACTGGCTTCCGGCGTTCTGGTGTTGTATGCGGCACTGGCTGGCTCGCAGGACGTGCGTATGCGTGAAGCAGCCTTGCTCAGAGCCTTAGGCGCGACCCGTTCGCAATTATCCCGCGCGCAGTGGGTGGAATTTTTACTGATCGGCGGCCTCGCTGGTTTACTCGCTGCCAGCGGCGCTTCGGCAATAGGCTGGGCATTGGCGAAATTCAGTTTCAATTTTGAATGGACGTTTTCACCATTGGTCTGGATCGCAGGCTTGTTTGTCGGCGCCATCTGCGCGATGATCGGCGGCTGGCTGGGTTTGCGGAATGTCCTGAATCAGCCGCCGTTGCTGAGTTTGCGCGAAGCCTGAAGACAAAATAGCAAATACAAAATTTATAGAAAAAATGTGAAAACAGACTGTTGCGAAACATAAAGGAGTTTGCATGAACCAAAATACAAAAGACACGATCCGTTTGTACGTTGACGCAAAGTACACCAGCCCGTATGCGATGTCGGCCTATGTGGCCTTGCTTGAAAAAGGTGTGAAATTTGAGTTGGTGACGGTCGACCTGGCGGCGAAAACCCATCACCAGACTGCGTACACCAGGATTTCATTAACACAGCGCGTACCGACGTTGGAGTGTGGAGATTTCAGTCTTTCTGAATCGTCGGCGATTACCGAATATATTGACGAAGTTTTTCCGGGGATGGCTTTATATCCGAAGTCGCCGGAACTGCGTGCCCGCGCACGTCAGGTGCAGGCATGGCTGCGCAGCGATCTGATGCCGATTCGCGTTGAACGCAGCACACTGGTGAATTTTTATGGACAAAAGTATCCGCCTTTGTCGGCGGAGGCTAAAGCTGCGGCAGACAGCCTGATATTTTTTGCCGAATCTTTATTGCCGCCCGGAGCAGAAAATCTGTTTAGCGAATGGAGTATTGCCGATACCGATCTGGCATTGATGCTGAATCGTCTGGCGATGCATGGCGATGAAGTTCCGGCGCGTTTGCGTGAATATGCGCAGCATCAATGGCAGCGCGCTTCAGTACAAAGCTGGGTTCATCAGAAACGTCCGGCTTTATAAGAACCTATCGCAGACGCGTATCTGACGGCGGACAGATAACATAACAGCAAAACAGTGACTTACACGTTTAGTGGCAAAGAGTGAACAATGAATCAAGACGAGCAAACAGCAAACGCAGCAACAACAACGGCGACAAGCGTTGACATCGAAGAAGAAAAATCCAATCTGTATGAACTGATCGGCGGCGCTGAAAAATTGCGCGAAATGGTTGATCGTTTTTATGATCTGATGGAACTGGAACCTGAATTTGCTGGCATACGGGTCATGCACCCGACGCCGCTGGATAGTTCGCGTGACAAGCTGTTCTGGTTTTTATCCGGCTGGATGGGCGGGCCGGATTTGTATATCAGCCAGTTCGGTCATCCGCGTTTGCGTGCGCGTCACTTGCCGTATGCGATTGCCAGTGATGAGCGCGATCAATGGCTGCGTTGCATGGCGTGGGCGATGCAGGATGTCGGCATTGCAGAACCCTTGCAACAACACCTGATGCAGTCGTTTTATCAGACCGCGGACTGGATGCGCAACACGCCGGGCTAAGCTGTAATAAGGTATCAGGCAACGACGTAGCTTGATGCCTGGTTCAATGCCCGATACTGCCCCTGTTTTATTTGTCGTCGATATTCTTCACACATGACTTTATTTGAAATTCTGATCCTGATTGCATTGACGGTTTTGATCGTCTTAACGGCGATCGTATTGTTGCGTCACCGTTCCGGCCATAGTGATGCGCAGACGCTGGATTTGCTGGCGCTGCAAAATTTTTTGCAACAGGCGCAGCAACAGCAAATGCTGAGTCAGGAGCGCACTGAACGTTCGTTACGTGAGCAAGTACAGTCAACCGCGCTGGCAACCCGTCAGGAATTAGGTGCCAATTTCAGCCGGTTTCAGCAAGGTCTGGCGACACAATTAACCAGTGTGGCGACCTTGCAGAAAAATCAGATTGATGGTTTTTCCCAGCAGTTGGTCAAGCTCAGCGAAAGCAATGCACAGCAGCTGGAGCAGATGCGTCTGGCCTTGATACAGCAAAGCCAAAGTGCGCGCGAAGAGCAGGGCGTCAGTCTGAAAGCATTTGCGGACACGCTGAATCAGACCTTGACCAGCCTGACCGAATCCAATGCCCAGCGTATGGCGGAAATCCGTGCGACGCTGGAGCAGAAAATACAGCAACTGCAAGCTGAAAATGCCAGCAAGCTCGAGGAAATGCGCAAGACCGTGGATGAAAAACTGCATGCAACACTGGAGCAGCGCTTAGGCGAATCATTTAAGCTGGTGTCTGATCGTCTCGAAAAAGTTCATCAGGGGCTCGGCGAGATGCAGCAGCTGGCGATAGGTGTCGGTGATTTAAAACGTGTGCTCACCAATGTGAAAACCCGCGGCACCTGGGGGGAAGTGCAACTGGAAATGGTGCTGGAGCAGATGCTGACACCGGATCAATATGCGAAAAATGTTGAAACGATACCGGGCACAGGCGAACGGGTCGAGTTCGCGATTAAATTGCCAGGCAAGGAAGATGACAAAGCCCCGGTCTGGATGCCGATCGATGCCAAGTTTCCGAAAGAGCAGTATGAGCGTTTGCTCGATGCAGCCGAGCGTGCCGATGCCGAGGGTGTGGCGACGGCTGGTAAAGAATTGGAGCGTGCCATACGTGGCGAAGCAAAAACGATTTCTGAGAAATATCTGTCGCCGCCATTGACGACCGACTTTGCGATTCTGTTTTTGCCGACCGAAGGTTTATATGCGGAAGTCATGCGTCGCCCCGGTCTGGCGGATGACTTGCAACGTTCCTGCCGCGTTTCTATCGCTGGCCCTTCCACGTTATCGGCCTTGCTGAATAGTCTGCAAATGGGATTCCGTACGCTGGTACTGGAAAAACGTTCATCCGAAGTCTGGCAGGTGCTGGGGGCCGTGAAAACTGAATTTGGTAAGTTTGGCGATGTGCTGGCAGCGACCAAACTGACGCTGGAACGGGCGGCGAAAAATATCGACAATGTCGAAGTACGAACCCGTCAAATGACGCGCAAACTCAAGCAGGTAGAGGCGTTGCCGACCGATGTTGCGCAAAGTTTGCTGGGTGTTGCTGACGATGATTTAAGTTCAGAATAGCGATTTCGCAGCATAGCTCTTTTTATTCTGCTGCATTTTGAATAGCCCGCGCTCAGATGGATTGCGGCTGATCTGGGCTTGTTTCGTATCTGGCGATCGCATACGCGCTGCGGCCGCTTTGTTTCGCTTCATACATGGCCAGATCCGTTTCGGCGAGCAATTTGTCTGCCGAAAAAGAGTCCCCCGAAGCGTAATTGATACCGATGCTGGCGCCGGTGCTTGCGCTGATTCCATGACCAATATCGATAGGGCGACATGCTTCGGTAATGATCTTGCCTGCGATTTCTATCGCCTTCTCCTGATCGCTCATGTCGCATAACAGGACGACAAATTCGTCGCCGCCAAGGCGGGCAATGAAGTCGGTTTTTCTTAATATGCTTGTCAAGACGTTGCTGAAATAAATCAGCACCATGTCGCCCGCTTTATGACCGTAAGTGTCGTTGACTTCCTTAAATTTATCGAGGTCGATCAATAGCAGAAAAAATGGAGAGGGATGCCCGTGCGCGTTTTCCTTCATCAGGTGAGCGAGTTTACGCTCTAAGCCCAAGCGATTGTTCAGTCCGGTTAAATGGTCGGTGATCGCCAGTTGCTGCGCTGCTTCTTCTTTGTACTTGCGCTCAGTAATGTCGTTGATTAAGCCTTGCAGTAAATCATTTTCAGCCGCATGCAAAACAATATTGATCCATTTTTTCTCTTTCAGTCTGCCTGGCTCTATGCAAAAATCTTCCGATACCACCCGGGATTCATTTAAGGCCGCATCGATCATCAGATGCAGACGTAATTCCTGCCCGCTGATCAGCTCAAGCAGCGCCGCGGAAGGTGCGCCGTCGTCAGTTGCAATGTTGAGCATGCGTGTCAGAGCCTGATTGTAAGAGAGTAGTTCACCCTTGCAGTTCATTTTGAAAATACCTGTTTCAGCATTTTCAAAAAAGGTTTGAAATTTTCTTTCTTCTAATGCATGTTGAAGCCGCAGATTTTTTTCTTCGTCGAGCGACGAAACCAGATCGGCGATAATTTGATTCACGTCGTTAACTAAACGCCCCAATTCATTTTCCTTATTGTTTTCAGGGTGTTTCAGTAACTCGCCTTTTTGTGGTGACAAGGCATGTAATCTGTCAGATATTATTTTGATTGGGCGCGTAAAAAAGACGAAGACGATCAACGATAAAACAGATGCGATCAGCAAATTCTGAAACAGCAGCAATTCAACAATAAAAAGGGCTTTATCCGTACTGTTTTTATTGACGGTTGCCTGATTGATTTCCATGTTTACCGTACATACTTTTTCTCTGGGATTGAATGGCGAGAAAATTTCTCTGCTGATGAAATCCGGATAGTGCTTGAAGGCGAACGGCAATTCAAATGATGTGGGAATCGAAGTTTTTTGTGATACGGCCAGCATTGTTTTCCCGCTATGAATCGTAACTTTGCTGACGACATTATTTTTACTGATGCCGTTGACGACTTCATTGGCAAGATTTTTGTCAGACAGGTAGCAGGCGATACTGGCGGTATTTTCTGCTGAATTCAGCAGATCCTGCATGGTGCTGATGGTGTGCTTTTGTTCGTCATCAAAAAAATAAACATAGCTGGCCAATGAAAAAAAGATGCCGATGACCAAGCTGACTCCCAGCAAGGCGAGGGAGCTGCGTATCGCGATATTATTTCGAATAAGTTGGCGCATGCAGAAGGGGAATCAGTTGCTCAGAAGGAGTATGAGTTTAACTCTTTTGTCGATTTTCTTACTGTCAATATAGGCAATTGCACCTTTATTCTCACTGACGAGATTGATTGCATCTTCCATGCTGTTGACTTGTAATGGCGGTTGCCCGAGTCCGGAGAAACGTAATCTGGCCCAATACGAGTTGATCTCTGCCAGTTCTTTACCTACCAGCAGAGAGTAAAACTGCATTTTTTCATGATGGGTATTACTCAGATCGATGGGCATGCCGGTTAAACCATTCGGTAACTTTCTGGTTCTCCCCATATAAATGTTGATGACTTCGTCTTTGCTGAGTTTATCTATGCCGCTATTGAGGTTCGCAACCACGGCAAGCTCTGCTGATGCGTTGCCGCTGATCAGCAGCAACACCAGACATAAAAATTTGATCAGGTATGGCATGCAGATTCAGAATACAAAATTGTAGGCAACACTCAGCAGGTTCGCATGGCCATCCCATCCTTCTTGTGGATTGCGAACCAGGAAATGTTTCTGACTGCGGATATGATCGAATTGCACTTTGATATTGGCGTTGTCGCCGAGATCGTAACGGATACCTGCGGTAAAAGTCTGCTGGCCGTTTGGTGTCAGTTGTTTGTTGATTCCGGAAATTGTATTCCTCAGGCGTGTTGACAGCGCCGGGTCTGTCGTTATTTGCTTATCAGCACCTTGCTGGCGGGAAGCTGAAACTGTAGCGTAGGGGGTCCATTTTTTTATGCGGTAACTCATCGTCAGATACGCTGCATCTGAGTTTTGCAATAGCACTGAATCAGATTCTATGCGGCCCAGCATGAATTGCGCCTGAAGCGATCCATGGTCAAGCACGGCGCCAATTGACGTATATTTTAATTTTTTCCCATGCGTAGTCAGCTGATCTGCGATACCCGACGATGCCGGAACGGTTGCTGCGATTGACGGGGATGTTAGCTCTGCCACAATGGGGTCAAACGGTCGGTAGTCGTCGGCGAGTTTCAGTTCAGAATAGCCTGCCCTGATTGTCCAGTTTTTTTGCTGGTACTCAAGATGAGCGCCGCTTAACTCCGAATGATTCAGCGAGTAGTATTTTTCCGGTGACCCGAGGTAAATTTTTTCACGTGCTAATCCATAAAAAAATTTCGCCTTGAGATTACCATTTCCCAGAGGGTGGGACAGCACTGTGTCAACACCGTCAAAATAAGACACAACGAGTCTGCCGAAAAAATCTACAGGCGGTCGTACCCATGTGTAGGAATAGCCGATATTTCTGGAATCTGCCAGCATATAGACGTCAAATCCTAAACGCCCTGCGCGTAGTTGAAATTTGTCGTCGGGGCTGTAGCTGGCATAGGCCCAAGTCACAGTGGGGGTGAAATTATCTGCACTTTTCCGGCTGACGACCTGGATTGCCGCATCAAAATTGTCGCTGAAGCTGCGGTTGATTTGCAGGCCCAGATTACTGTCGATACCAGCATCGGTCTGGCGCGTGTAGCCAACCCCGGATTCCTGCGATAAATCACGCACAATGTCTGCTTGACGGGTATCGCTGTGTGATATGCCCAGGGTGCCGAAACCCGTAATTGAGTAGTCTTTTTCGTCAGCAGCGGCAGTGTTTTGTGTGCTGAGTACGGCAAGCGCCAGGATGGGAAATTTTAATGACCAGGCAGACATAGATGCATTTTTATATTGCGCTACCCGTTGTGTTTAGCAGCGGGTAGCGGATTCCGGCAGTGTTGAATAATGCTCTGATTTTTGTCTGAACAAAGGGCTTATTTCTTTTCAGCTGGCTTTTGTTTGGCGATGATCAGATCTTTGATGCCGTTGTACACGTCTTTCGTCAGAATTTTTTTCGTCAGCAATTCATCTTTACCTTTGTAAGGGCGACCTTTGATGATGGCATCAGAACGGACATCGCCAATTTTTGGCAGGGTCGCCAATTCTTCTTTGCTGGCGTTGTTAATGTCTAGCAGTTCAGTCTTCGCACTTGCGGAAGCAGAGGCTGCCGCCGGCGCTGGCGCTTTCTTTACCTCATCTTTAGCATGAACGGCACCAGTTGCAAGTAAAGTAAAACCCGCACATATCAACAATTTCTTTAACGTATTCTTCATATTAACTCCCATACCAGGTTGAATAACTAAGGCCATGTTGTACGTGATGCGTACATGATTTAATCGATATTTATCGACGAAATGCTATTGGTATGGATAGCATACAGCAGCTATCCATACACGCACATCTTATTGCGTTTGCTTTGCTGAAGTAATGAAGACCGGAGTCACAGGAACATTACTCAAACCACCTTGTGTTGATACTGGTACCACGCGGATCAGATCAACCACATCCAGACCCGCAACGACTTTACCAAACACCGCATAACCGGCATTCGTGCTGCTGTAATCAAAAGCAGTGTTATCGACAGTGTTGAAATAGAATTGAGATGTTGCAGAATCCGCGACACTGGTGCGTGCCATGCCGATGGTGCCACGGGTATTGCTCAGACCATTACTTGATTCAAGCTTAATTGCCGCAGAGGTTGTTGCCAGTTGCAGATCAGAGGTATAACCGCCACCCTGAACCACAAGATTGGCTTCAACACGGTGGAAGATTTTATTTGGATAAAATCCGCTCTCGACGTAATTAAGGAAGTTATCAACGGTGACGGGTGCTTTGGCCGGATTTAATTCGATGAGGATATTACCTTTGCTGGTACCCATCGTGACTTGTGGCTGAGCGCTCAGTGAGGATGTCAGCGAAGCCTGATACAAACTGCCACCGTTGGCATTGGTGATGGTTGCTACGCCTGTACCAACACCGACGATTTTGCACGTGAATGTACGTTTTGTGGCAGAACCGCCTGCGACTTCCGTCAGGCTAAGGCAGAGTGGGTTAACAACAGTAATTCCCTTATCCAGATTCTGGCCATTGACTGTCATCGTGTATGTTTTACGATAAGCAATCTGGGAATTTTCGACGCTGCTGACCGTTGCAAGCACGGTCGGCGTGTCTTTAGAACCGCCGCAGCCGCTCAGTAAAACGAGGGATGTACATGTACCCAGTAACCATGTTGAAGCTTTCACTCTGATCTCCGTCTAAATAGAAAAATGAATTGTACTTTGTCTCATGCCAGAATAGCTGGAAATGATGGTTTTATAGCATTCCGTCGAACAGCAGAACAGTGACTTTGTCGCCGGCCGACACCTGATCCTGATCGTGCTGCAAAACGATCATGCAATTGGCTTCGGACATCGAGCGCAGGATACCCGAGCCTTGCGAGCCGGTCACGCTGACTTCTAACTCGCCATTGGTGTTCGTCGTGAGAATGCCGCGTTGGTATTCAGTGCGTCCGGGGCGCTTGCGTATCGCGGTTTTGCTGATGACCGGAATCAACGGCAGCGGCGCTGCATCCGCGCCCATCATGTGCAGCAAAGCCTGGCGTGCAAAGAAATAAAACGTCACCATCACAGCGACCGGATTACCTGGCAAGCCGAACAGATAGGCGCTTTTCCCTTGCGAATGAATTTTGCCGAACGCCATAGGTCGTCCTGGACGCATACCGATAGTCCAGAATGCGACATCGCCCAGCTTGCCCATGATTTGTTTGGTGTAGTCGGCGGCACCGACGGACACACCGCCCGAGGTGATGATGGCATCGGCATTTTCGCAGGCGGAGCGGAAAGCGGCTTCCAGCTCGGCCGGATCATCCTTGATGACGCCCATATCTATCATGTCGCAACCGAGACGGCTCAGCATGCCATACAAGGTATAGCGGTTGCTGTCGTACACGCAGCCTTCATCCAGTGGTTCACCAAGTGAGCGCAGTTCGTCGCCGGTTGAAAAAAAAGCGACGCGCAGACGACGCTGTACCGGCACTTCTGCAACACCGAGCGAGGCCAGCAGACCAAGATCTGCCGGGCGCAAAATTTTGCCGCGTTGTAAAGCTGTTTTGCCATTCGCCAGGTCTTCACCTTTCAGGCGCCGGTTGTCACCAGTACGCACTTTCCCGGCTGGAATGCCGACCTGGTCGTCGCTGGCATTTACAGTAAATTCTTGTGGAATCACGGTGTCGCACGACGCAGGCATGACCGCGCCTGTCATGATGCGCACACATTCTCCGGCACCGACGTCGCCGTGATAGGCTCGTCCGGCAAAGGCCGTACCGATTATTCTGACATCACGGACGCCGGTAGCTGGCAGGTCGCTGCCGTTGAGAGCATAACCGTCCATCGCCGAATTATCGTGCGCCGGAACGTCAATGCCGGAAACGATATCCGTTGCCAGCACGCGGCCTAATGCCTGACGAATCGCCAACTTTTCGATTGCCTGAACCGGTGTGATGAATTGCGCAATGATGTCTTGCGCTTTGGTGACGGGAAGCGCATGCGGATCGTAATCCGACATACAACTGACGATGTCGTGCAAGCTGGATGGGCTGGAAGCGTGAGTCATATCAGGTCTCGAATTGTCGTAGTTCTTGCAGGGTATTAATATTACGAAAGCCAGTATTGTCCTCGAAAACGACTTCAGCAATACGCAAATGTTGGAACCATGCGTCAACTTTGCGGCCGCCCTGCATCAGAAAAGCGGTCAGGTCATCCAGTAACGAGGCTTTCATCAGAGAAAATACCGGATGAGACTGACGGCGGGCAATGCCATCTTCATATTCTGTGGTGACTGCAACTGCCAGATCGGCATCATTACTCAGCAGACCTAACGATAAACGCTCGGCCAGATCAGTTGGTAAAAAAGGTGAATCGCATGGCACTGTCAGCAGATACGGCGTTTCGCAATGCACCAGACCGGCCTGTACCCCCGCCAGCGGGCCAGCGTAGCCGTCGATCTGATCCGGCCAGACTTGCGTGCCGAAACTTTCATAGACCGCGAGATTCTGATTCGCGTTAATGATCATTTCGCCGACTTGCGGTGACAGCCGCATCAAGGCATGCAGGGCCATCGGCGCACCGCGAAAATTCTGTAAGCCCTTATCGACCTGGCCCATGCGGGTGCCACGTCCACCGGCCAGAATCAAGCCGGTGATCAGTTGTTTATCTATGCCAGTCATGTTGTTTGTCTTTACTCTGAAGTGTTTGTTTATTGTGGCGCTGATTTTTTGGATTGATCTGCGGCATTGCTGCTTTTCAAGCAGAGCCGTTGCCGGTCAGCCGCCGATGTACGACATTTCTATCTTTTTACGCTGTTCCTGATCGGCATCCGTTTGTTGGCTGCGCAGTTCGGAATAACGATCACTTCTCGCTTGCCAGATGCTGGCGACGACATTGGCGATCGCGAGGTCGGAATGGTTCGCCGGGTCGCGCAACAATGCCCGCAAATCATGGCCGTGGGTGGCAAACAGGCAGGTGTACAACTTACCCTCGGTGGATAAGCGCACACGGCTGCAATCTTGGCAGAACGCATGGGTGACGCTGGAAATGACGCCGATTTCACTCTGGCTTCCCAGATGCTGCCAGCGTTCTGCGGTTTCCCCTGCATAGTTAGCGGCCATGGCCTTGAGCGGCATGCCTGCATCCTGAATGCGCTGAACGATCTGCGCCGATGGAATAACTTCATCCAGTTTCCAGCCGTTCGACGCGCCGACGTCCATGTATTCAATGAAGCGCAGTATATGCGGTGTGTCTTTGAAATAGCGCGCCATGGCCGCGACTTCGTGGTCGTTGACTCCCGCCTTGACCACCATGTTGATTTTGATCGGGCCTAGTCCTGCCGCCTGCGCCGCATCGATGCCATCAAGTACCTGCGCGACAGAAAAATCGACATCGTTCATACGTTTGAAAATGACGTCATCCAGCGAGTCGAGTGACACCGTTACGCGATTTAATCCGGCATCTTTCAGGCTTTGCGCTTTTTTTGTGAGCAGCGAGCCATTGGTTGTCAGCGTCAGATCGGGCGGGCTGCCATCGGCAGTGCGCAGGTTAGCCAGCATCCCGACTAGTCTTTCTATATTTTTTCTGAGCAGGGGTTCGCCCCCGGTCAGGCGAATTTTTTTGACGCCATGTGCAATGAAAATGCGCGCAATGCGGGTAATTTCTTCGAAGCTCAGTAATGAGGTATGCGGCAGATATTGATAGTCTTTATCGAAGACTTCTTTTGGCATGCAGTACACGCAACGGAAGTTGCAACGATCTGTGACCGAGATGCGTAAATCGTGCAATGGCCGCGCCAGCGTATCGCTGAGAAAACCGTCAGGCTCGACGAGCCGAGTCGGTATTTTCAGTTGCGATAACTGCTGTCTCAGGTCGGTCAGGGGGATAAATTTTTCCGTCATTGAAGTGCTAGCTCAGACTGTTTTTTGCATAAGCCGAGACAATACCATGAGAACGAAAATAAGATTTCTCCCCGCTTGTTTCAGGTAGATTCAGATCAATTTTTGACACAACAATCCAAGCACGCCAAATATGGCCAGCAAAGTTATTGTGCCGGGTTTGAAGCGAAATACGAGGATACAGGCGAGCAGCGTTAAGGCGATGGCGGGCACATCCCATTGTTGTTGCTCAGTATAAAAAACGTGGCTCGCAAAGAATACTGCCAAGCTGACGATCACGCCGACCACGGCGGCTGAAATTGCACTCAGCGGCGCGGTGAAGCGCAGTTGGTTGCGGGTCGATTCAACCAGCGGACCACCGGCCAGAATGAAAATAAACGATGGCAGAAAAGTGAAGAAAAAAGCGATACAGGCACCCAGCAATCCGGCCAGTAACTGGCTGTCTGCGCCCAGTGGCAGTTGATTCCAGCCGCTGACGAAACCGACAAAGGCTACCACCATAATCAGCGGTCCCGGCGTGGTTTCTCCCAATGCCAGACCATCCATCATTTGCGCCGCGCTCAGCCATTGAAAATGATCGACCGCTGACTGAAAAACATACGGTAGCACGGCGTAGGCACCGCCGAAACTCAGCAATGCTGTTTTCGTGAATAACCATGCCATTTCGGTCAATGGATTGTGCCAGCCCGTCGCATAAGCAATCAGGCTCCAGCCGCCAGCGCACAATATCAGGCCAGCGAGAGCAACCAGTATCAGATGGCGCAGTGAAAAACGTGCATGCGCTGGTGTGGGGGTGTCATCGTCGATCAGCGCGCGCGGATGGGTTCTTTGCCCGCTGTCTGCCGCTGCGTGTGACGGTGGTAACTGACAATGTTGTCTGAATAAGGCCCCTGCAACTGCGGCGAGCAGAACGATGGCGGGGAAGGGCAGCTTAAGCACAGTGATGGCAAGGAAAGCGCAGGCGGCAATCCCTTTCAGAAAATGCGTGCGCAGGCTGCGGCTGCCGATACGCCAGGCCGCTGCCAGTACAATCGGGACGATCGCCGGTTTAATCCCATACAACACGCCGGAAACGATATGGTGTTTGCCAAAGACCATATACGCCCACGACAGACCAATCAAAATAAACAGGCTGGGCAGGATAAACAAGATACCCGCCATCAGCCCGCCTATGGTTCTGTGCATTAGCCAGCCGATATACACCGCCAGTTGCGTCGCTTCCGGCCCCGGCAGCAGCATGCAGTAGTTGAGTGCGTGTAAAAAACGTCGCTCTGAAATCCAGCGTCGCTGATCGACCAGTTCTGCATGCATCATCGCTATTTGTCCGGCTGGACCACCGAAACTGATAAAACCTAATTTCAGCCAGTACCAGAATGCAGTTTTGAGAGAAATAGCCTGATCAGGATGGGTGGTCGGTTCCATGGCGTCGATATTGATATTGGCTGGTGAGGGTTGAATGCTTAAGATTGCATCGGGGCGGTGATTTCACGTCAGCATGCAGTTGTCGCGACGCACGGTGTAAAAATGCCTGATTATCGGGGTAAATATACTCCCGGGAGTATATTTACAAGCCCTTTAAACATGCTGAGAATAGCCCGATTTATCTAAATAATGGGGGGAGTATCCAATAAAAGTAAAAAAGTCGGCAAACTTTTTGAGTTTGCCGACTTTGTATAACGCTGTATATCAGCGTTGGATAACCGCGTTATGTTGCGTTTCCGATTAATGGCGTGTTTCAACCAGAACCAAAGGCTCAGTCGATGCCGGAGGCAATGGCTTGCGTTCGCGTGGCACACGTGCCGGCGCTGTTGTCTGGCTGACGCTGTCCTGCGCTGCACGCAGCTTCTCAGGGTTGGTCACGGCCAGTTCCAGGCCTGCTGCGCTCAGCATTTGCTTCAGTTCTTCAACAGGCATGCTGGCTGCTGCAGGCTTGGTGCGGACTGGCGCAGGCGCTGGCACTGCTGTTGGTGCTGGTGTTGACACCGCTACCGGAGCAGATTCGACCAGCGTTGGCGCTACTGTTGCTGCCGGTACTTCTGCTGTTTTTGCTGTTTCAGCTACTTCGGTTACGACAACTGCTACAGGCTCAACGCTGGTAACGACGGCTGGTGTTGGTTCAGCCGCAACTGCTGCCACTTCAGTCTGCGTTGCTACTGGTACGATCGCTGCCGGTGCTACGACTTCTGCTGGTGCAGAAACAGGTGCTGCTTTTACTTCGGCAATCTCAACCGGCGCAGCAGCGACATTAACAACATCGATCGATGCAGGTGCAACTGGTGCGCTGCTAGTTTCTGTGACCAGCGCCGGTGCAGGAGCAACGGACACGGCAGGCGCTTCCTGAACAGACTGAACAACTGGCGTTGCTGCGATGGCTGCTGCTGCAGTTGTAACAGGTACAACTGCAGGTGCAACTGCTTCGATGACAGGTGCCGACGTCACTATCGTTACCGGTGCAACTTCACTGCTTGCTTCGGTTGCGACCGGGACAAAAGCTTCTGTGCCAGATTCAGCAATCACTTCGCCTTGCTCATTCAATTCACCTGGTTCGCGATCACGGCGATTGCGGTTGCGGCCACCACGACGGCGACGGCGACGGCGCTCTTCGCTTTGCTCCGCATTCTCGTTGTCTGCAACAGGTTCGACACCATTGACGGGCGCGGCTTCCGGAACAACTTGCACTGGCACCGGATCAAGATGCTTCTGAATCAGATCGTCGGTCTTCGCATCGGCTGTCAGTGCTTCTTTGCGTTCTTCGCGCTGACGTTGTTGACGTTCGCGGCGACCTTCCTGGCCTTCTTTCGGCTCACGTGGCTCGCGTGGTTCACGGGCTTGCTTCGCTTGCTTTGGGGGACGTGTCGATTCTTGCGTTATCGCTGGTTTGTCGCTATCCGCTTTTTCAACTTTGTCGTTGCGGCCATTTGCGTTGGTCGGGCGATCTTCACGTTCATCGCGGTCACGATTGCGACGGTTGCGATTGCGTGGATTGTTGCGAGAGTTACGGCCATTACGATCGCGCTCAGCCGATTTATCTTCGCTGACGACAGGTGTTTCGACTGTGGCTGGCGCTTCGGATTTGCCGAACAGGAAGCCCATTACCTTGCTGAAAAAGCCTGGCGCAGGCGCTGCAGCTGCAACCGGAGTCGTTACCTCTTTGCGTTCAACGATAGGCGCCTGATCAGGCGTGATACTTTTCACGACAGCTTCCTGACGTGGTTTGATATCTTCTTTCTGGCGTTTGCTGTAGCCGATATCAGTATCTGCCTGCTCTGCCATGGCGTAGCTGGCGTGATGTTCTTCCAGACGCGGATCATCTGTTTTCAGACGATCCAGTTTGTAATGTGGCGTTTCGAGGTGCGTGTTCGGAATCAGGATCACCGTCACGCGATGACGCGTTTCGATTTTCAGAATTTCGCCACGTTTTTCATTCAGCAGGAACGCAGCAACATCGACCGGCACCTGAACATGGATCGCGGCTGAATTTTCCTTCATTGCTTCTTCCTGGATGATGCGCAGGACTTGCAATGCAGAAGATTCAGTATCGCGAATGTGGCCAGTGCCATTGCAGCGTGGGCAAGTGACGTGGCTGCCTTCAGAGAGGGAAGGGCGCAGACGCTGGCGTGATAATTCCATCAGGCCAAAGCGGGAAATCTTGCCCATCTGTACGCGTGCGCGGTCATAGCGCAGTGCATCTTTGAGGCGGGTTTCGACTTCGCGTTGATTCTTGGCGTTTTCCATGTCGATAAAATCGATCACGATCAGGCCGCCTAAGTCACGCAGACGCAGTTGACGGGCAACTTCTTCTGCTGCTTCCAGGTTTGTGTTGAATGCCGTGGTTTCAATATCGCCACCACGAGTGGAGCGTGCTGAGTTGACGTCAACTGAGACCAATGCTTCGGTGTGATCGATAACGATCGCGCCGCCGGATGGCAATGGTACGGTACGGCTGTAAGCAGTTTCGATCTGATGTTCGATCTGGAAGCGTGAGAACAGTGGTACGTCATCGCTATAGCGTTTCACGCGATGCACCATATCCGGCATCACATGGCTCATAAACTGCTGCGCCTGTTCGTAAATTTCGTCGGTGTCGATCAGGATCTCGCCGATATCCGGCTGGAAGTAATCACGGATCGCACGAATGACGAGTGAAGATTCCTGGTAAATCAGGAAGGCACCCGGCGTGGATTTGCCAGCGCCTTCAATCGCACGCCAGAGTTGCATCAGGTAATTCAGATCCCATTGCAATTCATCGACATTGCGGCCGATGCCTGCAGTGCGGGCAATCACGGACATGCCGGTCGGCAGATCCAGCTTATCCATGGTGTCGCGTAATTCCTGACGGTCTTCACCTTCAACCCGGCGCGATACACCGCCGCCACGTGGGTTGTTCGGCATCAGCACCAGATAGCGGCCTGCCAGTGAAATGAAAGAAGTCAGCGCGGCGCCTTTATTGCCACGTTCTTCTTTTTCCACCTGCACCATGATTTCCTGGCCTTCACGCAAGGCTTCTTTGATAGAAGTATTGCGGACGTCGATACCTTCTTTGAAATAAGAGCGGGCGACTTCTTTGAATGGAAGGAAACCGTGACGTTCTTCGCCGTAGTTGACGAAGCATGCTTCGAGAGAAGGTTCGATGCGGGTGATGACACCCTTGTAGATGTTTGACTTACGTAATTCGCGACCGGCGGTCTCGATATCAATGTCGATGAGTTTTTGCCCATTGACGATGGCAACACGCAGTTCTTCTTGCTGTGTTGCGTTGAACAGCATACGTTTCATGTTTTTACTCCGTGACCTGTTGGTCATCTTTTGTCACACATTCATTAAATGAGCATGTGACTGTACTGATATGGGGATGTATGCCAGGAAGGAGCGTCTGAAGGAGGGGGAAATGCCTGTGGCGCAGCAGGATAATATCGCTATCAGTGATGAAACTGCTTTGCGACGAAAATTAAATTCAATTTTTATTCTGCTTCGCGCCGGGCGCGTCTGATTCTGGTACGAAGTCGAGTGCACATGTCCCCCGCGTTGTCTGATCTTGCTATATTTGTGCAATAGCGAAGTACAACGCCAGGCGATGAGCAACTTTGGTGTCAGACCATCTTATTGTGTTGTGTCTGACGGAATCGCCTTTACTACCAAAATCATCATAGGCAAGCGTGCTTATTCATCATAAACCAGCATCTCTTGCCTAACTTATCCTTACTATTCAAACGCTCCGATCCAACCTCGTTTCACTGAAGTCCGACAGCAACAATTGGTTGCCACCTTGACCTGTAAACGATGCTGCATACACATCTTTTCCATCATATTTGCAAACTGGCGAGGCTGATGGACTGACCCCTGTGTAAAATAGCCGTTTATTTCTATTACACTGCTAAAGCGTAATTGCTGAAGCGAAAATGATTATATATTCAAAATGAAGGACTTAGCGATAATTAATGGGGGAAGGCATCAAAAACAGATGCAAAATATGCCCCCGCAAGAGCCTTCAGCTTCTGCGCCCAGAGTACAGCTCCTGACAATCTCTGAAGAAGAGGCTGGTCAGCGGATTGATAATTTCCTCTTACGTATATGTAAAGGCGTACCGAAAAGTCACGTTTACCGTGTATTGCGCTCTGGAGAAGTGCGCGTCAATAAAGGACGTGTCGATCAGTTATACAGACTGGTGGAGGGGGATGTTGTCCGTATTCCGCCTATACGTATGGCCGAGCAATCGACGCAAGTTGTTCCTAAACTTGAGTTTCCTGTTCTGTTTGAGGATAACTATCTGCTGATCATCGATAAGCCTGCGGGTGTTGCAGTCCATGGTGGTTCTGGCGTCAGTTACGGTGTGATCGAGCAATTACGGGCATCGCGGCCAGATGCCAAGTTTCTGGAGCTGGTGCACCGGCTTGATCGCGAAACATCCGGGATTCTGCTGATCGCAAAAAAACGGACTGCCTTAACAAATTTGCATGAGCAGATGCGTGATGGTCTGACCGATAAGCGTTACTACACGCTGGTCTCCGGCGATTGGAAAAATGCCAGACAACATGTGAAGCTACCTTTGCATAAATACACCACGGGCGATGGTGAGCGACGTGTCAGGGTGCAGGCGGATGGCATGGCGTCGCACACGATCTTTACTCTTAAGAAGAAGTTTAAAGAATTTGCGTTGTTGGAAGCGGAATTAAAAACCGGGCGCACGCACCAGATTCGTGTGCATTTGTCTGCCAGTGGGTTTGCGATTGCTGGCGATGATAAATACGGGGATTTTCCTTTAAATAAAGCATTGCAGAAGGCGACGGCAACACGTGGCGCCCTCAAGCGCATGTTCTTGCATGCTCATCAGATTACTTTCACGCACCCCGAGACTGGCAAACAGATGACAGTCAATGCCCGGCTTCCGGAAGAGTGCGAACACTTTCTGCGCAGCCTGGAGGCGTAGCAGAAAAACTTGAACGTTTATTAATGGTATGATCGAGGTACTCACAAGCAACATCAGTCCCCACCTGAAATGGCGGGGAGTTCATTCTTAATATGGCAAAAAAGCAATTTGATTTTATCGTGTTTGACTGGGATGGCACTCTCATGGACAGTACTGCCACCATCGTCAAATGTATTCAGGCGGCAGCAAAAGATCTGGGCTTGCCCATACCTGGCGATCATTCGGCAGCGTATGTGATCGGCTTATCGCTTCTTGAGGCGATGAAAGCCGCGGTTCCCGATGTTGATCCGAAATACTATCCGCGCATGGTGGAGCGTTATCGTTATCACTATTTGTTAAAAGATCATGAGTTGCCATTGTTTGATGGTGTGCGAGATATGCTCAATGAATTGTCTCAGGATGGTTATTTTTTGGCAGTCGCAACCGGAAAAAGCCGTGTTGGCCTGAGCCGGGCATTACACACGGCCGAGTTGACATCCTTGTTTGATGCGACACGCTGTTCTGATGAAACGTTCTCCAAACCGCACCCGGCGATGCTGCAAGAGCTGACCAGAGAATTAGGGCAGGATATGCAACGCACACTGATGGTCGGTGATACCACCCATGATTTGCAAATGGCAAATAACGCCGGTGCAGCAGCCGTTGCTGTTGAGTATGGCGCACACGACGCGCATTTACTGTCTGGTTTCAATCCTCTGTATTCAGCAAAGACCGTAGCAGAGTTACATCAATGGCTCAGAGAAAATGCCTGAGTGGAGTCGCGTTGAATGAAATCTATTGCAATCTGTCAATCTGAAGAACTGATCAACGGTGGAAAAGGGGTGCGTTTTCCGCTGACAGCAGGCAGTGACGATGCCGTTGGTTTCGTCATTCGCTACGCCGATGAAGTGCATGCTTACCTAAATCGTTGCGCTCATGTGCCGGTAGCGCTGGATTGGAATCCGGGTGAGTTTATTGAATCCAGCGGCTTATTCATTATGTGTGCAACGCATGGAGCAATTTATCAGCCAGAAACAGGATATTGCTCCGGCGGACCTTGCCGCGGGAGTCGGCTCAGGAAAATTGAGGTTAGCGAGTCGGATGGAACGGTTTACTGGCATCCGGATGATTATATTCAGCCTGTAATTGCCTGAAAGAACACAAAGGTAAGATGATGAACGACCCGTTGTTTGAAAAAAAGCCAGCTGACAGCACAGAAAATGCATCTGCAACCTGGGATAGGACAGTTTTAGAGAAACTGCTGTTCGAGTCTCTGCGTGAGCAGCGATTGCGACGTCGTTGGGGAATATTTTTTAAATTCACCTTTCTTCTGCTTATTCTTGGCGGCTTTTACTATTTTTCCGGCTTTTCAGATGCTCAGACGGAAAATCTGGGGCATCACACCGCCTTGGTTGAAATTGATGGTGAAATTGATGCTGGTGGCAGTGCCAGTGCTAAAGACGTGATTCCTGCATTAAATCGCGCATTTGCCGATGCTGGATCAGTGAGTGTGATATTGCGCATTAACAGTCCCGGTGGCAGCCCGGTTCAGGCTGGCATGATCAATGATGAGATTGTCCGCTTGCGGTCGCATTATCCAGATAAAAAGCTGTATGTGGTAGTGGATGAGATTTGCGCGTCTGGTGGCTATTACATCGCCGCAGCCGCCGATAAAATTTATGTCAATAAAGCCAGTGTCCTTGGTTCCATCGGTGTTTTAATGGATGGTTTTGGTTTCACGGGGCTGATGAATAAGGTCGGTGTTGAGCGACGGTTGATGACGGCAGGTGAAAATAAAGGCTTTATGGATCCTTATTCACCGCAAACCGAAAAACAAAAAGAATTATCTCAAGCCATGTTGAACGAAATTCATGCGCAATTTATTGATGTGGTTCGCAAAGGACGTGGTAAGCGTCTGAAGGAAACGCCGGAAACTTTTTCCGGTTTATTCTGGATCGGTAGCAAAGCTGTCGAGATGGGTTTGGCTGACGATTTTGGTACAGTTGAGTCTGTTTCACGAGATGTGATCAAGGCTGAAGATATCGTTGATTACACGCAGAAAGAAGGCTTGCCTGAACGTGTTTTGAAAAAATTTGGCGCTTCGGTAGGAAGCAGCGCAGTCAGTTCTCTGTTAAAGAGCAATAGTCTATCAATACGCTGATCTGATCAGATCTGAATTGATCTATTTTGTTTAGTTGGTTTTTTAAATCTGTCTTCTGGCATACATAGTTTTAATTTTCTTTTCTATCTTTTCCGCTTCATTTATATTGGGTACGTAGCTGGTTCAAAACAGGAGGTCGATATAGACAATATTTCGTTTCCATGTTCGTTGTTCTCTGAGATCCGGACTTCATCGTTGTGCCGGTTTTGTGCGAAGTAGAAGGATGACAATTTGAATTGCTATTTCCATCTTAGACATGGATCAGAGGTTTCTAGGAATCCTCACCTTTCAGGGCTTAAACTTAAAAGACGGTAGTGCAATGCTGCCGTCTTTTTTAATTTTTAAGTCGTGCAGCCTGTCTTTCTTCTGCATCAGTGCTTCAGTCCCTTTCTGCGTTGCGTCAAATCAATCGGTAATATGCCATTTAATGTAAGATAGCTCACAATACCGCTTTGAATTCTAATTTCCCATGGCAATAACCTTCAGTCACTTATTAGCTCTGTTTTCTCCGGCGCAGAACAGCGCTGAGAAGATAGCTTGCTATCATTGCGGTGAGAAAATGCGTAAGAACAAGGCTATTTACGTCAAATTCAATGGGAAAGAGCAGCCGGTTTGTTGTCATGGTTGCCTGGCTATTTTGCGGACTGTTGAGCAGAACAATATGATTTCAGAATATTTAAAAGCGAAGTCCGTTCAAACGGAAACTTAATCACATTCATGTCTGGTGTTAACCAATCCCCCGCATTCCCTGCAGAGTCTGCAGAAAGTAAGCAGCTGCAGCATGAAAAACTCAGCTTGTCCGGCATGCGTTGTGCCGCATGCATGCAACTGATCGAATTTCGTGTCCGTCAGCTTCCTGGTGTCACTGCGTTCAAGATTAATGCCGCGAGTCATCGCGCCGAGCTGGCGTGGCAGGCGGATAAGAATAATCTCAAAAATATCATTAACTCGATTGTCCAGCTTGGTTACGGCGCGTTACCGGTTAGTTACGACACAGATGAAGCTGAAAAGAAAGAAAATAAATTAGCGATCTGGCGTTTATTTGTTGCCGGTTTTGCGATGATGCAGATCATGATGTATGCGTTTCCTGCTTACCTTGTTCCGGTTCCGCAAGTGGATGGAGATCTGACGCCTGATCTGGATAAATTACTGAAAATTGCGAGCATGCTGATCGCGGTGCCAGTGATAGGCTTTTCTTCGATGCCATTTTTCAAGTCGGCTTGGCGTGATTTACGTAATCGGCATATCGGGATGGATGTACCCGTATCGTTAGGAATCTTGTTGACGTTTTTCGCAAGTGTCTGGGCGACTTTTGAAGGCGGGGCTGTTTATTATGACTCGGCCATCATGTTTGTTTTTCTGTTGCTTGGTGCGAGGCTGATCGAAAGCCTGGTGCAAAAGAAAACGACGGCGGCCTTGCGCGTGCTGACGCAACTGACAGAAGTAGCAGCACAAAGAATGACGAATTACCCAGACAGCAGACAAACCCAAACTGTGAATGCGTCAGACTTGCAGGTGGATGACTATCTGTTAGTTGCGCCCGGAGAGCAAATTCCTGCCGATGGTGTTGTGCTGGAAGGGCGTAGCGAATGTGACGAGGCTTTGATGACGGGGGAGTCCCATCCTGTCGTTAAGGCCGTTGGTGATCAGTTAATTGCAGGAGCAATCAATCTGACTGGCACCCTGACGATGCAGGCATCAAAGGTTGGTAGCGATACGCAATTATCGACGCTGATCAGCCTGATGGAAAATGCTGCAACGGAAAAACCTCCTATCGTTTTACTGGCAGATAAACACGCCAGCCGCTTTTTAACAATTATTCTGATCATTGCTGCTTTCACTGCGATCGGATGGTTTTACATAGACTCGTCCAGGGCACTATGGATAGCCGTGAGTGTGATTGTGGTGACTTGTCCTTGCGCCTTATCTTTAGCGACACCGGGAGTCATGTCAGCTGCAATCGGGTTGCTGGCAAAAAATGGCGTGCTGATCAGAAATGGCAAGGCGATACAGGCAATGGCGGAAGCGACACACTTTGTCTTTGATAAAACCGGTACGCTCACAGTCGGTAAGTTACGCGTATCCGATACGTTGGTTTTACGGGAGCATGTACAGGCTGAGGCTATTGCATTTGTTATGGCTTCCGGCTCTACACATCCTGCCGCAAAGGCCATTGCAGACAGTTTAGCTGCGCAACATGCAAAGTCGTCAGCTATGAACTCAGCGATGTTGCAAGAAATCGCTGGAGGTGGCGTGGAGGCGGAGATCGGCGGCAGGCTCTATCGCCTCGGCAATGCGGATTTTGTGTCTGAGATAACACATACCGATTTTGTTGCGCCTGCTGCTTGTGTGAATAAAACACTGTCAATGCTGGCAGATAAAGAGGGTGTGATTTTGTTGTTTGCCATGGCAGATGTCTTGCGCGATGATGCTGTTGAAGCAATACAAAAACTGAAGGTTGCCGGAAAAAAAATAGTGCTGTTGTCAGGTGACAGAGATGATGTGGTGATGGCAGTTGCGCAGCAATGTGGAATCACTGAAGCCCACGCCGGCTTGAGTCCGCGTGACAAATTCAACGTAGTACAAAAGCTTCAGGCAGATGGTGCACGGGTTGTGATGGTGGGGGATGGGATGAACGACGGGCCAGTCCTGGCGATTGCAGATGTGGCTGTCGCAATGGGGCAAGGCGCACCAATTTCTCAGACCAGAAGCGATTTGTTACTCATGTCAAACCGATTAAATGACTTTACCTTTGGATTTGTTGTCGCGAACAAGGCATTCCGCTTAATCCGGGAAAATCTGGCATGGGCAGTTTTTTATAATCTGATTGCGATTCCTGCTGCTATCATCGGCTGGCTGGAACCCTGGCATGCTGCATTAGGCATGTCTTTGAGCTCGCTGTTAGTCGTTTTAAATGCACTGCGTTTATATCTTTTACCGCAGCCAGAATTTGTGATGACGGAGACCTTGAATTAATTATGGATATTTTGTATTTGCTGGTACCTGTGAGCCTTGTACTTGTTTTTGCAATTGGAGCCTTATTCTGGTGGGCGGTGAATCATCGTCAGTTTGACGAGCTGGATCAGGAAGGACAGCGCATTCTGGACGATGTCGAAGGATGATCGGATCATTTTTCAGCGACGATATTTCTGATTGCCTCTTGTATACTCTGGTCATCAATTCCGTGCAGGTGGATTTCCTGAGCAGCCATAAACTGAGAAAAATTTTTGTTAATTGATTTGTGATATGCCGGATCGTAGTGTTCCTCAAGTAATTTCCGCACCAGCGTCTGAATATCATGCTGAGATGCGAGTGTTTTCCATTGAGTGATTTTTTCTTTGCCATGTATCGAGGTTAAAAAATCTAATTGCTGACCCAGATGTTCCGTATCAATAACGAAGTGTGCATAATCTTCCTCGAGTAAATTAACCCGCTCCCGGATGTCGAGTTTCAGAGAGAGGCATGCTGCGGCTCTGATTCCTTCCATAATAGAATCCGGTACCCGCAGATTGCCAACTTTCTTGCTTTCGGCTTCGACGTATACATGTTGAGTTTTATTAATCTTGCGTAAAGTTTCCCAGATGCGACTTTCAAAATGTTTTTGTGAGGGTTGTTTTTTATTCGGAATATCACCCAGTACTGACCCTCGGTGACAAGCAAATTTTTCCAGATCCAGTACTTGTTGCCCGACGCTATTCAGTGCTGCCAGTAACCGGCTTTTAGCACTACCGGTTGGTCCGCATAAGACCTTCCAGTTGATTCCTTGCGCGAGAAGTGGAATGTTTTCGTTAACATGCTGGCGGTATGCTTTGTAGCCTCCATGTAGCTGCGCTGCAGGCCAGCCGATTCTGGAAAAAATGTGCGCCATTGAACCGCTACGATTACCTCCGCGCCAGCAGTAAATCAGTGGGCGCCATTCTTTTGGCTTATCCTGAAATAGCTGCGTCAGGTGATTTCCTATATTAATCGCCACCAGCGCTGCGCCAAGGCGTTTGGCTTCAAATGCACCGACTTGCTTATACATCGTGCCGACACGGATTCTTTCCTCGTCATTCAGAACCGGGCAATTAATGGCGCCAGGAATATGATCTTCAGCAAACTCGGATGGGCTACGGACATCAATGATGCAATCAAACTGATGTAAGTCCGATACGATGTCATCAAAAAAACAGACCTCAGGGTATTTCATAAATTATTTTCTGAGTAATGGGTAAAGGCGTGGCCAGACATTATTGAGGATGATAGGGTGTGCTTTCGCTACAGGATGGATTCTGTCCGCCTGAAAAAAATCATTTGAATCGGCGACGCCTTGTAGCAGGAAGGGCACCAGTACGATTTTCTGTTCGGTGGCTAACATGGAATACAAAGAGAAAAATTTCTGCGCGTATTCTTTCCCGTAATTTGGCGGTATTTGCATGCCGGTAAGGATCACTTGTGCCTGTTCTTTTTTTGCGGAGGTAATCATGGCGCGAAAGTTATCTTCGGATGCTTTCAATGATAAGCCGCGCAAGGCATCATTGCCGCCGAGTTCGATGATAACAATGTCCGGATGATGTTTTTCAATTAAAGAAGGGAGTCGGGTTTTCCCACCGATAGTGGTTTCTCCGCTGATACTTGCATTGATAACCTGAGCACTTATTTTCTTTTCAGCCAGTTGCTTTTCCATCAGGCTGACCCAACCTTCTCCTCTCGCCAAGCCATATTCGGCTGAGAGGCTATCCCCGAGCACGAGTATGGTTTTTGATGCAGAATGAGCGTACACAGTCGTCATTCCCAAACTGACAACGAACACTATTTTTAACAGTGCAGATAAAAATTGGTACACAGATCGAAAAGACAGCATGACATATCCTAAAGAATCAGCAAAAGTAGCAATTGAAGTAAAAAATATTGTTAAGCAGGTCGATGATGCGACTGGCCATTTAACGATACTGAATGGTATTGATTTTACCGCGCATGCGGGGGAGACGCTTGCGATAGTTGGTGCATCTGGTTCTGGTAAATCTACCTTGCTTGGTATTATCGCCGGACTAGATGTGCCTAGTTCAGGTCAGGTGTTGTTAGATGGTGTTAACCTGTTTTCCTTAAATGAGGATGAGCGCGCCAGATTTCGTAAGGAGAAATTGGGTTTTGTTTTCCAGTCTTTTCAGTTGCTGGCGCATCTGACTGCACTTGAAAATGTGATGCTGCCGTTAGAGTTGCGTGGCGATAAACAAGCCAAAGAAAAAGCAGAGGCCATGCTCGATAGAGTAGGGCTTGCTGCACGCCTGCAGCATTATCCAAAGTACTTGTCCGGAGGCGAGCAGCAGCGCGTGGCGCTGGCTCGCGCTTTTGTGACTGAGCCGCCGCTCTTATTTGCAGATGAGCCAACAGGTAGTCTCGATGCGCAGACGGGCGAATCGATTATTCAATTGATGTTCACGTTGAATCGTGAACGACATTCAACTCTGGTATTGGTCACGCATGATTTGTCGATTGCGGCGAGGTGCGGCAGAACATTGAAGATTTCAGCCGGGCATTTGGTCGCTGAATAACCCGGTGGTCAGGAAATAACTGCTCCTTATATTTCCTGACCGTTGAGGTCTGATAGGATTATTTTTCCATCGTCAAAGATGCTGATCCATCCGCCTCTGTGCTTGTCTGTATCAACATCCCAGTCAGGTAGTACATAACGATATTTGCCCATTTCTGGGTGTCGTGCGGGTCTGTGCGTGTGACCATGAATCATGATGTCACAAGCTGACGCTTCGAACAGCTTTGCAATGGCCTCACTATTGACATCCATGATGTCGCTATCTTTTTTTGCTTGTTCGCTTTTGCTGTTCATACGCATGCTTTGAACAATCAATTTTCGCTCAGATAACGGTCTGCTCAGAAATTGTTTTTGCCACTCCAGATTGCGCACCATAGTTCGGAATTTTATATAGTCATTGTCGTCGGTGCATTGAGCATCACCATGACAAATAACGATATTAAGCCCGGCAATGCTTACCGTGCTGGGATCTGGAAGTAGTTTGGCACCGGTCGTTTCTGCAAAAAGACTGCCTGCTAAAAAATCCCGGTTTCCGGCGATCCAGAATAGCTCGACGCCTGACGTAGTCAGGACTTCCAGCGCAGACACGATCTCTTGATTGTAGTCATCTGCAATGTCATCATCGCCGACCCAGTATTCAAATAAATCGCCAAGAATATAGAGTTGTTTTGCTTGCGTTGCTTTTTGCCTCAGAAAAGCCAGAAAGGCACTGGTTGTCTTTGGCAGGGCGGGAGACAGGTGGATATCGGAAACAAACAGCGCAACCAATTCTGGTTGCGCTAGTTTTTGTGATTGCTGAGAGTTCACTGTGTTGCGAAGCTTTTATTTAGACCACTTCTGCTTTTTCGATGATCACGTCTTCAACTGGCACGTCCTGGAACATGCCTGAGCGTGAGGTTTTTACGCTTTTGATTTTATCAACGATATCGGTGCCTTCTGTTACTGTACCGAAAACGCAATAACCCCAACCGTCCTGACCTGGATAGTCTAAAAAGCTGTTATTGGCTGTATTGATAAAAAACTGAGCGGATGCAGAATGCGGTGCGCCGGTACGCGCCATCGCGATCGAGTAACGCTGGTTTTTGAGTCCGTTGTTAGCTTCATTTTCGATTGGTGCTTGCGTTTCTTTTTGTTTCATGCCGGGTTCGAAGCCACCACCTTGAATCATAAAGCCATCGATGACGCGATGAAAAATAGTACCTGCATAGTGACCGGATTCAACATACGCAATGAAATTAGCAACGGTCTTCGGTGCTTTTTCTGCATCCAGTTCGATTTTGATAGCGCCTAAATTTGTAGTCAGAATGACAGCCATGATATTCCTTGGTAATGAAGTGAAGATGAAAGAAGATTATTTAACAATGCTTGCAGATTCAATGATGATGTTTTGCTTAGGCACATTTTGCATCATGTGCGCGTCGCCGGTCTCTACGGCTTTGATTTTATCGACAATATCCATCCCTTTGATGACTTTGCCGAACGGTGTGTAACCAGCAGTCGCGAGCAAGGCTTTGTTTCTTGGTGCTTTAACCATATTGCCACGGTAGTTGAACTCTACGGGATCACCGTCTGGCAATATCTGGTGATTTAAAAATTCGTTATTTTTTACATTAATAAAAAATTGCGCTGTCGCAGAGTTTGGATCTTCGGTTCTTGCCATAGCAATAGTACCAAGCTCATTTTTCAGGCCCTTATCCAAGGCGCGACGTGCTTCTAAAGGAATAGATTTGCGTGTTTGCTTTTCCTTCATATTTTTATCATAGCCACCACCCTGGATCATGAAGTCATTGATGACACGATGAAAAATCGTTCCTTTGTAGTGTCCGGCTTTAACATACTTCAGAAAGTTGTCTACGGTATTGGGGGCAGCATCAGGATAAAGTTCCACCACGATTTCTCCCATGCTGGTTTTTATGGAGACTTTGGGTAACTCTTCGGCCATTAAAAGCTGTGAACTGAATAAAGTTACACCAGCAAAAATAAAACCTGAAATTTTTTTGTACAAGGATGTCATTTTTTTCGCCTGTTATACGTTTGATTCATACACAATTCGCCATTTGGCTGCTTCTTTCCTCCAGTATTGCCTTTTTCTGGTACTGGCCCTGGTTTTTCCTGAGGTAACTTCTTGTGTGAAGGTGCTGACTATCATTTCATCCTTGCCTGGATAAATAAAATGCGTCACGTCCTTCACTTTAACAATGGGAGTAACCCAGCTATCCCATGTTTGTCTTTGTTTGGAAAACCATGAGTTTAAATCTTCCCCTTGATTTGCCCTGAAATTTCTCGAGTAATTTGCAAAAATCCGGTTGGCATTCTGGCTTTCAAGATCGAGGCGCCAGTCTTCCAGTAACTTTGCCGCAAACTGTTTGTCAAGACTCCATTTTGCTTGATTGACGAATTCAATGTGCTCACTGATGATGACCGGAGTTCTGCCTATATCTACCGATGCAGCGATTTTTAAAAAATCTGGATTCGTCAGTACGACACAGCCATCTGATGCTAACGGCGGTCTGCTGAAGCTACTGGAGGGCATACCATGTAGCCAGATGCCAGAACCACTGCGACCATTAATTTTATCCCATTCATTAGGATAGTTTAGAGGAAGTGCTCCCGGGCCGTAAAAGTCGGGAAGCTTGCTTCCGGATAAGCGGCTGGTAATGTAATAGACTCCGAGCGGGGTTTTTTGATCCCCCTCCTTAAATTTATTTGTACCAAATTTACCCTGACTGATGTAATGGTCACTGATAAGCCGGAGTTGTCCTGCATTGTTTTCGTAGAGATATAAGCGAGATTTTTTTGCGTCGACGAGAATTACTTGCTTTTGATCTTCACGTAGTTGAATAACTGGTCTTGGAAGCAAGTCTGGAGCCGGGCGTTCCCGAAAAGATCTGATCCTCGCAGCAGCTTCATCGCGTAGTTCTTTTAATTTTTCACCCTGAACATTCGCCCCCGCTCCAAAACTGGCTACCGGGCGGGTGTGCATGAGTAACAAGTCACCCCTGATCAGGTGCGCTAATTGAAAGTGAGGATAGGCATCGATTAACTCGTCAATTTTAACTTGAGCGTTCTGAAGCTTATTTTCTGCAAGGCTTTTATAAACTTCAATTAAAAGCTGGTCAGGATTCGCTGTGCTTGAAATTTGTTCAGAAGGCATTTTTTGCGGGCGCGTTCTGGCCATTGCATCAAATGTACCGATGCAGATTGAAATACAGTAGATAAGAAGGGCGCAAACAACCCGCTTCGTGGCTATGTTGACGACCGAAGCACTTCTATTGACAGCGAAAAACATCAGCTACCCGCGCGCTCCTGCTTAATTTGCCATTTACCATCTTGCTTCGTCATGTTGATGGTTTTGCGGCTGTTGGCAGTCAGGCGGTCAGAGGTGTATATCTGGCGGAATTTAACAGTTGCATTGTTGCCGTCGATGTTGACTTTGGCACTTTCGATTTTTACGCTGATGCGACCTTTGCCTTCAATTCTCTCGCGCCTTTCCTCTGCCCATGCTTTTCGCGATTCGCCTTTAGGTGTCTGGAAATCTTTGGCATAGTGCGCCAGATAGGCGTTGGTATCTTTGTTGCTCCAGGCCTTCGCCCAATTTTCAATGGCTTTCATCACGTCATCTTCATCCTTATCCTGGATTTGTGACGCTTTAGATTTGCTAGTTGTTTCGGCTTTAACCGGTTCTGGTTCGGCCTTTACTGGCGCAGTTACCTGCTTTGTTGGAGTAGGAGTGACTGGTGCCTTCGCAGACGCCGCCTGTGCAATTTGTATTGCTGGCGACGGGCTTGTTTTAGGGTTTGTTCCACCGGTGGTATTGCCAACCAGATTGCGAACTAAGGTCAGTTTTAACTTGGCAGTGGCGTTTCCCGAATCAAGTTGCAGCGCCTTGTCGTACGCTTGGCTGGCTAACTTTGCGTAGACGTCACCTAAATTTTCGTGCGCTGTGCCATACGTAGGATTTGTTCTGATTGCCATTTCCAAAGATGCCCGGGCTTTATCATATTGTCCTGATGCAGCATATAAAACAGCAAGATTATTATATGGTTCAGGCAATTCCGGATAGTCGTCAGTTAACTTGGTGAAAATATTAATTGCTTCAGCGCTTTTGTTTTGTTCAGTAAGAATCAAGCCTTTTAAAAAACGCATTTGAGCGTCTTTAGGGCGAACAGCCAGGGCACCGTCTACTTTTTGAAGCGCTTCAGATATTTGGCCTGCGCGAAGCAATTTTCCGACATCGGCCGCATCGTCAGCGAAGGAGGGGGCGGAGAATAAGGCGAAAGATAAATTTGATATGACGAAAACACTTTTTAAGATTTGGCGCATGGCGTTCTGGCTTGGATTTATCTGAGATTGACTGAACATAAGAGCGGCAATGTTATACTAAAGATATACGTAAGCGTCATCTTATCAAATAAGTGTGCTTATTGGGCTTTTGCTCGAGCAAACATCAGATATTCGTGAGTTCGTCTTTATTTTTGCTCACAATCGAATATCTTATGTTTTGAATATTCAGCTCATTTTGAATAAGCCTGAGTTTTATCGATAGGGAAATGGCTACAGATAAAAGACGAAGGCAGTATTTATCTGTTGATTTGGTTTGAGGGTGAACGGATACTGGACAGAATGGGCAATTTTGATATTTAATCTGCTCCGTTTGAATATTTACGGCATTTCTTTGAGAAAGTCCTGATTATTTATTTGCAAAGTTGTTCCATCAACTGATTTTGTATTGTGGGGTTGCGGGCAGATTGAAGTTATTGCGCACGAGGGCTTCAACGCGGCAAGCGATCTATGCAGGTGAACTATATATATTGACTTCGTCAATCCGTAAGAATTTTCTCAACTCGTGTGGATTTAAGGAGGCACGATGACTAAAACGACATTCCTGAGTTTTGAGCAGTCAATAGCTGAGCTCGAAACTAAAATTGAAGAGCTGCGCTTCGTACAGGATGACTCTGCTGTTGATATCTCCGAAGAGATTGACCGGCTTTCCAAAAAAAGTCAGATGCTGACTAAAGATATTTATGCAAAGTTGACTCCTTGGCAGGTATCGCAGATATCTCGTCATCCTCAGCGCCCATATACGATGGATTACGTCAACCACGTATTTACCGACTTTCATGAATTACACGGTGACCGTAGCTTCGCTGATGATCAGTCGGTTGTTGGTGGTTTAGCTCGTTTTAATGGACAGTCCTGCATGGTCATCGGCCATCAAAAAGGACGCGATACAAAAGAGCGGGCCATGCGTAATTTTGGTATGCCAAAACCCGAAGGCTACCGTAAAGCCATGCGCTTGATGAAGCTGGCAGAAAAATTTGACATTCCTGTCTTCACTTTTGTTGATACTACCGGTGCGTGGCCTGGGATTGATGCGGAAGAACGTGGTCAATCGGAAGCAATCGGACATAATTTGTATGTCATGGCTGAGCTGAAAGTGCCGCTGATCACAACAATTATTGGTGAGGGCGGTTCTGGTGGCGCTTTGGCTTTAGCTGTTGGCGATGCAGTATTGATGTTGCAGTATGCGACATATTCCGTTATTTCTCCTGAAGGATGCGCCTCTATTTTATGGAAAACATCTGACCGAGCGTCTGATGCCGCAGAGGCGCTGGGACTGACAGCGCACCGGTTAAAGGCAATGGGATTAATCGACAAAATTATTAATGAACCACTGGGTGGTGCGCACAGAGATCCTAAGCAGATGTGTTCTCTGGTTAAACGTGCACTGGCCGATACACTGCGTCAGTTCCAGGGTGTTAAAACTAAAGATTTACTTAGCGCTCGCCACGAAAAACTGATGAGTTATGGTAAATTTAAGGAAACAAAGATTTCTGAATGAATCAACGTGGTAACAGCGGTGCTTTACCGCACCGCTTCTCTGAAGTACTGGACTCCTACTTTTCAGAGTTAGGAGTTGAGTCAGTCCCCGGGATGGCTATTGCATATAGTGGCGGGCTTGATTCTTCCGCCCTCCTTATGCTGGCAATTGAGTATTGTCGTCTCCGTAAAATTTCCTTGGTTGCAATTCATATACATCATGGACTCAGCACAAATGCTGATTCATGGTTTGAGCATTGTCGATCAGTATGTCTTGCACATAACGTGACTTTTTTATATAAAAAAGTCACGCTCGATGTGACTAAAAAAGAGGGAATAGAGAGCAGTGCACGAAGTGCTCGTTATCTGGCTCTTGGGCGAATTTGCCAAGAACACCAGATCAATTTTTGCCTGACGGCTCATCATCAGGATGATCAGGCCGAAACTCTTTTAATGCAGATGTTGAGAGGTTCTGGTGTTGCAGGGTTGTCAGGGATGGATCGATTTAATACTGCAGAGAGTTTGCTTGGTGTCGGCACCCTGATGTTAATGCGTCCTTTGTTGCAAGAAACCAGGGGCGACTTAGAGCAATTTGTTGATTCGCGCGATATTTTACACATACACGATGAGTCAAATGATGACGCACGATTTCTGAGAAACGCGCTAAGACATAAAGTGATGCCCATGTTGGAGGAGGTGTCACCTGGGTTTTCTAAACGTATAGCAAGAACAGCAACGCACATGCGATCCACCCGTATATTGCTGGAGGATCTTGCCGGACATGATTTAAGTACTTGTTCGGATAATGATGGATTAAGTTTGCAGTCTATTCGTTCGCTGTCGCCCGAGCGTGTTAATAATTTGTTGCGACTGTGGTTTGCAAGGCTACGGTCAAGAATGCCAACTACCTCAAGGCTGACGGAGATACTCAAGCAATTGTTCGATGCGCGTGATGATGCCCGCGTTACAGTTTTCCATGATAATTTGGCGATACATCGATACCGAGACAGAATCTATGCAACCTCCAGACTGGATGAGCAGGATCGATCGGAAAAGTCTGAGGTATTTAAATGGTCAGGGGAAGATAAGTTAGAGTTCCCAGGCATGGGTGGTACTTTGTATTTTCAATATTCAGATTTTGGCGTTGATTGTGAGTGGTTAAAAGGGCGATCACTTGAACTTCATTTTCGCCGAGGTGGCGAGCGCCTCAAGTTGGCAGAAAATCGATCTACCCGCGATATGAAAAGTCACTATCAATCCTTAAAAATCCCATTTTGGGTAAGGCAGCAGCTACCTTTCGTATCAATTGGAGATCAACTTATATTCGCTGCAGGCGTAGGGATGCAGTCCAGCTTCTGTTCGCAAGGGAGTGGAAGCCGGATTTTATTAAAGTGGGTTGCAGAACAATCGAATAAGGTATCCATGTGATGGAAAAGAATTTAAGGCAAATTGTTTTAGATACGGAAACAACCGGCTTAAGTGCGCGCGATGGCAATAGAATTATTGAGATTGGCTGTGTTGAGTTAATTAATCGGAAATTATCCGGTAATAATTATCATCAATATATTAATCCTGAGCGCGACTCCGAAGAGGGCGCACTTGCAGTGCATGGATTGACCACAGAATTTCTTAGTGATAAGCCAAAATTTTCTGATGTGGTCAAGCAGTTTTGCGAATATATTAAAGGTGCTGAAATTGTTATTCACAACGCGCCGTTTGATATCTCTTTTCTGAACGCTGAGTTTGCCAGAGTCGGTCTGGGGCTGTTTACTGACTATGTTGAAATCGTTACTGATACCTTGGTTCAAGCTAAAGAGTTGCACCCGGGAAAGCGGAATTCTCTCGACGCTTTATGTGATCGTTACGAAATCTCTAATTCGCACCGAAAGTTGCATGGAGCGCTGCTTGATGCGGAGCTTTTGGCTGACGTATTTTTGGCGATGTCCCGAGGGCAGAATAGTTTTGAAATCGATTTACCTGTTGAAGAGAAACCGGTAATTGAAGAGGTTGTGTTTGTTGATATTCCTATCGACGAAGTCATTCTTAAGATGGCGTCACCTGATGAGTTAATTGAGCACGAAACACTTTTATCTGGTTTGGATAAGCAGTTAAAACAGAGTTGTGTATGGCGAAGTCCGCCTGTATAGATTCAAATATAAATAAGCCGTTGCTATTTCGTTATATTTGTTTTGTATTTTTACCTTCCTTTTCGTGGGTTCTCCACATCAAATCTAGGCAGTTTGTTGCGACATTGCACAAAAACAGAAAAAACTTTAAAAAAATCTAAAAATAATTAAAGTTTTTTCTGATGCTGCCGTTAATAAATCAGACAGAAAATATTTTTAAATTTATTTTCTAATTCCCCTAAAGTTTTAAAAAATGCTGCCGTTAATGGTATTAAGTTAGGTTAGTTTGGAGTGTTTAACTTCAATAAGTATTTGATTTTTATAGAATTTTAGTTTTTAAGCTTGTTTTAGCTTTCTTGAAATTAAAAAATAAAAAATCGACATAAATTCAAAAAATAAAGCTTGTAAGAATTTGTCTTACGAGCTTCTTCTGTTTTTCCTTCATCTAAATACCTTTTTTTTCCTATACACCCGAATTTTGTGGTCACTCACAATGTATCTCAACGGCAAGATACTTCGCCTTTGAACATGTATTGGAGGGTAGGAAAATGACACAGAACGACATGATGGCTGAAATACGTGATGCAAACTTGAGTTACTTAATGCTTGCTCAGCAAATGATTCGTGCTGATAAGGCAACTGCCATTTTCCGCCTTGGGATCGGTAAGGAAATTGCTGACTTAATTGAGGGTTTGAATAATTCACAAATCCTAAAGCTGGCAGGGTCCAATATGATGTTGGCAAGATTTCGTTTTGAAGACAGCTCGATTCTTTGCATGCTCACTAATTATAATAAAGAGCGTTCTCTCGCTCATTCTCACGCAGCGATTTTAATGGCAGGTCAGCCTGTCGAAGAAATTCATTAAAACTGTGTGTTGAGTATCTTTTAAGTAATGACGAGAGGTTGATATGGCTAGCAAAAGTGTTTTGAATGAAGCATCAGAGATTCAGTTAGCGGTAGATTTAGTAAATCTTGGTGCTCGCTTGCAATTATTGGAGTCTGAAACGTCACTCTCTCGTGAGAGGCTCTTAAAGATTTATAAAGAGCTGAAAGGTGTGTCTCCTCCGAAAGGAATGCTTCCATTTTCAACGGACTGGTTTACGACCTGGCAACCAAATATCCACTCATCGTTATTTATGAATATCTATAAATATTTGAATGAGCATGCTGAAGTTTCTGGTATTGAAGCTGTTGTTAAATCTTATCGGCTTTATCTTGAACAGGTTGGTTGTGTATCGCCTGACGATGCTGTGCTGTCTTTGACGAGAGCGTGGACTTTGGTCCGGTTTTTCGAAGGGAAAATGCTAACATTTGCAAAATGTTCTGAATGCGGCGGTCATTTTGTTGCACATTCATTGGATTTGAATAATCATTATAAGTGTGGGCTGTGTCATGTTCCCTCCCGCGCAGGTAAAACTAAAAAAACGAGAGAGGCTGACATTCCTTTGGAGATGGTGGCTTAATAATTAATTAATAGGAGTTGCTTTGGAGGCATTGCGTGTTAGTCACAAAAGCCATAGTCCTTCAAGCGCTCAGACCAGATATCCTTTACTAAAAGCGCTACTGGTTCAGATTTTATCGTTCGTCGTTTGCTTTTCTTTTGCGATCATTGTCAAAAATTTTTACGGATACGTATTTAGTCCGTTCACATTTCTTCTTCTTCTTTTATTTCATTCATTTCTGTCTCTCCTAATTTCACTTCTGCTTAAATGTGAGTGGTGGTGGAATGTTATTGCATTCATCTTTCCCATTTTTATCTTCTTCGGTTTGTATTTGCAGATTTCGTCTGCGCTTAGCTTGGTTATCTTTCTTTTTCTTTTTTTTGTTTTCGGCACTACTCTCACTACAAGGGTGCCATATTTTCCATCCCACTCGTCGTTGTCTGAAAGGCTTTTGGAATTTTTCTCTGATAAAGAAAAGTTGCGGCTGCTTGATGCGGGAAGTGGTTTGGGCGGCTTGATTATTGACTTATCTAAAGCCAGACCGGATTGGAAGTTAACTGGAGTTGAAATTTCCTCATTTCCCTGGCTGTTTAGTTTTCTAAGGTCAAAAATCTTACGTCGTCAAAACGTCAAATTTCAACTTGGGAGTTACGAATATTTAAATTTTGAAAAATTTGATGTTGTTTTTGCTTATTTGTCGCCAGTAGTGATGTCAGAAATTTGGAAAAAGGTGCAATATGAAATGGTGCCTGGAAGTATTTTTATGAGTTACGAGTTTCCTATTGATGGTGAGCCCCCGAGTTTCGAAATTCAAGTGAGTGAAAAAGGGGAGATATTGTATGTTTGGCAAATGTGATGTCGAGAGTAAATTCTTTAAAAGAAACATCATTTCTGCATAGATTTACATCAATTTCTGATGATTCCTATCAGTTGGGCTGATATGATTGACGTAAGATATTTGAGCGTAATTTTCCAGTCAGGGAGTAAATTTCCGTGTTAGTTATTGTTGGTTATATTGTAATTTTAGGGTCTGTGTTTGGTGGCTATGCGCTAGCAGGTGGGCATCTTGCTGTTTTATTTCAGCCGTTAGAGCTACTTATGATTGGTGGTGCTGCTCTTGGTGCTTCTTTTGTAGGAAATAACGCTAAGAATTTGAAGGCAACAATTAAGACGTTGCCAAACGTTTTCAAGGGATCCAAATACTCAAAAGCTCTGTATATGGAACTGATGACCATGCTCTTTGATGTGCTGACAAAAGTGCGGAAAGAAGGGTTGATGTCAATCGAGGGCGATATTGAAAAACCAGAAGAAAGTCCGTTGTTCAGTAAATACCCCTCAATTGTTCATGATCATCACATGATGGAATTTATCTGTGATTATTTAAGATTGATGGTGTCAGGAAATATGGATGCTTTTCAGATTGAAAATCTAATGGATAATGAATTGGAAACGCACCACCACGAAGGAGCAATGCCTTTTCATTTTATTGCTAGATTGGGAGATGGCTTACCGGCCTTCGGTATTGTTGCTGCGGTGATGGGCGTGGTGCATACCATGGAATCTGTTGGTATTCCCCCTGCTGAATTAGGAATTTTAATTGCTCATGCTTTGGTTGGGACTTTTTTGGGTATTTTGATTGCTTATGGATTCGTGGCACCGCTTGCAAGTTTGCTGGAGCAGCAATTGGAGGAGTCATCAAAAACTTTTCAATGCATAAAAGTAACTTTGCTCGCCAGTTTGAATGGTTATGCCCCCGCATTGGCAGTTGAGTTTGGGCGCAAAGTTTTATATTCAACAGAGCGGCCAACTTTTAGTGAGTTGGAAGAGCATATAAAACAATCGAAGTCAAAATAGTGAGTCTAGCAAGGTTTTCCAATGGCAAATGAAGAGCTGCGGCCGATAATAGTAAAGCGGATTAAAAAGTCTGGTGGCGGCCACCATGGCGGCGCGTGGAAAATTGCCTATGCTGATTTTGTGACCGCAATGATGGCATTTTTTCTCCTTATGTGGCTTCTTGGATCTACGGCAAAGGGAAACTTGCAAGGTATTTCTGAATATTTTCAGACTCCGCTAAAAGTCGCAATGGCTGGCGGTGATGGTAGTGGTGATAGCTCGAGCGTAATTAAAGGTGGGGGGAAGGATCTTAGTTTGCGTGAGGGGCAGAACCGTAAAGGTGATATCGAGTCCCAGAAGCGCTCGTATAACCTTCAGGCTGCCGAGGCTGCGTTAGCAAAAGCTGATGCAGATAGGCTTAAAGCTTTGAAGGGGAAAATCGAAGCGGCAATTGAGTCCAATTCCACGTTGAAAATGTATAAAAAGCAGTTACTGCTGGATATAACCACTGAGGGTTTGCGTATCCAGATGGTTGATGAGCAGAATCGCCCAATGTTTGCATTGGCAAAAGCTGAATTGCAACCTTATACAAAAGAGATCTTGCATGAGATAGGCAAAGCGTTAAATGAGGTACCGAATAAAATCAGTTTGTCTGGACATACCGATTCGGCTCCTTATGGCTTGGGGGAAAAGGGATATAGCAACTGGGAGTTATCAGCTGATCGGGCGAATGCATCCAGGCGCGAGTTGATTTTTGGAGGGATGGACGAGTCTAAGGTTTTGCGGGTTGTGGGTTTATCCTCGTCTGTTTTATTTGACAAGCAAGACCCGCTCAATCCGATTAATCGGCGGATTAGTATTATTGTGATGAATAAGAAGGCTGAAGAATCTGCATCGCAGGATGGTGGTGCTGTTGAGGTGGTAAATCAGGCAGATTCAAGCGCTGAAGTTTCTGTTAAGTCTGCAAAGTAACTTTTAATTGCACTTAGCCATTGAAAAATTATGCAGAGAGGATGCTTAAGATGTCCGAAAAGAAACTGTTGAGTTCTCAGGTAAAGCAGTTGTTAACGGGAGTGTCGGATCATGGAAACGCCCATCTTTCTGAGGTTGAAACCGACTTGGCGCAAACGGCAATTTTGCTAGGTGAGGCTATTGAAAAACTTAGTGCCAGTTTTTTTGCGCTTCACTCTGCGATTTTGAAGGAGCAAGAAGAAATTCAACTGATCATTAATTCGGGTCTGATTTCTGACGCCACAAGCGATAGATTGAAAACAATTCAAATTGAAATTGCTACCCATGTTAACGCTGCAGTAACTGGTTTGCAGTTTCAGGACATGACGAGTCAATTACTTTCCCGAACGATGCAACGCTGTGAGGGGCTTAGAGAAGTGTTAACAACATTAGGCTTATTTGGGGGAGATGTCACACTGGATATTGACAGTGATGATATCGCTTGTCTTTTGAAAGAAACCACCTCCCGACTCGAAAAACAGAGCGCTGATCTGCAGAATTTGTTGAGAAAGGCAGTTCATCAGAAACATTTGGAAAGCGGAGATGTTGAGCTGTTTTAAGTTGCACTTCGGGCTTTCAGGTATGTTGCATTTAATTCGAAAAATGGAGTAATTATGGCCAAAACGATTTTAGCGGTAGATGACTCTGGTTCATTGAGGCAGATGGTTGCATTTAGTTTAAAGGCTGCCGGGTATCAGGTAATTGAAGCGGTTGATGGGCAAGATGGCCTTGAAAAGGCCAGAAATCAAGTAGTGGATCTTGTTTTAACTGATCAGAATATGCCAAGAATGGATGGGTTGACTTTAATTAAATCGTTAAGAGGATTGGCCACTTACCAAAGAGTGCCAATTCTGATGTTGACCACCGAGTCTAGCGATGACATGAAATCTAAAGGACGTGCAGCTGGTGCAAACGGTTGGTTGGTAAAACCTTTTGATCCTCAAAAGCTCACAGAAGTCGTTAAAAAAGTAATAGGCTGATTTTCAGTTTATTAATGTATATCCCGGAGTTTAATAATGACGATTGACATGAGTCAGTTTTTTCAAGTCTTTTTTGACGAGGCGGATGAACTTCTTGCCGAAATGGAAAAGCTGCTGCTTGCCGTCGATGTTTTGTCCCCTGAGCCAGAGGACTTAAATGCTATTTTTCGTACAGCCCACTCAATAAAGGGAGGAGCATCTACTTTTGGGCTCAATGACATGAGTGAAGTGACTCATGTTTTAGAATCCCTGTTAGATAAAATCAGAAAAGGTGAAATGGCGTTGACTGCTGAGCACGTTGATGCATTTCTTATTGCAAAAGATATTTTGAAAATGCAGGTGAACGGTCATCGGCTTGGCACCCCGGTGGATCAGGATGCCGTTGGTGACGCCAGAATGCTGTTGCAATCTTTTTCAAATGAGGCTGTGCCAGTTGTCGCTCCTGTCCCACCCCCACCAACTCCGGTTACCGAGTTGGATAATACTGAATATAAATCTGCATTCAAAATTGCAATGACAGGTTTGAGTGAGAACGATGCAAAGGCGTTACAAGTTGAGCTGGAGTTGCTTGGATCGATTTCTCAGATCGAATCTGAATCAGATAAAACTATTTTTTATCTGAGCACGAATGAAGCAGCTGACGATATCGTTTCTATTTGCTTATTTATTCTGAATCCGGATTGCTTTACCGTTACAGAAGTACCACTCTCTACGCAAGCTACCCAAAAAAATAAGGAGAAAACTGAGGATGAATTGGGGTACGGCTTTTTTGAGCCACTTGATTCTATGTTCCCTCCTTTAGAGTCAGCTTCGGATTCAGATAAAGCCACTGAACTGGTAATGCAAGCTAACAGTATTGCTTCGTCTGTAAATCATCTTGAGAAGAAAAGTTCAGTAAAGAAAGACGCAGAAAAGCATATTGCCTCTCAAGAAACTTCAACAATCCGTGTGGGAATAGAGAAAGTCGATCAGCTCATTAATTTAATTGGCGAGCTTGTCATTACTCAGGCGATGCTTGAGCAGCGAACACAGGAGTTAGATCCTATCGTTCACGAGCGCATATTGGGGAGTGTCGCGCACTTAACGCGGAATACGCGTGATCTGCAAGAGGCAGTCATGTCAATTCGCATGATGCCGATGGATTATGTTTTTTCTCGTTTTCCACGCATGGTGAGAGACCTTGCGACAAAGCTAGGTAAAAAAGTCGATTTTATTACCCACGGGGCATCGACTGAGCTGGATAAAGGTTTGATCGAGAGAATCGTTGATCCTTTGACGCATTTGGTGCGAAATAGTATCGATCACGGGATAGAAATACCAGCAATCAGAACGCAAAGTGGTAAAAGTGAAATTGGAAAATTGTCTCTGTCTGCCGTACATCAGGGTGGAAATATTGTCATAGAAGTGAGTGATGACGGTGGCGGACTGAATCGCGAAAGAATACTTTCAAAGGCTCGTGAAAATGGCTTAGTGGCGCCGGATTCGATGTCAGATTCTGACGTATGGCAACTTATTTTTGCTCCAGGATTTTCGACAGCAGAAATTGTGACAGATGTTTCCGGACGTGGTGTCGGTATGGATGTCGTTAAGAGAAACATCTCTGCGATGGGAGGTGTTGTTGATATTCGTTCTGCGATGGGGCTGGGCACTACCATAACTATTTCGTTACCGTTGACATTAGCGATTTTGGATGGGATGTCAATTAAGCTCGGTGACGAAATATACATATTGCCACTTGGTTTTGTTGTCGAATCGCTGCAGCCTGCCGCCGTAGATGTCAAAGAGGTCAGTGGTAAAGGAACCGTTGTTAAGGTCAGAGATGAATACTTACCTTTAGTTCCTCTTTATCAGCGCTTCAATTTAACGCCTAAATTTCTTAATCCGTCAGAAGGTATTCTCGTCATTGTTGAAGTGGATGGGAAAAAAGCAGCTTTATTTGTTGATGATTTGGTGGGGCAACAACAAGTCGTTGTTAAAAATATTGAGTCAAATTATAAAAAAGTGCCGGGAATTTCTGGCGCAACAATTTTGGGCGATGGAGGCGTTGCTCTTATTCTGGATGTTTCTGCATTGCTCCGGTCAAATAGATAGTCATAGTTAGAAATGTAAATAAAGGATTGAAAATGTCACAATCGACACAATTAGCCAACGAAACTAAATCTTCCGCTCACGAAGGGAATTCTGATGTCGCGGGCAATGAGTTTCTTGCGTTTACCCTGGGAAATGAGGAATACGGCATCGATATTTTAAAAGTCCAGGAAATTCGTGGGTACGAAGCAGTCACCAGGATTGCAAATGCGCCCGAATTTTTGAAGGGCGTGATTAATCTGCGAGGAATTATCGTTCCGGTTGTAGACATGAGAATTAAGTTTAATCTGGGAAGCCCGACTTACGATCAATTTACAGTTGTCATCATTTTAAACATTGAAGGCAGAATTGTTGGGATGGTGGTGGACAGTGTGTCAGATGTCACTACCTTATTGCCTAGTCAGGTCAGGCCTGCGCCAGAAATGGGAACCACCTTCAGCACAGATTTTCTGATTGGTTTAGGGACGTTAGAAGATCGAATGCTGATTCTGGTTGATATAGATAAATTGATGTCTAGCCCAGAAATGGGGCTCGTTGATCAATTAGCTTAGGTAGTAAATTTTTCTTTAAGATCATAATAAAAACAGAATAACTGTTTATCAGGGAGATAGTTGTGAATTTACGTAATTTGAAAATTGGTACTCGTTTAGCTTTAGGATTCGCCCTTATTCTTGGCGGTATTGTTGTGGTGATGTTGCTGGTCAACGCATTGAATGCGTCGAATCGTAAAGATATGTCGGAAAACTTGCGCCTGGCAAACCAAAAGCAGGCACTGGCTAATCTGATGAAAAGCTCTCTTTATGAAAGTGGAATTGCAATGCGTAATATCGGTATCCAATCGGATGTCGGTGAGATGCAAAAAGAAGAAGGACGAGTCAAGGCCCAGCGTAAGTTATACGATGATTCAAAAGAGAAAATTTCAGCTTTAGGATTAAGTGACGACGAAAAAAAGATCGTTGACGAGATAGCTAAATTAGATAAAGAAGCCTCAGGCCCTTTTAAAGACGCGGTTGGCCAAGCTTTGGCTTTTAACGCTGAGGGGGCAGTAAAAATAATTGCAACGGTTTTAGACCCAATTAGTAATAAACAAATTATTGAAATCAATAAGTTGGTTGAGCTACAGGCCGTCGCTGCTACTCAGGCATTTGATCGTGCAGACTCTGCGGCTAAAAAGTTGTCTTACATTCTTTATGTGATTCTGGTTTTTGCGCTCGGTATAGGTGCATTGATCGCGTGGATACTGACTAACAGCATCACTAAACCTTTATCTGAAGCGCTTGGTTTGGCTGAAACAGTTGCCAGCGGTGATTTGTGTAGTGATGTTGTTGTTGCTGGTAGTGATGAGGTCTCGTCGCTACTGCTCGCGCTGAAAAATATGAACAGCAGCTTGGCCGCAACCGTTGGCAAAGTTAGGGAAGGAACCGAAACAATTACTTTCGCTGCTCAGGAAATCGCGTCCGGAAATGCAGATCTTTCCCAACGCACTGAATCTCAAGCGAGTTCTTTAGAAGAAACTGCCAGTTCTATCGAAGAGTTGACAAGTACAGTGAAGCAAAATGCAGACAATGCGCGGCAGGCAAATCAGTTGGTCGTATCTGCGACCGGTGTTGCAGTTAAAGGTGGCGCTGTTGTCGGTCAGGTTGTGAATACCATGGGATCAATTAAAGACAGTTCGAGAAAAATTGTCGATATTATTGGTGTTATTGATGGGATTGCTTTTCAAACGAATATTCTCGCGTTGAATGCCGCAGTTGAGGCAGCCAGGGCGGGGGAGCAGGGGCGAGGCTTTGCGGTTGTTGCAGCTGAAGTGAGAAATTTAGCTCAACGCAGTGCTGGCGCAGCAAAAGAAATTAAATCCTTAATTGACGACTCGGTTGATAAGGTTGATCAAGGAA
The DNA here is from genome assembly GCF_014699135.1 of Cognatundibacterium aquatile. Lineage (GTDB taxonomy): Bacteria > Pseudomonadota > Gammaproteobacteria > Burkholderiales > Burkholderiaceae_D > Undibacterium > Undibacterium aquatile. The sequence continues at coordinate 87,553 of NZ_JACOFT010000002.1, forward strand.
GTAAGCTGGTGGATGAGGCTGGTAAAACGATGGATGAAATCGTCACTAGCGTCCAGCATGTTGCCGATATCATGAGCGAAATAGCTGCTGCAAGTCAGGAGCAAAGCGCTGGAATTGAACAAGTCAATCTGGCAATTACTCAGATGGATGAAATGACTCAGCAAAATGCTGCGTTAGTTGAGCAGGCCGCAGCTGCAGCTGAAAGTATGGAGGAGCAAGCTGTCGAATTGGCTAGAGCTGTAAGTGTATTTAAATTGTCTAATTCGCTGCAGCCAGTGGTCAGACCTGTTGCGCAATATCGTGAGTCGGTAGTCAAACCAAATCAGGTTAAACCAGCGGCATTGCCTTCGGCCACAAAAAACACAGAAGCTTCTAATGTTAAGAAGGTTGCTGCAGATGACTCGTGGGAAGAGTTTTGATTTTTAATTAATGCGTGTTCGTATGTGGACCCGGGTGTTCTTTGGTGCTTAATAAGTTCTGAGTTTAGTTTTGAAAGTCTTTGATGAGAAATATTGGCGCAAAAGAGAGATCGGAAAACTCAAAGGAGTTTGAATTTCACGCTCGTGACTTTGATCGTGTGAGAGAGCTGATATATAAGAGGGCAGGCATATCTCTCGCCGATAGCAAGCAAGAGATGGTTTATAGTCGTCTCGCAAGGCGTTTACGGGCGACAGGAATAAATTCATTCTCGGATTATCTGAACAGTTTGGAGAGAGAGCACGATAGTTTGGAGTGGGAGGCTTTTACGAATGCCTTAACTACAAATTTGACATCCTTTTTTCGGGAAGAACACCATTTCCCTATTCTTGCGGATTTTGTAAAACATCGTAAGCAACCAATTCAAATTTGGTGTTCCGCCAGCTCTACCGGAGAGGAGCCGTATTCGATCGCCATGACTCTTTGTGAGGCCTTTGGTACTTTGCGTCCCCCAGCGCATATCGTGGCTACGGATATTGATACTAACGTTTTGAATACTGCGTCGAAAGGTGTTTATAACATCGACAGGGTAGAGAAATTATCTCCAGATCGGGTGAAAAAATTTTTCCTTAAAGGAAAAGGTAACCAAGATGGACTTGTCAGAGTAAGGCAAGAGCTAATCGATATGATTACCTTCAAACAGCTTAATTTGCTTGCTGATAGTTGGCCGCTGTCAGGGGAGTTTGACGCGATTTTTTGTCGAAACGTGATGATCTATTTTGATAAGCCCACTCAGGGCAAAATTCTCAGGAAATTCGTTCCATTAATGAAGCACGATGCATTATTGTTCGCGGGACATTCTGAGAATTTTTTATACGTGTCGGATGATTTTAAGTTGAAGGGGAAAACCGTGTACGAGCTTTCTTCTGGTAATGCTGCCAATGGACGAGTTGCAACAAATCATTTGCACAAAGGTAGCTTATGAGTAAGTTGAGTGAAGAGCATTTTGCAACAAACGTATATTTTGACAGGACGTTTGATTGTGATGCCGCAAAAATTTTGCCAGGAGAGTTTTATTTCACGAACAAAGACATGTTGATCGTGACGGTTCTTGGCTCTTGTGTTTCTGCTTGCATTCGTGATCGTGTGACTGGAGTAGGGGGGATGAATCATTTTATGCTCCCGGATACCGGTGGGGATGCAGATAATCCTGTTTCTGCCTCTATGCGTTACGGTACCTATGCAATGGAGGTGCTTATTAATGAGCTACTGAAAGCTGGTGCGAAGCGAGAAAACATGGAAGCAAAAGTTTTTGGTGGTGGAAATGTGTTGCGTGGTTTTACAGCTATCAACGTAGGTGAAAGAAATGCAAAGTTCGTCCTGGATTACTTAAGGGCGGAGCGCATGCGTGTGATTGCGGAGGATCTGAATGATATCTATCCTCGCAAAGTATATTTTTTTCCAAAAACGGGTAAGGTTCTCGTCAAAAAATTAAAAGTAGAACACAATGACACACTGAGAAAACGTGAGCAGGATTATGCAAGTCGCTTAAAAACGACCTCTGTGGGTGGGGAAGTCGATTTGTTTTAATTTTGACCTGAACTTTTTGTAAGCTTCAGGCGAATATGGAATTTTTCCAGATGAAAATAAAAGTATTAATTGTTGATGATTCGGCGCTCATTCGTAGCGTCATGAGTGAAATTATTCGTAGCCAACCGGATATGGAAGTTGTTGGCGTCGCACCTGATCCGCTGGTTGCCAGAGAACTGATTAAGCAGACTAATCCGGATGTTTTGACTTTAGATGTCGAAATGCCGAAGATGGATGGTTTGGATTTTCTTGAGCGCCTGATGCGTTTGAGGCCGATGCCGGTCATTATGGTGTCCTCACTGACTGAGCGAGGGTCAGAGATCACGATGAAGGCTCTGGAGTTAGGGGCTGTTGATTTTGTCTCAAAGCCTAAAATGTCGATTCAGAGTGGCATGCTTGATTATGCTGAGTTAATCGCCGATAAAATCCGTATTGCGTCAAAAGCAAAAATCCGACCAAGAGTGCTTTCTGCTGTTGATCATACTAAAGATACGCCGGGTGCTTTGCCATTGGTGCGTAATCCTTTAACCAGTAGTGAAAAACTGATTATTATCGGTGCTTCCACCGGAGGCACTGAAGCGATAAAGAATTTTCTTGTGCAAATGCCGTCAGATTGTCCAGGTATTTTAATTACTCAGCATATGCCAGAAGGCTTTACCCGCTCTTTTGCAAAGCGACTTGACGGTTTATGTAAAATTTCTGTATCTGAGGCTGTGGGCGGAGAGCGTGTTTTGCCTGGGCATGCGTATATTGCACCAGGACATTCACATTTACTCCTTGCCCGTAGTGGCGCTAATTATGTAACCCAACTCGATACCGGAGAGCCTGTAAATCGGCATCGCCCATCTGTTGATGTCCTATTCCGTTCTGCTGCTACTTATGCCGGTAAAAATGCTGTTGGTGTTATATTGACTGGCATGGGGAAAGATGGTGCTGCCGGCATGTTGGAAATGAAAAACGCTGGTGCTTATAATTTTGCGCAAGATGAAGCAACTTGTGTAGTATTTGGAATGCCTCGGGAAGCAATTGCAATCGGTGCGACACATGAAGTTGCGCCCTTAAACGAATTGCCAACAAAGGTATTGCATTATTTGGCAACACATGGAAGCCGTGCACTTAGGGTTTGATGGAGTGAGGAGACATGCTTCAATGCAATTTAACCCACCTCTTATTCTTAAATTGACCGATAATATTAGTAATTGTATTCAAAGAAATAATGGAGTAATTCATGGCCGATCAAAACCTTAAATTTTTAGTTGTAGACGATTTTTCTACTATGCGTCGCATAGTAAGAAATTTGCTTAAAGAGTTAGGCTACTCCAATGTGGATGAGGCTGAGGACGGAGCGATGGGGCTTGCGAAGTTGAAAAACGGTGACTTCGACTTTATTATTTCTGACTGGAATATGCCTAATATGGATGGCCTCACTATGTTGCAACATATTCGTGCTGATCCTGCGCTTTCTAAAATTCCGGTTCTGATGGTTACTGCAGAGGCGAAGAAAGAAAACATTATTGCTGCTGCACAAGCTGGTGCGAATGGCTATGTTGTTAAGCCGTTTACTGCCGCAACCTTGGATGAAAAGCTTTCGAAAATTTTTGAGAAATTGGGTAAGAGCGCCTGATTTAAGCTGCTGCCAAATGCGGATGCGTTAGTGAGTTGGTTTATCTCAGACTTTCTATCTGACAGCTGTCTTGGTTTTGTAGGCACTCTGTGGCAGAGTGCCTGCCGAATATTCTGAAATGAGATACTTGTCTTAGTCGGATGAAATTAAAAAAGTGATTGAATTTTTTTAAAATTATCTGCAAAAACCTCGAGACAAAAAATGTTCTTGCCTATCAGTGAAATTAAATGAGCTGTTGGATGAATTCTGTTCCTGATGATTTTGTCTTTGTGGTTAAATAAATAATAAATTCTATATGATTGAAGATAATTTCATCTTAAGAGAACCGCTGCTTGACCCTAAGCAACGCGTGATTGGTTTTCAGTTTTCATGGCAACAAGCGGATTCCAACGCTCAGTTAGACAGCCAAAATCTTGATTATTTACTGGAATTTGTTGCCGGTCATCTGAATGATGATGACGGTTTTTTACTTGCGGACAGCTTGGTGTTTCTTGAAGCATTGCCTGAATTATTGCATGCTGATGGACTCAAATCATTTCCACCAAAAAATACTGTCTTGATTTTGCATAAAAAGTATTTTGCAGATGAATCTACCCTGGAGGCAGTGAAGGAGCTGCGGGCTTTGGGCTTTGGCATTTGCCTTCGTGGAGCTGAAGTTACAACGCTGGAGCGTTCATTTTTTGCATTTGTCTCTCATATTGAGGTGCAATTAAATGCGGCTAACTTTGCGTCTCAGGCAAAAGTATATGCATCCTTGAAGCAATCGTCGGTCAAGATGGTGGCGCGTAATGTATCTACGTGGCAGGATTTTGATGCTTGTGCAGCTTTGGGTTTGGATAGTTTTGTTGGGAAGTTGCATTTGATTCCAAGACCCAGTTCCGCGCCAAAAAGCTTGAATCCAGCGCAGACTACGATATTGCAGTTGATGGAAATGGTCAGAAAGAATGCGGATGTCCAGCAGCTGGAGTTGGTTGTTAAACGCGATGCTACGCTGGCATACAAGTTATTGCGTTACATTAATTCTGCTGGTTTTGGCCTGCGCACAGAAATTCAGTCGTTGAAGCATGCGGTACAAATGTTAGGCTACAGTCCGCTATACAGATGGTTAACTGTTTTGCTTGCAACCGCAAGTACCAGCGGATATTCGCCGGTTCTGCTGGAAACTGCAATTGTACGCGGGCGCTTTGCTGAGTTGCTCGGTCAAATGAAAATGCCGAAGTCTGAAGCGGAAAATCTTTTTGTTGCAGGGATGTTTTCCTTGCTTGATCGCTTACTTGGTTTGCCGATGGAAGATGTACTCTCGACTATACAGTTACCCGAAGTTGTTACCGAGGCATTGATTTCGAGGGAAGGGGTTTTTGGTCCTTACCTAGCCTTGGCAGAGGCATGTGAGTTGAATAGTATGCTGGTTGGTTCTTTGGCTGAGTCGCTAAAGATTTCCGCCGAGGACGTAAATACAGCTCATTTGGCTGCTTTAGTGTGGGCGAAAAATGTAGCGACAGCTGCATAACGATACTGATTGGCAAAAACGGCAAGCCTTCATGCTTGCCGTTTTTTTATTTATTGATCTGATACAAAATTACTGATGAAGCGCGAGCATAACATTCAATTTCCAGAAATACCTCTTTGGTTGGTATGGGGTATTGTTTGTTATTTTGTGAGCTTCAAGTTGGGCAGCTATCCGATTCTGGATAACAATGAAGGATTGTACGCAGAAATCCCCCGTGAAATGTTACGTTCCGGTGATTGGCACCAGTGGATTATTCCTCATCTGAACGGGCTGCCATACATGGAGAAACCGCCTCTGTTGTATTGGTTGACTGCGGTTTTTTTTGCGGCATTTGGTGAGTCAGAGTGGGTTGCGAGATTGGTTCCGGTGTCCTCTGGTATTGGATGCGTGGGACTGATTTTGTGGTTCACTAAATCAATAGGGCGAGAGTACGCTGGCAGGTTGGCGGCTATTGTGTTTATCAGCAGTCTAGGCGTTACTGCGATGTCCCGTATCCTGATGTTTGATATGTTGCTGACCGTATTGCTGACGGCGGCAGTGATGTCGGGATATCTGTTCTGCGTAAGAAAACAACGTAAATTACTCTACGTATGTATGGCTATGCTGGCGCTTGCTTTGCTGGCGAAGGGATTTGTTGCGTTGATTTTATTTTTCGCGGTTATGGGCACTTACCTTGCGTTAAGCTCGTCAACGTTGAAAAACTTCCTGTCTCGTTTATATGAGTGTTTGCACTGGAAGGGGTTGTTGGTTTTTTTCCTCATTGCGACTCCGTGGCATATCGCAGCAATGCTGGTTGAACCTATTTTCCCCTGGTTTTATTTCATTAACGAACACATCTTAAGATTCCTGGGGAAGAGGGAGCCGCATGATTACTATGCAGGTGCTTGGTGGTATTACCTTCCACGGGCGTTGCTGTTTCTATTCCCATGGTCATTTTTCCTTCCGGTCTTAGCATTTGCCCGAACGAATATTGCACGTCAGCGGGATATACATTTGTTCTTGTGTATTGCCTGGCTGATACCTATGGTATTTTTTTCTGTGTCCAGTGCGAAGGCAAATTATTATCTCGTGATTGTGATGCCTTTTGTGGCGATTCAACTGGCATTGATGTTGGAAGACGCGAAATTTGGTGGTCGCTGGGGGCTGGTAATTCCAGGGGCACTGTTGTCAATTTTATTTTTCGCGCTGACCTTGTGGTTTTTAAATGGGAAAAACGAAGCCCTGAATGGCCTGTTTATTAAGGGAATTTTTACCCGGTATTTTGCTGAAATTTTGTTGATCACATCAATTCTGGTGACGTTTTTCTCATACCGTATACGTAAACTGGGTGTTTTGTTATACGTTTTGGTTCCGATGATGAGTTTGCCGGCCATGTTGCAAGTGATCGATGTGAGGCAAAATTATGTTTCCACAAAAGAAGTTGCTGCATGGTTGAGGACGGATTTTCCTCGGTCTGAGGTTATCTTGTACCGTGTTTTTGAGCATCAATCTTCATTGCCATTTTATTTGAAAGCCCCGGTTCGAATCGTTGATAGCCGAAGCAGTGATTTATTTTGGGGTAACAAGCTTCACAAAAATAATATCGTGCTAAGCGATATGCAGTTTCAGATTCTGCTTGATAAGCAAAAGATTGCATTGATGGTTCTGAAAGAAGATTTACCTGATTTCAGACAAAAGAAGTATTTTTCTGAATTTAAACTGACCAGAGAATCTGGTAATACTCTGATTTTTACTAATTAATTCAGATATTTACTGAATTTAAAACCGATGCCTTCTGGAGCCTGTAAGGGCATCAAGGTATAATCACGCTTTTCTCATCCAACCTGCGATAGTTAGAGAGAAACTGTCTCCTGCTATTGCCTCAACTACTCCTCTAGCCATGTTGATATTGCCAGGCTCCAATGCCCTGTCTGCTTTCCGTACATCCAATCTTCTGAATCGTTTGCAGGAAGTCGATGCAAATATTATCGGCGTCACTGCAAGATACCAACATTTTGTTGATGTCAGCGTTGAATTGCAAAAGAATGATATTGAACGTCTTGAAGCTTTATTAGTTTACGGCGACCGTTTCAATGGATCTCAGGACGGTGAATCTTTTATCGTTATTCCGCGTATCGGCACGATTTCTCCGTGGGCAAGTAAAGCAACTGATATTGCGCGCAATTGTGGTATGCATCAGGTGCATCGTATCGAGCGTGGTATCAGCTACTTTGTACAAATGAAAACAGGCTTTTTTGGTGGAACCAAAGAAGTGAAGCAGTCATCCCGAGAAGCCATATCTGCTTTATTGCATGATCGTATGACTGAAATGGTATTGACGAATCTTGGTGATGCCGGTGCGCTGTTTTCCGAGTTGCAAGCAAAACCTCTGGAATCTGTTGATATTTTGGGCGGTGGTAAAAATGCCTTGCTGAATGCCAATACCGAGTTAGGCCTTGCCTTATCCGATGACGAAATCGATTATCTGGTAGATGCTTTTAATTCCGTCAAACGTAATCCGACTGATGTTGAATTAATGATGTTTGCACAAGCAAACAGCGAGCATTGTCGTCATAAAATATTTAATGCAGACTGGACTATTGATGGTGTTGAGCAAGATAAGTCTTTGTTTCAGATGATTAAAAACACCCACGAGCTGCATCCACAGGGAACCGTCGTTGCTTATAGTGATAATTCCTCAATTATCGAAGGTGCAAAAGTTCAGCGTTTTTATCCTCGCGACAGTAAAACGGGTACTTATGCGCTGTCGGAAGAATTAACCCATATTTTAATGAAGGTGGAGACGCATAACCATCCGACCGCAATTTCACCATTTCCTGGCGCATCTACCGGCGCAGGCGGCGAAATTCGTGATGAAGGTGCGACCGGCAGAGGGGCAAAACCTAAAGCAGGATTGACAGGATTTACCGTTTCTAATCTGTCACTCCCGGGAATGAATCAGCCTTGGGAAAACGCTACGGATTGTGATGGCGGTGCAGAAACAGAATCTGCGTACGGAAAACCTGACCGCATCGCTTCGCCATTGCAAATCATGATTGATGGGCCCTTGGGTGGTGCCGCATTTAACAATGAGTTTGGTCGCCCTAATTTAGGGGGCTATTTCCGTACTTATGAACAAAATGTTGGCGGTACTGTGTACGGCTATCATAAACCCATCATGATCGCTGGTGGTATCGGCAGTATTTCAGCTCAACATACCAAGAAAAATGATTTGCCGGTAGGTAGCTTGTTGATACAACTTGGCGGACCAGGTATGCGTATCGGGATGGGCGGCAGTGCCGCTTCTTCTATGGCGACGGGAACAAATACTGCTGATCTTGATTTTGATTCGGTTCAACGCGGCAATCCAGAAATGGAGCGGCGCGCGCAGGAGGTGATCAATTCTTGCTGGCAAATGGCTGATGCGAATCCGATTTTATCTATCCATGATGTTGGCGCCGGTGGTTTGTCGAACGCGTTTCCTGAAATAACGAATGACGCAAAGCGTGGGGCCATATTTGATTTGCGCAAAGTGCATCTGGAAGAAAGCGGTATGGCTCCAAAAGAAATCTGGAGTAACGAATCACAAGAACGTTATGTACTCGCAATTGCTCCTGAGAGTCTGGAACTTTTCCGTGGCTTTTGTGAGCGCGAACGTTGTCCGTTTGCCGTAGTCGGTACTGCGACAGAAGAACGGCAATTGAAAGTGATCGATCCAGAACATAGCAATACACCTGTCGATATGCCGATGAATGTATTGCTGGGCAAACCTCCTAAGATGCACAGAAACGTTGAGCGCCTGCAGACATCATATAAACCCTTGGATCTGACGGGTATCAGTCTTGATGATGCGGCGGAGCGCGTTTTAAGTTTACCTACAGTTGCTGATAAATCGTTTCTGATTACGATCGGCGACAGAACAGTTGGTGCAACGACCGTACGTGATCAGATGGTTGGACCATGGCAGGTACCTGTGGCTGATTGTGCCGTGACAACAATGAGTTTTGAGGGCGTTCTGGGTGAGGCAATGGCCATGGGTGAGCGCACTCCGCTCGCGGTCATTAATGCGCCGGCTTCCGGTCGTATGGCCGTTGGTGAAGCGATTACGAATATTGCTGCGGCACCGATCAAAGATATTTCAGATATCAAATTATCTGCCAACTGGATGGCGGCTTGCGGTCAGCCGGGTCAGGATGCTGCCTTGTTTGATACAGTGAAAGCTGTCGGCATGGATTTATGCCCGGCACTTGGCATCAGTATTCCAGTCGGTAAAGATTCGCTGTCAATGCGTACAACGTGGAAAGATAGTGACGACAATAAGTCTGTCACGTCGCCAGTGTCATTGATCATATCGGGTTTCTCACCTGTCTATGATGTGCGTAAGACACTGACGCCGCAAATACGCCTGGATAAAGGTGATACAAGCCTGATTCTGATTGATCTTGGTCGTGGGCGAAATCGCCTCGGTGCTTCGGCTTTTGCACAAGTGATGCAAGTGATTGGCAATGAGGTGCCAGATGTTGACAGCGCTGCTGACCTGAAGGCTTTCTTCGCTGCTATTCAGCAATTGAACAGTGAAGATAAACTGCTGGCTTATCATGACCGTTCTGACGGTGGTTTGTTTGCGACTTTATGCGAGATGGCGTTTGCTGGTCGCACAGGGTTGGCGATTAATCTCGATATCCTGACGATGGAAACCGAGCATGCTGCAGATCAGGGCGACGCCAAAAATTGGGCCGGTCAAGTAGCGGAAAGAAGAAATGATCTGACATTACGGGCATTGTTCAATGAAGAATTAGGCGCCGTGATTCAGGTGCGCACCGAACAACGCTCTGAAGTCATGGATGTTTTACGCTCACATAATCTCGGTGCCTGTAGCCACATTATTGGCAAGCCGAATGCCAGTGACTCGATAGAGTTTTACCGTGATGTAAAACAGATCTTCAAAAAACTTAGATCAGAACTCCATCGGACATGGAGCAAAACCAGCTGGCAGATCGCTCGCCTGCGCGATAATCCGGCTTGCGCTGATGCAGAGTACGCCCGCATCAGTGATGTGCAAGACCCAGGGATGCAGCCCAAGTTAAGTTTTGATATCAATGACGATGTTGCTGCTCCGTTTATCGCTACCGGTGTTCGTCCTAAGGTGGCAATCTTGCGCGAACAGGGTGTGAACTCTCACATCGAAACTGCTTATGTCATGCATAAGGCGGGATTTGAATCTGTCGACGTACATATGAGCGATTTGATTGCTGGTCGTGCGAATCTGAATCATTTTAAAGGCTTGATCGCTGTCGGTGGCTTCTCTTATGGAGACGTATTGGGGGCGGGTGAGGGCTGGGCAAAAACGATCTTGTTTAATGCGATGTTGTCTCAGCAATTCTCTGAGTTTTTCCACAGAACTGACACATTTGGTTTGGGTATTTGTAATGGTTGTCAGATGATGAGTAATCTGAAATCGATTATCCCTGGGGCGGAAGCGTGGCCGAAATTTACCAAGAACAAATCTGAACAATTCGAAGCACGTTTTTCGATGGTTGAAGTGTTGGATTCTGCTTCTGTCTTTTTCAGTGGCATGGCGGGGACGCAAACTCCAATCGCGGTAGCCCATGGCGAAGGTTTTGCTGATTTTTCTACGACCGGCGATATTGCTAAGGCACAAGTGGCAATGCGATTCGTTAACAACAGCGGAGATGTTACTGAAAGCTATCCGTACAATCCGAATGGTTCTCCGCTGGGCATTACTTCTGTAACGAATCTGGACGGACGCTTTACTGTGATGATGCCGCACGCCGAACGTGTGTTCCGCACAGCGATTCATTCCTGGCATCCGGATGACTGGAATGAAGACTCACCATGGATGCGCATGTTCCGAAATGCAAGAAAGTGGGTGGGTTGATCTAAGGTTGAATTGAAGAAAGGGGGCTTTTGCCCCCTTTCTTATTTTTGTGATTTTGCTGATTTTATTTGACCGCATCGCAAATAAAAAAGAGGCGTTTAATACGCCTCTTTTTTGAACTGAACCTGATTGTAATTACTGAACTTTTGCTTTTTTCACCAACGCTTGTTGATAAGCCTGCACTTTTTGTTGCTGCAGTCCATCAACGATCTGTGGTTTTACTTCTTCCAGTGTCGGGAATTTTGCTGTGCGTACATCATCTAATTTGATGATGTGAAAGCCAAATTCAGTTTTAACCGGTGTTTCGGTAAACTGACCCTTTTGCAAAGCAGTCATTGCTTGAGAGAATGCAGGAACGAATGTTGCTGGTGTTGCCCAGTCAAGATCACCGCCTTTTGCTGCGGATCCTGTATCTTTAGATTGTTTAGCTAATTCTTCAAATTTAGCGCCAGCTTTCAATTTCAAAATGATCGCTTTTGCATCATCTTCTTTTTCTACCAGAATATGATAGGCGTGATATTCCTTGTCGCCAGCTTGTGCTTTTGCTTTGTCGTATTCAGCCTGTACTTCGGCATCGGAAACAGGATTTTTCTTTACATAATCAATCATCAGCGCACGAATCAGCAAAGATTGACGGGCGATTTCCAATTGATTTTTTACTTCTGCATTCGAAGCGAGGCCAGATTTTTCGGCTTCCTGCATTAATACTTCACGATTAATCAGTTCTTGCTTCACCATTGCGCGCAACTGTGGGCTGTCTTGCTGACCTTGCGATGCCAGTTGTTTGACCATTGCATCTACGCGAGAAGAAGGAATTGCTTTGCCATTGACTACAGCAAGATTTTGAGCCATTGCAGGCAGGGCTGTTGCAAGAAGTACTACCAGCAAATGAGCAGGTTTAAAAGTCATTGTCTGTTCCTAAAATAACAAAATAAAAAACGGATTATAAGTAAACTGCTTAGGTTAGGTCGGTATCTCTGACGGAGCAAGTGCACTGATTGCCAGTGCGTGAATTTCCGTGTGCATCATATCGCCAATGGCATCATACACCAGACGATGGCGGGAAATGCGATTTAAGCCCTCAAATTGAGGACAAATTATTTTCAAACTGTAATGACTTCCTCCTGATGCGGCACCTGCATGCCCTGCATGTGCATGGGAGTCATCCTGAAGTTCACACAGTACAGGGTGCAAATTTTCTGTCAGACGTATGTGTAATTTTTCAAAACGTGTCATGACTCAGTTTCTTCCATGTATTTTGTTAAAAATAAGCTTTGAATAATAACGAATGCAGGCATGATCCCTATCATAGATATCAGCTTGAAATTCGCCCAGGCTGACGTCGTGAAATTGTAGGCTACCAACAGATTCGCTATTCCCATTACTGAAAAAAAGCAGATCCACGCAAGACTGAGGCGAGACCAGATTTGCTCCGGGAGTTTTACTTGCGATTCCATTGCAGTACGGATCAGATTTTTCTTAAAGCCAAACTGTGCCAGCAAAAACGCTACGGCATAACACCAGTAAAGGACAGTTGGTTTCCATTTAATAAATGCTTCGCTATGGAAATAAATAGTTGCGCTGCCGAATACCATGATGACGATGAATGAAATCCAAAGCATTGCATCGACCTTCTTTCTACGTATAAGCAGATAGGTGATCTGGCATACAGATGCAACCAGTGTCACAGCCGTGGCAAGTAGAATTGGCGCAACTTCCTCGGTGCTGCCGCCACCGGACACAAGTTCGGAAAGAAATTCAGTTATATACGCCTGTGCAGCAGTAGGGTGGCTCTCCCCCCATTTGAACGTCACAAAAAACAGAATGACGGGGAAAATATCAAATAAAAATTTCATTAAAAAGTTACTCAGGCAAAGGTTCAAATTTCAAAGACGCAGAATTAATACAATAACGTAGTCCTGTTGGCGGTGGGCCATCAGTAAAGACGTGCCCAAGGTGGGCGTCGCAGATATTACACACAATTTCGGTGCGAGTCATGCCGTGAGATGTGTCTATCTTCTCCAAGACATTCGCGGGGTTGAGTGCACGAAAATAACTTGGCCATCCACAGCCAGAATCAAATTTTGTATCGGATGCAAACAGTGGTGTATTGCAGCAGACGCAAGTGTAGATGCCGATATCGTGGTGATCCCAGTATTTTCCGGTAAACGCTCTTTCCGTGGCTGCATGGCGCGTAACCTGATATTCGATAGGATCAAGCTGAGCGCGCCACTCAGCATCGGTCTTATGTATTTTATTCATATTTTCTTTTGTTTACGAGGAACAACTGATTTCGAGATGTTGTGCCCAAGTCGGTGGCTCATCTGAGTATAGATGATGCTCTGGCTGTTCATCAAAGGGGTGTTCGAGAATTGTCAGCAGCTTTTGGACTTCACTGAAATCCTTATTCTGCGCTTTTTCAATCGCAATTTGCGCAAGATAGTTTCGCAGCACATATTTGGGATTGCTCGCTTGCATACGACTTTGTCTTTCTTTGGCTTTACTGCCTTCAGAGACCAGCCGTGCCCGGTAAAGTTCCAGCCAATCAATCGCAGCTTGAGAATTGCTGAATATGCTGATGAAATCGTCGTCTTTTGAGCTGACGTGATTTTCGAGGTGACTCAGGTATCTGAAAGTGTGCGTGAAATCAGCATGATTTTCCTGCATGATATTAAATAGCTGATCAGTCAGTTCCTTATCGTCATTTTGAATGGTCAATAATCCGAGTTTTTTACGTAGCAGTGCTTCCCATTTATTTGTAAAAGAAGGCGAGTAACAATCCAGTGCCAGTTGCGTATCTTCTACACTGCCTATCAGCGGCAGTAAGGCCTGGCCAAGCGCATGTGTATTCCAGTGTCCGATTGTGGGCTGCATACGGTAGGAGTATCGGCCTTGTTGATCTGTATGATTGCAAATGTGCCTTTCATCATACTTTTCCATAAATCCAAACGGACCGTAGTCCAGTGTTAAGCCCAGGATAGACATGTTGTCTGTATTCATGACGCCATGCATGAATCCGACGGACTGCCAACTGGCGATCAGTTCAGCTGTTTTTTGCGTTACCGTACTGAGGAATGCCTGATAGGGATTGGGCTGTTCCAGTGCTTCAGGATAGTGATGCCTGATCACAAAATCTGCCAGAATTTTTAATTCGTCAGGATGGTTGTTGTAGTACCAATGCTCAAATGATCCAAAACGGATAAAGCTAGGAGCGAGTCGCGTAACAACCGCGCTGGTTTCTACCGTTTCTCGCATCACGCCCTGATCAGACCCAGTGATTGCCAACGCTCTGGATGTCGGTATTCCCAGTGCCTGCATTGCTTCGGAACACAAGAGTTCACGGATCGACGATCTCAGTACTGCTCGTCCATCGCCGGAGCGGGAATAGGGGGTTGGGCCGGCGCCTTTCAGTTGAACTTCAAAGCGTTGCTGATGTTTATCTATGGCATCACCTAAAAGTATCGCCCGACCATCACCGAGTTGCCCTGCCCATGCGCCAAATTGATGACCTGAGTAAACGCTGGCCAGTGGATTCGCCCCGGGAATATTGCAATTCCCAGTGAAAGCCTCAACGTATCTTGGCGTGAGCAGCAATGCCGGATCCAGATTGAATTGTGCCGCAACTGGTGTACTGACGGCGATGGCGTATGGTTGTGGTAGCGGAGTCGGCTGCAAGTGCGTATAGAAACTGGCTGGCAGGCGTGAAAAGGCGCTTGGTTGTAAAAAATTATCCAGATCGCTCACTTGCTTTACTAATGATGATGTTGGCATTGCACGGAATAATGAATATGAATGCCGTTATTCTGACAGAGTACGCGAAAGTCTGTTTTTTGTATTGCTGTAAGACAGGAGAGCGGGCAAGCAGAAAATATAAGGGCTTCAATCCTATCGGAGTGAAGCCCTTTCGTACTTGATGCACTGTGAGAAAAACTACGCCGTCATCATCTCGCGAACTTTGCAGCCGTCAATGAGGAAAGACAGGCTGGTAACCAGAACGAGTTCGCCTTCAGCCGAGCGAGCAGTGCCAGTAATGCCGGGGGTGCTGATGCAGGTGAGTGGTTTGATCACCAGGTCTGCGGTTCCATCTACCGAATCTACCGATAAAATATAAGGATTTGGCGCAGCGATAACAATGCCAACCCGTTCTGACGATGGCATGTAACCGAGCACTTTGCCCAGAGATTTAACCGGTAATGGGCGGCCCAGATCGCGAAGCACAGGTTGACCGCCGACGCTTTCAAATGTCTCAGGCAATTCTACAACACGTTGCACTGTCGCCATAGGAAGTGCCAATGATGCGCCATCGGTACGTACCAGCATCGTTGGGACAATAGAAAGCTCAATTGGTAAGCGGATTAAAAACGTCGTACCTTTACCCAGTTCGGAGGATATGCGGATTGCACCGCGATGACGTTCTACGGCTGTTTTTACAACGTCCATACCTACGCCACGACCCGAAACGCTGGAGGCAACTTCTTTGGTGGAAAAGCCAGGTAAAAATACCAGCTGGAAAGCTTCATCGTCAGTCCGTGCATCGTGTGCGTTGATCAGACCTTTTGAGATGGCTTTATCCCGGAGTCGTTGCGCGTCCATGCCTTTGCCGTCATCAGACACTTCAATCATGACGCTGCTGGCTTCTTGCCACGCTTTCAGTGAAATGGTTGATCTTGCTGTTTTATTGCTTGCCAAGCGTTCTTCTGCAGTTTCAATGCCGTGATCCAGCGCGTTGCGCAGCATATGCACCAATGGATCGTACAGGCTATCAACAACAACGCGGTCAACTTCTGTTTCTGCTCCTTCGATATTTAAATCCACCTCTTTGCCCAAGTCTCTTGCCAGTTCGCGGACAAGGCGAGGGAACTTCTGGAAAAGGCGCCCGACAGGTTGCATGCGGGTGGCTAACGTTGCGCGTTGCAGTTCAGTTGAATAACGAGATGCGCGGGTCAGTGTCTCTGTCAGTGCTGCCATCAAAGGTGCCGCCTGACCATCAAACTTGAATTGTGATAATTTTTCCAGTAACACAGCAGCCTGATTTGCAGCTTGGACAGATTCGCCCGCTACCTCAAGCAGGACGTTCAGCTTCACGGCATCTATCCGTATGCTTTCCTCTTTGGCTGGGGCTGTATGCTTGACGTCTGTGCTGGACAAGGACGATTTAACTGCTTCGTGTTCTTCTTTTGCAGAAGGCGCTTTTGGAGCCGTCGCTACGGCAGTTGCTACTGGTTCAGGTAATGTGCCGGCCGGCGTCACTGCTCTGTAATATGCTTCCCAATCGACGCCGTCAGTATTGTTGGCTGATGGCGTCGATGTACTAACCGCAACCGGTTCAGGCGCAGTTGCCGCTACTTGAGGTGTTGCTGGTGCCGCGGCTTTTTTACTGACCCCCTTGCTCTCAATGGCATCTGTCAGCATCGCTTCCAGTGCTTTCGGCATCGTTGAAAGTTGTTCAGGAGGGACGCCGTTGTTCAGTGCGGTAAGTTGATCGGCAACAAAACCGCTGGCTTCCAATGCTGCCTCGATCGCTTCAGGTGTGACCGCGACTTGGCCGGTTCTCAATGCATCAAACAGGTTTTCTGTTAAATGACATGCAGAAACCATTGCAGACAGGTTCATAAAACCCGCGCCACCTTTGATCGTATGGAACGATCGGAAGACGGCATTCAGTGTATTCATGTCGCCCGGATTACGTTCGAGAGACAACAGGTGTTCTTCTACGTTTGTCGCGAGATCGAGTGCCTCAACGACAAATTCTTTGAGCATATCATCCATCAGAAACCCAGGCTATCAAGAAGATTATCTACGTCATCCTGTTCCAGTGCGGCGTTCGGTACGGATGGCCCCTCCATTAATTCGACTGCTTTCTCTTTCAACTCTGTCGGCGCATTATCAAGAAGTATCTGAGCCAATTCGTGCTCGACCGCTTTATTGATTGCAACGACTTTCTTGATTAACTGACCAGTCAGATCCTGAAAATCTTGCGCCATCATGATATCGAGAAGACGAGCTTTTTCCGCATCCGTTGCTGTCAGAACTGCATTGGCAAAAGTTTTGGAGTCTGATGCTAATGACTTGAATTCTTCTACGCTGAGTTTGCCTTCAAATAAATCGGTCCAACGCACGTCCATGCTCTTCGCTTTTTTGGCGAGTTCATCCTGCTCAGGCATTCCGAGGTCAGTCGCATTGAGTACTTTATTTGCCGCTTGTTCTGTCAATGTTGCAACATACTCCAGCCTATCCTGCGCATCTGCAACCTGAATCGCGACATCAGAGAGGGAGCGATCATAGCCTAACTGTCGCATTGAATCATGCAACATGCGGACAACATTGCCTAAACGATCAAAAATAGGCTTTGTAGACTCAATGTCTGTGTTGCGTGGATTCAGTTTCGGTGGTTGTTCACCAACCTGCATTACGTTGTTTGTCGTTGCTGAAGCAGCGTCCGTTCCTGCGGAGGGTGACGTTTCTGTTTCCTGGCGTTGATTTGCCATCTCTTCAAATAATGCATCAAGATCATCTGCTGAATCGGTCATAATTCTTCACTCTCCATAATCGCTGTGACTTTTGTGCAATTTTTCCACAAATATCATGGGTTATTGTTAATTTTAGGCAAAAATGAGCGTTTTTTTGTACTCAATAGTGCGTTATCTATCTATTTAATTCATTGAGCAATTTTATTTTCAGTAATCTTTTTATTTCTGCCCGTAAATTACATTTCAAGTCTCCACAACATAGTAGCAGTACTTTATCGCAGAATGATCTATGGGAATAAAATTTATCATTGTTTTACTTGATTGTCGTTGGTTTTGCTGTTTTCCTGAGTCCATGCTATTAAAAATTGCTCAGGTGTTTCTACAGAAAAGAGCCCAGCTTTGCGAATTTTTCTTGCCAACTTAAGTAATGCTTTGTCTTTTGTGATCAGTGTGGTTGCGGAGCTGTCTCTGGCGATCTCAAGAAATTTCTGATCATCTTTGTCGCTACAAATTGGTAATCGTATATCCGCATTTAATGGTGGCGCGACGCACTCGATGAGAAGATCGAATTGTTGGCAAATATTTGGCAGCTTATCCTGAGTCACCGGCAGGTGTGGATACTTCAGAACTGCCAGCCATTCTTCTCTGCAGTCGGTGCGGGTAATGGCTTTTAACTGTCCATTTTTTAATCCGTGAAGAATGTCTAGCCAGCGTGGATCATTGAAAACGAATAAATCCAGACAGACATTTGTGTCAATAACGATGTGCTTGGGTATGATTGCGGTCATTATGTTTAATCTCGTTAATTTTTATGTTCATTGTATTATCTCCAGCCAAAAGTCTTGATTTTCAAACCCCGATTTCTACAAATATTTCTACGGTACCTGAGCTTTTGGATGATGCGGAAGAATTGGTATCCATTTCGCGAGGCCTATCTGAGCTTGATTTAATTAAGTTGATGGAAATTTCGCCAGCGTTAGCTTGTTTAAATGTTGATCGTTTTCGGCTATGGACGAAAACGCCAGACTCTGATCGGAGCAGGCAAGCCATTTTTGCATTTAATGGGGATGTTTATGAAGGGTTGAATGCGGCCAGTCTGCAAGCGCACCATTTAACTTATCTACAGAAGCATGTCCGGATTTTATCTGGTTTGTATGGTGTGCTTAGGCCTATGGATCAATTGCAGGCCTACAGGCTGGAGATGGGGACTTCTTTAATGACTCCACGCGGCAAAAATCTGTATCAATTTTGGGGGGGGAAAGTAACTGACCTGTTGAACGAGCAACTGCGTTCTTTAAACGAAAAAGTATTAATTAATCTGGCATCAGAAGAGTATTTTAAAGTTGTTAAACCGACATCATTGAATGCGGACATTATTAATCCGGTTTTCCAGGACTGGAAAAATGGTCGGTACAAAATTATTTCGTTTTATGCCAAGCGTGCGCGCGGATTGATGGCACGTTATTGCGCTGAAAATGCGATTGCAGATCCTGAATTATTAAAAAACTTTAACGTTGACGGTTATTTATACGACGAGGAGGCTTCTGAGAATGGACGTTGGGTTTTCAGGCGACGAACAGAGGAGATTTAAGCGTAGACAAAAAAGCCGGTCATTGACCGGCTTTGCTATTTGAATTTTTTCTACTTCAGGACCAGAACTTCCACCAAGCGGATTTGTTTTTCGCGGTACCTGTCAGGTAAGCGCTGTTAGGAAAATTTTTCAGAAATACGCGATTCGCGTCGTCTCGTAATTCTGTCATTCCCATTGCGTCGTAAGATTTCACCAGTAAAAACATCGCTTCTTCAATTGCCGGCGCATCAGGGTATTCAGTAATTGCAGCCTGCGCGCGGTTGGCGGCAGCGAGGTACGCGCCACGGCGGACGTAGTAACGTGCAACGTGAACATCGTATTGCGCCAGCGCATTGACCAAGTATTTCATACGTGAGATTGCATCCGGAGTGTACTGACTATCCGGAAACTGAGTTGCCAGTTGCTTGAACGCATCGAAAGCATCGCGTGACGCTTTCGGATCGCGC
This sequence comes from Cognatundibacterium aquatile, assembly GCF_014699135.1. Lineage (GTDB taxonomy): Bacteria > Pseudomonadota > Gammaproteobacteria > Burkholderiales > Burkholderiaceae_D > Undibacterium > Undibacterium aquatile. The sequence goes on from NZ_JACOFT010000002.1 coordinate 107,079, forward strand.
TCTGTAATATCTTGATTTGCCAGGAAATTGAGTAAGCCTAACTGATCGTTAAAATTAATCAGACCACGCAGGTAATACATGTAATCGACATGACTGTGATTCGGATGTAATTTAATGAAACGCTCTACTGCAGCCAGTGCCTGCACCTGATCACCTTGTTTATAGTAAGCATAAGCGGTATCCATCTGTGCTTGCTGGGCGTAGGTACCAAAGGGAAAGCGAGATTCCAGCTTTTCGAAGTACTGAATTGCTTTTTCATATCCGCCATTCGACATTTCGTCTTTTGCTTCAGCGTATAATTTTGATGCGGACCACGTTCTGGTCTCGTCGCCCTTGTCACCAAAAGCCCCGCAGCCGCTTAAAGTCAACGACGCGGCCATAGCCAGAACCAGCAATTTCAAAGATTTAATGTGCATAGATTTGTGCGTGAGCATGAAAACAATTTACGGATTATAGCCGATGACAAAAAATGTGAAACCAACTACAACAGTGATTTTGTCAGATTCTGATGTTGACGTCGATTTAGACTTAGCAGTTGACGATGAAGAAGTGGACGAAGACTTCTCTTCAGCAGCAGAAAATATAGAATTAAAACTGACCTCCGCTGCATGCGGCGAACGGTTGGATAAGACCATATCAAAATTGGTTCCGGAATATTCCCGCAGCCGTATTCAGCAATGGATAGAGGATGGCTTCGTTACGGTTGATGGGAAGCCCGGCCGGACCAAGATGACGATGCTTGGTGATGAAAAAATTATTATTGAGCCACAGGCCGCTCCCGATGAAGGTGCTTTTGCGCCAGAAGACATTCCTCTGGATATCGTTTATGAAGATGATGCCGTTATTGTTGTGAACAAACCGGCCGGACTGGTGGTGCATCCCGCCGCCGGTAATTGGTCGGGAACTTTGTTGAATGGCTTGCTGTTCCGGTGGCCAGCGCTGTTAGGTGTTCCGCGCGCTGGCATTGTCCACCGTTTGGATAAAGACACCTCGGGATTAATGGTTGTTGCCAAAAACCTGATAGCGCACACGGATCTTGTGCGTCAGTTGCAAGATCGCAGCGTGAAGCGGGAATACTATGCGCTGGTATGGGGAACGCCTAACGTTTCCGGTACCGTTGATGCGCCAATGGCAAGACATCCGCGTGACCGTATCAAGATGGCAGTTTCTCGCAGTATTACTGCCAAGCCCGCCGTCACGCATTTTCAGCGTATCGCGACGGGGATGTTAGAGAAATTTCCTGTCAGCTTAGTGGCATGTCAGTTAGAAACTGGTCGCACCCACCAGATTCGTGTTCACATGCATTCTCTAGGATTTCCTTTGGTGGGGGATCCTTTGTATGGCAAGCAGCATCTCGCACGTTTTTTCCCACGACAAGCCTTGCAAGCGAGGAAGCTGGGATTAATTCATCCGCAGACGGGTGAACATGTGGAGTGGGAAGTGGCCGTTGCTGATGATTTTCTTCAGTTGCTGAATGATGCTGGAATTTCCTTGCCATGAGTCGTATGCCGCAAGATACCTTGCCGTTTCCGGTAATCCAACCCGACTGGTGCGGCATTCATTCTTCAGTGAAGGCATTTTCAACGTTACGCAGCGGTGGTGTGAGTTCCGGAGTATATGGGAACGTTTGCGGAGTGCACGGAATGAATCTCGGGTTGCATGTTCAGGACCATCCTGCGGCAGTTCTTGACAATCGCGCAAAAATAAATGCATGTCTGCCATCCGATGTCATCTTACCATCACAAGTTCACGGTAATATTGTCGTGGATGTTGATGTCCTTGAGTCTAGAATGGAGGCTGATGCCGTCGTCAGTTCGGTCAGCGGGAAAGTTTGCGCAATTCTGACCGCTGATTGTCTGCCAGTTTTGTTTTGTGACGAAAGCGGAAAAGTTGTTGCTGCCGCACATGCGGGTTGGCGTGGGTTAGCGAATGGGATATTGCAGAGTACGGTTGCCGAAATGCGTGCTCGGGGAGCTGAGCGGATTTTTGCGTGGATGGGGGCGGCAATAGGTCCGGACACATTTGAGGTTGGTCAAGATGTAGTTGATATTTTTGCATCTGCGGGTAAAAATTTTGTACACTGCTTCAGCAAAAAAACGTCTTCGACTGAGACGGAAAAGTATTTTGCTGATATCTATCAGTTGGCGAGAGAAATTTTATTGTTTGAAGGCGTCAATGATATTTTTGGCGGCAGCTTTTGTACCTTTACCGATAAAGAAAACTTTTATTCGTATCGGCGCGACGGTGTTACCGGGCGCATGATCAGTTTGATTTGGCTTGACGCCGCAGCTAATAAATAAGTGTCTTCGGCTTATGTTTCTGAATGGGCTTTGTCAGAGCCGGATTGTTGCGGTGCAGCTTGGTTTTCTGCTCGCTTATGCTTGCGTTGAGGGGCGCGCATCAGGTATAAAACAATAGACAAAGGAAAAACACAGTACATGATAAAAGTCATGCATCCTGCGATAAATGAAGGTTCAGTCATTGCCATCAGCAAAACAACATAGATCCAGGCAATTGCGACAATGTACATAAAATTTCTTTCTAAATTCAGTCTGTCTGGCAGAGGAAAATCAAATATCAGGATAGCAGGACGTTCAATAATTAACTTGAAACGATACGCGAAAATCAGGAGACTCGCATGAAGACTTTCGATCCTCAAGCTATGTACTCCGAATGGATGTCACAGTTGGGAAGTCAGGCACCTTGGCAGGATTGGGTTCAGCCAGTAAGGGCTATGGCGGAAATGCCGGTATCAGATGTGTTAAAAGATATCGGTGCGAAGATAGATCCGGCGGCGCTGGCACGCTTGCAGAATGAATACATGCAGGAGTTCGGGCGTTTGTGGCAGGATTTCGCTTTGTCGAAATTGCCGGAATTGAACGATAAGCGTTTTTCCGCAACGGACTGGCATAATCATGCGATGCACTCTTACAGTGCTGCCAGCTATTTGTTGAATGCACGGTTTCTGATGGCAATTGCTGAGGCAGTTGAAGCTCCGCAAAAAATCAAACAAAAAATTAGTTTTGCGGTGCAGCAAATGATTGATGCGATGTCTCCAGCCAATTTCCTGGTTACAAACCCCGAGGCGCAGTCAAAGCTTATCGAAAGCAAAGGGGAAAGTCTGGCCCGGGGCATCAGTCAGATGCTCGCTGATATGCAAAAGGGGCGCATATCGCAGACGGACGAGTCTGCGTTTGAAGTGGGTAAAAACGTAGCAACAACGGCAGGTAAAGTGGTTTTTGAAAACCGTTTATTTCAGTTGATTCAATATACCCCTCTGACGAAAACAGTTCATCAGCGCCCATTGCTGATGATTCCGCCTTGTATTAATAAATATTACATTCTTGATCTGCAACCAGAGAACTCGCTGGTACGCTATGCCGTTGAGCAAGGGCACACGGTATTTCTGGTTTCGTGGGCCAACCCTGATGGGTCTATGTCTGAAGTGACATGGGATGACTACATTGAAGACGGTGCAATCAAGGCTTTTGAGGTCGTACGCGCCATCAGTAAACAGGAAAAGGTTAATGCCTTTGGTTTTTGCGTCGGTGGCACGATTATTTCTACGGCTTTGGCGGTGTTGGCGGCACGTGGAGTTCATCCCGCAAGCAGCCTCACGTTGTTGACGACCTTACTGGACTTTTCAGACACGGGTGTGCTGGACGTGTTTGTGGACGAGGTACAGGTTGCGTTGCGCGAGCAAAGTATCGGGCGGAAAGGCATTATGCCGGGTCGTGATCTGGCTAGTACTTTTTCAAGCTTACGTGCGAATGATCTGGTTTGGAGCTATGTGCAGTCGAATTATCTGAAAGGGGAGGCGCCGCCGCCGTTCGATCTTTTGTATTGGAATGCCGATAGTACTAATTTACCGGGGCCTATGTTTTGCTGGTATCTGAGAAATACTTATCTGGAAAATAAATTACGACAAACCAGTGAGTTGACCGTTGCAGGTAATCAGGTTTCTCTCGGAACGATTGATGCGCCTGTATTTGTGTACGGTTCCCGTGAGGATCACATCGTTCCCTGGAAGGCCGCTTTTGCATCGCTGAATATATTGAATCCAGAGCACAAAGAGCGAAATATGTTTGTGCTTGGCGCTTCTGGCCATATCGCCGGCGTCATCAATCCTCCGGCAAAGAAAAAACGCAGCTATTGGTTTAATCCGGTTGCAACTGAGAGCGCTGATGCCTGGTTTTCCGGCGCAGTTGAACATCAAGGTAGTTGGTGGCCGGTATGGTCAGAATTTCTGGCAAAACATGGCGGGAAAATGGTAAAGGCACCTGTAAAACCGGGAAATGCAGAATATACGGAAATCGAAGCAGCCCCCGGACGCTACGTCAAAGTCAGAGCAAATTAGTGTAATGGTGGATATTTCTGCAGTTTAAATTTAAAACAGGAGAAAAAGTATGGCGAAACGTGTTGCGTACGTAACAGGTGGTATGGGTGGAATCGGGACTCCAATTTGCAGACGTTTGTGCAAAGAAGGCTATACCGTCATCGCAGGTTGTGGCCCGAACTCTCCTCGCAAGGATAAATGGCTCGCCGATATGCGTGCCGAGGGGCTGGACATTCATGCTTCAGAGGGGAACGTTTCAGATTGGGAATCAACCAAAGCTGCTTTTGATAAAGTTAAGGCAGAAGTTGGTGAAATTGATGTGTTGGTGAATAACGCCGGTATTACCCGTGATGGTCAGTTCCGGAAAATGAGCAAGGCCGATTGGGATGCCGTGATGGATACCAACTTGAACTCGTTGTTCAACGTCACCAAGCAAGTCATTGAAGGTATGGTTGATCGTGGCTGGGGTCGGATTATTAATATCTCTTCGGTCAATGGGCAGAAAGGGCAGTTTGGTCAGACTAATTATTCCACCGCGAAAGCTGGTATCCATGGATTTACGATGGCGCTGGCGCAGGAAGTTGCGACCAAAGGTGTGACGGTTAATACTGTCTCTCCAGGTTATGTCGGTACGGATATGGTGAAGGCGATTCGACCTGATGTGCTTGAAAAAATCGTTTCCGGCATCCCGGTAAAACGTCTGGCCGAACCGGAAGAAATCGCTTCTATTGTCGCCTGGATCGCATCGGATGAAGGTGGATATGCAACGGGATCTGACTTCTCGATTAATGGTGGTTTGCATATGGGATAAGAGTGACGCCAGTGGTCACTGTTGTTTGTTGTTCGATGTCAATTTAAACAAGTTTGCTACTGTTTTTTTACTGCAATGCGGTAGAATATGCTCACCAAAGTAAGGATTTTGGTGGGCATATTTTTTTTGCCAATTTAAAAAACAACGTTAAAAATAGCGATAAAAAGGGGACAATCAAATTGCTGTACTCAATGGCATAAGAGTGCATGCGTTTGTTTGAGTGAGTCTTGGTTTTATTTAGTCGAAACTTGATTTCGCGATGAAGCCGGATGTGTAAGTTATCGATTGAGATTTCAATGAATAGCGCAAAAAAATCAACACAGCATCTGATTAAAAAATATCCGAATCGCCGTCTCTACGATACGCAAACGAGTAGTTACATTACCTTGGTGGATGTAAAGCAGTTTGTGCTTGAAAACGACGATTTCGCCGTGGTTGATGCTAAAACGGGTGAAGATCTGACGCGTAGTATTTTGCTGCAGATTATTCTCGAAGAAGAGGCCGGTGGCTCACCTATGTTTTCCAGCGTTGTGTTATCCCAGATCATTCGTTACTACGGTCATGCCATGCAGGGAATGATGGGTAATTATCTTGAAAAAAACGTGCAGGCATTCATTGATATTCAGAATAAACTGGCTGAAAATTCCAAAGGAATCTACGAAGGTAAGCCGTTCAGCCCTGAAATGTGGACGCAATTCATGAATGTCCAGGGGCCGATGATGCAAGGCATGATGGGTAATTACATCGATCAAAGTAAAAATCTGTTCGTACAAATGCAGGAGCAGATGCAAAATCAGGCTAAAAATATATTCAATGTTTTTCCGTTTAACCCGGAAGATGTGAATAAAAAGTAAGCAGGCATTTTAATTACGACAGCTTAAGCCTCTGATTTTTCAGGAATTTTCATCCTAAGCTGGGCAAGAAAAGGTGGTAAAGGGTACAATGGCGGATTCGCTTTTGTACCCTTTTTGTTATCTACGCATCGTTATGTCCATTACTGAAATACGCCGTCCCGAAGTCACGAACTCCCCTAAAGTTGGATTTGTCTCCCTCGGTTGCCCGAAGGCACTGGTTGATTCTGAACAAATCCTGACCCAGCTTCGTGCTGAAGGATATGAAACCGCGAAATCTTATGATGGAGCCGATCTGGTCATCGTCAATACCTGCGGATTTATTGATGCGGCGGTTCAGGAGTCTCTTGATGCCATCGGTGAAGCTTTGGCTGAAAACGGTAAGGTGATTGTTACTGGTTGCCTAGGTGCGAAGAAGGACGCGGACGGCAACGACATGATTCAGTCTATTCACCCCAAAGTTCTCGAAGTGACCGGGCCGCACGCCTTGAGTGAGGTAATGACTGCAGTCCATAAGCATTTACCTAAGCCGCACGAGCCATTCATTGATCTGGTGCCGGCGCAAGGCGTGAAGCTGACCCCTAAGCATTTTGCTTATCTCAAGATTTCTGAAGGTTGTAATCATCGCTGCAGTTTCTGCATTATTCCTTCTATGCGTGGTGATCTGGTGTCGCGTCCAATCGCGGATGTGATGCTGGAAGCAGAAAACCTGTTCAAAGCTGGTGTGAAAGAGTTATTGGTTATTTCGCAGGATACCAGTGCCTATGGCGTGGACGTGAAGTTTCGCACCGGCTTCTGGAACGGCAAACCAGTCAAAACACACATGACGCAACTGGTCGAGGCGCTCGGTGAACTCGCGAAGCAATACGATGCATGGGTACGTCTGCATTATGTCTATCCTTATCCGCACGTGGATCAGATTATCCCATTCATGAACAATGGCCATGTTTTGCCTTATCTGGATGTGCCACTGCAACATGCACACCCCGATGTGCTGAAACGGATGAAGCGCCCAGCCAGTGGCGAAAAAAATATAGAACGTATCAAGGCCTGGCGCGAGATGTGTCCGGAAATCACGATACGCTCGACCTTTATCGCTGGTTTTCCCGGTGAGACGGAAGAAGAATTTGAATACCTTCTGGATTTTTTGAAAGAAGCAGAAATCGACCGACTTGGTTGTTTTGCGTATTCACCGGTGGAAGGTGCAACAGCGAACGAATTAGCCAATCAATTACCAGATGATGTTCGCGAAGATCGTCGCCGTCGTGTGATGGAGTTGCAGGAAGAAATTTCTAAAAAACGTTTGCAGGCGAAAATTGGTAAAACGGTGCGCGTATTGATAGATTCTCTTGATCGTAGTGGTGGCGTCGGCCGCTCGTCTGCGGATGCGCCGGAAATTGACGGTGTTGTTTACGTCAAGCCGCCATTTGAGCCGCACCGCAAGCTGAAGGTGGGAGAATTCGTTAACGTCACTATTACCGCAGCGGATGCGCATGACTTGTGGGGTGAGGCAGTTTGATGAGGTGGATGTTGTCGGTCAGACTATCGCTGATTGTTTGCTTGTGTATAGGGACAGTCCAGGCGCAGGAGCTGCAAACTGGTAGTGCGATGTCGAATCCTGTGTTTGCCAGAGCCATAGAGTTGCGTGGACAATTGGGTGCTAAGCAGGTGCGTATGCATTTGCAACCGAAAACCGAAGATCGCGACAGTGTTGAAGGTAGTTATGTCGTTGTCGCAGGTGCGCAGCAAAGTCAGAAAATTTTGCTTGCCGGGGAGGTGACCGCAGACAGGCTGAGTATGGAAGAATCGGTGGATGGTACGGATGTTTCCGGTCAATGGGATGGTGATCTTCAAGGGCAAACTGTGCGTGGCATCTGGTTATCCGCCGATGGCAATGTCCGGCAGGATTTTACGTTAGAGATAGTGAATACTGATCCACAGAAAACGAAGAAGTGACGCAGCAAGAAATAAAAAAAGGCGCATACAGCGCCTTTTTTTATACAGATAGTATCCGCAAACCTGAGCGGCAAATATGCCGCATGTTTATGCTACCTGACGGGAACATACCAAAGTTTTGCATCGTTCACTGGTGTATTTTTGGGAAGCAGCGGGTTGCTCAGACGTATAACGTTGCGTCCTTTTAAATTCAGCTTTTCGATTGCATCTTGATGGTATTTATTGAAGATCGCATCGAAGCTGCCATCTTTTTGCATGATGCGTAAGCCGGTTTCCACTCTGTCCCGTATCGCAGTATCTTGTTTGTTGAAGAAAAAATAGTAGGGAAACGGATAGTAAATCAGCAGATTCTTTTCTATGCTCAGTTCTGGATTACGTTCTTTATTTTTTTCGTACTCGGTCAGAATTTCGCCAATACCACGCGGGAATCCATCGAAACGATTGGCGGTCAGCATTTTGAAAAGCTGGGAATATTTTCCCTGTATAACCCTGATGCCGTAGTTCTCATAGATTGCATTGTCATTCCAGTCCACGCCCTGACCAAGGCTTACTTTTTTCAGGTCTTCCGGCGTCTTTATCTGATCAAATTTTGGCTGATTTTCTTTGTTGATCAGAAGAACGCGATAGCCGAGCAAGCCTTTGCGCAAAGGGAAGCGTATCGTCGCAAAACGCTGTTCCAACTCGATCGAGGTTGGATTCCACGTGACATTAATGTTATGTTCGTTTTTTTCCAGTTCTTGTAATACCCGTTTTTTTGGCATGATTTGCGCGTCTGGAAGACACTCATAATCACCGTATCGTGAGCGGGTTTTTTCCAGTGCAGTACACAGAATTTCAATCACGTCATTAAAACGCGTTTCATTCTGAACTTCGCCGGCAGAATAGATGACCCGGGTGATCGCTGCCTGGGTCAAGACTGGAATCAGAATCAGATATACGAGTAAGCTACTACGGAGTATTAAAAGGAGGACATTCATCTCATTGCAAATACGGGTGTGTACGTTCGTTTTAGTGTGGCGTAGTCAATGATTGATATGGCCGCATTTTTTGCGTCTGCTGGTCGGACAGATACAAGGGCAAAAATAGCGATGTCCTCTTGGATACAAAGGCGTCATTCTAATCGACTTTTATTACAGGAAATTTATGTTGGACCGCAATCATGCTGGTTTTTGCCGCGTTGAAACGATGTTTTACAAAATTACCATGATGTTCTGTTTTTGATGGGGGGATGATTGCTGCCGATCGGTGTCAGTTGTGCTGATGATGCAGATAACTGGCCGGTAAAATCTGGTTTTGATAGATACTCCCCCATTTTTTTAAGTAAATGTATGAAATCTCCTTGTCGAATATTGGGCTCTCAATATACTGGGGGGAGTATATTCTTCGTACAGATGTGTGCTGGGATGTTTTGATATTGCTGAATCAATCAAGGTGTTATATGACAAAAAAAGAAGCTCAGATCTCTGGTGTTGCTACCCGTGCGATTCATAGTGCTTATACAGCGCCAGATGGTTTCGGTGCGTTTCCTGTAGCGATTCATCACGCGTCGACAGTATTGTTTGACAGTGTCGCTGCGATGAGATCACGCAGTTGGCAGGATAAATCCTCGTACACCTATGGTCTGCATGGCACACCAACCAGTTTTACCCTTGAGGCGCGTTTAGCAGAAATAGAGCAGGGCAATCATTGCCTGTTAGTGCCGAGTGGGCTGGCGGCAATCACGCTGATAGATCTGGCATTGCTGAAAAGCGGTGACGATGTATTGATTCCGGATAACGTCTATAACCCGAATCGCGATCTGGCGAATTGGCTGAGTCAGAATTATGGTATCAGCGCACGCTTTTATGATCCGTTGATTGGCGCTGGCATTGCTGAGTTGATTCAGGAAAATACCCGCCTGATCTGGACCGAAGCACCGGGTTCGGTATCGATGGAAGTGCCTGATATTCCGGCGATCTGTGCTGCTGCACACGCCCGGGGAGTTTTGGTGGCGCTCGATAACACCTGGTCTGCGGGTATCGCCTTTCCGGCGTTTGCACATGGCGTGGATATCATCATGCAGGCGCTGACGAAATACTAAAGTGGTGGCTCGGATGTGTTAATGGGTGCAGTCATCACCAAAGACAAAGCACTCAATACGCGTTTGCAGCTTGCGCACATGCGCCTGGGCTTTGGTGTGGGCATGGATGATGTGTATCTGGTATTGCGTAATTTACCCAGCCTGAAATTGCGTTTTGAGGCGCATGATCGCAGTGCGCGTGAAGTCGCTGCCTGGCTGGCCCAACGTTCGGAGATTGGCAAGGTGCTGCATCCTGCTTTTCCGGATTGCCCCGGACATGAGGTTTGGAAGCGCGATTTCAGTGGAGCAGGTGGCTTGTTCTCAGTGCTGTTTGATGAGGGTTATACCGAGCAGCAAACGGATCGTTTTGTCGATAGTCTGAACTTATTCAAGATTGGTTTCAGCTGGGGCGGTGCGCACAGCCTGTGCCTGCCTTACCGCATAGAACAGATGCGGGATCGCTGGCAGTCCAGAGGTATTCTGGTGCGCTTTAATATCGGCCTGGAAGAGCCGGCAGATTTGATCGCCGACATTGAGCAGGCGTTGGTGGAAATGAAAAAAGCTGCCTGAAATAAGGCAGCTTTTTTTACTCGGCAATCAATACAGAAAATAAATGGATTGATGCAGAGACGAGCAACTAAATTATTTGCTGCTGGCAGCGGCATCGCTGGCTGGAGCAGGGGCAGCAACGGGTGCAGGTGTAGTGGCTTCGGCGCTGGCGGATGCGGAGTGAACTTCGGTTGGATTATGACCGGCCGCTTCGCCCTGCATATCAACTTTGTCGCCAGCTTTGAAGATTAAAAACAGTGCTGCTGCGGCAAAAATAATAAAGCCGACGAGAATTTTCCACATAGTTGTCTCCTGAAAGAATTTAAAACTGTTTTAGTATCTGATTGTTTGAATGCCGTCTGCGACACGGCAGATGTAATTCAAGCATAGCGTTACATTAAACGGGCTGGCTTACAACTTCCTTGCAATCATACTCAAGCTTCAAGATTGTCAGGCAAAAAAATGGGGTGCATTCCAGAAGGAGTGCACCCCATTTTTATTTCACAATGCCGCTGTTTTGACAGCGGCATTGATGCATTACGCTGCCGACAATAATTGACGCAAGACGAATGGCAGGATACCGCCATGTTTGTAGTAATCAACTTCGATAGGCGTATCAATGCGCAACAGAACTTTCACTTCCTGAGTTTCACCGTTAGCACGGTGGATAACCAGAGTGACTTCCTGTTGTGGTTTGATATCGTTCTCTATGCCTTTCAGATCGAAGGATTCATTGCCTGTGATGCCTAAGGAGTCAACGCTGTCTGTGCCCAGGAATTGCAAAGGCAATACACCCATACCAACCAGGTTGGAGCGGTGAATACGCTCGAAAGAGCGTGCGATCACTGCTTTGACGCCCAGCAATTGCGTACCTTTTGCAGCCCAGTCACGGGAAGAGCCTGTACCGTATTCTTCGCCACCGAAGATCATGGTTGGCGTACCTTCAGCAACGTATTTCATCGCTGCATCGTAGATCGCCATTTGTTCGCCAGTTGGCTGGAACAATGTTTCACCGCCTTCAACGCGGGAGCCATCTTCTTTCGCAGGGATCATCAGGTTTTTGATACGAACATTGGCAAATGTACCGCGCATCATGATTTCGTGGTTACCACGACGTGAACCGTAGGAGTTGAAGTCAGCCTTCAATACGCCATTTTCTTTCAGCCATTTACCTGCTGGGCTGGATTCTTTGATAGAGCCAGCTGGAGAGATATGGTCAGTCGTGATGGAGTCACCAAATACGCCCAGTGCGCGTGCACCAGTGATGCCAGTCGCAGCAGCTTTTGGCTCCATAGCGAAGTCAGCAAAGAATGGTGGCTCAGCAATGTACGTGGAAGCAGGCCAGTTGTAGACTTCACCTTCTGCTACACCCTTGATGTTTTCCCACAGCTTACCTGGTGCGCCTTTCACGTCAGCATAGTTGTCTTTGAATGTTTTTGCATTCATCGCAAACTTCATCAGTTTTTGAATTTCTGCGCTGGTTGGCCAGATGTCACCCAGGAAAATGTCTTTACCTTTAACGCGACCAACTGGTTCTGTCATCAGATCTTTCGTCATGTTGCCAGCAATAGCGTAAGCAACGACGAGTGGAGGGGACGCCAGGAAGTTGGAGCGGATATTCGGGTGAATACGTGCTTCAAAGTTACGGTTGCCAGACAACACAGCGGATGCCACGACGTCGTTAGCGACGATCGCTTCATTCATTGCTGGAGTCAGATCACCGGCGTTACCGATACAGGTTGTGCAACCATAAGCAGTGACACCGAAACCGAGTTTTTCCAGATATGGCAACAGGCCAGCCGCTTCCAGATATTTAGTGACGACGCGGGAGCCAGGCGCCAGCGACGTTTTGATATGCGGAGCTACTTTCAAACCAGCTTCAACTGCTTTTTTCGCTAACAAACCAGCGGCCAGCAAAACGCTAGGATTGGATGTGTTAGTGCAAGAAGTAATCGCCGCAATCAGAACATCGCCGTTCTTAACTTTGACGCCATCAGCGTTGGTGTATTCCGCATCCAGATCTTCAATTTTTTTGTTGAAGCCGTTTTCAGATGTTGGTTTTGCAAACAGGTCAGCGAATGTCGATTTAACGTTACCGATTTCGATACGATCCTGTGGACGCTTAGGGCCCGCCAGTGATGGCGAAACTGTCGACAGATCCAGCGAAATTTCAGTGGTGTAATCGATGTCGCCTTTTTTCGGAATACCGAACATTTTCTGAGCTTTGAAATAGCCTTCGAATGCATCGATTTCTGCTTTAGTGCGGCCTGTACCTTTGAAATAGTCGATGGTTGCTTCGTCAACTGGGAAGAAGCCCATCGTTGCGCCGTATTCCGGAGCCATGTTGGCGATAGTTGCACGATCTGTCAGGGACAGTGTGCGTGTGCCTTCGCCGAAGAATTCAACGAATTTACCAACGACTTTTGCTTTACGCAGCAATTCAGTGATTGTCAGTACCAGATCGGTTGCAGTGCAGCCTTCGCGCAACGCGCCAGTCAGATTTACACCAACCACGTCAGGTGTCAGGAAGTACACTGGCTGACCGAGCATACCGGCTTCAGCTTCGATACCACCCACGCCCCAGCCAACCACGCCAATACCGTTGATCATGGTGGTGTGAGAATCAGTACCTACCAATGTGTCTGGGTAGTAAACTTCGTTTTTCTTCGCGTCTTTAACTTTGTGTACACCACGTGCCAGGTACTCAAGGTTAACCTGGTGAACGATACCGAAGCCAGGAGGAACCACGCCGAATGTATCAAACGCTTGCATGCCCCATTTCATGAACTGGTAACGCTCGTTGTTGCGCGAGAATTCCAGTTTCATGTTCAGGTCCAGCGCTTTCTTTTCTCGGAAATGATCGATTTGTACAGAGTGATCCACGACCAGATCAACTGGAACCAATGGCTCGATATTTTTTGGATTTTTGCCTTGTTTTGCGGCGACGTTACGCATTGCTGCCAGATCGGCCAGCAGAGGAACGCCGGTAAAGTCTTGCAGCACAACGCGGGAAACCACGAATGGGATTTCGTCAACGCGGGAAGCTGTTGCACCCCAATTAGCTAATTGCTTAACGTGTTCTTCAGTAACTTTTTTGCCGTCGCAGTTACGCAGAACAGATTCCAGAACCACGCGAATGGAAACTGGCAGACGGGAGATTTTAACGTCCAGGGTTTTTTCCAGTGCAGGCAAAGAGAAGAACTTGCCTTTCTTCGTGTCTGAAATTTTAAAATCTTTCAGGGTTTTGAATGCATCTTGATACGCATTTTGGCTCATGGCTGTTCCTTATTTACAAAAATCAAAGATCAAATAACATGTTTACTACTATCCCATGTCGCTCTATGCATATACAGATATGTGTATGCATTGGGTGACGTGGACTTGAACCTTAAAAGCTTGAAAACTACTTTGTTTGTACAGCACTGTCGGTGCTTGCAGACGATTCCGCCAATACTTGTTGTGCAGTCTTGCATTCGTTTGCAAGTTGCAGACCTTTGCGAGAATCAAGCAGCAGTCCTTTCGCAGGAATGCCTATCCAGATAAAGCCCGCCTTCGTATTTTCGAATCGATGCGCGCCTGTCGTCGTTTCCACGCGGGACATGCGGTACAGGCGTTTTTTCCAACGCATTGCGATATGCTGCGGGTCGTCTGCGTTGCTGTACATGGTGAGGGAATTGCCCAGTTCGCATTTGTAATCAGCACTGGCATGCAATTGCACATCCGGCTCAGCTTCTTCCTCGTCCTTGGCAGAGTGTGTTGGAGTCTTGCTTGCTTTTGAGGACACTTTCGCTTTGTTTTTTGCGATTTCAGCTTGCGCTGTCATTGGAGAAAAAATAAAGCTGCCGGCAAACACCAAGCCTGCGATGCGGAGTGACAAGGTATTCATAGAGAGTCTCCTTTAAGTAATGCTTGCGCCATTGCTGGCAAGTTAGTCGCACCTGATGCGGCGCGTTTCAAGATGGTCCAGTAGTAACGATAACTGGCTCTGTCATGCAATTTCCCCTGAAATTGAATCGGAGCCCATTGTTTTTGTTGTGCAGCCATCAGTATATCGGTTGCCTCAATAACTTCATCAAATTGAGGCGCCATTGTCGTGATGATCGTTTGAATCTGATCTGGGTGAATACTCCACATGCGCGTGTAACCTAAATCATTTTTCGCTCGCTTTGCATCATTGGCGATGATACTGGAGTCCTTGATTTCTGTTGTTACATTGTGTGATGGTACTTTTCCGTAACGATGGCAAGCCGCAGCTATTTCAAGTTTTGCGCGAACCACTAAAGGGTGTTCAAATTGCCCTGGCGAACGCATTACGGTAGCAGGAATTGCGCCAAAATGAGCCGAGACAAAATCCATAATTCCAAATGACAGGCATTCAACTTGTGGAATAGCTGCGATCGCCATTACATTTGCAAGTGCTTCATGTGATTCAATCAGGACATGAACGGGTAAATGCTTTCTGCCAGCGGCTTCCGCATGCAAATTTATTCTTTTTATCGCGGCTGTAACCTGCGGTGCTGAGTCAACTTTGGGTAATACGACATAAGCCAGTTTATTTGCTGCGGCTGGCAATATGATTGATAAATCCTGTTCAAACGCCGCGTGGTGGAGGTCGTGTACTCTGACACCGATGCGATTGTGACGATTTTCCTGGCTATTCAGCAGATCTGCTACCAGCCTTGAGTGTTCGGCTTCATTGCCGGTCGCGGCACCATCTTCGCAATCAAACGTGATGTCAAACACAGCACCAAGCGTTTGCTGGAGTGCCATAGACTTCCGCATTAACTTTTCTGAACCTGCATAGTGATCGCAAACCGGTAAAAATACCGGTGTTAGCTGATCCTGAAATAAGGCTTGAGAAGGATGCATCAGGCTATGGCAATAAAATGCTGACAGGCAGAGTTCACATTCAAATGAATTCTGCCTTTATTTAAATCAGCCAACCAGATGTTTTACACCATCACGCTCTTCTTGCAACTCGTTGAGTGTGATGTTGATGCGTTCACGAGAGAATTCGTCGATTTCCAGACCTTGAACGATTTTGTATTCGCCATTTTCTGTTGTTACAGGGAAACCGAACATGGTGCCTTCAGGGATGCCATAAGAGCCATCGGAAGGAATGCCCATCGTTGTCCATTTACCGTTTGTGCCCAAAACCCAGTCACGTACGTGATCGATTGCTGCATTCGCTGCAGATGCTGCAGAAGACAGGCCACGTGCTTCAATGATTGCTGCGCCGCGTTTGCCTACTGTTGGCAGGAATACATCTTTGTTCCAGACTTGATCGTTGATCAGGTCTTTAACGGAAGCGCCATCTGCAGTTGCAAAACGATAGTCAGCATACATTGTTGGAGAATGATTGCCCCATACGCAGAGTTTTTCAATCGCAGCAACTGGCTTGCCAATTTTTGCAGCAACTTGAGACAAGGCGCGGTTGTGATCCAGACGCAGCATTGCAGTGAAGTTTTTCGCCGGCAGATTAGGTGCGGATTTCATGGCGATGTAAGCGTTTGTGTTAGCTGGATTGCCAACCACCAGAACTTTGACATTGCGTGATGCAACTGCATCTAACGCTTTACCTTGAACTGTGAAAATCTGCGCATTGGCTTCGAGCAGATCTTTACGTTCCATGCCTGGGCCACGTGGACGTGCGCCAACTAACAAAGCAACGTCGATATCTTTGAATGCAGTCATCGGATCGCTGTGTGCTGTCATGCCAGCCAGCAATGGGAACGCGCAATCGTCGATTTCCATCATCACGCCTTTCAGCGCTTTTTGAGCTTTTTCGTCTGGGATTTCCAGTAATTGCAGAATGACTGGCTGATCTTTACCAAGCATATCGCCATTAGCAATACGGAACAGAAGGGAATAACCGATTTGACCAGCAGCGCCGGTAACAGCTACGCGCATAGGGGATTTAGCCATGATGCATCTCCGAAAAGTGGTATGAAAAATGATGTTCAAACATGTTGCGACGATACTAGCCCGCAACGGAAAATACTCAATGATACCGCTGAAATTGTCTGCTGGTCAGCCAAAATACATGTTTCCATGCGCTTTTCGCTTTACATTGCAGATATCCAAACTATATTGCCTGATAGTTGTTTGCTGCATTTACGCCTTTGCTGCTATCAGTGTCAATCGCTCGGACGCGAGTGTAGGCTCTATGTTTTACCATGTCAATCACTATCTTATGTCTTATATAAGACATATAAGTTGCTAGTTATTTGTGGACGTGATGGGTGTTTTTGTGGTGAAATTGCGGACTATGACTTCTATTACACCAAATGCCAATATTTATCCGGGGAGCTCGATGAGCTCTGGCGCTGGCGTTGCAGGTTCGGTTGCCGGTGCGGCGCCAACCTTTAGTCCTCTTTATCAGCAAATCAAAGCATTGATTACTCAGGGTTTGCAATCCGGAGAGTGGAAGCCGGGCGAGCTCATTCCCAGTGAGATGGAGTTGGCGAGTCGCTTTAAGGTTAGTCAGGGAACGGTGCGCAAAGCAATCGACGAATTGTCTGCTGAAAATCTGGTGGTGCGTCGCCAGGGGAAGGGCACTTTCGTTGCGACTCATCACGAGGCAAGAGCGCAGTTCCGTTTTCTCAGATTGGCGCCGGATGAAGGCGTGCCACATTATCCCGAAAATCAAATTATTGAAGTCCGCCGTTTGCGGGCGCCGGCTGAGGTTGCGCGCTTGCTTGAGATTAAGTCCGGTGATTCTGTGGTCTTTATTCGTCGGGTTCAGTCATTTTCGGGTGTGCCGACAATTCTCGATGATCTGTGGTTGCCGGGCTCTATTTTTAAGGGTTTGACGGCGGAGCGTCTGAATGAATATAAGGGACCGATGTACGGTTTGTTTGAGACCGAGTTTGGTACGCATATGATTCGCGCTTCCGAGCAGATTAGGGCGGTCTGTGCTGACGATGTCGCTGCGCATTTGCTGCATGTGAATATGGGCACGCCGCTACTGAATGTTGAGCGTGTTTCTTTTACTTATGGTGATAAACCGGTGGAGTTGCGGCGAGGTTTATATTTGACGACCAGTCATCATTACCGGAATGAATTGAGCTAGTGAATTGAGCTGGTTTTTGGGTGATTTTAGCCCGAGTCAGCTCAGCGCATAATCGTATTTAGTATTAAGATAGAGAAGTTTTGCAGAATGAGGTCATTTTTGTTGGTGCAATGCACCAAAATGAGCGAAAATTGCAGGGTTTTTGTACAGACTAGTTAATGGGGAGATTATTTATGTCTGAAGTAGTGAAAAACAGGCCGCGCTATGGAGTGATGCGCCTGGTAGATGCAACTGGATACCGCTTGCCGCTGGCGGGTGTGGTTTCTATTTTGCACCGCATTAGTGGAATGTTGATGTTCTTGTTGTTGCCTTTCATTCTGTATTTGTTGGACAAGAGCGTTACTTCTGAGGTGTCGTTCGCGGAGTTGCAGCGTTTTACTTCCGGCGTATTTGTTAAGTTGGTTATTCTCGCACTCGTCTGGGCCTATCTGCATCACTTTTGTGCAGGTGTACGCCATTTGATTATGGATCTTCACTACGGTCTTGATAAGCATACAGCGCGTAAATCTGCTTTAAGCGTGTTGATCGTCAGTGTTTCTTTGGCTGCCTTGATCGGCTTGAAATTGTTTGGAGTATTTTAAATGGCAAATAACAACATTGGCCCTAAGCGCCTCGTTGTAGGTGCACATTACGGTGTGCGTGATTGGCTGGCACAACGTGTTACGGCGATCGTCATGGCATCGTACACAGTTATTTTGCTGGCGATGTTTTTGACGGGCAGTAACTTTACTTACGAAGGCTGGGCAGGAATTTTTGCTCAACAATGGTTTAAGTTGGCGACGTTTTCCGTAGTTATCTGCTTGTTGTATCACGCTTGGGTCGGTATGCGTGATGTCTGGATGGATTATGTGACACACAATGTGTTTGTTCGTCTGGTATTTCAGGTTGCCACTATTTTGTGGCTGGTTGCTAGTGCTGGTTATGCAGCACAGATTTTGTGGAGAGTATAAAAGTGGCTGCAATTAAATCCGCAATTCCTACCCGTCGTTTTGATGCGGTTATCGTCGGTGCTGGTGGTTCAGGCATGCGTGCTTCGTTGCAATTGGCTGAAGCTGGTCTGAATGTCGCGGTGCTCTCTAAGGTTTTTCCAACGCGTTCTCACACGGTTGCAGCGCAAGGTGGTATCGGTGCTTCTTTAGGGAATATGTCTGAGGATAACTGGTTCTGGCACATGTTTGATACTGTCAAGGGTGGTGATTACCTTGGCGATCAGGATGCAATTGAATTTATGTGTCGCGAAGCACCAAAAGTGGTCTACGAACTGGAGCACTTTGGTATGCCATTCGACCGCAATGCTGATGGCACGATTTATCAACGTCCATTTGGCGGTCACACTGCTAATTTCGGTGAAAAGCCAGTTCAGCGCGCTTGCGCGGCTGCCGATCGTACCGGTCACGCGTTGCTGCACACGCTGTATCAGCGTAACGTTCGCGCCCGTACACACTTCTTCGTTGAGTGGATGGCGATTGATCTGATTCGTGATGCTGAAGGCGATGTTGTTGGTGTCGTTGCGCTGGAAATGGAAACTGGCGAAGTGATGATGCTGGAAGCTAAGCAAACGATTTTTGCTACCGGCGGCGCTGGTCGTATCTGGGCTGCTTCTACTAACGCATTTATTAATACCGGCGACGGTATGGGTATGGCTGCGCGGGCTGGTTTGCCTTTGCAGGATATGGAGTTCTGGCAATTCCATCCAACCGGTGTTGCCGGTGCGGGTGTGTTGATTACTGAGGGCGTGCGCGGTGAGGGTGGTATTCTGGTGAATAGTCAGGGTGAGCGTTTCATGGAACGCTATGCGCCAACACTGAAAGATCTGGCTCCACGTGATTTCGTTTCCCGTTCTATGGATCAGGAAATTAAAGAGGGTCGTGGCTGTGGTCCGAATAAAGATCACGTCATGCTGGATTTGCGTCACATTGGCGCTGACACTATTCAAAAACGTCTGCCATCCATTCTCGAAATTGCACATAAATTCGCGAACGTGGATGCAACCAAAGAGCCTATTCCTGTCGTTCCAACAATCCACTACCAGATGGGCGGTATTCCGACCAATATTCACGGTCAGGTTGTTACGACTAAAAACGGCAGCAATGAAATTGTCAATGGCTTGTACGCGATCGGTGAATGTGCCTGCGTATCTGTGCATGGTGCAAATCGTCTGGGTACAAATTCTTTACTTGATCTGTTGGTGTTTGGGCGTGCTGCGGGTAACCATATCGTTGCAAGCAACCTTAAAGCACGTAGCAATAAAGAGTTGCCTGCCGACGCGGCGGATGTTGCCTTGGAGCGTTTATCACGCATTGAAAACTCTACCGGTTCAGAGCGCGTTCAGGATGTGGCAAATGCCATCCGGAAAACGATGCAGCAGCATTGCGGCGTATTCCGTACAGACGAGTTACTGCAAGAAGGCTACAAAGAAATTATGGAGCTTGATGAGCGCCGTAAGCATGTTTCGTTTAAAGATAAATCCAAAGTGTTTAATACAGCCCGTGTTGAAGCGCTGGAGTTGGATAACCTGATTGAAACAGCGAAAGCGACCATCACATCGGCGAATGCACGTAAAGAATCTCGTGGTGCGCACGCTCACCGCGATTATGAAAAACGTGATGACGATAACTGGATGAAGCATACCCTCTGGTATTCCGAAGGCAATCGCCTCGATTACAAACCAGTTGTGACTAAGCCTCTGACTGTTGAAACCTTCAAGCCAAAAGCTCGTACATTCTAAAGAGATAACACTATGGCACGTACACTGAAATTTAAAATTTATCGCTATGATCCTGATAAGGATGCAAAGCCTTACATGCAGGATCTGACTGTTGAATTGCAAGATACCGACAAAATGTTGCTTGACGCATTGCAACGCATTAAAGCCGACGTTGATGATTCATTGGCTTTGCGTCGTTCATGCCGCGAAGGTGTGTGCGGTTCTGATGCGATGAATATCAACGGTAAGAATGGTCTGGCTTGCACTACCAATCTGAATGAATTGTCTGAGCCTATCGTTTTGCGTCCTTTGCCAGGTTTGCCTGTGATCCGCGATCTGATCGTGGATATGACGCAATTCTTCAAGCAATACAATTCCATCAAGCCATACCTTATGAATGACTCTATCCCTCCGGAAAAAGAGCGTCTGCAATCGCCTGAAGAACGTGAAGAACTGGATGGCTTGTACGAGTGCATTCTTTGTGCTTGCTGTTCTACATCATGCCCATCGTTCTGGTGGAATCCTGATAAATTCGTAGGCCCTGCAGGTCTGTTGCAGGCATACCGTTTTATCGCCGATTCACGCGATGAAGCAACTGCGCAGCGTCTGGATAATCTGGAAGATCCATATCGTTTGTTCCGTTGCCACTCAATCATGAACTGTGTTGATGTTTGCCCTAAAGGTCTGAACCCGACCCGGGCAATCGGCAAAATCAAAGAATTAATGGTTCGTCGCGCAGTCTGATCAATTTGAAGTGGCGCTGTCAGGCGCCACTTCTATTTCATGCAGTTTTTTTTGAAGAGCTGCATGAAATGGAAGCATTAAAAGAGAAAGTAACTATGTCTGAGCTTGCAGGAAATTCTCATCAAAGTGATCCAGTGAAGCGTGCTCGCCTTCGCTGGCGTGCGCGACGCGGATTGTTGGAAAACGATCTGATACTGACGCGATTTCTGGATATCAATGAAGAGTCATTAAGTGATGAAGAGGTGGATGCCTTCAGTCGCCTGATGGAATTGTCAGACAGTGTCCTGATGGACTTGATAATGGCGAAGAAAGAGCCGGAAGCAGAAGTGGATTTGCCACATGTTCACGCTTTGCTCTCTCGTCTGCGGATTGCCTGACTGGAAATGATTTTTTTTGTGTTTTTTTGATTAACGACTCACCTCTTATCTGAAGGAAGAGCCATGACTAATTCTGAAACAAAAGCAACCCTCTCATTCTCTGATGGCTCGCCATCATTGGATATGCCGATTTACAAGGGATCGATTGGTCCTGATGTTATAGACATCCGTAAGTTGTATGGCTCTACTGGCATGTTTACATATGATCCAGGTTTCATGTCGACTGCGGCATGTAATTCTTCGATCACCTATATTGATGGTGATAAAGGTGAGTTGCTGTACCGCGGCTATCCGATTGAGCAGTTAGCGGTTAACGGCGGTGATTTTCTTGAAACTTGCTATTTGTTGTTGAATGGTGAGTTGCCGACAGCAGAAGAAAAAGCAAAATTTGTTGCGACCGTGACTAATCACACGATGGTTCACGAACAGATGCAATTCTTCTTCCGTGGCTTCCGGCGCGATGCGCATCCGATGTCTGTGCTGGTTGGTACGGTTGGTGCCTTGTCTTCGTTCTATCACGATTCCCTGGATATTAACGATCCTCATCACCGTGAAGTATCAGCGATTCGTCTGATAGCAAAAATGCCGACGCTGGTAGCTATGGCATATAAATATTCTATTGGTCAGCCTTTCGTTTATCCACGTAACGATTTGTCTTACAGCGCGAACTTCATGCATATGATGTTCTCGACACCATGTGCAGAATACAAAGTCAATGAAGTTCTGGTTCGTGCTTTGGATCGTATCCTGATTTTGCATGCAGATCACGAGCAAAACGCATCGACATCGACAGTGCGTCTGGCTGGTTCTTCTGGTGCGAATCCATTTGCATGTATCGCTGCTGGTATCGCTTGCTTGTGGGGTCCTGCTCACGGCGGTGCAAATGAGGCTGCACTGAGCATGCTGGAAGAAATCGGCAGCGTCGATAATATTCCTAACTTCATCGCTCAGGTCAAAGACAAAAACTCTGGCGTCAAGCTGATGGGCTTTGGTCATCGCGTTTATAAAAACTACGATCCACGTGCAAAACTGATGCGCGAAACTTGCTATGAAGTATTGCAAGAACTGGGTCTGCAAGATGATCCATTGTTTAAACTGGCAATGGCTTTGGAAAAAATCGCGTTGGAAGACGAATACTTCGTTAGCCGTAAGTTGTACCCGAACGTTGACTTCTACTCTGGTATCGTACAGCGTGCACTGGGTATCCCAACTGCCTTGTTTACTGGTATTTTCGCTCTGGCGCGTACAGTTGGTTGGATCGCTCAATGGAAAGAAATGATTTCTGATCCTGAGCAAAAAATCGGCCGTCCACGTCAATTGTTTGTTGGCGCCGCAAAGCGCGACGTTCCTGCGATCGATAAGCGTTAATTCTGTTGATCAGCTACTGCACTGCAGCATCGAAAAAAGCGAGTCTTTGTGGCTCGCTTTTTTTTTATTCGTTAAATATGCTATGCTTCGGCTCAAATGTAAATTTTAGATGTTTTTTCGTTTTGGAATCAAAAAATATATTGTTATTGATGTGCGTTTTGACTCCGATACGAGAATAGTTTGAAACAAGCCCTTCCCCACAACTTGATGTGCAATCCGCTAACCGGTCAGGCCGTGTCGCGGAAGGTTAGACTAACCCGCTAATCTCGCGAAACGCGAAGAAAGGTGAGCAAGATGATGCAACAATATAACGCTAATTCGTATTTGTTCGGCGGCAATGCGCCGTATGTAGAGGAACTTTACGAAGCGTATCTGAATAATCCCGGTTCTGTTCCTGAAAACTGGCGTGCGTATTTCGACGCCATGCAACACGTGCCAGCAGTTGACGGCTCCAGTAAGCCCGACGTTGCTCACGCACCCGTGATTGCTTCTTTTGCAGAACGTGCAAAACAAGGTCCTATCCGTGCCGTCAGCGCAAACGCCGATGCCGATATGGGTCGTAAGCGTGTTTTCGCGCAGCAACTGATTGCAGCTTATCGTTTCCTGGGTAGCCACTGGGCTAACCTTGATCCTTTGCAACGTCAGGAGCGTCCAGGCATCCCTGAGCTGGATCCTAGTTTTTACGGATTCACCGATGCCGACATGGACATCAAATTCAATATCTCGAATACCTATTTCGGACCTGAATTAGCTTCTTTACGTGACCTGATTAATTTTTTACGTGATACTTACTGCCGTTCCATCGGTGCCGAGTTCATGTATATCAGCGATCCAGCTGAAAAACGCTGGATACAGCAAAAACTTGAATCCATCCGTTCCACACCTTCCTTTACTCCAGAGAAGAAAAAACACATTCTCGACCGTTTGACGGCTGCAGAAGGACTGGAACGCTATCTTCATACTAAATACGTCGGTCAGAAACGTTTTTCTCTCGAAGGTGGCGAAAGTTTCATCGCATCGATAGATGAAACAATTCAGCGCGCCGGTGAGCGCGGTGTCGAGGAAATCGTTATCGGTATGGCCCACCGTGGACGTCTGAACGTTCTGGTCAATACTCTGGGTAAAATGCCTCAGGATTTGTTTGCTGAATTTGAAGGCAAACACGGTGACGACTTGCCAGCAGGCGACGTTAAATACCACCAAGGCTTCTCATCCGATATTTCTACTCCAGGCGGCCCGGTACATCTGTCGCTGGCATTTAATCCTTCCCATCTGGAAATCGTTAATCCTGTGGTTGAAGGCTCTGTCAAAGCGCGTATGGATCGTCGCGGTGACAAAGATGGCTCACAAGTATTGCCTATTCTGGTACATGGCGATGCCGCTTTCGCAGGGCAGGGCGTTGTGATGGAAACCCTGAATCTGGCGCAGACACGTGGCTACGGCACAGGTGGTACAGTGCATATCGTGATTAACAATCAAATCGGTTTCACGACATCTGATCCACGCGATTCCCGTTCTACATTGTATTGCTCTGACGTCGTTAAGATGATTGAAGCACCGGTCTTGCATGTGAATGCGGATGACCCGGAAGCCGTTGTTCTGGCAACGCAAATTGCTCTTGATTACCGTATGGAATTCAAGAAAGACATCGTTGTTGATATCATCTGCTACCGTAAATTGGGTCACAACGAACAAGATACACCAGCATTGACACAACCGCTGATGTACAAAAAAATCGGACAACATCCTGGTACGCGTAAATTGTATGCAGACAAGCTGGCTGCGCAAGGTACGATTCCTGCTGATGGCGGCGATCAGATGGTTAAAGCTTATCGCGATGCGATGGATGCAGGTAAGCATACCCATGACCCTGTCATCTCCAACTTTAAAAACAAATTTGCGGTTGACTGGATTCCATTCCTGAACCGTAAATGGACCGATGCTGCTGATACAGCTGTGCCGCTGACTGAGCTGAAACGTCTGGCTGAGCGTATTACAGTTGTGCCTGAAGGCTTCAAACCTCATAGTCTGGTAGAAAAAGTTCTTGGCGACCGCGCTACGATGGGTCGTGGTGAAATGAATCTGGACTGGGGTATGGGCGAACACCTTGCTTATGCTTCTCTGGTTTCCTCAGGTTATGCAATTCGCCTGACAGGTCAGGACGCTGGTCGTGGTACCTTCGTTCATCGTCATGCTGTTCTGCATGATCAGAAACGTGAACGCTGGGATGCTGGTACGTACATTCCTCTGCAAAATATCTCTGATAAACAGGCACCATTTACTGTTATCGATTCCGTTTTGTCAGAAGAAGCGGTACTGGGCTTTGAATATGGTTATTCCACAGCAGAGCCAAACACACTGACTATCTGGGAAGCACAGTTCGGCGATTTCGCTAACGGTGCGCAGGTCGTGATCGATCAGTTCATCAGTTCCGGTGAAGTGAAATGGGGCCGTGCCTGCGGTCTGGTCATGATGCTGCCGCATGGTTACGAAGGTCAGGGTCCTGAGCATTCATCCGCTCGTCCTGAACGTTTCCTGCAATTGTGTGCAGACAACAATATGCAAGTCGTTCAGCCGACAACTGCAGCACAGATTTTCCATCTGTTGCGCCGTCAGATGATTCGTCAGTTCCGCAAGCCACTCGTGATCATGACGCCGAAATCCTTGTTGCGTAACAAAGATGCAGGCTCTCCATTGTCTGATTTGGCAAAAGGCAGCTTCCATACTGTGATTGGTGAAGTTGACGAAACGATCGATGCGAAGAAAGTCAAACGCGTGATCGCTTGCTCCGGCAAGGTGTACTACGATCTGGTCAATGCACGTAAAGAGCGTGCGCAGACAGATACTGCGATCATCCGTGTTGAGCAGTTGTATCCGTTCCCACATAAGAGCTTCGCTGCGGAATTGAAAAAATTCCCTAACCTAGCAGAGTTGGTGTGGGCACAGGATGAACCGCAAAATCAAGGTCCATGGTTCCAGATTCAGCACAATATTTTTGAAAGTCTGGAAGAAGGCCAGAAACTTGCTTACGCAGGTCGTCCAGCGAGTGCATCGCCAGCTGTCGGTTACTATGACAAGCACTATGCACAGCAAAAAGCATTGCTGGAAACGGCATTTTCCAAACTCAAGGGCTTTGTCCTGACTAAATAATGACGCGACACTGCACCAGAAGCTGGTGCAGTGTTTGGCTACCCGAATCGGAGAGTAAAAAATGGCAATTATCGAAGTTAAAGTTCCTCAGTTATCTGAGTCCGTCGCTGAAGCGACTTTACTGACATGGCATAAAAAAGTAGGTGAATCAGTAGCTCGTGATGAAAATCTGATCGACGTTGAAACAGATAAAGTTGTTCTGGAATTACCAGCACCGGACGCTGGTGTGATCACACAAATTATCAAGGGTGATGGCAGCACAGTTGTTGCTGGTGAAGTTATCGCTATCCTCGATACAGCAGCGAGCGCCGGAACAGTTGCAACGCCTGCTGCTGTACCTGCTGCGGTTGCAGCAGCACCGGCAGTTGCTGCATCTGCTGATGCAAAATCATCGGCTGGCGTTGCTATGCCAGCAGCTGCAAAAATTCTGGCTGAAAACGGTTTATCCGCTGGCCAGGTTGATGGCTCAGGTAAAGATGGCCGTGTAACGAAAGGTGATGCATTGGCTGCTGTTGCCGGCAAAGCTGCACCTGCTGTTGCGCCTCTGGCAGTACCAGTGTCAACCAAGCCAGCATTGCAACAGGTGAATGCACCTGCGGCTGTTAACCTGGGTGATCGCCCTGAAGAACGCGTTCCTATGAGCCGTCTGCGTGCACGTATCGCTGAACGTCTGGTGCAATCGCAATCTACCAACGCGATTTTGACGACGTTCAACGAAGTCAACATGGCACCAGTCATGGAATTGCGCAATAAGTACAAAGACAAATTTGAAAAAGAACATGGCGTGAAACTGGGTTTCATGTCTTTCTTCGTCAAAGCTGCTGTTGCTGCTCTGAAAAAATACCCTATCGTTAATGCATCCGTTGATGGTAACGACATCGTCTATCACGGTTACTTTGATATCGGCATCGCCGTTGGTTCGCCACGTGGTCTGGTTGTGCCTATTCTGCGTAATGCCGATCAGATGTCGATTGCTGAAATCGAAAAGAAAATCGGCGAATTCGGTGCTAAAGCGAAAGATGGTAAGTTGACGTTGGACGACCTGACTGGCGGTACATTCTCCATCTCTAATGGCGGTACTTTCGGTTCCATGTTGTCGACACCGATCATCAATCCACCACAATCTGCGATTCTGGGCGTGCATGCAACCAAAGACCGCGCAGTAGTTGAAAATGGTCAGATCGTCGTTCGTCCGATGAACTATCTGGCGATGTCTTACGATCACCGTATCATCGATGGTCGTGAAGCAGTATTGGCTCTGGTTGCGATGAAAGACGCGCTGGAAGATCCATCACGCTTGTTGTTGGATCTGTAAGAGGCCATCGTCGTGAACATCGCTGACGACATCAAACGTCTGCATGAACTGCATCAGGCAGGAGCCCTGACTGATGCAGAGTTCGCGCAAGCAAAGGCGAAGCTCCTGTCTTCCGTTGGAAGCGGAGCTTCTTCTCAGGACGCACACAGTAATTCCTTTTCCGGTATCGATGATTCCCTGAATCAGTTAAACCGTTTCCGCCGCTCGAATACCGATCGTTGGCTGGGCGGTATTTGCGGTGGTTTAGGCAAATTCACCGGGTTGGAATCCTGGATATGGCGTTTGCTGTTTGTCTTTTTCACTTGTTATTTTGGCGCGGGTCTGGTCGCTTATGTTTTAGCGTGGATTTTTGTGCCAGAAGAAGAGTGAATCCGCCTGTTCACCGTATGTCTTTTCCTCACGCGTAATCAGAAACAATCAGAAATCAGGATAAATCCATGAGCAAACAATTTGATGTCGTCGTAATCGGCGGCGGCCCTGGCGGCTATATCGCAGCAATTCGTGCTGCACAACTCGGTTTTTCCACGGCCTGTATCGATGCCTGGAGCAACGACAAAGGCGGCCCGGCACCGGGCGGTACCTGCACCAACGTTGGTTGCATTCCATCTAAAGCTCTGCTGCAATCTTCGGAACATTACGAACATGCTGGTCACGCGTTTGCTGACCATGGTATTTCGGTATCCGGTCTGGGTATGGATGTCGCAAAAATGCTGGGACGTAAAAACACCATCGTTAAACAAAATAACGACGGTATTCTGTTCCTGTTCAAAAAGAATAAAGTCACTTTCTTCCACGGTCATGGCTCTTTCGTGAAAGCCGATGCGGCTGGTTACGAAATCAAGGTTGCCGGTAAAACAGAAGAAAGCATTACTGGTAAGCACATCATCGTCGCAACTGGCTCCAATGCACGCGCATTGCCAACCGCACCGTTCGATGAAAAGAACATTCTGTCGAACGAAGGCGCACTGAATATCGCTGAAGTACCGAAAAAACTCGGCGTGATCGGTGCAGGCGTGATCGGTCTGGAAATGGGCAGCGTATGGCGTCGTCTCGGTGCTGAAGTGACTGTACTCGAAGCATTGCCAACTTTCCTCGGTGCAGTGGACGAACAAATCGCCAAAGAAGCGAAAAAACTGTTCGACAAACAAGGCCTGAAAATCAATCTCGGCGTGAAAATCGGCGAGATCGTCAACAGTGGTAAAGACGTTACCGTCAACTACACCGATGACAAAGGCGCAGAGCACAAAGTCGTATTCGACAAGCTGATCATTTCTATCGGCCGTACACCAAACACCAATGGCCTGAATGCCGAAGGCGTTGGCCTGGCACTCGATGAGCGTGGTTTCATCGCGGTGGATGGCGATTGCAAAACGAATCTGCCTAACGTCTGGGCGGTGGGTGACGTAGTACGCGGTCCTATGCTCGCGCACAAAGCGGAAGAAGAAGGCGTTGCCGTTGCTGAGCGTATTGCTGGTCAACACGGTCACGTGAACTTCAACACGATTCCTTGGGTGATTTACACATCCCCTGAAATCGCGTGGGTAGGTCGTACCGAACAGCAATTGAAAGCCGACGGCGTTGCGTACAAAGCCGGTACTTTCCCATTCATGGCGAATGGTCGCGCACGCGCACTGGGCGATACTTCCGGTATGGTTAAATTCCTCGCCGATGCAACGACCGATGAAATCCTCGGCGTACACATCGTTGGTCCTATGGCTTCCGAATTGATTTCTGAAGCGGTGGTCGCGATGGAATTCCGTGCGTCTTCTGAAGATATCGCGCGTATTTGCCACGCCCATCCTTCTTTGTCTGAAGCGACAAAAGAAGCAGCGTTGGCAGTGGATAAACGTTCGCTCAACTTCTGATCGATACGTCATCTGCACCACGATAAAAATGGACGAGTCGGATACTCGTCCATTTTTATTATTGCCGTACCCGCCGTGTCAACGCAGGTTGGCGTTACCGGCGGTCAACGACCAGCCAGACTGGTACCCGTATTTTTCTGATCAGCGAATGATGTGGTTTCTGTTGTCAGCATGAATCAGCATGAATCAACGCACGGATGAATGATGGCATCGATGCGTACCGCACAAAATACGTGAGGAAACAGCTTGAAAAAACAGACTATGGATGTACAACAGTTTTACGACGAAGCGCTGACCCAGCGTGGATTTAAAGCCGACGAAGCGCAGAAGCGCGCCGTTGATCGCCTGCAGCGAGCCTATGAAGAATGGGTGCTGTACAAAGGAAAACGGGCGAACAAGCTGACCCGCCTTATCACCCGTCCTGAAGTGCCGCGCGGCGTTTATATGTGGGGCGGAGTAGGGCGCGGCAAGTCGTTTTTGATGGACAGCTTTTATTCCGTCGTCCCGGTTGTGCGTAAAACCCGTCTGCATTTTCACGAATTCATGCGCGCTGTACATCGTCAGTTAGACGAACTCAAAGGCGTCGCTGATCCGCTGGATGAAGTCGCCAAACGCATCGCCAAAAAATACCGCCTGATCTGCTTTGATGAGTTCCATGTGTCCGACGTCGCGGATGCGATGCTGCTTTATAACCTGCTCAAAGCCTTGTTTGATAACGGCGTGTCGTTTGTCATGACATCCAATTACCAGCCCGATCTGCTGTATCCCGAAGGTCTGCATCGCGACCGCATGCTGCCGACGATCGCCTTGCTCAAAGAAAAGCTCGATGTGATGAACGTCGATTCCGGTAATGATTATCGCAAACGTGCGCTGGAACAAGTGCAGGCGTATCTGACGCCGCTCTCAGCCGCGACCGATAAAGCGCTGCGCGATACGTTTTCGCGTATTGCCGACACCAAAGACGAAGACCCGCATGTTGATATCGAAGGCCGCACACTGAAAGCACTGCGCCGTGCCGGTGGTGTGATCTGGTTTGATTTTCATACGCTGTGCGGCGGCCCGCGTTCGCAGAATGATTACCTCGAAATCGCCAGCCGCTTTCATACCGTGATTTTGTCCGCCATTCCTTGCATGTCCGCTGCCATGTCATCAGAGGCGCGGCGTTTCACCTGGCTGATCGACGTGTTTTACGATAACAAGGTCAAACTGATTATGTCTGCCGAAGTCGCACCGGAAGAGCTGTATACTAAGGGCACACTCTCGAACGAGTTTCACCGCACGGTTTCACGTATCGTTGAAATGCAATCGAAAGAATACATGGAAGCCGATCAACGCCAACTTGCCGATAACCTAGCCTGATGAAATTTCTCTCACACTTATTTATTTCCAGCCTGCTGCTGACTGGCATCAGCGCGGCGCATGCCGATACCGTGGCTGATCAGAGAAAAGCAGAACTCGCCAGCATCGCCCAACTCGTGCAAGACATGGACGGGCGCTATCCGGTCAACAGCATACAAACCAACGAAGTCGCCGATGCCGTCATCGCCGAAAGCGAGACTCTGCAACGCCGCCTGCAAACCTGGTATCAGGCAGCAGAGCGCCATTGCTATGACATTTTTTTCGTCAACGACTGCCTGCAAGACATCAAAGTGCAACGCCGCCGTTACCTGCCGACCTTGCAGCGCATGTCTATCGAAGCCAAAGCCGTACAACGCCAGATTCGCGTGATCGAAAAAGACCGCGAACAAGCCCGCAAACAAGTCGATTAATCCTCGCTTCATCCTCGCTTATTCCCCATTTCACCGCCCGTCGCCACCGCCAGTGGCGACACTCCTCAGATCGCTTTGGGAACCGTAAAAAGTGATAAAAAGGGGGAGTATGCGGCATTTTCACCTTATTCTCAGCGTTAATGCTGGGCTTTAAAATATACTCCCCCCAGTATTTTTAGTCTCATTTAGCAGGCTAGCGGGCTCCAAATCGTGTGTGCGTCGCCCTTTGTACTTTCTCAGCATCAGAATGCGGTATAGTGCCGACCATCTTTCAGTAAAGCATAGTCATGTCATTTTCCAGCCTGGGCCTCACGGCCGTACTTCTGAGCGCCTTGCGCGACCGTAGTTATACCGAAGCGACTGCCGTGCAGGTCGCCGCGATTCCTGTGATTTTGCAAGGCAAAGATGTGATTGCCGAGGCGCAGACCGGCTCCGGGAAAACCATCGCCTTCTGTGCGCCGCTCTTGCAAAATCTGGTGCTGACGGCGGCGCGTCCGCGAGCGGTGCAGGTGTTGATTCTGGTACCGACCCGCGAGCTTGCCGCGCAAGTCGGCACCACGCTGAGCAGCCTGTGTAAATCGGTCGCGCCTGCTGCCAAACTGGCGGTGGTGTTTGGCGGTGTCTCGATTAATCCGCAAATGCTGCATTTACGCGGCGGTGCTGACATAGTGATCGCGACGCCAGGGCGTTTGCTGGATCTGATCGATCACAATGCCTTGTCATTGGCGCGCGTGAATACGCTGGTGCTGGATGAGGCTGATCGTTTGCTGGAGCTGGGCTTTGCCGATGAGTTAAACCGCATCGTGGCGATGTTGCCTGCACAGCGTCAGAATTTATTATTTTCTGCGACGTTTGCGCCGGAAGTGGAAAGCCTGGCAGCGCGCATCAGCCCGCAACCGGAACGTATTCGCATAGAAGTCACCGACGCCGGTAAGCCGGATATCGTACAAAGGGCGATCAGTGTTGATGCGCCTCGCCGCACCCAATTATTGCGGCATCTGCTGAGCAGCGAAGGGTGGCCGCGCGTGCTGGTGTTTGTCGCGACCAAATATGCGGCAGAGCTGGTGGCGGTGAAATTGCGCCGCGCGCATATTCCAGCGGAACCATTTCATGGCGAGCTGACGCAGGGCAAGCGCGAACAAGTGCTGGCCGATTTCAAGGCGTCGCGCCTGAAGGTGGTGGTGGCAACCGATGTTGCTGCGCGAGGCATCGACATCGCCCAGTTGCCGGTGGTGGTGAATTATGATTTACCGCGTTCCAGCGATGATTATATTCATCGCATAGGCCGTACTGGCCGCGCTGGTCTCAGCGGGCAGGCGTATAACTTTGTGACGCCGGAATCCGCCGCCCATTTTGCGCTGATCGCGCGTAAGCAAGGTTTGCGTTTGGAGCTGGAATCGATCCCGGGTTTTGAGGCCAGCAGTTTGCCTGTTGCTGCCAGCGAGCGTGTGCTGGATGTGAATGGTGGCGTGAAAGGGAAGCGCCCCAGCAAAAAAGACAAATTACGCGCCCTCGCGGCGCAGCAGGCGGCAGAAGCAAAAGACGATAATTAAGCTGGGCTGCAATGTCGCCGCGATCTTGCTGCTAATCTGCCGTTATTGTTCAAGCTTACAGCGCAGCCAGTCTGGCGATCGCAGTTTCCAGTGTTGCATCCTGTTTCGCAAAACAAAAGCGCACGACGCCGGATTCTTTTGCTTGCTGATAAAAGGCCGATACGGGAATTGCCGCAACGCCAATTTCGCTGGTCAGCCAGCGCGCAAAATCGAGTTCCGGTAAATCTGAAATCGCGCTGTAATCCACACTTTGAAAATACGTACCCGCGCACGGCAGCAAGCGGAAGCGGGATTGTTGCAGACCATCGCGGAAGAGGTCGCGCTTACGTTGATAAAACGCGGGCAATTCCAGATACGGCGCGGGATTTTGCATGTACTGCGCTAATCCAACCTGCATAGGCGTATTCACGGTGAAGACGTTGAACTGATGCACTTTGCGGAATTCTGCCATCAGCGCCGCCGGGGCGACGACGTAGCCGACTTTCCAGCCGGTCACATGATACGTTTTACCAAAACTGGAAATAATATAGCTGCGCTGCGCCAGTTCCGGGTGGCGCGCGAGTGATTCGTGGCGTTGCCCATCATAGACCATGTGTTCATACACTTCGTCCGAGGCAATGAGGATGCGGGTGTCGCGCACAATGTCTGTCAATGCCGCGATATCGCTGGCGCTCAGCACAAAGCCGGTAGGATTGTGCGGCGAATTGAGCATGAGCAGCCGCGTTTTGCCGGTGATGCTGGCGCGGACTTTGTCCCACGGAATGCTGTAGCCGTGCTCGCCTAATTCCATGCTGACGAAAACCGGCACGCCACCGGCGAGTCTGATCGACGGCACATAGCTGTCATACGCAGGTTCGATCACAATAACTTCATCTCCCGCATGCACGCAGGCCAGCAAGATGGTTAATATGCCTTGCGTGGCCCCGGCGGTGATAGTAATTTCGCTGGCAGGATCATATTGATAGCCATAAATAGCCGCGATTTTTGCGGCGATCTGCTCTCTGAAGATGGCGACGCCTGGCATCGGTGGATATTGATTGTGGCCAGCGGCCATGGCCTGCGTCACTGCGGCGGGTAGCGCGGGGTCGCAATCGAAATCCGGAAATCCTTGTCCCAGATTCACGGCTTTTTTCTCAGCGGCAAGTGCCGACATCACCGAAAAAATCGTGGTGCCGACTTCGGATAATTTGGAAGCAGGAATGAAACTGGTAGTCGTTGTCATATTCAGTGCAGGGAAATAGATGCTGTATTTCTGACAGCAGAGACAAAAACGCCCCGGCGCTGTCAGGCTACCGGGGCGTTTTACTTAGATTTATTTGGTACCGAACAATCGGTCACCAGCATCGCCCAAGCCCGGAACGATATAACCATGATCGTTCAGGCATTGATCGATGGATGCGGTAATCACAGGCACATCAGGATGCGCGTTTTGCATGACCTTGATGCCTTCCGGCGCTGCCAGCAGGCAGACAAATTTAATCGACTTCGCACCGCCTTGTTTCAGGCGGGTGATTGCTGCCGCTGCTGAGTTACCGGTGGCAAGCATAGGATCAACCACGATCACCAGACGGTCAGCGATATCTTCCGGCACTTTGTAGTAATACTCGACCGGTTCCAGCGTTGCCGGGTCGCGGTACAGGCCGATATGACCGACGCGCGCATTCGGCAACAGATCCAGCATGCCATCCAATATGCCGTTACCGGCACGCAGCACAGAGATCACGCAAAGTTTTTTGCCGCTGATCGTCGGTGCATCGATGACCTGAATCGGGGTTTCGATCCGGGTGAATTCGATAGGCAGATCGCGTGTGACTTCGTACGCCAGCATCTGGCTGATCTCGCGCAGCAGACGGCGGAAATTATCTGTTGGTGTGTCTTTGCTGCGCATCAGCGACAGTTTGTGCTGCACTAACGGATGTTTGATTTCAGTCACTAATTCGTTCAAGGTCATTCTCCTGCTGATTTTGGTGTGACCGCTATTTTACGTCCCCGCGCTGTTTTAGGGGAGGCGTTCATTCACGAATAAATGGGAATAGAGGGGTTTTTCTCGCTTTACTCTGGCGATTGTTTGATTTTTCTTCATTGATAATTCAGGGTAAGAAGTTCCGGAGCCGCCAGGCCAGCGACTTTAGGGAACGACTACTATCTCAGGAGTGAAGAATGGACAGCAATCAGTCATTATTAAATAAATTTTCTTTAGGGAATTTCTCCCTTGATCAGCGTATGGATCAGAAAGAAGATTTTTTATCTTCTCCTGATGATCTGGAGTCGAATTCCCGTATCGACGTTAAGGGCATACGTGAAGCGATTGCCCGTGTTGAAGCTGAAGCCCGTGCCACGGTCGCCTCTGAAACCCGTCTGAAAGCAGAAGCACAGGCTCGTGCGATGGCAGAAGCCCGCGCGCAGGCAGAAGCCGAGGCTGCCGAGTTGGCGCAAAGAAAACTGCAGTTGGAACAGGAAGCTGCAGAAAGCAGCCGGACAAGATTACTCGCTGAAAAGCAATCGCAGGCCGCCAGCGCAGCCCGGATTGCTGCGAATGAACAGGAAGCACGTGATTTACAAGAGCGTGCGCAAATGGAAAGCCGTGCCCGCGCACAATCTGAGCAACGTCAGAAGATAGAGCAGGAAGCCAAAGCCCGTGCTGAAATGCAGTTCAAGGCAGAGTCAGAAATTACCGCCAAAGCACAGGCAACAGTAACCCAGTTAAGCAAACAGACAGAAGCCGCAAAAAACTGGGCTGCTGAACGTTTCGCTGCATCCGAAAGTGCGCGCCAGCAGGCCGTTGAGCGTGCCCGTGCGGATGCACGTATTGCAGAACTGGCACGTGAACGCGAAAAACGCGAACGTGAAGCACGCGAAACCTCAGAAATGCTGGTCAAAGTACGCAGCGAAACCATGCAGGCCAGCAAAGAACGTGATCAAGCCGATGCGATGGCACTCGAATTTGCCATCAGTCGCGCCCCTGTGGAAGCACGGGCGAGAGAAGATGCGATTGCCCGCTTAGCCATAGAGCAGGAGCATGAAGCTATTGCTCAGGCTCGTATGGAATCTGAACGCCGCGCAGCAGAAGCAATCCAGATGCGCATGCAGGCTGAGCAAGACTTGTATGCGGCTGCTTCCAAGCGTGAACAGGCAGAAGTGATTGCCACAGCCACGGCACAAGCCCGCCGCGAAGCGGAAGACAAAATCCGCCAGGTCACAGAATCCCGTATCCGTGCTGAGCGCGAATTGCAATCGACGGCAATGCATCGCATTGAGAATGAACAACAGGCAGATGCTCAGGCACGTACGCGCCTGCAAGCAGAAGCCGAGGCATCCGAAGAAGCCCGTCAACGCCGTATCGCTGAACAGGAAGCAACAGAAATCGCCCGTCAGCGCGCGGCGGAAGAACAGCGCGCTGCCAAGCTGGCTAAAGAACGCATAGAAATTGAACGGGTTGCGGTACAGGCTGCCCGT
Source organism: Cognatundibacterium aquatile (assembly GCF_014699135.1). Lineage (GTDB taxonomy): Bacteria > Pseudomonadota > Gammaproteobacteria > Burkholderiales > Burkholderiaceae_D > Undibacterium > Undibacterium aquatile. The sequence continues at coordinate 143,017 of NZ_JACOFT010000002.1, forward strand.
GAGCAGGCTAATGCCGAACAACAAGCCCTGAGCGCCAGTGCGTTTCAGGCCGATTTACTCAAGCGTGCCAGCGCTGCTGCCGAGCTGAAGGCAAAAAAAGCAGAAGAATTAGTCGCTGCGGAACAAATGCGGGCGGAAGCCGAACAAAAAGCAGTGAATGCACTCGATGCAAAACTGCAGGCCGAGCGTCAGAAAGCAGAAGAAGCGGAAGCCCGTGCCAAAGCTGATGAAGCCCACGCCGAACTGTTGCGCATGCAGGAAGCGGCTGATCGCGCAGCACGCGTAGCGCAGGAAACTGAATATATCGCAGAAAAAATTGCGCTGGAAAAAGCCATAGAACAAGCTGAGTTGCAGCAAAAAATGGCAGAAGCAACAGTGAAGAAGAGCAGGGACGTCAGTGAACTCCTTCGCGTTCAACAACAATGTGCTCAGGATGAGGCGAAAGCAATGGAACTACTCGATGAGAAACTGGATGTAGAACGTCGTCGTGCCGAGGCGGTTCAGCAAATGCTGAAAACTGCAGAAGAAAAACTGGCGCTGGAGCAGGCTGCACAACTGGAACTCGAAGCAAAGCAGCGTGCCGAAGAGGAAATGAAAGCGATTGCTGCCGCAAAAGAGCAAGCCGAGCGTGAGCAAAGACTGGCGCAGGAAGCCGCTAATCAGGCAGAACTGACAGCGCTGGAGCAAGCCGAAATTCAAAAAGAAGTACAACGCAAAGCGGCGGCCCTGGCACTGTTGAAATCGCAACAGGCAGTTGAAATGACGCGTGCCGAGCAGGTTCGTACCGAAGCGGAAAAACAGGCAGTATGCGCAGCGCAGGAAAAGCTGGAAGCAGAAAAAGCCACGGCAGAACAAGTGATCGCCCGTGCCCATGCTGATCGTCAGCATGTCAATGTATTGCAGGCACGTCAGCAACAGGAATCGGAAGCCCGGACTGCACGTCAGGCATTGATCCAGGCGGAGCAAGCCCGCCTGCAAAAAATGCAGGAGCATGCTGAGTTGCAAAAGCAAGCAGCCAGCGCGGCTCAATCCAAAGTCGCAGAAGCCGAAGAGTTAGGTAAAACCTTGCGCCTGCGCGCAGAGTCAGAACAAAAAGCGCTCGGACTGGTGCAGGAAAAATTACAGGCAGAAAAGAAATTAACGGCAGAATTGCAGGCGAAAGCAAAAGTCGAGCAGGAAGAGCGCGATCAGCATCTGGCCAGACTGGAAGCAGAGCAAGCGCTGCGTAGTGCGACAGAATTAAAACTCGCTGAAGAAAAAAAATTGTTCGAGCAAAATGCGGCGCAGGCGCAGGCTGAACAGCAGGCAGCGCAGGCAGCAGCGGCACGTGTTAAAGCGGCAGCGCAGATCACACGTCTGGAACAGGAAAAAGCACAATCGCAACAGCAGGCAGCAGCGGCGCTGGAGCAACAAGCGAAATTGGAGCAGGAACGTACCGATGCCGAAAAATCTATCGCGAAAGCTGCAACAGAAAAACTGACGGCAGAAAAAATCGCCCATGCTGCTGCCCAGGCAAAAGCGATTGCAGAGCAAGAGCAGGCCGTTGCAGCCGCAGAACGTGCACGTGCCGAGCAAGAGGCAAGCCAGATGGCTGAGGCGAAACTGCAGGCAGAAAAAGCCTTGCAATTGCAGGCGCAGGCGTATGCGGCCAGCCAGCAAAAAGCGCATCAACTGGTGGTTGAAAAAAATCGACGCATCGCAGAGTTGGAACAAGTTGTACAACAACGCTCTGCTGATGAAGCTGTTTTGCTGGCAACAACAACAGCAAAATTACAGGCAGAACAAAGCGCTCAGCAAGACGTACAAACCCGTCTGGTCAGCGAAAAACAGGCCAATGAATTTGCCCAAGCCAATGCGTACGCGCAGCAATTGGCACGTCTGGCCGGTGAGGCAACTCTCGCTGCAGAGCAGGCTTTACATCAGGAATTGGCTGCACATGCCGATGCACAAAAGCTGATGGCAGAAATCGCACAACAGCGTTTGCAGCAAGAACAGCAATTGCTGAAGGCGCAACAAGAACGTATCGTAGCCGAGCAGGCATTGGTCACAATGCTGACAGCAAAGCAAGAGGCTGAAGTCGCTGCAGCAGCGGAAGTACAGGCGCGTCTGAATGCCGAAGCTGAGCAAGTGGAATTGTTGGCGGCACGCAAAAATAGCGATGAAGAAGCACGTCTGGCAATAGAAAATCTGAATACGAAAGAAAAAGAATGGCTGGCGCAAGCGGCTGAAGAAGCATTAATCAAGCGTCAGACCGCAGCTGCACTCGAAGAAAAAACCTCCTTATTGCTGGAATCTAGCCGTGCAGAGCAACAACGCCTGGCGACCGAGCAACAACTGAGCGAAGAGTTGCAAGCGAAATTACTGGCGGAACAACAGCAACAGCAAGCACTGCAACAACGTTTGCAAGCGGAACAAGAAGCAGCGCAGATCGCAGCTTCACGCTTTGAACAGGAGCAGGCGGCAGCACAGGCATCACAATTGCAACTGGAGACCGAGCAGGCGATGTTTGCTAAATCAGTACAACACGCTGAGGCGCAACGTGCAGCGGCAGAGGCGATGGAAGCCAAACTGCGTGAAGCGGAAACGTTGGCGTTGATGGAAAATCGCCGTGCAGCCGCTGAGCTTGAAGAATTGGCTGCTATCGAACAAAAGATGCTGGCAGAACAAAAGGCGCTGGCGGAAGCGGAACAACGTCAGCAAGCCGAACAAGCGTATCTGCAATTGTCTGAGATTCGTGCTCAGGCTGAGCAAGATGCGAACGTGGCAATGCAGATCAAACTGACCGCCGAGAAAGAAGCGACAGAATTAGCGCAAATGCACGCGGCTGCAGAAAAAGAAGCTGCTGAACTGGCGCAGATGCGTGCTGACGAGCTGTTAGCTTTGCAGCAAATGGAAGCGCAAAAGGCCGAGCTTGCTCAGCGTGAAATCCAGGCGATGCAACTGCAGAAGCAACGCGAGCAGGATGAGTTGCAATTGAAGCAGCAGGCATTGACGGCGATCAGCCAGAAAATGGAAGCGGAAGCGTTGATACTCAAAGCCTCCGAAGACAGATTGCAAATTGAGGCGGAATTGGCGAAGCAGAGCCAGTTGCGTGCACAAAAAGCAGTTGAGGCTAATGCCGCGGAACAGGAAAAAGTCGCTGCAGAACAAGCACTGACTGCGGCGTCTGAAGCGCTGGTAGAGCAAGCCAGAATGGCAATGGCTGAGATGAACGCCCGACTGGAACAACAGCAGCAACTGGCAGAAATTGAAGCGCAAAGAATTGCAGCTGAGAACAAGCTGGCGCAAGACGTCGCCGCACGTTTGCAGGACGAACAGGCATTGCTGGCAGACTTGCAGCAACAGGAAGAGCAAGAGGCTGCGTTGGCAGATCTGATGTTGCAACGTCGCGCCGAACTTGCAGCAGCAAAAGCCGCATTGGAACAGGCGAAGAAAAATGCTCTGGCATTATCGCCGGAAGAAATGGAATTGGCGGCATTGCAGCAACAGTTCGCGCAACAACAACAGGCAATGGAACAACAAAAACAACAGCGTCAGGAGCAGGCTGAGTTGCTGAAAGCGCAGTTGGCTGAGATGCAGGCTGCATTGAAAGCGGAAGCCGAGCAAGAAAATCTGAGTCTGGTCGCGGAACATGCACAGGCTGAAAATCTGGCCCAGGAATTGATTTCCAAGTTGCGCAACAACCAACAACAAAGTGCTGAATGGCGTTTGCAGGCGCAGCAAATGCTGTCGAGTGCGCCGGTGGAAATTACTTACGACATCGGGCAGCAAGCGGAAAAAGATGCGCAGGAACGCTTCCGTCTGCGCCTGCGTCCTTCCGTGCTGGCTGGTTTGATGTTGTGTGCTGGCGTTGCTGGCGCGGGTTTCGCTAATTTCTCTACACCGATGTCTGTTGCCAACGCGATGGCAGCCAAGGCTGCACCGGTTGTTGCCAGCCCTGCGAATGTCGCCGCACCGTCTGTAAAACTGAACAGCGGCATGCAATTGAGCTATGAACTGACACCATCAGCAACGCAGGTGAAAAAATCTGCGGAAAATGGCATCGCACAACAAACTGAACCGGTGAAGGCAGAAGAAAAAGCGGCCTTGCAATTAGCGATGGCGGCGAAGTAAGAGCAGCAGAAAACTACTCTTGAGTAGTAAATAAAAAATCCCGGTGATTATTTATTATTACCGGGATTTTTTATTTGAACTTCATTTCTGGAAAAATCATGACGGCAACAAAGCCTTTGTGCTCATGGTTGTAAATCCTTAATCTGCCACGATGACGGCGGACTATCCTATCTACAATCGCCAGACCGAGACCTGAACCGTTTGCCTGGCTGCGTGAGACATCGGCGCGAGTAAAGGGTTTCAGCAGACGCCCGATATCATCGTCGCTCGGAGCACCTTCACCGTAATCCCGGAAACTGATCAATACACCTTGTTTTTTGCCCTTCGTTTTGTGGCTGCATTGAATTTCTACAACGGTGTTGAGTTTGTCCGGATTCTTTCCGTAACGGCAGGAGTTTTCAATCAGGTTGCTGAACAGTCGCCTGAGCTCTGTCGCATTTCCTGAAATATACATGTCCGTTGCAATCGCTGAATGCAGGTGAAGGTAGTTCACCCGTGAATACTCCTGAATCACTTGTTTCAGTAATTCGCTGATATTCACTTTATCAAAACGAAGACTGTCGATCGGTTTCGCATAATCAAGAAACTGATTGATGATTGCATCCATTTGCGACAGATCTGATTGCATGCCGGATCGTGCCTGTTCGTCCAGATCGGCCATTTCCACTTCGAGTTGCATACGTGCGAGCGGTGTACGCAAATCATGTGAAATCCCGGCAAGAATGATGGTGCGGTCGGCATCGATTCTGGCCAGATCTGCAACCATGTTATTAAAGCTGGCATTGGTTTCGCGAATTTCTTTCGGGCCGCGTTCAGGCAGAGCCGGTGCCTGCTTACCCTGGGCAAGTAAGCGTGCTGCATTACTCAGGCGGGACAGGGGATCGTTAATGAATTTAGAAATCACTGCTGCACCCAGCAGGGTAATCAACAAGGTGGCGGTGATCCAGCTGAGTACGGGCAAGGTTGTTGGTGGCTCCAGCCGGTCTTCATCCAGCCGCAGCCAGTAATGATCGCCCTCGATCTCCAGACTGATCCAGAATCCGCTATTACCATTCACCGAGCGGGCGAAACGGGTCTCTTTGCCCAGCTGCGCTTTCATCATCTCACTGAATTCGGTCAGAAAAACGGTGGGCTCAAGTTTATCCAGGGTGTCGGCATCATTCCGTAGATAAATCCGTATTCCCTCGCTATGCGCCAGATCGAGCAAAAGCTCTTTGCGTTTTTCGGGCGCAGAATGTGTCAGCGCAGCGCGTGTAATCGTGACGATGGAAGTGATTTGCGCCGTCAGTTGCTGAGCGCGAGGTGTTCGTTCAAGGGTTTTGAAACTGACGAACCATATCATCATACTGGCCATCACAAGGATGGCCAGTAAAAAAAATGTACGCCAGAAAAGACCGCTGCGCAGCCATTCGAGACTATTCAGATATGAGCGCATACGTCTTCAGAGGGAACGCTATTCCTTGCTTGCTTCCGGAATGAAGACGTAGCCGAGTCCCCATACAGTCTGGATGTATAAAGGATTGGATGGATCTGGTTCTATCAGTTTTCTCAGACGTGAAATCTGCACATCCAGACTACGGTCAAATACTTCATATTCGCGGCCACGTGCCAGTTCCATCAGCTTTTCACGGGATAAGGGCTGGCGCGCATGGCGGGCAAAGACTTTAAGTACGGAAAATTCGCCAGTCGTCAGAGAAATAGCTTCGTTGTTTTTTCTCAGAGTGCGAGTGCCGAGATCCAGAACAAAATCGCCAAAAGCAAATGTTTGCGGGCCGTCGGAAGGTGCTCCGGGTAATTCATCCGGGACTTTGCGACGCAGAACGGCATTGATGCGGGCAACCAGTTCACGTGGATTGAATGGTTTCGGCAGGTAGTCATCGGCTCCCATTTCCAGTCCGATAATCCTGTCCACTTCCTCGCTTTTCGCCGTCAGCATGATGATAGGCGTTTTGTCGCCTGCACCGCGCAACCGGCGGCAAATGGCGAGCCCGTCTTCGCCCGGCAGCATTAAATCCAGTACCAGCATGTCGTAGCGTTCACGCATCCAAAGTTTATTCATGGTCTGCGCATTCTCTGCGCCGACAACATGAAAACCTTGTTCGGTCAGGTAACGCCGCAACAGTTCGCGGAGTCGTAAATCGTCGTCCACAACCAGAATTTTTGCTTTCGGTGCGTTGTTGGCGGGAGTCGGAGTGTTCTCTGTAGGTGTTTGAAGGTTTGTCATGTCTGTAATGGTACTGGCATCGTTACCGCCTGGGAACAGTCAGGCAGAGAGGATTACAAAGAGTTACATACTTTACTTCTATGGGAAAGGAATAACAATGTAATTAAATTAAACTACGATGACAATCTGATCATTGGTCATGCGTTTTCTGTTTTTTTTGCCGTTGTTAGAGTTGACTGGAGCAAGCGCCTGATGCAAAAAATGGTGGTATCAAATTCTATGCTGCAAAAACTGAAAACAGTGAATGAATAAAGCTCTCGCTATATTTTTTGCCATCTTGCTGGTGCTGTTGTCGATAGGTTCCGTGATCGCAATACCGTCGCCTGGCTCCGTAGCAGCAAATCCGAACTCTGGCTTTTCCGCTGGAAAGCATACGCAAGCCAGTGTTGCTGATGTTTCTTTATCTGCGACAACGATAGACAAACACAAAAACTGCGGCTTTAAAAAAATGTCCGCTACATCTTCCTGTGAAAGTCCTTTGGCTGATGTAAAGAAAAATAAGCTCAGCGTGGATGAGAGAAAGGTGCTGCGTCGGCAAATTCGTGACGTTGAACAAGAATTTGATGCCGCCAAATAGCCAGCCAGAAAAAACCTTGTGTCGATATTAGCGGCGATGTTGTTTCATTATCTTTTGCTGTTCACGCTGCCAGTCTTTTTCTTTCTCTGATTCTCGCTTGTCGTGTTGCTTTTTACCTTTGGCAAGCCCTATCTGACATTTTATTCTGCCATTGCTGAAGTGCATGTTGAGTGGCACCATCGTATAGCCAGAGCGTTCGACTTTGCCGATTAATTTGCTGATCTCTGCTTTGTTCAGTAATAATTTTCGTGTACGCACCGAGTCGGGATGTATGTGCGTTGAGGCGGTTGGCAGTGCACCGATATGTGCCCCAAACAGAAAAATCTCACCATTACGCACAATCACGTATGCTTCTTTTAATTGAAGACGTCCAGCACGGATTGCTTTGACTTCCCAGCCTTGCAACACCACGCCTGCTTCGAATTGTTCCTCGATAAAGTAATCGTAGAAGGCTTTTTTGTTATCAGCAATACTCATGTAATAAGGAAATTGGTTATCTTGCCGTTTCAAAATTTCTTATGATAATTTCGATACGGTGGCGACTCGGTTAAAATGCGAACCTGTGATTCTACCAAATGGTTTCTTTAGATGGCAGTCGTACATAAAACAGTTTTTATCGGATACAGCGCCGCTCAGATGTTTGCGCTGGTTGAGCAGGTCGAAAAATACCCTGAATTTTTGCCTTGGTGTGGCGAGGTTAAGGTAGCGGAGAGATCGGAAACGAATCTGATTGCAACCCTTGCCATTAACTTCCATGGTATCAAACAAAGCTTCACCACAAAAAATATCAATCAGCCGCCGCATTCTATGCAGATGAATCTGGTTGATGGCCCGTTTAGGCAACTGACTGGTGGCTGGAAGTTTACTGAATTGCGCCCGGATGCCTGCAAGATCGAGTTCGACCTCAATTATGATTTTTCCAGTAAGTTATTGGAACACTTGATTGGTCCGGTATTCAGCAAGATTGCAAATAGTTTTGTTGATTCATTTTGCTCGAGAGCGGAGGCGATTTATGCCTGATGAAAATAAAATTCAGGTGCAGGTTTGCTATTCATCCGGTGATGCTGTCAGTTTGCTCAATGTCAGTGTGCCTCTTGGTGCCAGTGTTCGTCAGGCGATCGATTCCAGTTGTATTTTGGAGCAGCATCCTGAGCTGAATCTCAATACTCTCAAAATAGGGGTCTACGGCAAACTGAAAGATGAGAGCGCGGTTCTTCATGAGGGCGACAGGGTGGAAATCTATCGCCCCTTGCTTGCCGATCCTATGGAAGCCAGGCGGCGGCGCGCGCAGAAACAGCAAAAATTGGCAGTGTAACGGTCATTACTGAAATTACTGACAGCCAGCCAGTGCTTTTTTTACATCCGCAGCTTCTTTTTCCCGCTGTGCATCTGACAAGTAGTTGCGCTCACCGTTTTTATCGGTAGTCGCTACCCGTTGTCCCGATTCCAAGACTTTCTGATACGACCTTGCGCGTTCACAATTTTTCTGTTTATCAGCATTAGCCTGTTGATCCTCACTTGCTTTCTTGTCTTTTTCAGCTTGTTCAGCGCGGCGTTTATTGAAATCTTCGTTTCTCGCTGACGTTGTCATTGGTTTTTGCTGCGCATTTGCAGCGTCTTTTGATGCGCTCGCGGCGTCGCTGGGTTCTGCTGGTTTTGTTGCTGACTGTCCTGGCGATTTAATGATACGGTTTTTTGGGGTCGATGCCGGAGGAGGGGTGTCAGAAAACTGTTTATTGCCCTTTTCATCCACCCATATATATTGAGCAAAAGCGCTTGCGCAGGTGAACGTGGCAATGATAAATCCACTGATAAGCTTGAGTTTTAACATGAAGTCGTTCTTTCAAAGAGGGCAAAAGATGCAAGAGTTTTACACGTAGCGAGACTACTTCGCAAGTTTTCTGTATAATTCGCTTTTGCGCCTATAGGAAATAGTATGCGTTTACTTCAAAAAGCACTCACGTTCGATGACGTGCTCCTCGTTCCAGCATATTCGGACATTCTCCCGAAAGATACCTCTCTTGCGACTAAATTGACGCGTAATATTCATTTGAATATACCGTTGGTTTCTGCTGCTATGGATACCGTTACTGAAGCCAGACTGGCGATTGCCATGGCGCAGGAGGGTGGTATTGGTATCATCCATAAAAACCTTACCGCCAAAGAGCAAGCGCGTGAAGTGGCGAAGGTGAAACGTTTTGAATCCGGGGTGTTGCGTGATCCGATCACGATTCCACCTGGTATGAAAATCCGTGAAGTGATTGCCTTGTCTCAACAACACGGTATCAGTGGTTTTCCTGTCGTTGAAGGTAAAGTTGTCGTTGGTATTATCACTAATCGCGATCTGCGTTTTGAGCAGGAGCTGGATGCGGAAGCCCGCACCAAAATGACTCCGCGTGAAAAGCTGGTGTGTGTCAATGAGACGGCCGACCTGGCGGAAGCAAAACGGTTGATGAATAAACATCGCCTTGAACGCGTTTTAGTTGTGAATGACGCTTTCGAGTTACGTGGCCTGATTACCGTTAAAGACATTCAGAAGTCGACAGAACATCCATTTGCATCGAAAGATGAGCATGGGAAATTGCGCGTGGGTGCAGCGGTTGGCGTTGGTGTCGATAACGAAGAACGTATCGATCTGCTGGCTAAAGCGGGTGTGGACGTGATTGTTGTCGATACTGCGCACGGTCATTCTAAAGGTGTGCTGGATCGTGTTCGCTGGGTGAAAGACAATTACCCGCATATTGAAGTTATCGGTGGCAATATCGCCACGGCTGCGGCTGCGCTTGCGCTGGTTGAACACGGTGCAGATGCGGTTAAAGTCGGCATCGGCCCTGGCTCTATTTGCACGACGCGTATCGTTGCTGGTGTTGGTGTGCCGCAAATCACAGCGATTGCAAATGTGGCAAATGCACTCAAAGGAACAGGTGTGCCGTGTATTGCTGACGGTGGTGTCCGCTTCTCTGGTGACGTGTCCAAAGCATTGGCGGCAGGTGCGTCAACCGTGATGATGGGTAGTATGTTCGCTGGTACGGAAGAAGCACCGGGTGAGGTGATTCTATTCCAGGGACGTAGCTATAAATCCTATCGCGGCATGGGTAGTCTGGGTGCTATGGCGGATGGTTCTGCCGACCGTTATTTTCAGGATGCGGCAAATAACGCAGATAAGCTGGTGCCTGAAGGTATTGAAGGTCGTGTTGCATATAAAGGCAGCGTGCTGGCGATTCTGTATCAACTGGTCGGTGGCGTCCGTTCATCGATGGGATATTGTGGTTGCGCGACGATTGAAGATCTTCGGACTAAAGCTGAGTTTGTTGAAATCACTTCTGCCGGTATGCGTGAGTCGCATGTGCATGACGTGCAGATTACGAAAGAAGCTCCGAATTATCGCGCCGATTGATATCTGAACGATACGCCTGGGGTGTTGCATGTCTTTGAATTCGACAGATTTTGGTTTGACAACGCTTCAGGTTAATTCTGGTTTCAGTAAAATATTAGCTGAAAAATTTGAAGCAAAAATTGCCCGCTTTGAACGTGTGGGCATGGGGCTGTTTGATGTTGCCAATTGTTTTGTGACATTTGGTCGCGTTGTTGGTCGCTCCGGTCTTACTGAGCGTTCCATCACTGAAATGGAAGCTGCGTTTTCTGACGAATTCCCATTGAGTGACGAAGTGTTGGTTCTGTCTGACCTTAATGTTCATGGCGAATTCGGGCAGCACCGCTTTGTTGCTGGCCCACCAATGATCCGGTTTTTTGCTTCGTTTCCTGTTTACGGTCAGGATGGCAAACTGGTGGCGTGTTTGCGTTTGCTGGATTATCAGCCACACATTTTTGATGATGAGCAGCGCTTGTTGTTGGCTGATCTCGCGATTATGGTCGAGCGGGAATTGGCGTTGAGCGCCGTTTGCCAGAATCAACTTGAATTGATGAAGCAGAACCGGCGCTTAAAGCGGGATACCTTGGTTGATCCCTTGCTCGGCACCTGGAACAAGCCTGCGATCATACGTTCTTTGCGTCTGGAAATGGAACGCTGTGCCAATTCGGGCAAACCAATGTCCTTGTTGTTTTTACTGCCGGATCAGATTGCTGAATTACGGGCAAAACACGGCATGGTTCTGACTGATCAGATCTTGGTGCGAATGGTGAGCCGTATTCGTTCTTGTATTCGTCCATTTGATGCTTTAGGGCGGTTTGACAACGATCAGTTTCTGATTGTGTTGCCTGGTGCATCGCGTTTGGTCGTGATGGCAGTTGCAGAAAGAATCAGACTGTCAGTCATGATGCATTCCGAATGGATAGAAAACGCGGAAGTTTCATTGACGGTTTGCGTTGGATTGGCATCGACTGATGTGTACCCTGATGCAGATCCGGAAATATTAATCAGCTTAGCTGAAAAAGCCCTGCTCTCGGCAAAGAGAGCAGGAAACAATACTGTTGTACAGGCTACGCCCGGGCAACCTGACATGATGATTTGATTTATGCACTCAAAAATTCTTATTCTCGACTTTGGCTCTCAAGTCACTCAATTGATCGCTCGCCGTGTCCGCGATGCCGGTGTTTTTTCTGAAGTTCATCCTTACGATGTCAGCGATGAATTTATCCGCAATTACGGCGCTGCAGGCATCATCCTGTCAGGTGGCCCTAGCAGTGTAACCGAAGGTGATACACCACGCGCACCGATGGCTGTATTCGACGCCGGTGTACCGGTGCTGGGTATCTGCTACGGTATGCAAACCATGGCAGAGCAACTTGGCGGTAAAGTAGAAAATGGTCTGGTACGTGAATTTGGTTACGCTGAAGTCCGTGCCCGCAGCCATACAGCATTGTTAAACGGTATCAATGATTTCGTGACACCTGAAGGCCACGGCATGCTGAAGGTCTGGATGAGTCACGGCGATAAAGTCAATGAAATGCCACCGGGTTTCAAGCTGATGGCATCAACGGATAACTGCCCGATTGCAGCAATGGCGGACGAAGATCGCCGTTTCTATGCCGTCCAGTTCCATCCGGAAGTCACGCACACTGTGCAAGGTGAGGCAATTATTGGCCGTTTTGTACATGAAATCTGTGGCTGCAAATCTGACTGGAATATGCCGGATTACATCGCCGAAGCCGTCGCCGCAATCCGCGCTCAGGTTGGTACCGATGAAGTGATCCTCGGCTTGTCCGGTGGCGTTGACAGCAGTGTTGCTGCCGCGCTGATTCATCGCGCGATCGGTGATCAGCTGACTTGCGTGTTTGTTGATCACGGCTTGCTGCGTCTTGATGAAGGCAAGATGGTGATGGACATGTTCGCCAAAAACCTCGGTGTCAAAGTAATTCACGTTGATGCGACTGCGCAGTTCATGGGCCACCTGACCGGTGTTACCGATCCTGAGGCGAAACGTAAAATTATTGGCCGTGAATTCGTTGAGGTGTTCCAGGCAGAATCAGCCAAACTGAGCAATGCCAAATGGCTGGCGCAAGGCACGATTTATCCTGACGTGATCGAGAGTGCTGGCAAGGGAAAAAAAGGTTCGCATACCATCAAGAGCCATCACAACGTTGGTGGTTTGCCGGATACGCTGAATCTGAAACTGCTGGAGCCACTGCGCGAACTGTTCAAAGACGAAGTGCGTAAGCTCGGTGTTGCGCTGGGTCTGCCGCATGGCATGGTATATCGTCATCCGTTCCCTGGACCTGGTCTCGGTGTGCGCATTCTTGGCGAAGTCAAAAAAGAATTTGCCGATCTGCTGCGTAAAGCCGATGCTATTTTTATCGAGGAATTACGCACGAACTTCGTTGATCCAAACGCTGAAAAACCAGTCAACTGGTATGACGCGACTAGTCAGGCATTCGCGGTTTTCCTGCCAGTGAAATCGGTAGGCGTGATGGGCGATGGTCGCACTTACGATTACGTTGTCGCATTGCGTGCGGTTCAGACGCAGGATTTCATGACCGCCCACTGGGCACATCTGCCGCACGAGTTATTGGGCAAGGTTTCCAACCGGATTATCAATGAAGTGCGTGGCATCAATCGTGTTGTCTACGATATTTCCGGCAAACCGCCAGCAACAATTGAGTGGGAATAAGACGTGACCTATAGCGTCAAAGAAATTTTTTACACTTTGCAGGGCGAAGGCAATCATGCCGGTCGTCCTGCAGTGTTTTGCCGTTTTTCCGGTTGCAATTTATGGACGGGCAGGGAAGAAGATCGCGCATCAGCGGTCTGTCAGTTTTGTGATACGGATTTCGTCGGCACTGACGGTGTTGGTGGCGGTAAATTTAAATCTGCACAAGATCTGGCTGCAGCGATTAATGCCTTGTGGCCAACTTCGTATACAGCCAGCAAATATGTGGTGTTCACTGGTGGCGAACCGTTACTGCAACTCGATGCAGGCCTGATTGCGGCGATGCATGCTGTTGGCTTTGAAATTGCGATTGAAACCAATGGCACCTTGTCTGTACCTGAAGGCGTTGACTGGATTTGCGTGAGTCCCAAAATGGGCTCGGAGCTTGTAGTTCGCAAGGGCAATGAAATTAAGGTCGTGATTCCGCAAATCGGGCAAAACATGGCGACATACGGTAATCTTGATTTTGAACATTACTTCGTGCAAGCGATGGATGGGCCATTAAGAGACGATAATCTGCGCCGCGCAATTGATTTCTGCAAACAGCATCCGCAATGGAAGCTGAGCTTACAGACACATAAACTTCTACAAATTCCTTAAGCTTTACATGTTAACGATTACCCGAAAAATGGAATTCGATGCAGGCCATCGTATTCCCGATCACAGCAGCCAGTGTCGTAATTTGCACGGTCACCGCTATACTTTACAAATCACGCTGACTGGCGATGTGGTGCAACAGGACGGCGAGTCCGATAACGGCATGATTATGGATTTTGGCGATATCAAGGCGCTGGCGAATCAGCATCTGGTGGGTCTGTGGGATCATTCCTTTATCGTTTATGAAAACGATCATGTGATTAAGAATTTTCTTGCGCAGCTTCCCGATCATAAAACGGTCGTGATTGATCGCGTTCCTACCGTTGAAAACCTCGCGAAGATCGCTTTTGATATTCTCAAAGATGTCTACCATGACCGCTTTGGTCGTAGTCTGAAACTGACCAAAGTGACTCTGTACGAAACGCCTAATTGCTGGGCAGAGATAGACGGCTGATCGTGACTGATGCGTTGACGACCATGCAAGCTGAGTCGGATATTGCATTTATGCGTCTGGCTTACGAGCAGGCAAAGCTTGCATGGGCTGCCGGGGAAGTGCCGGTCGGCGCTGTGGTGGTAAAAGAGGGCGTGGTGATCGCAACGGGCTACAACCGTCCGATTGTGGATCATGATCCTACCGCGCATGCCGAAATCATGGCCTTGCGCGCTGCCGCAGATGTACTCGGCAATTACCGTTTGCCCGGATGCGAGCTATACGTCACTTTGGAGCCTTGCGTGATGTGTGCCGGCGCGATGATGCATGCGAGATTGTCCCGTGTGATTTTCGCTGCACGGGATCCGAAAACCGGGGTCGCCGGATCGTTATTGAATCTCTTTGATCAGACGCAGTTGAACCATCATACCCAAGTGACGCCAGGCGTGCTCGCTGACGAATGTGCGGCACTGTTAAAAGATTTTTTTGCCAGCCGTCGCCAGGCGGCAGCGGCACAGAAATTACAAGCGAGGGCGAGCGTATCGTCCTCTGTCCCTGAATAGCCGATCACCATGCAATTCACACTTCCTACATTAAAAGCACCGGTTGGCATTGCTGTCGTCGCACCAAGTGGTGGGCCACTCGATGATGCTGCGGTTGTCCGCGGTCTCGACACTCTGCAGCGGCAAGGTTTTGTCGTGCAGAGTTATTATCAGCCAGAACAACGATTTCAGCGTTTCGGTGGTAGTGATGAGCAACGTGTCGCGCAGTTACACGCAGCAGCAAGTAACCCTGATGTCAGTATCGTGATGGCGTTGCGCGGCAGCTATGGTTTTTCACGGCTGTTGCCGCATCTGGACCTCGATTTGTTGGCGAATAGCGGCAAGGTGTTTGTCGGTTACAGCGATTTCACCTTAATGCATCAGGCTATGCTGGCGCGCGGAAGACTCAGTATTGCCGGGCCTATGCTGTACGGCGATTTCACCAGTGACAAACTGTCGGAATACACCTTATCGCAATTCATTCAGTGCATTTCTCATCAGCGTCATCAGGTCGGGTTTTCTTGTGCGGAGTCGTCTGCAATTGAAGTGCAGGGGCGTTTGTGGGGTGGCAATCTGGCGATGCTGACCCATATCATAGGAACGCCATACTGGACAGAGATTGAAGATGGAATATTGTTTCTGGAAGATATAGGTGAACATCCGTACCGCGTAGAGCGCATGCTGTTGCAAATGCATTTTGCAGGTATTCTTGAAAAGCAAAAAGCGATCGTATTAGGTGATTTTTCTGGCTATCAGCTGGCCGCGCATGATCGTGGCTACGATTTTTCTGAGATGCTCAACTACGTGCGCAGTGTCGTCGATGTGCCGGTGATTACAGGCTTACCTTTCGGGCATATTCCTGATCGCGCAAGTCTGGTTGTCGGCAGTGCGGCCACATTAAAAGTTGCTGATCAACAGGCACAACTCATGATGGATTATCAGTTGTAATTTTTTTCAGTGCTACTGGAATAAGCCGTGACAGAATAAAAAAGCCGCCCAAATTATTGGGCGGCTTTCTCTTTTTACCGGTAGGTTATCGCGCAATTACTTGCCCGTTTTGAGACTTAATCGTCAGCGTAAATATCGTTATCTTTGGTTTCCTTGATGAACAAGGCGCCAATCACAAACGTCATCAATGCAATTACGATCGGGTACCAGAGGCCGTAGTAAATATCGCCTTTGAATGCCACCAGTGCAAACGCAGTTGTCGGCAGCAAACCACCAAACCAGCCGTTACCGATATGGTAAGGCAAGGACATGGATGTGTAGCGTATGCGTGTTGGGAACATTTCTACCAGCATCGCTGCGATAGGGCCGTACACCATCGTGACATAGATCACCAGAATGACCAGTAACACCAAGACCATCGGCTTATCGATCTGTTTAGGATCAGCTTTGGCAGGGTAGCCGGCAGCTTTGATTGCATCAGCCAGTTCTTTGGAGAATGCTTTATCTTTTGCTGCAGCTTCTTCTTTTGGCAAGCTTGTTGCGTTGAAAGAAGTAATGACTTTGTCACCGACTTTAACGGATGCAACTGTGCCAGCGGGCGCTATTTCATTGGAGTAGTTCACAGATGCTGCTGCCAGTTTCGCTTTCACGATATCGCAGGAAGAAGTGAATTTCTTCGTGCCTGTCGGGTTGAACTGGAATTGGCAATCAGCAGGATCAGCAGTCACAACCACTGGCGCATTTTTCAATGCAGATTCCAATGCTGGATTTGCGTAGTGTGTCAGCGCATTGAAAATCGGGAAGTAAGTTACTGCAGCAATCAGGCAACCAGCCAGAATGATAGGCTTACGACCAATTTTATCGGACAGTGAACCGAACACGATAAAGAACGGTGTACCGATAACCAGAGATGCGGCGATCAGCAGATTCGCTGTCGCTCCATCGACCTTCAATGTTTGTTGCAGGAAGAACAGAGCGTAGAACTGACCTGTGTACCAAACCACTGCCTGACCAGCTGTCAGACCAACCAGCGCCAGAATAACGATTTTCAGGTTTTTCCATTGGCCGAAAGATTCAGTCAATGGTGCTTTCGAAGTTTTGCCTTCAGCCTTCATTTTCGCGAACGCTGGCGACTCGTTCATGGACAAGCGAATCCAGACGGAAATCGCCAGCAGGAACACAGACACCAGGAACGGAACGCGCCAGCCCCATGAAGCGAATTCTTCTTCGCCGATTGCCTGACGAGTACCAAGAATCACCATCAATGACAGGAACAAGCCCAGTGTTGCTGTGGTTTGTATCCATGCAGTGTAAGCACCGCGCTTGTCATGCGGAGCATGTTCCGCAACGTAAGTTGCCGCACCGCCGTATTCGCCACCGAGTGCCAGACCTTGCAGAATACGCAAAGAGACCAGAATGATCGGCGAGACAATTCCCCAGCTTGCGTAGCCTGGTAGCAGGCCGACGCAGAAGGTGGAACCACCCATGATCAGAATCGTGACCAGGAAAGTGTATTTACGGCCTATCATGTCGCCGAGGCGACCGAATACCAACGCGCCGAAAGGGCGGACGATAAAGCCGGCGGCGAATGCCAGCAAGGCAAAAATGAACGCAGTGTTAGGATCGGTGCCAGCAAAGAATTGCTTAGCGATGATGGCTGCCAGTGAGCCATACAGATAAAAGTCATACCATTCAAAAACGGTCCCCAGAGAAGATGCAAAAATTACTTTGCGCTCTTCCGCTGTCATTCCGCTTGACGTTGCAATAGGTGCTGTCGCCATGCTTGTCTCCTGATTTATGTTTTATATATATAAAGTATGTTGGCAAAGCCTGTCATAGGTGGAAATAGAACTTCTGACATTTTTTGCACAACTTGAGTGTGCAAGCTGAAACTTACGGCATGCTTTCTTCAAACTTACAGAAACTTACAAGAGTGAAAATTTTTTCGCTGATTTTTTGCCGGGAAAATAGGAATAAAATAAGCTGAAAATTTTGCGAACGGTCGTACTAAATTATGCTATTCTGCTTCGCAAGCAATCTATTCCGCTTCCGTTTTTATCTGCATTGCTGCGTCTTAATGTGGCTGTACGCAGAGAGGAATGTAGTAACGGGACAGTATTTGCAGGTGCATTACCTGCTCAGGTTGTGCAGATCCGTTTTTCAGTAGTCAGTTTTTAGTAGCACCAAGAATTACTTAAAATTCAACTCACAGGAGACACCTCATGAATGATGCAGTTATTGTTTCTACCGCCCGCACTGGTTTAGCTAAGTCCTGGAAAGGGGCTTTTAATATGACGCATGGCGCCACTCTCGGTGGGCATGTGTTAGCCGCAGCGATATCCCGCGCTGGTATCGATTCAGCAGAAGTGGAAGATGTCATCATGGGGTGTGCGACACCTGAAGGTGCGACTGGCAGCAATATCGCCCGTCAGATCGCATTGCGTGGCGGTTGCCCGGTCACGACCAGCGGCATGACTGTGAATCGTTTTTGCTCGTCCGGTTTACAAACAATCGCGATGGCAGCGCAGCGCATTATTGCCGGTGAAGGTGATATTTATGCTGCTGGCGGTGTTGAGTCTATTTCCTGCGTACAAAATGAAGCGAACACGCACATGCTGGTGGAACCCTGGTTGAAGCAGCACAAGCCAGAAGTTTACTGGCCGATGTTGCAGACTGCAGAAACAGTCGCCAAGCGTTACAACATTTCCCGCGAACGTCAGGATGAATACGGCGTGCAAAGCCAGTTACGTGCAGCAGCAGCGCAAGCGGCCGGCCTGTTCAACGCTGAAATCGTGCCGATGACGACCACCATGGGTGTCGCCGATAAAACAACCGGCATGCTCGTCACACGTGAAGTTACGATCGCGGCGGATGAAGGCATTCGCGCAGACACGACACTGGAAGCAGTATCAAAAATCCGTTCTGCTGTTCCAGGTGGTGTGATTTCTGCCGGTAATGCAAGCCAGTTTTCCGATGGCGCTTCGGTTGCTATCGTCATGAACAGTAAAGTCGCTGAAGCCAAAGGCTTGCAACCGCTGGGTATTTTCCGTGGTTTCGCTGTCGCTGGTTGCGAACCGGATGAAATGGGTATCGGCCCTGTGTTTGCGATTCCTAAACTGTTGAAAAAAGCCGGACTTAAAGTAGAAGACATCGGCTTGTGGGAATTGAATGAAGCATTCGCGGTACAAGTTTTGTATTGCGCCGACAAGCTCGGTATTCCTATGGACAGATTGAATGTCAACGGTGGGGCGATTGCGGTCGGCCATCCTTACGGTGTGTCCGGCGCGCGTCTGACGGGTCATGCATTGATCGAAGGCAAACGCCGTGGTGTGAAGTATGTCGTGGTGACGATGTGTATCGGCGGCGGACAAGGCGCAGCCGGTTTATTTGAAGTCGTCTGATAAAGTCTGGTCTTGGGCGTTCATGTGAGCCGGTGTCGTTGAAGCTGTCTCGCATGAACTGCCTTATGGTCTTACTAAATGTCTGATTCAAGGTCTGATCACCATTTTCCGAAACTTCACCGGAACTGCCATGTCATCCAAAATTCTCTCCCGCCGCGATCTCGATTTTCTGTTGTACGAATGGCTGAATGTCGAATCCCTCAATCAACGCCCGCGTTTTGCCGAGCACAGTCGCGAAACCTTCAACGCAGCGCTCGATACCTGCGAACAAATCGCCACCGATTTATTTGCCACCCACAACAAGAAAAGCGACCAGAACGAGCCGCATTTCGATGGCGAAAAAGTGCACATGATTCCCGAAGTCAAAACTGCGCTGAACGCGTTTCGCGACGCGGGCTTACTGGCCGCCGGTCAGGACTTTGATTTCGGCGGTATGCAACTGCCTTGTGTGGTTGAAAAAGCCGGTTTTGCGTATTTCAAGGGTGCCAATGTTGGTACCGCCTCCTATCCGTTTTTAACGATAGGCAACGCGAACACCTTGCTGAAATGCGGCACGCCGGAACAAATCGAGTCGTATGTCAAACCTATGCTGGAAGGGCGTTTCTTCGGCACCATGTGTCTGTCTGAACCGCAGGCCGGTTCCAGCTTATCCGATATTGTTACCCGTGCCGAGCCGCAGGCCGATGGCAGTTTCAGACTGACCGGTAACAAGATGTGGATCTCTGCCGGTGAACACGAACTGTCAGAAAATATTATTCATCTTGTGCTGGCAAAAGTGCCGGATGAAAATGGAAAACTGATTCCCGGTGTCAAAGGTATTTCTTTATTTATCGTTCCTAAGTTCGTGCTGGACGAGCAGGGCAATCCGGGCGAGCGGAATGATGTGGTGCTGGCTGGCCTGAATCACAAAATGGGCTATCGTGGCACCACGAATTGCCTGCTGAATTTTGGTGAAGGCAAGTACAAGCCGCAGGGCAAAGCCGGTGCTATCGGTTTCCTGGTTGGTACTTTGCATCGCGGGCTTGCGAATATGTTCCACATGATGAACGAAGCCCGTATCGGTGTCGGTCTTGGTGCGGTCATGCTGGGCTATACCGGTTATCTGCACGCACTCGATTACGCCCGTAATCGTCCGCAGGGACGCGCGCCACTGAACAAAGATCCGGCAGCACCGCAGTTGCCCATCATTCAGCATACGGATGTGAAACGCATGTTGCTGGCGCAAAAATCGTATGTCGAAGGCGGTCTGGCGTTGACCTTGTATTGCGCGCGGCTGGTCGATGAAGAGCGCACAGGCACCACGCCGGAAGCGCGGCAAAACGCCAGTCTGTTGCTGGAAATCCTGACGCCTATCGCTAAATCCTGGCCTTCGCAATGGTGTCTGGAAGCGAATAATCTCGCGATACAAGTGCATGGCGGCTACGGCTACACCCGTGAATACAACGTCGAACAGTTTTATCGCGACAACCGTCTGAATCCGATTCATGAGGGAACGCACGGCATTCAGGGGCTGGATTTACTTGGCCGCAAAGTCGTGATGCAGGATGGCGCTGCGCTCGAAGCACTGGGCACGGCGATACATAAAACCCTGTTAAAAGCCGCAACGCATCCTGAACTGGCAGCCTACGACAAAGCGCTGGCGCGGGTGCTGCAGCGTCTTGCGCAGGTGACGCAGCAATTGCACGCTTGTGGCGACACCAATAAGACACTGGCAAACGCATCTGCCTATCTGGAAGCTTTCGGTCACACCGTGCTGGCGTGGATATGGCTGGAGCAGGCGTTGCTGAGTCTGCATAAAGAGGATGCGCATGACGCGGACTTTTATGCCGGTAAGCTGCAGGCGTGTAAATATTTCTTCCAGTGGGAATTACCGAAGGTACATCCGCAACTGGAT
Source organism: Cognatundibacterium aquatile (assembly GCF_014699135.1). Taxonomy (GTDB): domain Bacteria; phylum Pseudomonadota; class Gammaproteobacteria; order Burkholderiales; family Burkholderiaceae_D; genus Undibacterium; species Undibacterium aquatile. The sequence goes on from NZ_JACOFT010000002.1 coordinate 163,850, forward strand.
TTACTCGCCAGCATCGATACAACGACCTACGACATGCAAGATAACTGGTTTTAATACTCCCGGGAGTATATTTTAAAGCCCAATGAATATAAGGAGATAAAGGGGATTTTGAAGGATACTCCCCCTTTATCCTCTTTTTATCTTATTTTTTTGAACAAATTCCGGCATAAATTCGACATAAATTTCGGCATAAATTTTGACATAAACGGAGACGACCGATGAGCACAGCACGTACAGTTCAGCAATTATTCAATCTGAGTGGTAAAACCGCTCTGATCACAGGCGGTTCCCGTGGTCTGGGTTTGCAAATGGCGGAAGCGCTGGGTGAGCAGGGCGCCAGCATCGTTTTATCTTCGCGCAAGCAATCCGATCTGGATGAAGCCGTTGCGCATTTGCAAAGCCGTGGTATTCAGGCCAGCGCCATCGCTGCAGATTTATCCAAAGAAGAAGCGGTGACGCCGCTGGTGGACGAAGCCTTAAAGCGTCTTGGGCATATCGATATTCTGATCAATAACGCTGGCGCCACCTGGGGTGCTCCGGCGGAAGATTATCCGGTCGATGCCTGGGATAAAGTCATGAATCTGAATATCCGCAGCATCTTTTTACTGTCGCAAGCGGTCGGTAAACGTTCCATGATACCGCGCAAATCCGGGCGGATTATCAACGTCGCTTCGATTGCCGGTCTGGCAGGGAATGCACCGGGAACGATGCAGACGATTGCGTATAACACCTCGAAAGCCGCCGTGATCAACTTCACCCGCACGCTGGCCGGTGAATGGGGCGCGCATGGCATCACCGTGAATGCGATTGCACCGGGATTTTTCCCATCCAAAATGACCAAGGGTTTGCTCGAACATCTGGGCGAAGAAAAAATCGCCAAAGAAGCGCCTTTGCAACGCATCGGTGATGACGAGGATCTGAAAGGGGTTGCCCTGTTGTTTGCTTCGGATGCCGGCAAACATATCACCGGACAGACGCTGGCGGTCGATGGCGGTGTGTCGGCGGTGTAAGCATGAACGGCGAAACTCCAACAGCGCAAGCATTACAGCAGCCGAGCCAGACCTTAAATCCTTTCCTGCATGATCTGGGGGTCGAATTTCTGGAAATGGAAGATGGTCACGCCAGGCTTTCGCTCGATCTGACGGAACGCCACATGAACAGCTGGCAGATCACTCACGGCGGCGTCATCATGACGATGCTGGATGTGGTGATGGCCATGGCTGGGCGTTCGCTGCATGAAGATCTGAAAGGCGTCGTCACGGTAGAAATGAAAACCAGTTTTCTGCAGCCGGGCGGTGTCGCCGGCGGTCGTATCGAGGCACGTGGTAAAGCTTTTTATCAATCGACGACGATGTGCTTTTGCGAGGGCGAAGTCTGGAATGGCGACAGGCTCGTTGCGAAGGCGATGGGAACTTTTAAATATCTGCGCCGCCTGAAGTCGGGTGAGAACATGAAAAAGTTATACGGCAGTGACTAGAAAGGTTTGAGCTGACGAATGTGGTAAGGAGTGACAGGACGAAGAAGCCTGAGCCGCGTGAACGTACTGACTCTCAGCAAAAACAAAAGTAAAAACAAAAGTAAAAAGTAAAAGCAGTGCTTGCAAGTCCAACTAAAAAAACAGGAGACAACATGCAGCAGACTTTCACCACCACAGCGCTGGCAACGATACTTGGCGGACTCTGTATCAGCAGTGCCATCGCCCAGAGCAGCTTGCCCGACCCCGCTGCCACCGACCCGCAAAAGCTGGGCTGGATGCAGGGTTTTCCACCCGCGCCTGACAAGCTCGTTCAGTTTGCGAATGGCAGCAGCTATCAGTTCCCGCGCACCCGCTGGTCGTTCTCACATTCCCGTGAGCTGGGGCCCACCGCGAATGTCTGGCATGGTGCCGGGCATGCTGCAGTGTTGCCGCAGGCATTGCAGTCACTCGATGATCTGCGTTTCAAGGACGGTAAAAATACCGAAATCCGCTGGGCGGATATGCTCGCGAATACCTACACCGACAGTGTGCTGGCCATGCATAAAGGGAAGGTGATCTACGAAAAATATTTCGGTATCAGCAAACCTTATTTGCCGCATATTGCGATGTCTGTCACCAAATCTTTTGTTGGCACTTTAGCGGCCATGCTGGCAGCCGAAGGAAAAATTAATCCGGCTGATCCGGTGACGAAATATATCCCTGAGCTCAAGGACAGCGCGTATGCCGATGCAACGGTACGTCAGGTCATGGATATGACAATCGGTGTGCAGTATTCCGAAAATTACGCTGATCCGAAAGCTGAGATATGGGATTACGCGCGCGCCGGTGGTTTGCTGCCGACAGCACCCGGTTACAGCGGGCCTAAGAATTTTTACGATTTCCTGACTAAACTGAAAAAAGAGGGCGAACACGATCAGGCTTTCGCCTATAAGACTGTGAACGCAGAAGTGCTGGCATGGATAGTACGGCGCGCGTCCGGCCAGTCTTTGTCTGATCTGATGTCGGAACGTCTGTGGCAGAAACTGGGTACCGAAAACGATGCCTATTTTGCGGTCGATAGTCTGGGCACGGAGCAGGGCGGCGGCGGTCTGAATCTGACCCTGCGCGATATGGCGCGTTTCGGTGAAATGATGCGTAACGGCGGTCAGTTTAACGGTCAGCAGATTATCCCGCAGGAAGTGGTGGCAGATATTCGCAAAGGCGGTGATCCGGCAAAGTTTGCTCAGGCAGGCTACAAAACGCTGCCCGGCTATTCGTATCGCAATATGTGGTGGGTAGGACATAACGCCCATCAGACCTTTGAAGCACGCGGCATTCATGGTCAGCGTATTTATATTGATCCGGTGGCTGAAATGGTCATCGTCAAATTTTCATCCCATCCAGTCGCTGCGAATGGCGCGAGTGATCCTGTCACTTACCGTGCGTTTCAGGCGCTGGCTAATCATTTAATGAAGTGAGATTAATTTATGTCTTCTACTTATCAACGTATCGTTTTAGCTTCCCGTCCACAGGGTAACGTCAAGGCAGACAATTTCCGTCTTGAGACCTTGCCTCTACCAGAAATCAAGGATGGCGAAGTCTTAATCCGCAATCATTTCTTATCGCTCGATCCGTATATGCGTGGTCGTATGGAAGAAGCGAAAAGCTACGCTGCACCACAGCCTTTAAATGAAACCATGATAGGCGGCACGGTAGGCGAAATCATCGCCAGCAACAATCCGCGCTTCGCTGTTGGCGACAAAGTGCTGGGCATGTTGGGCTGGACTGAGGTGGCGGTATCCGACGGCGCATTGTTACGCAAACTCGATGCGGCGTCGCCGATTCCTTTATCGGCTTATCTTGGTGCTGTCGGTATGCCGGGCCTGACCGCGTGGTATGGCCTGACGCAAATCATGCAGCCGAAAGCCGGTGAAACTGTTGTCGTTTCAGCTGCCAGTGGCGCGGTTGGCAGTGTGGTCGGGCAGTTGGCGAAACAAATGAGTTGCCGCGTGGTTGGCATTGCCGGTGGTGCCGAAAAATGTGCTTACGTTGTGAATGAGCTGGGGTTTGATGCTTGCGTGGATTATAAGGCCGGCAATCTGGACGCCGATCTGGCTGCTGCAACGCCGGATGGCATTGATGCCGTTTTTGAAAACGTGGGCGGCGAAGTATTTGATGCGAGTCTGGCGCGCATGAATCCGTTTGGCCGTATTGCGATGTGCGGCATGATTTCTGGCTACAACGGCGAGCCGATTGCTATTAAAAATGCGCGTGTATTTCTGACGATGCGACTGACGATGCGCGGTTTCATTGTGTCGGAACACATGGATTTATGGCCGCAAGGTCTGAAAGAATTAGGGACGCTGGTGGCGACCGGAAAACTGAAATTCCGCGAGTCTATCGCTGAAGGTATTGCGCAAGCGCCGGACGCATTTATCGGCCTTCTGAAAGGACAGAATTTTGGTAAGCAGCTCGTTAAGCTGAACTGAAAAATAAACTCAAAAATAAACTCAAAAATAAATTCAACAACTGTGTGATCAGGGAGTGATATCCCATTTTCATTCGTAAAAATCAGGAGACAAAATGAAAGTATTTAAAGACAGAGTGGCCGTCATTACAGGTGCAGCCAGCGGTTTTGGTCATGAATTTGCATTGATCGGTGCCCGTCTGGGCATGAAGCTGGTGCTGGCGGATGTGCAGCAAGATGCATTGGATAAGACTAAGGCTGAACTGGAACAGCTTGGTGCGCAAGTGATTGCGTTGCGTTGCGATGTCCGTCATGCCGAACAGGTGCAGGCGCTGGCGGATGCCGCGATGGAAAAATTCGGTGCAGTTCACCTGGTCTTTAATAATGCCGGTGTTGGTTCCGGTGGTCTGGTCTGGGAAAATACCCAGGCTGACTGGGAATGGGTATTGGGCGTGAATTTGTGGGGCGTGATCCATGGCGTTCGCATCTTTACCAATCTGATGCTGGAGTGTGCAAAAAAAGATCCGGAATACCAAGGTCATATCGTGAATACCGCATCAATGGCCGGGATGCTGAACGCGCCGACGATGGCTGTCTACAACGTTTCCAAACATGCAGTTGTCTCGTTGACTGAATCTCTGTATCAGGATCTGAAGCTGGTTGCAGCACCGATCGGCGCTTCAGTGTTGTGCCCTTATTTTGTACCGACCGGCATTTCACAATCGCACAGAAATCGTCCGGAAGATGTGCCTGGCGCAGCGCCAACGGCCAGTCAGCGTGCCGCGCAGGCGATGTCGGATAAAGCGGTCAGTTCCGGCAAAGTGACTGCGCAAGAAGTCGCGGAAAATACGTTTAAAGCGATCAGCGATGAACAGTTTTACGTGTTCTCGCATCCGGGTGCCTTGAGTAATGTACAGGAACGCATGGAAGATATCGTCTTGCAACGTAATCCGGGTGACCCATACAAGGCGGCACCGCATATCCGCGATATGCTCAGAGAAAAACTGAAGGTATAAATCAATAAAAAAATGAGTCAGGAAAAGTCGCTGTGAGCACGAAGAGCGCAGACTCAGGTGCTGACCGCGACGCTCTTATTTACCGATGATCCGGAGACACGATGACCGCAACGATAAAGGGAAATCAATTTGCCACTTTAGATAATGGTACCCGCCTGCATTACGCCAGCGCTGGCGAGCAGGGGCAGCCGCTGATCTTATTTGTCCATGGCTTTCCTGAATTCTGGTATGAATGGGCTGCGCAGTTACCCGAATTTGGTCGTGATTATTTTGCAGTCGCACCAGATTTGCGAGGATTTAATTTATCCGATATGCCTGCCGATCTGAGTGCCTACAAAGCAAAACATATTGTCGATGATTTGCGTTTACTGATTCAGCATCTGGGCTATCAGAAAGCCATTGTTGTCGCGCATGACTGGGGCGGTGCTGTCAGTTGGAATATGGCCATCGCTTTACCTGCGATGATAGAAAAACTGATTATCATTAATTCTCCGCATCCTTATCTGTTTATGCAGGCACTGGCGAACGATCCTGCACAAAAGTCCGCCAGCGAATACATGAACTGGCTGCGCGCAACCGATTCTGAAACCGCGCTGGCAAAAGATGATTTCGCCTTGATGGATGGATTTTTTAACGGTATGGGCCAGTCGCAGGCGACGTGGTTTGACCAGGCAATCCGCGGTCGGTATCACGATTGCTGGCGCAAGGGATTGTCAGGCGGAGTAAATTATTATCGTGCCTCGCCGCTGCACCCACCCACCGCTGAAAATCAGGGGCCTTTGCAATTACATCTGAATCCGGATGATTTTAAAGTGAATGTGCCAACCCGCATCATTTGGGGCGAGAACGATAAAGCCTTGCCGAAAACTCTTTTGAATGGCATCGAAGATTTCGTTGCCGATGTTCGTGTTGAACGCATCGCTGAAGGTTCGCATTGGATTATTCATGAGCAGCCTGAACGCATCAATCAACTGATACGGCAGTTTCTTGCAGAATGAGTGTGTACATCCGCGACATCAGCGGATGCACAACAACGATACACCGTAGTGATTTTTAACAGAGATTTATCATGGCAAGATCCGATTTCGCTTTTTTTCATGCCTTACGAGTGCGCTGGTCGGAAGTCGATATGCAGGGGATTGTTTTTAATGGGCATTACCTGACTTATTTCGATGTCGCCTTCACCGAATACTGGCGCGCCACAGGTTTGCCCAGCGCAATCATGCAGGCCAAAGAAGGCAAAGAATTGTTTGCCCGCAAGGCCGGCATAGAATATCTGGCATCTGCCAGGTTTGATGATGTGCTGGATATAGGCGTGCGCTGTCAGACGATAGGTCGCTCGTCCATACAGTTTTTGATTGAAATTTTTCGGGGTGAAGAACATCTGATATCGGGTGAATTAACTTATGTGTACGCCGATACCACACTGCGCAAGGGAGTTGCATTTCCGGCAGATTGGCGTGCGATAATCACCAGCTTTGAAAAATTGAAACCAGTAGAGTGACTTGTTATGATGACTCCCGCACGCATTGTTTTAGGTGATTGGACTACCTTGCAAAAAGACGCACAGGCCGTGCGTTATTCTGTTTTTGTGATTGAGCAGCATATTCCTGTTGAGTTGGAATGGGATGTGATGGATGCCCAGTGTCTGCATGCTGTTGCTTACGATGAAGAGAATCAGGCGATAGGCACAGGCCGTTTGCTGCCTGACGGTCATATTGGTCGTATGGCTGTATTGGAGTCCGCCCGCAATTCCGGTGTCGGTGCGCAGATACTGCGTATCCTGATGGAGCAGGCAAAACTGCGCGGAGATACCGGCGTGCGACTGAATGCACAACAGACAGCTGAAAATTTCTATGTGAAAGAAGGATTTTCACGCGATGGCGAGATCTTTATGGAAGCCGGTATTCCGCACGTATCTATGTCTCACCCTTTGTGAACCGAAGAGATAGCGAATTGAGGATTGAAAAATTCCTTGTCTGATCTGATAGAAAACACCTCTTTGTAGCAGTCCCTGGCTGCATCCTTAAAAGCGCATTGTTTATACGGTGCGCTTTTTTATTTGTATGACGTTCACTTTGCAAATCTGATGCAGGACGGAGACATCATCCTGGCAAAAATATTTTCGTGCGACGTATTTTCATATTTAAATTGACAAATATTAATATGTTATTAAATATGGTATTAGATTTACAAGTATTAATAAATTACATTAATGTATATAGAAAGCAGATGACAGCAGACTACAGCAGACGATTAAAAAACGATTCAGATAGTGAGCTACACCGTACCAGACATTGAGTATTTCAGTATTCATTTCATTACCGGGAGACACAAATCATGAGAATTGAAGACACCAAGGTATCAAGTCGCTTAACCGCCGGATTTGGTCTGGTATTGAGTTGTTTGTTAATCGTGCTCGTGTTGGGGATCAGCTATCTGCATCAGATGAATAAGCGGATGGAACAAATCGTTCACTTTAACGATGAGGAAATACGGTTGGCGCAGAGTATGTATCTGACGGTTACTGAGAGAGCATTGGCGTTGCGGAATTTGTTATTGCTGACTGAACAAAAAGAGATACAGATAGAAGTTGATCGTATTACTGCCCAGAATAAAAAATACCATGAGGCCGAGGATAAATTAGAGCAACTCATGAAGCGGGATAGCGAGACGAATGACGCACAACTTAGTTCATTAAATAAAATCCGCGAACAGGCAAAATTATCTGAGCCTTTCATCGCTAAAAGTCTGCAATTAATTCAGCAAGGTAATAAAGATGATTCTTATAAGCTTCTGCGCTATGAATATCGTCCGGTACAAAAGAAATGGTGGGAACTGATCAATGATTTTGTCGTAGATCAGGAAAAGGAGAATAAAGAAGCAGTCATTAAAGCAGAAGCAGATTATCGTGACGCACGAAAAATGCTGATCATATTGGGACTGTTGGCGATCCTGGTTGGTGTGCTCGCTTCGTGGCTGATTATCCGTAGCCTGCTGAGGCAATTAGGTGGCGAGCCACGTTATGCGGTAAAAATTGCAGAAAAAATTGCCGCAGGGGATCTGAGTGTCGATATCCAACTGGCCGCAGGCGATGAGCATAGTCTTATGCACGCAATGCGCGTCATGCGTGATGGTCTGGCTGATATTGTCGGTATGGTGCGCGCCGGTACTGAAACGATAGCGTCAGCTTCAAAGCAGATCGCGTCAGGAAATCTGGATTTGTCTTCCCGTTCAGAACAACAGGCCAGCTCGCTGGAAGAAACCGCCTCTTCAATGGAAGAGCTGACGTCAACCGTGAAGCAGAACACCGATAGTGCGCGTCAGGCAAATCAACTTGCGGTGTCCGCTTCAGATGTTGCGGTTAAAGGCGGTACCGTTGTTGCCGAGGTCGTTCAGACGATGGGCTCGATCAACGAATCATCTCGTAAGATTGTCGACATCATCGGGGTGATTGATAGTATTGCTTTTCAGACCAACATCCTTGCACTGAACGCTGCGGTTGAGGCGGCTCGCGCAGGTGAGCAGGGGCGTGGTTTTGCCGTGGTTGCTACGGAGGTGAGAAGTCTTGCTCAGCGTTCTGCTGAAGCTGCCAGAGAGATTAAAAAGTTGATTGATGATTCGGTCAGTAAGGTGGAAATTGGTGCGAAATTGGTTGATCAGGCGGGATCGACCATGGTCGAAATTGTCAATAGTATTCAGCGCGTGACCAGCATAATGAGTGAAATCATGATGGCGACGCAAGAGCAAACCGCAGGCATCGAACAAATCAATGAGGCAATCGTTCAGATGGATGATGTGACGCAGCAAAATGCTGCATTGGTGGAGCAAGCTGCAGCTTCAGCGTCGGCGTTGCAGAATGAGGCGGATCATCTCAGCCAGCTTGTCAGTACATTTCAGCTCGCTAATATGACAGCGATCCCGCTTGCGGGCACTGAACCCGTCACAAAGCGTGTAACAACGACTTTGCCTGGTAAAAAAGCTGCTGTGGTGAGGGCGCAGACCTCAAGTATTAAAAGACTCAGGCAGGTGAATGATACTGCTCCTGAGAAAAAAGCGGCATCAGATGCCTGGGAAGAGTTTTGATGGTCGGGAGTCAGTTGAGAATCAGTTGATTATGAATTGAAATAGATGTCTGAAAAAAGGGAGAGGGTATTCTCCCTTTTTTTCAGACGGCGGCAACCAGCGTAGCAGCACACAATATCAGTACGCCTGCGATACGCTCTGTCATTACTGCATATTTTTCTTGTGTCGCCCAATGGCTGGCTTTGCTTGCCAACACACCGTATCCCAGCAAAATAAAAAATTCAGGAATAATGGAGCAGATGGCCAGAATCAGCATTTGCAAACCGACGGCTTCATGCTGATCGATAAACTGCGGCAGGATGGCTACAAAAGTCAGCAAGATCTTGGGATTGGTCAATTGCAGGCTAAGAGCGCTGAAAAAGATGCGGCTTCCTTTTTTTGGCGGCCCATCCAGTCTGGAGATGCTGATGGGTGAGGGTTTTCCCAGTATTGCTGATAAGCCCAGATAGACCAGATAGGCAGCACCAAGATACTTGATTCCCATGAACAACATCGGCGATGTCAGCAGCAAGCTGCCGATACCAGTTGCCGAGAGCGCAAAGTAAATCGCATTGGCAGTCAAAATCCCCAACGTGACAAACAAAGATGTTTTCCAGCCCCGCGCAATGCCAACCGCAACCACCATCATGACTGCCGGGCCGGGAGAGAGTGACATTGCCGCTTCTGTCGCGGTGAACAAGGCCCAGCTTTCAAGATTCATCGCCACACTCAGCTACCTCGCACGAAATCGAATAAGGTATCTAGCACGGCATCGGCCTGTTCTGCCATCAGGTCGTGTCCGCAATTGTCTATAACGGAAGTTTTGCTTTGAGAAATCAGACTACGCAAGCCTGCAATTGCTTTTGGTGGGGTCATCTGATCTTTTTTGCCGAGCAGGAATAAGGTCGGACACCTGACTGATTGCGCAGCGATTTCGCCGTTGCTGTAGGTGTTACAGGCGAAAAAATCCGTATAAAAAACCAGCTCTGGGTTGATGGCAGAAATGCGTTGCATCAGCCTCTTGCTGCCGCCAAGGACGGAAAATCCAGGTCCAGGGCAGGAAGGTTTATGCGCAATGCTGCTGTGTGACCAGATGTTCACCATATCTATCGCAGCCTGCTCGTCGTCGCGTGCCGCATTCAAAAGCAGGTCTGATACCTTCATCGGGTAGGCTGTACCTATCATTGCGAGATGACTGACTCTGTCAGGCGCCCGATAACTGGCTTCCAGAGCAATCAGCGAGCCCATACTGTGTCCTGTCAGAGCGGCGCGCTCAATACCGGCAGCATCAAGCAAAGCAATCAGCCAGGTCGCCATCTGCTCTACGTTATTCAGCGCCTGGCCTTTGCTGCGGCCATGTCCCGGTAAATCAACAGCGAGGACGTTATAACCATGATGGGCGAAATAGCGGGACTGTAAGGCCCAGACGGAATGATCATTCTGTGCGCCGTGTATGAACACGATGCTTGGCAGCGCAGGATTGAAGGTTTTACCTCCGGTGTAGCAATAAGCGTCTTTTCCTTGAATTTGAAACAGCATCTCAGGCTCCTTTCTGAGCAGCTTTCAAGCCGCGTGTCAGGTCTTCAATCAGGTCTTCGACGTTTTCCAGACCCACAGATAAGCGCAGTGTTCCTTCCGTAATGCCGGAGGCCTGCAATTGCTCTGCCGGGACGCGGAAATGGGTGGTGGATGCCGGGTGTATCACCAGCGATTTCGCATCGCCGACGTTCGCCAGATGTGAAAACACATGCAGCGATTCAACGAAACGCTGGCCGGCAGCGCGATCACCTTTCAGATTGAACGAGAAAACCGCTCCACAACCTTTGGGAAGCAGGGTTTTTGCCAGTTCGTAGTCAGGATGTGTTTCTAATTCCGGATAAGAAACCGCAGCAACAGCAGGATGTTTTACCAGAAAATCAACGATTTTGCGGGTATTGGCAACATGTCTGTCCATGCGCAAGCCCAGTGTTTCTACGCCTTGCAGGATAGCGAATGCATTATGTGGGCTCATGCAGGCACCGAAGTCGCGCAATCCTTCGCGTCGTGCCCGTAAGGAAAATGCGCCGACAGTCGACTCTTCGGCAAACACCATGCCGTGAAAGCCGTCATAGGGTTCGCAAAGCTCGGCAAAACGTCCGGTTCTGTCATACGCTTTCTGCCAGTCGAATGTGCCGCCATCGACCAGTAAGCCACCAATCGCAGTGCCATGCCCGCACAAAAATTTAGTTGCGGAGTGAAAAACCAGATCAGCACCGTAATCAAACGGACGTAATAAATACGGCGTGGTAAACGTTGAATCCAGCATCAGCGGTAAATCGTGTGCGTGGGCAATTTCTGCGATCAAAGGTATGTTCAGAACATCCAGTCCGGGATTGCCGAGAGTTTCAGCAAACAAGGTTTTAGTATTTGGACGTATCGCCGCCCGCCAAGCGTCCGGGTCACGCGGATCAACGAAGGTGGTTTCTATGCCAAAGCGTTTTAAGGTATAGGCGAGAAGGTTTTGTGAGCCGCCATACAAAGCACGGGAAGCAACGATATGTGATCCGGCACCGGCGATGGTCGTTAAACCCAGATGCAATGCGGCTTGTCCGCTGGCGACGGCTATTCCGGCAACTCCGCCTTCAAGTGCCGCAATCCGCTCTTCCAGTACTGCATTGGTCGGATTTGAAATACGCGAATACACGTGACCGGCGCGCTCCATATTGAATAGCGATGCGGCGTGATCCGAATCTTTAAACGCAAATGAGGACGTCAGATAAATGGGGGTCGCACGTGCGCCTGTTGTTGGGTCGGGCGTCGCACCGGCATGTAAAGAAAGTGTGTCGAATCCGGGATAATGGGGGGCACTCATAAACTCTGGTCTCCGTATTGTGATCAGCCAATGCTACCATTAAGACTGCAAAATGAAATTCCGTTTTCATGTTGAACTTGCTGGATTTTTTGCATGGCTTGCGATACATTGAAAACAGTTTTAAAAAAACAGAATACACAGGAGGGGAGCCCCATGAAAGTTTCGGAAATTCTTCAGGTCAAAGGCAACATCCTTTTCACTATCACACCTGATACGCCGATTGCAGATGCGATCAGTGTCATGGAAGAAAAAGACATCGGTTCTCTGGTCGTAATGGAATATGGTGATCTGGTTGGCATACTGACCTTCCGCGAAGTGATTCGCGCGATTCATACGAATAAGGGTTCGCTGGGCAGCGGTACCGTCCGTAAATATATGGACGATCATCCTATGACGGTCACACCGGAAACCGAAGTTAACGAAGTACGTCGCATGATGCTGGAAAAACATTCACGCTATCTGCCTGTCATGGATGCAAAAACGCTGATGGGCGTGATTTCGTTTTACGACGTGGCGCGTGCAGTGCTCGAAGCGCAGAGTTTTGAAAATAAAATGCTGAAAGCGTATATCCGCGATTGGCCTGTTGCCGAAAATGAAGAATAGGTAACCGCCTGATGCCGGTTTGATTCGAAATAACGCCCGCAAATAATCAGATGCGGGCGTTTTTTATTGTCTGGAAAAGGGGAAATTATGCATATCGCCATCGTAGGTGCCGGATTATCCGGACTCACCGCAGCTCGCCAATTGCAATCGCAGGGACATCATGTCACCGTGTACGAAAAAAGCCTGGGTGTCAGCGGGCGCATGAGTACACGACAAACTGAGGTTGGCGGTTTTGATCACGGCGCCCAGTATTTCACTGCGACGTCTGACCGCTTTAAAAAAGAAGTCACCGATTGGAAAAAGCTGGGCTGGGTTGCCGCCTGGGATGCGCGTCTGGCAACACTGGATGCCGGACATGCTAAGCCTGCGGGGCGCAGTTCGACGCGCTATGTTGCCGTGCCTGGTATGAATGCACTTGGTAAGCAACTGGCACATGGTCTGGATGTCCGCAAAGAACAACAAGTACTCGGATTGGAGCAGCATGACAAACATTGGCTACTCAAAATTCAGTCAAATACGGTTGCGATTCCAGCGACGGCGGGCCCGTTTGATGCGGTCGTACTGGCAATCCCGGCCGATCAGGCGGTGCCTTTACTTGCTGTTGCGCCTAAATTCGCTAAACAAGCGGCACAGGCAAAGCTCGCGCCTTGTTGGACGATGATGCTGGGATTTCAGAATTCTCTGGAACTGCCATACGATGGTGCATGGGTCAATCAGTCGCGTCTTGGCTGGATAGCCAGAGATACCTCCAAGCCAGAACACCGCGTAGGCGAACGCTGGGTTGCGCATGCGACACCGGCATGGAGTCTTGAACATCTGGAGGAAGATCCCGAGCGCGCTAAGGAAAAATTATTAAAAGCCTTCCATGAAGCTACCGGATCGTGGGTGCAGCCTATTTATGCGGTCGTACACCGCTGGCGTTTTGCGCAGGCAGAGCATCCATTGGCGCAGGATTGCTTATGGGATGCCAAACTGGGAATCGGTGTCTGTGGCGATTGGTTTGCGACCGGACTGGAAGGCAATGGCAGAGTAGAGCATGCTTTCCTCAGTGCGCTCGCGCTGGCAAAAACAATTTCCTGATGTGTTGTGAATGCTGACAACCCCTATTGCAAGGGGTGTCAGTATCGATATCTAATCTGCTCCAACGTGACTGCAACGATTATCGTTGCAGATAAAAAAGTCGGCTGCCCCCAAATGTTGGGTGCATTCCTCATGCCGAAAAAATTAAATTTAAGCAGACAGCATTACGTGGCTGATCATTACGTGGCTAATTGTGTTTGACCTTGTGCGCGTTCGCCTGTTTGCAGACGCCACAGTGCTGCATAGCCAGCATTTAATTTCAGTAAATCGTCATGGGTGCCACTTTCGACAATTCGGCCCGCTTCCAGCAAATAGATGCAATCGGCCTGTCTCACCGTTGAAAGTCTGTGTGCGATGACGATGGTGGTGCGGTCACGACTGACGACATCGAGACTGCGCTGTATTGCGGCTTCGGTTTCATTGTCAACTGCGCTGGTCGCTTCATCGAGAATCAAGACCGGTGGATTTTTTAAGATTGCCCTTGCCAGTGCCAGCCGTTGGCGCTGGCCGCCGGAAAGTTTCTGCCCGCGCTCGCCGATACGGGTGGCAAAACCCAGAGGTAGCTTGCTGATAAATTCAGTCGCTTCCGCCGCCTGAGCGGCAGCGGCAATCGCTGTTTCTGTCACGTTGTCTGAGCCGTAGGCAATGTTGTCAGCGATGGTGCCATCGGTTAAAAAACTATCTTGTGCAACGTAGCCGATCAGACGACGTAAGTCCTGCAGGTTCACGCTATCGGTCGCAACGCCATCAATATAAATTTTTCCGCTTTGCGGTGTGTAGAACCGCAATAACAGTTTGACTAGCGTTGACTTTCCTGACCCCGTTGAACCTACGAAGGCGATAGTTTTGCCAGCCGGAATTTCGAGGTTGATATTGTGTAAGGTTTGTTGCTCGCCATAGGCAAACCCAACTGCGTCAAAACGGATATGTCCCTTCACATCGGCTGCACGCAAGTGTTGTCCTTCGTAGGTGATATTGATTTTCGTATCGAGCAAATTCATGGCGCGGTCAATGGCTGACATCGAGCGTTGATACATATCCGCGACCTCTGCCAGGCTGGTCATCGGCCATAACAGGCGTTGCGTCAGATAGACCAGTACTGAATATGCGCCGACTGCCAGCTCATCATGCAGGGTCAGCCAGCCGCCGTACACCAGCGTCGCGGTGAAGCCTGCCAGAATCGCCATCCTGATAACCGGGGTAATGGCAGCGCTGACCGCAATTGCACGTGCATTGGCTTGGCGATAAGTATTGCTGGCTTCGGCAATGTGATTTTTTTCAAAATCTTCGGTTGCAAACGCTTTGATCGTGGCTAGCCCGAGCAGATTATTGTTCAGGCGGGCGCTGACATCGCCAGCTGCTTCGCGGACTTCTGCGTAACGCGGGGCCAGCCGTTTCTGGAACCAGAATGCGCCAAACAGAATTGCCGGTACTGGCAGCAGGGAAATGATCGCTAGCGAAGGTTGCAGCACAAAGAAGACAGCGCTGACCATCACGGACGAGCAGATCACCTGAATGATCTGGTTCGCGCCACCGTTCAGAAAACGTTCCATCTGATTGATGTCTTCGTTCAGCACCGACATCAGATTGCCGGTACGCTGATTTTCAAAATACGCCATCTCCAGTTTTTGTACGTGGTCGTATGTGTCTAACCTTAAATCATGTTGCAGATTCTGCGCCAGCTTGCGCCATTTCAGCGACAGTAAATATTCAAACCAGGATTCACCCATCCATATAAACGCATTGACCACACCGAGAAACACCAATTGATGCCAGGTTTCCGTAATGCCGAAGCCGCCCAGCACACGTTTAGCAAGGAAGCTTTTTTCGCCATTGACGACGATATCGACTGCCACGCCGATCAGCACTTCCGGCAGCACATCAAAAAATTTGTTCAAAATCGAATACAGTGTCGCCAGCCGCAAATCAGTTTTATAAGCACCGGCATAGTGTAGTAATTTCTTAAGCGGATGTATGGCTGGCATGGTATGTGGCTCAATCTGAGTAATTCACGTAAATGAAAGAAACAAAAAAGGGACTGCTTGATACAGTCCCTTTTCGTTACTTACGGTGTGTTTCGCTATCGTACCTGAGATCAGTCTTCGCGGCGCAGATGCGGGAACAGAATCACGTCACGGATATTCGGTGAGTCGGTAATCAGCATCATCAGACGGTCGATACCGATACCGCAGCCGCCGGTCGGTGGCAGGCCATATTCGAGCGCTCGGATGTAATCAGCGTCGTAGTACATCGCTTCTTCGTCGCCCGCATCTTTGGCGGCAACCTGTGCCTGGAAGCGTGCTGCCTGATCTTCGGCATCGTTCAATTCCGAGAAACCGTTCGCGATTTCGCGGCCAGTCATGAACAGCTCGAAACGCTCGGTGATGCCGGGAACAGTATCAGAAGCACGTGCCAGTGGCGACACTTCGACTGGGTAGTCGATGATGTACGTCGGATTCCATAACTGCGCTTCGGCGGTTTCTTCAAACAGTGCCAGTTGCAAGGCGCCAAGCCCAGCGGTAGCAAACGGTTTGACACCGAATTTCAGTAATTCAGCCTTGATGAATTCAGCATCGTGCAATTGCTCATGCGTGTATTGCGGTGCATATTTATTGATTGCGCCGACGATGGTCAGGCGTTCAAACGGCTTCGACAGATCAAGTTCTTTACCCTGATACGTCAGCACTGCTGTGCCGTGTGCGTCTTCTGCGGCTTTGCGAATGACTTGTTCAGTGAAGTCCATCAGCCATTTGTAATCGACATAGGCTGCATAGAATTCCATCATCGTGAATTCAGGATTGTGACGCGGTGATACGCCTTCGTTTCGGAAATTACGGTTGACTTCGAATACGCGATTGAAGCCGCCGACCACCAGGCGCTTCAGATACAGTTCAGGTGCGATACGCAGGTACATTTCCATGTCCAGCGCATTGTGATGCGTGATGAAAGGCTTGGCTGCCGCACCACCTGGGATTACATGCAGCATCGGTGTTTCGACTTCCATGAATTCATGGCTGGCCATGAAATTACGGATCGATGTCATTGCCGCAGTACGTGCTTTGAAGGTGCGGCGCGTGTCTTCGCTCATGATCAGGTCAACATAGCGCTGACGGTATTTGGTTTCCTGATTTGCCAGACCGTGGAATTTATCTGGCAGAGGGCGCAGCGACTTGGTCAGCAAACGCAAGGTCGTGACTTTAACGGTCAGCTCATCAGTTTTGGTTTTGAACAGCACACCTTCAACACCGAGGATGTCGCCCAGATCGTAATGGCGGAAGGCTTCCATCGCCTCTTCACCAGTTTTATCCAGCGTCACATACAACTGTATGCGGCCATCAGCCTTCAGGCCGGACGCATCTTGCAAGGTCGCGAAAGCAGCTTTTTTACCAGCTTCTCGCTTGAGCATCATGCGGCCAGCAACGCTGACTTCGACATTCATTGCTTCCAGCTCTTCGCGGCCTATCGTGCCATACTGCTCTTGCAGGCTGGCGGCTTTATGTTGCGGGCGGAAGTCGTTAGGGAAGGCAATGCCTTTGGTACGGATAGCATCGAGCTTGGCACGGCGTTCCGCGATGATGGAATTTTCATCGACCGGTAATTCGCTGGCAGCGGTTTGATTATTCAGTTCTGACATAAGATTTCTCTCAGATTTCTCTTCGTTGTCCGGGCAGTTTGTCTGCCTGTTTGTTTTGTCGGCGCAATTTCAAATGACGGAAATTGCGCCGTTGTACTTGCTTGTTTGGCTCGATTTATTTAAACGCCTTGCTTCAAAGAAGCGGCGATGAATTCATCAATATCGCCATCGAGTACGGCTTTGGTATTACCTGTTTCAAAACCGGTACGCAGGTCTTTAATGCGAGACTGATCGAGCACGTAAGAGCGAATCTGGTGACCCCAGCCGACATCGGTTTTGGAATCTTCCAGATTTTGTTTTTCGCTCATGCGCTTGCGCAATTCGAGTTCAAACAATTTCGCTTTCAGCATTTCCCAGGCTTCCGCACGGTTGCGATGCTGGCTGCGATCATTCTGACATTGAACAACAATGCCTGATGGGCCGTGTGTCAGACGAACGGCAGAATCAGTTTTGTTAATATGCTGACCACCAGCACCGGAGGCGCGATAAGTATCGGTGCGCACATCAGCTGGGTTGATGTCGATCTCAAATGAATCGTCGACTTCAGGGTAAACGAACAAGCTTGAAAACGAAGTGTGGCGGCCATTATTTGAGTCAAATGGTGACTTGCGCACCAAGCGATGTACGCCTGTTTCGGTGCGCAGGAAGCCATACGCATAGTCGCCTTCGACTTTCAGGGTAGCCGTCTTGATGCCGGCAACGTCACCATCGGATTGTTCAAGAATTTCAACCTTAAAGCCTTTGCGTTCGCAATAACGCAAATACTGGCGCAACAGCATCGATGCCCAATCCTGTGCCTCGGTTCCGCCAGCACCCGCCTGGATATCGATGAAGCAGTTGTTCGGGTCCATGGGGTTGTTGAACATGCGGCGGAATTCCATACCTTCGATCAGGCCGCGCAAATGCTGCGCGTCGGTTTCGATGGATTCCAGCGTATCGTCGTCGTTTTCTTCTTTGGCCATAGCAAACAGATCGTTCGCATCGCGCAAGCCGGATTCCGCTTCGGTCAGCGTGTTGACAACGGCTTCAAGGGATTTTTTTTCTTTGCCCAGATCCTGCGCGCGCTTAGGATCGTTCCAGACCGTTGGGTCTTCTAGTTCGGCGTTAACTTGTTCGAGTTTCTCTGACTTGATATCGAAGTCAAAGATACCTCCGTAATTCGGCTTCACGGACCGTCAGGTCGGCAAGCAGGGATGACAGGCTATTGAGGCGTTCGGCTTCCATAATATTAGCTTTTCTTATGCAATCAAACCTTGCATTATACCTTGTACCGCGCCAAGAATACTGAATTTGCCTGCCTGCGGATGTTTATCTGATGCGCTTGCGCTCTATTACGTTACCAGACTGAAGTCGTGGTCGTTGGTTTTGCGTGACGATGACTTTCAAACCATTTTGCCAGATGGTCTTTAAAGCAGCTTGGGCAAATGTGATATTGAGTGAGTTTCGACTGGCCGCCGTTCGGAAACGATTCTTCCTCTTCCATAGAAATAGTGGTGTTAATTTTCTCGTATTCTTTTGTACCCCAGTTTTCATCCCACAGAGATTCTGCGCCACAGACATCGCAGGTAAGCTTGTCAAAGACTTCTTCAGTGTGTTCAAGAATCAGAACCGTTTTCATGTGTTTCATATTTCCTCCGTTGGATGATGTTGGAATCGAAGCAGCGATGAATTGATTCTACATCAGCCAATTGTGGTGAAGTGTCAGAAAAAGAAAAAAGCTGCGGAGCGGGTATGCTCGCAGCTTTGAAATAGACTTGTCCGATTTGCGCCGGATTGTGCCTGATTATTAGCGTCTGCCTGATTTTGCTGGGCTGGTTTTCGGTTTTGCTGATTTGTAAGCTAATGGCGGGCGGGCAGTTGTCGTTGAGGCTGGCCTGGATGTGGTCGCGGCATTGACACGCGCAACTGGCTTTTTGCCATAAGTATTGATTTTTGGTGCAGCGACACGTCGCCCATTGGCTACACCGCTTTCATCGACGGTAACAGGAATCGCAGGTTGGCGTGGCGGTATCAGATGACGCGGGCTGCTGCCAATCAGATCGCGCCGCCCCATGCGTACTAACGCTTCGTGGATGATTTCCCAGTTTTCCGGCGCATGATAGCGCAACAGTGCCTTATGTAGTTTCCGGATTTTTCCTGAACGCGCAGTTTCCACGACTTCAGAATCCGCACTGACTTTTTTGAGCGGATTTTTGCGGGTATGGTACATCGTCGTCGCCAGTGCCATCGGCGTTGGCATAAACGTTTGTACCTGATCGAGTTTGAAGTCGTTTTTCTTGAGCCAGATCGCGAGGTTCACCATGTCTTCATCGGTGGAGCCCGGATGTGCAGCAATGAAATAAGGAATCAGATATTGTTCCTTATTCGCTTCACGCGAATATTTTTCAAACATCTGTTTGAATTCATCGTAGCTGCCGATGCCGGGCTTCATCATTTTCGATAAAGTATCCGCCTCAGTATGTTCAGGTGCGATTTTTAATAAACCGCCGACGTGATGCGTTACCAGTTCTTTCACATATTCTGGGGAACGTACAGCGAGGTCATAACGCAGTCCGGAACTGATCAGAATTTTCTTCACGCCCGGTATCGCCCGTGCTTTGCGATAAATCGAGATTAATTTGCTGTGATCGGTGCCGAGGTTTGTACAAATTGATGGATAAACGCAAGACAGCCGGCGGCAGGATTCTTCGATTTTTTTATCTTTGCAGGCGAGACGATACATATTCGCCGTTGGGCCACCCAGATCAGAGATGGTGCCGGTAAAGCCTTTGACTTTGTCGCGGATTTCTTCGATTTCGCGAAGAATAGAAGGTTCTGAGCGGCTTTGTATGATGCGACCTTCGTGCTCGGTAATGGAGCAGAACGTGCAACCGCCAAAACAGCCACGCATGATGTTGATGGAAAAACGTATCATTTCCCAGGCTGGAATACGTGCTTTACCATAAGATGGGTGTGGCGCACGTGCATAGGCACGGTCATAGACACCGTCCATTTCGTCCATCGCCAGCGGCAGCGGTGGTGGATTCAGCCAGACATCACGTTCACCATAGCCTTGTCGCAGCGCTTTGGCATTGCCGGGATTCGCTTCCAGGTGAAATACGCGTGATGCGTGCGCGTACATCACAGGGTCATCTTTGACTTCATCGAACGATGGCAGGCGTATCACTGATTTGTGCTGTTTATTCTTCAGCATCAATTGACGTTCTTCACGGCTCATCATACGAACCGCCTGCTGCTTAACAACATCCGTCTTCACTTCCGTTGCCACTGCAGTTTGCACAAGATTTGTAGCCGTTGCGCTGTCGCCTTCGCCAGTTGCGCATTTCGCGCCTTCTTGCGGTGTCATCGCGTACGGATCAGTGTGAGCTTCGACTTTTCCCGGCGTATCAATTTTGACGGAATTGATTTCTACCCATTCTTCATCTGGCAACCAGCCGCGTGGCACCATAAATGCCGTTCCGCGCAAATCACGTATTTCTTTAATCGGTTCACCTGCTGCCAATCGGTGTGTCAGGTCGATCAGCGCCCGTTCAGCGTTACCGAATAATAGTATGTCTGCCTTAGAGTCAGGTAAAACAGAGCGGCGCACTTTATCTGACCAGTAATCGTAATGGGCGATCCGGCGCAGACTGGCTTCGATACTGCCGATGACAACGTTGGCATCCGGAAAAGCTTCGCGCGCGCGTTGTGCATACACGACCAGCGCACGGTCAGGGCGTTTGCTGCGGTCGCCATCGGGTGTGTAGGCATCTTCCGAACGAATTTTTCTATCGGCAGTGTAGCGATTGACCATAGAGTCCATATTGCCGGCAGTAACGCCAAAATACAGATTTGGCTTACCGAGAGCGCGGAATGCGTCGGCCGAATGCCAGTCGGGCTGGCTGATGATGCCGACACGGAAGCCCTGATGTTCAAGTACGCGGCCAATCAAGGCCATGCCAAAGCTTGGGTGATCGATATAGGCATCGCCGGTGACCAGAATGACGTCACAACTGTCCCAGCCGAGCGCATCCATTTCAGCGCGTGACATAGGAAGAAAAGGTGCAGCGTTGTCACCGCCAACTTCAGGGCGGAAACGTGGGCGTGAGAAGAGATTTTTAGGCAAAGGATTCATGGGCGCGATTGTACCGGAAAGCCTGCAACCTTGCCCGCCGGCCGATGAATTTATGCTGAAGAATCAAATGCTTGCGTACTTTAAACGGCGCATCAGGTGCGTAAAAGCTGGTCGGTTTCGATATTTTTATGTCGCGGCACCCATTTCAACTTTAATCGCGGCAAAGATTGCATCAGCTCCAGCGCCTGCTGGCGATAAGTGGATAGCAGTCTGGATGCCTTCGCTTCCACGGCCAGAACATCGTTGATCACAACCAGACTGTCTCCACGCAGCAGTACCGTTTGTGTTTCTGGCTGCGTCACCTGTTGTGTCAGTAGTGTCAAGGCTGCGATCAGTGCCTGATATTCGGCGTCGCTGCTGTCACCGTGACCAATGTTGGCGGTGTGTTGTGTGACTTTGCCATCAGGACTATGCAGTATGCAGGCGATTTTGCAGTTGCCGGGATTCGGTTTTGCAGAGCCGTCAAACCAAGCCAGCCAGTCGGCTTCGCGGGAGTTTTTCAGAGAAGAAGAGGGCGGCATAAAAAGGGCGCTTGAATAACTTAACAGGTCGCTTGAGCACTCATTATATTCTGTGGATAGGGCATTCATGGGAGATTGCGTCATTGCTGGCGCGTCGCGGTATGATCTTGCTTTGTTAAAAATCCAAAAAGAAGCACCATACAATGAAACCAGATCACGTCAGAATGCCGATTCCTTTTGTTGCTGCATCTGACTATACACAGACGAATGCCTGGGTGCAGGCCTTACAACAGGCGATGCCAGACGAACGCATCGTTGCGTTTGATCGATTATCCGAAAATGAAAAGCAAAGTGTGACGGTCGCGATTGTGGCGAACCCAGATCCTGCGAATTTACAGCAACTGCCTGCGCTGATGTGGGTGCATAGCGTCTGGGCTGGCGTAGAGCGTCTGGTCGCTGATCTTGGTCAGAGTAAATTAAAGATCGTGCGCCTGGTCGATCCGCAACTGGCAGAAACGATGGCAGAAGCAGTGCTCGCATGGACTTTATATCTGCACAGGGAGATGCCAGCCTATGCGCGACAGCAGAAAAATAGCCAATGGCTGGCGCGGGAATATATCCGGCCACAATCTAAAACGATCAGCTTGCTGGGATTGGGGGCTTTAGGTGAGGCAGCGGCGAAACGCTTGCTGGCAGCGGGTTTCCAGGTGTGCGGCTGGAGTCGCAGTCAGAAAAATATTGCCGGAGTTGATTGTTTTTCAGGGGAAGCTGGTTTGTCCGCGATGTTCGCCAGAACCAGTATTCTGGTTTGCCTGTTACCGCTGACACCGGACACCAGAGGCTTGTTGAATGCCGCACGGCTGACGCAGTTGCCTAAGGGGGCATCACTCGTGAATTTTGCCCGCGGTGCGATTGTGCGGGATGCCGATCTACAGGCGGCACTTAATACTCAGCATCTGCAGCATGCGGTGCTGGATGTGTTTGAAACGGAACCGTTGCCTGACGCCAGCTGGCATTGGCAGCATCCACAGGTCACAGTGTTACCGCATATTTCTGCCCCCACAGACAAGCAAACCGCCTCGGCGATTGTTGCGGGTAATATTCGCCGTTATCGTGATGATGGCAGTTTACCGGTATTGGTGGATGTGGCTAAGGGGTATTGAGTAGGCTAACAAGCGTATTAAAAGGAGTTGGACGTAAGACTAGTGTTCGTAAATCCTTGTCGCATTATTCACTGCAAATGACTTGCGCAATCGCGATGCAACAAGATTGAAACAGCTTTGCAGGTTTCAGGCACGATTGTTGTGAAATGCATTGCGTAAAAATATTGAGATAATGTAAAGTCTTCCTCTTTGTTTTCCGCTGCTTATTGTCATTGCTGGCGGCTGATTGATTTTCGTTTGCGTATTTTGTCTCCGAACCTAGCATGAGTTACCTGTCGCCCGAATTTGCTGTTTGCTTTTTGTTGTTTCTATTACTTTACTGGGCGCTGGCACGTTGGAGTTCTGCACAAAAAGTCGCTTTGCTGCTCGCGTCCTACGCCGTGTATGCATCGCTGGACTGGCGTTTCAGCGCGACGCTGGCATGCTATACGGCGTCGCTATTACTGTTGCTCGCTGCGGCAAAGCGCTGGTCGCAGCACAGAAAAAAACTGGCTGTTGTAGGTGTTGCCGCGTCAGTGATCAATCTGGCGGTTTTTAAATATTTTGATTTCTTTCGCGAGGGTTTTCAGCTCGCAGCTGCTGCGTTGCAGTCCGATTGGGTGATTCCTGCACTGGATATTATTCTGCCTGTCGGTATTTCGTTTTATACGTTTCAAGCCATTGCCTATATCGTCGCGGTTGGCCGCAATGAGCGCGATCCTGCCAATCCGCTCGATAGCGCTTTGTACCTCGCGTTTTTCCCTACACTGATGGCGGGCCCTATCTGCCGCCCGGATACGTTGCTGGCGCAGATCGAAGAAAAAACCGTGCGTCAGATTCGTCAGCCTGACCGTATTTTCTGGTTATTACTTTCTGCATTGATTAAAAAAGTCTGGCTGGCAAGCTGGATTGCTGCAACCTGGGTCAATCCGCTGTTTGCGAATCCCGATGCCTATCAGGGTGTCGAGCTGTTGTTAGGCATGTACGCATTCGCGATTCAGATTTATTTTGACTTCAGTGGCTATTCCGATCTGGTCATCGCGATGGCGATGCTGCTTGGATACAAGTTAAATCAGAATTTTAATTTGCCTTATCTGGCCGTTAACCTGCGTGAATTCTGGCGGCGCTGGCATATCTCACTCTCTACCTGGATACGGGATTACGTATATATCCCTATGGGTGGAAATCGTGGCGGCTGGTGGGCAACGCAACTGACCATTCTTACTTCCATGCTGATCAGCGGAATATGGCATGGCGCCAGTATTAAATATCTGATCTGGGGCGCATTGCACGGGCTGGGCATGGTTGCACAAAACGTGCTGGAGAAAATCACCGGTCGCAAAGCGGGCGGCTTTCTCAGCGGTGTGATCACCTTTCATTTTGTCTGCGTTGCCTGGATATTTTTCCGTGCCGATGGCTGGCAGGAAGCGCTCAATTATCTGTCTGGCTTTACTCGTCACGGCGGCGCGATTGAACTCAATGTGCTAGGCGGATGTGCTTTGTTATTGTTATTTTTCTGGGTGTCATATTACTTTGAGCAAGTACGTGACAGCAGTCTGGGCTTATTAGAAAAAACGCCTTTGATATTAAAACCTGTGCTGCTTGCTTTTCTGGTGTTACTGATTAATTTGCTAGGGCCATCAGGGGTGCCAGCGTTTTTATATTATTCCTATTAAGAGCTTGCATGATGGCGAAGGTCAAAACAAGAGTAAAACCGAAAACCGGTACAGCGTTAAGAGCAACAAAAGTCGATACTGGTTCGATGCCGACACTGGCGGTCATCGCACTCACGCTGGGTTTATTGTTCTGGTTGCGGCAAGATGCGCTCGATATTTACTGGCAGCAGACGCGGCACGGAGAATTAGGGCTGACGCATCTGTCGGATGCTGAGTTATGGCACAGCGGAGCGGACGTCACCAAAGTCGTATCGCGGACGTTGAATCAGCAAATCGGCGCAATGGAGGAAACGCAGGAACGTCTGATGCTCGCAGCTAATGTGTTGTGGCTGGGTAAATCAGCGCTGATACAAAAGGATGAACCGACACTAGCTGCGGCACAAAAAATACATACAACAAATGGCCTGACGTTGAAGGCGCACGCGGATGGAATTGCTGCCAACGTATCGACATCGCCCGTTGCCGGTAAAAAAACGAATAAAGAGAACGGCAGCGATGCCGGGCAAAGTCAGAAAGAATCAGATAAGGTCGCCAGCGTCAGCAGCGACGCGCAACTGCATACAGCTGAAGCAGTGACCGAAACGGAAGAAAACCGGGCAGTTCCATTGACTCAGTTTGCGTCACTCAATGAAGACGGGCGTATCGTGCTCAGCCCCAGCGACAAAGTCTTGCTGGTCGGTGATTCCATGATGCAGGGCGTGGCGCCGCATGTCGCGCGGGCACTGCAAAATGGAAATGTGAAGTCACTGGATCTGAGTCGTCAGAGTACGGGGCTGACTTATCCTGGTTATTTTGACTGGCCGACGACGATTAAGAACACGATCAGTAAAGAACGTATTTCGGTGCTGGTGGTATTTCTTGGTGCGAACGATACCTGGGATATGCTGTTTGGCAACAAATATGAACGCTTCGGCAGCGAGAAATGGCAATCGACCTACGCGTCCAGAGTGGAAAGTATTGTTCGATATGCGCATGCGCAGCATATACGCGTGATCTGGCTGGGTGCGCCGAATATGGGGCGGGAAAATATCAACCGCGGTGTCAAAGTATTGAATCAATTATTTTCTGCGGCGATCAAAGATAGTGCTTCGCGCTATTTATCGACCCGTGAGCTATTAAGCGATAATGCCGAGACCTATCAGAAAGCGATTACGAGGGAGGATGGAAAAAGTGTGACTGTCCGCAACGAAGACGGCATCCATTTCACCCGTGCCGGACAGAAAATTCTGAGTGATCTGATTTTGCGTCAGTTTGCTTTACCAACAGTGAGTAAGCCTTTGTGATCTATCCTTTTTTGTTCGGACGTCTGGCGTCTGTTTTGCTGACGTTCTGTCTTTTTTCATCCGCTGTGGAGGCGACGGTATTGCAGGATTATGGGGATCCGAATGCAGCGCGGCTCTGGCGTCAACTGGCGGCGTTGGAACGCGGTGAAAGTAAGGATGTCATTCATATTCTGCAATTAGGCGACTCTCATACCGGCGGCGATTATTTTACCCAGGCGTATCGCGAGCGTTTGCAGCAGCGTTTCGGCAACGCGGGCATAGGCTGGATTACTCCGGGTTATGTTAAAAATCAGCGTTCTGCGCAGGTCTTGATGAAAATGGCGGGGCAATGGAATACCCGCATCAGCCGTGCGAATCCGGAAAATTTTCCGCTTGGCGGTGTTGCCAGCATGCCGTCTTCAGGCGCTTACATGGAAATTGTACCGAAGCAGCCTTTGAATGGTGTCTACCGTGTCAGCATCTGGTCGCGCAAAGTGTCTGATCAAGCCGCAGGCGGCTGGAAACTGGCTTTTCCCGATGGCGATATCCGCGATCTGACGGCACCGGTGGGCAACGATTGGCAAGTCAGCTATGTGATCGGCAGCGGCGCGGAACTGAATAGTTTGTTTCTGCGTTCCGAGGGTAATCCGGCGGAGCTGGGCGGCATTGCAATTGATGCGATTGCGCCGGGTGTCAGCGTTGATGCGCTGGGCATCGTCGGAGCAACACAACGTGTGATCAGTCGCTGGCAACCGGAAGCGGTGCGCGATCAGTTGCGCTGGCGTCGTCCGCAATTGCTGATTTTGTCGTATGGAACAAACGAAGCGTTTGACAGTAAACCTGACTTTGACGCTTACCGGCTGGATTTGCAAACGACGATACGACAATTGCGCAGCGCTGCGCCTGAGGCGGCGATTTTGTTGATCGGGGCGCCGAATTCAGCGAAAAAGACCGGGCCTGGTGAGAGTGCAGGGTGTCGCTACAAATTGCCGATGGCATTACGTACCGTACAAACCATACAGCGTGAAACAGCAGTCGCTGAAAAATTATTGTACTGGGATTGGGCGGCGGCGATGGGCGGTGATTGTGCGATACAACGCTATGCTGAAGCCAACCCGCCATTGGCGCGACCAGATCTGGTGCACTTTACGGAAGATGGTTACGCCCGCAGCGGCAATGCTTTGTATGAAGCGCTGATGCAAAAATATCAGCAACATCGTTCTGCCAGATAAATGCGCTGACAGCACTCAGAAGGCTACTATCCGACCCCATAAATGACTAAAAACGGGGGAGTATCTGCCGATTTCGCCTTAATGTCTCAGTAAATAAAGGGCGTTAAAATATACTCCCCCCAGTATATTTTTCTGATTTTTTAGTATTTTTTGCTTCTGGAGCTTCTGGATGATGAAAATCTGGGCTGAATCAGTCGCGCCATTGACCAGTGGCGATTCTGTGTTTTGCCTCGCGGATGACTTCTTCATCCGCTTGCGGCTCGGTCTGACAGATCATGTCAAGCTCCAGTACGCCGCCTTCTTCCCCGGTCAGTAAATTCCTGATCGTGGCATATGGTGCGATAGCCGCGGTGTCCTGAATATCATGCTCAAAGGTGATCTCGAAATTTCCGGTTTTAAACGTTCTCAAGATGGTTTCCTTTCAGGTATTAAAGCCTGTCGGCGTTGTCTTCAGGATTGCTGAACCCAGCCGATTTCGATATCGGCGCTGTGCAGATAATAACCTTCGCTCTCTATGCCCGCGATTGCTGCTGCGACATCCAGAGCCACAGGTTTGACCAGCCCCAATGTGTCGAAGCCGCGCTGTATCAGCCGGACATCGGCATAATCAGGGTCTTCCAGATTTAATAGTTTGATGTCGGTATTGGCAGCGACAGACAAGTGCTTTTTGGGCTGAGCGACACTCTGATAAATATCAATTTGCATATTTCCCTCAAAAAAATGATGGGTGGCTGCGTGCATTCAGAAAAGATCAAAAGATCATATCTTGCCAGAACAATTTGAATACTGACGAAAATAAAGGATACAGTTTTATGTCCTTGTTGTGATCATGTCTTTTGTTCGTTTGTGGTTTATCTGACTGATCAGTATCACCGGGTCGCATGTCGCACTTTACCTGAGTTATTTCGGTAACTCGTCATTAAGTAAAATGCAACACTGCGCAGCGTTGTGATGTAGGACGCAGATATTTCTCCTGGCACAATGGTTTGCAATTCATTTCTGCACTTTTGAATATAATTTCTTCCAACCTTCCTTCGCCAGGTACGTCACCTCGTTGACGAAGTGTTTCTTGCCAAATCTTATTGGCGAACGATACAAGTTTGTTTTCCTTTTTTCTTCTGAATTCTCGAGGTTTGAGTTGTCAGTACAGGCGGTTAATACGCTGCTGAATGCCCTCATTACGCCAGTTGCTTGTTGCTGGATATTTGCTGGTTGAACACAGTGCGAATCGGAATAATGTTCATCAGCATTGATCTTCACATGCAATATCACGCATCAAGTGGCCCAAAATTTTTCGTCATTTTTCGGATAATTCAAATTGAATTTCATTTCAAAAAATCAAGTTATCTCAAAATTCCTATCAGACTATGGCGCTTTGCTTTTATTGCTAAGCATAGTCGGTACATGGTTGACTGTTGATTTTTATCAGGAGCGCGAGCAAATTATCGAAGAGTCAAAGAAGCTTGCGATCAACAAGAGTCAGTTGGTTGGCAGTTCAGTCGGTGAGTTGTTTCTTGTCACAGATTACGTGCTGCGCGACATCATTGGCAGACTCGATGTCGTTAAAGATTTGCAGTTAACTAGCAAGGATAATGAAAGAAATATTCACCTGACCGCAATTCTTTCGGAGAAACTCGAAACGGTCACAGGCCTCAGGGATTTCGCGGTATTGGATCGTGACTGCCGCATTGTGGCGACTGCAAAATCACCTTTCATCGGCGTTAACACCGGCCAACATTTTTGCGGAGGTGTGAAGGTGAGTCCGGGGCAAAGTACACATATAAAGTATTTATCCGCTGATCAATCGATTTCAGGTCGATCCGCTGTGTTGATGTCGCGTATCCTGGGGACTGCCGACGGGATTTTTCTTGGCGGTGTTGTGGCGGTGGTCGATCTGGCATTGGCACAAAAATGGATTGAAGCAATACATACTGAAGCAAATGATGTACTCGCCATTATGGATGCGGATGGCCTGCTGCTGGCAAACAAGCCGGCACAACCAGATGCGATAGGGAAACCCGTTCCCGTGCCAATGGCTCAGTTTTTTTACAGCCGGATTAATGACCCCACTTCATTCATCAATAATTCCCCCTACGATGGTCGCCGGCGAATTACCGGGGTGAGTAAAGTGGAGCGCTTTCCGTTTATCACGATTGTCGGCTTTGACTATGACCGTGTGTTGAAGGCTTGGCGTTACAGAATGTGGCAGTTTGCCACTGGATTTCTGCTCTTGTGTATTTTCGCTGTAATCGCTTTGCGATCGCATCACGAGGCGTTGTGTCAACGCGAGAGAATGCGAAAACTCGCCACCACAGATGCACTAACGAATATTGCAAACCGTCGTCACATCATGGATATCGGGAACAGAGAATTTACCCGGGCCAGACGTTATACGCATTCGCTTTCAGTATTGATGCTGGATATTGATAAATTTAAGTTTATTAATGATCGTTGGGGGCATCCGGTTGGTGACCGGGTAATAAAAGAGTTGGCAAACTTGCTGACTATTACCGCCAGAGATCAAGATGTCAGCGGACGTTTGGGGGGCGAGGAATTTACGGTGATACTGCCGCATACTGATACAAGTGGCGCGAAAATCATTGCCGAACGCTTGCGTGTCGTCGTCGCTGAAGCGCAGGGCGTAAATCTGGATGACAATACCATTGTCCGTTTTACAGCCAGTATTGGCGTCGCTACATTGAATGTTGAAGATACATCTTTTGATATGTTATTGCAGCGGGCTGACAGGGCTTTATACAAAGCAAAAGAAAATGGGCGTAATCGCGTAGAAAGCGATAACTGATTTTGTTTCACTGGATGAGCTGATCGTGGCAACGGGTAGGTAAGTCGGTTTTGCTTTGTCCGTGGTGTTTTTGTTTATCAAACAGAGGAGAGGGTGTAGGATGCTGCACGTCGCCTGATGATTGCTTGCCATTGGCTGCAATCGGCATAACACGGTGTTGACAACACGTCGGTTTACCATGAAAACATTCAGCGTTTATTCCATCATAAAACAACTCGTCTTTTTTAGTTTTGCGGCCACTTTAAGCTCATGTGCCAGTTGGCATTCGGCAGATATCGCTGTGCTGCAAACGGAAAATGACGTGCTTGCCAAGCTGGGCAATCCTACCCATGTGTATCAGGATGGGCAAACGCATTTACTTGAGTACATGCATGGTCGCAGGGCACAGGCGACGCACATGGTCAGGGTTGCTGCCGGCGGCAAAGTGCTTTCGTATGAACAAGTGCTGACAGACCAGAAATTTGCCGAAATCAAACCGGGCGTATCTGATAAGGCGGCTGTGTTGAGAATGCTGGGTGCGCCGTATGAAAATGTGTATTACTCCAGAGTCAGGCTGGAAGCGTGGTCGTATCCATACAAGGAAAGTGGTGTGTGGAATTCACTGATGGCAGTCTATTTCGACCACTCTGGCATTGTGCGTAAACTGGAAAATGGCCCAGACCCTGTGTTCGAGCCGCGTGAACACCGGCGTTTCTGATAGCGTTTGGTCAGCGGCAGTATTAAGCGGGGCCGCGTCATCCGCATGTGCATCGACTTTAATCGACGGTAAGCGTGCCGGATCGTTCGGTAAGCAAACGGTTTAGTTCGTCGGCTGGTAACGGATGGCTGAGTAGGTAGCCTTGCACTTCATCACATCCATATTTCTTCAGACAGGCCAGTTGTTCTTTGGTTTCAACGCCTTCGGCGATGACCGTCAGTTGCAGGTTGTGTCCGAGCTGAATGATGGTCTTGACAATGGCCGCACCATCGGCACTGGTCAGCATATCGCGCACAAACGACTGATCAATTTTCAGCTTATCGACGGCCAACTGCTTCAGGTAAGAGAGACTGGAGTAGCCAGTTCCAAAGTCATCGATCGATAATTTGACACCCAGATTTTTTAATCCGTGCAGGATGTTTATGGTGGCGCCGACATCTTGCAATAAAATCGATTCCGTCAATTCCAGTTCAAGTTGATGCGGTGGCAAGCCAGACTTTGTGAGTGCATTGGCAACCACATCCAGAATTTTGCCACGTTTGAACTGTAATGCCGACAGATTGACAGCGACGACCGGGGCGTCAGGATAGTCGCGTAACCAACTGGCGGCCTGACGGCATGCTTCGTTCAGTACCCATTCGCCGATAGGCACGATGTGACCACTGCGCTCTGCCAGACTGATGAATTTGCCTGGCGAAATTAAACCATCCACCGGATGTTGCCAGCGCAGCAGCGCTTCTGCACCGATGATCTTTCCGCTATGAATGTCGGACTGTGGCTGATAATGAATGCGGAATTCCTGATTGCGTAATGCATGTACCAATCCACCGGTCAGCCTGATCTGTTCTGTCAGGCCAGAATTCATCTCATGCGAGAAAAAGCAATAGGTGTTACGTCCGGCTTCTTTGGCGCTGTCGACAGCTGCATGGGTATGTTTGAGCAACGTGTCGAAATCTTTCCCATCCTCAGGATATAAGCCGATACCGATAGAGCATGAAATATTCAGCGTATTGCCGTCGATATCAACAGGATCGATAAAAATATCGCTGATGGTATTCGCCATTCCAGCCACGCCGATTGCATCGCGTTTGCCAGTCAGAAGAACGACAAATTCATCGCCGCTCAGCCTGCTGATGGTAGCGGTTTCTGGTATGCACTGACGCAGTCGCTCCACGACTTTAATCAATACACGATCTCCGGTTGCGTAGCCGAGGCTGTCGTTGATGTGTTTAAAGTGATCAAGATCGAGATACAGCAGCGACACCATTGTGTTTTCATTGTCAGCGATCATTGCCGCATGTTCGAAACGGTCTTGCAGCAGTGTCCGGTTTGGCAGGTGCGTCAAGGAGTCGAAGTTGGCCAGGAAATCCAGTTTCAACTTGGCTTCGGCGTGCGCGGCGCGGGTACGCAAGTTGATAATGCCAAACGCGAGATCGTTAGCGAGTTCCATCAGCAGCCTGATTTCTTCTGCATCGAAAGCGTTTGCTTCACTGGAGTAGAGGGTGAGGGTGCCAATAGTATGTTCGTTATGAATCAACGGTAAACCTATGCTTGACCGGTAGCCACGTTGTATCGCTGCCGTGCGCCACGGCCGCATTCTTTCGTCGGTTAATACATTTTGAATTGTCGTCGGTTCACCGGTTCTGATCGCAGAACCGACCGGCCCGCTACCGAGTGCGTTGCCGCCCCAGGAAATATTGATGCCATCGAGATAGCCATTCTCGTAACCAGACTGTGCAACAGGCTTCACAGTCCGTGCATCGTCATATTCAGCATATCCGACCCACGCCATCAGATAGCCGCCACTTTCGACGCACAAGCGACTGATTTCATTGAGCAAGGTATGCTCGTCTTCAGCCCGTACGAGCGCCATGTTACAGTCGCTGAGCAAGCGCAAATCGCGATTGAGCCGTTTCAATGCCAGTTCGCTGAGTTTGCTGGCGGTGACGTCCTGCACTGTGCCGATTAAGTGCAGGACGTGTCCATCTTCCTGATAAAAAGGTTTACCACGCTCGTTGACGTATTTTATCTGCCCGTCTGTTAATAGTAAGCGACGGGTAATTTCATACGCGGTCTTGTTTTCAATGGCGTCGTTGTAACTGCGACTGAGCAAGACCCGGTCATCGGGGTGCGTCGCATCGACGAAAGAATGAGCTGAAGGCGTAAAAGTGTCGGGAGTCACTTCGTAAATACGGTACACCTCGTCGGACCAGATCACTTCGCCGGTGCTCCGGTTGATATCCCAGTTACCGATCTGCGCAAGTTGCTGGGCGATTTTCAGATTCACCTCGCTCTGACGTAATTCTGCCTGTGCTGATTGGTGCTGATCTGTGATTTGTTTTAATTTGCTTTGCATTTCTGCCAGGCGCGCGAGCACGGAACCTTGCAGGCTTTCAGTCACAGCCAATGGTTTGTTGAAGTCGCCGTTGCCGATACGTGTAATCTCTGCGTGGACTTCGCTAACCGAGCCACCCATAATGATCCTGAGGGCGCGTGAGGTGCGGTAGAGCATCAGTAGTGATAGCACTGCCAGACCAATAAAGAGAATCCTGATTAACAATGCACGATGTTCTGCGTTGCTGACTGCGTTATTGGTTCGCGCTGTCATCAAACCATAAAAATCATCGATGGGCTTCATGATCGCTGCTTTAGCGTTCAGGTAAGCAAAATCGTGCAACATCTGACTTGCTTTTTCTTTGCCATTCTCAGATTGGCGCAATTGCATTGCTTCTCGTTCAGTTTGTGTCAAACGGTCTGAAAAAACCTTCGCTTTTGACAAAACACTGAGTTCTTGCTCGGTAAAACCTGCTTCTCGCATCAATTCCAGAAGTGGCTTCGTCTGTTTGCTTTCCGCTGTCGGTGGTGTTCCTGTCGCGAGCACCAGATCCCAATAGATGCCTCCATAGTTCACTGGTCTTGGTTTTTTACCATCGCGGATATCCAGTATATCCTGATAGTACTGCGACTGCCGGCGATCACCGGAAACAACATAAAGTTGCGCCATGCGTGTCAGGTCATCAGAAGACTGGCGCAACTCATCTGCCAGAAGAAATGAGTTCAGTCGCTGTTCGTTCGCTGCATCGATTGTTTTTTCTGCGATGACGGACAGAGTGAACGTGCAGACCAGGATGACCAGTAACGACAGTGTGTACCAGATGTGGCGTTTAAACGAATTTGAATTGACAGTGGATGGCATGGGCAATCAGTTGATGTCGATTCGATAAAAAACTCAGGATTCGATGAAAATTTGATACTGAAAGGTTGTCGTAAATTTACGTTAAGTAGGAATAGTAGTGGAATCAGAGGGTAAAAAACCTAAGGTACGGATATTTTTTTGCTGGAAGCCGGAGTCATGATAAATGATGGAGGTTGGAATCATTAATATTAATTTAATAATTTCAACTTGGCTCAACCTCTTGGTTTTCTATTTATTTCAGGGACGACGTAGTTGTGAAGTGATTTTGCAGGAAATATGCAGGAACTTCATTTCTGATGTGCGATTGCGGAGGGATGCGGATAAAAAAATAGCCCGCATTAGCGGGCTTAAATCCAAACCTTGACGGTGTTGGAGGAGACAGGAGTAACTATACTGCACTGCAATAAATACGTAAAATCAAATATTTAGATAATAATCATTCATAAAATGAATAACTATCTGGTTCACTTTACTTTTCAGGCTGGTATGACAATCGATCGCGTCCGTTTGCCAGAATGAAAGCGGGCCGGTGGCGGTGCGAAGCGGAGTGCTCGTCCGCAACGAGTAATTCATTCTGATCAACGCTGTCAACAATGACCAGAATCGCTTGTTTGCCTGCAAACAAAGAAATAAAGAAATGCTTGATTGCAAGTCAGGTTTTCTTTTAATGTGTAAAGCAAGACCATTATTTGGTGTATTTGCTTAATTTAAGGATTTATCATGCTCGGCGTTACTGATTACGGCTCGTTTGTCATCGCATTTATTGTGTTACTGATTATTCCCGGGCCTGGCAATCTGGCGTTGATCACCTCGACCAGCAAAGGTGGTATCAAAGGCGGTCTGGCGGCAACGCTTGGTGTGATATTTGGCGATCAGGTCTTGCTCTGGATGGCAGTGGCTGGCGTTGCTGCAGTGCTGCATTCGTATCCGGCTGCTTTTCAGGCCGTGCAGTGGTTAGGTGCGGCGTACTTGATCTGGCTGGGATGCAAGATGTTGCTGGCCAAACCGGGTGTTGCACCGGTGTTAAACATCAAGCCGCATCATTACATGCAACAGGCGCTGACGATTACCTTGCTCAATCCTAAAGCCATCGTGTTTTATATGGCTTTTTTTCCCTTATTTGTGGATCCGGTGCGCCATCAGGGACTTATCACGTTTGGGTTTATGGCAACGACCATCGCGATTCTGACGTTCATTTATGGTTTGATTGCGGTGCTGCTGACACATTTTCTGGCGGAGCGCCTGCGTGCTAATCCGGCAGTGACCCGTGTATTGGAAAAACTGGCAGGTTTATCACTGATCGGTTTTGGCCTGAAACTCGTTTCTTCGCGTTAGACCTTGTGTCTGCGTAAAAAAAAGCCTGCGAGATGCGGGCTTTTTTTTTTGCGGAAAATTTAGCCGCTTTTACTGAAATTTATTCCAGCGCAACATGCGTTCATCGGACGCTTCTTTCAGTAAGTGACGGGCGCTGAGTTTATCGGGATCGTGGTGCTTTTTATCCCCTTCCAGTTCCATCGCAAGAGCTTGTATCGCCGGAGGAAAATCGCCTTCCGCTGAGTGTTCCAGCCATGTCCTGGCTTGTACGGGATCTTTGGCGATGCCGTCGCCATCGGCGTAGGCATTCGACAGCAGGAACATTGCCTGGGCATTGCCCTGATCGCTGGCGACTTTTAACCAGTGCACCGATTTTTGCAGATCAAGCGGTGTGCCTTCGCCGTATTTTGCCATGCGTGCCAGCATGAAACTTGCCTTGGCATTGTTTTTCGTTGCTGCTGCTTCGTACCATTTCCATGCAACCGCCAGGTTTTGGGGAAGTCCAAGTTTGGCTTTGTAGTTCGCTTCAGCGAACGCGAATTGCGCTTCGGTATCGCCAGCTTTTGCTGCTTTTTCCATCCATTGCGCTGCTTCTGCCTGTTTGTCCTGTTGTACTGCAAGGGCTAAGCCGAGTTCTCTTTGTGCTGTGACTATTCCCTGATTCGCCCATACTCTGAGAGTTTTAATGGAATCCGGGTGTTGCGCTTGTATCGCGTGCATGCCTGTCGATTCAATTTCCGCGGTGCCGGGATGGTTGTTGACGCCAGGTGTGCACGCAATGAAAAGGCTGGTGGTGCAGGTGAGGGCAGCACGGGTGATGATGTTTTTCATGGTATTCATATTATAAAAACCTGCCCCTGTTGCCAGGAGCAGGTTTACCGCTGAAATGACTACTTACAACTTTTTAATGCGGATTGCCTTGCGATTATTTGCTCAGGTCAATGGCATATTTGGCGAAACCGTTGGCATCGAGTGCGCCTTCGGATTTCACCAGGCTCAGGCCAGAATTGCCGGCGATGGCCAGTTTGCCAGGTGCTGAGCGCAGAATGACGGGACCAGCAGTCGTGGCTTTAACGAAGCTCCAGCTTTTGCCCGAGCCATTTTTTGCCAGAGTCAGTTTGCCTTGTTTTTTCACGTAATCGCTGACCACAGCCTGATTTGCGTCAGGTGATTTGATGATAGTTTTGCTGCCGTCGATACCTGGGACATTACCACCGCCTGCTGCACGATAGTCGTTAGTGGCTACGATGAAATCATCAGTGTCAGCAATAGGCTTACCTGCGTATGTCAGATTCACGATGCGGCTGCCAACGGCTTTCGTTACATCAATCTGATAAGTCAGCGCATTGTTTTCAGCGTAGAACACATCGTAGTTATAGATGGTTCCATACGATGGCACCAGATCTTGCTCTGTGGTCAGGGCAGGATTGATTTGCGCGAACTGTTTTGCGACAGTTTCCAGCCATGCTTTCAGATCTGAACCTTTGATCTTGACTGCCTGGATATTATTGTTGCCGTACAGGTAAAGGTCGCCAGGATTACGCACTTGTAAGCCGACTGGTGCCGTCGATGTCGCGGTTGGTGCGACATCGGTAAAGTCTGTCGCACCATTGCGGCCAGCCTTAAACGGCGCGCTGCAGGAGATGACAGGGATCGTTTTGTAGCTGGCGATGGTTGCGTCAGTTGAGTTGGTAATGAAATTTTTGACGTAATCGATCTGTGCCTGATTCACGATTTGAATCGCGCTGACATCGCCGACCAAAGCAAAGTAAGCAGACATTTCAAAGTCGGTTGTCGTTCCCAGAGGCTGAGTTGCGTAAGACAGAGCTGCTTTATGCTCAGTATCGACCAGCGGAGCAACAGATGCATCGGCATCAACAATTGTTGTGCCATCTTTGTATTTAAAGCCGCGCGCTTCGACGTTTGTCTGATCTTTTTGTACTACCCATTTACCACCCTGGTATTTCAATACCATCTGGATGATGCCGAGACGACGTCCCCAGCTTTGTGCCATCACGGTAGGAACGCCATTAACCAGACCTTTGACGGTATCCACCTGGCTTGCTGGTAGCGCAGCTAAGGACGCATCGATCGCCGGGCCGTTGGTTTCTTTGGCTTTTGGGAAGATCAGATGAGAGTGGCCTACCATCAGAGCATCAATGCCGGTGTTGGTCAGATGCAGGCTGGCATTTTCCATTTTTGGGCTATAGGCTGAAGCATCCAGACCGCCGTGAGATAAAGCGACGACCAGATCAGCACCTTTTGTGCGCATTTCAGGAATGTATTTGTTCGCTGTTTCGACCGCACCATTTACCATGACTTTACCCGCCAGGTATTTTTGATCCCAGTCCATGATCTGCGGTGGAACAAAGCCCATGATGCCGACATTCAGCGTAACACTCAGCGGTGAGCCGTCTGGTGTCGTTGCATTGAATTTTTTAGGAATGATGGAGTAAGGATTGAAGATCGGTTTCTGGCTGCTGACGCCGACGACGTTAGCAAGAACGACAGGGAAGTTAGGTGCGCCGCAGTTGACTGGTTTTGTAACGTCACTCAGACCAAAATCTGTGTTGGTGATCTGGCTGAGGAAATTCAGACCATAGTTGAATTCGTGATTACCGACACCGGCACCATCATATTTCAGCGCGTTCATCACTTTATGGATGGCCATCGTGCCACTGCAAGGAACTGGTGAGGCCACAGCTTGATAATCACCGAGCAATGTACCCTGAATCACGTCACCATCGTCCAGCAATACGGTATTTGGATTTTCTGCGCGTGCCGAATTGATCAGTGCGGCAGTGCGCTCAAGACCGAGGCTGGTATCCGCTTTTAAGCCGTAGTAGTCATAACTCAGAATGTTTTGATGTAAATCGGTCGTTTCAAGTAACGCGACTTTTAAAACAGTTCCCTCAGGAATCACGCTGACAGTATTTGAGCTGGTGCCGCAGGCTGTTAAGGCTAATGCTGTAAGCGGCGGTAGCCAATGGATTGTTTTCATGTTGTCTTTCTCAATTTTAGGTTCAGAAACGGTTGCCAGCGATTGCGCAATCGATTGCTAATTTCATTAAAAAATATAAATTTTTATTCTTTGTCTTCATTCCCAAAAGACCTGAGGATTATCAGTGGTGAATATGTCAATGATATGACAGTACAATATTTTCTTTTTATTAATGCACAGTTGCTTCTGAAAATTAAGTAAAAACGTGTTCTGAACCGGTCTGTTTTCTCGCTGTCCAGACGTGAGCAGGTGTTTGGAAATATAATTCGGTTCTGCAAACAAGATGTTGTTAAAGCGTTTTGCTTTAATGGTGTTGTCTTGAAGTAATTCCTTATTCAGTTTCTGACCAATCACATGCCAACCTTCTTCGTGTTTTCTGTTTTCGCATTTCAGTTACGATTTTCACAGTTCAAAAAATATACAGCGCTCTTTGCCTCGGTGTCCGCATTGAGTCTGATGAGTGCTTGTATGAGTACGCAGCCATCGGTGGTGCCGACGCCAGTGACGGCGATTCCTGTTGCTAAGGCAAACCGGCCGGTCAGGATAGGTCTGGCGCTGGGTGGTGGCGCGGCGCGTGGGTTTGCCCATATTGGCGTTATTAAAGCGCTGGAATCGCAGGGGATACAGGCTGACATCGTGGTTGGTACCAGCGCTGGCAGCGTTGTCGGGGCGATGTACGCTGCCGGTAATAATGGTTTTGCGCTGCAGAAGATGGCACTGGAAATGGACGAGGCAACGATTTCTGACTGGTCTTTACCCTTGTTTGCCAAATCCAGCGGTGTCCTCAAAGGCGACGCCTTACAAGCGTATGTGAATCGCATGGTACATCAGACACCGATTGAAAAACTTAAAAAGCCGTTTGGTGCGGTGGCGACCGATTTGTCCAGCGGGCAAGCCGTTTTATTTCAGCGCGGTAATACTGGCACGGCGGTGCGCGCATCGTCTGCGGTGCCCGCGGTGTTTCAACCAGTACGGATCAATGATCGGCAGTATGTTGATGGGGGTTTAGTGGCTCCAGTGCCGGTACGTTTTGCCAGAGATATGGGGGCCGATCTGGTGATTGCCGTCAATATCTCTCAACAACCCGAAGCGCAAAACGGCAACAGTACAATCGATATCTTGTTGCAAACAGTGACGATCATGGGACAGAGCATTAATCAGTTCGAGCTGAAACAGGCGGATGTCGTGATTCGCCCTGAACTGCCAAGCATGAAGGGCAGTGATTTTGCTGGTCGTAATCTGGCGATATTGGCGGGTGAGCGGGCTGCGATGGCAGTGATGCCTGAATTGAAGCAAAAATTAAAGGCGATGCAGGAGCGCTGATTGAAAAGGTATTGACTGGTAAATATACTCCCGGGG
The DNA here is from genome assembly GCF_014699135.1 of Cognatundibacterium aquatile. GTDB lineage: Bacteria > Pseudomonadota > Gammaproteobacteria > Burkholderiales > Burkholderiaceae_D > Undibacterium > Undibacterium aquatile. Next base: position 203,279 of record NZ_JACOFT010000002.1, read on the forward strand.
AGTATTTTACAAAGCCTGGTGTCGACGCTGGCGCCAGGCTTTTTTATTTAAAAATCAGGGGAAGTATATGCAGGGGGTTGAAATGCTAACTATTGCTTGGTGTCGTTGTCGTTAATGCGGCGGGCGCCGTTGAAACGATTTTTCCAGTAGGCAATATCCATGCTTTCAATCCGCACCTGACCACCAGCGGAAGGGGAGTGTATAAATTTATTGTCCCCGAGGTAGATGCCGACGTGGGAAAAGCCGCGGCGCAGCGTGTTGTAAAACACCAGATCACCAGGCTGAAGATCTTTCTGATCGATATTTTCGCCAACGCGACTGATTTCTGCGGCGGTACGGGGCAGGTTGGCACCTAAGGCATCTTTGAATACCAGGCGTACAAAGCCGCTGCAATCGAGACCGTTTTCCGGCGTGCTGCCACCACGTTTGTAGCGTATGCCCATGAAGTCCATCGCTTTCATGGTCAGATCAGAGGCACGTTGTTTGATTTCTTGCAGTTTGCTGAACGCAGTGGAGGATTCAGGGAAGGGATTGTCGCTTGCCTGAGCCTGATGGCAGACGGATAGTTGCAATGCTGCTGCGACGAGCACTAATGTGGCATTTCTTTTTAGTCTGGAAACGTTTATTAGCATCTTGGCACTTATTGAAGAAAACTGGTCAACTTTAAGCGAAGTCTTCAATAATGTAAACCTTTGGGGCGTCATTTCATGGATTGCCCCTTTTAGAAGTGAAAATTGAAAAACACTTTTTACTCCAATGAAATTAGGCATCGCGTACAATCCCCGCTCTACTAAATACGGAGCTGACTATGCAAACCAAACCTATTCTGACGCTGGATGATGTCAAAAAAATCGCGGCAGCAGCCGAGGCAGAAGCCAAAGCAAATAACTGGGCGGTGGTGATCGCGATTGTTGACGATGGCGGGCATCTGATGTGGCTGCAGCGACTGGATGGCGTGGCGCCGGTTTCTGCGCACATTGCTCCAGCCAAGGCAGCGACGGCGGCATTAGGTAAGCGTGAGTCTAAGATTTATGAAGACCTGATCAATAACGGACGCTATTCGTTCCTCAGCGCACCGCTGATTGAGGGGATGCTTGAAGGTGGTGTTCCTATTTTTGTTGATGGCCATTGCGTTGGTGCTGTTGGTGTTTCCGGCGTGAAGTCTCAAGAAGATGCGCAAATTGCCAAAGCAGGGATTGCCGCCTTAGGTTTGTAAGTGTTTATCTTCCCGTGTTTTTATTCATGGATGCTTAGTGGGTAAGTTGAAACACGGGAATTCAGGGGTTTGCAAGGGTTTATGATTTGCCTGAGAGGTGGTTTTGAGCTATAATTCGAGGGTTTAACTAATTCGAAATCTCGCCGTAGCGCCTACCCAAATTCTCATCGCTCCATTCTTATTGACAGGCCGCTCGTTTATCGTTCGGCCTGAGATAACGCAACTTGGGGCGTCGCAGCGGCGGTAACAATACAGGAGTTGCCCTTGCTGCCCATTCCGCAGTCCCTTCTTCGTTCCGGTCAGGACACCGCCATACTTGCTCTTGCCGATGGAACTATTTTCACTGGATATTCTATTGGCGCTGCCGGTCATACTCTTGGTGAAGTTGTTTTCAACACTTCCATGACTGGCTATCAGGAAATTCTTACCGATCCCAGTTACAGCTCTCAAATTGTCACCCTGACGTATCCGCATATTGGTAACACCGGTGTTAATTCTGAAGACGTTGAATCAGACAAAATCCACGCCGCTGGTCTGATTATTAAAGATTTACCGCAATTGGTTTCCAATTTCCGTTCCGAACAATCCCTCTCTGCTTATCTCCAGTCTCAAAAAATCGTTGCTATTGCCGGTATTGATACCCGCAAGCTGACACGTATCTTGCGTGAAAAAGGTGCGCAGGGCGGTGCGATTCTGGTTGGAGCAGATGCTGAAAAAGCGATCGCGCTGGCGAAATCGTTCCCAGGTCTGTCTGGCATGGATCTGGCGAAAGTTGTTTCTGCCAAGCAGGCTTATGATTGGACTGAAGCAGAGTGGGTGCTGGGTCAGGGTTATGGCCAGTTGAAAGATCCGAAGTTTCATGTGGTTGCTTTAGACTTTGGCGTCAAGCGCAATATTCTGCGTATGCTGGCCGAGCGCGGTTGCAAGGTTACCGTATTGCCCGCGCAATCCAGCGCTGCCGACGTGCTGGCGCTGAATCCTGACGGCGTGTTTTTGTCGAATGGTCCTGGCGACCCTGAGCCTTGCGATTATGCAATTGCTGCTGCCAAAGAGTTGATCGAGAAGGGCATTCCGACCTTTGGTATTTGCCTGGGTCATCAAATCATGGCGCTCGCCTCCGGTGCAAAAACACTGAAAATGAAATTCGGCCATCATGGTGCCAACCACCCGGTGCAGGATCTGGATACCAAACAGGTATTGATTACGTCACAGAATCATGGTTTTGCCGTTGATGCCGCCTCTTTGCCAGCAAATTGCCGTGTTACGCACGTGTCTTTGTTTGATGGCTCCCTGCAAGGCTTTGCGCGTACTGATAAACCAGCTTTCTGCTTCCAGGGGCATCCTGAAGCGTCTCCGGGACCGCATGATATTGCGTACCTGTTTGATCGCTTTATCACATTGATGACCACGGCAAAGACAGGAGAATAATAAAAATGCCAAAACGTAACGACATAAAAAGTATTTTGATTATCGGCGCTGGCCCTATCATCATCGGTCAGGCTTGCGAATTCGATTATTCCGGTGCACAGGCTTGCAAGGCTTTGCGCGAAGAGGGTTATAAAGTCATTCTGGTTAACAGTAATCCAGCCACCATCATGACTGATCCGGAAATGGCCGATGTGACTTACATCGAACCTATTACCTGGCAAGTGGTTGAGCGCATCATCGCTAAGGAAAAACCGGATGCGATCCTGCCGACCATGGGTGGTCAGACCGCACTGAATTGCGCGCTGGACTTATGGCGTAACGGCGTGCTCGACAAGTATAAAGTCGAACTGATCGGCGCAACTCCTGAGGCGATCGATAAAGCGGAAGATCGACTGAAATTCAAAAATGCGATGACCAAAATTGGTCTTGGTTCTGCCCGTTCCGGCGTCGCACACTCGATGGATGAGGCCTGGACAGTACAAAAGGATGTCGGCTTTCCGGTCATTATCCGTCCTTCGTTCACTATGGGTGGTACGGGTGGTGGCATCGCCTACAATCCGGAAGAATTCGAGACCATCTGCAAACGCGGTCTGGAGGCGTCGCCTACCAATGAATTGCTGATCGAGGAATCGCTGATAGGCTGGAAAGAGTATGAGATGGAAGTCGTGCGCGACAAGGCCGACAACTGCATCATCGTCTGCTCCATCGAAAATCTGGACCCTATGGGTGTGCATACCGGCGACTCCATTACTGTGGCGCCAGCACAGACTTTGACCGATAAAGAATACCAGATCATGCGTAATGCCTCATTAGCGGTGTTGCGTGAAATCGGTGTCGATACTGGTGGTTCTAACGTGCAGTTCTCGGTTAATCCGGCTGATGGTCGCATGATCGTCATTGAGATGAATCCGCGTGTGTCCCGTTCATCTGCATTGGCATCCAAGGCAACTGGTTTCCCTATCGCGAAAATCGCTGCCAAGCTGGCAGTTGGTTTTACGCTCGATGAATTGCGCAATGAAATTACTGGTGGTGCTACGCCAGCTTCTTTCGAGCCTTCGATTGATTACGTCGTCACCAAAATCCCACGTTTCGCATTTGAAAAATTCCCGCAGGCAGATAATCGCCTGACGACACAGATGAAATCTGTCGGTGAAGTGATGGCGATCGGTCGCACCTTCCAGGAATCGTTTCAGAAAGCGTTGCGCGGCTTGGAGGTCGGCGTCGATGGCATGAATGAAAAAACCCAGGATCGTGAGACTCTTGAAAAAGAACTTGGTGAGCCAGGTCCAGACCGTATCTGGTATGTTGGTGATGCTTTTGCCCAGGGTTTTACTATGGAAGAGGTGCATCAGCTGACGCATATCGACCCATGGTTCCTGGTGCAGATTAAGGATATCGTCGACATCGAATTATGGCTGGACGAACAGTCACTCGACAGCGTTGATAAAGCCCTGATGCTGCAACTGAAGCAAAAAGGTTTCTCTGACCGTCGCCTGGCAAAACTGCTGAAAACAACCGATACTGCGATTCGTGAAAAACGCCGTGCTCTGGGTGTGCGTCCAGTGTATAAGCGCGTTGATACTTGCGCCGGTGAGTTCGCCACGAATACCGCCTACATGTATTCGACTTATGAAGAAGAGTGCGAATCCAATCCGACTGATAAGAAGAAAATCATGGTGCTGGGCGGTGGCCCTAACCGTATCGGTCAGGGTATCGAATTCGATTATTGCTGCGTCCACGCTGCATTTGCGATGCGCGAAGATGGCTATGAAACCATCATGGTCAACTGCAATCCTGAAACAGTTTCGACAGACTACGATACGTCTGACCGTCTGTATTTTGAGCCGTTGACGCTGGAAGACGTACTGGAAATCGTCGACAAAGAAAAGCCAGTTGGCGTGATCGTGCAATACGGTGGTCAGACACCTTTGAAGCTGGCACTGGATTTGGAAGCGAATGGCGTTCCTATCGTCGGCACCTCGCCTGACATGATTGACGCTGCTGAAGATCGCGAACGTTTCCAGAAAATGCTGCAGGAATTGGGTTTGCGTCAGCCGCCTAATCGTACTGCGCGTACTGAGGCTGATGCGCTGGCGCTGGCACAGGAAATTGGTTACCCATTGGTTGTGCGTCCATCGTATGTGTTGGGTGGTCGTGCGATGGAAATCGTGCATGAACAACGTGATCTTGAGCGTTACATGCGTGAAGCCGTAAAAGTATCGCACGACTCTCCGGTATTGCTGGATCGCTTCCTGAATGATGCGATCGAAGTCGACGTCGATTGCTTATCTGATGGTCAGCGTACATTCATTGGCGGTGTGATGGAACATATCGAGCAGGCTGGTGTACATTCCGGCGACTCGGCATGTTCATTGCCACCATATTCTCTGTCGCAAGAAACCATTGCTGAACTCAAGCGTCAGACTGCGCTGATGGCTAAGGGCTTGAATGTCGTTGGTTTGATGAATGTGCAGTTTGCGATCCAAAAACAAGACGGTAAGGATGTTGTTTTCGTTCTTGAGGTGAATCCACGTGCTTCCCGCACTGTGCCTTACGTATCTAAATCAACAGGCTTGCAACTGGCGAAAATCGCTGCGCGTTGCATGGTCGGTCAGTCTCTGGATTCGCAGGGCATCGGCGCTGAAGTTGTGCCGCCATACTTCAGTGTTAAAGAGGCCGTATTCCCATTCGTGAAATTCCCGGGTGTTGATACTATTCTTGGCCCAGAGATGAAGTCGACTGGTGAAGTCATGGGTGTTGGTAAAACATTTGGTGAAGCTTTTGTAAAATCCCAGTTGGGTGCCGGTGTTAAGTTGCCTACCTCAGGCAAGGTTTTCCTCAGCGTGAAAAATAGCGATAAGCCGCGTGCAGTAAAAGTAGCAAAAGACCTGGTTGAGCTTGGTTTCTCTGTTGTCGCCACTCGTGGTACTGCTGCTGCGATTGCTGCTGAGGGTGTTGCAGTTTCCATCGTCAATAAAGTGGTTGAAGGGCGGCCGCACGTTGTTGATATGATCAAAAACAATGAAATTGCGATGGTCATTAACACAGTTGAAGAAAAACGGAATGCGATTACTGATTCACGTGCGATTCGTACCTCAGCACTGATTGCGCGTGCGACGACGTTCACAACGATTGCGGGCGCTGAAGCTGCAGTCGAAGGGATGCATCATTTGAATGAATTGCATGTTTATGATTTACAAGGTTTGCATAAGACCTTAAACTGATAAAAATTACAGTGTTGGGGCTCTGTGTTCTAATACTGCATCTTCGATACAGAGGTCACAAAAGATATCGCTTACGTGATGTCGGATGTGGCCTCTGTATTTTTACTTTTAAAAGTGTGAACGATATGAGTACAGTACCTATTACCAAGTTCGGTGCAGAGTTGTTGAAGCAAGAGTTACACAACCTGAAGACAAAAGAGCGCCCAGATGTGATTAACGCAATTGCGGAAGCGCGGGCGCAAGGGGACTTGTCTGAAAATGCCGAGTACGATGCTGCCAAAGAACGTCAGGCTTTTATTGAAGGTAGGATTGCTGAGTTGGAAGGTAAGCTGGGATCAGCGCAAATTATTGACCCGTCTACTTTGGATGCAGAGGGGCGCGTCGTCTTTGGTGCGACCGTACATCTGGAAGATCTTGAAACAGAACAGAAGGTCAGTTATCAGATCGTCGGAGAAGATGAGGCCGATATTAAATTAAGTAAAGTATCAATTACATCACCGATAGCCCGTGCTTTGATTGGTAAGTATTCTGGTGATGTCGTTGGCGTACAGGCGCCAGCGGGTGTACGTGAGTACGAAATTTTAGAAGTCAATTATATCTGATGGTCTTACCCGGTCTCATGCATGACCGGGTTATCTCTGCAGGGTAGATAATCCACCCTGTGCCATCATTTACCTAAGGCTGATTTTTTCGCGCTGGCTTGACGAGGTTTTGCACGTTTAACATTGCCACCTTGGGTGACGCGCTCATTACCCTTTACCATTACTTTTGAAACCGTTGGTTTTTTTGTGCCGCTTGGGCTAGGTTTGACGATAGTTACTTCACGTAAGCCTCTGCCCTTTTTAACCAGCTTGGTCTCTTTTACGCCTTCTAATTTAGGGCGGTAAATAACCAGCAACTTGCCTATGTGTTGGATAGGTGCAGCATTCAGTTCTGTGCAAATCGTATCGTACATTGCGCTACGTGCTTCGCGGTCATCACCGAAAACGCGTACTTTGATTAAGCCATGTGCATTCAGTCCTGCATCAATTTCTTTCAGAACTGCTGGTGACAGTCCGGCGTCGCCGATCAAGACGATAGGTTTTAGTCCGTGAGCTTCGGATCGGAGTTCGCTTCTTTCGGCGGGTGTAAGTTTTAACATAAATTTTCCTTGTGCATTTTATTTTTGGTGCACGATAAATACATCGCCTGGCTCAGCCAGGCTAAACACAGTTTCTTTTAAAAGCAGTATTTTACGCGAATGGCTAAGAATAAATTCAATCAAAATTGGGTTCACGATCATATTAATGATCCTTATGTGAAACTTGCACAAAAAGAGGGCTATCGCGCGCGTGCCGTTTATAAGCTAAAAGAAATAGATGAGGCTGAAAAACTGATTCGTCCTGGCCAGGTTGTCGTCGACTTAGGTGCGACTCCGGGAAGTTGGTCGCAATATGTGAGAAATAAACTCGCCGGAAAAGATGGTGGCGGCATTAATGGGGAAATCTTCGCGCTTGATCTGCTGCCGATGGAGCCTATCGCTGATGTCCAGTTCATACAAGGCGACTTCCGGGAGGATGACGTGCTGGATCAGTTGGAGAGCAGGTTGGTTGGCAGGAAAGTTGATTTGGTTTTATCGGATATGGCGCCAAATTTATCTGGTAATTCAACTGTGGATGCCGCCAGGGTTGAGTACATCATCGAATTAGCGGTCGCTTTCGCTAAGGCGCATCTGAAGCCCGGCGGTTCTTTGCTGGTCAAATGTTTTCATGGACCCAGTTACAATAATATTGTGAATATATTCAAGGACGAGTTTAAGGTTGTCATGAATAAAAAACCGAAGGCAAGTAAAGATAAATCTTCCGAAATATTTTTGTTGGGAAAAGGCTTAAAGCATCCTGATTGAGTATTTTCCTCTTGATAATCCTCAATATCGCCAGCATATGCTGGCTAGCAAGCTCTACCTATTGGGGGTAGAATGACTGATTACAGTGTCAAATGGCGTATGTTGCGTCCAAGGAGTTCTCGTGAATAATATGTTTTCAAAAGCAGCTATATGGGTAGTAGTCGCCTTAGTGCTTTTCACACTTTTCAAGCAGTTTGAGGGGAAAAGTATCGGTGCTGGTATGGCTTCTGTGCCTTATTCCGAGTTTTTGGAAGAGGTCAAAGCAAAGCATATTAAAGAGGCGACAATTGACGATGCTAATCGCACAGTCACCGCTGTCACTACAGATGGAAAGAAAATCAAATCCCAATTAACGATTTTTGATCGCGGTTTGGTTGGTGATCTGGTCAATAATGGCATTAAATTTGATAACAAACCGCCAGAGGAGCAATCTTTCCTCTCGCAAGTGTTCATCTCCTGGTTCCCTATGCTTTTATTGATTGGTGTATGGATTTTTTTCATGCGTCAGATGCAGGGCGGCGGCAAGGGGGGGGCATTTTCCTTTGGTAAGTCAAAAGCACGTATGCTTGACGACACAAATAACAATGTGACGTTCAGTGATGTTGCTGGCTGTGATGAGGCTAAAGAAGAAGTCACTGAAGTTGTTGATTTCCTGCGCGATCCCACAAAATTTCAGAAGTTAGGTGGACGTATTCCGCGTGGCATTCTGATGGTGGGACCTCCAGGTACTGGTAAGACCTTATTAGCTCGCGCGATTGCTGGCGAAGCTAAGGTGCCATTCTTTACCATTTCTGGTTCTGATTTCGTCGAAATGTTTGTCGGTGTAGGTGCGTCACGTGTTCGCGATATGTTTGAAAATGCGAAGAAACATGCGCCTTGCATTATCTTTATTGATGAAATTGATGCTGTTGGTCGTCATCGCGGTGCTGGCATGGGCGGTGGTAATGATGAGCGTGAACAAACCCTGAACCAGATGCTCGTTGAGATGGACGGTTTTGAGGCAAATTCCGGTGTGATTGTGATTGCTGCAACCAACCGCGCTGACGTACTCGACAAGGCTTTATTGCGTCCGGGTCGCTTTGATCGTCAGGTTTCTGTTGGCTTGCCGGATATTCGTGGTCGCGAACAAATTTTGAATGTTCACATGCGTAAGGTGCCTATCAGTAGTGATGTAAAGGCAGATATCCTTGCACGTGGTACCCCAGGTATGTCCGGCGCTGATCTTGCAAATCTGGTCAATGAAGCGGCGTTGTTTGCTGCGCGCCGGAACAAGCGTCTGGTTGAAATGATCGACTTTGAAGACGCTAAAGATAAGATTTTCATGGGGCCAGAGCGTAAGTCTATGGTGATGCGTGAAGATGAACGTCGGAACACCGCCTATCATGAATCTGGACATGCAGTTGTTGCTAAGCTCATGCCGAAAGCCGATCCTGTCCATAAAGTAACGATTATGCCGCGCGGGTTTGCATTGGGTTTGACCTGGCAGTTACCAGAACATGATCAGATCAGCGGCTATAAAGATAAGATGCTGGAAGAAATCTCTATTTTGTTCGGTGGTCGTATTGCTGAGGAGATTTTTGTCGGCCAGATGTCGACTGGGGCTTCCAACGATTTTTCACGTGCGACTAAGCTGGCTCGTTCCATGGTGACACGTTTTGGTATGTCTGACAGCATGGGTGTGATGGTATATGAAGACAGTCAGCAAGAAGGTTATTTCGGAGGCTCTTCTAAAACTATTTCCGAAGCTACCCAGCAAAAAGTAGATGCTGAAATTCGTTCTATTCTTGATACACAATATGCTCTGGCGCGTAAATTGTTAGAGGAAAACAGAGAAAAGGTCGAAATGATGACCAAAGCTTTGCTGGACTGGGAAACGATTGATGCTGATCAGGTGAATGACATCATGAATGGTCTTGAGCCGCGCCCACCTAAGATCGGTCAGTCTGCTGGTCGTTCGTCTTCGGATAATACATCAGGAGGTGTTTCTCCTAACGCGGCGGCACCTGCCTGACCTATTGAGTTTTAAGGCTATCCAATTAAAAAGGTGAGGAGAAATCCTCGCCTTTATTTTTATGAACAAATTTTTTCAGTGCGGACGTTATCGTTTTCCGCTTCAGGGTAATAAAGTAAAGCCGTTGGTGATGGGAATATTAAATATCACTCCCGACTCGTTTTCTGATGGTGGACGCTATTTATCTTTAGACGGTGCGCTTTCTCGTGCGGAACAGATGATCAATGATGGCGTTGATATCATTGATATCGGAGGCGAATCAACCCGTCCGGGTTCGGCTCCTCTGTCTTTGGATGAAGAGTTAAGCAGAGTAATGCCCGCCATTTTTGCATTACGCGATTGTGGTAAGCCCTTATCTATCGATACGTATAAACCTGAAGTGATGCGTGAAGCATTGCTTGCCGGTGCAGACATGATCAATGACATCAAGGGCTTTAATTCACACGATGCTATTAACGTAGTTGCAGGTACGGATGCAGGCTTATGCGTGATGCACATGCAGAATTTGCCGGCCAATATGCAAAGTCGCCCTGATTATCATGATGTAGTCACGGACGTAGAAGGTTTTTTACGGCATCGCGTCGATGCATTATTGAGTGCTGGAATAAAGCCAGAAAATATTTGTATTGATCCGGGTTTTGGTTTTGGTAAAACGCTGGAACATAACAGTACATTGTTCCGGAGTATTGACGAAATACAGACCAAGCTGGGTTTACCTATGTTGGTTGGCATCTCACGTAAAACGGTGATCGGAGAAATTACCGGAAGACCAGTTGAGCGCCGCCTGGCTGGTAGTCTTGCCGCTGCAATCGCTGCCGCAGATCGTGGTGCAAAAATTATCCGTGTTCATGACGTTCAGGAAACAGTTGATGCTTTTAATGTGTGGCAGGTATTAGGTAATTAAATAAAAAGCATGTCAGATATTCTGCCTGGATATTTTTAAGTAACTCCCGCAAATAAAATAAATAAAATGACTAGAAAATTTTTTGGTACGGATGGCATTCGTGGCAAAGTCGGTGTCGCACCGATTACACCTGATTTTGTTATGCGTCTTGGATACGCTGCGGGTAAAGTACTTGCTCAAAGTGGTTCTGAGTCACGACCGACGGTTTTGATCGGCAAAGATACGCGTATTTCGGGATATATGCTGGAGGCGTCTCTCGAAGCTGGATTTGCTGCTGCAGGTGTGGATGTCATGCTTTCTGGTCCTATGCCTACACCAGCGATCGCTTATCTGACAAGGGCTTTGCGTTTGTCGGCAGGGGTGGTTATCTCGGCGTCACACAATCCTTTTGACGATAATGGAATTAAGTTTTTCTCTGCCGAGGGAAACAAGTTGCCCGACGATGTTGAATTTGCGATTGAAGCCGAGCTTGAGAAGCCAATGCAAAGTGTCAGTTCTGAATATCTTGGTAAGGCACGACGCTTACGCGATGCGAATGGCCGTTATATTGAGTTTTGTAAAAGTACGTTTCCATCAGAACTTGATTTGCGCGGATTGAAGATCGTTGTAGATTGCGCCCATGGCGCTGCGTATGATATTGCACCCCATGTATTCCACGAATTAGGGGCGGAAGTTCTCGCTATTGGTAATGCGCCGAATGGTTTGAATATCAATGATAAAGTGGGCGCGACCGCGCCTGAGGCGCTGGCTATTGCTGTCAGAGCAAATCATGCTGATCTGGGGATTGCTCTGGATGGTGACGCGGATCGCCTGGTCATGGTGGATAGACATGGAGTAATTTACGATGGTGATCAGTTATTGTATTTAATGGTATTGGACAGGCTGGCAGTTGGCTCTGTCGCTGGTGCTGTCGGCACATTAATGACTAACATGGCGGTGGAGATTGCCTTCAAAGAGCTGGGGGTCGGTTTCACCAGAGCAAAGGTCGGAGATCGCTATGTGCTTGAGCAAATGCGCGAACGCGGCTGGATACTTGGTGGTGAAGGGTCCGGACATTTATTGTGCCTGGATAAACATTCAACAGGCGACGGTATTGTGTCTGCATTGCAGGTGTTATCAGCATTGCGTCGCACCGGAAAAAATCTGGACCAATGTTTTGATAAACTCAAATTATTTCCACAGGTATTGTTGAATGTGCGTGTCAGTCCCGGATTCGACTGGCAAAAAAATTCAGCATTGGTTCAGGAAAAAATAAAAGTAGAAGCAGAGTTGGCAGGGCGCGGGCGTGTATTGATTCGAGCTTCCGGTACTGAGCCAGTTATACGTGTCATGGTGGAGGCTGACGACAATGAATTGGCCACGACTTGCGCACGCCGCTTAGCTGCTTGTGTCGATAAAATCTGAATGAATTTTGTTTTTAGTTGTGCAGGCATTCTTGAAACTGTGGCTGATACCATGTAGTATTCAGCCTTCAGTTTTTATCTCTTCTGATGAAGACATAAGTAAGGCTGTCCATAGCTCAGTTGGATAGAGCACGAGCCTTCTAAGCTCGGGGTCGCAGGTTCGATTCCTGCTGGGCAGGCCACAACTCCCGCATATTTTCCATTCGCTTTGGTAATTCTTTCACTTGTATAAGCTTCCGTTTGATTGCCGGTGGAAGCAATCTTCATTTGTGAAAGCTCGCTTCGGAATTCGTAATATATTTGATGATCGTGCTGCTACTTCATCAGTAGAGTATATAGACGATGATAAACGAAGATCTCCAATCACAGATCGTCAGTTCTTCAGAGCACCAGTCCGCTGCCTTTGAGCAGCATACTCACTGCAACGAATAGTACAAGCCATGCAAATAGCAGTTGTATTGTTGCCTGATTGAGGCGTTTGGCGATTTGCAGTCCCCCCAATAAACCAAATGTGCTGCCGATCGTAAATGGCAATGCAACTGCCCACGGCAGACTGCCATGAAGTGCGGCCGAAGATACGCCGCTGATGGAGACCAGTGTGATCACTGCCAATGAGGTTGCCTGAATACTGCGTATATCGAGATGAGAGTGCCGTATCAGTGACGGAATGATGATAAATCCACCACCGACCCCGACTAAGCCACTCAAATATCCAGAAATAAAACCGGTTCCCGCGATCGCTCTTGCGCAACGCATGGTCCAGTGAAAACGTTGATTGTCCGCGTTTAAACTGCATGCGACATCTTGTTCATTGCGTGAGAGTTGTTTACTGCGGAATGATCGGAAAGAAATCAGCAATAAAATACATGCAAAGAGAATCAACAGCGGTTGATTAGGTATTCGCTGTGCTGAAAAAACGCCGACTGGGGCCGCCAGCATGCCGGAAATACCCATTAACACTGCAGCACGGTAGCGGACTATGCCCTTGCGCAAACCAGTGATGCTGCCGAGAGCAGCCGCAAAGCCAACGGCCATTAAACCGACAGGTGCTGCTTGTTGTACTGATAAATGGAGGCCGTAAACAAGCAGTGGAATAGAGAGCATGCCACCACCGGCACCGGTCAGCGCCAAAACAAAACCGACGACGGTGCCCAGAATGATGGTGATAAAACTCAAGTCCATAGTTGATGTTGTTGCGTTTTACAACGCGTTGATTGGTAACTTCAGATAGCTGACGTCGTTACTTTCAACGGGCGGAAATTTTCCGGCACGTATATTTACCTGCACTGAAGGCAAAATCAGGTTGGGCATATCCAAGGTTTTATCACGTGCTTCACGCATAGTGATAAACGTGAGCTGTGAAACGCCATCGTGAACATGAATATTGTTTTTACGCTCTGCCTCTACGGTCGTTACCCACATTGGAGAGCGGTTTTCCGGTGGATAGTCGTGGCAAAGATGCAGACGGGTATCGTCCGGAAGTTGAAAAATCTTTTGTATTGACTGATAAAGTATTGCCGCATTTCCACCGGGAAAATCGCAACGGGCAGTGCCATAGTCTGGCATAAATAATGTGTCGCCGATAAAAGCATCTTTCCCAGTCAGGTACGTCACACAAGCTGGGGTGTGCCCCGGCGTGTGTATGACGCGCACGGTTAATTCTCCGATCTGAAATTCCTCGCCGTCGTGAAACAGATGATCGAATTCCTTTCCTTGCGCACTGATGTCCTCAGCATTGAATATCTTTTTGAAAACACGCTGAACATCGCAAATGTGAGCGCCGATGGCGATTTTCCCACCGAGTTTCTTTTTCAGATAGGGTGCTGCCGATAAGTGGTCCGCATGCGCATGTGTTTCAAGCAGCCAGTCAACAGTCAACCCCGCTGCTTTCGCATACTGAATCAATTTATCTGCGTTAAGGGTAGAAGTTCGTCCTGATTTAGCATCAAAATCTAAAACACTGTCGACGATTGCTGCTTTTTTTGTCAGTGGATCTGTGATGATATGCGTGACCGTACTCGTCGCTGCATCAAAAAAGGAATCTATGATCGCTTCGTTCATATATTTTCTTCGGCGGAAAATCGTTACTCAAATGTTGGCAGTGCAGGGGAAACAATGCTTTTGCCTGACTGTATCCAGGCATCAAACCCACCGGCAATCGATTTTACTTGTAAGTAGCCCATCTCATGTAAAGTGCTTGCTGCTAAAGCCGCGCGTCCGCTGGTTTTGCAATAGACAACAATATTCAGATTGCGTGCCGACAGCTCAGGGCTGCCGCTCAGTTTAAACTCAAGTAAGCCGCGCGGAATATTAACTGCACCTTGCAAATGACCGGCTGCGTATTCATCCGGCTCGCGGACATCGAGCAGAATATCAGCTTCTTTTATTGCATGTTCAGCATCGGCGATGGATATTTCCTGTATCTGAGATTTTGCTGCGGCAACGAGGTCATGTGCTGTTTTCATATACTTTTTCTTTTAAGAATGATTAGTGGTGTCAACATGCCAGGCTTATTTCATCAAGTCTGGATGCATTATTCTGGATAAAAGCAGGCCATACATGACGAATCTTCGTATCACTACAACTGCCGCAAGGGTAGTGATGGTCTATCGAAATCTTGTAATGGCCTGATATCACATCATCAACGCAATTACTTTGTTTTGCAGGTACTGATGCCAAATGGCAAGTACGCTGGGCAAACACGGAAAATGCCTGTCAGCAGCGGAACAACGCCCAGCCATCCCCATGCACCGATATACCCGGCAAAGTGCGCACCTAATAAAAGTGCGCCAATAAGAATTCTGACTACCCGGTCTGCGGATCCTACGTTTATTTTCAACATGATTTACTCCTTATTTGTTTTTTAGAAAAATCAGAAACACTATAGAACTATTTCAACTATCGCGAATGAACAATTAAATAGTTTTTGCTATACATTGATCTATTTAAAACAGCTTAGGTCAATTTGACTTACCTGACAGCGCCGCAGCTTGCTCTGTCAACTGGGAAGCGACGTTATGGCACACCAGATCACATAGCGCGTAGATGGAAGGATCTGCGATCTTGTAGTACACAGAAGTTTTACGGCTTTCTCTTGTAATAATTCCATGATTTGCTAAGTTTGAAAGATGGCGGGACACATTCGCCTGAGAACAAGAGCAAATGATTGCCAGTTCTCCTACATTTTTTTCACTCGCTCTCAACGCATTCAGTATTCGTAGGCGAGTTGGTTCTGCGAGCACAGAAAAATACTGAGCAATTTGCGTTAACGCCTGATCCGGTAAGCCCTTCAACAAGGAGCATATTTTTTCATTATTGCTCATCACCATGCTCATTTTAAATAAATGGCAAATATTTAAAACTGTATTTGCGTAACTGTGCAAATAAGTATATGATCAATTCGTGCTTAATGCAATTACTAATATTATTTTGAATGAGGAAATTGAATCATGACGGGAAAATCATGGATTTATGCTTCCCTTTTGCTTGCTCTGACAGGTATGACTGCATCGGTTCTGGTAGTCGCTGGGAATCTCACGGCAGTGCCTGTACGCTCAACGAATGACGCAGTCAGTTTTGTCGCCGATGGTGTGGTGGAGGCCGTCAGGCAAACTGGTATTGCTGCGCAAATCTCCGGTGCAATTATTGATCTTCCTGTCAAAGCTGGCGATACCGTGAAAGCGGGGCAAGTGCTCGTCCGCATGGATGCAAGAGCCGCGAACCAGGAGGCGAAGGCGAGCCGGGCGCAAGTAGATGCGGTGCGCGCCAGTTTAGTTGTTGCTCAAAAAGACTATGAACGGCAAAAACAACTCTTTGCTAAAAATTACATTAGTCAGGCTCAGTTAGATCGCGCCGAATCTCAATTTCAGACCGCCAGTGCGCAGGCCAATGCTCAGATCGCCCAAGCGGGCGCTTTACAAACGCAGTCTGGATTTTATGTGTTGGCCGCGCCGTATGCGGGTGTTGTTTCTGATGTTCCCGTGATGTTGGGGGATATGGCAATGCCCGGTCGTTTGTTGATGACAGTTTTTGACCCCGTTGCGATGCGCGTGACCGCAACCGTTCCCCAGGAACGTGTTGCAGAGATTGCTGCTGAACAAAAAATTATTGTAGAAATTCCCGGCATGCCTGCTTCTCAGCGTTTGATTCCTGCAAACAAAGTCACTGTTTTGCCGATGGTGGATGCGGCAACGCACACGGTACAGGTCAGGCTGGAATTGCCGCAAAAAATATCGGGCTTAAGTCCGGGGATGTTTGCCCGCGTCAGCCTGAAAAGCAAGCCTGTGAACAGTGATGCGAATCGCTTATATGTTCCGTTGAAGTCCTTGTTTCGTCGTGCTGAGCTGAGCGCTGTCTATGTCGTCAATGCGCAAGGAAAGCCCATACTACGGCAGGTAAAGTTAGGTCCGGTGACAGGAACCGAGCAAGAGATACTCAGCGGCGTGTCGGCAGGTGAACAAGTCGCAGCAGATCCGCTTGCTGCAGCGCGTATTGCAACCTCCCGCTAAGGAGATTTCAGATGAATAAAATCTTGGGAATATCCGGGCGCATCGCGGCTTTTTTTCAGACCGCGCAGATCACGCCGTTGCTGGCTTTAGTGGCATTTCTGCTGGGTTTGTTCGCCGTAATGGTGACACCGCGGGAAGAAGAGCCGCAAATCAATGTGACGATGGCGAATGTACTGATTCCTTTTCCAGGCGCGTCAGTTAAAGACGTCGAGCAGATGGTGGCTATCCCGGCAGAACAAGTGTTGAGTCAGATCGAAAATGTCGAGCATGTGACATCGGTATCGCGCCCTGGTCTGGCGATTATGACTGTTCAGTTTGAGGTCGGCGTTCCGCGTACAGATGCTTTAGTGCGCTTGTATAACACGGTGCACAGCAACCGGGATTGGTTGCCTGTCAATCTGGGGACATCTGAGCCATTGATAAAGCCCAAAGGTATTGACGATGTTCCTATCGTTTCCCTGACCCTGTGGAGCAAAAATCTGCAAACCGGCGCGTTTGATATCGAACGCGTCGCACATAGTATTGAGGCGGATTTAAAGCGGGTTAAAGGAACGCGAGAAGTCATGAGCATAGGCGGACCCGGGCGGGCGATCAATGTAGAACTGGGCCCTGCAAAACTCTCTGCCAACGGTTTGACAGTCGCCGATTTGCGGAACAGTTTACAGTCGGCCAATTCCGGTATGCCGGGTGGTGAACTGGTTGCAGGTAGTCGGTCGATTCAAGTGGATGCCGGAGAATTTCTGCGCGATGCAAAGAGCGTTGGTGAACTGGTGGTCGGCGTAAAGGCTGGCAAGCCTGTGTATTTACAAGATGTCGCCAAAATTGAAGACGGGGCTTTACCTGCTGCAAAATTTGTATGGCACGGCGTTGCCGGTAAGGATGCCGCTGAATATCCGGCCGTCACAATTGCGATCACAAAAAAGCCAGGCCAAAATGCGGTCGATGTTGCGACTGCCGTGATTGCGCGAGCCGAAATCTTGCGTAATACCGTTATCCCTGCGGACGTTGAAATGACGACTACGCGGAATTATGGGCAGACCGCAGACGATAAAGCAAAAAAATTAATTCAAAAATTATTGTTTGCCACCGCATCTGTCGTTGCGCTGGTCTTTCTTGCTCTGGGACGTCGCGAGGCGGCGATCGTCGGTACGGCGGTCATTCTGACGCTGACGGTCACCTTGTTCGCCTCGTGGGCATGGGGATTTACTCTGAACAGGGTATCTCTGTTTGCCCTGATTTTCTCTATCGGGATACTGGTGGACGATGCGATCGTGGTCGTTGAGAACATACACCGCCATCAGGCCTTATTCCCCGGAAAGA
This sequence comes from Cognatundibacterium aquatile, assembly GCF_014699135.1. Classification (GTDB taxonomy): domain Bacteria; phylum Pseudomonadota; class Gammaproteobacteria; order Burkholderiales; family Burkholderiaceae_D; genus Undibacterium; species Undibacterium aquatile. The sequence goes on from NZ_JACOFT010000002.1 coordinate 221,178, forward strand.
CTTTGCAGGAAATCATTCCAGGGGCAGTCGATGAAGTGGGCGGGCCGACCATTCTGGCGACGCTGACCGTGATTGCTGCGTTGTTGCCGATGGCCTTTGTTACTGGCTTGATGGGCCCTTACATGAGTCCGATACCGATCAATGCGAGTATGGGGATGTTGTTGTCTTTGGCGATTGCCTTTGTCGTCACGCCCTGGTTGGCAAGATTGTGGATGAAAGAGGGGTATCACGGTGGTGACGGTATTGCGACAAAACTGGCACCACTATTCAGTAAAGCCTTCAGGCCGTTTCTTGAGGAAAAAAACGGCGCAAGTAACCGACGTAAATTAGGTCTTGGCGTTGCGATTCTGATTGCTCTTTCCGTCTTGTTACCGGTACTGGGTTTCGTGCAATTAAAGATGCTGCCTTTCGATAATAAATCCGAATTTCAGATTGTCGTGGATATGCCGGCGGGCACACCCGTTGAAAAAACGGCGGCTGTATTGCATGAGCTTGGGGCTTATTTACAAACTGTGCCGGAAGTCACTGATTATCAAGCCTATGCGGGTACGGCTGCACCGATTAATTTTAATGGGCTGGTGCGCCAATACTATTTACGTGCAGCCAGTGAGCTTGGTGATATTCAGGTTAACCTCGCCGATAAACATCATCGTACTGAAAAAAGTCATGTCATCGCAACCCGCGTCAGACCGGCGTTGCAGGAAATTGGCAAGCGTTATTCTGCGAACGTGAAAATAATTGAAGTACCACCGGGCCCACCCGTGCTGGCACCAATTGTTGCTGAGATTTACGGCCCCAGTGACGAGGGGCGCAGGCAAGTCGCGAAGTCTGTTCGTACTATCTTTGAAAAGACGAAAGGAGTGGTCGATGTTGATGACACGAGTATCGTTGACGCCCCGCGAAAAATCATTCTGATCGACAAACGCAAGGCGTCACAGCTCGGTGTTTCGCAAATGACGATCGTGACCACGCTGCGTGCTGGTCTCGCTGGTGACGCAGCAAGCTATCTTCACGATGAAAGTAAATATCCTGCATCAGTCAATCTGCGTTTACCTGTCAGTGATCAGGGCAATATTGATCAGTTGCTCTCGTTAGGCGTGAAAAATGCGCAAGGCAATATTGTTCCGGTGCGCGAACTGGTGACGATCTCCGATACGGTAAGAGAGCAGCCGATCTATCATAAAGATGGGGCAGCCGTGAATTATGTGACTGGCGACATGGCCGGTGCCATCGATAGCCCGCTGTACGGCATGTTCGCGATGCGTTCTGACATTGCTAAAGTGCAGACACCAGGCGGTGCTGCGATAGACGAGTACTTTATCAGTACACCAGCAGACACTTATCGCGGCTTCAGCCTGAAGTGGGATGGTGAATGGCAGGTGACTTATGAGACTTTCCGTGACATGGGCGCAGCCTATGCTGTCGGACTGGTGCTGATTTACCTATTGGTGGTCGCGCAATTCGGCTCTTATCTGACACCGCTGATTATCATGGCGCCGATTCCACTCACCATCATCGGCGTCATGCCAGGACATGCGCTGCTTGGTGCGCAATATACGGCGACCAGCATGATAGGCATGATCGCTTTAGCTGGCATCATCGTGCGCAATTCCATCCTGCTGGTTGATTTTATTCATGTTCAGGTGGCGGCGGGAATGACGTTTAAAGAGGCGGTGGTGAGTTCTGCAATTACCCGGGCTCAACCGATTGCGCTGACTGGTTTGGCAGCCATGATGGGGGCATTTTTTATTCTTGATGATCCCATTTTTAACGGGCTCGCGATCTCTCTGATCTTCGGTATTTTTGTTTCAACATTGCTGACCCTCGTGATCATTCCATTGCTGTATTTCACGGCGTATCAGCATCAATATCCATCGCAAACTCAATCACAGTAAGGAGCTTCACATGAACAGCTGGCAAGTAGTACGCGTTATTGCAGGTTTTTTCATCCTGTTAAGTCTGGCGTTGGGAATTCCCGGCAGCCCCATTTTCGTCAATCAGTGGTGGCTGGCTTTTACCGCATTCGTCGGTATTAATTTATTTCAGAGCGGCCTGACCAAATGGTGTCTGATGGAAAGCATTGTCCGCAAACTCGGCATCAAAGCAGGTAACTGAACAAAGGAGATTGTCATGCACCTGGTTTGCCCTGTATGCGGTGCTACGAATCGTGTCGCAGATGAACGCTTATCTCAGCATCCAGTCTGCGGCAAGTGCGGTGCTGATCTGATGGCGATTGAACCTGTACCAATCAGTGAGCAGGTCTTGGTTAAGTTCATCGAAAAGACGGAGTTACCGGTATTGATCGATTTCTGGGCCGATTGGTGTGGCCCTTGCCGGGCGATGGCACCACAATTTGCGGAAGCCGCGAGAAATGCACCAGATATTCGTTTTATAAAAGTGGATAGCGATGCGGCACCGATGGCTAGTCAACGCTATGGCATTCGTAGTATTCCGACTTTGCTACTGATGTATCAGGGGCGGGAAATTGGACGGCAGAGCGGAGTGATGCACGCTTCGCAAATAGTTGCATGGGTGCGCAGCATATTACCGAAGAAGTAATCAGCGCAAATTGATGAACGATACACAGGAGGAGACACCATGGCGCATATCGTTATATTGGGAGCGGGCACCGGCGGCATGCCGGCCGCTTATGAGTTGCGCGAAAAACTGGATACGTCGCATCGCATTACCGTGATAAACGCAGTTGATTATTTTCAGTTCGTACCTTCAAATCCCTGGGTGGCTGTTGGTTGGCGTCAGCGCGAGGCGATTACATTTCAGATTCGTCCCTATCTTGAAAAGAAAGGCATAGAATTTATTGCACAAGCTGTTGTGCGTATTGATCCAGAAAAAAATTCATTGACTGTGAATGATGGCACTGTTGTTGAATATGATTTTTTAGTGATTACTACCGGGCCAAAGTTGGCATTTGATGAGGTGCCAGGCGCGGGTCCAGTGAATGGATTTACGCAGTCAATTTGTTCTGTCGATCACGCAGAACATGCTTACCAGGCATATCAGAAATTTTTAGAAGATCCTGGGCACGCGATTATTGGTGCGATGCCGGGTGCATCGTGTTTCGGTCCTGCCTATGAATTTGCATTTATTTTCAATAAGGATCTGAAGAAGCGCAAATTGCGCAATAAAGTTCCGATGACCTACGTGACAAGTGAACCTTATATCGGACATCTCGGACTTGGTGGTGTGGGTGACTCCAAGTCGATGTTGGAAAGCGAGTTCCGTCATCACGATATTAAGTGGATTTGTAATGCAAAGACTACTCGCGTTGAGGATGGAAAAATGTTTGTCAGCGAGATGGACGACATGGGCAATCTCAAAAAAGAGCATGAGCTACCGTTTAAATACAGCATGATGTTGCCGGCGTTTCGCGGTGTTGATCCAGTTGCTGCTGTTGAAGGTTTATGTAATCCCCGTGGTTTCGTTCTCATCGACGAAAATCAGCGAAGTAAAAAGTATCGGAATATTTTTTCTGCCGGTGTGTGTGTTGCGATACCACCGGTAGAAGTGACACCGGTGGCCACAGGTGCGCCGAAAACGGGATACATGATAGAAAGCATGATTACCGCGATTGTGCATAACATCGAGGCTGATCTGGCTGGTACACCGGCGACTGCCAAAGGGTCATGGAACGCGATCTGTCTTGCTGATATGGGCGATACCGGAGCGGCTTTCGTTGCTTTGCCGCAGATACCCCCACGGAATGTAGCCTGGTTTAAAAAGGGACAATGGGTGCATCTGGCCAAAATCGCTTTTGAAAAATATTTCCTGCATAAAATGAAAGCAGGAACCTCTGAACCGATTTATGAAAAGTATGTCTTGAAGCTTTTAGGCATAGAACGTTTAGATAAATAAAATAGGTAAAACAATGAGTTTGTTAGGAAAATTAATCGGAGCATTTGTCGGTACAGAACAGGAATTACCGGCAAATGCGATATTGATCGACGTCCGTTCTTCAGGTGAATATCAAGCCGGATACATAGCTGGTGCTGATTCTTTACCATTGGGCGAGGTCGGTGACCGTATTCACAGCGTCGTGCCAGACAAGGACGCACCCGTCATCGTCTATTGCCAGTCGGGTGCCCGTTCTGCTTCCGCAAAAAATATTCTGGCGAACATGGGCTATACCAATGTCGTCAATGGCGGCGGGGTTGGTAGTCTGGCGCTCCGTTTACAAAAGCAAATTTGCCGTTTGTAATCCACCATGGCAACACAAATAACTGCCCCCCGATTCAGCAATCCTGAGGAAACCTGGAGCAAGCGTTTTTCTTGCGACGAATATATTTTTGGAACTGAAGCCAATCATTTCCTGATTCACTGCCAAGACGCGCTCCATCCCGGTATGCGTGCGCTGGTTGTTGCAGACGGGGAAGGGCGTAATAGCGTCTGGCTGGCAGAGCAAGGTTTGATCACAACAGCGTTTGATATTTCACCTGTCGGCGTGAATAAAGCAAGGAAGTTGGCGCAACAAAAAAATATTGACGTGAATTTTGTCGTTGCTGACTGCGATCACTTTGATTGGGAACCAGCGCATTACGATACTGTTGTTGCGATTTTCGTCCAGTTCGCTGATCCGGAAATGAGAGCACGTCTGTTTTCGAATATAATCCGTGCACTAAAACCGGGTGGTGTTCTGATTCTTCATGGATACAGCCCGGCGCAGCTTGAATACAAGACCGGCGGCCCTCAGGATATTGCCCGCCTTTACACAGAAGAATTACTGCGTGATTCTTTTTCTTCGCTGGATATTCGCGAATTGCGTTTTTACGAAGAAGTATTGAATGAAGGAACGCAACATGCCGGTAAATCAGCTTTGGTTGGTATGCTGGCTTATAAACCTGAATAAAACAGACTGTTTAAGCAGGGGGGAATGATGCAGAGAATCCAACCATAAACCGCAGTCAACTATAACTGTGGTTCCGGCAAGTTTCCGCTGCAGAAGCCGGAAACTTGCTAAATTCAGACGAACTTACGCTTTCTTCGCCCAGGCTGCACACCAGCCTTTGCCATTAACCAGTTTGTTACCCATGGCACCGCAGGCACCCCAGCTGTCAGTTGCTTTACCTTGATACAACATGCAGTTAGAGCAGGTTTTTCCAGCCGCATAGGCAGGGAATTTTTTAGCATCGACTTTCGTCGCATCGTTTTTATAGCCCAATGCAGTTGCGGCAGCATCAGTTTCCGCGATTTTTTGTGCTTGCGCCTGTGCGAGTCCGCTGGCTGAAATTGTCAGTGCAACGACTGGAATAGTTTTGAAAATGAATTGGCGACGTGACGTCATGGCAATGTCCTTTGGCTGGTTCATAGAAAATAAAATTGAAACTACTTTTCTAAGTCTATGCTTTCTATCAAAGTCAGATGTGAGTTGAATCAATAAAAGATAGAAATTTGTTTTTCTTATGCTTTTATTTTTAATTTTTTATCTGAAACATGATGTCCGGTGAGCCAATCTTCATGTCAATTTCAGATCATCAGTTTTTAGCTTTTTCTTTAAAAATCCCGACAGCAGGCTCGCCTGCATGGCGTAAAACGATATGACTGAATTTCGCTGGGACAATTAATGTTTTGCCTTCAGAATCAAAGTTAAATTTTGATTCTGTACCGGCTGAATCAATAGAAAATATTTCGGGTGTCAAGGTCGCGGTTTTTAACTTTATCAAGACATCTTCATTGACTTGACTGACTTCGACAGGATACAGATTGCTATCTGCATCACCTTCGATTTTGTAGACGAAGTTTTCATGTTCTCTGACTGCTTTCTGACATGCGGAGGTAAAAGCCAGCATGCAAGCCAAAGCAATAATTTTCAGTATTTTCTTCAATTGTTTACTCCGCTATCTGTCGTTTAAATTTTACTACTCTAATCCATCGTGCCGAAGCAGATGAAATCTGAGCTCGTTTTTATTTTTCCTGAAGAACCTGAACAAATGTTGAAGTTTTTCCTTCACTACATTTTTCCGGGATTATTTCAATTTCATCCCCTGCTTTGACTTCGGTATCTTTAGGAACTTCAACGATCGTCGTGATGAATTTTCGTATGTGGCGATAATGAACTTTAACGAAATGCCGATTTTGAATATCATCGCCAGTCAATAAATCAAGACATGGCAGTATGGCGTCTTCGGGAGGTTTTGTGCTGATAATTGACAGTACCCAGGCACGGCGAGCACCTTGATCCCAATGTATATCCGTTGCGAATGCAGAGCTGAATATTCCAGCCATGCAGAAAAAGAAAATGAACAGTTGGTGGCTTAAGTGTCTATTCATGATCGATTTTTGCCAGATGCAGATGGGCTAACAATTGTTGAGTCTCGGATTTATTTATCCTTGAAATATGTTCATTTCTTTGATTAAAGTAAATGCCGAGATTCACTTTGTAAAAATAGGCTACTCCGGCTTTAAACTCCCGTTCTATCTGATCACCGCCGAATGTCGCTGAGCCTAACTGATGTTTGCCAGGTGAAACTTCAAATGCGATGAAGGTATCTGGAGCAAGAGTTGTAATTTTTTTCTGATCGAGACTGACCCTGGTGGGTAATTGTGCAGCGACGAATCCTGAGCGAACGAGATACAGTTTTGCCTTTTCTGCTGTGGGTAAATGCAATTCCTTTGCTTGCATTTCGTCGGCATCGTCAGCCATAGGAACGGAGATGCATTCGCGCCACGAACCAAATATCTTGCATGAGGCGGTTTTATTTGCACTATGTACCGGCACGATGGATACACAATACAGGCAGATAAAAACGCTGAAAGAATGGGGCAGGGATATCTTCATTTACTTTACTCTTCCTCTCGTGCTTTATCTTTGAAGAGGGAATAGCTCAGCGGCAACAACAGTAAAGTGAAAATAGTTGCCGTAATAATTCCCCCAACAATCACCACCGCAAATGGTCGCTGTGTTTCTGAGCCGATTCCGTGTGATAGTGCGGCAGGCAATAATCCCAGGCCTGCCATCAAGGCTGTCATCAGAATAGGGCGCAAACGCGCAACGGCACCTTCAATCGCGCTAGGAAAAGTAATATCTTTCTTTCTTTCGAAATCAAGAATTTGTTCCAGCATGATGACGCCGTTTTGCACAGAAATACCCGCAACGGCAATAAAGCCAACCGCAGCGGATACTGAAAAGTGCAAGCCTGCAACTGCGAGACCGGCGATGCCACCGACCATGGTAAATGGCACCATGACCAGTACAAGTAATGCCATTCTGATTGACCTGAATGCCCAGAATAGCAAGGCGAAAATCAGGAAAATGGTCACGGGAACAATGATCGCCAGACGTTTCACTGCACGCTGTTGATTTTCAAACTGACCGCCCCAGGTTATAAAATAACCAGGTGGTAAATTCACTTGTTCACTGACTTTCTTTTGTGCTTCGGCGACAAAATTACCCTGATCTCTGCCCAGTAAGTTTGCTTTCACAGAGGCATTACGACCGCCAGCTTCACGGCTGATGCGACCGGCACCTTGTTTCAGAAATATTCTGGCAATATCAGCCAGATCTATGGTTCCGGCTCCGCTCGGCAAATTGACTTGTAGGGCGCCTATGCTGTCAATGGAGTTGCGATAAGCTGCTTTCAGTCGAACGGTAATATCAAACCGTTTATCACCCTCAAAAAAAGTATTCACTGGATAATCCGCGAGCGCAGTCTGAATCGCGTTATTCACATCGACGACATTAATACCTAATCGCGCAATTTTTTCGCGATCTATCACGATATTGAGTTCAGTTTGCCCGCCGATTTTGACTGCATCGACATCGGCCGCACCTTCTATGCCGCGTAAGATGTTGGCAATCTGTTCGCTTTTCTGAGTCAGCACATCAAGATCCGGACCGAAGATTTTGATCGCGATTTCTCCTTTGACGCCGGATAAAGACTCTTCAACACTGTCTTGGATCACCTGCGAAAAATTGGTCGGAACGCCAGGTAAGACGCCGATTTTGGCAGTCATATTGGCAATCAGACTTTCTTTATCTTTAAATTTCCATTCACTGTGCGGTTTCAGTTCGGCGAGAATTTCCATATTGTTCGGGCCTTTAGGATCCGTACCATCATCTGGTCTGCCCACGTGAGCTACAACGGATTTCACTTCCGGATAGCTGAGTAAAATCGAACGCACCTGACGCTCAATATCTTTGGTTTTTTCTAAAGCAGTGGATGGCGGCAGGCTGATGGTCAGCCAGATATTTCCCTCATCCAGTTTAGGAAGAAATTCACTGCCCAACTGGGGAGCGAGACCCAATGTAATGATAAGAATCAATGTCGATACAAAAATGACGCCATGTTTTTTCTTTGTCGCAGATTGCAGCAATTCTCGGTAGAACTGTTGCGCTTTCTCCAGCCACTGACTATGCCGCTCAGCAAGACTGTGCTTTTTCATTGTCAGAGTCAACAAAGTAGGAATCAGGGTGATCGTCAGAATCAAGGCGCCGAGCATGGCAAAACTTAAGGTCAGCGCGACTGGCGAGAATATTTTTCCTTCCACTCGTTGAAACGTGAAGATGGGAATGAACGCCAGAATAATGATGGCTTTGGCGAACAGGATGGGATGGCCCATTTCAACGACGGTATCTTTGAGAACATGTTTTCGCCATAGAAACAGATTCCCATGTTCTTCATTATGCTTGAGTGCCAGTCTCACCATTAATGCTTCAACCAACACGACAGCACTGTCGATAATGATGCCGAAATCAACAGCGCCCAGTGAGATCAGATTGGCCGGAATCCCTCGCAGATCAAGCATGATAAAGGCGCACATCAGCGATAAGGGAATCACCGTGACGACAATCAGGGCCGCGCGCCAGTTACGCAGAAATACAATCAGAATCGCGACGACCAACACGGCACCGACGACCAGATTCTCAAAGACTGTCATGATCGTGTGATGCAATAAATCAGTGCGATCATAAATCGGGCGTATCTTCACGCCCTGAGGTAACTTGGCATTAACGATCTCGATTTTTTTCTTTAATTCTTCAATGATTTTCGCTGCATTACCGCCTTTGGTCATCTGTACGATACCCAGAACATAGCTGTCACCCTGGTTATACGAGACGATTCCAGAGCGGGGGTGATGCGTAATTTCTACATCTGCCACATCGGATACCAACACAGTTTTTCCATTCTTTGCATTGATAATGACGCGGCCGATATCTTCTTTCTTTTCAAACAGACCCTGACCACGGACAACCAGCGCTTCATCGCCACGGCGTATCGTGCCGCCACCGACATTGCTGCTGTTGTTTGTCAGTGCCTGACTGACCTGATCGAGTGTGACGCCGTAACGTTTTAAGGCATTCGGATCGACCTGAACCTGATATTCTTTGACCGTGCCGCCAAAACTGACCACATCGGCGACGCCAGATACAATCCGTAATTCCGGACGTATCGTCCAGTCTTGCAAACTGCGCGCATCATTTTCAGACATGTCCTTGGGAACTTCCAGCACATACCGATAGATTTCACCGACGGCGGTCGTCAGCGGTGCAATTGTTGCCTGTACGCCTGTGGGCAGCGTGACGCCTTGCAGTCTTTCGAGTACCTGTTGGCGAGCGAAATAGTCGTCGGTGCCATCTTTAAATGTGATGGTCACCACCGACAATCCTGTAATCGAAACGGAACGCAATTGTGTCTGCCCGGGAACGCCGCTCATTTCGCGTTCTATCGGCAATGTCACTGCACGTTCAACTTCTTCGGCTGCCTGTCCCTTGAATTGCGTGACTATCTGTACCTGTACGTCTTGCACATCAGGGAATGCTTCAATCGGCAAATTGCTCATAGCGCGATAGCCAAAGAAAATTAAGGCAACCGTCAGGACTAAAACAAAAACGCGCTGCGTCAGAACAAAATCAACGAATTTATTGAGCATGTGATGCAACCTCTGAGTTGAGTAACAGAGCGCCTTCTTCAACGATGCGTTGCTTGTTGTTCAGTGCAGCATTCGATGTCACATCGGCATAACTGACATCACGGTCTTTGCGCACAATATTGATTTTTTGTTTTTGAAACTCACCTTCGCGTTTTTCCAGGAAAACATAGTTATAAAGACCTTCAACGATCAGTGCAGCATTCGGTATACGAAACGCTTTCTTATCGCTATCGGCCAAAAATGACACGCGGGCAAACATTTCCGGACGCAGCTTTCTGTCCTTGTTATTTAAAACTCCCCTGATTTGTATCCGCCGTGTGGTTGGATCAAGCGCTAAACCAACACGATCAACAAGTGCATCAAAAATCTGATCGGGATAAGCGTCAAATTCAAGCTGAATCTTTTGTCCGTTCTTGATGTTGCCTATATACCGTTCAGGGACATCTACGAGCACCCACAATCGGTTTAAATCCGTTATCGTCAACAATGGAGCCGTGGCATCGGGGCGTACTTCCAGGCCTGGGTTAATTTGCTTATCTGTCACCAGCCCGCTGATCGGGGCTTTCAGAACGAATTTTCCATTTTCGCTGCCTTGCGCATTCAGGTTGCGCATGCGCAAGCCGGCGCGTTTTGTTTCTGCTGCAGCCTGCAGATAATCAGCTTCGGCAGATTCAACATCCTTACGCGCAATCACTTCTTGCTCGAGTAATTTTTGTGTTCGATCCAGATTTAGTTTCTTACGCTGCTGGTCTGCTTTGGCTTTTGCGAAGTCGGCGTCTGCCGTTGCCATATCCGGCGAGTCCAGTATCAGAAGCGGAGTATCTCTCTTAACGTAATCGCCAATCTCGACGGTAGAGCGGATGACGCGTCCTGCAACAGGCGAGCTGACGCGGCTAGTCACGTTTTCGTCGTAAGCGAGTTTGCCGTTCATCGTGTCCGCTATAGGCAAGCTGACTTCGCTGATGGTTGCTAATTTGATTGAAGCAAGTTGCGGTGCATTTGCCGGGTAGCTTATTTTTCCGATTTCCGCTTTTGCTGTCTGCGGAGTGTCTGTCTTTTTCTCAGTCGCTGTGACTAGTTTTGCGGAGTAGATTACAGCGATGCCAGCGAAAGCAAGCGCGATAAGTACAACAGGGATTTGACGTAATTTCATTTGTGCTCCAATTCTTCCAGGCTGATACGCAGTGTCATGCTGGCTTTCGCCAGATCAGCTTTGGCGTTGATCGTATCTAACTCGATTGACCTATAAGTGCGGCGCGCATCCAATACATCCATGACGGGAACGGCACCATTTTTAAAGGCGAATTCAGTCGCCTCTGCTGATTTACGAGCCGCCGGAAGTAATTCATTTTGAAAGCGCGCCAGCAGTGTCTTTGATGTTTGCAGTGATTCAAACTGCAGGTTCAATTCGTTGCGTGCTGCATCAATGGTTTTTGCTAAGTTTTCTTGCGCCGCATCGACGGCGACTTCCGCAGCGCGGATTTCTCCCTGAAATTCGTAGCGACTGAACAAGGGGATTTGTATGGAAATGCCATAGCTATTTCCGGAGCCCAGTTGATTGGCGGGGCTGGTTGGATAATGCTCGAATTGCAGGCCAACAGTGACATCACGTGTCCTTGCTGCGAGGGCTAATTTCCGTGCCGCCAGCGCAGCGTCCAGTCTGGCTTTCGCCGCAGCAACGTCCGTGCGTTTCTGAATTAATTCTTCTGACAAAACGCTTGCTGGCAACGCATCTTCAGTGTGCCAATCATCCATGACCTGTAGCGACATGAACGGTGCTTTGATACCTATGAGTAAGGCCAGAGCACTTTGAGCACGTTTAAGTTCACTGGCTGACTGCAGCAGATCATTTTCTGCGCGCAACGCATCCACACGTACCCGGGCGACATCTGCACCAGCAATATCCCCTGATTTTTTGCGCTTATCCGCCGCGTTTAAGGTCGCCTGATAAGAATCAGAATTTTCTTTACTGATACGTAATTTGTGTTGCGCTGCCGCCAGATCAAAATAAGCAGCACCGATCATTTGTTTTAATTGACGCTCTGTGTCGTTAAAGTCCAGCCGACTGGCCCTTTCAAGATGCGTCGCAGCTTCAAGCCGTAATTCACGCTTGCCACCGCGTTCGACAAGCTGATCAATTCTGAGGGTGCTATCGACGGTTTTATTTTTCAGCGAACCTGGACCTATACCTAGTCTGGGATTGATCCCGCTGGTTTGAATTGTCAGATTTGGGTTGGGGGCTGCGCCAGCGATTGTCGTTGCCGCCTCTGCATTGGCGACATTGGTTTTTCCAAGCTTCAAATCATGGTTGTATTGACGTGCTAACTGAATTGCACGTTCCAGACTGAGTGGCGATAAGACCACTTCCGGAATGTTTCCGGAAATGTCGGTATTGTTATGTGCCTTGTTTGATTGGTTCTGAACTGGTTCAATGAGTGACTGAGCATAGCTATGTATTGCTGAGCTACATGCTGCGGCAATGGCTATCCTGACGACCCAATTAAACTTTGCCAGTGTAGGGCAAGGTTTAGTCATTTTTATCCTGCATGATGGGAGTAATACATTGCCCCATTATGCAAATGCAAACTGTCAAAAACATGACAGTAAGCTGACAAAATCCTGACAACTAAAAATATAAACGTTATTCTTTAACCGTCATTCATTATCGCGAATTGCCGGAAAGTGAACCGAAAAAATGGTGCCTCCTGCTTCGGCGTCACTGATCGTGATTTGCGCATTATGATCTTTGACAATGTCGGCAACGATTGCCAGTCCGATACCATTCCCTTTGACACGTTCACCTGTTCCTTCGTAGATACGATAGTGACGGTGAAAAATCAATTCTCTCTCTGCCTCAGGTATGCCCGGGCCGTTATCTTCAACGGAAAAAATTACTTGTTCGCCTTCGGTAAAGGTGTTGACCGTGACGACCCCACCCTCTGGGGTATAACTGATCGCGTTATCGATCAGATTTTCTATCAGATCGCGCAGTAAGAAAGCATCGCCGGAAATACGCGTCGGAGCAAGCTCAAAACCTAAGTCGATATTTTTTTTATCAGCCGTGCCCAGAAAATGAGGAATGCAATCAGTCACGATCATATCGAGCGATACGGGCTCTAGTCGTTTTCGTTCAAATTTACTTGGTTCTGCTCTTGCGAGTGAAAGCAACTGATTTGTTTGCCGTATCATCCGTTCGGTTGAAATCATCATTAACGAGATGGATCTGGCTGTTGTTGTCTCGCTCGCATATTTGTCCTGTAGCCATTCGATTTGCGCTTTTAATCCGGCTAAAGGCGTGCGTAACTGATGCGCAATATTGGCCAGAAACTCTTGTTGGGCATTGGAACCGATTTCTATTTTTTTGAGCAAACGGTTAATGGCGGTCACCACAGCACCAAGTTCCAAAGCGTTTTCTTCAACCGGGATCGCAGACAGCGCATCAAAATCGCGTTGATTCAGATCCGCCTGTATTTTCTTCAGTGGTAACAAACCTTTTGTTACCGCGATCCACACCACGCCCAGAAGTAAAAAGGTTAAAGCCCCTTCGATAAATATTAACGCTGTCAGTATTCTGGTACGGATCGCATTACGCTTTTTTAACGTCTCGCCAGCATAAATGACGACATCCTGATCGCCCGCTGAAAATTTAATATTAATGATACGAATCTCTTCTCCACGCATTTTTCCATTTGAAAAATGAGGTTCGTCGAGATTCTCCGGCTGAGCCAGAGTCGGAAAGTCGGAATCGCCAGCCAGCGTCTGATTTTTTTGATTGCGGATCGCAAAATAGATGGTGTTGATATGATCAACCCTTAGTACCTGCTCTACAGAAGAGGGCAGATCTACGCTGATGCCAGCTTCTGTTTTATTTAACCGGGTCGCCAGTGCCCAGCATGTATCAGCCAGACTTTGGTCAAACGCAAGTTGAGCCGGCTCCCAGGCCAGCCAGTACACAAGACCGCCGCCGATGAAATTCACTAATAAAAGGGGAATGATTAACCATCCTAATAGACTGCGACGAATGCTTGGCTGTCCGGAACTCATCAGTTTCACTTTTCCTCTTCCAGCATATAGCCAAAGCCACGAATTGTGCGGATCATCACCTTAGCGTTGTTGAGTTTTAAGCGTATCCGTGAGACATAGACTTCAATTGCGTTGAGCGAAATATCTCCGTCATGCAGCAAGATGGCATCGATGATCTGCTGTTTGGACACGACACGGTTTTCATTTTTAAGCAGATATTCAAGTATTGTCCATTCCCTGGCAGATAAATCGATGACCTGACCATCAACGGCAGCCCGCTTTGTTTGTGAGTCAAGATGAAGCAGACCAAGCCGGATTCCGACCGAAGCAGGGGATGATCGTCGGACCAAGGCCTTTAAACGTGCCACTAATTCCAACGTCGAAAAAGGTTTGACGAGATAATCATCTGCCCCCATTTCAAAGCCTTTGACGCGATCCAGGATCGCATCTCTTGCAGTCAACATCAGGACGGGGAAATTATTTCGCTGAATTTTCCGTATGTGATGCAGTACATCAAAACCATCCATATCCGGCAAGCCGATATCCAAAATCATGACCGAGATTTTTTGTTCCTGAGAGATAAAACAGGCGTCTTTACCATTGCGTGCGACGTCCACCAACATGCCATGCTCGCGCAACATCTGAGAGATGCCTTCTGCCAGCACCGGATCGTCTTCGACTAAAAGAATATGCATAAATGAAAAGGAAGAATGATTGGCGATTGAGGACGCTTACTGTTTCGGGACATTATTGCATGAGCGTTGACACAGAGACGCTCTTAAATACGCATCATGCTACGAAGATGGAAGCGCAGCATCGTCGTAGTATTGTTTTGTCGCGCGGACGATGAACTGAGTGATAAGCTGAGTTATAAAATGCGTTATGTTGAATTATAATACTGACATGAAACTTGGAATAATCAATCGACACTGGTATGAAAAGAGCATCTGGATCGCATGTATTGCGATCTTTTTGAATGCGCTGCTACCGTCATTGGATTATGCCGTTTCGAAAATGATCTCTCCACAAGAGATGGTAGAAATATGCTCTGCTGCCGGAACAAAATTTCTTCCGGCCGAGCAAGTTCTGCTCAGTAAGTCTTCTCCCGATACTACGCATCACCAGTTTAAACAATGTTCATTTTGTGCGACGCATGCCGGAACATTTGCGTTGCCGGTTGATCTGTCTGTGCGGTGGATGGTGCCTGTTGGTCACGCCTTGCTGCCTTTCCTGTTTTACCATTCCCCTAAGCTATTATTTTCCTGGTTGCATGCGCATCCGCGCGCTCCTCCTGCTATCGGCTGATTGATTGGCTGATTGTCTTCGCGACTATTATTGAATTTTTTGTGATTCGAGCAGATATCATTCTGTTTCGATCCGTTTGCACATTCATTCATGTCGCCATGACACCTCAGCATTGTTTGTACGCTGCTGATTGTGATGCTGAATGCATCCCGGCGTACATCTTTCTACCTGATACGTAATTTACGACAGACAGCCGAATTTATTTGCGCTGAAGCGGGCAACATCTGCTGTATTCGTAAGTTAAAACCCGTCTTACTTTTTCAGGTCAACGGGTGAGCACTATTGTGACCAAGGATCTTTATGTTTTTCTGTACATCGTCTGCTAACCGTTTAATTCATCAAGCTCATTCAGAGCGATTTTCCCTTCCTGTTTTAAGAACTTGTGCGCTTGTTATTGCAAGTTTATTTGCTCCTGTCGGTATTAACTCCGCCTCAGCAGAAACTGTCGCCAATAGTGGCGGCGGGCTCAATGATTCAGCAATGGAAATTGGTAAAGTCGAAATCAGCGGCCAAAAAAATGGCCCGATAGCGGCAAAAAGTGTCCTCAGTTCCGTCGATATTCTTGGTTCCGATCTGATACAGACCCAGCAGGTAGTGAATACGTGGGAGCTCTTCAGCAAAGCACCTGGTGTGATGATGACCCAGTTCAGGCAAGGGAGTGAATCAGGTAAGCTGTCTTTCCGTGGCTTCAATGGTGAAGGTGAAGTGAACGCGGTCAAGTTGCTGATCGATGGTGTGCCGAGTAATGATAATGGCGGCGGCATGCAACTGCTGGACATGTTATTCCCATTAGAAATCAGATCGATTGAAGTCGTACGTGGAACGAATGATCCACGTTATGGACTGCACAATATCGCCGGAAATGCGAACATCGTTACTCGTAGCGGTGGCAACTACAACGACGCGCGGGTGACCTACGGCAGCTTTGATACAAAAGAGGTACAGCTCGCAAAAGGATGGGAAAGCAATAACTGGTCGCAGAATTATTTTGCCGGTTATCTGAAATCAGCGGGATATCGTGATAACGCGACCTTTGAAAAATCCACCGTGGGTGGCAAATGGTTTTATACCACTGATGATGCTCGTATGCGATTTGGCGTCATTGCGCGTCATACAGAAAGTAATGGAGATGAAGCCGGTTACCTGACGGCAGCTGATGCTTATACTCGTCCGACGATATCGTATCCTTATGCGCAGTCTGAAGGTGGCAATCGTCA
The DNA here is from genome assembly GCF_014699135.1 of Cognatundibacterium aquatile. GTDB lineage: Bacteria > Pseudomonadota > Gammaproteobacteria > Burkholderiales > Burkholderiaceae_D > Undibacterium > Undibacterium aquatile. The sequence continues at coordinate 237,608 of NZ_JACOFT010000002.1, forward strand.
GATGAATCAATTAAGTGTGCATATTGATGCTGATCCTACAGATAAAATATCGCTGGCGACTAAGGTGTATCTGAATCAGATAAAAGATCAGCGCTGGTTACGCTATTCCAGTACAACATCGCAACAGGAACGTGTTATCGATGAAACGCATGTCGGCGTTCTGAATTCTGTGACGTATCGCCCAGGTCTTGCATTAACAGATTGGTTGAAAGATCTGGCGATTGAGGCGGGCGTCAATGCCGAACATCAGGATGATAAAAGTCCGCGTTACAGTACGTCGAACAAGGTAAGGGTGACGACGACCCGAGATCAAAAATTTACGCTGAATAATTACGGGGCATATATACAGGCCGCCATTCAGACAACAGATACCTTAAAAATTATTCCTGCGTATCGCGTGGATAAATTTGATGGCAGTTTTACTGACGTATCCAAAAATGTGCACTACGGTATTCAGGATTATGGGGTGATCGGTCAGCCCAAGCTGAGCATCGTGTACTCGCCATTGCACTCAGCTAGTGTCTATGGCAATTGGGGGCGGACATTCCAGATTGGAGCGGGTGCTGCAGCATACAAATCGAATAAAAATGATTTGCGCCCGTCGATTAATGATGGCTGGGAAGCTGGCGTTAAACTGGCACCAGCCAGCTGGATAAACGGTCGCTTTTCTGTGTGGGAACAAAGTGCATCGGATGAAGTAAAACGCCGTTTGAATGATCCCTCCGGCGATTCTGAAAACGTCGGCAGTACCAGACGCAGCGGTATAGACCTGCAGGTAAATATCCGTCCTGACCAATACAGCAGCGCGTGGTTTTCCTATTCACGTCAACGCTCAAAGATTGTTGTACCTGACCCAACTGCACCAATAACGGCAGGTAAAGAAATTGACCACGTACCCGGATATATATTTTCCGCTGGCTATGATGTTCAGGTGTCGCCGGCATTGCAGTTATCCGTATCAGGTAATGGGCAGGGCGATTATTATCTGACCACGGCGAACACTGGAAGTAAATATGGTGCGTACGCGTTGTTTAATGTCGGTGCTAAATACAAATTCACCTCATCGGTAGAGTTGGAATTCCAGGTGAAAAATCTGGCTAATCGTTACTACGAATATGTGTGGATTAATGATCAGACACGTCATTCTCCTGGTGACGGCCGGGCATTTTATCTTTCTGCCAATATGAAGTTTTAAGTGAAATGATCTGCCTGATCAGTGTTTTTCTATACGGTGATCAGACAGGCCTGATAGCTGCTAACTAATTTAAATAGATACCGCATGAATACATTTTTTTCTGCAACGCGACCTGTCGATATTTACCGGGCGGCATGGCGTTGGCATTTTTACGCAGGCTTACTGGTGCCGCCATTTATGCTGATATTGGCAGTAACGGGAGCTATCTATTTATTCCACACCGAGATTGATGATTATATTTATCGCGACATCAAGATCGTTAAAGCGACGGCCGGATCGCCGCATTCACATGAACATATTGTGCAGACGGCGTTAGCGGCCTATCCCGGTCATGCCTTGCGCTATGTTCCTCCTGCCAGTGAATCTGGCTCTGCTGAGGTGGATATTAAAGGTGATGGTGGTGATGTGATGGCCATCTTCGTTGATCCCTATCGCGGTACGGTGTTAGGGCGTATGCCGAATCGGGGTATGGTATCGTGGACAATACGGCGACTGCACAGTCTGGCATATTTTGGTCCGATCGCGAATGGCATGATTGAAGTGGCTGCGGGGTGGTGTATTTTGCTGGTGATCACTGGCACCTATTTGTGGTGGCCGAGGCAAAACACATCATCACTGGATGGCGTACTCAAGGTGCGTGGTGTGCCGTCTCAGCGCGTGTTTTGGCGTGATGTGCATGCCGTTACCGGAATCATCGCCGGGGTATTTATTCTTTTCCTCGCCGTCACTGGCATGCCGTGGTCGATAGTGTGGGGCGACAAAGTGAATCAGTGGGCTAATGGCAGCAACTTTGGTTATCCCGCTGGCGTGCGCGTCAGCGTACCCATGTCGGATGAACATATCAATCATGTTGCCCCTGTTGCGTGGTCACTGGAGCAGGCGAAAGCACCTGTTTCTGCTACTCATGTCCATCCTGCAAGCGATGCAACTACCCTTACTCAGATCAGTCTTGATAAAGCGGTTTCTATTTTTGATCAACTGGGTCTTGCGAAAACCTATGCGATCAATTTGCCAGTCACTACGACTGGTGTGTTCACCGGTTCTGTCTATCCAAACGACCTTGCAAAGCAAAGAGTCGTTCATCTTGACCAGTTCTCCGGACAGGTGTTGCTTGATATGAGTTTTGCCGATTACGGTCCGGTTGGTAAAGGGCTGGAGTGGGGCATCAATGTTCATCTGGGGCAGGAATTTGGTCTGGCGAATCAACTGCTGATGCTGGCGGTTTGTTGTGCAATTGTGCTGATCTGTATTTCGTCTGCTGTGATGTGGTGGAAGCGGCGTCCCGCAGGGACGATAGGAATTCCACCGTTACCAGCCAATCGCCACGCGTTAAAAGTTGTTTTTATATTGCTGATGGTGGGCGGTATCATTTTTCCTCTGGTGGGCATTTCTATGTTGTTGATGTTGGTGCTGGACTATGTATTCGTTATCCGACGCAATACCGTAGATTGATTTCTTCTGATTTGCTGAATGCCTGTATGCGCCAGATCAAATAATCCTTCATTTGAGCGCGTACACTATCCTGTGGATTTACTTTTTATTTCATTTTTTATGCGAAATCGTCGACGCAGTAAGGGTTTTAGCTGGATCGCCATTCTGGCGATTCTGTTGAATTCTCTGATGCCGTTGGCTTCGCAGGCCATCAGTCATTCATCGGCTAAAAGCAGTATTCAAGCGGGCGAATGGAAAGAAATTTGTGCATCGAATGGATTGAGCTGGGTTTTATTTTCCCCTGCCGGGGCCGTACTCGAAAAAACGAGCGTCAAGCCCGCCGATGTCTCTGATACCGCGCATTTCGAGCATTGTGCCTATTGTCTGACGAATGCGGCGACATTCGCTTTACCTCCTGTTCCTGAATTTACTTTCCCTGTCACGATCAGTGAAAGTCAGTTTTTCTCTTTTCAAACGCTGGCCGTCGCAAAAAAAATTGCGTGGCTGGTACCTTCCGTTCGCGCACCTCCCGCCGCCTTTTGATTCCAGATGACGTTCTGTTTCACGATATCGGTTTTCTGATGTTGTGGAGCACTACCGTCATCTTCAGAAAGAAGTAATGCCACCAGACTGTCATGACGCGCCTGTCATCAATATTGGCTCTCGTCGTGATTGCGGCTGGTAGCTTACTTCCGATTTTTATCTCATTTCCGGAGACAGGCTATGTCTTTGCAAAATACAGCAGGAGTATCAAAGACTGATACTCCTGTGACACCGCATCGTCCGTTGCAATTCAAATTAAAGCGGGAAATTATTCTGGTGTTGCTGTTCAAGCTGGTACTGCTTTTTTCAATTAAAGCTGCTTTTTTTCCACAACGTTTGCCAGCAGATGCAGCGGCGCACGGTATGGAGGAGCGCATGTTGCCAGCAACTAAAGATCAGCAAAGCAGAGCAGGCGATCTCAACGGAAATGAAACAGATGCAAAGGAAAAGCAATGATTTCAGAATCTTTGGTGGATTTGTCGCGGCTACAGTTCGCGGCGACCGCCTTATACCATTTTTTATTTGTTCCCCTGACACTGGGTTTGTCTCTGTTACTGGCCATTATGGAGACCGTCTATGTGATGACGGGAAAAACAATTTATCGTGACATGACCAAATTCTGGGGAAAATTATTCGGCATTAATTTCGCGCTTGGTGTGACCACCGGGTTGACAATGGAATTTCAATTCGGTACCAACTGGGCTTATTACTCGCATTACGTCGGTGATATTTTTGGTGCGCCGTTGGCGATAGAAGGCTTGCTGGCTTTTTTTCTGGAATCCACTTTCGTCGGACTGTTCTTTTTTGGATGGGACAGACTGAGTAAGGTCGGCCATCTCAGTGTCACTTACCTGACTGCGATCGGATCAAATTTGTCTGCATTACTGATATTGATTGCGAATGGCTGGATGCAGAATCCTGTCGGTGCCGAGTTTAATCCTGTGACCCTGCGCATGGAATTAAGCAGTTTCACCGACGTGATTTTTAATCCTGTAGCACAAGCAAAATTTGTGCACACCATCAGCGCCGGTTATGTCACAGGTTCGATCTTTGTTTTGTCCGTCAGCAGTTGGTATCTGCTTAAGAAGAGAGACACCGCATTTGCATTGCGTTCATTTCGCATTGCTGCTGCCTTTGGATTGGCATCGGTTTTATCGGTCATTGTGCTGGGCGATGAGTCTGGTTACACCGCTGCTGAAACCCAGGAAACAAAAATGGCGGCGATGGAAGGTATGTGGAAAACGGAAGAGGCTCCAGCGGGCCTGACGCTGTTTGGTATTCCTGATGAAGTAAATAAAACGAATCATGCAGAGATACGCATACCTTATGTTCTGGGGCTGATCGGCACTCGCAGCGTCGACAAGGTCATTCCCGGTATTGATGCCTTGGAGGTGAAGATTGCGAGTCGCATAGAGCGTGGCATCGTCGCTGTTACCGCGTTGGAGGCTTTGCGCAAAGATCCCAAAAATGCTGAAAAGCTGGCTTACTTTAAAGCAGTACAGGCAGATCTGGGTTATGGCTTACTGTTAAAAAAATATATCTCTGACGTACGTCTGGCAACGCCAGAAATGAAAGCCCAAGCCTTGCGCGATGCTTTCCCTAAAGTGACGCCTATGTTCTGGACTTTCCGCATCATGGTTGCTGTTGCTTTTGCCATGCTGGCGCTGATTGCGGTGGCGTTCTGGTCGGCGGCACGGAATCGCATAGAGTCTCGTCCATGGTTGTTGAAATGGGCCGTATGGAGTGTGCCGCTGCCGTGGATTGCCTGCGAAATGGGATGGTTTGTTGCTGAGTACGGGCGCCAGCCATGGACAGTGCAGGGGATGTTGCCGACGCATTTATCGACATCGGCATTAAGCGGAAACGATGTGCTGTTTTCACTTGGCGGCTTCTTGCTGTTCTATACCCTGCTGCTGATCGCCGAGGTGTATCTGATGCTGAAATACGTGCGCCTTGGTCCTTCAAGTCTGGGTACCGGGAAATATGCTCTGGAATCAACCAATGCTAACGCTGGCGCTAATGGTGTGAATGCGCCCGTCTATGCGGCCGCTTTGTCTTCAAAAGAGGTGTGACATGCTTGACTACACATTACTGAAATTAATCTGGTGGTTGCTGGTGTGCGTACTGTTGATCGGCTTTGCCATTATGGATGGGCATGACATGGGTGTCGGCACACTGCTGCCGTTCATCGGTCGCAATGATGATGAACGTCGTGTCATTATCAATACGGTCGGACCACATTGGGATGGTAATCAGGTCTGGTTTATTACTGCTGGCGGCGCGATCTTTGCCGCATGGCCACTAGTCTATGCAACAGCATTTTCCGGGTTTTATTTTGCCCTGATGGCCGTATTGTGGGCCATGTTTTTCCGTCCGGTTGGTTTCGACTATCGTAGCAAAGTAGCCGATCCGCGCTGGCGTACGGCCTGGGATTGGGGCTTGTTTGTAGGTGGCGCAGTGCCTTCGCTGGTATTTGGGGTGGCGATAGGAAATGTCATTAAAGGTGTTCCATTTCACTTTGAAGACAATATGCTCCCTGTTTATACCGGCAGTTTCTGGGCATTGTTTACGCCATTCACATTACTGTGCGGCGTTGCCAGTCTGACGCTGCTGGTATTTCACGGCGCGAACTATCTGCAATTACGCACTGAACAACAGATTGCGCAGCGCGCCCGTCGCGTCAGTATGGTCAGCGCCTTAGTGCTTGCATTGGTATTGACGGTGGCGGGTGTCATGGTTTCCGGGATGGAAGGTTACCGGATCACCTCAGACATACTCGTTGGTGAAGGCATTTCACCGTTGACAAAATCGGTGTTGCATCAGACAGGCGCATGGTGGATTAACTATGAACGTTATCCGCTGATCTTTTTGCTGGTCGGCCTTGCCTATACGGGAATTGCACTTGGATTGATCGCAACGCTGGCACGCCGTGGCGGTATCGCTTTTATCGGCAGTGGTATTGCTTGTGCCGGCATTATTCTGATGGCAGGCTCCGCGATTTTCCCATTTGTGCTGCCATCCAGTTCACATCCTGATCACAGTCTGACGGTTTGGGATTGCGTCTCCAGTCAGCGTACGCTGAACATTATGTTTTGGGTTGCACTGGTGATGACGCCAATCGTCGTCGGCTACACCAGCTGGGCTTACCGCGTCATGCGTGGAAAAGTCACGGTTGCCAATATTCAGGCGAATAGCAAGTCGCTGTATTAAGCGCACTCAGAAAGGAATCATTATGTGGTATTTCAGTTGGATGTTGGGAACGTCGATGGCGGTATTGCTGGCAGTCGTTAATGCTTTGTGGTTCGAGGCGCAAAGTGTCAGGGATCACGAAGATGACGATAAATAATTCGAACAAATACATCATTTGTTAATTTTACGGAGATCTTATGCAATCCAGCGTAATGAAAAGATCTGAGCGGTATTTGCTGCCGCGTCAGGTCTTAACAATGAATGAGTTAAGCGCCTTGTGGCGTATAGAATCTGGGACGGTACGTATCAATAGTGTGGATGAGTCAGACGAAAGCAAAATCAATTTTGTGCGTTTGGCGTTACCCGGCGATTTGCTGGGTGTCGAGTGTTTTTCAGGGTTGAGTGAAACATTGCAAGTCCGGGCAATTACGCCGGTAAAATTGCAGCCGGTCGATGTCGCTGATGATAAGGCAATGACGGCCTTACTGATGAAAACGATTGCTACCAACCATATTCGCTGCCGTCAGGTTGTCAGTCTGAGAACCGGTACGGTGGACGAACGTGTCAAACGCTTGCTGCAGATGCTGAAGCCAGATGCCAATCAGGTATTCAGCGAATTTGCCGCAGATGCGTTGCCCAGTTTGGGGAATATGGCGGAGATTGTGCATTCAACCCGCGAAACAGTCTGCCGGGTTCTGACGAGCTTACGCGGGGCGAATTCTCTGAAGAATGAGAATCGCAAGCAAATGAAACGAACCGAACCCGCGCGTCGTCTTCGTCGTATGGCGGGAGAGGCAGCACTTTCGCATTAAGAGTTATTTATGTCGCTGCAAAGCCTGATCTGTAAAGATCAGGCTTTTTTATTTGATGTTTTTTAAAAGCGTAGATTTAAAAAGCAGGAAGAGCTTAAGGCGATAGTGAGGCTTCACGTAGTCCATGAAATGGAACCGTGGCGGTTCGATCACTATGCGTTGTTTGTCAGCTTGGGCACGCTAGTCTCTGTCAATGACAGTGTTGCTATTTCTGTCGGTTTTCCGAAGAAATAGCCTTGTAATTCGTCAACCCCAAGTAGCATTAATTTTTCACGTTGCTGGGCGGACTCTACACCTTCCGCTATCACTTTCAATCCAAATTTTTTGGCAATCAGCAGCGCTCCTTCAACAACCGCCAGAGATTTTTCATCTGCCGACATGACGAAGCTCTTATCGATTTTGATGGCATCGATCGGGAACTCGTGCAAACGTGACAGCGACGAATAGCCAGTGCCAAAATCATCGAGGTGTATTTCTACTCCCATCTCATGCAAAGCAAGCAGGCTGATCAGGGCCTGCTGCATATTCTGTTCATCGAAAACACTTTCGGTAACCTCAATCACCAGACGATCGGCACCAAGCCCTGTATTTTTCAGGATAGCTTGTACCTCATTGGCAAACGATGTTTGTATTAACTGCCGGATCGACGTGTTCACTGCGACTTTTGGGGCAATGCGATCATCGTTTTTGTCTTGCCAGGCTTTGGCTGCAGAACATGCTTGCTGGAGTACCCATTTACCGATGTTGATAATATGATCGGACTCCTCGGCCAGAGGAATAAACTCGTCGGGAGAAACGGGGCCGATTTCAGCACACGTCCAGCGAAGTAAAGCCTCCAACGCAACAACTTCTGTTGATTTTGCCGCGACAATAGGTTGAAAAAGCAGTTTCAAAGAACCGTCTTTGTGCGCATTTGCCAGTGCAATCGATAGCGCCAGCCGGCGCCTCTGAATATCTGCCAGTACCTCAGAATAAAATACAATCCTGCCACGACCTAAACGTTTGGCTTCTGACGCAGCCATATCTGCGCAACTCACCGCATCAGCAATATCGGTCAGTTTTTCGCTGCGTTTTTCAAAGATGCCGATACTGGCTCCAATATGTAATTGGCGACCATTGATCTGGTAAGGTTGCGACAACATTACCTGCAGATAGTGGCAAGCAGGATGTACGTCTTTTGCAGAGAACGTTTCGCATATAAAGTGCACTGCAAATTCGTCTCCACCCCAGCGACAAACTGAGTGATGGCAGGCGCCACATTCGGCTGCCAGCTCATCCACCAATTCTTTCAGGCGACGTGCTACGGCTTGTAACAACAGATCACCCCAGTCATGGCCTAATCCGTCGTTAATATGTTTAAAGCGGTCAAGGTCAATGAACAGAAATAACTGGTGATGTATTACTGGCTTAGGCTGATAAGATTGCTCCGCTAATCCACGTCGGTTCAACAGGGATGTCAACAGATCGTGATTTGCCAGGTATTGCAATTCCTTGGTTCTGTCTTCAACGGTTTGTTCCAGTTCTGAATTAATGTTGCTGATTTCTGTATTTTTGACGGATAGCTGAGAGATCAGATCTTCGTTGCTTCTTGCCAGATGCAAGGAGCGCTCGAGTAGCCTGAAATTATTCTGATGGCTGCTCATCATGACCCACGCAAAAATAAATCCCAGTATTGCAAGAACGGACAAGCTCGGATCGTCCATCAACAACATTCGCAAGGATGCCGGGATAATCAGCAGCGCGATATAAATTTTGCCTGTGATTTTTAACGATGCCAGCGTGCCGGTCGCGCCTCCTGCAAGGGCGGAAATAATAATCAGTATGGCGAATTTATCTTTTGCCTGAAATTCAGGAATGCCTATCCAGGCAACGATCATCCAGTTGATAGCAGCACTTAAAATTGACAAGTGAAGCAGGACTATCTGATGCCTTGGTATGGCTTGCGCTGAGTGCTGTTTGATGGAGTGGCAGCAATACACATAAATACCATACCGCACAGCGGAAACACCCAGAGAAATGACAACCCAGAGCCAGAACCAGTGCGAGTGCGTATGGCCGACAATTAAAGTGGCACCGAGAATCGCCGCGGTGTTAACAACCAGACCTCGTGGGTGATTACGCAGAGTTTCATGCCATATCTGAGTCCTGTGCTGCAACATAGTCTTCCATTACACGGTCGGGTAATCTTCCATGATATTAAAAGGCCTTCGCTTGCACTGTTACTTTTTGTTAATGCTTAACGGTGTTTGACAATTAGCGGGGCGGTCAGACGGGGCTGTCAAGACGTAATTTGAAAGGCCTTAGTAAATGTGAGTGGCCGGATCAGCAGGCGTCGCCTTTGCTTAACTGCCTTTATTCACTGCCTTTAATTTCCATCCAGTCCGTATTTTTTTATCTTGTCGTGCAGTGTTGTTTTTGCGACGCCCAGTGCTTCTGCCGTGCGCGCTAGGCTGCGGTGGCGGTGCAGGGCATCGGCGATCAGCGCTCGTTCGAACGCATCGACGGTCTCGGCTAATGATATTGCGCCGTCTGTTTGTGGCTGGCCAAAAGGTGGTGAGCCGCTCTCTATCCCGAGAACGCAGCGGTCAGCAACGTTCCGAAGTTCGCGGATGTTTCCCGGCCAGCCGTAACCGACTAATTGGCGAATGCGGTTGGCTGTTGTCTCCGGCACCGCGCGTTGATGGCGTGCGGCACCCAGCAGCAGGAAATGTTCGAAAAGTAGCGGTATATCTTCACGTCGCTCGCGTAGTGGTGGCAGATCCAGCGTGGCGACGCTAAGTCGGTAATACAGATCGTTACGGAAAGCGCCAGTGGCGGCCAGTTCGACTAAGTCTGTTTTGGTCGCGGCAATGACGCGGCAGTCAATTGCAATCGGTGTGTTCGAACCCAGACGTTCCAGGGTGCGTTCCTGCAGTACGCGAAGCAATTTGATTTGCATGGCGAGCGGCATGCTCTCGATTTCATCAAGGAACAGCGTGCCGCCGCTGGCGTGTTCAATTTTACCGATGCGTTTTTTTGCAGCACCGGTATAAGCGCCAGCTTCGTGGCCGAAAATTTCGCTGTCAAATAAGGTTTCCGGCAGCCCGCCACAGTTGATGGCGACGAAGTTACCGTGTCGGCGCGAGCTGGCTTCATGCAGGCAACGGGCGACGAGTTCTTTGCCAGTCCCGGTTTCACCGTGAATCAGCACATCTGCTGCGCTGTCGGCGAGGCGGGCGACCATGTCGCGGATTTTTTGCATTGATGGCGCGCGGCCTATCATTTTTCCTTCGAGCAGGTCGCGTTGGTCGAGTTGACGACGCAGATCGCGCACTTCCAGTACAAGGCGACGTTTTTCCAGCGCCCGGCGCACGACCTCGACCAGATATTCCGGAGCGAAAGGTTTCTGGATGAAATCGTGTGCGCCATCTTTCATTGCTTGCACGGCCATTAAGATGTCACCATGTCCGGTGATCAGAACTACTGGCAGTTCCGGGTCAATGTTGAGCGTCTCACGCAGGAAGCTCATGCCATCCATTTTAGGTAGCCGGATGTCGCTGACGACGATACCGCGAAAGTCACGACCCAGCCGGCGGCGTGCCTGCTCGGCGCTGCTGACACATTCGACGGCAATTCCTTCGAGTTGCAACGCTTGTTCGCAACCAAGTGCGACGTCAGGGTCATCCTCGATGATCAGTACTTTCAGAACTTCACTCATGTTGCCCAGCCTTGTGTATGAGAGGGATTTCTAATGTGAACAGAGCACCGCCTTCGGGATGGTTGGTACCAGTCAGGGTGCCACCGAAATCGCGAATAATGTCGGCAGAAATCGTCAAACCAAGCCCCAGTCCGCCACCGGCCTGTTTCGTGGTGAAAAACGCTTCGAACAAATGGCTCAGAGCCGTGTCGTCCAGCCCTGGTCCGTGGTCGCGCACCGTCAGGCGTGCTTGTTGGCCGATTGATTCACAGCCAAGCTCAATAACGGGCGCGGGTTGACCTTCCATGGCATCAAGTGCGTTACCGATCAGATTGATTAATACTTGCTCCAGTCGGTTAACATCGCACAGCGCGACTGGTTCGGGCAGTGGGCAGTAACGGCGAACCTCGGCATTGGCATGAATCAAGCGCTGCTCTAGCAGTGCCAACGAATTGTCCAGGGCGTTACATAGTGGAACCGCCTGTAACTGACCGCTGGACTTGCGGGCAAAGGTACGCAGTTGGCCGGTAATCAACCCCATGCGATCCGTCAGTTGGGCAATTCTTTCGAGATTAGTGCGAACAGTATTGAAATCGCCGCGATCCAGGAAGCGCACGCCATTGCCTGAGAGTGTGCGCAGGGCAGCCAGTGGTTGATTGAGTTCATGCGCGATGCCGGTCGATAGCTGACCGATTACCGCCAGCTTGCCAGCCTGCACCAGTTCATCCTGTGCGGCACGCAATGTGCGTTCGGCGCGTATGCGTTCCGTAATTTCGTCCTGTAACTGGAGATTGGTTGCGGACAGGTCAGCAGTGCGTTCATTTACCTTGCGCTCCAGCTCGTCATGCGCTTGTTGCAGCGCTTCGCGGGCAGCCAGCCTATCCTTCAGATGACGACGTCGTTCATTGGCCATCAGACCAAACATAAAGAGCAGTGCGGTGACGACAACCGCAACGGCGGCACGGCTCTGTGCAATATCATCAACCTGTTTCAGGTGCGAAAGTACGGTCAGCGTCCATGGTGTACCAGGCAATGGTCGTGATTGCGCCAGAAAACGACCAGCTACTGGATAGACCGAGGCGATCTCAGGGCTATCCTTCGCAATGCTGACCAGTCTTGCGCCGTGATCGAGTTCGCGCAACTCTTTCAAGCCCAACGGTTTCAGGGCGCGCCGGTTGTATTGCTGCGTCTGATCGAAGGCTGTGCGGGTCTTTTCTTCCAATGGACGCAGAGTCGTGAATTTCCAGTTGGCGACCGAACCGAGGATGACGACGCCATTTTCATCACTGACCATGGCAGGGGTTTCGACGGTAGTCCATGATTTTTCAAGTTGTTCCAGGCTGACTTTGATGACGGCAACGCCCAGCGTCTCGTTATCGTCGGTCAGCTTCGAGGCCAGGTAATAGCCGGGCTCGCCGCGGGTTGTCCCGATACCAAAGAAGCGCCCATGACCGCTCTCCATCGCCTCACGAAAATACGGGCGAAACGCAAGCTCTTCGCCGACGAAACTGTCAGCACGACGCCAATTGCTGGAGGCAACGACATGCCCGTTGGTATCGATTAAATAGATAGAAAGCGTGCCTGCACGCTCGTTGAGTTGCTCAAGGTAAGCGTTGACCTGTGGCTCCAGCTTACCCGACTTGTCATGGTTACTCTTTTCCAGCAAGGCCAGAACGTCACGTTCCAGACCCAGCGTGCCGGGAAGAAATGCGTATTTACCGATTTCACGTTCCAGGCTGGCACTGTACAGATCAAGGCGATGCAAACCCGTGGTTTGCAGGTCGGCCAGACCTAGTTGCTGGGCAATGCGGTATGCGCCAAATCCACTCATTACCATCAGGATGACGAGCGATATCAGAAGCAACAGGTAGCGTAGGGGACGATGACTGGACATGGTGGCGGGGTGGTTCGGCGGCCTATTATAGAGGAATTTGCGACCACGATTGACAAACAGGCGGCACTCGCTGGTCGTTGTTGGTTCTTTGATTAGCTCTATGGCGGAAACTAAAAAACGGAGCCATTTTTCCTGATGCCGGCCAGCCTGATGAGGGTATTGCAGTCGAAACGAACGCAAGAAAGAGGTGTAACTTTTCGTCGTTCACTCCCTGAAATCAGGTATTACAGGAGTGATAGGGTGTCGCTCTCTGGTTCAGTCCAAAGGCCGTACTGAACCAGAGAGCAGGTAAAAATCAGGATGCTTTAGTCATCACCAGATCATCTGCGATAGGTAATGCTTCGTCTGCTTCAGCCAGGGAATTATCGACATTGTCTATCGCATTTTCCCACTTGGCGACGACGGCGGTGGCAATTGCGTTGCCAAGCACATTGGTGGCAGTGCGTCCCATATCAAGGAAGTGATCAATGCCGAGAACCAGCAGCAAACCCGCCTCCGGCAGGTTAAACATCGGCAATACTGCGGCGACTACAACCAGCGAGGCACGCGGTACACCGGCGATGCCCTTGCTGGAGATCATCAGTACCAATAGCATGGCGATCTGCGTGGTGATACTCAGTTCGATACCGTAAGCCTGGGCGACAAACAGCGCTGCGAAGGTGGTATAAATCATTGAACCGTCAAGGTTAAACGAGTAACCGAGCGGCAGTACAAAACCAGTGATGCGGTCGCGGATGCCGAATTTTTCAAGTTGCTCCATCAGTTTTGGATAAGCCGATTCGCTGCTGGCGGTAGAAAAACCCAACAGCATCGGGCTGCGAATCAGTTTGATCAAACGGAAAACTTCCTTACCCAGTACAAAGTAACCAGCCAGAATCAGCACCAGCCAAAGAGCACCCAGCGTGACATAGAAACTGATCAGCAGCTTTCCGAAAACCATCAACATGCCCAGACCTTGCGTTGTGATAATGCCAGCAACAGCACCAAAGACGCCGACGGGCGCAAAGCGCATCACGTAATCGGTGACCTTGAGCATGACATGGCCAACTTCTTCCAGTGTTTTGACCAGACTGCGGGCGGATTGATTATGAATATGACCGAGCGCCACACCGAAGAAAACCGCAAAGACGAGGATTTGCAGAATTTCGTTCGCAGCCATTGCCTCGAAAATATTTTTCGGGAAAACATGCGTGATGAAATCCTTCAGATTCAGCGCACTGGTTTTTAAACCAACAGAACTGCCGACCTCCGGTAAAGGAATGCCGAGATTCAGACCGGGATGCAATAAATTTGCGAAGACGAGACCCAGCGCCAGCGAACACAGCGATGCGCCGACGAACCAGCCCAACGCTTTGGCACCGATGCGGCCAACTGCATTCGAGTCACCCATGCCAGCCAGACCTGACACCAGAGTGGCGAAAATCAGCGGGGCAATGATCATCTTGATCAGGCGCAGAAAAATATCGGTCAGTATGCTGAAGTAAGAGGCTATTTCCTTGGCTTGAGCCGGGCTTGTAGCGAGAGTGTTGCATGCATAGCCGACAATGATGCCGAATACCATGGCAACCATGATCAGCGTCGTTAATTTGTTCAATTTCATAATGGCTTCCTATTGTTTTGACGTGAAGTGGACTTCAGACGGTCATATTCGGGATCATTGGTGGCGCGATCAGCACTTCGGGGCGATGAATTTCAGCATGTTGCCCACGGCTGATTATTTTGCGTTTGAGCACGATTTCTCCATTACGACGGACATCGACGACAGTGATGTCGCGTTTTGCCAGTGTATGTGGCCGATGTTGTCGCTGTTGATAAGGGTTTTGCTGTTACCGGACTGGCCGTGCTCCATGTGAGTTCTTACTGCACTCATGGGTTTGTCTCCGTTATTTATTTGTTGGCCGCGCGAGTGCGAGGCTGGTGTTTCTATCGCACAGATCATGCCACTACTAAATAATCTATAAGCTGTTGATTGTTATAGATGATTTTCAGATGTGAGTGCGTGTGAAGATCGGTTTTCCGGAAAATGATTGGTGTTGATATTCGGATTTCCGAACGAATTTCGCATGAAGAAGGATAGAGGTGTTTGCGGTCGGCTCATCTTCCCGCATGAGGTCATGATAAATAAACACTCAAGCAGTGAAGTAATGTGCGACTACATTCATTGAACTCTCGAATGATGCTCACGCTGTGTGCTGTACATACCAGCTGTGACGAGCTCCAGATCGGTTGATCTGCGACGAATGCGCCATCTGCATCAGGCGTGGCGCACTGTGTACTGCGAATCCTGGTAAACAGATAGGTGCTTTTCTTGTTGTACGTTTTTTAACTGAGACATTTTGTCTCAAGGTATGAAAATTGTTTTGAAGTAGTATGCCTGCGTGCGTGCAGTAATGCTGCGCTTGCATGGCAGTCGTTAAGGTTTTCTCTTTTTCATCTTTCATCTGCATTCGTTTCTATTCGGCACTATTCGGCCTATCACTGCGCTTTAGACGCCCCGTGTTATCGATAAATCGAATGACAATTCAAACTGAATGCCTGATGAAATGGGCAAGCAAAAAGTGTAACGGCTAACGCAGCGTTTTAAGGTCGCGCCTTTTACGATAAATACTGTTAAGTAATAGCCTGGAAATACGCAAAATGATGGATTGGACCCCAATAGTCTTAGTGATATTTAAACTTCTCGTGCTTGGCACAGGCATGTTTTTCGCCATCAAATGGCATTACGATCAAGGGCAGAAGCAGAAAGACAGTGCAGCGGAGATGCGCGCAGTGCTGCGCACGGGCGGCAAGGTGGTCGTAGTTTTCATGCTGTTGCTGCTGGGCTTGGGGCTGATTACCTTCGTCCTTAGCCGCCTGATCGGCTTGGACATGACATTCCCATGATGCAAAGAATCGCTGGCCGTTATTGATTGATGTGCCAGCGTCTTCCTTATGAGGTTATTGAACTAACGGAAGCCTTGGCTAACTTCATTTCGTCGGAAAAAGAAGAAAAATCTGTTTGTGTACATTCCTCAGAAAGAAAAAAGGCCAATCGCATGATTGGCCTAAGTCCTTGATTTTATTGGTCGGGACGGTGTGATTCGAACACACTACCCCGTGCACCCCATGCACTTAATTCAGTGTCCAATAAGATCCAATAAAATTCAACGTTATTAAAATTACTGTTTTAATTCAAAGAGTTATGTGAATTTATTGTCCAGTGACGTCCAATGCTGTAAACTGCAATCCACGGATTTTTTCTTACCAAGTTCTTACCAAGTTCTTACCAAATAAATGCCTCATCGCTGGGCAGCAAATGGTAAGAATTTTCTAGGGTTGATATGCCAGCATTAACAACAACAAAAATCGAGAAATATAAACCTACCAAAAACACCGAGGTGCTTAGTGATGGCAATGGGCTTTCCGTTCGCTTTAGGAAAAGTCAGTCAGGAGTCGTTTCCATGAACTGGTTGTACACCTACCGTGTTGGCACACAGTCAAATTACATTACGATCGGCGAATACAATGAATTCCTGAGTGACGTTGACGCAAAGATCTTTGAGATGCCGCCTGCCACAAAATTATCCCTGGCAAATGCGCGTTTAATAGCATTGTTTTTTAAGTCTTTGCGGGATAGGGGTTTAGATCCCAAAGAATACATCCAAACTGAAAAAGATAGACTTCCAATCGAGCGACAACGATTAATCGATGAAGAACTGGCTCAGCAAAAGGAAGCAGAACAGAAGGCTAAGGAGCTTTTGCGTCAAAATTTGACGGTCAAAGATATGTTTGATGCATGGATAGTTGATGGTGTCAGGCGCAAGGATGGAAACGAAGTTCTTCATAGGACCTTCAATAAAGATATTTTCCCCCTAATCGGTCATATTCCTATCAAAGACATCACTGAGCATGAGTTGCGGTCTGTTTTGCGCCAAATGGTTGCACGAGGAGTGAATAGAACAGCCGTGCTCATGCGCAACTCGCTGGCGCAGATGTTTTCCTGGGCAGAAAAGCGCCAGCCGTGGCGTAAACTGCTCGCAGAGGGAAATCCTATGGACTTGATCGAAATTAAATATATTGTTAGTCCAGATTATGATATGGACAACCTGCGGAACAGGCGCTTATCAGAAAGCGAGATCTTTGAGCTAAGCAATATCTTCAAGGAGAAGCAGTCGGCATTTGATAACGCCCCAAACAGACGTAGCTGCGAACGTCCAATTAGTATCGCTTTGCAATGTGCTATTTGGATACAACTTTCGACTATTTGTCGTAGTGGAGAGATGTTGATGGCGCGATGGGAGCACGTCGATTTCGAAAAGGGAGAGTGGTACATCCCCCGAGAAAACGTCAAAGACAATGTTAATGAGATGATGGTTTATCTCTCCCCATTTGCCTTGAATCAGTTCAGATTGCTATTTGAGGAGACAGGTGATACGGAATGGTGTTTCCCAGCAAGGCATAAGCATAACGAGCACGTGTGTATTAAGTCTATGGCGAAACAAGTAGGGGACAGGCAATCAATGTTCAAAAAGGGCAATGATGGTGAGCCAAGAAAGCCGATGAAGAATCGACGCCATGATAACTCGTTTGTACTGGGAGGCGGCAAGGACGGCGCATGGACCCCGCACGACCTCAGACGAACCGGCTCCTCAATGATGCAGGCCTTAGGTATCCCAAATGATGTAATTAATAAATGCCAAAACCATGTTTTTGCTGGAATGAGTAAAGTTGATCGACATTACCTGCTTCACGCATTTAAAAATGAGAAGAAGAGTGCTTGGGCTGAATTAGGTGCGAAACTAGTTACTATTTTCAATAACGAATTCAATGCATCTACAATCGAGGACTGAACACTTTGCTATATTTTGTCTTTCCTGATTTAAAATTTGCAATGATTCAGTCCTCCCTTCCTCAGGCTATCTCCAATTGAAAATGTTTGCCACAAGGTCTTTATAGACAGAATCATTTATTGCTGGGTAATGTTGAAGCTTGACGCTGGTGGTAATCCTGCTTTGGAGTACCGATGCACCAAACCTAATGCCTTGTGCACCGAGTTGATTACCATCTTTAGAAAATGGCTTCGCCGTACGCAAATCCATCCAAAAGGTAGGTGGTCGCTACTGGCTGAGGTGCGTCGCTTGCAAACTCATGCCTTGACTTTGCTCCAAGGAGCCGTCACGGCCATGAGGCGTTCAAGCCCGGGATTGTTGCTGGGCGGGGCGTTGAGCATTGCATTGAACTGTTGGAGCTTGTCGGTATTCGGGCTGAAAAAAACCTGATCAAGCACCACTGCCTGTGCTCTGTCGCAGGCGGTTTCGAGCATGAAGTCTGAGCGATTCTTGCCCAGCAGCGTTGCAGCGTGATCAATTAAGTCCCGCTGCTCGTGTAAAACCCGTAGATTGATGGCGACATCGCGCATGGTTTTTTCCTTTGGTTGCATACACAACAGATACACGAATCATAGTCGCCTGTGTAGCCGTTATCAATACAACGGGCAGCAGTGCCGCTTAAATGTTGGCCATCGAAAAATGGGTGCGAATGAGTGTGTTTTTGGCTGCTTGGTACGACCGGGGGGGGGCAGAAGAATTCTCGGAGCGCTCGTTTAACTAAGGATGTATTTTTATTGAGAAGGGGTTACCTCTGACACCAGCACCCTCGATCGGTTCACATAGCTGCAACTTTTCAAAAATACGAAATAGAATGGTGCAGTTGCACGAATGTCCCGCAGGCCTTGCTGAGGAATCAAAGATCGCAGGTCTGAATATTTTCAAATCGCTTGAAGTTAGCTGCATTCCCCGAAACTGTTCATAGGCAGCAAATAAGTCAATCAACTTGACTGACATTGTAGATTTTCCACGTTGATATGTAATCTTGAAATCCTTATTTGCTACGATAAGCGAAGTACCGCCACCGGGATTTTTCACAAGCGTACCAACGGGAAATGCATTTATCACCCGTGTCATAAAATCTTCAAAGTTCATTTTTTTAGTCCTGTGTTTGCCCCATGTGATGACGGATAGCTTTGTTCTTCTTTAAAGTCCCGCTTGTCGGGTCTGGATTTCTTTGAGCGAACGACCAGTTTCATCTTTCCACTCAGTCCGACCATTCGCGCTACGCCCCAAGACAATCGCTGCAGCGGTAGATGGGCTAGAAAAGCTGTAGTCCTGCTGAAACACATAGCTCTCACCCACGCGCTGCAATACTTCATTGCTTATCAAATCTTGTCGCAAATCGACGATGCCATGCATTTGTTCTCGCATCGATTGTGTTAAGTCTGCACTCGCCTGAGAATTAGCCTTCACCACAAAGCCTTGATTCGATTCATAGCCTTGGGCTTTTAAGCCTTTGCCGCTGCAGTGTAAAAGAGTGGCGTTCACTTGGTTGGTATCGTTTGCGCGTGTTAATTCAAATGCCGATACGCCCAAGACTGGCAACATGCTGAGCATGTGATCGAGAAACACCAACATGTCGGCACGGTCGGCTTCGGATAGTGTGGGCTCGTTTTCTGATTTGATGTTTTCCAAAGGCATGCGCTTGGCTTCTTTGGCGCGTTGGATTAATTGCGACTCCAGAAACTGCACATGCGCCTTATTTAGTTGCCCAGAGCCAGCGACAAAAAATACAGCGCGCGTCCAAAAATCTTTTTTGCTGAAATGATTCTCCAGTCTTGGTCTGACTGGATCGCCTTCACCGATATAAATCATCTCGCCATCGCCATCAGGACGCGGACCAAGCAAAAGATAGACGCCCGTCTGCGCAAACTCTTCGCGTTGTTTTATCGTTGGTAGTAAAGGGCGAGGAAAGACAATGGCTTTGCCTATCCAATTGCTGCGTTCGACGACGCGTAGGCCGTCGGGGTCGCCTGTGGCCACGAAGATTTTTAGGGAAAATGGTTGGGACATGTAAGAGTCTGTGGGCTAAACGAAAGGGCGCTAATGGATGTGATGTTGATGCAAAAATTTGTTCCTATATTTAAAAATACAATAAAGGAAACATAATGACATTTGTGATTAAATAAGAATAGCTAATAATTTCAAAGACTTATGTGAAACTCTCGTAAAATTTTACGTTGTTGATTAATTAAAGCTAGGCCTAGATTGGTACCTGATTGGCATCTTTTTGCCTGAATTGTGTTCGTTGTAACAGCGATACTTTTAATAATTTTACTTGTGATTTAACGCTTCTTTGCTATAATTTGGTTCAAGTGGACTGGGGGTTCCCGGTCGGCGTCTAAGCCTCGGTGAGTTTCATCGGGGCTTTTCGCTTTATGGCTGTGGGTAAATTTTCAAGCCCCAGTTTTCAAATCCTTCACCGACTTTCTCTCTCCCGCCATCACAATAGAATTTTTTCTTCAGCACATCGAATGCCCGATTTTCTTGCTCGGGTCGAAGGAAGCGCATGCCGATCGGTCGAGCGACTAAGTCAGCGAGCTGCAATCCAGTCGAGTTCACTTTTTTATCAGCAAATATGATGTTGAACGGGAGCGGAATGTTCAGGCGATTCTCGCCGTCGCAAGTGCGGCGAAATTCTAATTCGAGTTCATTGTCTTCTTTCTTTCCGCGACACTCCACTACGACGTGCGTGGTAGCGTCATCCTGATTCTTTTCATGTAAAAATTCATAAAGAGTTTCAAGACAAAATCCAAGTGCAAGGTGATATGGATTTGTCTCCTGTCCGACTTTATTCTTTAATTCCGTTTTGTCGATGACGCAGCTAATCAAAATAAAATTACTGGCATCAATGATGCTCGTCAACTCATTCAAGAACGCATGTTTGTGCGCACGACTTTGGAAAAAATTGAAGTTGCCTTTTTCTTTTCTTATTTCGTTTTCATGCAGGACAATGAGATCATGGCCGAAATGATTAAACTTAAATTTCTCTAAAGCGGGCACGACAGTTTCACAATAATAGCGTTTGTGGAAGATGCAAAATGCCAACACAAAAACCGGATAGTTCTCATCTAAAGTTTGCATGCCGTGGTCACCGCTCTCATCGACATACACCACGTAATTGCTGAATTTGCCGACTGGCGGCACCGCTAAATCCGCCTGTGCGTTTGTGGGATCTATGTTCTCGAACAAAGAGAATTGTTTTGGTTGGGAGTTTGTAGTTTCTGTTGACATGTTTGTTCTTCAGTTGGCTGTCTTTAACTATCTATTTCAAAATTATTGCGATGCTGACCCCAATCGTGCGCAAGTGACTGCATCAATGAACCCTTTATTTAGTTAAAATTGAACGGTTGATTCCTATTTTATCGCCACATATCCCAGTTTTCGACTTCAGCCGGATGTTCGTGATGCGAGATTTCGGTTGTCCGTGTTTTGAGCAACCATTATGCTGTGGTAGTTTCTTTTTTACACTTTGCTAAAATGAAATCGAATAACGGTCTAAATATCTCAAAAGATTTGGCGTCAATTTTTGGAACTATATCGTTGGCAAACTTAACTTTGTCACCTGCGAAATCTATCACTTCACCACCACCCGGCATTGCACGTTTTTTATACCATTGACCAAGCCAATCTTCGCGATAAAAAAGTAGTTCGATAGAAAGATACGAATCACAGCCTTTTCCTCAAGGTTGCCCGATGTCGTTTAATACTTGTTTCTTTATCGCTGGCGATGCGGGCACAGGCAGTAACATTGCATAGTGAAATTTGTATTGGAGTTGTTTGGCGAGGCCATTCTGCGGAACAGATTCCTCTAACTTGCCCTTAGTATGAGACTTTAAGCCGTTCCAATCGTCGTACGCCTCATCAAAATCAAATAGTGCAAACATAAGTCGGTTAGGAAAGTTATTCTTGAGTTCTTCTCTGGAGAAAAGATTACGAAGAAAAATTCGATCAAACGCATTTTGCACATCGAATGGCCTATCCTGATTTGGATGCAACTTACTCCATGCAGTTTCTAAAATTACCTCATCGGTAATGCCTTCTGTAAATAGAACTGGAAGAGTAGTGTTCTTTAAAACGTGATTAATATTTAATCTTGCTTCGCCTTCAGTGAAGGCAATTAATCCAGCCGAGAGCGATTTAATAATTTCTGATTTTTTAACCCTATTGATGACGACTTTGCCATCTTCAAATTCAAATAGGCTAATTGTGTTTTCGTCTGCTGTCGCTATAGTAGAAGCGCTATGGGTGCTCATTAAGATATGGTTCGTTTCTGCCGCAGTTTCGCTAATTTCGAATATCTGTTCCAAAAACGTAAATTGCCATTCAGGATGCAAGAATGAGTCGGGCTCATCTAAGAGCGTTATGCAATGACGATCCTTAAATAGCTCAGTAATCGCATAAATATAGATTGATTGAAACTGACCATCACTGAAATGTTCGAGTGTGACAGGCTGATCACTTTGGAGTGTCACGCCAACGCTCATGTCGTTAAGCATGCCAAGCGTCTTCAAGTTATCGAATTGTCGAAATTGTGTACAAATATCGACGTCTGAAAAGGTTCTTTGAAATAGTGCAATGTTGATAGGTATCGAATAAGTATCGTTAGCACTGTTATACACGTCATTGTGATTGAATCCAATTTTTACACAAGTGATTAGCTTATCTAGGAACTCGCGGGTGATACCATCAGATCCCCAATAGTGAGAGCGCGTATCAAAAGTCTCTATAGACTCAAATCTAAGTTCTTTTAGTCGACTATTAGCAAACTTTGGGCGCGATAATTTCAGAATTACATCGTCTGAAGTCGACTTGATGTTGAGTCTTTGGTAAACGTATTTTGTAGCGCTATTAGTAGTTGGCTGCATTAATAAGCTACATAATAAAAGTGATTTGTATTCTGCGCCAATTCCGATAAAGCGACGGCTTTCAGAGATACTTGCACCTTTTATGCGTAAACGAAAACGCTCTTCGTAATCGCGAACGAGTTGCTTTATCGTGTCGTTGTGACCTGAGTAATAAATCAATACGTTTTCTGGTAAGGGAACGGTGCTAAACGATTTTTGTCCTTTTTTGCTACCGTTTAGAAAAAAGAGATTATTCTTCCATTCAATTTTTACGATTTGGCGATCTATTTCGTAGCTTATCGAATAATTGAAAATTTCGATTGCGGTACCTTTACCATGCTCGTAAATGTGGCGAAAAATCTCGATTAATGCTTCCAAAACGTTTGATTTTCCACTGCCATTTTTTCCTACAAAAATATCAATTAGATTTTCTTCTTTGAAAGCAAGCGTGAAGTTATTTAGATTTTTATATTGAGAAATAAATACTGATTTTATCTGCATATATATTCAATTTCTTAGCGTGCTGTATTTCTAACGAGTATTTCGGCGATTTTCATTTTTTTCTGACTTTCAGTAACAATATTCGATCTGAGTTGGTCGCAGATGGACAAGATCTTAAGTACACTTAAAACTATTCGTCGCTGTTCTGAAAGTGGTGCGACAGGTACTAAGAGTTCCTCCCATTTTGATTTATTTATGATTGGTGTTGCTGATCCTGACGAAAATTGAATCAACTTCGATTGAAAACTGTTTGTCATCATTGCGATATGAACATATTTACTTTCAACCAAAATAGGGGATAAGCAATTAATTTGTTGATTGAATCCCAGTTCCTTATCGACCAAAGCAGATTTTCCAATCGAACCTCCAATGCATACCATCAAAATATCTCCAATATTTGCCATTGATGTTTCTGCCTTTCCGACCTCTGAGATACATTTTTCAGCAGGTAAAAGTTCGCATGATGGCGTGATTTGTCCAGGTCCAATAAATGGAATAACGCCATCATAAAAGGCTGGAACTTGCGTACTTGGTGTGCGCCCCGTGCAGGTCATCCCCAACATTTCTAATCGTGCCCATTGCCACCCGTGGGGCAAAGCAAATTCCGTGTCTTCCTCAATGATTAGATTTGACGCCCTTCCTTTTTTTGACCTTCCCTCAGCAACCAACTTAGCTTTCTCAACCTGTATCCGCTTAAGTAACTCATTAGCGGGCTCATCGTTCGGGTCTTGTGGTACGAGCTTGCCCATGACTGCTAGTTGTAGCAGGGTTTGTTTGAGGGCGTCTATGCTGGATTCTGTGGTGAATAGGGTGTCGAAGTGCGTGGCGATGCGTTGCCAGTTGGCGTTGAAGTCTTCTGCGTCTTGCGATTGCGTGAGCGTGCTTAACAAGTGGCTGACGAGCTGTTCGTGGGCGTCGGCGGCGTTGTTGTGTTGGGCTTCTAGTTGGTCGCATAGCGCCATTAGTTCGTCTACTTTGGCGACTATGCGGTGTTGTTCCTTTATTGGTGCCAATGGGGTCAATGACAGTCGAATCAAACCGATATTAAGAGTTGGCTGTGCTAGGGTCTTTGTATCGCCAATAAAGTTATCTTGCATGAATCGACTTTGCAGTAGTAGAGCAACATAAGCTTTACACACGTGATCAGTAACTTTAATTCTGCATATTGCCCTCGCAATATTGGCGCCCTTCCAACTTTCTGGAGCTATACCTAATTTTCCGATGCTGCCAACTACTCCCATGAGAATTTCGCCACCCTCCAGTCGAGTTCGTTCATATTGAGCATCTATCTCTCTACTAATCGACTTCTCTGGCTTAAACGGGGGATTCTTAATGTCTAAATCGGCAATTCGCACAAATGGGATACCTTCTTTTTCATCACTGCCGGGCACAAGTACGCCATACGAAATTGAATAGGCTGGATCGACTATGTCATTGAATCTTACCCATTCCCAACCATACGCTAAATCAAATGGATTTTCACTTTCAACATTTGCTGCCAGCGGCTTGTCTTTTTTGATCTTACCGTCAGCAGCCAGCTTAGCTTTCTCATCCTGTATGCGCTTCAACAATTCACTAGCAGGTTCATCATTCGGATCTTGCGGTACCAACTTCCCACGCACAGCCAATTCCAAAATCAACTCACGCAATTTCTTAATGCCATACACGCTGTTTGCATTACCGGAAGCGCGTCCACGTCCCGACTTTTTCTCGGTGTCTGCTGCTGTCCAAATATCGAGATGATCGGTGATTAGTTTATGTACTGCGCTCATTTATTCCTCACCCTGAAATGCTTTGGTCAAGATATCTTTGAGCTGTTTGCGTAGGCCGCTGATCTCGGCTTGCATGCTTGCGTATTGCGCCAACAATTGTTCAGGGTCGTGCACTTCTTGTTCGCCTACGTGCGGGTTTTTGCAGTCGAGGTTGTAGTTGCGCGCTTTGATGTCGTCTATGCTGACTTTCCATGCTTGGCTGTTTTCCGTACGGGTACTGAAGCCATCCGTTTCTTTGCCCCACCACGCGCGTTCTGCTGCGAACTCTTCTATCTTCATCGGCTTGGTTTTGTTATAGCTCTTTACGCCCTCTGGGTAGGGGTGTTCGTAAAACCAAATGTCCTGTGTGGGTTTGCCTTTGCTGAAAAACAGTAGATTGGTTTTGATGCCAGTGTAGGGTGCGAACACGCCATTCGGTAAGCGCACGATGGTGTGCAGATTACATTCTTCTAGCAGCTTTTCTTTGATGCGGGTTTTGATGCCTTCGCCGAATAAGAAACCGTCTGGTAAAACGAGGGCGGCGCGGCCATTGGCTTTGAGCATTTGCATGATCAATACCAAAAACAAATCGGCCGTCTCGCGGGTGCGAAAGGCGGCGGGGAAGTTGGATTCGATGCCGTCTTCTTCCATGCCACCAAATGGTGGATTAGTCACGATGACATCGACGCGCTGTTGCGGCCCCCAACTGATCAGCGGGTAAGACAGGGTGTTGTCATGGCGGATGTTGATCGGGGTGTCGATGCCGTGCAAGATCATATTGGTGGTGCAGAGCAAATGCGGCATGGGTTTTTTTTCTATGCCCAAGATACTGTTTTGCAATTGCGTTTCGTCGTCGACGGTTTTGACGTCTTGGCTGCGGATGTGTTCGATCGAGCAGGTTAAGAAACCGCCTGTACCACAGGCTGGGTCCATCACTTTTTCACCAAGGCGTGGGTTGACCATTTGCACCATGAATGCGGTGACGGCGCGGGGTGTATAGAATTCGCCTGCATTGCCTGCTGCCTGCAGATCACGCAGTAATTGTTCGTACATGTCGCCGAACAGATGGCGCTCTTGCGCTTTGTTGAAATCGACGCCTTCTTGAATTTTGTTGATGACCTGGCGTATGAGTTGGCCGGACTTCATGTAGTTGTAGGCATCTTCGAATACCGAGCGGATCACGAAGGCGCGCTGATCGTCCCCTCTGGCTTCTAGTTTTTGTAGCGCTGGGAACAAGTCAACATCAAGAAACTGTTTGAGTTCGTCGCCGGTCATGCCTTCGGCATTGGCCGCCCAATTCCGCCAGCGATATTGCTCTGGTAAAGGGGATACGTAGTTGTCTTGCAGCAGCTCCCATTCTGATTCGCGGTCATCAAAGATTTTGAGGAATAACATCCAGACTAATTGGCTTAAACGCTGTGCGTCGCCGTCAACGCCTACGTCTTTGCGCATGATGTCTTGGATGGATTTGATGGTGCTGGAAATGCTCATGGTGTTCTTTTCTAAAATTGATGTATGCGGCGATGTTCTGCCAAGTATGTTTGATGTCGATTTTCGCATTTCCTCAGCTTCATATTGTGATGAATGCCGAGTTTTGACAACGAATCTTGATCTAAGATGTCCGACTTGATGAGGACATTGCCTTTATCATCAAAGCTGATAAATCCTTGATCAAATGCGAGGTCGAGATTTGGGCTAAGAAGTAGACCATTGAAGTGATCCAAGCGTTCTATGTTGTTTGCGCTTCGCCATGGCTTTATATGTGACGCACGTAGTAATTTCTGAATCGCACATCCAGTCACTGCGCAAGATTTCCAATAATTGATCAAGTCGGCTCGGAAAATGCCTTGTCCAAGCCTGGCGTCAACGATCGATTTTCTCGTTGTTTCAGGAAGAGTTTCAAGAAAACTTGAAAGCAAAGTTATGTCTTCATACGATGACTGTGGGACATCTTGTCTACCAGATAAAACATTAATAATTTTCTTGAGATGACTGATCGACTCAACATCTACTGCGACCCCGTTTTGTTTTCGGCCAGATTCCGGTTCTTCAAAACCTCTCATATTATGATTTACGTATAGAAGATTTGATGACCCAACACACTCTTGAAGTTTAGTAAAAAGAGGTGAGCTCTTTATGGACCAACGTAAAACTAATGGTTGCTTATACATTGGGGTTTTGGGATCAGTTTTGAACTCTTTGTATCTTTTTACAAACACCAAAAGACCTTCAGCGTTTCTATAACCTCCCGCATGCGCATTATCAACTTCTAGCGTAAAACCCTCAGCTTTTAGCGCTAATTCAATTTCAATTGAATTCAACATTTTCCTAATTTTTGGCAAATTCGAGGTCATCAAAGTAAATTGGACTTTCTAATAAATCTGGGACAATGAGATAACTTTATTACGCATATAAATTGAGTTCTAGCTCATGCAGTGCCGCCATGTAGGCGGGTTTTCCACCGAAGGCGGATACCAATTCGCTGGCGGTGCCCATGTTTTTGAACGGGTCTAGCGTGAGGATTTTAATGTCTTCGATGTTCTCTATGCCTGTGTCAGCGTATTTTTCTAACAGGATTTCTAATACCTGTCTGGCTTGCTCGCCGTATTTGGTGAAGTAATTACGTTTCTTCACTTGATCGGCGCGTTCACGGCGGGTGAGTGGTGGTTGATCGAAGGCGACGTGACAGATTAAATCGAAAGCGTCGAAGTCTTTGCCGACATCTTGTGCGAGTGCTTCTAACAAAACGCCGTGTTGTTCTAGCTCTTGGAGGATGGCGCTCTTGCGTCCTGCTTTGCTCCAACGCAGCAAGAATTGATCGAGCGAGGAGTAATCTTTGCGTATGGTCTGTCGGGTGTAATCTTTGAGTGACTCGGTGATGAGCTTGCCATCTGGCCCCATGTATTGCACCCGCTCTGAAGTGACATAGACATCGACATCGCCGACGATGTATTTGACGCGGCCTTGGCGTACTTCATCGTCGCCTAATTGGGTTTGGCTTTCATCGTAGGCGAAGGGATCTTGGTCTTCGGGATAGGCAGGCGCGATAGGATTGCCATGTTCGTCTAAAGCGATTTCGACGACTTCATCCGGTGGTACTGGAGAGTCTGCGCCCTTTGGTTCGTAGATGATTACTGGCTCGCCATCAAAGTCTTTGTCGGCAAATAGCTCGGTCGCCTTTTTAAAGTCCATGATGGTGAACCAGTATTTGTTGTAGTCCTCGTTGATGCGCGTGCCACGGCCTATCATCTGTTTGAACTCGGTCATGGATTTGATGTGCTGATCTAGCACCACCAATTTACAAGTTTGTGCATCGACACCTGTCGTCATGAGCTTGGACGTGGTGGCGATGACGGGGTAGCGCTCTTCTGGGTTGATGAAGTTATCCAACTCGACTTTGCCTTCTTTTTCATCGCCTGTGATGCGCATGATGTATTTGCGACTTTCTTTCACTCGCTCTGGATTGAGGTTGACCAGCGCTTGGCGCATGCGTTCGGCGTGGTCGATGTCATCGCAAAAGACGATGGTTTTGGCGTAAGGATCTGTTGCTGTGAGAAATTCGGTGATCTTTTTCGCGACCAACTCTGTGCGTTTCTCTAGCACTAGCGTTCTATCCATATCGACTTGATTGTAGATACGGTCTTCGATCTCTTGACCATGCTTGTCGAGCTGGCCTTTGCTCGGTCGCCAACCTTGCAGGTCTTTGTCGATATCAATACGCACCACTTTATACGGCGCGAGGAAACCATCTTCGATTCCTTGCTTGAGGGTGTAGCTATACACCGGATCACCAAAATAATTGATGCTGGAAACTTCTTTAGTTTCTTTGGGTGTAGCGGTTAAGCCTACGTGCGTGGCGTTGCTGAAATAAGTCAAAATAGAGCGCCAAGCAGAATCCTCAGCGGCACTGCCACGGTGACATTCGTCAATCACGATCAGATCAAAGAAGTCTGGCGTGAATTGTTTGTAGATGTTTTGTTCTTCTTCTGAGCCTGTGACCGCTTGATATAGGCAGAGGTAAATCTCATAGCTCTTATCGACTTGACGCTTGCTGATCTTGGTCATGGCCGCGCCAAAGGGTTTGAAATCATTGTTCTTGGTTTGATCGACCAAAATGTTGCGGTCAGCTAGAAACAAGATGCGTTTCTTGGTGCCGGATTTCCATAGACGCCAGATGATTTGGAATGCCGTATAGGTTTTACCGGTGCCGGTTGCCATGACTAGCAGTACGCGTTGCTGTCCTCGGGCGATCGCTTCAACGGTATTGTTGATCGCATTGGCTTGATAGTAGCGCGGCGCGCGGCCAGTGCCATCGTCGTAGTAAGGCATTTCTACGGTTTGGATCGCTTCTGGTGTGGCGATGCCTTTCCAAACGCAGTAGCGTTGCCATAGTTCGGATGGGGTTGGGAACTGTGCGAGACTAATCTCGATCTCAGTTTTTGCGGCATTGCCTGTACGGTCGTGGAACTGAAATGCGTCGCCGTTTGAGCTGAAGACAAATGGCACACCTAAGGTTTCTGCGTAATTTAAGGCTTGCTGCATACCATCGCCAACATTGTGTTTGTTGTCTTTGGCTTCGATGACGGCGATAGGGATATTTTTCTTGTGGTAGAGAATGTAGTCCGCGCGTTTTTGTTCACCACGTGTGTGCAACTTACCACGCACAATAATACGGCCTTTGGTAAAGCTGACTTCTTCTCGAATTTGGGTGTGCAAATCCCAGCCAGCGTGCAGAATGGCTGGGGTAATGTATTTGCTGCAGATATCGCGTTCAGAAAGCGCTTTTTTACTCATAGGCGGTCATAAAGTACATCGTACGTAGGGAGAAATTCGATTGTACTTGGTAAGGTGATAATTTTGCGTGTTCTACATCTATATTTTGATATTTTGAAAACACATCTAGTTTTAGCGAATGAAGTTTGCGTTTAGCAGATAATGTGGTTCTAAACCTAGAATTAGGGGCGGAGAAATTTCGTTGGCGAGTTGTTCATAAATGACCGTTTTTGAACGGTAGTATTACGTTCTCTCTTTTGTGTTCATAAAATAGGTATTGATTATATGAACATGTTCATATATATTTTATGCCTTATTGAACATTAAAGCCTCCTGTTGGGCGGTTTGAAGAAGAGGGGATATGGCAACTTTTGCTTATGGACGAGTTAGTACTAAAGATCAAACAACTGAGAATCAGAAACATGAAATTGAGGCACAAGGCTACCGCATCGATTATTGGTTTGCAGATGAAGGAGTCAGCGGTAAGGTGCCTGCTAGTCAACGACCTCAGTTTAGCAAGATGCTTGGGCAAATTAGAGATGGTGAAACATTAATTGTTTCTAAGCTTGATCGTTTAGGTAGGGATGCTCAAGATGTTGGCGCAACTATCAAAGCTATGGCTAGTCGTAAAATTGAAGTGATCGTTCTTCAGCTTGGAAAACTTGACCTGACTTCTCCAGCCGGAAAATTGATGCTGAATATGTTGGCCGCCGTTGCTGAAATGGAGCGGGACTTATTAGTTGAACGCACTCAAGCTGGGCTGGCACGTGCAAAAGCTGAGGGTAAGGTGCTTGGTCGGCCAACGAAAACCAATGATGAACAACGAGAGCAAATAATTAGTCTTCATAAGCAGGGAGCGTCAATCAGCTCGTTAGCGCGAAATTACGGTATTTCGCGAGCGAGCGTAATGAGAATTACAGGAGCTTTATCTTGATCCTGACCAATTCGATTAGCACTATCGGTGGCTTTATTTTGGTGCAAACTGAACCAAGTAGTTTTCTTGCGAGTGCCTTGCCTGTTTCCTTTCTCGATGGTTTGCGAAGCGATCTTATGCTTTTAGGATGGCAATATTCTCCCGCATACGCGCACGGAGCAACTCTTGCCACTCTGGCTCCAGCCAGTGTACAACTTGGTCGAAACCGTTGAAGATGCGCATCAGTAGCGCATCAAGATAGGCGCTAGCCTCGTCACTGTTGTCGAAACCAAAACGATGGGCATCGGCCAACACTGCTGAGCGGGAAATATCGAAACGCCCGGTTGACAGTTGTAGTGTCAACGTGCGTGGTGTCTCAACCGGATTAGGTACGACATCGAAAGCGGGTGCCAAGCGCCAGCGCCGCTGCTCGTGTTTGTACACAACCGCATGATTTCGAACATGGTCATCGTCATTTCCGCACACGGCGTTGAAAACCATGCGGCCAAACAGCTCGCGCCTATCCTCAACCGGAGCACCTATGATGCGCAGCTCCTCCGCCAAGCGCGGATAGCTCCAGAGGGCGGTTTGCGTGAGCTTGTCCGGATACTCTGCCTGCAGCAGGGAGGCTGCACTGACACACATCAAGCGACGGCTTCCGATTCGGTCATAGCGAAGTACGCGCACTGCACTGTGACCCTCCGTCGCAGGATGCAGAACAGTTGCTGCGAAATCCAAACCGCTTGCCACTCCCCATTGCTGGCCGACATGCTCAAGGGAAGGAATATCAGCAATATCGCTGGCTATCCTAGGCTTGACTAGCCAGTACTGTCCCTCATCGTCTTGCACAGTCGCCTTCGGTCGGGCTCCGCCCACGCTGGCAGTTTGTACCAGACGTCGGCGAAGTCGAGCGTCGACCGCCGGCCGTTGCGCGCTCATGGCGGCCAATTCTTGCACCAATAGCGGTAGCTGGAGTAACTTCGGATGGGACAACTGCGCCACCGAAGGAGTGGGTTTTGTACCTACAGCGAGTGCGCCCCAGCGGTCAGCGTTGTTGGCCAGAATCAGATATCGTTCCAGAGGCGTGCCTTCTGACAGATTGTGTTCTCGCCTGAGTAGCGCTTGGCCCCAGGAATCAGGACAAGCGTCTCGCAGCACATCGTGCAGACCATTGTAGCGGGGCGCTGGCCGATCGTCCTCCGGACGAAACGGTAAGTTGACGGGGTCAATCGCCCAAGTGAGGCTTGCATCGACATAACTTGGGGCGTACTTGAACCTGCCAGCACCTGCCGCGGGTCCTGCAAGGTAGCGTCCGACCGTGACCCATTCTTCATTGTCCGGACGCTGCAAATAAATATACAAAGGCTTAGAAGTATTCAGCATCTTCTTCGCCTCCTTGTTCTTGTCGGCTCAGCTTTACTCTACGATGTGGCGTGTCGGACCACAGGGTTGATGCCAGCGCAGGTGTTGCTTCATCCATCACGCCCAGAATCAGTAGTGCAGAGAGGTATGCGCCAGCAGCGGTGCCTGGGTCGCCTCGTTCCATGCGGCGTAAGGTAGCCTCTGAAATGCTCATGCGCGCGCACAAGTCGGCAGCCGTGATGCGTTGGCGTAAGCGTTGCGTATGGATGCAGCGCCCCCAAGTAATCAGGCGCTCCCCCACCAAAGTTGGTACCGTATCCGTGTTCAAGAGCTTTTTAGGCATGCACAAAACCCCTCATAAAAAGTGTATTGTAGATCATAATATGATTTTTATGAGGGCTTTTCAATGTGGTGACAATTGCGAATGACTGGTAATGCAGGATAACCTCTCGTATACAGGGGCACCAAAAAGAATAGCCACATTCGTTTTCGGAACTGAGCGCGTCATTCAAGGCGGGCTATACAATAAAGACTGAGGTTCCTGTAATCCTCCCATAAAATCGAGCCGCGTATTATTAGCGTTTTGAGGTAATGAAATAATCAATATTAAGTTGGTGTCATCCCGTTGAGTGAATTGTGTGGACATTGGCCTTTGTAGTCGTTCATCCACAATTCCGCTGAAAGCTCTTAAACACTTACATATCCAATGCGCCTTGGCAGTAGCTGCACTTATGTGCTCAATATTCGGTGAGCGTCAACACACTGACGTATGATTTTTTCTGATGATCGGGTTATTAAAAGATGCCAATGGTTGTAATCGGTAACCTTTTAAATGATGATGTGATTATCGTAAATAAAAGGGGAAAACCATGGGTGTTGTCGTAAAACTATCTAACGAGTTAATTTCACTGGCACAACCATACGCAACTGTTGGGCAAGACTTGGAAAAGCGGCAGAGGATAATCCAGACCTTCCAGCCGCATTTATCCGTGATGTGATGCTATCTGAAGCGGAAGCTAATGCCGGACAGCTTACTGATTATAAATTCGGGGTGTGATTGACGATGGAAATTAAAGTAACACCGTCATTCACCCGATCAATTAAGAAGTTACACGAACGGGATAAGCTGACACTTGATGATGCGATTAACGAAATTGTGAAAAATCCTCATATCGAAACGCAGAAGAAGGGGGATTTATCAAAAATCCTGGTTCACAAGTTTAAGATAAACAAGCAAGAAGCTTTGCTTTTATATAAGTTAGAGCCAAGTCGAGATAATCCGGAAGTGCTTGTGTTGGTTCTACTAGGTCCGCATGAGAATTTCTATCGGGAGTTGAAGCAATAATTCAAGAAGTCAGAAACTCTGCAGATGACGCACGATGACGCCGACATGCCCGTCAATACGTCGTATCAGCTAACGCCCGAAGCGAACATAGGCAATCATCCGCAGAGGTTGTTAAATTTATGCAAATAGAATGATGCTGTCAATAAAAATTAAGTTGAAAACGGAAAACTACATTACTTCGTTATGTGCAACGTGGTTTCTGACCTTGATTCTGTGTAGAGCTACTTCATTTTTTGCATAGACGGCGACTTGGCGAGAGTTGCAACGCTAAATATGATTAAGCCTGACGCTGTCATCATCAGACATATAGCTTCAGTGCCGCTCAATGCGCCGTAAGTTGTCTGTGCAATTTGCCATTGGGATTGCGGCATTCTCATATCAAGGTGGTACATGCCATCAAGGAATAAGTGAGATAGTGTGCCGAAAAACGCGGAAAACAATAAGACTGGAAGATTGACCTCTGCCTGCGTATATCTGGCAGGGCGAATGCGCTCCCACGCAATCCATAGTCCAGCAGCAAGTAATGATATGGCGATCGCCGCTGGGAGATTGTGAGTCAGTACATGCAAGTCTTCTTGTGACTGCGTGAACATTTTATATCCCGGCTCAATGTCGATGAGCACTTGAGATAAGGTAAATACCATCAGGGAAAAACGCTTCCGTAGTACTGATTTGGCGAGAATTCCTGCGCCTAAATGAAAGGGAGTAAAGGGCATAAATGGAGACTGGATGATGTTGGTAAATTTCAGAGTTATTGATCAATTTTTATTTAAGCAATTTAATCTAGCTGCCACTGTTTGACTGATCGCACAAGATTATTCTCTGTCGTGATTTCGCATATGCTGCGATCAAACGCAAAAAATCCATGGAATGCGGCAATAAATTTGTGCTGGTTGTTGTCATCTACAAAGAAGACTGACATTCTTGGGTCAGCACCGAAGGAAATAGCTTTCTCTTTTATTCCATTATCTGGCGAGTTGATGACAACGGAGTTGCAGAATGCAGCACTTGCTTTGCTTGCTTGCCGCTTTTCATAAGTGCCAAACGCTACCAGCGTTGCAAATAAGCTGACGATCACAATCACACCTTTAGATATATTTTTTAAATAATTCATAGAGTTTTCTATCTTCACGTCATTCTTGCATTGACGATGGCGCGCCAGAGTTCCGCAAGTGATCCGTTAAATCCCCAGATTATTGCGCAGCTAAAGTACAAGCCGGTGGAGGCGAGCAGGTTTTCATAACGGATCATAGTGTTGCCGAGGAGGGTGTGATAAACCCAGTAGCAGCCATCTACCGACCAATACCAGGCAAAAATGGCACCGACAATCGGCCATGATAATTTTCTTTCGCGGTAGCTCTTCAGTATTGTCCTGATGCACCATGGAGCACTCAGGTACGTCGAAAAGCCCATTAAAAAGCAGATGCCGATATCCCAGTCGTTGAATTGATAATGAATCGCACCCCAGATCAGCCAGCTCATACCCACCGCTAAGGTCAGTAGTTTCCAGGGGCGCAGCACGTCTGCAAGATACAAGGTTTGATGCATGGAATCGCTTTCACGTATAGCGGGTAGGGTTGGTGAAGGTTGATTATATACAGTTAAAGTGTTTTAATGTTATGTATGAATAAAACGACTCCTACCTCGCCGGAAGAATTTACGCTTGCAGATCTTTGTGTTCTTGCTGATTTGCCAGTTCGCACCGTGCGTTATTACGTGCAGATTGGTTTGGTGGATAAGCCACATGGGGAAACACGTGCCGCCAGATATCGTACTCATCATCTTGAGCAACTGCTGCTTGTTAAAAAGTGGACCGCTGCCGGAGTATCGCTTGACCGGATTCGTGAACTCTTACATGGCGAAGATCCACCCGTTCCGGCAAAACCACACGCCGCTGGCAGCATAGAAGTCCGCAGTCATCTGACAGTAGCGAATGGCATTGAGATCGTGATTGAGCCAGGGCGCGCTGGTTTAACGCCAGAACAGGTTCGGGAATTCGTGCGTAGTGTGATGCAGGCCTATGCTGCTCTGGTTGAAAAACATTAAGTGCTGTTCCGCAATCGAGTTTTTTGCTCTTTTAAATATCAATGTGTATGTAAGGAAAAGAGATGAATACGCTTCAGCATGCCAGCCTGAAAACGACGAGTGGTAAAGAGTTCATACTAGAAAGTATTCGCATGAGCGGCGACGTGCGAGGCCTGATGCTCGACATGCAGATGACGCAACAGTTTTATAACCACATGTCCTCCCATGCCGAAGTGATTTATACCTTCCCATTGCCGTGGGGCGCGGTCTTGCTGAGCGTTGAAGTGACTCTCGGAGAGAAAAAACTGACGGGTATCGTGGTCGAGAAAAAACAGGCTGAAGCCGGGTATGAGGAAGCGCTGTCGTCCGGCGACACCGCAGTGATGCTCGAAAAAAATTCCGACCACAGTTATAGCCTGAATTTC
Source organism: Cognatundibacterium aquatile (assembly GCF_014699135.1). Lineage (GTDB taxonomy): Bacteria > Pseudomonadota > Gammaproteobacteria > Burkholderiales > Burkholderiaceae_D > Undibacterium > Undibacterium aquatile. The sequence goes on from NZ_JACOFT010000002.1 coordinate 273,158, forward strand.
GGAAATCTTGCGCCGAAAGAGCACTGCAGCATCTTTATCCGGTACGCACAAACACTGCAATTTGAACAGAGCGGCTTGCGTTTGTTGATTCCGACCGTGATCGCGCCGCGCTATGACGGCAGTAAATCCTATGTGCCGAAGAGATCAGATATTCCCGAATATCTGGTACCTCGACATACTTTGGCGGCTGACTATCCCTTCGACATCGAACTTCGGCTGCACGACGTGCTCGCACAGGCACGAATTGCGTCACCCAGTCATCCGGTGGCGCTGAAAAGCCGGGATGGCACTGCTTACATATCTCTGAGTCGGCAGGGGACCTTAGATAAAGATTTTGTATTGGTATTGGATCAGCTTTCTGATAACGCGGTCGTCGCTATCGGGCCAGATTATGTCAATGCCGAGCGACATGTCATGCTGGCCAGTTTTTATCCTCAGATTCCACAAAATGCGAATGCAAAGGTTTCGGTAAAAATTCTGGTTGATTGTTCTGGCTCAATGGCCGGTGACAGTATTGCTTCAGCGCGCCGGTCATTACAGTCGATTGTGGACAATTTGACCGATGGTGATCGCTTTTGCCTCAGTCGCTTCGGTAATCACGTAGAACATCGCTCACGTGCAATGTGGAAGTCAGCGCCAGCGAGTAAAGCTGCCGCACAGCGTTGGATAGATGGGCTTGAGGCAGATTTAGGCGGCACTGAAATGGAGGCAGCACTCAGTTCTACTTTTGAGTTGAATGATCAGTTACAGAGTGATGTTTTACTGATTACGGACGGTGATATCACCGATATAACGAGTGTCATTCTTTCTGCTAAAAAATCCGGACACCGGTTATTCATTGTTGGCGTCGGTAATAGTCCTGCTGAGAGTCACTTGTGTCTGCTGGCTGATGCGACAAAAGGTGCTTGTGACTTTGTTGCGACTAGCGAAGCCGTTGAACCAGCGGTTTTGCGCATGTTCAACCGCTTACGTTCACCGCATTTCGACACAATAACCTGTGTCTGGTCAGAAGAGTGCACCCCCATCTGGACCTCAGAAAACACGAGTACGCTGTTTGAGGGTGATACTTGTCATGTGTTTGCACTGTTTGCGCAAAAGCCCAAAGGGGCCTTGCAACTGCTTGGCCAGCGAGCGGGGAGTGCATTGCCGGAAGAGCTTGGAACACTCGATATGTCATCTGCGACGACTTCCGATCATCAATTGTCGCGAATGGCTGCCAACGCCAGACTGAATGCTTCAGCGTTAATCAGCCATGACAACGCTGAAGCAGAAAAAATCGCATTAGATTACCAACTGGTGACAGCGCATACTAATTTCCTGTTAATCCATGAACGGCCCGAGTCAGAGAAAGCGAGCGATATGTCGACTCTGTATCAAGTGAAACATATGGTACCGGTAGGCCATAGTGGAATAGGACAGACAAAAGTTTTCGATTCCGCGAGTTGCAAAGCAGCTGTGTACCGTCGAGAGTCAGTCAGCGATCGGATAAAGACTTCAGAATCTTTAGAATATTATGATCTCCCCGCCTTTCTCCGAAAAAAACCGGATGACACAGATAAGGCGTTTGAGTCACAGCATGTATATGTTGCGACTCGGGGATCAACCTTATCACCTTCGGGATTGCTGAGCTTGTTAGACGCCACACCAGATAGAGATTGGCTGATTAGCTTCAATGATTTGCGTGATCTTAAACTGAGCGATAGCGTGATTGATTGGTTAGAGTTCGTCGTCATGCCTGAATTTCCGTGGGCAACCGAAAGTCACATCGTTACCAGCTTCATTTATGCCGTGTCGAGGATGGACGCTTGTCGCCTTTTGCCCGGACAAACCAAAAAGAAAGCGGATATCCGGCCAATCTTCCAACGGTTCTTCAAAAAAAGCGGGCAGCCGTTACCTCAGAATGTCAGTCCACATGTCGATATGAAGATCGTCGAAGCAATACAGCATCTACTCAAAGGAATTCAACCGCAACAATGGCCGATTCAATTTAGTGATGCCCTTGATGATGCTTAAAATTCTTTCAAAAAATAGCTAAAGAGGTAATCTTTTCTGATCTGAATGACCTTGCCACAATAAATAGTGCTCCTGCGTCAAGTGTGACGCTGATTGGGGAGCATGATCTGTCTGCAAGCGCTGCATGAGTTTCATTTCTAAGCTGCCTGTGCGGCAGTGAACATTGAGTTTTCATGATTTCGTTTTCCTTTCGTTTTCTAAGCTGCCTGTGCGGCAGTGAACTTCCGAATGTAACCGTTCGACCTGCTCCGGTCTTTCTAAGCTGCCTGTGCGGCAGTGAACGTAAAACATCATCCAAAGAACTGACATGGCAATTTCTAAGCTGCCTGTGCGGCAGTGAACGACACCATGACCAGCCAAGAACAACGCCATCATTTCTAAGCTGCCTGTGCGGCAGTGAACTTTCGGATTTGGCACAGTCGCCATCGCATGCTTTTCTAAGCTGCCTGTGCGGCAGTGAACGACGCTTATTTCTACGCCCCGCGTACTTCAAATTTCTAAGCTGCCTGTGCGGCAGTGAACAACAGCAGGCAAACAGCAAGCTGCGGCAAACGTTTCTAAGCTGCCTGTGCGGCAGTGAACCACACAAGCGCATTGACGAGACCGGTGTCCACTTTCTAGCTGCCTGTGCGGCAGTGAACACACAAGAACAGAAGCAGGCGATGCTATCAACTTTCTAAGCTGCCTGTGCGGCAGTGAACATCATGTTTGATTACAAGGATTTATCCGGCAATTTCTAAGCTGCCTGTGCGGCAGTGAACAACGCAGTTTGATCGCTTTTGCCGTTGCGTCTTTTCTAAGCTGCCTGTGCGGCAGTGAACCTGGTTTGCTAAGTATCGGCTTGCAGCATAGCTTTCTAAGCTGCCTGTGCGGCAGTGAACCAAACGGGGCAGGGTAAAGGGCTGCTGATGAATTTCTAAGCTGCCTGTGCGGCAGTGAACTTTTGTGATCCCTTCCCATGCCGACAATCGCTTTTCTAAGCTGCCTGTGCGGCAGTGAACAAAATTTTCACCTAGTGCCGAGCCACCTAGCTTTTCTAAGCTGCCTGTGCGGCAGTGAACAGTGTTGGCCTTGCCGGTGAAGTTTTCACGTATTTCTAAGCTGCCTGTGCGGCAGTGAACTTCCTTATTTCATCATCAATCATGATCGTTATTTTCTAAGCTGCCTGTGCGGCAGTGAACTAGAATAGCGTGGGTCACTCAACTCACCCGAATTTCTAAGCTGCCTGTGCGGCAGTGAACGCTGTTTTGTCGTCGCTGCAACGCGGATAGTATTTCTAAGCTGCCTGTGCGGCAGCGAACTTTTGTGAAGCAAGGAAACGGCCAAACTTGCTTTTCTAAGCTGCCTGTGCGGCAGTGAACCTTGCGTTTCATCGCGGCGATTACATTGGGCATTTCTAAGCTGCCTGTGCGGCAGTGAACCTGAAATGCTAGAAGGCGTTGTCGTATCTGAAGTTTCTAAGCTGCCTGTGCGGCAGTGAACACATATCAACACTGGTGCGGTTGATCGAGGAATTTCTAAGCTGCCTGTGCGGCAGTGAACCAACCATTCATCGTTGCCTACTTCGACCACAATTTCTAAGCTGCCTGTGCGGCAGTGAACTGTCCAAACAAATAGCCTCAGCATCTTGATCTTTCTAAGCTGCCTGTGCGGCAGTGAACGATGAAACACTAATTGCTGCGGGGGGGGTGATTTTTCTAAGCTGCCTGTGCGGCAGTGAAAGTGATCAAGTGCATGACTGCGGCCGCCGTGCTTTTCTAAGCTGCCTGTGCGGCAGTGAACTTGCAAAAACAATTCCGACAACGACATTTACTTTTCTAAGCTGCCTGTGCGGCAGTGAACCTGGTACTGGTTCCGGTAATGGCTCAGGTTCATTTCTAAGCTGCCTGTGCGGCAGTGAACAACAGCTATGTCTTTTATGACCAAAGCTGTCTTTTCTAAGCTGCCTGTGCGGCAGTGAACTACAACGCATCAACCGGTGTTTATACCGTACCTTTCTAAGCTGCCTGTGCGGCAGTGAACTGGAATGAAGTTTTCGCCTTCAGCTCGATATGATTTCTAAGCTGCCTGTGCGGCAGTGAACTTCAGCAAAAAGCCCATCAAACGGCAACGCTGTTTCTAAGCTGCCTGTGCGGCAGTGAACACGCATAAACCGCAAAGTAATTTGCGTATGTTTTTCTAAGCTGCCTGTGCGGCAGTGAACGCAGCAGCGGCGACGGGAGCGAGTTCAATGAATTTCTAAGCTGCCTGTGCGGCAGTGAACAGGATCAGCCGTATATGGGTGTTTGGCTCAACGGTTTCTAAGCTGCCTGTGCGGCAGTGAACTCGTGCTTAGTGCGGCTTTCTTCTTCAAGCTCTTTCTAAGCTGCCTGTGCGGCAGTGAACGTAATGATTGGATTCCGCAAATGACTTGCGAATTTCTAAGCTGCCTGTGCGGCAGTGAACGGTACGCGGGCAGATTTTGATGCTCATAACAATTTCTAAGCTGCCTGTGCGGCAGTGAACAAAATTAAACAGCGGCGCTTCGCAAACTTTGCTTTCTAAGCTGCCTGTGCGGCAGTGAACTGGAACTACCGTTAGGATTCGCGCTGCCGTTATTTCTAAGCTGCCTGTGCGGCAGTGAACCTTTCCGGCAATTCAGAGTGTCGCTTGGTTATTTTCTAAGCTGCCTGTGCGGCAGTGAACTTCCGCAAAAAGCCCGTCAAACGGCAACGCGGTTTCTAAGCTGCCTGTGCGGCAGTGAACACTGACGCAGAACCATACGCACGAACAGAGTATTTCTAAGCTGCCTGTGCGGCAGTGAACCGTGGCGGTAATTTTCACATCGGTTTTGATCTTTTCTAAGCTGCCTGTGCGGCAGTGAACCATGTAAACGTACAGATCCGCCGTTTTTCACATTTCTAAGCTGCCTGTGCGGCAGTGAACAGGGCGCGGATTTAATAGCGGTAAGGGCGGTCTTTCTAAGCTGCCTGTGCGGCAGTGAACGCGGAAGGGTCAAAGAACGCCAATTTTGCAAATTTCTAAGCTGCCTGTGCGGCAGTGAACATTAAATTAAGCCCTGCAAATTTGTCTGTTCCTTTCTAAGCTGCCTGTGCGGCAGTGAACCCAGTCGTCAGCTTGTAAGAATTTTTGGTTTCTTTCTAAGCTGCCTGTGCGGCAGTGAACGCACCTCGTCGTAAGGCTTATCGCAAAATTGATTTCTAAGCTGCCTGTGCGGCAGTGAACGATCGCATAACGCACAAGCGGCATCGCGAAGCTTTCTAAGCTGCCTGTGCGGCAGTGAACTTCCCAGTGACTACGCACTTGCTCAACGTCTTTTTCTAAGCTGCCTGTGCGGCAGTGAACTCAGATTGAACCCACTCGTTCACTGGTACAGCTTTCTAAGCTGCCTGTGCGGCAGTGAACGCTTACCCATGTTTCGCTGAATTCTTCGATCATTTCTAAGCTGCCTGTGCGGCAGTGAACTCTGTTAACAGTAGCAAAAGAAGTAATTTCATTTTCTAAGCTGCCTGTGCGGCAGTGAACCACGTCATCGGCTGCTCACAATTTCCGGCGCATTTCTAAGCTGCCTGTGCGGCAGTGAACGTTGTCCTGCACCACTGGTGTGACCCAATCAATTTCTAAGCTGCCTGTGCGGCAGTGAACTATCGCCTATCCAGTTGGTGCCATCGGTCAATTTTCTAAGCTGCCTGTGCGGCAGTGAACAAGACAGTCGCGCGGTCACTCGGCGTCAAACATTTCTAAGCTGCCTGTGCGGCAGTGAACAGGCGTCAGGTGGATGGTTTCAACCTTTGATCTTTCTAAGCTGCCTGTGCGGCAGTGAACAGCATTCTACTAAGAAAAAATAAGTTGCAACAAACACTTAGCGCATTTTTTCGGTTTTTACCAATGATCTAAGGGTATGTTGCAACTTATTGATTTTTATATGATTTTTTTAAAGAGCAATTTGATTGGTATCAATTGGCGTCCGACCGTTTTGATTGAACACCTAAAAAATATGAACTTACTACTTGAGTTGCTTATTCGTGCCGCGTAACAAAATCGTCATTTGTGAGATAGCAAGCGCATTAGGTTTTTGCAATCGTTCAATCTGACTTAAACCTTCCGTTATGTAATGCGCATTCATCGACTCCAGATTTGCTAGACACACCAACTGATGCATATTCGCGTGGTCACGCATATTGCCTGTGAACGTAGGGGGGGGCAGTACGCCACTGTTGCGCCGTCACGCCAAATAAAGCGATATTGAGCAGATCGGCCTCCGTTGCAGACTTGTTGATCTAGGACTTGGAGTTTGGTTTTTATGGTGTGAGCGATCTTTAATTTAGAACCAAGGAACCGTGGCAGTTTTGCTTAATCCGTAACAATCAAACTTGCCCTCCGTTGATTCATCTACAAGCTCTCTCTCAATAAAAATCAAAAATTTAGCCGACTCTCGTAGCTCCAATCGCTTTTTAGTTTGCTGACTCTCCACATTAATAAAAGGTAACTTGCATTCATCAGACCGCCCCTCCTTTTTTAGATAGGCTAATACTTCGTCGTATGGCAGATCTAGATGATTAGCTCTACGTTCTGCCTTCTTTTCGATGGACTTAACAGGTTTTCGTTTAAAGCGAGCGTATTGCAAAACATTGGTTGGCACTAATTTAATCGGCTTAATATGACAGTAGTCACTCAGCCTATTTAACCAGCGATGAACGTCTAATTTTTGCAATACCTCCTCTGTGTTAGCCAACAGCCGCAGTTGATTACCCAAAGGAAAATCCTTATCACCATAATTGACGATCGAAAGCGCAACCGCGGATTCGTTGTCACCGATTTTGTTATCGACCAAAGCAATATGCAGTTGCTGAAAAACCTTTTGCCAGATGAATCCAAGGTTGGCTTCAGCGTCTGGTAAAAGGGTGATGTCGAGATAATATTTCATAACCGTCTCCTTTTTAACTCTCACCCTCACCAAACACACCACCACGAATAATCATCGCAACAACAAAGTGCTTGTTACTTTCGGAGATGTCTTTTCCATTTAGCCATTTAAGTAACAGCGTTTTAAAATCATCTTGACTTGAACGATATGCGACACCTCGTTGTGTTACTGAACCATATGCCTCTATCGCTATAGGCGTAGTTGCGTCTTTGTACCAATCGTCAATCGTCCTTAGCGCGTTACCAATTTTTTCACAGTGCATCGCTGCCTTACCATTCAAACTAAATAAATGGCGGCTCTTTTCGCCTTTAGGGGAATTTAAAACCATTTCTTGTGATGGCCAAACCCGTTGCCCTTCACCGAGTTTTACAAAGGCATTAATCGTTAAGAATGTATTCTCCCCAGAAAGCCCCGCTTTAATCAACTCGGCTAATGCATTAATCGAGATATGATCTGCCGTAGTTTTGTTCAACGAAAACTCATAAGCATTAAATTCCAATGGCGAACTTAAACTTGAATGCGAAACAAACACTTTAATATCTTGCGCTCCGACCCGATTGCGCCATAGAAAACGCCCATTCGCGATGTTATAGGCGTAACGCCTAGCAAGCTCACCAAGGCTCGTATCGGTATAAGCAGAAATTTCTTTACGATAGGCGTCTTCAAATTCTTTTTTATTACAAACAGATGGTCGTTCTAATCCCCTCACAACTCGCAAACTAAAGCTAACTTGTAAGGTGTCATTGTCATGCGCTAACGCGGCATCATCACCCCATGCAAGGTTGGCTTCTGCAATTTGCTTTTGCAGTTCTTCTTCGTTATCAAGAACTTCTTGCTTAAAGTTACTTTTCACCGCACGGTTACGGCGCTCAAAAAGTTCAATCGCTTGCCACTGTTTCTTGTCATTCATATTGACCCATAGCCCTGAATGCATGAGTGCATCAGAGGGCTCTAATTTGCGATCAAAAGCTAATACGCTTGGTAAGGTAATTGTCATAATTCTGTTCCTCAAAAAAGGTTAAGTGCGTCGTTAAAGTTGATGATATTGGATTGCTCTATTGCTGGTGTTTGCATTGCAAGTGATTCACTATCCTTTGCTCGGCTTCCTTGCTTACATAAATACCATTGTTCATCTTGCTCATAACGCCAAATGGCATCATGAATTGAGTGAAGGTTATGAATGCCTTTCCATTCACCAATTGAATGAATGGCTTCTACAAAACGTGACGGCGTAATTTCATCGCGAGTATTTAAAACTTCTCCCGCAGGATATAAATCGCTAATGGCTTTATAGCCTGTCATCAGCGGAACTAAATAACCAGGATTTGGCTTCGCTATATATTTCCAATTGGCTGGCGTGTTTTCGTCCGGCTCACTTTGCCCATCATTCAGCAATGGTATGGCTTTGGATTTCAAAGCTGCGAAATCCAGCCATGCATCCAATAGTCCAGGCTCACTTGAAGCATCTTCATTTTCTTTGTGACGCACCGCCATAGCTTGATAGTGGCTTTCCAAATACTCACTGCGATCCAGCAAGACAAAACCCGGCAAAGTTAAGCGTTTAATTCTTCTCAACATACTGGTATGTTGCTCTTGAGTGCTAGCAGATAATAATTTCGCCTGTTTGATATTTAAAATTGTGCCACCAGCTAAGCGCATGCTGTAACACAGCTCTAAAATTGCGTTTTCAAATTTACCTATTTCCTCCGTGGTTAGTGCGAATGGTTGATCCAACTCAATCACCAAACTTACGGTCAGATTCATTTTCCCTTCTTCAATAATGGGAGGCGATGAATTTTTATGCTTAGCCAATACCGGTGGATTCTTGCTTTGTATAAATTCAAAATCAGCATACTGTTTCGGTTGATACACCTTATTTTCGAAGGAATGAGATATCACCACACACCCAGTTAATTCACCTTCATACGCTCCCTCATAGTGCCTTGATAGTTTTCTATTCAATGCATGCGTGAAACCTAAAAAATGCGTTATTGCGGGATAACCCCACGTTAACCCAGCAATAGAATTCGCATTCTGTATATCAATGTGACTCAATACTAAATACTGGCTCATAGTGCGACCTCCTGTGTTGCAACCATTTCTCGTAGTTCATTCAAAAAGCAATCAGCCCAAAGTGCGGCATGAATTGCAGTTGGGTTTAGCTTACTTTTTGTGGCAAGCTGCTGATTTAACCAGCGTCCATAGTTTTGGCTAAACACTTTCTGCCATTCCATACTTACTTTTTTGGCTTGTGCAACTTCATCCTTGCGCCACGGCTCAAAGGCAAGTTGCTCTTCAATCGGCAATTTGCTATTAACCGTCCAGCCATGACTGCCTTCATTAGCGCTAATCTTTTCTAAGTAGTTAAAAAGCTGACCACTAATGTCCCGCAACTTATTTATCACCGCAGCATTACGTTGTGGCTCACTAATGCTTAGTGACTTATTTTTGATAAGCAGTAAGTAGTTCTTTAACTCATTGATTTCATCTTTTAATTCATATGCTAAGGTCTTATCAAAAAGAGAGGTCTTGCTCACATAAGAAATTAAACGTGTTCGCCATTGCGGTGGCATAGAGGGAAACAAAGCAATTCTGCCGCCTCGCTGTCCATTTAGTGATGATGCATTTGAATGATTTGATCCTGTTACGTGCAAATACGCTCTGCCCGGATAAACGCAGGCTATTGTCGCTGAATACTTCTTCAATCTTTTTTGTAGTCGAGCGCTCTTTTGAAGATCTTCTACATTTTTCTTATCTAAGTGCAATGTGTGCACTAACGATGATGACGTAAGTGGGAGCAGCAAATGATATTGCCTATCTGCGACAGGAAAATAAACTTGTTTTGAAAGAAAAAAACTGTGTTTTCTTTTATTGGTAATTAATTCAGAAAATCTACTCGACCATAAATCCATCAAATTTTCATTTTTAGTAAATTTATTTAAATATTTACGTCCATTCTCGCGCAACAAATCACCGATATAAACACCGTTAACTTGAATATTGTAAAGCTGTGAAATAGAAGAATATTTGTTGTCGGGATATGCTGTGTCCAACGAAGATGGCTTCTTCGTATAAATGTAATGTGAACTGTATTTATCACATGAATCAAAATATCTAACGTCAATCGAAGATCCTTTACTACTAGAATGGTTTAACTTAGCGATATGTGTCGCAAGATAACTACCCTCCCCGAAATCCAATGCCCAGTCAATCCACTGTTCATATTGGTTCCAGCTTTTAATAAATTTTTCTTGCCGCTGTAGCTGTTGATACGATTCTAGAACCTCATTAAGCACACAATAACTCTTGATCAAGCAAATCAGCCCATCAATCACTCTCTTATTGAAATCAAGTTTTTCAAGTTTTGTAGCACTCTTAGGCACCTTTTCTTTCTTCGATTTTTCAACCTTAACCTTGATTTCATCAAACTCTTTACACAAGGGCTTTAGTTGATCAAATAAGTCGGATAAAAAATCCTTATGCAGCTTATCTAACTTATCTAAAGTTCGATCGGCTATTTTTTCTTCTCCAATTTCATCAATGTATTCCTTAATGATTTTTTGGACATGTTTAGTGAAGTCATCATCCATTTTTGCATTCATCCTTTTTCAAAATTTTATATATACCTAGCACTGGGTGGCATTGCCATTGTTCTGCAGTTTTCTCATCAATTCTTCTTAAAGATAAATGGGTAAATTTTTCCAGCACTCGCTCTTCCGTTAGTCCCAGCGATTTAACAAGTTTTTCAGCTTCAAGCTTTAAATCAAATTTCCCCCAAATTAGATTTCGTAAGCCGATTTGTATGTGTTCGGATTCCTTAGCGATGTCTGTCGTGTTTTGAAAATCAGGAGGGGATGTTTTGGGTATTTTCTTTTGCCAAAGAACTTTACGTGTGCGAGTAAAAATGATTTTAAAATCATCGTTGGCACCAGATTGTCTGAATGGTTGCAAGCGCTGTAATTCACCACACCAAGTTACCTTGTTATTCCACCACTGGGCGGCATGATTAAGTTGCTTAGGACTACCGCCTAAGCGCAGGGATTGTGCAAAGTGCTCGAGTTGATTAAATGATTTAAATCGCGGTGGAGTTTCTTGAGTGAGCTCGAATGAACTTGGCGATTGTATTCTCGCGATAGCGCTTATTTCAGCTAACTCATTTTCTGCAAGCAATTTTCCTTCAACTAAATCACTATGGGCATAACTTAACTGTGCCGTTTCATAGCCTGGCTTTTCAAAACTAGGTGTTTGACCTTTTAAGCCTTTAAAGTTTTTGGTCAAAATGTGTATATTTTCGCTTTGTGGAATTTGTTGGCGATGACGCTGCACTCGGCCTGCCAATTGGATGATTGAACGCATTGAACTAGGTTCAACAATCGCCCAATCATAATCATGGTCTCGCCCGACTTCCGCTACGGCAGTAGCTAGTACGACAAAGATATGATTCTTTTCAACGTGACTTTTTACGATCGTTTTAATACCGCTTTGCTCTAGCCATTTATGCTCGTTATGTCGTGACAATGCGCCATCCAATTGCTTTTCGATCTGCGAGCGTTGCAATAACGGGAACTGGCTGTGATATACACAATAATGAATCACGGTATCTTCAGGCGCTTGCTGTGCTAATAAACACTTTGCCACTTGCACTAGCGGATCTATGTTTGCCATACGAACTAGACCTAGCGTCACCTTTTTATCTGCAACCAAAACAGTATGCTCTTGATGAAGTATTTCCATCGATTGCCTAATTGTCGTTGCCATCCAATTGCTTGGCGCATATGCAGGGTTTGCAGCAATTGAAATAAGTTTTGCTTTTCGCAGTGGACTTGTTTTATTTTTTAGGTTTTTAATGCGCTTGTTTACAAAACTGTTATGCATTTCTTCATATGAAGTGGAATCCGCTATTAATGCTGATTCAGGCGATTTAAATTCATCAAACCATGCACAACATACTTGCGCTGTTTCGCCGTACTCGCCATTGACTTGGGTGTACTGTTTTCTACCAGCTTGATAGGCCAAAAATAATGCGCGAGCCAATGCGGGGGAAATAGTAGCGGTTGATAGCAATACTCGGCTACCTAACATGCCCGCCCAATTCACTAAGCGACATAAGGCAGGCAAATCTTCAAGTCCAAAATCATCAGGCTCGTCAAGAACCAAATCTGAAGTTAATAGTCGTAGCATTGGAGCTATCTGACGGCCGCCACGCACTGCTTCATTAGCAGGCATCAAATAATCAATGGTACTCACCAAAACAGGTGCTTGTATTAGTTTCAGTATTTTAGGATCGTGTTTAAACCATTTGGCGCAAATCCCGTCATAATCAGGCAAACCTTCTATCAGGGTTATTTCATCTTTTAATAAAGATTCCGCCGATTCACTTCCATTTTTTTGTTGCGCACTTTCTTCGGACGAGCGCGATTGTTGATGCAGATCTTTCACTGCTTGAGAACCAATTAACACTGCAAGTTCATCGTCCTTGAGATTTAGATCTTTTTTTAATGCATCACCCGTTTGTAGGGTCAAGGTTCTAAGTCCCAATGCAACATTAAAACGGCACCGCTCCTCATCAGCTAATCCATACATAATGCGTGCATTCGTTAGCGTTTTCCCTTTGCCAGTCGACGCCATACAAACACCAAAAAAGCCATATTTTTTGGTGTCTTCCCTAACAGACAGCGCTAAGTTATAGGCATTATCTTGCCAACCAAAATTTTCTTGAAAGTCACGAGAAACTTTTTCCGTGAAAGATCGGTTAGGTTTTAATGTCGGTAATTCGTGACGCAATTGCGGTAATGCTATAGCGATAGCACTGGCATGAATGCCAACCGCAATATTGTGCTCATCAAGCTTTTGCTTGCGGTATTTGTTCCCGTTCGCATCTCTATCTGTATTGGCATACGCAAGGTAATTTCTATCTTGCCATTCTGGCGATGTTTCCTTTTTTGACGAGTAATAATGGTCAGATAACATTAACGATAAGCGCGCTAGATGTGCTGTAAATTGCTGATCAAACCAATCTTGCATAAACATGCGATCACAACTCAATATTTTTTTTGCGACAATACTGGCTTGCGTTTGCCAATGTGCGCTCTTTAAAGGTGTCCCATGCGGAAAAGACCAGTTACGTTCAATGATGCTCTTCCGCCAGTCATCGTTTAAACACTGTGGCGAGTTCCAGCAGGCTTCAAAAATATTTAACCACTCACTCATATTTTCAAATGCTGGCGGGTTATCTTTATTTTTTGGGTATTGTGGCAGTTTATGGTGGGAGGCAATTAACCAAGCCACAAGCTTAGCAATAGGAGGCATTTTTTTAAAAGGATTGATTGGATTTGGATCAATCCCATCTCTCAGAGATGCAAGATTAACCATCATTTTCTCTTCAGAGGAATTATCAATACTAGCAAGATCCTCTAGCCAATCCTTATCACCTCTTCCCGCAATAAATGCCTGAAAAATGCGCAGCGAAACCCATTCGTGACGGTATGGTTCAAAAGACTTTCCCGAAAATTTTGGGTCTAATTTTTCTTGAAACAGTGCCATAGCCTTACCAACATCATGAAACAATCCTGCTAATTGAGATAGCAGTGCTATGACTATTGTATTAAGTAAGAAATGTTCTTCTGAATTAAGCGTTTTAGACGTTGCATTTACTGGCACTATACCCTCGTCATTAAATTTGCTTCTATTCCCAACCACCCACAACAACTGACTTCTTGAGCGAGACCGTATCCAATGACAACTAATAGCAGTGTTTTTACTGGCGTTTTTGCGCAGCATTTTTTTAACCACCGCCAAACCATCCTCAGTGATCACCGTCTGCCAAGTATTATCACCAATACGATTCGCAAATGCGTCTAATACGCGGCGGGTCTTTTTGAGTGCGTTTTTTTGACATTGCGAAACGAAGGTGACCATCATGATGTGGCGTCTCCTTCGTCCGTTTCGTCATCAGCCACATCACTTATTTCATCATTTGGTTCTTCGCTAGTCGCATCGCTTATCATCGCGTCAGCCGCAGTAACATCTTGTTCTGCTTCGCCACGTAAAGCGATTGCTTTGATTTGGTCAAACATAAAATCAAGTGCTTTATGATTGGTGAAAGATTGAAGGCACTGTTGACGGAATTCTTGCTCGGAGGCGTTTTCTTTTGCGCAGATAAATGCCCAAGGCAGGACAATGGCGTCCTTGATTAAATCGGCGACGTCAAATACCAGCGCACCACGTCGCGTTTTGCCGTGCATGACGGCGAAGCCGTGTGGTATGCCTAGCACCCATAGTGTGCAGGCGGCTAAGCCGTAGGCGAGGTAGTTGCCGTGATTGAGAAAGGCGTTGGCTTTGTCGGTTTCTTGATGTTGGCGTGTGAACCCGCTTTGCTTGGTATGGTTAGCGGCGTATTTGTAGAGCATTTTGGTGAGTTGTGCTTCGTTTAGTAGTAGCTCTGCTGGTTTGTCTGCTTGTTCTATTCTTTGGCTGCAAAGTTGTAAGGCTTTTTGAATCTCTGCGTCATTGACATCGAAACCTTCTGCTTTGAGGTCTTTGTCTTTTTGCCAGACTTGATTTAAATAAGTGATGCGTGCTTGTTGCAAAGCTTTGGCGGCGGCTAAGCGTTGTTCATCATCAAACCAGAATGAACACCAGCCTTGTAAATATTGCGTTGGGCGATATTCGCTTTGTGGTGTCATCCATTCAATCTCATTGCCCATGTAAAGCGGCGTGCCGCCTCCACCACAAAAACCGACTAAGACACCAGCACGTGCAAGCATGCGAACCGCAGCATGCGTGATTGATGTACCACTGCCTAACAACAGTACTGTCGTGTTTGCTATCGGAATATTCCAATACTGATTTTCGTGTTTGGCTTCTTGCAGATATAAGACTCGCCCGTCTTTTTGCATGACGCGACAATGTTCCAGATAATAGAGATTGGCTCTCTTCGAATGAAGTATCGCTTTTAAATCTGAGGGGGATAGGTCATCCATTTCACCGACTCCTTCGATCTATACAAAATTAAACTCAACACCAATTGAAAATTCGTTGCTTAAAGAATATTAACTACATAATATGACGATACTGCGTACATATCCATACTGACTGCATGTACATGACGATTTTTCAGGCATATTTCGGAGGAAATAATGAATTGGCCATTACGTTGGGATTTATTAACTCGGTATCGTCTAATTGAAATTGTCGCGTATTGGGAAGGACGATTAACGACGAACCACTTGTGCAATAGCTTTGGTATAGGCAGGCAACAAGCGAGCAAAGACATCAATGCATATTTGCGCGATATCGCTCCAGGAAATTTACTTTATGATAAGTATTTGAAAGGCTATATTCCGAGCGAGAATTTTGTGCCGAAATTAACGACGGGTACTGCCGATGAATATTTGCATGTGCTTAGCCGCAATAAAGATATTGCACATACTTTCCAGGGATTAGATTTAGGTTTTGCTCATACTGAAATGCTACAGGTGCCGTTACGACTTATTGATCCTGTAATTTTACGAACACTAGTTCAAGCATCCAGAGAACATCGACGTGTCGATTTAAGCTACATATCAATGACGTCCGGCATTGAAGAAGACAGAATTATTGTCCCGCACACGCTTGTTTGCACACCATTACGATGGCATGTTCGTGCTTACTGTGAGAAGCATGGTGATTTTCGGGATTTTGTATTGAGCAGATTTCGAGGTAGTTCCGAACTTCTAAATGAAAGTCAATTTACTAGCGAAGAAGACAAAATTTGGAACAAGGAAATAACGTTAAAAATAGTACCAGATAGTAGGCTTGGTGAGGCGCAGCAAGAAATCGTTGCGCGTGATTTCAATATGAAAAATCGTTGTCTTTTAATAAGAATTCGTGCGCCCCTCGTTGCTTATATGTTGCAGGCGTTAAATATTGATCCACATACGCAGGAAATACATCCAGAGGCACAACAGATTGTTGTCGGTAACTTTCGTGAAATTAAACCCTATTTGTTTTAACTGAGAAGCACCGTAGATCCGTTATCTAGATTGCAACGTAGCAAATAATATTTGCCATTGGTGCGCGTAATGATTTGCTTGCGCACTATCTGCGTACCTTGGCTTGCGTACCTTCAAAACTCATACCGAAACATTAGAATGCCTCCAACCTATGGGACAGGTTAGGGGCACTCATTAGCATCTAGCTATCAGACATCCTTGGTCTAGGGTGGGGCTGTTTATCTGGTTTGACTTTGGAGGTCATAATGCCCACGAATGTTTGTTTTCTAGGTTTAGGTGGCTTCTTGCATTGAGCATTGCCAATGAGACCAGCAAGCTTATAGGGATTTTTTGCGATGATAGCTAAGAGTTCATCTTTAATCTCCATGTCATTCAGGAGCTGTGGGTTAGTAACGATTTTATCAACTGCTTCAGATGCGATTTGTTTAGTTTCAACGATATCCAGCTTGTCTCGTTTGGTTAACTCCATCCCATACTTTTTGCCAACTACAGCATAGCAACTCTCGCGCATTTTATTAATTTGATGGCGATTACCCATCACTACATGCCCTTGTAACTTCCCATCGATCAATGGCAGCAGTATCACGTGAATATGTGGCGTTGATTCATCCCAATGCGCTACAGCCGAGAGAATAGGGATGTTTGGAAAGTATGACTCGACCCACAACACAAAGTCTTCGAAGCATGCGTTGCGGTCGAACGCAAATCGGTTTGGTAATGAAAAGACCAATTCTACACCGCGTATGTTATCGACACGTTTGACTTTAGCATTTGCCTCGGCCATTAATCGCTCGCTCTCCTTTGCAATCTCCCACGCGGTCGATTTTCCACGCAATATACGGTTGAGCTGACTCAGTGTTGAATTGATATGACTCGTCGAATCAGGCTGCAACTCTGCGTTGATTTCACGTAGATTATGTTTTGCCGCCTTATGAAGTATTTCTGGGTCATTTTTGATTCGATAATTTTTTCCAAGCTTTTGCATCCGTAACACTAAGTTTGTTTGGATAGATGGCTTCATTACGCCTTCCTTCCTAATTGGAGGATCCATGCATCAACCTCGTGCTCATAAAACCCTATCGCTCGTTCGAGTAGTTGTAATCTTTGCGGGAAGCGCCCGTCCTCGATGAGGTTGTAGATCGTACTTCGCGAAAGTCCAACCTTCTTGATGACTTCTTTTAGACGGATCACACGAGGTTCTTCATCTTTGGAGGATCTTTGATCTTGTGCGTTTGGAGCTGACTCAGCGAGTGCCTTCTGTTTTTCCCTACCAGTTGCGCCAGCATGCGAACACATTCCATTTGAGATGGTTAGTGTTGCTATTTCTTCCGCTAGTTTTGATAAACCGTGTCGCTGACGACGAGTTGTCATTGCCATTTCATGCACAAACGGTAAATAAGATGTACCAGAAACTTCAAAAGTAATCATTTGAAAAATGTCTTCAAGAACAACCAACAAAACAGGTGTCCACTATGGCTACCTGCTGTGATCTGGAAAACAGTGTAAAAGCACTTTTTGAATAACTTAGATTTTAGATTCTGTCGTATTTTTACCAAACTAAAATCTAAGATTTTGAATTTCTTATGTATATGAACTCTGCTACTCAATGTATTAAGAGCATCAGGAATTTGTCAGAGCGGAAAGAGTGTAGGGCGAGATCAAATCCTAGAATTAATTTCTCTGGATTGTATAAATGACTAGTCTTAGGAAAATTCAGGCGTGTGCGCAAAAAGAGATTAGTTTGATTGCTCTCAGTCCGTTTACGAGTGTTGTAACTACGTTTGATTGTGTATGAAAGATTGCAACCGCTAACAGAGCATAGTGGTTGGTTATTTTCGCTGATTATTTAAAGCGGTAGATTTTGTCGGGTTGGATGATTTGATGTTCATGCGGAAATAAGGTGAAATCGAATGCACAAAATGTGTTTGCTTAATGTTACTACCAGCCCCGTAAGCATATTTATTGAAGATTGTTATTCCAATAGCGCCAGAACTTGCATTAGTACTTCAATTCAGAGTCTCCGATTTTTTCTTACCAAACATCTTACCAAATGCCACAAAATAAAAAAGACTTACAAACCTTAAATTTGTAAGTCCTTGATTTTATTGGTCGGGACGGTGTGATTCGAACACACGACCCCGTGCACCCCATGCACGTACGCTACCAGGCTGCGCTACGCCCCGACTCCGAGTCAAAGATTATAGTGCATGAATGGCGTTTTTACCATGCTTGCCAGTGTCGTTTTGCAGAAAATCCCCGAAAGAATTTAACAATTTATTTTGAATATTTGACTAAAATATTTTCATATTTCCTGAAAAGCTGTAAAAATACAGTCACACAGGTCGTATGCGTGAATTCCTGATGTTGTTGACGTGAATTGGCGCTGCGGTGGGGAATAAAACTACACAACATACATATTTATGACCATAAAAATCAGTCAGAATTTCGACGCGGGAGCGATCGAAGTGGTGAAGGCAGAAGAGGCAGATACAATCGAACTGAAGTTGCGTAAAGATTCACATGCCGATATCTGGCAATGGTTTCATTTCCGTTTGCAAGGTGCGCGTCACCAGGAAACAGTGATGCGTATTCTGAATGCAGGCGAGGCGACTTATGCCAAGGGCTGGGAAAATTATCGTGCGGTAGCAAGTTACGACCGTGAAACCTGGTTCCGCGTGGATACGGAATTTGATGGAAAGGTGATGACGATACGCCATACGCCTGAATACGACAGTGTATATTACGCTTATTTCGAGCCATACAGTTGGGAACGTCATCTGGACTTGCTGAGCAGTGTTCAGCATTCACCGTTGGTCGAAGTCGTGGATCTGGGTAATACTGTGGATGGTCGCGATCTGAATGTGGTGGTAGTTGGTGACCCTGCTGCTGAAAAAAAGGTCTGGATTATTGCCCGTCAACATCCGGGCGAGACGATGGCGGAGTGGCTGGTCGAAGGACTGCTGGGCGCCTTGCTGGATACGGCTAACCCGATTGCACGCAGTATTCTGGAGAAGGCTGTGTTGTATATCGTGCCGAATATGAATCCCGATGGCGCTGCGCGTGGCAATCTGCGCACGAATGCTGCCGGTGCTAATCTGAACCGCGAATGGATGACGCCATCACTGGAAGCCAGTCCGGAAGTATTCCACGTAAAAAACAAGATTCACGAGACCGGCTGTGATCTGTTTTTGGATATTCATGGCGACGAGGCTTTGCCATATGTATTTGTGGCAGGTAGTGAGATGATCGAAGGCTTCACCGAAAAGCAGGCAAAAGAGCAGCAAGTATTTGTCGATAGCTTCTGCGCTGCCAGCCCTGATTTTCAGACCAAGTTTGGTTACGAGGCGTCGAAATACAATGAAGACATGTTGAAGTTGGCTTCTAAGTATATTGGTCACACATTTAAATGCGTATCATTGACACTGGAATTACCGTTCAAAGACAATGCGAATTTGCCGGATGCAGAAACTGGATGGGATGGCGCCCGCAGTATCAAACTGGGTGAGGCGATGTTGCAACCGATTCTGGCTTCATTGAATAGTTGATCAAGTTTAATTTGATAAAAAAAGACACCGGCAGTATTTGCGCGGTGTCTTTTTTTTCGTGCATAGTCTTCTTCATCTTGAAAAGCAGGGACAATGCTGATTTCGGACGATGCATAGCCAGAAGGTAAAAGTACATGGGAATAGAAATAGAGCGTAAGTTTCTCGTCGTTGGCGATGAGTGGAGGCAGCAGGGCGCAGCAACTTATTTGCGTCAGGGGTATATCAGTGCTGAGCCGGGACGTATCGTGCGCGTGCGGATTGACGGTGATGCTGCGATGCTGACGATTAAAGGTTTGTCGACCGGCATTGCCTGTGGCGAATGGGAATATGCGATTCCTTTGGCGGATGCGCAGGCCTTACTTGATCAGGTATGCCAACAACCCTTGATAGAGAAAAACCGTTACCGCATTCCTGCAGGTGATCTGGTCTGGGAAGTCGATGAATTTTTTGGTGACAACGCTGGTTTGGTAGTGGCGGAGGTGGAATTGCAATCCGAAGATCAGGTGTTTGAACGACCTGCGTGGCTCGGGGAAGAAGTCAGCCATGATCGTCGTTATGCGAACGCGAATTTGCTGAAACATCCCTATTGTTTGTGGGCTAAATGATGTTTCGCTGTTAAAGAAAGCGACGAGTGGCAAATCGTGAACACCGATTTGCCATCCGTACAAATTTAAAATTTCTCTGACGTTAGTAACAACGCGCGATTGATTCTGCAACGCAGACAGGTTTGTCGCTGCCTTCGCGTTCTATACTGACTTCCCAGGTCATTTGCGCGCCGTCTTTGATGTCGTCGACCTGCAGCAATGTCAGGTGAGCACGCAAACGGCTGCCGACCGGCACTGGTGCCGGAAAGCGTACTTTGTTGAGCCCATAATTCACGCCCATTTTGACGTAACTGAGATGCAGCGCGTCTGCCATCAGCATGGGTAACAACGAGAGAGTCAGGAAGCCGTGGGCGATCGGGCCGCCAAACGGCGATTCCTTTTTTGCCCGTTCCACGTCTATGTGTATCCATTGATGATCGCCAGTGGCATCGGCAAAGGTGTTCACCCTTTCCTGGGATATGCTGATCCAGTCTGAGCTTGCTACCTGAGTGCCAACGAGAGCTTTGAGTTCTGCGAGGGATTTGATTTCACGCATGTCGTTCTCCTTATGCTTGCGGGCGGCGACCAAACATACCCATACCTTTGATGGTGCAGACAAGTTGTCCATCCTGATTGACTGCCTTCCAGACCGTGTTGACGACGCCTCTGTCCGGGCGCGATGACGATGGCTTTACTGAGACGGTTTCAGCGCTGACGGTCAGCGTATCGCCGGGGCGCACCGGTAGTATCCAGCGTACTTCGTCCACGCCAGGTGAACCCATGCTCGACGAATCGGCAATGAAACCATCGACAACCATGCGCATAATCATGCTGCAGGTGTGCCAGCCGCTGGCGATGACGCCGCCGAAGATCGAAGCTTTGGCAGCTTCTTTGTCGACGTGAAAAGATTGCGGATCGAATTGCTGCGCAAAGTGGATGATTTCTTCTTCGGTGACAGTGCGTTGTCCCAGTGGAATCACGCTGCCGGGAATGAAATCTTCAAAATACCAGGTGAATTGCTTGGTCGTCATACGGTCTCCTTTATGACATTATTTTTATTGGGTTTTATCTGAATTTCTTTACGTTTTTTGAGCTTTCTCTGAGTATTGATGCGCCTGACAGCGGTTTTTCCCTCTGTCAGGCGCATGAATATTCAGGTATTGTTTACTATCGCTGCGCAAACGATATTCGCCACACTGGTGTGACGGACATAGAAAAAAGTCCCGAGCAGGGTCGGGACTTTTTTATCATGCAGCGTTTTTAAAACCAGGCTGTGCAACGAAGCGGGCCAGATGATGATCGGTGTCGCCGAGCGACAGCTCTATCATGGTCAGTCGTTTGAACATGTGCGCGACCGGCAATTCATTGGTCACCCCCATGCCGCCATGTAATTGTACTGCCTGCTGGCCGATATATTTTGCGGCCTGACCAACGCGAGCTTTGGCTGCTGACAAAGTGCGGCGACGTTCTTCAGCATTCTCTGACGACACCTTGACTGCCGCCAACGTTGCCATCGAGCGCGCCTGCTCCATTTCCATGAACATGTCTGCCATCCGGTGTTGCAGCACCTGGAATTTACCGATAGGGACACCGAATTGCTGGCGTGTTTTCAGATATTCCAGCGTTGCCGAGGTGATGGCTTCCATAATGCCAATGGCTTCTGAACACAGTAAAGAAACACCATAGTCAGACACCGGATCGAGTAATTCCCAGCCGCCATCTTCGCGGCCGAGCAAGGCAATCGCGGGAACCTGAACGTTAGTAAAACTGATGTCCGCCGCACGATAGCCATCGATGGTGCGGTAATCCTGACGCGTTACACCTGCGGCATTGGCATCGACAATGAACAACTGTATGCCATTCTTATCGTGAGCAGCACCGCTGGCGCGCGCTGAAACGATCAGCTTGTCGGCCTGAGCACCATGTAACACCACGGTCTTTTTACCGTTCAGCGTATAGCCGTCGGCAGATTTTGTCGCTGTCGTCGCGATATCGGTTAAATCGTGGCGTGATTGTTTCTCATGTAGAGCGACTGTGAGTTTGATTTCTCCGCCAGCAACCTGCTCCAGCACGTCGAAATGCGCTTTTGCCTGCTTCAGAAATTCAGCCGCAAATACGGTGGCGAAATACGGCTCGATGACCAGACCGCGTCCAAGTTCCTGCATGACTACCATCATGTCGATTGCGCTGCCGTTAAAGCCGTTCTGATCTTCGGGGACAGGCAAGGCCGTCGCACCAAGTTCTGCCAACGCAGACCAGGCTGCTGCTGAAACACCTTCTTCAGAAGCAATGATGTGTTTGCGTTGTTCAAAGCCGTAGTCTTTTTCTACCCAACGACGAACTGCTTCGGCAAATTGTGTCTGTTCCTGTGTTAATGCGAAATCCATGGTGCTCTCCTCACAGTCCTAAAATCATTTGGGTAATGATATTTTTTTGAATCTCGTTAGAGCCGCCATAGATGGAGGTCTTACGGAAGTTGAAGTAGTAAGCGGCTAGGGCGGCAGCATCGTCGTCATCCATGACGCTGTGCTCATTCTCGCCTTCGAGGAATGCCGGATCGAAAGGCTGCGCATACGGGCCGACTGCTTCGACCATTAATTCCGTCAGTCGCTGCTGTATCTCTGTGCCTTTAATTTTCAGCAAAGAGGCTTCCGGCCCCGGACGTCCGCTATCCTGAGAAATCACACGCATCACCGTAATTTCCAGTGCCATGATTTCGATTTCCAGAGTCGCGACTTTATTCGCATAGACCGGATCGTCGATCAGCGGTTGACCGTTTTTATGATGTTCAGCAGCGACACGTTTCAGGAATTGTAATTCGCGTTTTGCACGGCCAACCGCCGCGATATTCGTGCGTTCATGACCGAGCAGGTATTTTGCGTAGGTCCAGCCTTTGTTTTCTTCTCCGATCAGGTTTTGTACCGGCACTTTGACGTTATCGAAGAACACTTCATTCACTTCATGGTCTTCATCGAGCATGATGATAGGGCGTACCGTGATACCCGGGGTTTTCATATCGATCAGCAGGAAAGAAATGCCTTCTTGCTTACGGCCGTTAGGTTCTGTGCGTACCAGACAGAAGATCATGTCGGCATGCTGCGCCAGCGTGGTCCAGGTTTTTTGGCCGTTCACGATGTAATGATCACCGACGCGTTCAGCACGGGTTTTGAGTGAAGCGAGATCGGAGCCTGAACCCGGCTCCGAGTAACCCTGACACCACCAGTCATCGCAATTCAGTATGCGCGGCAGGTAATATTCTTTTTGTGCCTGATTACCAAACGCCATGATGACAGGCGCCACCATATTCACGCCGAATGGCAGGATCGCCGGCGTGCCTGCGCGCGCGCATTCTTCCTCGAAAATATGACGTTGCGTCGGCGTCCAGCCGGTACCGCCGTATTCTTTTGGCCAGCCAGTGGCGACCCAGCCTTGTTTTGCCAGTATCTTGTGCCAGCGGACAAAATCTTCTCTGGATAAGCGTTTGTGATTCAATACCTTTTGCTGCAGGTCAGTCGGGAGGTTTGTTTCCAGATAACTGCGCACCTGATCCCGGAAGGCGAGATCTTCCGGTGTGTAATTCAAATCCATATTGTCTCCTGAGGTTGAATGCCTGGATGATTGACGGTCTGTTTTTACTGCGCGTGTGAGCCTTGTATTTCTTTCTGATTTCCTTCGACAAAACTGACAACAGTTTCAGATTGAAATAAAAAAGCACGACCGTTCAAAACTTATTGTACAACGGATTTAAATTTCGGTGACTGCAAATGTGCTTGCCTGAAAAAATATCACTTCAGACGAAGCTGGGCAGAAGATTTTGCGAAGTAAACAGACAAAATGTGCGAAATAAGCGGGATAACATCTGACCAGCAAATGTATCGCTGGTCAGATGAACGTCGGGATGGGTTAGTGGAAGTGTGCCGTGCCGGGAGATGGTGTGTCGTCCGGCATTTCAGGGTGTACCAGTTCGGCGTCGCGGTCTGCGAATAATGGCGTGCCGCAATCGTCGCAAAATTCCATAGAAAAAATTTCGTCTAACTGGAGAATATTGCTAATGCCGCAATCAGTCAGTATGTCCGGTATATCGCCAGTCAGTTTTCCACTTTCGTCAAGGCTGACGGCAGCAAGCTGATCTTCCGCCTGATACAGTGGCCAGACCACGCCATAGATCACTTCGGGAGCATCAGCCAGGCAAAAACTGATTCTGAACTCGTCAATCTGACCCGGTGTGTCCTGCACTCCACAAGAGGCAATCACAACGCTGAGTTGCGACGCTTCTTTGTTCAACGTCTGCGTCAGATAAAATATGGCGGAGCGTATCGATGCCGGTCGAATTTTGACATCGGCTTCGCGGCAAGCGGTGTAAAACGCCTCTGGTAACAGGAGTTCAATGCCACATCCAGGCAGCAGGTGTTTGATGGCGGGGGCAGCCTGTTCCTGCCACGCGAGCAGGGCATTACTTTTTGCAGTTGCGCAATCATAAGGGGCTTCTAATGCCTGCCACTGAAAAATCGGCGCGTCGGCCGGTGCCACCAGCACGCCAAGCACGTAGCGTATATCCGCCAGAAAAGGAACAGTTTGTGCGTGCTCAGTCTCAACCGGATAACTGCTGTCTTTCAGTACAGCCATCGCATGGCGTTCCAGTAGCGCATAAGTCTCGCAGTGATTGCGTGGCAACTGATCGATTGAATATAAATGCGGCAGCAGACGCAGCTTAGTGGACGGCATCAGCATATTGTTTATCAGTTTTCCGGAGAGTTGCGACAGTATGTCAGCCGGAATCGCCCCGGATGCGATTTCAAAACGGGTCCAGGCCAGCACTGGTGCCGCGATGAGTAGCGTCGTGAATTTTTTCCCTTGTATTTCAACGCTGGAGCAGGTGCTGACCGTTTCCAGTGTTTCAACCAGGACTTCGTAACCGTTGGGATGGGATGCAAATAAATTCTCTGCCGCCGCATCAACGATTTCCTGATGATGCTGTCTCAGATTTTTCGAGACATACAGATCAAGCTTTTCCTGCCAGGTCAGATCCTCGATGCGACTCGCTGATTGTGCGACCGCCAGTGACAAATTTACCAGTCTCTGGCTTTCTGCGGCGAGCTTGATTCTATTTCGTTTTACAGGTCGGCGCATATAAATCCTGGTAAGAAACGGGCGGATTATTATCTTCGCCGCGCTTCCTTCTGTGAGTGGTTAACGTTATTTTTTAGCGTACTGGGTTTTGCCAAATAAGATGTCTTTTGACTTATCAGTTTCTAATGGTTTGCGTAAATTGGCGAGAACCTGCACACCTCTCTGAACCGCAGGGCGGGCGCTGATGACATCAAACCAGCGTTTTGCGTCAGGGAAATCGGCCCAGTCGATTCCCTGATTGACAAAGGAGCGTGCCCAGGCAAACACGGCAATATCGGCGATCGTGTACTCCTCTCCAGCGAGATACTCAGAGCTTGCAAGTTTTTTGTCGATGACGCCATATAGTCGTCTTGCTTCATTTGTGTATCGATCAATTGCGTAGTCAATTTTTTCCGGCGCATAAACGCGGAAATGATGTGCTTGGCCCAGCATAGGGCCAAAGCCACCCATCTGAAACATCAGCCATTGCAGGGTGTCATATTTTTCTCTGTCAGTGTTGCCGAGAAATTTACCGGTTTTCCCGGCGAGATAGAGCAAAATGGCGCCGGATTCAAATAAAGAAATCGGCTGCCCATCGGGACCGTCGGCATCAACAATGGCCGGAATTTTATTGTTCGGAGAAATCGCGAGAAACTCAGGCTTAAACTGGTCGCCGGCACTGATATCAATCGGAATCGCGCGGTACGCCAGACCGCATTCTTCCAGCATGATATGGACTTTGTGACCGTTCGGTGTAGGCCAGGAATAAACGTCTATCATCGTGTGCTCCCATTATGGATTTGTCGGACAGGTGTTAAATACTTATCTGATGCTTATTATGCAGAGATTTGTCAATTTGCGCACAGGATCCTCTTTCTCATGGTATCAGATGCGCTTGCACGATTCCGGCTACCCAGTTCATCCAGCTTTGCGTTCGTTTGGGCAGGTGACGGCGATCTGCATATAGCAGTGAGACTGGCATGGCCGCTGCGGTGAATTCCGGCAGCACTTCGATCAGCAGGCCCTGTTCTATCAATTCTCTGGTACCAATCGCCGGAGCTTGGGTAATTCCGAAACCAGCCAGACACGCGGCCCGATAAGCATCACTGTTATTGACGGTGAGTACGCCGGACATAGCAATAGTCTTGAGTTTGCCTTCCTCTACGTATTCAAAACCCGTTGGCTTGCCGCCAAAATTGCTGGCGTAATGAATCAGCTGATGCCGACCCAGATCCGCCAGGCTGACAGGCGTACCATGCTGTGCAATATAGGCCGGGCTGGCGCAATTGATTTGCCGCAGTTTCCCCAGGGGCCTGGCAATCAGGCTGCTGTCGCTCAGATTGCCGATACGCATCACACAATCAAAGCCTTCCCGGATCAGATCGACCCGCCGGTCAGTGCTGCTTAATTCGATTTCCAGTCGCGGATGCAAGCGTAAAAATTCTGGCAGACGGGGAATCACGATATTGCGTGCGAATGCGCTCGGCAAATCCATCCTCAGGCGACCGCTGATCTGGCTTGGGCCTTGCTGGAACAGCGTTTGCAGCTCTTCCATATCAGCCAGCATGTCTTTGCAGCGTTCGTAAAAAATCAGGCCATCCGCAGTCATCTGTACGCTGCGCGTCGTCCGGTGCAGCAAGCTGGTGCCAAGCAGGTTTTCGAGTTGTTTGACGGAAGTGGAAATACTGGCTTTCGGTAATCCGATCTGATCGGCTGCCTGCGTAAAACTGCCCAACTCCGCCACCCGGACAAAAATGTGCATTGCTTCAAACTGATTCATCAGACGGCCCTTTAACCCAGCTACAGGAGTGAATGCAGGAAATATAGCATTGAAAGTATTGATTGTTCGCAAATAACGAACAGTGTGATCATTTTTGCGTTATTTATCTTCAAAGGTCGCGCTTATACACTGCATCCATCCCATTTGTGATGGGTCATTTCATCAGGAGTCATACCATGAACAATACGAATGCAAACGCAGACACAAACACCCCAGTCTCGTCCTCACAGCAGAAAATCGCCCTGATCACCGGCGGCAGCCGTGGATTGGGTAAAAACACGGCGCTCGTCTTGGCCCGGCAAGGTGTCGATATTATTCTGACGTATCAGAGTCGGGAAGCCGATGCACATGCTGTGGTTGCACAAATACAAGCACTGGGGCGGCGGGCAGTAGCATTGCAACTCGATACCGGCGCAGCAGATACCTTTGCCGGATTTACTGAAAAATTACAACAGGTACTGGCTCAGCAATGGCAACGGCATCAGTTCGATTTTCTGATGAATAATGCCGGGATAGGCGGACATACTTCGTTTGCTGAAACAAGTGAAACACAGTTCGATCAGTTGATGAATATCCACTTCAAAGGCGTGTTTTTTCTCACGCAAACCCTGTTGCCAGTGATTGCAGATCACGGCCGTATCCTGAATGTGTCCAGCGGTCTGACACGATTTTCCTTGCCGGGGCATGCTGCTTATGCGGCGATGAAAGGGGCGGTCGAAGTATTGAGTCGATATCTGGCGAAAGAGCTGGGCGCACGTGGCATTGCAGTCAATGTGATTGCACCGGGCGCGATCGCGACTGACTTTGGAGGATGTGTTGTCAGGGACAATGCACAACTGAATCAGTTTGTTGCCAATCAGACCGCATTGGGTCGTGCTGGTTTGCCGGACGACATTGGCGGCGTGGCATCGGCACTATTGTCGGATAGCTGTGGCTGGATTAATGGCCAGCGCATTGAAGCATCCGGCGGGATGTTTTTATAAGCTATATCGTCAGCGGTCAGTCTGCGCCATTTTGTGCCATTTTGTGCAGACGACTATTCTGCCTTACCAGATGCAGAGAATGATGGCATCATGCAACATCCTTGTCTTGCTTGCGTGTACAGATTGATGAAAAACAGTTCGGTTGTGCCTTATGTAGCTTTGCATTTTGCGATATTTTTGTTCGGTAGCGCGGGTGTGTTGAGTAAAGTGCTGGCGGTGTCGTCGTTATTGCTGGTGTTCGGGCGAACCTTGTTTGCCAGCCTCAGCCTGATTCCTTTGTTGCTGGTGCAGCGTGAATTTTCTTTTCGCGCGGTGCCAAAAACGGTGATCTTGTGCGGCGCTTTGTTAGCTGTGCACTGGCTGAGTTTTTTTGCCGCGATGAAGGTGGCGCCTGTCACCTATGGCCTGATGGGGTTCTCCAGCTTTCCCTTGTTCGTGACATGGCTGGAGCCGTGGCTGTTCAAGGAAAAACGGGATGGTAAGGACTGGTACGCGGCTCTCGCCGTCGTGATCGGTATGGCCGTGATGGTCAGTGATACTGGTGGCGGCGATATTGCGAATGCGGCAGCGCAATCGCCAGTGACCGGTTTATTGCTTGGTATTTTTTCTGGATTCAGCTTTGCGTTACTGGTATTGGCAAATCGCTGGCAGGGCGGCCATATTGCGCCGTTCCGGCTGGCATTTCTGCAAAATAGCGTCGCCACTCTTACCTTGCTGCCATTTGTGTTGGTGAATGGTGGGCTCAGCCAGATTTCTGCTAACGCATGGTGGGGGCTGGCACTGATGGGGGTTGTGTTTACTGCGATCTCGCACGGCTTGTTCATGTATAGCCTGCGCCATGTTTCTACCCGGTTTGCGAGTTTGATGACCTCGCTGGAACCAGTGTATGGAATAGCCATTGCGTATCTCGTGTTACATGAAACCCCGAATCTGCGGGCTTTGATAGGCTGCGCTATCGTGATTTCAGCGACGGTGGCAGTATCGTATTGGCACGGGAAGGCGCACTGAAACTGGACGAAAAACTCTGGGGCTGATTGCCCGCGGAATCAAAAAAGGTGAAGATATTCTTCGCCTTTTTGTTTGAGTTGAGCAACGTTTAATTGCTCATGATGCGAATCAAGAGCGGGTGATAGGCAAGCCCAAATCTTCTTTCAGATCGATGTGCTTTGCTAGTTCCAGTTTCGCAATCGCATTGCGGTGAACTTCATCCGGGCCATCCGCCAGACGCAGAGTACGGTTGCCAGCCCATTGTGCTGCCAGCGGGAAATCACCAGAGACACCGCCCGCGCCGTGTGCCTGTATCGCCCAATCCAGTACTTGTTGCGTGACATTCGGCGCCAACACTTTGATCATCGCGATTTCCGCTTGCGCATGTTTGTTGCCGACCGTATCCATCAGATACGCCGCCTTCATCGTCAATAAGCGCGCTGTATCAATCTGAATGCGGGATTCCGCAATACGCTCACGCCAGATGCTTTGCTCAGAAATTTTCTTACCGAATGCGACGCGGCTGTTCAGACGTTTGCACATCAACTCCAGTGCCCGTTCTGCCACGCCAATCGCACGCATGCAGTGATGAATACGTCCAGGGCCAAGGCGACCTTGAGCGATTTCAAAACCACGGCCCTCGCCGAGCAGAATATTCGACGCCGACACACGCACATTCTCAAACAGGATTTCACAATGACCATGTGGCGCATCGTCGTAGCCGAAGACAGGAAGAGGGCGTTTCACCGTGATGCCCGGCGTTTTTGCATCGACTAAAATCATCGATTGCTGCGCATGGCGAGCCGCATTGAAATCGGTTTTCCCCATCAGGATATAGACGGCGCAACGCGGATCACCAGCGCCGGAAATCCACCATTTATGGCCATTGATCACATAATGATCGCCATCGCGCTCAATGCGGGTTTCCACATTGGTCGCGTCCGATGACGCGACACCAGGCTCAGTCATCGCGAAAGCCGAGCGGATTTCACCGCGCAGTAGCGGTTCTAACCATTGTTTTTTGTGTTCTTCGGTACCGTAACGTTCTATGGTTTCCATGTTGCCAGTATCCGGCGCGGAACAATTGAATACTTCCGGTGCCCAACCGACGCGACCCATGATTTCGCACAAAGGCGCGTAATCGAGATTCGACAAACCCTCAGGTGCGCGCGCTGATTTTGGCAGGAAAAGATTCCATAAGCCTTCTGCGCGGGCTTTCGGCTTCAGATCTTCAATGATCTGCGTTGCGATCCAGCGGTTACCTTTTTCCAGTCCATTGCGGTCTATCTCTTCTTTGTAGGCTTGTTCGTTCGGATAAATATGCTCATCCATGAAGCGCAATAATTTAGCTTGCAGTTCTTTACAGCGATCTGAGTATTCGAATTCCATTTTGTCTCCGTTTTTTGTTTTTACGATGAAAATGAATTGCCTGCTGCTTGTGTTCTTATTAAACGATAAGAACGATAAAAACCATTATGCTTGTTTCTGTACGTAGCTCCAGCCCAGTTCCGCCATAGGTCTTGCCGATTCGCCAGACTTTTTCGCCTGCGCGCTGGATGCCGTCCCATCGACATACCGTTTCATGATGCCTTGCAGAATGCCTGCCATGCGGAACAGATTGTAAGCAAGATAGAAATTGAAATCTTCCAGACGTATGGTTTTACCTGTACGTTCGCAATACTTTGCGATGTATTCCTGTTCGGAAGGAATGCCCAGTGCCTTGTGATCAAGACCTGCAATGCCGCGGAACTGCCCCGGTGTCACATGCCAGCTCATGCAGTGATATGAAAAATCTGCCAGCGGATGTCCGAGTGTGGACAGTTCCCAATCCAGTATCGCCAGAATCCTTGGCTCAGTCGGATGGAACATCATATTGTCGAGACGATAGTCACCATGCACGATGCTGGTGTCGTCGCCGGCTGGAATATTATGCGGCAGCCATTCGATCAGCTTATCCATCGCTTCGATTTTTTCGGTTTCCGATGCACGGTATTGTTTCGTCCAACGATCTATCTGGCGCGCAAAGTAATTGCCTGGCTTACCGTAATCCGCCAGACCGATAGCGGCATAGTCTATGGTGTGCAGTTGAGCGATGACGCGGTTCATTTCATCGTAAATTTCACCGCGTTGCGCTGGCGTCATGCCTGGCAGAGACTGATCCCACAGCACGCGGCCATCGACAAATTCCATGATGTAGAAAGCGCGGCCAATCACGTCTTCATCGTCGCACAGTGCGTATTGTCTGGCAGCCGGAAAGCCGGCTTTATTCAGCGCATTCATGACCTTGAATTCGCGTTCTATCGCGTGTGCGGATGGCAGTAATTTGGCAACCGGCCCCGGTTTGGCGCGCATCACATAACGTTGATTACCCGCGCTGAGTTTGAAGGTGGGGTTAGACTGGCCGCCTTTGAATTGTTCTACCACCAGTTGGTCTGCTAATGAGGCATCGAAGCCTTCGACATGTTGCCGCATATAGTCAGCAAGTGCGCCTATATCGAATTTCTGACGATCAGCAACCGGCATGGTGCCCATGAATTCTTCAAACATCAATGTCTCCTGGCGGATATAAATTGTTATGTGATCTTAACCCCGGATGAACTCCGGAACAGATGGCAAAAACTATTTTAACCTAAGTAATCGAACGTTCGTACTATTTTTTATTTCGGTTTTATTGCGGAAGAAAACAGGCACACAGAGAGCGCCTCTCGGCATGTTGTTGTGACAGGTTCGGTGAACTGTGTTGTGTGTCGCAACGCATAGAGGCTTCAAACTCTGAGTCTGAAGCCCTTACGCGTGAAAGCGTGAAAAATGAAATGGAGGGGTCTACCGATGGGAAACTTATAGCGAGTTCAAAACGCGTTCAGAATAAATTCAACACACCATCAAGCCCGACAAAGTTCAATGCGACATCGGCTTGTGCGCGAACCACGGGTTTGGCGCGAAAAGCGACAGACATGCCCGATATTTTCATCATCTTCAGATCGTTAGCACCGTCGCCCATCACGATGGCTTGATCTGGTGTGATGCCCATTTCTGCACAGACGCGTTCAACGGTTCTTTTCTTTTCATCTGCATCAACGATGCCGCCGACAACTTTGCCCGTTAGTTTGCCATTCTCGATTTCGAGTACATTGGCATGGGTATGATCGAGCTGCAGACGAGATTTCATGCGGTCGGTGAAGAAAGTAAAGCCGCCTGAGACCAGCAGGGTTTTCAATCCAGCCTGCTGTACCGCTTTCAGCATATTGTCTGCTCCCGGCGATAGTTGTAAACGCTCATCGTAGACACGTTGTAGTGCAGAGGCATCCAGTCCTTTGAGTAGCGCGACCCGGCGCGTCAGACTTTCGCGGAATTCGAGTTCACCGCGCATGGCAGCTTCGGTGATTTCTGCGACCTGTGGTTTCAGACCTTGCATATCCGCGATTTCATCGATGCATTCGATGGTGATCAGCGTTGAATCCATGTCCATCGCCACTAATTTAAAGTCACTGAGGGCGCGTGCTTGTGTTTGCGCGGTTACATCCAGCTCAGCATCGAAGCATTGCTGCTGTATCCGCGCCCATGCCGTATCGTCAATGCTGACGCCGTTCAGACGCAGCGCGTAGTCATTCAACTGGCTGGATGTCGTTGCCTTGCTGTGATCGATAATTTCTTGCAGTAAAGCCTGATGCGGCCCATGAATGGGATGCTCGCCTTGTATGGTCAATTGTGTGATGGTCATGAACGGATCGATAAGTAAGAAAATCTAGGTGATAAATCAATGCAGCGCTTTAAGCGTAGTCTTGATTTGTGCAACCCGGCTCGCCAGGTCGGGCATGTTGGCAGTGATGCGCAGTTTGTCCTGACCATTCAAGCGGATGTGTTTATTCTTTTGTACCAGCTCGATGATGCGCATCGCATCGATCGGTGGCTGCGGTTCAAATTGCAAAGTCGCCGCTTCGTTGTGCGCGTCGATCTTGATGATACCCAGCGGCTTGGCGGCGACCCGCAGCCTATGGGTTTCCAGCAAAGACTTAACCTGTTCCGGCAGTTTGCCGAAACGATCGATCATTTCTTCCTGCATATCATCGATGGCACTGGCTTTACTGCAATTGGCGAGGCGTTTGTATATCGACAGCCGTTCGTGGACATCGCCGCAGAAGTCGTTTGGCAATAAGGCTGGGATATGCAGATTAATCTCAGTGGTTGACGATAAAGGTGCAGCAAGATCAGGTTCTTTGCCATTCTTCAGTGCGCGTACCGCTTCATTGAGCATATCGGAATACATCTGGAAGCCGATTTCATGCATTTCACCTGATTGATTATCACCCAGCACTTCGCCCGCACCACGGATTTCCAGATCGTGCATCGCCAGATAAAAGCCGCTGCCGAGTTCTTCCATTTGCTGAATCGCTTCCAGCCGTCGGTTCGCCTGTTTGGTCAGCCCTTGCACATCATGTACCAGCAGATACGCATAAGCCTGATGATGCGAGCGGCCAACCCGACCGCGCAACTGGTGCAACTGCGCTAGGCCGAATTTGTCGGCACGATGCATGATGATGGTATTCGCGGTCGGCACGTCGATACCGGTTTCGATAATCGTCGTACACAACAGGATGTTATGGCGTTGCGCAACGAAATCACGCATGACTTTTTCCAGATCACGTTCATGCATCTGACCATGCGCCACCACCACGCGCGCTTCCGGCAACAGTGCCTCCAGCATGGCCTTGCGGTTTTCTATCGTCTCCACTTCGTTGTGCAGGAAATATACCTGACCGCCGCGTTTCAATTCGCGCAGACAGGCTTCGCGTATCACAGAATCATCTTCGCTACGCACAAAAGTTTTGATCGCCAGACGTTTTTGCGGCGCGGTCGCAATAATCGAAAAATCGCGCAAACCTTCGAGTGCCATGCCCAGCGTGCGCGGAATCGGTGTCGCGGTCAGTGTTAACACATCGACTTCGGCCCGCAGCGACTTCAGCGCTTCTTTCTGACGTACGCCGAACCGATGTTCCTCATCGATGATCACCAGGCCGAGCCGGGAAAATTTTACGTCATCCGACAATAGCTTATGTGTGCCGATCACGATGTCGACGGTGCCATCGCCCATACCTTTGATCGCCAGATTGATTTCCTTGCCGGAGCGGAAACGCGATAATTCAGCGATTTTGACCGGCCAGTTAGCAAAGCGGTCGGCAAAGGTCTGTGCGTGTTGTTCAGCGAGCAGGGTGGTCGGTGCCAGAATCGCGACCTGTTTGCCACCCATGACCGCAACAAAGGCGGCGCGCAAGGCGACCTCGGTTTTGCCAAAGCCAACGTCACCACAAATCAGGCGATCCATAGGTTTGCCTGATGTCATATCACCGATCACCGCAGTAATTGCGGCGGCCTGATCCGGTGTTTCATCAAAGCCGAAACTCTCAGCAAAAGCTTCATAATCTTTGGCTGAATATTCAAATGCGTGACCGTGACGTGCGGCACGGCGTGCATACAGATGCAGCAGTTCTGCCGCCGTATCGCGGATTTGCTGGGCCGCTTTTTTCTTCGCTTTTTCCCATTGCCCGGAACCCAGCGTATGCAAAGGCGCATCGTCCGGTGAAGCACCGGAATAGCGCGAGATCACGTGCAGTTGCGATACGGGCACGTACAGCTTGGTTTCTTTGGCGTATTCGAGATGCAGAAATTCGGTGTCGCCTTCACCCAGATCCATGCTGATCAGACCCATGTAGCGGCCAATACCATGATTGCTATGCACAACAGGATCGCCGATTTTGAGTTCGGATAAATCGCGCACCATGTGCTCGACTTGCGTTGTGGCTTCCTGCTTTTTTCGGCCTATGCGTTTGCCACTGCCCGCATATAATTCGGCTTCCGTAATAAAGGCAAGATCGTCTGCCAGCACGAAACCGGCATGCAAGGGTGCAACGCCCAGCATGAGCTTGGCGTTGGCAGTAGCAAAGTCAGCGTAGCCTTCACACAGACTGAGCTGGATATTGTATTCATTGAAGTACTGCTGCAAGGTTTCACGACGCCCTGCAGTTTCTGCGCAAATCATCACGCGTTTATCGGTTTGCAGCAAAAATGAACGCAAATTCGTCAGCGGATCATCTGCGCGGCGGTTGACTGCAATGTCTGGCAGGAAGCCCGATACTTCAGATGCCGCAGCGTTTTTTTCGGTGTCAGCAATGACCCAGCGCGCTTGCGTTTTGAGCGCTGCAAAAAAATCTTCATCGCGCAGAAAAACAGATTCAGGCGGTAATACCGGACGCTCGCGATCCGATTTCAGAAATTGATAACGTGAACGTGTATCGGCCCAGAAACGCTGTATCGTCTCATCGATATTGCCGATCAGCGCGAAATGCGGCGCTTCTGGCAGATAATCGAACAGTGTAGAGGTGTGTTCAAAAAACAGTGGCAGATAGTATTCAATACCGGCAGACGCGATGCCATTGCCTATATCTTTGTAAATGGACGAACGCGACGGATCGCCTTCAAATGTTTCGCGCCATCGGCTGCGAAACGCAACGCGTGCCGGCTCATCCATAGGAAATTCGCGTCCTGGCAACAGGCGCACTTCCGGCACCGGATACAGCGAACGCTGGGTATCAGCATCAAAGGTGCGGATGGTTTCTATCGTGTCGCCAAATAAATCAAGTCGATACGGCAGTGCGGAACCCATAGGGAATAAATCGATCAGGCCGCCACGCACCGAATATTCGCCGGGCGACATCACCTGGCTGACATGGCTATAACCCGCCAGCGTGAGTTGCAACTTCA
This sequence comes from Cognatundibacterium aquatile, assembly GCF_014699135.1. Taxonomy (GTDB): domain Bacteria; phylum Pseudomonadota; class Gammaproteobacteria; order Burkholderiales; family Burkholderiaceae_D; genus Undibacterium; species Undibacterium aquatile. The sequence continues at coordinate 308,838 of NZ_JACOFT010000002.1, forward strand.
GTTTTGCCTCATCCAGCGTGTCACCTTTTTTGAAAAAGAAGGTGTACGCTGCGAGGAATGATGGCGGTGCCATGCGCAGTAGGGCGGTGGTCGCCGGTGCCAGCAAGACATCGCAATTGCCATTCTGAATTTCATACAGACTGGCAAGGCGTTCAGAGACCAAATCCTGATGTGGTGAAAAAGCGTCATACGGCAGGGTTTCCCAATCCGGCAGCAAATGGCAGCGCAATTCAGCGTTGAACCACGGTATCTCGTCCAGCAGTCGTTGGGCATCGCCGGGATTAGCGACGAACACGGTCAGCATACGTTTTTCTGACTTCAGCGCCGTGGCGGCTTGCGCCAGCGCGTACGCATCAGAAGAACCATGCAGATTGGGGAGTGCCAGACGATGGCCGGGTTTTGCTAAGGATTTACTGAAATCAAATGACATTGCGGCTATACAGGAAGATGCCGTAAAACGATCTTACGGAACAAGATACGCGGTTAAAATGAGCGTTCAATTATAAACGAAGGGGCAGTTAGGCATTGAAACGCCACTGATCTGATTATGTCTGAAGAATTAAAACAACAGCAAGGCCAGTTGCCACGTTATGTTGCCCTGATTCCGGCAGCAGGTGTTGGTGCGCGTATGGGGGCGAACTCTCCAAAACAGTATCTGACCATCGCTGGTAAATCGATACTGCAACATACCGTGAATGCATTTTTGAATTTTCCGGGCGTCGCTCATACCTATGTAGTGGTAAGCGAAGATGATGCTTTTGTTGACGATTACTTGCTTGCGGCAGATGGCATGACTGTTTTACGCTGCGGCGGCGCGACTCGGCGTGACAGCGTGCGGAATGGTCTGGCATATCTGGCGGATAAACTGGATGCGCAGGATTGGGTGTTGGTGCATGATGCTGCCCGTCCCGGTTTAACGTCGGCTTTATTGCAGAAATTAATCGATCAGGTCGGATCACATGTGGTCGGCGGCTTACTGGCGCTGCCGGTCGCGGATACGGTCAAACGTGTTATTAACGGCAAAGTAGAAACCATTTCCCGCGATGGTTTATGGCTGGCGCAGACGCCGCAAATGTTCCGTTATGCGATGCTCTGCGCTGCGCTCGATCAGGCTGAGCAAGTAACCGATGAATCCAGTGCACTGGAACTCATGGGATATGCGCCGTTGCTGGTCGAAGGCCATGCCTGCAATCTGAAGGTCACTTTACCTGCTGATCTGTTGCTGGCAGCGCAGTATCTGCAAAGAAATAAGTAAAACAGTTGAGAATCACTAAATTGAGGTTGTTTGATGAAAAATAAGATACTTCCTTTCCGCATAGGGCAAGGTTATGACTGTCATGCACTCGTGTCTGAACGTCGGTTGATTATCGGTGGTGTGGATATTCCGCACACGAAGGGGCTGCTTGGACATTCGGATGCCGATGTGTTGCTGCACGCGATTACCGATGCGATTTTCGGTTCCGTGGCGCTGGGTGATATCGGGCGACATTTTCCCGATACCGATCTGCGCTTTAAAGGTGCCGATTCGCGTGTGTTATTGCGTGAGGCCGTGCTGCGGTTGCATGCGACAAGCTATGTGATCGGTAATCTGGATGCGACCATCATTGCACAGACACCGAAGATGGCGCCGCATATCGCAGCAATGGTAAAAAATATCGCCGAAGACCTGCAGGTCGATGTCAATCAGGTCAATATCAAAGCCAAGACCAATGAAAAGCTGGGTTACTTAGGGCGTGAAGAGGGTATTGCTGCGGAAGCCGTGGTGCTGGTGTTTCATGCCGATAGTCAGTAAGCTGTTCGGCTAAAGCTGAAATAGTTGGAATAAAAAAGGAAAACAAAAAATGAAACATGAAAATCTGAAACAGCTGCTGGCTGAAGCACATCAACAACTGGCGGGAACAGAAAAAGTCGACGATGAGTTAAAAGCTTTACTGGAAAATTTAAATCAGGACATTCATCAGGTGCTGACTTCCGATCAGACGCATGATGTATCTGTGTTTGATACGCTGAGCGAACGCTCTCTTGCCTTGTCGGCAAAATTCGCTGCCGAACATCCTAAGCTGGAACCCGTGTTGCGTGAATTAGGTTCTATGCTGGCGAAGATCGGCGTTTGAATTTGCTGTCTGAACAAGCGATACAAGAAAAAGCCACGATTTGTCATTGACGAAATCGTGGCTTTTTTGCGTCTTCGTTCAACAGCAAAGGCCGAATTTCATAGGCCGGGCTCAATCAAACCCGTATTCTTCCGGCGGTGCTTCGCCTGCGAGGGCGCTGGAATTCCAAGGCAAACCTTCACCTTTGCGTACCAGTTCATCCGCATACTCATACACGTTCGGGCAACCAGTTTCGGCGATCAGTGTTTTGACGATGGTGACTTTCCAGGCATCCACACACGCCGCCTGAAATTGGCAGACCAGATAGCCAGGCTTGTTGCCGTAAAAATCGACCAGTAAGCCCGGCAACTGATCGGCTTCGGCATTAATCAGGCGTTTTGTGCTGCCCGCTTTGCTTTTGATTGCACGCGATTTCGCTAACGCAGCCTGAACCCGGCGCTTGATCATGGCATGATCCACCGCTTCTTTTTCATCGAGCGTCCAGATCCGGGCGCGAATTTGCGATTTAGGGCTCCATCCTGCGCGTGCCAGAAACTGGCCGGAAGAGGAACGAACCAGCGCCGTTGCGCCGGATTTGATTCGCTCGCCAAATTTACCGTCTATGCGTTCGATGGCAGAAAGGTAAATCCAGGGTTGCCCCTCCAGTAATGCTTTTTCTTTGCCTTGTTTGATCGTAATGATGAGCATAGCGGTTCCGGATGCGGGTGAAATGAAAGGCGCGGAATATACCCTGTTTGTACTTTTCTTGCTGTTTCTTTTGCGTTTTTTATTTGTACAGCATCCGGATTGCGGCGGTTTTGCCATCGCAACGTGTTTGCATACGGTCAGTTCAGCACTATTTCAGTCAGAAAAGCCGTCTCTGCTACAATACAGCCCCTGTTCCGGGTCGGGGATGCTGATTTTGATTGCAAAAGGGCGTAGTATTTTCTTTGCCTGTCTTTAAATCAGCGCTTTCGATGCTATCTGTGCAGCACGCTCTCAGCGTCGCCCTTGTTCAAATTTCACCCACACTTACACGATATACGCCATGCAAATTAAAGCCAACTCCGTTGTCAGCCTGAATTACACGATGTTCAATACGAACGGTGACATCATTGATCAGAACCGTGATCCTATTGTTTATCTGCACGGTGATTACGACAATATTCTGCCTGCCGTTGAAGCAGCGCTGGATGGTAAAAAGGTCGGCGACAAGGTGTCTGTGGTGCTGGCACCGGAAGATGGCTTTGGTGAAATCGAGTCCGAATTCGTGCGCGAAGAAGACATCAGCGCATTTCCTCCGGATATCGAAGTCGGCATGATGTTTGAAACCCGCGATCCGGAAACCGAAGAAACCATGCAGTTCCGTGTGACGAAGATTGATGCTGGCCTTGTGACTGTGGATGGCAATCATCCGCTGGCGGGCATGACGATACGCTTCGACACTGAAGTGTTGGATATCCGCGAAGCGACGGATGAAGAAATCGTGCACGGCCATGTTCACGGCGAACACGGTCACCACCATTAATCCTGGCGACTGATCTGTTTCGGTGGCTGTCAGTATCGATGCGGTGCTGACACAGTCTGTCGGCGCAATCTGTCAGTTTACATATACTCCCCCGGGTATATGTAAACACCCTTGATTAATATAGGGGAAATGCTTGTTTTTGCTGCATACTCCCCAAAATCATCTCATTTTTGGCACTCAGGCGATGTTTTTGCGGATTCGCAGCGCTGCTCATTCAGGTTGCGCCTGCTGCGCATGCAACGCTCATATTGCCGGAATTGTGTAGCCTGATGCCAATAGTTGCTATGGTTCTGCGAGTGTGAATGAGAAATGGAAGCGAAAAGCAGATGAAAGATTATTACGTCATTCTCGGTATTGCGCCGAATGCGTCATTGTCGGATGTGAAAAAAGCCTTCCGCCAGAAAGCGGCAGAGTTTCATCCTGACCGGAACACATCGGAACTGGCGCCAGAAAAATTTCATGCGGTAAAAGAAGCCTACGACATTTTGTCTGACGATGCGGCGCGTGCTGCTTACGATGAAAATCGTCGTCGTAACTTGCTCGATTCTCCGCTGGAAACAGCGACAGACATCTGGAAGCATTATTTATCAGGAGTATTGAAGTGAAATTGTCCCGTTTTTTTGAGGATCTGATGGCGGTGTATAACGCCGAAATCGAAGATTTGAAATCAGATTCCGAAGGCAAAAATGTCCTGAAGGCGCGTCTGCGTGAAAAAGGCGAGCAATTGCCTTTGTTGTTGCCAATGATGGACTCCAATCCAGAAATGCTGGCATCGGCATTTCATCTGGGATTTATATTTTTGAATCCGCTGGCGCTGGAATCACTGACGACCCGCGAGGAATCCAAATTACCCGCATGGAAAACCCTGTCGGCTGCCGTCAAGCTCGAACCTTGGGCGGAGCCGCTGAGCAAGATTGTGTTGCAAGAAGCGGGCGGTGAAAAATTTCTGGTCATTGCGGCCGCGCTCGAATATCTGAATCGTGGTCAGCAAGCGCGCAAACACAGCGCCACCAATACGCTGGAAACCGACGACGAAGATAAAGAAATCAACGACGCGGATGAAGAATTGAAAGAAAACGGCGACCTCGATGGTAACTATGGTCGTCACGGGCGCGATGATGGCGATGATGGTGACGATTATGATCTTGACGAAGCAGGCGCAGACTGGCTGGCTGAGCAAGGTTTCGACCGCAAAGACTAAGGATACAAGATGAGCTTACCTGCATTAATTGAAGCGCAAAACCTGATCATGGCGGGCGATATCGCCGGCGCGGAATTCGCACTGGCTAATATTGCTGAAACCGAAGGCGACAAAGCGCTGGTCGCTGCGTTGGATGATTTTCCGGCGAAAGATTTGCTGGCGATTATCCGTGAATACGATGCGTCTAAAGAGTCGCTGGTGAATCTGCTGGTGACGCCTGAGCAGTTCGCGCAGGCGGTCGTGCTGGAACGCCGTTATGGCGATCAGACGCATGAACAATTGCGCGGCATGATCAACTCCGTCATCTTCCGCGAAGGTGCTGATCCGGCAGAATTTTTGTACGAAATCGCCGAAGTCGAAGGTGGCTACGATGCGCTGGTTGATTACCTGCTGGATCGTGCACCGATGGTCGAGCATTTTTATAAATATGCGACTTTCGATTTATACGAATATGGCGACGGTGCGAAAACCCAGGCGCAGGAAGATGATCTGATGAATCTGGATCGCGATACCGAAAGTCTGGCGTCGCCGCTCGACATGGCGAATCTGGAAGATCACGACTGGATGCAGGTTACCTATCTGTTGCGTTACGAATTGCCGGAAATTTTCCGTGAAGTGCTGATGAAGCTGCGCGCCCGCTATAAAGCGTATCTGGCGAGCCAGCAAAGCGATGAACTCGAAGGCGGCGAGAGCGAAGCAGAAGAAGATGAACGTCCTAAAAACAATGATGATGGCGATGACAAGGATGACGAAGAATCCGCGCTGTAATTTGTTGTCGGCATCCTGAATCAATGCAGAGCGCGGTGATCGTGTTCTGCATTTTTTGTTAGTTTCCCTAATTCCGGTAAGTTGCTTGCGCCAATGTGCGTCAGCAGCGAGTAAAAAGCGAGTGAAGATACGATGACAGCCTCTGTTTACGATATTGCCCTGATTGATAACCGGCCATTTTTTGAGTCGGCATTACGCTACGGCGTGCAAAAAGCCATCATTGCCAACAGCAAAATTGCAGCGATCGAAGCCGAAGCACCGAAAGGCATGGTGCAGATTGCGGAAGCGTTTGGCAGTAAATATCTGCGCCCAGAAATTGAACTGGCACGCAAGCGCATCGTCAACCTGGCGAGCCTGTATCTGATCGAAACATCCAAAGGTGACCTGGAGCTGGCCGCCAGGCTGATTCGTGATAATACTTTTCTGAGCCTGTCACGCGGCGGTTCCGGCTTGTTGAAAGCCTTGTTTGCAATGCCGGAATATGCTTTGCTTGGCCGCGAAACCAAAGGCAAGGTCGAAGATTTTCTCGATGCCTGGTCGCTCAAAGAAAATCCGCAGGAATACAGAAATGCGCTCGAACACCGCCAGCTCAACGCGCTGGAAATTCAGGCTGGATACTGGTTTGGCGAATGGCTGGGGCTGACGCCATCTTATCTGCAGGATGAAGATGTGGAAGCTGTGGGCGTCGTCCGCACCGCCTTGCTGGCACACATGTTTGGCGGCCCCGACGCCACGATCGAGAATCAGATTCAGTTTGCGACCTTACTGGAATCGATACGCGCGATGACACCGGCGAAACGTAATAAAGCGCTGGCATCAGCCGATTTATCAGAAGTGCCACCTAAGTTTTTGCCGGTGGTGCAGCGTATCATCGACGAAATCAAACAACACGATCTACCCGTGCTGCAAAACAAAACAACGCCGCTGGCACAACTGGTGTTTGCGCTGAAAGAGCGGTATTACCTTGGCGATCATGAAATCGAAGATACCTCGGAATACGATGCGCTGGTATCGAAAGAATGGACGCGCCTGACCAAAGGCAAGACCGACGTTGATTCGCTGATGACCCTGTTTTTATGTATCTCAGCCGGTGTGCCGCCGAAAACCACGCTGACCGAAAAGGCTGCAAAAACCATCATCAAACAATTCCGCAACGAAGGCTTTAATCATGCCCTGGCGACCGCCTGGATCAAAGAATCTGCACCACATGAAAAACAGGAAGGCTTGCTGGAAGACTGGAATAATTTCGTCGAAGAAGCCAATCAATACCTGCTCGACGACTGGGACACCTACCTCACAGGCGCAATCCGTTTCCTGACGATGCACTGCCATATTCAGAAGGCGGGGAAATGAGTTACTTTGGGATGTCTGAGACTGGGCGTGGTGCAGTGTCTGGAATGTCCGGAGGGTAAGCAGTAGGAAGTCTGAAAATAAAAAAAAGGGGCGACTTTGACAGTCACCCCTTTTTTTGTTTTAGCTGCTTACAAACTCAATTCCAACACCTGACGGCTGACATCCAGCGTGACGTCGCGTTTTTCACCGATGGTGAGCATGCGGTGGGTTTCCAGTGCGGCGATGACGGGGGAGATGTCGTCTGCGCCGAGGTGGTAATCGCTGAGGCGGGTTTTGACGCCCATTTGCTCAAAGTAATCCTGCATGCGGCTGATGGCGGTGTCGATGCGGCTGTCTTCGCTGCCTTCACGCAGATCCCAGATGCGTTCAGCAAATTGCAGCAGCTTCGCGCGTTTGGCTTCTTTGCGTACGCGCAGCATGCTAGGCAACACGATGGCGAGTGTCTGTGCGTGGTCTATGCCATGCAGGGCGGTCAGTTCGTGGCCTATCATGTGGGTCGCCCAGTCTTGCGGCACGCCGGTAGAAATCAGGCCATTCAATGCCATCGTGGCGCACCACATCAGATTGGCGCGCACATCGTAATCCTGCGGATTGGCGAGGGCTTTCGGGCCTTCTTCGATCAGGGTTTTGAGCAGTCCTTCGGCGAAGCGATCTTGTACTGGTGAATTGACCGGATAGGTCAGGTATTGTTCCATCACGTGGACGAACGCATCAACCGCGCCGTTGCCAATCTGGCGCGGCGGCAGGGTGTAGGTAGTGGTAGGGTCGAGAACCGAAAATTTAGGGAAGCAATGGCGGCTGCTGAACGCGAGTTTGGCTTTGATCGATTGACGGGTGACGACGCCGCCATCATTCATTTCTGAGCCTGTTGCTGGCAAGGTCAGGATGCTGCCGAAGGGCAGGGCTTTGGTCACGTTGCGACCATGTTTTTCCATAATCGCCCACGGATCTCCGCCTTCAAACAGCGCTGCGGCCGCGATGAATTTAGTGCCATCAATGACCGAGCCGCCGCCGACCGCCAGCAGGAAATCAATATTGCCATGTTTGATGATGTCGACCGCTTTCATCAGCGTTTCATAGCTTGGGTTGGGTTCTATGCCGGAAAATTCTGTCACGCTGCGATTGCCGAGTGCGGCGATGACCTGATCAAACACGCCGTTTTGCTTGATGCTGCCGCCACCGTACAGCAACAATACTTTGGCATCTGCCGGTATGGCTTGATGGATGTCGGCAATGCGGCCTTTACCGAACAGGATGTGAGTCGGATTGTAGAAATCGAAATTCAACATGGGCGTCTCCTTGAGAAAGTCTTATCTTAGCGTAAATTCAAAAAATAGATCGGTCGTTCGCAATTAGCTGGCGAGGAACAGGAATACGGTTGGTTTTTTATGGAAATCAGGGGCTTGACCAGCGGAAAGTCGCTTCTTCCATTCTGCTGCGGTACGTGTTTGTATGGATTCTGTTGGTAATGTCAGATCAGTGGCGACGCAAATCAGGCTCTGTGCCTGACACTGGTTTGCCAGGGCTTCCAGCATGGCGGCGTTGCGATACGGCGTTTCTATCAGCAGTTGCGTTTGCTTTTCTTTGCGCGAACGGTCTTCCAGCTCTTTGATGCGTTTCGCGCGTAACGCGGCATCGGTTGGCAGGTAGCCGTGAAAGGCGAAACTCTGACCATTCAGGCCGCTACCCATCAGGGCCAGCAGCAGGGATGAGGGCCCGACCAGCGGCCTGACCGTGATGTTGCGCTGATGCGCGAGCCGTACCAGATTAGCACCGGGGTCAGCAACGGCGGGAACGCCAGCCTCAGAAATCAGACCGACATCATGTCCTTGCAGCAGCGGTTGCAGCAAGCCTTCGAGCGCCTGCGCCGGGGTGTTGACGTTGAGTTCGCTGATCTGAATATCCTGCATCGCCAGTTTTAAGGGGTGATGCTGACCGAGAAATTTCAGATAGGCGCGGGTGGTCTTGGCATTCTCTGCAACGAAATAACTGAGCTGCGCGGACATGGATTGCACGGTATCGGGAATGATTTTCGCCAGCAAGCCGTCTTGCTGCCCTTCGTTGTAGCCCAGCGTGTTAGGAATGAGGAATAGTGTGCCTGTCATGGGGAAATCTTTTTTAATATGAAGCTGAAATAAAGCTGAAAAATAGTGCTGAAAATAAAGCTAAAAATAAGTTGATATGTTTTTTTATGCCGACACACAACTGTCGCAGCGACGATATCATTCTTGTTTGTAGCGTTTTGCCGTCGCCGTACTTTACTGAAATATGCTTACTGACGTCATATTTGTGCTTATAAATACTGGGGGGAGTATATTTTTACGTCCTTGTTTTACGCTGACAATAAGGCGAAAAAGGCAGATACTCCCCCAATTTTGCTAAAAACAGAGCATTTTTCTGAGTTATTATCGATTCATCAGCGATAAAACTGAACGCCAGCGTTGCGCAGCATGTCTGTCAGTGCAATCAATGGCAATCCCGTCAGTGCGGTCGGATCATCGCTTTGTATCGACGCTAAGATGCTGATGCCGAGCGCTTCGTTTTTCGCGCTGCCGGCGCAATCGTAGGGCTGTTCAATACGCAGATAGGCATCGAGTTCTGCATCCGGCAAATCGCGGAAGCGGACGATGGTCTGCACGTCGCGCAATTGCACCGCTGGCTGCGCGCCTGAGCGGGTATCCAACAGGCATAATGCGGTATGGAAAACGACTTCTTTGCCGCGCATGAGTTGCAATTGTTTTAAGGCGCTGGCATGATCGCCGGGTTTGCCGATGTGGATGCCATTCAGTGTCGCAACCTGGTCGGAACCGATAATGAGTGCATTTTCTGCGGAATTTTCAGCAGACGATGCTAACTGTCTGGCGATGGCTTCAGCTTTTTGTTGTGCCAGCCGCAGGGCGGTGGCGTCCGGTGTTTCGCCATGGTGGGCGGTTTCATCGATATCCGGCACCAGTGAATCGAATGGGATTTGCAGCCGGGATAATAATTCGCGGCGATAGACCGAGCTGGAGGCAAGAATCAGGCGTGGATTCATCAGGCTTGCGTTGTGCTGTGAGTGCGGTGAGTCAGACTGGTGCTTGATCATATTCAGGGAATTCAGCGGGAAATAGCAGGTGTAAGAGCTGGTGTAAGTCGTTTTGGCTTAAAAAATGCCTGTAAGCCTTTGACTAACAAGGCCGAGTGCTGTTATTATCGCAGGTTTTCTGGGTTCAAATAATCCTATGCAAGCTTTTGTGATTGACGCTTTCGCGTATTGTCGGCTCGAAGAGCAGCGTTCGGGAAGCATTTTAGTCGCAGATTTACCCCGGCTTTCAGGCGAGAGTGCAAACACCGATGGTGCATTGAACTGGTCTTTGTCTGGCGGTAAAGATGCACTGGGTCATCCACGGCTGGTGTTGAGTGTGACTGGTAGCGTGAATCTGATGTGCCAGCGCTGCCTGACACCATTTGCATATGAAATTGACTCTGAATCTGTATTGATACTCGCCAAAAACGAAGAAAATGCCGATGAAATTGACGCATTGCTTGATGATGACGAGGTCGATGTTGTAGTAGGCAGCAAAGCATTTGATGTCAATGATTTGATCGAAGATGAAGCGCTGCTCGCAATACCCCAATCGCCCAAACATGCAGTATGCCCGGATGTATCGTTGGCTTCAGCAAATACTACTGCAGCGATTGAAGCAGAAGTCAGTAAAAAAGAATCACCTTTTGCTGTGTTGAAGAAAATTAATGGGCGTACCTAGTGGCATTATTCTGAAAAAACACTCAGGTCGAAGTATTGTTAGGGATTCTTGGTTGGCGATGTTCGCATTGCGATGTGCGCATTCTTTAGCCAGGTGTGTAAATTTTTAGAAACATTTTTTGAAGTATTAGGAGTTATCATGGCAGTTCAGCAAAATAAAAAGTCCCCATCCAAGCGTGGCATGCACCGTTCCCACGATTTCCTGACTGCACCACAGTTAGGTATCGAGCCAACAACTGGTGAGACACATCTGCGTCACCACATCAGCCCTAACGGCTTTTACCGTGGTCGTAAAGTATTGAAAACTAAGAACGACGAGTAATCTCTGTTCTTGTTAAAGGAAGCGGCGTGACGAGTCTCGTACTTGGCGCCGCTTTTTTTACGCCTGTTTTTCCCGAATTCTGGTGTTCAGATTTGTCTGTGCCCTGATTTTATAAACACGTTTCTGGATCCAGACTGATTTTCTCTGTTTTTTCTTTTTTTCATTTCTGTGTGGAAATGGAATTGACGGAAATTGCCTCTCCGTTTGGTACACTAGTCGTTTCGGATCGAAGTTTAGTAACACTACATGACAATAAAAATTTCCATAGACTGCATGGGTGGCGATCACGGCCCGTCAGTTACAGTGGCGGCGGCGGTTGCTTTCGCTCATCGCGAGCCTGATGTTGAATTTCTGCTGGTCGGGCTTGAATCCGTTATCCAGGCTGAACTTAAAAAGAACCATGCCGAACATCATCCACGCATGAAAATAATCCACGCTACCGAAGTGGTGGAAATGGACGATCCTATCGAGATTGCACTGCGTCGGAAAAAAGATTCTTCAATGCGTGTTGCCGTCACTCAGGTAAAAGACGGACATGCGCAAGCCTGCGTCTCAGCTGGCAACACAGGTGCTTTGATGGCGGTATCGCGTTACGTCCTGAAGACCATGCAAAGCGTGGATCGCCCAGCAATCAGCGGCATGCTGCCAAATCAAAAAAATCTGCCGACTTACATGCTGGATCTCGGTGCGAACGTTGATTGCGAACCTTTGCATCTGCATCAGTTTGCGATTATGGGATCGGCACTGGTATCTGCGCTGGAAGGTAAGGAAAGACCGAGTATTGGTCTGTTGAACGTCGGTGAAGAGGATATTAAGGGTAATGACGTCGTTAAAAAAACCGCGCAGTTGCTGCGGGCTGATCACGAACGTGGGTTGTTGAATTTTTATGGCAACGTTGAGGGTAATGATATATTTAAAGGCACCACCGACATCGTGGTGTGTGACGGTTTCGTCGGTAACGTGACCTTGAAAGCAGCCGAGGGCATGGGGCGTTTTGTAAAGACGACCCTGACTGGCGCATTTAAGAGTAATCCATTGAATATGTTGGGTGCGCTGATTGCGCGCGGTGCTTTAAAGTCGATTTCGCAGACGATGAACCCTTCCAACTACAATGGCGGTTGTTTACTTGGTTTGCGCGGTCTGGTTTTTAAAAGCCACGGCAGTGCAGATAAATATAGCTATGAGTGGGCAATACAGCGCGCATTTGATGCGGCAAAAAATGATGTCCTGACTCGTATTTCTAATTCGATGGCGAAACTCATGCCAGTGGCAGACCTGGCTTCGCCTGAAGATAATAATGACCTGATGGCAAAATAAGCGCATGACAATTTTTAGCAAAATCATAGGTACTGGCAGCTATCTGCCAGCAAAAAAAGTCAGTAACCAAGAGTTGGCTGACCAGTTGGCAAAAAAAGGGATAGAAACTTCCGACGAGTGGATCGTTTCCCGTAGCGGCATTTCATCACGCCATTATGCGGATGAAGGGGAGAAGTCCAGCGATATGGGTGTCGAGGCCGCGAAAAAAGCGCTGGAAGCAGCGAAGCTGACGCCTGATGACATTGATTTGATTATTCTGGCGACGTCCACCCCGGATTTTATTGGTGGATTTCCGAGTACAGCCTGCGTGGTGCAGAATAAATTGGGCTTGACCAATGGTGCGCCTGCGATGGATGTGCAGGCCGTTTGCAGCGGCTTCATGTACGGCATGTCTATCGCTGACAGCATGATTAAATCCGGTGCGCATAAAAATGTGCTGGTCATCGGGGCGGAAGTGTTTTCCCGTATTCTTAATTTTGATGATCGCACCACTTGCGTGTTGTTTGGAGATGGCGCCGGTGCGGTGATAATGAGTGCGTCGAATGAACCCGGGGTGCTGGCGACCAAGTTGCATGCCGATGGCGGATACGCAGACATCTTGTCTGTGCCAGGTACTGTGCAGGATGGCGCCATTGCAGGAAGTGGTTATTTGCAGATGGATGGCCAGGCAGTCTTTAAACTGGCGGTATCTGTGTTGGAAAAAGTGGCGAATGAGGCATTGGCGCAGGCTGGCTTGAACGCGGAGGATATTGACTGGCTGATTCCTCATCAGGCAAATCTGCGCATCATGCACAGTACCGCAAAGAAAATGCGTTTGCCTTTAGAGAAGTTGGTCGTGACGGTTGATCAGCATGGCAATACGTCGGCGGCGTCAATTCCTCTGGCACTGGATCAGGCTGTGCGCGATGGCAGGGTACAGCCCGGCCATAAAATATTGTTAGAAGGCGTTGGTGGCGGATTTACCTGGGGTGCCGCCATTGTGCAGATGTAGTAATCAACATAACCAAAGAGAGACATAGATAATATGACCCAATTTGCATTTGTATTTCCCGGGCAGGGTTCGCAAGCGATCGGCATGCTGAATGGCTTTGCTGATAATCCTGTGGTTCAGCAAACGATCGCTGAGGCATCTGATGCCTTGCAGTTTGATCTGGGAAAACTGATTTCCGAAGGGCCGAAGGAAGCGCTCGATTTAACGACGAATACGCAGCCGGTGATGTTAACTGCTGCGGTTGCCTGTTACCGCGCATGGATTGCTGCTGGTGGTGCTGCACCTAAATTGGTGGCAGGCCATAGTCTCGGTGAATATTCCGCATTAGTGGCTGCCGGCGTGATTGCGTTTAAAGATGCGGTTCCTCTGGTACGGTTTCGTGCGCAGGCAATGCAGGATGCCGTGCCTGTTGGTCAAGGCGGAATGGCGGCGATTCTTGGCTTGAGCGATGAGGATGTCATTGCTGCGTGTAACGAAGCGGCCGAGGGTGAGGTTGTTGAAGCCGTCAATTTCAATGCGCCTGCGCAAGTGGTGATTGCAGGTAGTAAGGCGGCTGTTGAGCGCGCCTGCGAAATTGCCAAAGCAAAAGGCGCCAAGCGCGCTCTGACGCTGCCAGTTTCCGCACCATTTCACTCGTCCTTGCTCAAACCAGCATCTGACAAGCTGCGTGAATATATGGCTGGGATCGCGTTTTCGGCACCAGCGATTCCATTGATTAATAACGTTGACGTCGCGATCGTGACAGATCCTGCGCTGATCAAAGATGCTTTGGTTCGTCAGGCGGCGAGTCCGGTTCGTTGGGTTGAAACCATTCAGGCGGTACATGCAAGTGGTATACGCAACGTTATTGAATGCGGTCCTGGCAAGGTATTGGCTGGTTTGACTAAGCGTATTAATGCAGAACTGATCGGTGAAGCAATTTACGATCAGGTAACTCTGGAAAAAGTATTGGAATCTTTAAAATGACCCGACAATTAGAAAATCAAGTCGCTTTAGTGACCGGCGCATCGCGCGGTATTGGTAAGGCAATTGCTATTGCATTGGCACAGGCTGGTGCAAAGGTGATCGGTACTGCAACGACTGAAGCAGGTGCTGAGGCGATTTCTGCCTATCTTGCCGATGTTGCCCCTGGTGCAGGCAAGGGCGTTGCATTCAACGTGAATGATGTTGAGCGCTGTACGTCACTGGTGGATGAAATCCAGAAGGAATACGGCAGTCTGTCAATTCTCGTTAATAATGCGGGAATTACTCAGGATCAGCTTGCAATGCGTATGAAAGAAGAAGATTGGGATAACGTTATCACCACCAATCTGAATTCAGTGGCCCGTTTATCCCGTGCAGTATTGCGCGGCATGATGAAGGCAAAACATGGCCGCATCATCAATATTACGTCTGTGGTCGGTTCATCCGGTAATCCGGGGCAAATGAACTATGCTGCGGCTAAGGCAGGTGTGGCTGGCATGAGTCGTGCATTGGCGCGTGAGATCGGTAGCCGCAACATTACCGTTAACTGTATTGCTCCCGGATTTATCGATACGGATATGACAAAGGCGCTGACGGATGAGCAAAAGGCGGCAATTTTGGTGCAAATCCCGATGGCGAAACTTGGTCGTCCGGAAGATATTGCAGCAGCAACGGTCTTTTTGGCGTCGCCAGATGCAGGTTATATTACCGGTACGACCCTTCATGTTAATGGTGGGATGTACCTGGCATAATTTATTTAACGATAGTTGGCGGTAATTTCTGCGAAAATAACAGGAGTTATTGCTAAAATCGTCAGGCTTGCTTTTTTTGCGTACAAACCTGCTAAAATGCGCGCACTTTCTGTAAGCCCTTATTTTTGATTTTTTCACTGGAGATACACATGTCCGATATCGAACAACGCGTTAAGAAAATCGTCGCTGAACAACTGGGCGTCGCTGAAGCTGACATCAAAATTGAATCCTCTTTCGTTGATGATCTGGGTGCTGATTCCCTTGATACCGTTGAACTGGTGATGGCACTCGAAGACGAATTCGAAATGGAAATCCCTGACGAACAAGCTGAAAAAATCACAACTGTGCAACAAGCGATTGATTACGCTACTGCACACGTTAAGGCGTAATTCGGTTACCACGTTTTTAAATCCAGGAGAAGCGCTTGAGTCGTACGCTTAAACGTCGTGTCGTTGTAACCGGACTTGGATGTATCTCGCCCATTGGCAATTCAATTGCTACCGCGTGGGATGCTGCAAAAGCTGGCAAATCTGGTATCGCTACGATTACCAAATTTGATGCAACTCCCTTTTCCACGCATTTCGCTGGAGAAGTGAAGGACTTCAATGTCGAGGATTACATTCCGGCAAAAGAAGCTCGTAACATGGACACTTTCATCCATTTCGGCATTGCCGCGGGGATGCAGGCGTTTCAGGACAGTGGAATGGTTGTTACCGAAGAGAATGCCGAACGCATCGGTGTTATCGTCGGTTCCGGTATCGGTGGCTTGCCGCTGATCGAAGCAACGAAAGAAACCTTGATTGAACGTGGTCCACGCCGCATCAGCCCATTTTTCGTGCCAGCGTCTATCATCAACATGATTTCGGGTAATTTATCGATCAAATATGGCTTGAAAGGGCCAAATCTGGCGATAGTTACAGCATGCACGACCGGCCTGCATTGTATAGGTCAGGCTGCACGCATGATTGAATACGGTGATGCAGACGCGATGATTGCCGGTGGTGCAGAGTCAACGATTTCTCCGTTAGGTTTGGGTGGCTTTGCGTCAGCCCGGGCGCTTTCTTCCCGTAATGATGATCCTGCGACTGCCTCTCGTCCTTGGGACAAAGACCGCGATGGCTTTGTACTTGGCGAAGGTGCTGGCGTCATGATGCTGGAAGAATATGAACATGCGAAGGCGCGTGGTGCAAAAATTTATGCTGAAGTGATTGGCTTCGGTATGAGTGGTGATGCATATCACATTACTTCGCCTAGTATGGACGGTCCACGCCGCAGTATGATTAACGCAATGAAAAATGCGGGTATTAATGCTGATCAGATTGATTATCTGAATGCACATGGAACGTCGACGCCGTTGGGTGATAAGAATGAGACTGACGCGATTAAGGCAACATTTGCGGACCATGCATATAAATTGACGGTGAATTCCACTAAATCCATGACGGGGCATTTGCTCGGTGGTGCAGGCGGGATTGAATCTGTATTTACGGTATTGGCACTGCATAATCAGGTGTCACCACCGACAATTAATATTTTTAATCAAGATCCTGAGTGTGACCTCGACTATTGTGCAAACGTAGCCAGAGACATGAAAATTGACTATGCGATGAAGAATTCGTTTGGTTTTGGCGGTACAAACGGAACTTTGATTTTCGCAAAAATATAATTCATCAGTACATTAGAAAAAGGCACTTTGTTTCTTTGAAATGAAGTGCCTTTTTGTTTATATGACGATATCCGTTCGGGTCACCATTAAACCATCGAGGCTACTGCTCTATCTGCTCTGCATGATGGTTGTACTCGCAAACATAGGCTGGTATTTATTCCTATTAAATAGACAATTACCATCTATTCCATTTTTAATCGCGGTAGCTGGTTTTGCAATCGTGAGTGTTCTGTCGTTGATGGTGATGAGATCAAGAAGGCCGGTCTATGATCTTAGTGTGTTTAAGAGTGGCGATATTTTTCTTCAGATGACAGGGCAGATTGGTTCATCGACGGCAGTTAAGTTGCATCGCAGTAGCGTCATTTGGCAGTATGTGATGGCTTTACGTTTTGCTTCCGATGATGGAAAAATTCACCGTATTCTTATCCTGCCAGATTCAGTTAGCCTGACAGCGTTTCATCGATTGCGGGTGACTCTGTTATGGATACTGATGCATCACGACAAAGTGGCCGCAACGAATACGAAGGGGGCAGGGAACTTTTAACCCGGATGCCCACTCATACTTGCAGACATTGATGCTGAATGCAGTTGTGCACATTAAACTAAAAATAAGATTAATCAAAAACGGGATGATTGAGTGACGACAGAGCGCGAGATAGACCAGATATTGGTTGAGCGCGTGCAGCGTGGAGATAAAAAGGCATTTGAGCTTCTGGTTTCCAAATACCAACGGAAACTAATGCGGCTCGTGTCTCGTCTCATCTATGATCAGGCTGAGGCAGAGGATGTGGTGCAGGAGGCATTTATAAAAGCCTATCGGGCTTTACCTAATTTTCGTGGTGATTCAGCTTTTTATACGTGGCTTTACCGGATAGGCATCAACACTGCAAAAAACTATCTGGTCACACAGGGACGCAGGGCGCCGACATCAACCGATGCTGATGTCGATGAGGCTGAAACTTTTGTTGATGCAGATGGACTAAGGGATATCAATACGCCTGAATCTTTATTGGCAAGTAAGCAGATTGCGGAGACTGTCAATGCAGCGATGTCTTCTTTGCCTGAAGAGTTAAGGAATGCAATCACTCTAAGAGAGATTGAGGGCTTGAGTTACGATGAAATTGCCGACGTCATGTTGTGCCCGATTGGTACTGTACGCAGCAGAATATTTCGTGCCCGCGAGGCGATTGCGGAACGATTGAGACCGATTTTAGGAACGAATCTGGATCAGCGTTGGTAGTTGATGTCAGATAATGAATTGAACAGGCATGATTTTTGTAGAAATATGATGACCGAAACCAGGAAAAACGAAAACATATCAGCGTTGCTTGATGGCGAGATAGACAATGTCGCGCTGGATGCCATACTTACAGATATGGATTCGACTGAAAGCAAAGATGTTTGGGGGCTCTATCACCACATAGGTGATGTGTTGCGCTCAGACGATCTTGCTACGCCTTTAAGCGCAGATTTTAATCAGCGTTTTGCAGCACGCTTTGCCAGCGAACCAGCTATTTTGATGCCAAAGATGCACGTTAAGAATGAAGCGAAAGAGTCGGATAAGCCGCAATATCTTCGCTCATATCTGTCCGTTGCGACTGCTGCAGTAGCTGCTTTGTTTGCGTTCGTATTTGTGCCGCAGTTGCTGCAGTTAAATCAAAATCAGGTGCAGACCGTACAGGTATCTGAAATTGTCTCACCAAAATCAGCAAACAAACTGCAACTGGCGTCAGCGTCGGTGACGCCTGATTTGTCGACGAAGGAGCTTGCACAAGTTGAGCAGGCAGTGGAATCCTCTAAACAGGTAAATGAGCGTCAGACTGCACCGGTCGAAATGCTGCGCGATCCCAGAATTGATAGCTATCTGATTGCTCATCAAAAATTTTCCCCGGCAATTAGTGCTGGTACGCAGTATGTTACCCGGGCGAATGCAGTTTCTGGCCCAGCGGAGAAGTAAGGATTATGTTGTTTTATCATTTCCGATGGCCAGTTCTGCTGATGAGTCTGTGCGTTATCGGTCGCTCAGTTTATGCGGCAGATGATCAGAAGGCAGCGCAGGAAGTATTAAAGAGAATTCAGACATCGGCACAAAATCTGAATTATTCGGGTACGTTTGTTTATCAGCAAGCCAGTCAGATCAGAACGTCTAAAATCACGCATTTTGTAGATCAGCATGGCGAGTTGGAAAAACTTGAAATTCTGGATGGCAAACAGCGTGAATATATTCGCAAAGGTGATGAGGTATCTTGCTATCTTCCTGAGAGTAAAACGATACAGATCGAAAAAAATGTGACGCAAGAAGTTTTTCCAGCCTTGCTGACTCAGAATGCATCGTCACTGCCAGACAATTACACCATAAAAAAAGCCGACCTGAATCGTGTTGCCGGACTCACATGTCAGACCTATTTGTTGCAGCCGAAAGATGCTTATCGCTACGGCTATCGTCTTTGTGCGGAAAAACAATCCGGATTGCTCTTACGTGCACAGACAGTGAATGCAAAGAATGACGTCATCGAGCAGATTGCTTTTACAGAGTTGAAGCTGAACGATATTGATAAAAATAAATTGAAACCCAGTTTTCAAAATATCTCGCGCTGGCATATTGAAAACTTAACGGTGCAATCCAATATCAACTCCGGCTGGATAGTCAGATCACTGCCAGCCGGGTTTCGTAAAACCAAGGAAATGAAGCGGGTGATCCCAGCGCCTCCGGCATCCGCAGGGAGCAAATCCGGCGCCTCGCACCAGGTCATACAGATGATATTTTCTGATGGTCTGGCCGCTATTTCCGTGTTTATAGAGCCCGATAGTGAAAGCCGTACTGAAGGTAGTTTGCAGCAAGGCGCAATGACTATTATGGGAAAACGACAAGGGGCTTATTGGCTGACTGTCGTTGGTGAAGTTCCTGTAACAGCGATTCAACAAGTGATGAACTCGATTGAGTTTAAAACCAAGTAACAATCTAAGTAAGTGAGTGATCCCATGAAAACAAAAAAACTTTTTCCTTTAGAAAAATTGATTTCCACTATAGCGATCAGTGCTTGCGTGGGTTTTGTGGCGCCCTTAGCGGTGAATGCTATACCTGTCGCCCAGGCAGCGTCCGCAGTCACAGGTTTGCCTGATTTTACTGAGTTAGTCGAAAAGACTGGACCAGCCGTTGTCAACATCCGTACGACTGAAAAAATGCAACAGGCTCAGGGGATGAACGGAATGGAAGACGAGCAGATGCAGGAGTTCTTCCGCCGTTTCTTCGGAATGCCGATTCCTAAGCAGGCTCCGGTGCCGAAAGGACGCAAACAGGTGCCGCAACAAGAAGAGGAAGTTCCTCGTGGCGTTGGCTCAGGTTTCATCATTTCACAGGACGGTTATGTGCTGACCAATGCACACGTGATTGATGGTGCGACAGATGTCTACGTTAAACTGACAGATAAGCGTGAATTCAAAGCGAAAGTCATTGGCAGTGATAAACGCACAGACGTCGCAGTATTGAAAATTGAGGGCACGAAATTACCGAAATTGACGATAGGTGATTCAGATAAAATCAAGGCCGGCGAATGGGTGATTGCGATTGGCTCGCCATTTGATCTGGACAATACCGTGACTGCGGGGATTATTTCTGCCAAGGCGCGTGATACTGGTGACTATCTGCCATTAATTCAGACCGATGTTGCGGTGAATCCCGGAAATTCAGGCGGCCCGTTGATTAATATGCGCGGCGAGGTTGTCGGTATCAATTCACAGATTTACAGTCGTTCCGGCGGTTATATGGGCATCTCGTTTGCGATTCCGATTGATGAAGCAATGCGTGTTGCTGATCAATTGAAAGGCACAGGCAAGGTAACCCGAGGCCGTATTGGTGTGCAGATCGGTGAAGTCTCTAAAGATGTGGCCGATTCCATTGGCTTGCAAAAGGCGCAGGGCGCACTCGTTGTCAGAATTGAAGCCGGTACTCCGGCAGAAAAAGCCGGGTTGCAGGACGGTGATGTGATTCTTAAGTTCAATGGACAAGCGGTTGAAAAATCAACTGATCTGCCACGGATTGTCGGTGCGACGAAACCGGGCTCGAAAGCAACGATGACCGTCTGGAGAAAAGGTGCTATTCGTGAAATGACGATTACTGTCGCCGAAATGGAGCAGGACAAAGTTGCTCAGAAATCCGAGAAAAAAGCGAAAAAGGAGCAAACTAATTTCCTCGGACTTGCCGTTGGTGATTTGAGCGACGCACAGAAAAAAGAATTGCCAGCAGGGGGCGTTGTGATTGAGTCTGCTGATGGCGCAGCCGCTGCAGCTGGCTTGCTGCAAGGCGATATTATCCTGACCTTAAATAATGTTGATGTGAAAGATGCGAAGCAATTCACCAGCATGGTTGCAAAACTGGATAGTAAAAAAACAGCGGTTGTTCTGGTTCGTCGTGAAAATATATCTCAATTTATTCCGATTAAACCGCAATCCAAATAAATTCAGCCTGCTAAATCCGGCATATAAAAAAGCTGCTCCTAAAAATGGGCAGCTTTTTTTATAAATATTGCTCGTGTCTTTATGCTTGGGAGTACTGTGGACTTATAATGCGCTACTTTATTTATGTCGCTTTATTTATGATCGCTTTCACACTGTACTCGCGGAGTTACTGCCATCTTTGTGATGACATGCTGGAGCAATTGCGAGCTTACACAGCAGACTGTCAGTTTTCTGTTGAAGTTATTGATGTTGATACCGATGCAGAGCTGGTTCATTTGTATGATGAACTTGTACCGGTGTTGATTGGCAAAAAGCCCGGTCATCCACCGCAAGAAATTTGCCATTATTTTTTAGATCAGAATGCTTTAAAGGCATTTTTTCAGGCTTGATATGCAAGAAAGTTTAGATTTGTTTGCCTACGACGGTGAGTTGATATGTGGCGTCGACGAGGCAGGGCGAGGGCCATTGGCTGGCCCGGTTATGGCGGCTGCGGTTATTCTCGATCCCGATCATCCGATTGACGGCTTACGTGACTCCAAAAAACTCAGCGAAGCGCGACGGGATGTGCTGGCTGAGGAAATCAAGAAGTATGCTCTTGCATGGTCAGTGGCTGAATGCTCAGAGCAGGAAATTGATGAGTTGAATATTTTGCAGGCAACCATGCTTGCCATGCGCCGCGCGGTTGAGGGCTTGGCGATCACACCGACACTTGCGTTAATTGATGGTAACCGTTGCCCGGTAATGTCCGTCAGATCTGAGGCTATAGTTAAGGGAGACGACAAGGTGGCGGCAATTTCTGCTGCATCAATTCTCGCAAAAACAGCACGTGATCACGCTCTGTACCAGCTTCATCTTACTTATCCTCAATATGCGCTGGATCAGCATAAAGGTTATCCGACCGCGTTACACCTTGAACGATTACGTGAACACGGCGTCGCACCAATTCACCGCAAATCCTATGCGCCTGTTAAGGCTTTATTGAAATGAAACAAATTACTTCGCGCGAAAATTCTTTGTACAAAGAATTGAAATTACTAGCGACCAGCTCGCAGGTCAGACGTAAAGCCGGGCGTACTTTGCTCGATGGAGTGCATCTGTGCGAAGCCTATCAGCAACATCTCGGCGCCCCGGAGCTATGCATCGTCTCTGATGCCGCGTTAAATGATCCGGAAGTGAGTAAATTACTGGAATTGTGCGAGTCACAGCATATTCAGTGCATTAGCTTACCGGCCAATCTGTATCAGGCCATCAGCCAGGTCGAACATGGTGTGGGTATTATGTTTCTCGTTAATACACCTAGTCCTGCGTTACCCGAAAATATTTCGGAAAACTCGGTTGCTCTTGATGGTTTGCAAGATCCAGGAAATCTGGGGTCGATTTTACGAAGTGCGGCTGCAGCTGGAATTAAAAATGTTTTTTGTAGTTCCGGTACCGTATTCGCATGGTCTCCGAAAGTCATGCGGGCAGGTATGGGAGCTCATTTTTTACTCAATATTTTTGAAAATATCGACCTTGAAGTTGTTTTGAAGAATGCCAGTATTCCTGTACTTTCCACTAGCTCACATACAAAAACCACGATTTACCAGGCGGACCTCGCACAACCGCTTATCTGGTTATTCGGACATGAAGGGCAAGGTGTTTCCGGTAGCCTGATGGCATTGGCAGACATGACCGTCACCATCCCTCAGCAAGCGGCAATTGAGTCGTTGAATGTCGCTGCAAGTGCAGCAATCTGTTTTTTTGAGCAAGTACGTCAACAATCTTTCCAATGAAATAAAAATCCCGGCTGCTTGCCGGGATTTTTTCAGACATCTGATCTGACAGTGCGGCAATGCAGCCGCCTATCATTAATACAATTTAGTATCTCCTTTAATTTCTTGCAAAATAGTCGTCGATATTTCCTCAATGGATTTGGTTGTCGAAGACAGCCAGCGTATGCCTTCACGCTTCATCATTGCTTCGGCTTCATTCACTTCATAGCGACAATTTTCTATCGACGCATATTTACTTCCTGGCCGGCGTTCATTCCGAATCTCTGACAGTCGTTCGGGTGTGATGCTGAGTCCGAACAATTTATGACGAAATTCCGGTAGCGCACTTGGCATTTTTCCACGTTCGAAATCATCGGGAATCAGTGGGTAATTTGCGGCCTTGATCCCATACTGCATCGCCAGATACAAACTGGTCGGCGTTTTTCCTGAACGTGACACACCAACCAGAATGACATCAGCGGCGGCCAGATTTTTATGCGATTGCCCATCGTCATGTGTTAATGAAAAGTTAATCGCCTCTATACGATTTTTGTACTCTTCTGAGTCTGTGATGTTATGGCTACGGCCTATCGTGTGCGTGGATTTCACCCCTAATTCTTGTTCCAAAGGCGAAACAAAGGTTTGAATTAAATCCATATGTAAGCCTTTGGATTTAAATACGATGGTAGCGAGTTCCTTTTTGACCAGTGTAGAAAATACGATGGGTCTGTTGCCATCAAGAGCAAACGCATCATTGATTCGGCGTACTGCATCATGTGCTTTATCGACACTATCGACAAATGGCAGGCGAATCTGACGAAATTTGAGGTCAAACTGGGTTAAAACTGAATGCCCGAATGCTTCAGCAGTAATTCCTGTTCCGTCGGAAATGAAATAGACAGTGCGGTTTGCTGGTGGCAAATTCGGGTTGGAGAAATCAGGCATAGGGGCGATCTTGAAAGTTTAGGTGAAATTGTGGCATATCGTTCCAACAAAAAAGTAGGCAATTTCTTTTGCCACATAGCTCAATTTTGCGAGACACAATGTAAAATGCGTTAACAGGATATGAAAAGTCGCTAGCCCCAAGAATAACAAAAATCTGGTCAGCGACGAAGCAGTACTTAGCAAAGATTTCTTACCATCAAAAGAGGTTGTTATGTCCAACGCAGCAAATACCGAAGCGACTTATGTCGCTTCGTTTGAGCATTTACGCATGACGGATGTTGAATCCGTCGGCGGAAAAAATGCATCTTTAGGCGAAATGATCAGCCAGCTGGCTTCCGCTGGCGTTCGTGTTCCAGGTGGTTTTGCGACCACAGCACAAGCGTTTCGCGATTTTTTATCCTATTCAGTTGATGGCGGGCTTTCGCTTGCGCAACGTATCGCTGACCGTCTTGAGCATCTGGATATTGATGATGTCAAAGAACTGGCAAAAGCTGGTGCCGAAATTCGTCAATGGATTACAGAAACACCTTTTCAGCCACGTTTGCAAAAAGAGATTGAAGAATTTTACAACCGGCTGGTTGCAGATTCGACGGCAGAAATGTCGTTTGCAGTACGCTCTTCCGCTACCGCGGAAGATTTGCCAGATGCGTCTTTTGCCGGCCAGCAAGAAACTTTCCTGAATGTGGTTGGTATAGAAAACGTGCTGGAAGCGATGAAACACGTTTTCGCTTCTTTGTACAACGACCGTGCAATTTCCTACCGTGTTCACAAAGGCTTTACTCATGCTGAGGTTGCCTTGTCAGCGGGCGTGCAACGTATGGTTCGTTCTGATCTCGGCGCAGCCGGCGTGATGTTTACGATCGATACCGAATCTGGTTTTGAAGATGTGGTCTTCATCACCTCCAGTTATGGTCTGGGCGAAACGGTGGTGCAGGGCGCCGTGAATCCGGATGAATTCTATGTGCATAAACCGATGTTGGAACAAGGTAAATTGCCGGTGATCCGTCGTAATATTGGTTCCAAACTGATCAAAATGGAATTTACCGGCGAAGCAAAAGCAGGCCGCTCGGTCAAGACTGTGGATGTTCCTATCGAGTTGCGCAATCGTTACTCGTTGAACGATACTGAAGTCGTTGAACTGGCGAAGTATGCGGTGATCATCGAGAAACATTACGGTCGTCCTATGGATATCGAATGGGGCAAAGATGGTCGTGACGGTAAGCTGTATATCCTGCAAGCACGTCCTGAAACTGTGAAATCTCAGCAAAGTGCCACCGAAGCACAACAGCGTTTCAAACTCAAAGGTACTGGTACTGTGCTGACATCTGGCCGTGCGATTGGTCAGAAAATTGGTGCGGGTCGCGTACGCGTGATTCATGATCCATCTGAAATGGAACGTGTACAACCAGGTGATGTTCTGGTCGCAGATATGACGGACCCTAACTGGGAACCAGTTATGAAACGTGCTTCCGCGATTGTGACTAACCGTGGTGGCCGTACCTGCCACGCCGCGATTATTGCGCGCGAACTGGGCGTACCTGCGGTGGTTGGTTGCGGTCATGCGACGGATGTTCTGAAAGATGGAACATTGGTTACCGTCTCTTGCGCAGAAGGCGATGAAGGTAAGATCTATGATGGTTTGCTGGAAACCGAGGTAACGGAAGAATTGCGTGGCGATCTTCCTAAATTGCCGTTGAAAATCATGCTCAACGTCGGTAACCCGCAACTGGCGTTTGATTTCCAATCGGTGCCAAATGATGGCGTTGGTCTGGCGCGTCTGGAATTCATCATCAACAATAATATCGGTGTCCATCCAAAAGCGATTCTGGAATATCCGAATATTGACGCTGATCTGAAAAAAGCGGTTGAATCAGTGGCACGCGGTCATGCGTCGCCAAGAGCTTTTTACGTTGATAAACTGGCAGAAGGCGTAGCGACGATTGCTGCCGCATTCTGGCCTAAGAAAGTCATCGTTCGCTTATCTGATTTCAAATCCAATGAGTACAAAAAACTGATTGGTGGTTCACGCTATGAGCCGGATGAAGAAAATCCAATGTTGGGTTTCCGTGGTGCTGCACGTTATCTTGCCTCCGATTTCCATGAGTCGTTTGAGATGGAATGTCAGGCAATGAAGCGCGTACGTAATGACATGGGTTTGACCAACGTTGAAATCATGGTGCCATTCGTACGGACACTGGGTCAAGCAGAAAAAGTCGTGAATTTACTGGCGAAAAATGGCTTGAAACGCGGTGAAAATGGTTTGCGCCTGATCATGATGTGCGAAGTTCCGTCCAATGCGATTCTGGCAGAAGAATTCCTCGAATTCTTTGACGGTTTCTCGATTGGTTCGAATGATCTGACTCAACTTACGTTGGGTCTGGATCGCGACTCTGGCCTTGAGTTGCTGGCAGCAGATTTCGATGAACGTGATCCTGCAGTCCGCGCTTTACTCTCCAAAGCGATTGCTGCCTGCCGTAAGCTGAATAAGTACGTTGGTATTTGCGGCCAAGGCCCATCCGATCATCCGGATTTTGCTGAATGGCTGATGAAAGAAGGCATAGAATCGATCTCTCTGAATCCTGATTCAGTGGTCGATACCTGGCAAAAACTGGCAGCGGTCAGTAAGTAATTTTTCTGATTTTGGTTGCTGAAACGCGAGATGAACAGTGATGTTCTCTCGCGTTTTTTGCATTTTTATTTCGTTGTTTCGTGTGCACATAGTTAATAAATTTATTGTTATTTTTTTGCGAATGGTTAAACTCTGAATCATTGAAAACGAAATAAAAATAAAATCAATTACATCAACACATTCCGTAAAAAAGCCCTCGCTACCAACTGGTCGCAAGGGCTTTTTTTTATGGGTAAATTATCATATATATTACCGATGTTTCTTTTATTGTATTAAATCACAATGCAATGCCTTAACAAGACAGCAATCACGAATGAACAACAAGGAGATAACAAAAAATGAATGCATGGATGATGTGGGCGGTCATTGCCGGACTGGTCGTCATACTTGAATTATTCACCGGCACTTTTTATTTGCTGATGATTTCTATAGGGCTGGCAGCGGGTGCAATTACTGCTGTTTTCACCCTGTCGACGTCATCGCAGATGATAATCGCTGCGCTGGTAGGCAGCCTGGCGACACTGGCATTACACAACAGCAAATACGGCTGGAAAGGAAATAAGAGTGTTGCGCACGATCCGAACGTGAATATGGATATCGGCCAGACATTGCAGGTGCAGGACTGGCAGGATCAGGGAAATGGTAAATACATTGCACGTGCGATGTATCGTGGCGCGATGTGGGATGTGGAATTACAGCACTCCGCCGGTTATCCGGGGATCTATGTGATTGATGAAGTGCAGGGCAGTCGTCTGATTGTCAAACCCTCGTAAGCAGGACAAGAAACGCAGACATTTTTAAGTAAATTTTCAATAAAAATTAAGGTGACTATATGGAAGTAGGTAGCGTAGCTCTGGTGCTGTTAGTGCTGGCAATTGTGTTTGTGATCAAAACAATTAATGTTGTGCCTCAGCAGCACGCCTGGGTCGTTGAGCGTTTAGGTAAATATCACAGCACACTGGGGCCGGGTTTGAATATCGTTGTGCCGTTCATAGATCGCATCGCGTACAAACACATACTTAAGGAAATCCCGCTGGATGTGCCGCCGCAAGTATGTATTACGAAAGACAATACACAGTTGCAGGTCGATGGCATTCTGTATTTCCAGATTACAGATGCGATGCGTGCTTCGTATGGCTCGTCGAATTACATCGCCGCTATTACTCAATTAGCGCAAACCACTTTGCGCTCGGTGATCGGTAAGATGGAGCTCGATAAAACCTTTGAAGAACGTGACCACATCAATACCACGATCGTCAGCGCGATTGATGAGTCTGCAGCAAACTGGGGCGTGAAAGTATTGCGTTATGAAATCAAAGATCTGACGCCGCCAAAAGAAATTCTGCATGCGATGCAGGCGCAAATTACCGCTGAACGTGAAAAACGTGCATTGATCGCAGCTTCTGAAGGCCGCAAACAAGAGCAGATCAATATCGCCACGGGTGAACGTGAAGCATCGATTGCGAAGTCTGAAGGTGAGATGCAGGCATCCATTAACCGCGCACAAGGTCAGGCGGCGGCTATTCTGGCGATTGCCGAAGCGAGCGCGGAAGCGATCCGTAAAACGGCTGCAGCGATACAGGAGCCAGGTGGCTCTGATGCCGTGAATCTGAAAGTGGCAGAGCAATATGTTGGCGCATTCGGTAATCTGGCGAAGACGAATAATTCGATTATCGTGCCAGCGAATCTGGGTGATATGAGTGGATTAATCGCGACAGCGATGCAGGTTGTGAAATCACAAAAAACAGCAACGGTCGAAGCACCACGTCGCCCGGTATAAGGAGGAGGCCGCGACGCAACGTAATGCAACCTAAGGCAGGCGATACCAATCAACTGGGGTCGCTGCTATTTTAAATTGAATCTAAAAAAGGACTGCCATGTGAAGGGCAGTCCTTTTTTAATTACTTCCGTTGTTCAGCGACCGCCCATACGGGTTTCACCAAACAAGGTTTTATATTCGCGTGGTTGTGAGCGCCAGTATTGCGGTGGGACATCGACGTTTGCGCCCAACTTCGCCGCTGCATGCCACGGCCAGTGCGGGTCATACAGAATGCCACGGGCAATACCGATCAAGTCCGCTTGTCCTTGATTCAGAATGCTTTCTGCATGTTCGGCTTCGGTAATCAGCCCGACTGCAATCACTGGCATTGTTGTCACTTTCTTGATCGCTTCCGCAAAATGCACCTGATAACCGGGTTCCAATGGAATCTGTTGTAAAGGTGAAAGGCCACCGCTGGATACATGTATAAATGCGCAGCCCCGTTGCTCTAACTCTTTGGTAAAGACGCTGCTTTGCGCGACATCCCAGCCGCCGTCAACCCAGTCGCTGGCCGAAATCCGTATGCCCAGCGTATAGCCATCTGGCAGCACCGCTTTGACCGCATCAAATATCTCTAATGGAAAACGCAGACGGTTTTCCAGGCTGCCACCGTATTGATCTGTACGTTGATTCGACAATGGCGATAAAAACTGATGCATCAGATAACCATGCGCGGCATGTAATTCGATTGCATCAATGCCGAGCCGGTGCGCACGTTTGGCCGCATCAACAAAAGCCTGTTTGACGCGTTCCAATCCGGCTGCATCCAGCGCCAGCGGCGCGGTTTCTTTGGCGTTGTGTGGAATCGCAGACGCTGACACGGTTTGCCAGCCACCATCCGCTTCGGCAATCAACTGGCCGCCATCCCATGGCCGTTGACTGGATGCTTTTCTGCCGGCATGTGCCAGTTGTACTGCGATTGGCATAGCCGAATATTGACGTACCGACTGTAAAACCTTACCCAGCGCGGCTTCCGTTGCATCTGACCAGAGACCGACATCGTATGGCGAAATGCGACCCGCAGGCTCGACTGCTGTTGCTTCGATAATCAGCATACCCGCACCAGAAGTGGCAAGGCTGCCAAGATGCATCAGATGCCAGTCGCCGACTGCACCGTCAACGGCGGAATACTGACACATAGGGGCAATGATGATGCGGTTTTTTAGAGTGAGGTTGCCGAGTTTGACAGGAGAAAAGAGGGTGCTCATTTTTTAGATCCCAGGCAAAAAAAGAAAACAAATGGATGTGTAAAAAGGAATTCAAGGCCAAGATAACGGTAGCCCGAACTGTAAATTATCAGTAGCCATTATGCCGAAAGATCAATGAAACTGCTGGCAGCAGCTTTTTTTGTAGTCGGTATCCCGCCGAAACTTATTTGTGTTGAGCAATGACACAGAGTCAGAAGTGCCTTAAAACGTACTGAAAATACTCCCGGGGAGTATTTTTATAGCGCCTTATTTATCAAGGAGGTTATGGGGTAAAAAGCCATATACTCCCCAAAAAATGTGTTTTCTATAGAAAATATCGGCGCTATCGCTGACGATGCTCTCGTTCAGATTTTTGCAATGGGACGAAAAAAGCCCTCTTGTGAAACAAATGGCGCAACCTGATATAGTAGTCCTAATCAGAACGAATATTCCGTTGCAACGGGTTACTACGTGCGATGGAAAATCAGATCTGACCAAGATCAATCTCTTATCGAAAGCCAGTAATGTCCGATTTAATTCAAAAATTGAAATGGCGCTATGCGACCAAAAAAATGAACCCAGCCAAGGCGGTACCACAAGAAAAAGTGGATCGTATTCTTGAAGCGATCCGCCTGACCGCAACTTCCAGTGGTTTGCAACCATACGAAGTGCTGGTAGTGACGAATGCTGAAATTCGTGAAAAAATCAAAGCCATCGGCTGGAATCAGGCACAGATCACTGAAGGCTCACACTTGCTGGTGTTTGCCGCATGGGATAACTACACAGCCGAACGCATCAACATGATGTTTGATCTGACCAACGATGAGCGCGGATTCAAAAACGAAGGATGGGAAAACTATCGCAACATGCTGCTGTCGACTTACCCAGCACGTGATGCAGAAACGAACTACCAGCACGCTGCGCGTCAGGCTTATATTGGCCTCGGTACTGCGCTGGTTGCTGCAGCCGAAGAACAAGTCGACAGCACACCGATGGAAGGTTTTGATCCAGCCGCGCTGGACGACATCCTCGGTCTGCGCGCCAAAGGCTTGCGCAGCGTCGTGATCCTGCCATTGGGCTATCGCGAAGAAGACAAAGACTGGTTAGTTAATCTGAAAAAAGTCCGTCGTCCGACTGCAAAATTTGTCACCGAAGTCAAATAATCCATTTTGACGGTGCATCCGCGTTGCTGTGAAAAGCATGCGGATAAAATAAAAAAGCTGCGATGAAAATCGCAGCTTTTTTTGTGTCACAGTTCCTGCAATGGAACATCAAGCCCGGGGATGCGCACTTTGTCCGGCATGCAAACAGATAAAAGACGTTGGGTGAATTTAATTTCCCTGCAGATTTGTGATAATTTTAAACGGCCGGTATTCGCCAATTTTAGGATCAAAAACGTCTTTGGTTTCAAACGAGATTTTCACAGTTTTGCCAATCAGGGTTTTGTATGAAGCTGCCAGATCCAGATTACTGTTCACCTGCGTCAGCCAGATATATTTACTGACTTTTCCAGATGCTTCCTGCAAAGAAAATACGACAAAGTTATCCTCATCGACCTTATTGATTTTTCCGCTGACAGAGCCGCGTGCCTCCAACGCCTCTGTGCTTAACTTTATTAAGGTAGCGGGACATACGGACGCCATTCGTGCACCGACAAGCTCGCCCGTTTTTTGCCCATCTTTCATGGGATTATTCATATCGACCTGATGATCTTTCAGTATTTTCAGTTTGTCGTCCGGAGTGGCTGATTGCAATATACAAAATCCTACCTGCATCGTTATCGACTGCTTATTGATATTTTCCGGAAGTTTTTCTACACATTCGCAAGAGCGCTTTGCCATTGCATCGAGATAATCCTGCGCGTTGACATTGTGTACGGTGGCAAAGGATAACAAAGCGGATAAGAGAAATTTCATCATAAAAATAAGTTTCCAGAAGTGGGAAAATGACAGTTGAAATAGCGTAGTAATGTGAATTTTACAATGCGACTTGTATGTTCAGATAAATATTTGCTGAGAGTGGCGTCTGGCCTCGCTGTCACGTGTTGATCTATCCGCCCAAGTTACGTCGATACCGACGCCATGTTTTTCTGCTGCCAATACCCCTGTTCTCACACTAAGCAAATACAGCACTTGACTTCGTTCCACTCATGCCCATTTTGTATGAGGTATGCAATCAGCATACAAGCATATTCTGCAGGGCTGGGCTGACAGGTATTTGCGGTCAGAGATGACGTTGAATGAAATGGAGCGCAAATATGGGGTGGTTGTTATTCATTACGGTGGCATTAATCCTGGGCGTATTCGTTGCGCCGCGCGCCCGGCTGCGGTACGTGTTGTCACGGGCGTTTCCTTTGAATTATTCAAAAATTCTGCGCAAGAATTTGCCTGTGTACAAACACATGCCAACGGATTTGCAGATGCAATTGAAACGTCGCATACGTCAGTTTTTATATCAGAAAACCTTTGTCGGTTGTGATGGTCTGATCGTCACCGATGAGATCAGGGTCACGATTGCAGGCAAAGCCTGTCTGCTCTTGCTGAATCGTGCCTCGGACGTGTATCCGCAACTGACGCATGTGCTGGTGTATCCGTCCGCATTTGTCGCGCCGCGCAAAGAGATGCATAGCGGTGGGGTGGTCACGCATACGAATCAAGGCCTCAGCGGCGAATCCTGGAGCGATGGCCGCGTGATTCTGGCCTGGGATCAGGCGGCGCATAATGCCGAGACGGAAGCGCGCGGGCAAGACGTGGTATTGCATGAATTTGCACATCAGCTCGATAGCGAAACTGGCAGTACAAATGGCGCACCGGCACTGCCGAATGCGGCGGCCTACCAGGCGTGGTCGCAAGTGATGGCGACAGAGTTTACCCGCTTGCAACAGGCGATACAGTCGCGTCACCCACATGATCATCTACACCATCAGCAGCCTTATCCTGATGTGATAGATCCTTACGGCGCGACGAATCCGGCAGAATTTTTTGCCGTCACCACCGAAGCATTTTTCAAGAAAAGTGCGGCACTGGCTTTGCATCATCCGGCCTTATTTACGCAATTGAAAAGCTACTACTGCGTTGATCCGCGTGAGTGGGCTTGAGTGGGTTTTAGTGACTATGCGTGATTGGATGCAGATGTAAAAAAGGGACGCGATGTGCGTCCCTTTTGATATGCTAAGCCATCACGTCAGCCTTAAACAGCAGCTTCCAGAAACTCTTGCTGCTCCAGCCAGTCGGCTTCGATCTGGGATAATTCCTTCACCAGATAAGCCTGATCCAGTAGCAAAGTTTTCAGTTTTTCCTTGTTGGCATCGCTGTAGATGTCGCTGTCTTCGAGCTGCACATCGATGTCTTTCTTTTTGCTATTGAGCTTAGCCATCTCGTCTTCCAGACGTTTGATACGTGCCTCGATAGGCTTGCGCACATTTGCCAGACGCTGACGTTCTTCGGCATCACGTTTGCGCTGTTCCTTATCATCGACCTTGGCAACCGGAATCGATTTGGCGAGTGGCAGGCTGGCTTCTTTCTTTTCTTTCTGCGGTAATGCTGCAGGCGTGGCGGCTTTTTCCAGTTTGTTTTTAAACAGCCAGTCTTTGTAATCGTCGAGATCGCCATCGAAGGGCTGCAATTTACCATCGGCGACGATGATGAATTCGTCAGTCGTTGCGCGCAGCAAATGCCGGTCATGCGACACCACGACCAGCGTGCCTTCAAACTGCGCCAGCGCATCGGTCAGGGCTTCGCGTGTTTCCAGATCCAGATGGTTGGTCGGTTCATCGAGCAGCAGCAGGTTAGGGCGTTGCCAGACGATCATCGCCAGCGCCAGCCGGGCTTTTTCTCCGCCAGAAAATGGTTTGATCGGGCTGGTGACCATGGTGCCAGGGAAGTTGAAACCACCGAGGAAATTACGCAATTCCTGCTCACGTACATCCGGCGCAATATGGGCCAGATGCCACAAAGGCGATTCGTCGTGGCGCAGCATTTCGACCTGGTGCTGGGCAAAATAGCCGATCGACAGGCCTTTACCAGTTTGCATGGTGCCATGCAGTGGCGGAATATCACCGACGATGGTTTTGATCAGCGTTGATTTACCGGCGCCATTCACCCCGAGCAAACCGATACGCTGGCCGATTTGCAGAGAAAACTTCACATCGCTGACGATGCATTTTTCTGTGAAGCTGTGATCGGTGGCAGATTCGATACGATAGCCGCAATCGACATCTTCCATCACCAGCATAGGATTCGGTGCGCTGAGTGGTTCGCGGAATTCAAATGAAAATTCAGCGGCAGCCCGCAGCGGTGCCAATTCTTCCATCTTAGCCAGCGCTTTGATCCGGCTTTGCGCTTGTTTTGCCTTGGAAGCTTTGGCGGCAAAACGGCTGATGAAGGATTCCAGATGGGCGCGCTTGCGGTTTTGTTTCTCTATCGTTCCAGCCGCCAGAATCAGCTGCGCTGCGCGTTGGCGTTCGAACGCCGAATAGTTACCGGAATAGCGTTTGAGTTTGCGTTCATCGATATGCACGATGACATTCGCCACGCCGTCAAGAAAATCGCGGTCATGTGAAATGATGATCAGCGTACCGGCATAGCGTTTCAGCCAGTCTTCTAGCCAGATGATGGCATCCAGATCCAGATGGTTGGTCGGTTCATCGAGCAGCAGCAAATCCGATTTGCACATCAGTGCCTGCGCCAGATTGAGCCGCATACGCCAGCCACCGGAAAAACTGGCGACGGATTCTTCGAGTTGTTCAAGTTTGAAGCCGAGGCCGATCAGTAATTGTTCGGCGCGTGAACGCACGGTGTAGGCGTCGGCATCCGCCAGCGATCCGTACAGATTGCCAATGGCGATGCCATTGTCGTGGCTTTCAGGCTGAGCTTCGAGTCCGGCTAATTCGGCTTCGAGTTTGCGCAAAGTGACATCGCCATCAATGGCGTAATCAATCGCGCTGCGTTCGAGTGGCGGGGTTTCTTGCGCGACGTGGGCGAGTTGCCATTTGGCCGGAAATTCTATGCTGCCCTGATCCGGATGCAGCTCGCCGCGCAACATCGCAAACAAACTGGATTTGCCCGCGCCATTGGAGCCGATCAGGCCGATTTTGTCGCCGGGATTGAGCGTGACATCGACGCTATCGAATAAGGGCTTGGTGCCACGGGCGAGAACGACTTGCTGCAAACGTATCATATAAACTTAAAATAAGGGGAGTATGTTGCTTTTTGCTGTAATTGTCAGCGTAAATAAAGGGCTTTTAAATATACTCCGGGGAGTATATTTTGGGTGAAAACTGGGCAAATGACGCTTTGCCCAGTTTTCTTAACCATTGTTATTACCGCTACTACTCGTATTGCGTGGTTGCGATTTACTGTGATTTTTGCGATCGCCGCCGGAATACTGACCTGGCGGCGAGCATCTGCATCAGGCGGTGAACTTTGCCAGATCGTGCGCTTCGACCAGAAATACCATATCGTCACCGGCACTGGTCGATAACCAGGTCATATTCAGATCGGCGAAAGCGGCTTCTGCAAACGCGCGTTCATTGCCGATTTCTACCATCAGCAAACCATTTTTCGTCAAGCGCTGCGCCGCGCCAGCAACAATTTTACGCACCAGATCCATGCCATCATCGCCCCCTGCCAGCGCGATTTGTGGTTCATGCCGGTATTCTTGTGGCAGTTTATCCATAGAGCCGGAATTCACGTACGGTGGATTCGTAATGATCAGATCGTATTTTTTATCCGGCACATTGGTGTACAGATCGGATGCGATCAGCGTGATGCGATCCTGCAATTCATATTTGCTGACATTGCGTTCGGCAACGGCCAGCGCATCGGCTGAAATATCAATCGCATCGACATGCGCGTTCTGGAACATGTCCGCCAGCATGATAGAGAGGCAGCCGGAACCCGTACAGAGTTCGAGGATGTTGCTGATATTGTCGGGATCGCTGACCCATGGTGAAAAGTGATCAGGAATTAATTCAGCAATGAAGGAACGCGGCACGATCACGCGTTCATCGACGTAGAAATTATACGTGCCCAGCCAGGCTTCATTGGTCAGATATGATGCTGGCACGCGATCAGTGGCGCGGCGTTCTATCACGCGCAGGGCGGCGTCGATCTCTGAGGTCAATAAATTGGCGTCTAAAAACGGCTCGATTTTATCCAGTGGCAGATGCAGCGTATGCAGTAACAGATAGGCGGCTTCGTCCAGCGCATTGCTGCTGCCATGACCAAAAAACAGTTGTTCTTTGGTGAAGCGGCTGACTGCATAACGCAACAAATCGCGCAGGGTTTTAAAAGTAGAGGCGGGTGTCGTCATAGGATTCTTTCTTGCCATGGCATCGCCTGAATGGTGTCGTTGCTGTGACGGATTCAGGCGGATGCACGGTGATTTTTCTGCTGAAATTACTGAAATTTATTTCAGCAGATTTTCTAAAGTACGGCGGTAAATATTCTTTAAAGGGTCGATGTAGCGTAATTCTACGTGTTCATCGATTTTATGAATGCTGGCATTCGGCGGCCCGAACTCTACCACTTGCGGGCAAATTTTGGCAATGAAACGGCCGTCGGAGGTGCCGCCGGTCGTCGATAATTCGGTCTCTACGCCGGTTTCGGCGCGAATCGCATCTGCCAGCGCATCACTCAGATTGCCTTTCGGCGTCAGGAAAGGATGGCCGCCTATCGTCCATTTCAGATCATAACTGAGGCCATGTTTATCGAGAATCGCATGCACCCGTTGCTGCAGGCTTTCAGCGGTGCTGGCAGTGCAAAAGCGGAAATTGAAATCGATGACAGCGTCACCCGGGATCACATTCGATGCGCCGGTGCCAGAATGCATATTCGACATTTGCCACGATGTCGGCAGGTAATATTCATTGCCTTCATCCCAGACTTCCGCCACCAGTTCTGCCATTGCCGGCGCGAACAGATGGATAGGGTTTTTGGCTAATTGCGGATAGGCGATGTGCCCCTGCACACCTTTGATTGTCAGTTTTCCCGACATGGTGCCGCGCCGACCATTTTTGATGGTGTCGCCCAGCACATCGACAGAGGTTGGTTCGCCGACGATGCAGTAATCCAGCTGCTCGCCACGGGCTTTAAGCTGCTCGCAGACGACAACCGTGCCATCGGTGGCCGGACCTTCTTCATCGCTGGTGATCAGAAAACCTATCGAACCCTGATGATCAGGATGAGCGGCGATGAATTCTTCGGTCGCCACCACAAAGGCGGCAATCGAGGTTTTCATATCGGCCGCGCCACGTCCATACAATTTCCCATCCCGATGGGTCGGCGTGAATGGTGCCGATTGCCATTGTGCCACCGGGCCGGTCGGCACAACGTCGGTATGGCCAGCGAAGACGACCAAAGGCTGAGTATTGCCGCGACGTGCCCAGAGATTGGTAACGTCATCGGATTGTATGGTTTCGCAATGAAAACCCAGCGGTTCTAACAGGGAAATCAGCGTGCGCTGGCAACCTTTATCTTCGGGCGTGACTGAATCGAGTGCGATCAGTTGTTCGGTAAGGGCGAGGGTTTTACTCATCATTATTTTTTAAAAATATCTTCAAACTGTGCGGTGGAAAAACCAACCGATACATGTTGTATCTGCTGCCCCTGACTGATTTGCAGTACCGGGCGTTTGATCAGCGATGGCTGGCTCAGCATCAGGCTGATCGCGTGTTCACGATTGCTGGCAGCGCTTTTTTGTTCATCACTCAGCGCACGCCAGGTTGTTCCCTTGCGGTTGATCAGCACGTCCAGACTCAGGTGTTGCAACCACTGTTCGATCGTGTGTTGATCCAGACCTTGTTTCTTAAAGTCATGGAAAACAAAATCAATTGCCTGTTCCTGCAGCCAGACGCGGGATTTTTTTACGGTGTCGCAATTCGGAATGCCAAAAACTGTGACTGAATATGTGCGGCTTTGTGTCATGTTGCGTGTATTGGCTTTATGCGTTCAGGGTAAATTCAGTGAAAGATGCTTCTTCTCTTTCTTCTGGCTCTGGCTCGGGTTGCGGCTGAGGCGTGCCTGAGGCTTCATTATTCAACAGCCACAACAAGTTATTGGCGGAGTCTGCATTTGCCAATCCTTCTTCTTTGCTGATCAGGCCTTGTTTAATCAGTTTCATCAATGCCAGCTCAAACGTTTGCGAACCTGGCGACAAGCTCTTTTCTATCGCTTCTTTGATCTGGAAAATATCGCCTTTTTCGATCAGCTCGGAAACATAACGGGTATTCAGCATGATTTCGATTGCGGGACAGCGACCGCCATCCGTCGAGCGAATCAGGCGTTGAGAAATAATCGCCCGGATAGAGGATGCCAGATCAAGCAATAAGGCTGAGCGGTTTTCCATAGGGAAGAAACTGATGATACGGTTCAGCGCCTGATAACTATTGTTTGCATGCAAGGTCGCCAATACCAGATGGCCGGACTGCGCATACGCAATCGCCGACATCATGGTATTCAGATCGCGAATCTCACCAATCAAAATACAATCCGGTGCCTGACGTAAGGAATTTCTTAATGCCGTTTCAAGGCTGTCGGAATCGGTGCCGACTTCGCGCTGATTGACGATCGATTTTTTACTGTGAAACAGGTATTCAATCGGATCTTCGATGGTCAGGATGTGGCCTGTTTTGACTTCATTGCGGTAATCCAGCATCGAGGCAATGGTGGTCGATTTACCTGAGCCAGTCGCACCGACAACCAGGATCAGGCCGCGTTTTTCCATGATCAGTTCGGGTAATACAGGCGGCAAATTCAATGTGTTCAGCGCCGGAATATTTCCCGGTACAAAACGGAATACAGCTGAAAAAGAACCACGTTGGCGAAACGCGGAAAGACGGAAACGACCGATACCTGGTGCACCGATACCGATATTGAGCTCATTTTCACGTTCGAGTGTGGCGAGGTGTTCGGCGGAAACCACCTCTGCCAACAAAGACAGAATATTTGCCTGATCCATTTTTTGCTGATTAATCGGCAGCAGATTGCCATTAATCTTCAAATGCACAGGTGAATTGATGGCAAAAAACATGTCTGACGCATGTTTTTCTTTCATCAGCTGAAATAAACGTTCCATTGCCGCCATGATGATTCCTTTTCTGAGAGTAAATTAGCCGGACCACCATCGTGACCCGGCTAATTTCTTCTTTCAATAAATGGTAAGACCCAAACCTGTTTATTAGTCAGTCCATCAACGAATTAAGCGCCGCGCAATAATTCATTGATGCTGGTTTTGGAGCGTGTTTGTGCATCAACGCGTTTAACGATCACCGCGCAATACAGACTGTATTTGCCATCCGCCGACGGCAGGCTGCCGGAAACGACAACAGAACCGGAAGGAATGCGGCCATAGCTGACCTCGCCAGTGGCGCGATCGTAAATCTTGGTTGACTGGCCGATATATACGCCCATAGAGATCACGGAATTTTCTTCGACGATCACGCCTTCGACGATTTCAGAGCGGGCACCGATGAAGCAGTTGTCTTCGATGATAGTAGGATTTGCTTGCATAGGCTCCAATACGCCGCCAATACCGACGCCACCGGATAAATGCACGTTCTTGCCGATCTGGGAGCAGGAACCGACAGTAGCCCAGGTATCAACCATCGCACCTTCATCCACATATGCACCGATATTCACATACGAAGGCATCAGCACCACGTTTTTAGCAATGAAACTGCCACGGCGGGCAACTGCTGGCGGTACGACGCGGAAGCCGCCTTTAGCGAAATCTTCGGCTGTGTAATTCGCAAACTTGGTCGGTACTTTATCGAAAAACTGCATGTGATCGCCGGACGGCATGCAGATATTGTCTTCCAGTCGGAACGACAGTAATACCGCTTTTTTTACCCATTGATTGACATGCCATTGACCATCGATTTTTTGCGCAACGCGCAGGCTGCCGGCATCCAGTTCGCTCAGTACGTGCGCAACAGCATCGCGGATTTCTGCAGGCGCAGATTTCGGTGAAAAGTCAGCGCGGTTTTCCCATGCCTGATCGATGATTTGCTGTAATTGTTGTGTCATGGTGATCTTCTTTTAAAGAAATGAATGAATGTAAAAGTATTTTTAAATGTGCCTGAATTTGTGTGTCTGCTGTATTCAGTATTATTCGTTGCGCAGGTCTTTGCAAAACGCGACGATGCGCTGCGCTGCTTCCAGGCATTCGCCGACTTCGGCGACCAGCGCCATGCGTATGCGGTTTTGTCCCGGATTGATGCCGTGAGCTTCGCGGGCGAGATAACTGCCGGGTAAGACCGTCACATTATATTGTTGGTATAAGCGTCGTGCGAATTCGGTGTCGCTGATACCTTTCAGGTGATCAACTTTGGCCCATAAATAAAAGGCGGCATCGGGTAATTGCACATCCAGAACCTCTTGCAACAGCGGTGTGATCTGGGCGAACTTTTTGACGTACTTGGCGCGGTTTTCTTCCACATGGGTTTCATCATTCCACGCTTCCACCGATGCGGCCTGTATCATCGGGCTCATTGCACTGCCGTGATAGGTGCGATACAGCAGGAATTTTTTAATAATTTCCGCATCGCCAGCAATAAAACCGGAGCGCATACCAGGTACGTTAGAGCGTTTCGATAAACTCGACAGAGTGATCAGTCGTTGGTAATCAGGGCGTCCCAATAGCTGCGCCGCCTGTAAACTACCTAAAGGTGCTTCTTCCTTAAAATAAATCTCGGAATAACATTCGTCAGCCGCAATCACAAAACCATAGCGATCTGATAGCTCAAATAATTCTTTCCAGTCGTCCAGATTCAGCACGGCACCCGTAGGATTGCCCGGCGAACAGATAAACAATAACTGCACACGTTTCCAGATGTCTTCCGGAATGCTTTTGTAATCCGGGGCAAAATTGCGTTGTGGATCCGCATTCGCAAAATACGGCTCTGCGCCGGACAAATAAGCTGCACCTTCATAAATCTGATAAAAAGGATTCGGACACAATACCAGTGGCAGCCCGTCCTGACATTCTTCAGTATTGATGATCGTTTGCGTCAGCGAGAACAAGGCTTCACGTGAGCCGTTCACCGGCAAAATCTGTGTTGCCGGATTGAGCGCCGGAATCGCGTAGCGGCGCGCCGCCCATTCTGAAATCGACTTACGCAACGCATCAGAACCAGTCGTTGCCGGATAACTTGCCAGTCCGGCCATATTGGCGATCAGTGCCTGTTTAATGAATTCAGGCGTAGGGTGTTTCGGTTCACCTATACCAAGGCTGATGGGCGTGTAAGTGGGATTGGGTGTGACATCAGCAAACAGGCGTTTGAGTTTCTCAAAAGGATACGGTTGTAACTTGGCGAGGTGAGGATGAAAGTGCATTTTTAGATTCGTTATCAATACGGAAAAGTCTCAGG
Organism: Cognatundibacterium aquatile; assembly: GCF_014699135.1. Taxonomy (GTDB): domain Bacteria; phylum Pseudomonadota; class Gammaproteobacteria; order Burkholderiales; family Burkholderiaceae_D; genus Undibacterium; species Undibacterium aquatile. The sequence goes on from NZ_JACOFT010000002.1 coordinate 349,694, forward strand.
TCGCTGCCTTAGTGAAGCAATATTTTGAGGCAATATTTGCTTTCACCGGATTTATTGCGCAATATCATGACCAGCATACGTTTGCCTGATACTGAATTGACAGAATTTCGTATTATAGCCTTTGCCAGATTCTTCAGAGGCAGGCTTTGAGGATATTTCATCACGCTAATTTGTAAGAATTCTCACAAAATAAAGTTAAAGTTAGCGATTTCTTAAACTTCAGGTATGAAAATTCCACAGATCAAATGGTATGATGCTGGGCTGATAGTCAGGTACTGGCAAGGCTTGGTGGTGGTGCCTTGCAAGGTGTCTGAGAGCAGTGACGGGTTTGTCTGCAAACGATAATAATATTTCATTAAGTGCGATTAACTTCTATTAAATTGTCGGGATTCAAATCTTTCGTTGAACCCACTCATTTTCAGGTGCCAGGTCAGTTGGTCGGTGTTGTCGGGCCAAACGGCTGCGGCAAATCGAACATCATCGACGCGGTGCGCTGGGTGCTGGGCGAATCAAAAGCATCAGAGTTGCGCGGCGAATCCATGCAGGACGTTATTTTTAACGGTTCCACCCACAGAAAGCCTGCTGGTCGTGCCTCAGTCGAATTGGTGTTTGATAACAGTCTGGGCAAAGCGGCGGGGCAATGGAGTCAGTATGGTGAAATCGCCGTTAAGCGAACACTGACCCGGGACGGCACTTCCACTTATTACATCAATGGTCAGCCAGTTCGCCGCCGCGACATTCAGGATATTTTCCTCGGTACCGGCCTGGGGCCGCGCGCCTACGCGATCATCGGTCAGGGCATGATTTCGCGGATCATCGAAGCTCGCCCGGAAGAATTACGTATTTTCCTCGAAGAAGCCGCCGGGGTTTCCCGCTACAAAGAGCGTCGCCGCGAAACCGAAAACCGCATTCACGATACGCATGAAAATCTGGTGCGCGTCGAAGATATTTTGCGTGAGCTGAACAACAATCTGGAAAAACTGGAAGCGCAGGCAGTGATTGCGAATAAGTTTCACGAGCTGCAATCCGATCAGGAAGAAAAGCAAAAATTATTATGGCTGCTGCGTAAGAATGAAGCCGCCAATGAACAAAAGAAATATTTTGCTGAAATAGAAAAAACTCAGCTCGATCTGGAAGAACAAACAGCTAAGTTGCGTCACGTAGAGCTCGAACTCGAGCAAATGCGTCAGGCACATTACGCGGTCGGCGATCACATGCATCAGGCACAGGGGCATCTGTATCAGACGAATGCTGAAATCGGCAGCCTTGAGGCGCAGATTAAGTTCGTGATTGAATCGCGTAGTCGTCTGCAATCGCAGCTGCATTCACTGACTGCCCAGCGTGATCAGTGGCAACGTCAGAGTCATCAACTGCAAGACGAGCTTTCAGAAGCCGAAATTCAAGTGGAAGAACTGGCGATGCGCGCAGAGCAGGCATCGGAAACGGCGCAATCTCAACAGGATACTTTGCCTGCGATGGAGCAGGTGTGGCGTGAGTCGCAACTGAAAACGACCGAATCCCGTGCCCGGATTATGCAGATGCAGCAGCAGATTGAACTGGAATCCGCGCATCAGCGTAATGCTTCGAATATTCTGAACACGCTGGCGTCGCGTAAAGAGCGCCTGACGCAGGAAAAACAGGGTCTGGCGATGCCAGACTCCAGTCATCTGGATAATTTGTCTTTCCAGCTAGAAGAAAAAAAACAAATGCTGGAAGAGTTGAGTATGCAACTCGAAGAAGCACAGGAACGTTTGCCTGTGCTCGAAGACGAACGCAAACAGGCGCAGCAGCAGGTGAATCAGGATGCCGCTGAATTAGCGCAACTTGAAGCACGCCTGCTGGCATTAAAGCAGTTGCAGGAAAAAGTGCAAACACAAGGGAAAGTTCAGCCCTGGCTGGAAAAACACGAACTTGGACGCTTGCCTAAGCTATGGCAAAAGCTGAATATTGAAGCCGGCTGGGAAACGGCGCTGGAATCTGTCTTGCGTGAGCGTACCGCCTCGCTGGAGATGTCCAATCTTGATTGGGCAAAAGCATTTTTTAATGATGCTCCGCCAGCAAAGCTGGCAGTGTACAGTCCGCAGATATTGGCAGATCAGCCGTCGGCGGTGTCTGGTTTAAAACCTTTCATCAGCCTGTTGCAGTTGAACGATGCCGGTATCCGCAGTCTGATGCAGGACTGGTTACATCAGATTTACGTCGCTGAAGACGTCGCGTCTGCCTTTATTGATCGTGTGAAGTTGCCGCCGGGCGCGTCCTTTATTACTAAGCAAGGCCATGTGATTTCCCGCTCCAGTGTGCGTTTTTATGCCTCGGATTCCGAGCAGGATGGCGTGCTCGGGCGTCAGCAGGAAATCGACAATATAAGTAAGCAATGCCGCGCCAGACAATTGCTCGCAGATGAAGCGAAAGCGCGCTCGGTTCGCGCTGAATCTGTGTATAGCCAGGCGACTCAGCAGTTGCAGGAATTACGTCAGCGCGTTGGCACACTGACGCAAACGACACATAGTCTGCAGATTGAATACATGAAACTGGCTGAAGTGCAGGAACGCTTTAATCAGCGCAGCACACAGATCAGCACTGATCTGGCCGAAATCGCCGCGCAGGAAAGCGAGCAACAACAGGCCAGAGCCGAGTCCGAGCAGAAGTTTGAAATGCTCGATATGGAGCTGGCCGAGTTGCAGGAGTCGCATGAAGAAGGGCAGACGGCGTATCTGGAAAAAGAACAGCAATTGAATCAGGCGCGCCAGCGTTTGCGTGATCTTGAACTGGCGGCGCAGGAAGCTGCTTTCGCTGAAAAATCGCACCGCAGTAAAATGGAAGAAATGCGTCGCAATATTGCGACAGCGCTGGAGCAATCTGCACAATTATTTGCCAGCATGCAGCAAGGTCAGCTGGAATTGGAATCGATGGATGACCAGACTGCGCAGGCGGGTTTGCAGGATTTGCTGGATCGTCGCAGCGATCAGGAGCGTGCACTGGCGGATGCTCGGCATGAGCTGGATCAGCTGACGCAGCAGTTACGCCAGTATGAAGACAATAAAGCGCAGACTGAACGCGGCTTGCAGCCACAACGCGACCGCATCGTCGAGTTGCAGTTGAAAGAGCAGGCAGCGCGCCTCGCGCAAGAACAATACGACGAACAATTGCGCAATTTTGAAGTCGATGAAGCCGCATTGTCAGAGAAACTGCATGCAGATCTGAAACCTTCTTATTTGCAAGGTGAGGTGACGCGTCTGAATAATGCGATTGCCGCATTGGGCGCAGTGAATATGGCGGCACTGGATGAGCTGGTGCAGGCGAAAGAGCGCAAAACATTCCTGGATGCACAGCACGCCGATCTGACCGAGGCAATCACCACCTTGCAAGATGCAATTCAAAAGATTGATATTGAAACGCGTGAACTACTGCAAGATACCTTTGATAAGGTCAATCATCACTTTGCCGAGCTGTTCCCGATTTTATTCGGCGGTGGTCAGGCAAAACTGATCATGACCGGTGATGAAATTCTCGATTCCGGTGTGCAGGTGATGGCGCAGCCTCCGGGTAAAAAGAATGCGACGATACATCTGCTGTCCGGTGGCGAAAAAGCCTTGACCGCGACGGCGCTGGTATTTTCTATGTTTCAGCTCAATCCTGCACCATTCTGCCTGCTGGATGAGGTGGATGCGCCTTTAGATGATTCAAACACCGAGCGTTTCTGTAATATGGTGAAACGCATGTCGTCCAATACCCAGTTTTTATTTATCTCCCACAATAAGATTGCAATGGAAATGGCACAGCAACTGATTGGTGTCACCATGCAGGAACAGGGGGTTTCCCGAATTGTGGCGGTGGATATGGAGTCCGCCGTCAATTTTGCTACTGAGGCGCAAGCAGCATGACAGATCTACAATTAAGTTTATTAGCTATCAGCGGTACTTTGGTCGTTGGTGTGGTCGCCTTTAATAAATGGCAGGAATACAAAGCCAAGAAAACCGTCGAAAATGCGTTCGATGACGGGCAGGATGACGTATTGCTCAATCCTGATCTGCCCGCAGACGTCACGCAAAGACATGAACCTGTTTTTGCTGATGAAAACATCCCTGTTACTCGCCCGGCAGAACCGGTATTGACAGACAGTGTTGAGTCGGAACTAGCTGCAGAAGTCAATGAGGATGCGAAAACAGTTTCTGTCGAAAAAGAATTACCGGTTGATGAACTGATAGATTGCGTGATTCCGCTTGAATTTGATACGCCTGTCCGTGGCGAAAAAATTCTGGCAGAAATTGCAGACCTTAAGTATGTCGGTAAAAAGCCAGTGCACTTCATTGGTCAGACTCATAGCGGCGAGCGCGATGTGATTGCCATCGGCGGCGCATACACCACCTTGTTTGCGGGCATACAGATGGTCAGTCGCAGCGGCGCATTGAATGAGCTTGAGTATTCTGAGTTCGTCATGAAATTGCGTGCGATTGCCGATAACCTGAATGCCCACCCTGATATTCCAGACATGAACTCCGTGATTTCTCATGCGCGAGAATTACATCAGTTCGTGGCTGAACACGATGCGCAATTGAGTGTCAATGTGGCTGCCACCGGCGCTGCTTGGGCACTTAATACGCTGATCGCTGCTTTGGAAAAAATGGGATTTGATCAGCGTCCGGACGGACGCCTGATGATGCCAGACGGCGATGGCGGCAGTCTGTTTACCTTGTCAACCAATGTCGGCGTCAGCGAAGCCTTAACATCGCGCCTGACCTTGTTGCTGGATGTGCCTTGCGTTGCGCCGTCCCGCGATGGTTTCGGTGCGATGGCAGCGTGCGCTCGTTCATTGGCGACCCGCCTTGGCGGCACGGTCGTGGATGATGGCAATCAGCCGATTTCAAAAGCAGCCCTGGATGAAATCGCAGGACAAGTCAATGAATTCTATGCAGCGATGGCAGAGGCGCAGATTCCTGCCGGTTCAGTACGCGCGCAACGTTTATTCAGTTAAGCTGGCAGTTCTGTTTCATGCAAAATGATTTATTTGGAGCGCCAACTGAACCATCCTTCGCGACGGTGGCTGAGCGATCTGCTTACTTGCGTCGTGAAATTGAGCGCCACAGTCATGCCTATTATGTGCAGGATCAGCCGACTATTCCTGATAGTGAATACGATAAATTATTCGCTGAACTGCAAAAAATCGAAACGGATTTCCCTGACTTAAGAACAGCCGACTCGCCGACCTTGCGTGTCGGTGGGCAGGCCTTGCCTGAATTCGGCCAGGTGCAGCACGCAGTTCCTATGCTGTCGCTGAACAATGGCTTTGAAGATGAAGACGTGCTTGGGTTTGATAAGCGGGTTCGCGAAGGATTAAACGCCAGTAACGAGATTGAGTATGCGATTGATCTGAAGTTTGATGGTCTCGCTATTAATCTGCGCTATGTCGATGGCGTTTTCACGCAGGCTGCAACGCGTGGCGATGGTTTTACCGGCGAAGATGTGACGGAAAATATCCGCACCATACGCAGCATACCGTTACGGCTGAATACGCCGCACCCGCCAGCATTGCTGGATGTGCGTGGTGAAGTTCTGATGTTTAAACGCGACTTCGAAAAATTGAATCAGCGCCAGCGTGATGCAGGGGCTAAAGAATTTGCCAATCCACGCAATGCGGCCGCCGGCAGTTTGCGTCAACTCGATTCCAAAATCACTGCGCAGCGTAATTTACGTTTTTTTGCTTATGGCATTGGTGCGCTTGACGGGGTTGAGTTACCCGCGTCGCATCGCGCGCTGCTGGCGTGGTACCGCGATCTTGGCATTCCTGTCTGTGATGAAAATGCCTTGGTGAGCGGTGCCTCTGGTTTGCTCGATTTTTATCGTGCGATACAACAGAAGCGTCCTGCGCTGGCTTATGAAATTGACGGCGTCGTTTATAAAGTCAACGATTTTGCCCAGCAGACGGAATTGGGCTTCGTGTCACGTGCCCCGCGCTTTGCGCTGGCGCATAAGTTCCCAGCCGAAGAAGCGATGACCGTGGTGCAGGGAATTGATATTCAGGTCGGTCGTACTGGTGCATTGACGCCAGTCGCAAGGCTGGCACCGGTATTTGTCGGCGGTGTCACAATCACCAACGCCACTTTACACAATGAAGATGAGGTCAGACGCAAGGATGTGCGGAGCGGTGACACTGTGATCGTACGACGTGCCGGTGACGTGATTCCGGAAGTGGTTGCTGTCGTGTTGGAGCGTCGCCCTGAGCCTGCGCCGGCCGTATTCGAAATGACGAAAACCTGCCCTGTATGCGGTTCTCACGTGGTCAGGGAAGAAGGGGAGGCAATCGCACGTTGCTCTGGTGGTTTGTTTTGTTCCGCACAACGAAAAGAGGCGATTCGTCACTTCGCTGGTCGTCGGATGATGGATGTTGAGGGCCTGGGTGAACGTTACATCGAAAATCTGGTTGAACTCGGCTATGTGCATGGCATTGCCGATTTGTACAAGCTGACGCTGGATAATCTGCTGGAAATGAAACAACGGGCAGATGAACGCGACGGCATCACGCCTGAAACTGTTCAGCAAGGGAAAATCGCCACAAAATGGGCGGAAAACTTACTTGCTGCGATTGCGGCCAGCAAGCAGCCGTCTTTAGATCGCTTATTGTTTGCACTTGGCATTCGGCATGTCGGCGAATCGACGGCGAAAACGCTGACTGACTGGTTGGGGCAACTTGCTTTGATACGCCACGCTCCGGCAGCCTTATTACGTGTCTTACCGGATATCGGCGCAATCGTCGCTGATGCGATCGCTGATTTTTTTGCGGAACCTAAAAATCAGCAGGCGCTGGACGCTCTTTTGCAGGCGGATGTTGTACCAAAAGACGAACATGCGCCCAGTGCGAAATTGCGTGAGCGCCTCGAATTTGCAGTGTTGCTGGCAGCGTTGGATATCCCGAAGCTGACGGCAACCCGATGCAAACAATTGCAAGATCGCGGCATGTCGATGAAGAATCTGGCAGCATTGGGGGATGACGGTTTTACTGATCTTGGTTTGCCGTCGGATGTGCATGCGGCGCTGATGCAATGGCTGGCACTTCCCGGAAACCGGCGGCGTTTGCTGGAACTGGAAAAAATAGCGCAGGAATTGCTGCAGCAGTTGCCGCAGGCTGCAGAAGATGAGGGCATATTTGCCGGAAAAACATTTGTCCTCACTGGAACCTTACCGACATTAACGCGCGATCAGGCGAGCGCCATGATTGAAGCGGCAGGTGGCAAGGTGGCAGGATCAGTGTCGAAAAAGACCAGTTATGTTGTGGCTGGTGAAGAGGCAGGCAGCAAGTTAGTGAAGGCAAGAGAATTAGGTGTCGCTGTTTTGACAGAAGCAGATTTACTTCAATTATGTTCCAGGAGCTGAAATGAGAAAAATTAAAAAAGCCGTTTTTCCTGTTGCCGGTTTGGGCAGCCGTTTTTTACCGGCGACTAAAGCGCAACCAAAGGAAATGCTGCCTATCGTCGATAAGCCGCTGATCCAGTATGCGGTCGAAGAAGCAGTGGAAGCGGGGATTACAGAAATGGTGTTCATCACCGGCCGGAACAAGCGCGCGATTGAAGATCATTTTGATAAAGCCTACGAACTCGAGAGCGAGCTTGAGGCCGCAGGCAAGGAAGCGTTGCTTGATCTCGTGCGCAATGTGATTCCGAAAAGCGTTAATTGTATTTATATCCGTCAACCTGCCGCGCTTGGACTTGGTCACGCGGTGCTGTGTGCCCGCCCGGTGATTGGCGATGATCCTTTTGCCGTTCTGCTGGCCGATGATCTGATGGATGCCGATGTTGGTCAGCCATCAGTCATGGCGCAGATGACGAAGCAATATGAGGCTGAAGGTGGCAGTATTATTGCGGTACAGGATGTACCACGCGAATTCACCCGTCAGTACGGTATCGTCAGTGGCACGCCATACAAAGACAGACTCGAGCGTATGCAGGGAATTATTGAGAAACCGATGCCGGATGTCGCGCCTTCGACCCTGGCCGTGGTCGGGCGCTATATTTTGTCCGGTCGTATTTTCTCTTACCTCGAAAATCTGGGCAAAGGATCTGGCGGTGAGATTCAATTGACCGATGGTATTGCGGCGATGCTGAAAGATTACCCTGTCTATGCGTTCCGCCCGGCAGCAACACGTTATGACTGTGGTTCTAAACTGGGCTACCTCAAAGCCAGCGTCGCACTTGGTTTGAAACACAAAGAAACCAGCGCAGAATTTACTGAATTCTTAAAATCGATCAAGTAATCAGCCACATAATTGCAGCGTGACCAGATCATTGCGATCTGGTCTTTTTTTTTGCGTCTTTTTTAAATTGATGTATCTTGGCTGACGCGATAGCTATCAATCTGAAGTAAGGAAGAAATATGATCCATCCGATTTTGAAAATGGGCGATCCGCGTTTGTTGCGCGTCGCAGAGCCAGTTACTGAATTCGATACGCCGGAACTACATCAGTTGATCAGTGAGATGTTTGAGACCATGGCTGCGGCCAATGGTGCGGGTTTGGCTGCACCACAAATCGGCGTGAATCTGCAATTGCTTATTTTTGGCTTTAAATCGAATCCGCGTTATCCCGATGCACCCGTTGTGCCGGAAACAGTCTTGCTCAATCCCGTGCTGACGCCACTCGGTGATGAAACCGACGAGGCCTGGGAAGGTTGCTTGTCGGTACCCGGAATGCGCGGGCTGGTGCCGCGTTGGTCGTCTTTGCGATATGAAGGTGTCGATCAGTTCGGCAAGCCTATCTGTCGTGACGTCGATGGTTTTCATGCGCGCGTCGTGCAGCATGAATGCGATCATCTGAACGGCATTTTGTATCCGATGCGCATCCGCGATATGACGCAATTCGGTTTTACCGAAGTATTATTTCCGGAACTGGACCCCGCAGACGACGACTAATCCTGTATCCGGCTTTGTAGGGGGCTGAATATACTCCCCCGGAGTATTATTTACAGCCCTTATTATTCAAGGACATGAGGTGTAAAAAGACAAAAATAGGGGGGAGTATCTGATTCAGTGATATCAGATCGTGTTTTTTAGCGATCAGAATTGCTCGTCTTCACGCAGATAGCGCCATTGCCCTTCGGGTAAATTACCCAGTCTGACTTTGCCGATACGCACCCGCTTTAAACCCAGAACGCGCAAGCCCACCATGTCGCACATACGGCGAATCTGACGTTTTTTCCCTTCACGCAAAATGAAGTGCAACTGATCTTCATTTTGCCAACTGACTTTAGCAGGCAGCAATTTTTTACCGTCGAGCATCAGGCCGTGATTCAGTCGGCGCAGATCTGCATCGGGCAATCTGCCCGGTTTGGAATAAGCAACCCGCACCAGGTATTCTTTTTCGACGACCGTATTTTCACCAATCAATTGTTTGGCAATCCTGCCATCCTGCGTCAGCACTAATAAGCCAACGGAATCAATATCGAGACGCCCGGCAGGTACCAGGCTGCGCAACTGAGTAGGATGAAATGCCGTATCAACCTTGCATTCTGACCAGCGGTTTTCCGGTTTGATCAGCGCAATCGCTGGTGTGTAGCCATCTTCTGCCTGACCACTGACGTAGCCCACCGGTTTATTGATCAGCACAGTCACGCGCTTGGATTGTTCAGCCGCCGCTTGTCGTTCCACCGTTACTTTTTGATGCGGCAATACTTTGCTGCCGAGTTCGGAGATGACCTGGCCATCGACGCGCACCCAGCCGCGGGCGATCCATTCATCCGCTTCGCGGCGGGAGCACAATCCGAGTTCGGACATGCGTTTTGAGAGTCTTACTAATTCTGTCATGGTGAAATATCAGGCTGTGAATCCGGAAATGCAGGTCCGGATGGAAAAAGGATGCGAGTTTACACCCTTAATGCGTCCAACAGATCGGTTTCAAACTGAATCTGGGTACGAGCGCCTTGCAGCGCAGCGCCATCAACGATAAACACGTCTTCAACCCGTTCGCCCAGCGTCATGATCTTCGCGGTGTGCAGATTGATTTTGTATTTCGTCAGTACCTCGGCAATCGAATACAGCAAACCGTTTTTGTCATTCGCAGAGATCGACAATAAATAATACTGGCCTTTTTCATCCGGCCGTAAATCCACCGTCGGCACGATAGGGAAGTTGCGCGACATGCGCGATAACCGCCCGCGATTCGGCGGCGATAAAGGCGTTTGCTGCGCCAGCGATTCACTCAGTTCGTGTTCGATCAGATTAATGATGTCGCGATACTGATGCGCAAAGCTAGGCTCGCTGACCATGAAGGTGTCGAGTGCGTAACCGTTTTTACAGGTATGAATTTTGGCGTCGAGAATATCGAAATTTTTGCTGTCAAAATAATTGCAAATCCGAGCGAACAAATCCGGCTGATCTTTGACATAGACGGTGACCTGAAGGCCTTCGCCTATCGTTGATAAACGGCATTTCACTACTGGCGTGCTGCTATCAATTCTGTCGTACAGTACTCTGGTTTGCCAGGCGATGTCAGATGCGTCATGGCGCAGGAAATAGCCGACATCCAGTTGTTGCCAGAGTTTTTCATGTGCGTCCGGCGGAATGCCGACCAGGCGTAAGGCTTTCAGTGCATCGTTCTGACGATTTTTTAATACGCTGTCTTTTGATGGCGCTTCACCGCCAAGAACGCGTAAGGTCATACGATACAGATCTTCCAGCAGCTTGGCTTTCCAGCCGTTCCATACTTTCGGGCTGGTGCCGCGGATATCAGATACGGTCAGCAAATACAGCGAGGTCAGATGGCGCTCATCTTTTACTAACTTGGCGAAATTCAGCACGACATCCGGATCGGATAAATCCTGCTTTTGCGCGACTTGCGACATGGTCAGATGATTCTGTACAAGGAAAATCACCAGTTCCGTATTCGCACGATTCAGGCCGTGGTCGTAACAAAATTTCTTAGCATCGGCCATTCCAAGCACGGAGTGGTCGCCGCCGCGACCTTTGGCGATATCATGGAACAGCGCTGCGATATATAGCACCCAGGGCTGATCGAAATTGGCGATCAACTGGCTGCAGAATGGATATTCATGGGCATGCTCGGGCATCGTGTAGCGGCGCAGATTGCGCACGACCATCAGGATATGCTGATCGACAGTGTAGGCATGAAACAGATCATGTTGCATCTGTCCGATAATCCGCCGGAAATTGGGCAGATAACGGCCGAGTATGCTCATCTGATTCATGCGCCGCAAAGCATGCGTGATGCCCTGTGGGGCCTGCAATATCTGTAAAAAGAGTGAGCGATTGAAAATGTTGTGCCTGAATTCGGCATCAATCAGCAAGCGGGCATGCCATAACGCGCGCGTTGTTCTCGCTGTCATACCTTTTAGTTCACTATGGCGCGCCATCACGAGAAAAATTTCCAGTAACGCTGACGGATTGCTTTGGAACGTGTCGTCAGAGGCAATATCGATGAAGCCATTGACCTCATTGAAGCGCTCATTGATGGGACGAGGCACCGAGGGCTGAGGAAACAAAACGGCTTCGATATTCTGCAGCAGAATCAGATTTAGCTGGGTGACTGCTTTGGCGGCCCAGTAATACCGCTGCATCAGATATTCGCTGGCACGTCGCGATTCCGTCGTTTTGAATCCGAATGATTCTGCAATCGGTGTCTGTATATCAAACACTAGCCGGTCTTCACGGCGTCCCGCAGCGATGTGCAGGCGTGCGCGTATGTCTTTAAAGGCGCGTTCATTACGTTTGAGTTGATGCGCTTCGGTGTCGGTAATCAGACCGCGCTGCGCCAGTTCTCGCCAGGAATTGCCGAGATTGGCTGCCCTGGCAACCCAGAGGATGACTTGTAAGTCGCGCAGACCGCCCGGGCTTTCCTTGCAATTCGGCTCCAGACTGTATGGCGTGTCTTCGTATTTGACGTGCCGCTGCCGGAGCTCCAGCAGCTTTTCCTGGAAAAATTTTTGCGGATTCATTGCCTCCGCGTAGCATTGTTGCAGCTTACGGAACAGGCTGCGACTACCGCAGACCAGACGTGCCTCAAGCATGCTGGTCTGCACAGTAATATCTGCTGCCGACTCCTGCAGGCATTCTTCTACTGTACGTATGCTGTGCCCGATATCGAGTCCGATGTCCCAGAACAACTGCACCAGACACTCAAGTTTGCTTTGCGTTTCCGGTGTCGGCGCTTTGTCCAGTAAGATCAGAACATCTACGTCAGAATAAGGAAAAAGCTCGCCGCGACCATAGCCACCGACGGCGACCAGTGAACATTCCTTGGGTATGTCAAAATGTTTCCAGATCTTTTCCAGCACATGATCCACACTGCGGCATAAACCCTTCAGTAACTGTTCAGCTTTGTGATTGTCATTAAACGCCAGTATTGCTGACGCTTGTGCTGACTTGATTTCTTCTTTGAATGCAAGTGCTGGTGAAAGCATTATTCCGGGTCGCCTTGTACGTTTAAACGAGTTGAATGTAGTCAGGAATTGGTGGGTAGCCAGCCGACAACGTCAAGATTTCATAACCTGTTTCGGTGACGAGCACAGTATGTTCCCATTGCGCAGACAAGCTGCGGTCTTTGGTGCGGATAGTCCAGCCATCACCCATGGCGCGAATCTCACGTCGACCGGCATTAATCATCGGTTCTACGGTAAAAATCATGCCCGCTTCCAGTTTTTCCATGGTGCCGGGTTTGCCGTAATGCATGACCTGAGGCGCTTCGTGGAAAACTTTACCGATGCCATGTCCACAAAACTCACGGACCACGCTGTAACCGGCTTTTTCAGCATGCTGCTGAATCACATGTCCAATGTCTCCCAGATAAGCGCCAGGTTTGATTTTTGAAATGCCCAGCCACATGCATTCATAAGTGATCTGGTTCAGGCGCTTGCTTAAAATAGATGGTTCACCCAGCAAAAACATGCGGCTGGTATCACCATGGTAGCCATCTTTAATGACGGTAATATCAAGGTTGACGGAATCGCCGCTTTTTAAGACTTTATCGCCAGGAATACCGTGACAGATCACGTCATTGACAGAAGTGCAGATTGCTTTCGGGTAGGGTGTGTAACCAGGGGGGCAATAGTTCAGCGGAGCCGGAATCGTGCCTTGTACATTCACCATATATTCGTGACAAAGACGATCAAGTTCACCGGTTGTTACGCCAACCTGAACGAATGGGGTAATGTAATCAAGGACTTCTGATGCCAGTTTTCCGGCGATACGCATACCGGCGATATCTTCCGCGGTTTTAATTGAAATGGATTCCATATTGTTTCGTAGTAGGGCAGCGATAGCAAACAGTGACGCATCGCTGCGTGAGAAAGTGCGATAAATAAGTGCTATCAGCAGGTAATCGATAATTATAGACGTGAAAAGTGCGCCTGTCGCAGTGAAGTCAACTTCATACTTGAGGAGAATCGCAATTTCATAGTAGAATAGATGGTTAGCTTGTAAATGAATGCAAATTTCTTATAGGTTAATTCATATTCTTATCAATCGAATCCGGTCGAAAAGGGTGTCTTTTCTGCTCAGGCAGAGAGATCACTGGCTGGATTCAAGACCTAACCCTGGAGTTTATTATGTCTGTAACAATGCGTGAAATGCTGGAAGCTGGCGTGCACTTTGGTCACCAAACACGTTTTTGGAATCCAAAAATGGCACCGTACATCTTCGGTCACCGCAACAAAATTCATATCGTTAACCTGGAAAAAACACTGGCTTTGTACCAGGAAGCGATGAAGCATATCCGTCAATTGTCTGCAAATCGCGGCACAATTCTGCTGGTTGGTACAAAACGCCAATCTCGCGAAATCATCGCAGCAGAAGCGCAACGTGCAGGTATGCCTTACGTTGATCAACGTTGGTTGGGCGGTATGCTGACTAACTTCAAAACAGTAAAAACATCGATCAAGCGCCTGAAAGAAATGGAAGCTGCTGTTGAAGATGGTTCCGTAGAGAAGTTGTCCAAAAAAGAAGCGCTGATGTTTGATCGTGAAATGATTAAACTGCAAAAATCTATCGGCGGTATCAAGGATATGGGCGGCGTTCCAGATGCAATTTTTGTGGTTGACGTTGGCTACCACAAAGGTGCAATTACTGAGGCAGCTAAACTCGGCATCCCTGTTATCGGTGTGGTCGATACTAACCACTCTCCTGAAGGTGTTGCTTACATCATTCCTGGTAATGATGACTCATCCAAGGCAATTGCTCTGTATGCCCGCGGTGTTGCTGATGCAATTCTGGAAGGTCGTGCAAACGCAGTGAATGAAGTTCTGGAAGCAGTAAAGCCAGGTTCTGACGAGTTTGTGGAAGTAGAACAAGCGTAATTTTTGTTCAGATAGAGAGTTTCGGGCGATTTATAACCGAAACGCGAAAAATGGGGCAACAGTCGTTCGCCCCTTTTTTTAAAACAAAATTTGATGATCAGTGCTGAATAGCACTACCGATTTAGGAGAATGACATGGCAGCGATTACAGCAGCGATGGTTGGTGCTTTGCGCGCAAAGACAGATGCGCCAATGATGGAATGCAAAAAAGCTTTGACGGAAGCTGATGGTGATATGGATCGTGCAGAAGAGATTCTGCGTGTAAAACTGGGTAGCAAAGCATCTAAAGCTTCCTCCCGCGTTACTGCGGAAGGTGTGGTTGCTTCTTATATTTCGGGTAATGTTGGTGCTTTGATCGAAGTTAACTGCGAAACAGACTTCGTCACAAAAAATGATGACTTCATCGCATTGGCCAACACTTGCGCAAAATTGATTGCTGAGCACAATCCAGCTGACGTAGCTGCTTTGGGCGCATTGCCACTCGATGGCAAGACAGTAGAAGAAGTTCGTGCAGCACTGGTTGGTAAGATCGGTGAAAACATGTCCTTCCGTCGTTTCGCACGTTTTGAGACACCAGCTAAACTGACTTCTTATCTGCACGGCACACGTATCGGTGTTGTTGTTGAATTTGAAGGTGCTGATGAACAAGTTGGTAAAGACGTCGCAATGCATATCGCTGCGATGAAACCAGTTGCGTTGTCGACAGAACAAGTACCTGCGGAATTGATCGAAAAAGAACGCTCAGTTGCGTCTCAGAAAGCAGCGGAATCTGGCAAGCCAGCGGATATCGTTGAAAAAATGGTAGAAGGTTCTGTGCAGAAATTCCTGAAAGAAGTTTCTTTGTTCAATCAACCTTTCGTTAAAAACGACAAGCAAACTGTGGAGCAAATGCTGAAATCAGTTGGTGCGAATGTGAAAGCATTCACGATGTTTGTTGTTGGTGAAGGCATCGAGAAAAAAGTCGATGATTTCGCGGCAGAAGTGGCAGCTCAAGTAGCTGCGGCAAAACAAGCGTAATCAGGCGTAATAAAAAAACGGGCCGAAAGGCCCGTTTTTTTAAGCTCAGAAAAGTAGTCTCAGGATTATTTGGTTTGTATGTCACTTCAAATGTGAGCAAACCAAATGATTGCTTGTATTAATTTAATTTCTTAACTTTCCAGAAGGAGTCCTATCATGACAAAACCTGCTTACAAGCGCGTGCTCTTGAAGCTCTCTGGCGAAGCCCTCATGGGCGATGATTCATTTGGTATTAACCGTGCCACGATTGAGCGTATGGTGGCGGATGTTGCAGAAATATCCCGCTTAGGTGTCGAGCTTGCTATCGTAATCGGTGGCGGCAATATATTCCGTGGCGTTGCTCCAGGTGCGCAGGGCATGGATCGTGCCACCGCCGATTACATGGGGATGCTCGCAACAGTGATGAATGCCTTGGCGTTAGCGGATGCGATGCGCCAGGCGGGGGTGACTGCACGCGTCATGTCTGCGATCGCAATTGATCAGGTGGTTGAACCTTATGTTCGCCCGAAAGCATTGCAATATCTGGAAGAGGGGAAGGTAATTGTGTTTGCGGCAGGTACTGGCAATCCATTCTTTACTACCGATACTGCTGCTGCCTTACGCGGGTCTGAAATCGGCGCTGAAATCGTTTTGAAGGCGACGAAGGTGGATGGTGTTTATACTGCAGATCCGAAAAAAGATCCGACTGCGACACGTTTTTCCACTATTTCATTTGACGAGGCCATCTCACGCCATTTGCAGGTGATGGATGCAACCGCATTTGCACTTTGCCGCGATCAGAAATTGCCAATTAAAGTATTCTCTATTGTTAAGCCTGGTGCGTTAAAGAATGTCATTATGGGTGAAGACGAAGGCACACTTGTCCACGTATAATGCAGCGTTTTTGATTGACTGGTTTAATTTTGATAAGGGTCTTTTTCTTTTTAAAGACTGAGAATTGATGTACAGGAGGGCAGTATGAGCGTAGCAGACGTTAAAAAAAATAGTGACCAGAGAATGCAGAAGTCGATTGAGACTCTGAAAGCGGACTTGTCGAAAGTTCGTACAGGCCGTGCACATACAGGCATTCTGGATCACGTGATGGTTGATTACTATGGTTCCCCGACAAATATCACTCAGGTTGCTAACGTAACTCTGATTGATGCGCGCACGATTGGTGTTCAGCCGTGGGAAAAGAAAATGCTGAGCACGATAGAAAAAGCGATTCGTGATTCTGATCTTGGTCTGAATCCATCGAGTCAGGGCGATATGATCCGTGTGCCAACACCACCATTGACAGAAGAACGTCGTAAAGAAATGGTCAAGCTGGTGAAGACTGAAGGCGAAGGCGCAAAAATTGCTATTCGCAATATCCGTCGCGATGCCAATGAATCGTTGAAAAAAATGCTCAAGGAAAAAGAATGCTCTGAAGATGATGAGCGTCGCGCACAAGATGATATTCAAAAGCTGACTGACAAATTTGTCGCTGAAGTCGATAAGCTATTGGCAGAAAAAGAAAAAGAAGTGTTGACGGTTTAAGCTATTCACTAAGTCACATTTACTGGTTTTTTTTGGCTCAGATTTTGAATAAGCTGTAAGTAAAACTACTTCTGACTCCTTTCTTTGTTGTGATCGGAGTTGGCGGTAGTTTTTTTTATGCTCACCTGAGGGTGTTATTTCTCAATTATTCGGTCTTTATGAGTCAGGTATTGCGGCGAGGGCAATTGTGAGTATGCCGGATAAAACCGTTTATACTCTGCCGGCAGAGGCAGTAAGCGATTGATCGCCCATTTTTTGAGTTCTGTGCAGCACAACATAATCAGACAGAGAGTCATTGATGTTAAAAACCCGCGTTATTACCGCGTTGATTTTGCTGGCCATTTTGTTGCCGGTTTTGTATTCAGGGAATTTCCTCGCTTTTTCGGTGATTGTGGTCGCCTTCTTTGGTGCGGCGATCTGGGAGTGTCAGCGTTTATTTAAAAAACCACTTCCTTTGCTGATGGCTGCAGGATGGGCTGCCTTCTTTGCTTATCTCTTATTTCATCTCGATAGCTTTTCTACGCCATTATTATTTGCCTTGTGTGTTGCCTTCTGGTTGTTACGACTGGTGCCGTTGCTGGCCAAGGGCTTGCCGCCTGAATTCGGGTTTTCAAATGGAATGCTGAGTACGCTGTACGGCATCGTTATTTTTGGATGTTTTATCGCGATTGCCGTGTTATTCAAGGTGTCGCCACTTTATCTGCTCTCCGTCATGGCGATAGTCTGGGTCGCGGATATTGGAGCGTATTTTTCAGGAAAAGCATTTGGGAAACATAAGCTGGCACCCTCTATTTCTCCCGGAAAATCCTGGGAGGGCGCTATTGGCGGTGGCGTGGCGGTGCTGTTACTGGCTGCTGGCTCTGTCTATATTCCGGCACTACAAGACACATTCGCGGTACAGATTTTTCTGCGTAAAGGCTGGTTGGTTTTTTTTGGTGTGGTGAGTTTACTTTGCGCTGCAAGTGTCATCGGCGATTTATTTGAATCCATGTTGAAACGACGGGTTGGCATGAAAGACAGCAGCAATCTCTTACCTGGTCATGGTGGCGTACTCGATAGAATTGATGCATTGATTCCCGTGTTGCCGTTGGCTGTTCTTCTGGATTTATGGCGTTAATAGTATGAGTTTACAGCGTGTTTGTATTTTAGGATCCACG
This sequence comes from Cognatundibacterium aquatile, assembly GCF_014699135.1. Taxonomy (GTDB): domain Bacteria; phylum Pseudomonadota; class Gammaproteobacteria; order Burkholderiales; family Burkholderiaceae_D; genus Undibacterium; species Undibacterium aquatile. The sequence goes on from NZ_JACOFT010000002.1 coordinate 367,679, forward strand.
GGATCTATCGGCGTTTCCACTCTGGATGTTATTGCCAGACACCCGGATCGCTATCAGGTATTTGCATTGACGGCGCACACGCAGATAGAAAAACTCGCAGCCCAGTGTGTGCAATTTCAGCCGCAAGTTGTTGTTGTCGGTTATGCAAGTGCAGCAGATGCGTTACGGCATTTGCTCGCAGAAAAAAAATTAGGTCAGATACAAATTCAATACGGGCCTGAAGCTTTGTGTGAGGTGGCCTCGTCTCCGGAGTGCGACAGTGTGATGGCGGCGATTGTCGGTGCGGCTGGTTTACCGGCTTCGCTGGCTGCGGCACGTGCAGGTAAAAAAGTCATGCTCGCAAATAAAGAGGCGCTGGTAATGTCCGGCAACCTGTTTATGGATGCGATCAAGAAAAGCGGAGCGGCTCTGTTGCCGATTGATAGCGAACACAATGCGATATTTCAGTGCTTACCGCGGCATTATGATGGTCAGGCTGAACAGCACGGCGTCAGTAAAATTCTGTTAACAGCATCAGGCGGGCCCTTTTTGCACCGCGATATTGCCACGCTGACGGATGTCACGCCAGAGCAGGCAATTGCGCATCCGAACTGGGTAATGGGACGAAAAATCTCTATCGATTCAGCTACCATGATGAACAAAGGGCTGGAAGTCATTGAAGCGCACTGGCTGTTTTCGGCACCTGCCGATATGATCGAAGTCGTGATTCATCCACAAAGCGTTATTCACTCCATGGTCTCTTATAACGACGGCTCTGTGCTGGCGCAACTGGGAAACCCGGATATGCGTACTCCTATTGCCTACGGACTTGCATATCCTGAACGCATTGCCTCTGGCGTATCGCCATTAGATCTTGTAAAAGTCTCCAAACTCAATTTTGAAGCACCGGATTTCGCTCGTTTCCCCTGTTTGTCGCTCGCGTATCAGGCACTGAAAACAGGTGGCTCTGCACCAACGATATTGAACGCAAGTAACGAGATTGCTGTCCAAGCATTTTTAGACGGAAAAATCGGTTTCCGTGCGATAGATCAACTAATTGCACTGTGCATGGATAAAATCGCTGTCACTCCAGTGACTGATCTTGATGGCATTCTGGCAGTCGATGCAGAAGCGCGTGCGGTTGCCCATACGATTGTGATGCAATGAAATTGATTCAGACTATTCTCGCATTTATCGTCACACTCGGTACACTGGTGACGATACATGAGCTGGGGCACTACATTGCTGCGCGTTTGTGCGGGGTAAAAGTATTGCGTTTCTCTGTTGGTATGGGACGTGTAATTTTCGCCCGTAAGCTTGGTAAAGATCAGACTGAGTGGGCGATATCGCTGCTCCCGTTGGGCGGATACGTAAAGATGCTGGATGCTCGCGAGCAGGACGCAGCAGAAATTCCTCCTGCAGACTTGCCACGGGAATTTTGCCGTCAATCGGTCTGGAAGCGTATCGCCATTGTTGCTGCTGGCCCAGTGGCGAATTTTATTCTGGCGATCATGTTGTATTCGGCGTTGTTTGTTTACGGAATACCTGAGCCGGTCGCAAAAATCCGTGTTCCGTCTGCCACTTCAGTTGCTTATCAATCCGGTTTGCGTCACGGCGACGTGATCTCAGACATCAACGGAAAAACGATACAGAGTTGGAGTGAAGTGCATTGGGAATTAATGCAGCGCGCACTGGAAAAAAATAATGCTGAAATTTCTGTTGTTCGTGTTTCCGGTGATCAGCCGGATCAGCAAATCAGGCGTGTCGTTGAATTGCCGCTGAAGCAGCTGAACAGCCAGGATCTTGAGGGCGACTTTATGTCGCAACTCGGATTCTCGCTGGCCCGCCCGCCTGCAATACTCGGTGACATCCTGCCAGACGGTCCGGCCAGTCTCGCCGGACTGAAAAAAGGCGACCTGATATTGAGCATCAACGGTGAGCCTGTGCTTGATGGTCTGGCGTTCACGGAAAAGGTCAATGCTTCTGCCGGGCAGCGCCTGACTCTGCACATCAAGCGTAACAGTGATGAGATTGACGTGGTAGCGACGCCGGTTACAGAAGAGGTAAATGGAACAAAAATCGGACGCTTGAAAATTCAGATGATGCTGGCACCAGAAATGACGATCGTGCAGACAGGCCTGATCGCATCGATAGGAAAGAGTGTACAAAAAACCTGGGATACCAGCATCGTCAGCATTAAAATGCTGTGGAAAATGATCGTCGGTGAGGTTTCTTTGAAAAACATTACTGGTCCGCTGACTATTGCTGATTATGCGGGCCAGACATCAAGAGTCGGCCTGATCAGTTATCTCAGCTTTATGGCGCTCATCAGCATCAGCCTCGGAGTCATGAATTTGCTGCCTATTCCTGTGCTAGACGGCGGCCATTTGTTGTATTATTCGCTGGAAGTTTTGACGGGCAAGCCAGTGTCTGAACGCTTTACTGAAATTGCACAACGTGCCGGAGTAGCATTGCTGATGGCAATCATGGCAGTTGCATTTTTTAATGATATAGCCCGACTAATGTCATAATAGTCAGCTTGATGATAAAAAACTCAATTCTGATCGCCATATTGAGAGTATTGAAAGAACTTTATACCCAATGAAATTACATATCGAGCATTTCACTTTGCCAAAATTTCGTCTTCATTCTATGGCTCTGGCCGCGCTCGCTGTATGTTCCGGCAGCGCATTCGCAATACAACCTTTCACAGTAAAAGATATTCGCGTTGAGGGTTTGCAAAGAACAGAGGCAGGTACGGTATTCAGCTATCTGCCAGTCAAAGTCGGTGAAGTGTTTGATGACGCTAAAAGTACGACTGCGATCAAATCTTTATATGCGACTGGTTTTTTTAAAGATATTCAAATCGAAGAGCAAGACGGCGTGTTGGTAGTTTTGCTTGATGAGCGTCCAACCATTGCAGGCGTTGAATTCACGGGCACAAAAGAATTTGAAAAAGATGCCCTGGTAAAAGCATTGAAAGATATCGGCATCGGAGAAACGCGGATTTTTGATAAAGCAACCGTTGACCGTGCAGAGCAAGAGTTGAAGCGCCAGTATTTGTCGAAAGGCTTATACGGTATGCAAATTACGACCACGATTACGCCAATCGAACGAAATCGTGTCAAAGTAACTTTCGCGGTAGATGAAGGCGAGATTGCCAAGATTGCGCAAATTAAAATCATCGGCAATAAAGCATTTTCAGATGGCGAATTAAGAGACCTGATGGCATTGAATACGCCGACATGGTTCTCGTGGTACACCAAAGCCGATCAGTACTCCAAACAAAAATTATCCGGCGATATCGAAACCTTACGTTCGTTCTATCAGAATCGCGGCTATCTGGAAATGCAGATTCTCTCGACGCAGATTTCGATTACTCCCGATAAAAAAGATATTTACATCACGATCAATCTGACCGAAGGTGATAAATATACTGTTTCCAATATCAAGCTCGAAGGCGATATGTTCGGTCGTGAAGACGAACTCGCTTCGCTGATGTTACTCAAAAAGGGTGATATTTATAATGCGGCTCGCCTGACAGAAAGCACCAAACGGATTTCTGAACGTATGGGTAACTTCGGTTATGCGTTTGCGAATGTGAATGCAAATCCGATTCTGGACAAGGAAAAGAAAGAAGTTGCCTTCACCGTTTTTGTTGATGGCGGCAAACGTGTCTATGTTCGTCGCATTAACCTTGCCGGTAATACGCGGACACGTGACGAAGTTATTCGCCGTGAATTCCGTCAGTTTGAAAGTTCCTGGTACGACGGCGAGAAAATTAAAGCCTCACGTGACCGCGTTGAACGATTGGGTTATTTTGGCGACGTCAAATTGGAAACGCCGGAAGTGGCAACCAGTGCCGATCAGGTCGATGTGAATTTGTCTGTGACAGAAAAACCAACCGGCAATCTGACATTTGGTGCAGGTTATTCCAGCGCAGAAAAACTGACATTGTCTGGAGCAATTCAACAGGCCAACGTTTTTGGTAGCGGCGACACGATAGGTTTGGAAATTAATACCAGCCGACAATACCGTACGGTAGCTGTTTCGCATCTGGATCCATACTTTACCGACGATGGTATCAGTCGTAGTGTGGATGCGTATATGAGAACAACGAATCCGTTAATCGGTAGTACGTCTTACTACAAAATTCAGACTACTGGCGGCAATTTACGCTTTGGTGTTCCATTCTCTGAAGTCGATACCGTATTTTTTGGTATGGGCTTTGAGCGAACAAAGGTTGAGACAGACGCATCTAGTCCGTTGCCGTATAGAAAATATGTTTCCACCTACGGTAATGGCACCAAAGATCAGACTGCCCTTGACTATGGCGTTGGAACCGCGACGACGAATTCTTTCCCATTGACGATTGCGTGGCAGAGGGATAGTCGCGACAGCGTACTGACACCGACCATCGGACGTTATCAGCGCGCCAACCTGGAAGTTGCTGCGATCGGTAATTTTAAATATTATCGCGCCATTTATAACGCTCAGTATTTCAAACCGATTTATCGCTCTGTGACACTGGCACTGAATGGTGAATTTGACTACGGCCACGGCTTGGGCGGAAACCCTTATCCGGTATTTAAAAACTTCTATGCTGGCGGTATTGGTTCGGTTCGTGGTTATGAGCCTTCATCTTTAGGTACTAAAGATTTCAACGGCAATTCCACTGGTGGTGCCAGTCGTGTGCTTGGTAATGTAGAATTACAGATTCCATTCCCTGGTGCGGATAAGTCCCTGCGTTGGTTCACGTTCATCGACGGTGGTCAGGTATTTGATGAAGGTCAAAAAATGCGCACGAGTGATTTGCGCTTCGGTGCGGGTATCGGTATAAGCTGGATATCTCCGGTGGGTCCTTTGAAACTGAGTTTCGGTCGTGCTTTAAATGCGAAACCTGATGATAAGAAACAAGCCTTCCAGTTCCAGATGGGTACAGGTTTCTAATTTAGATTTACATAAGTTTGTGTTACGGAGATTATTTTGAGTCAACATATTACCCCGTCCAAATTGTTCCAACGCTTGATGATTTGTGCGGCTTGCTTCGTCGGCGTTGCTCAAGTTCATGCGCAGGATTCCAGGGTCGCCATTTTTGATTCGCAGCGGGTGATACGTGAATCTGCACCGGCTAAGGCGGCGGAAGCCAAGATAGAGCAAGAGTTTTCCAAGCGCGGTAAAGATCTGCAAGATCTGGCGACGAAAATTAAGGCAATGGCGGACAGGCTGGATAAAGACTCTGCAGTGTTATCAGAGTCCGAAAGAATCAAACGTCAACGTGAGCTGACCGATCTGGATCAGGACTTCAAACGTAAACAGCGTATTTTTAATGAAGATCTGAATCAGCGTAAGAACGAGGAAATCGCCTCTTTAGTTGATCGTGCCTACAAAGTCGTCAAACAAATCGCTGAAACTGAAAAATACGACATCGTTTTACAAGACGCTGTTTTTTATAATCCCCGCGTTGACATAACCGATAAGGTTCTCAAAGCGCTCGCCAAATAAGTTATGACCACTACGAGCACTCGGCTGGGGGAATTGGTCGATCGCTTCGGTGGTCAATTAATTGGTTCTCCAGATATTGTTGTCGTCGGTATCGCTCCATTGAGTGACGCTGGCGATACTCATATCACCTTTCTTTCCAATTCCAAATTAAGGCAGCAAGCCGCAGCGACCAACGCAGCCGCTTTGATTGTGACTGAAGCAGATCATGCGCAGATCGCAGCAGAATATAAGGGGGCGTGCATTATTACCGCTAACCCTTACGTCTATTTTGCACGCGCAGCACAGTATTTTGCTTCGTTGGCAGCGATTCCACCAATGTTGGGAATACATCCTAGCGCCTGGGTCAGCCCACATGCTGTTATTTCGCCCACCGCCAGTATCGGCCCGCATGTCAGTATCGACGCTGAGGCAATTATTGGTGACGCTGTTGTGATAGAGGCCGGTACCAGTATAGGCCGTGGCGTCACCATCGGTGATGGTTCCTTAATTCATGCCAATGTCAGTATTTATGATTATTGCGTCATAGGTCAACGCGCGATTATCCATTCCGGTGCGGTGATAGGTGCCGATGGTTTTGGTTTTGCGAATGAGCGTGGTGCCTGGATCAAAATTCCACAAACCGGTCGGGTATTGATTGGTGATGACGTCGAAATCGGTGCCAACACCAGTATTGATCGCGGCGCGCTGGCTGATACCGTCATAGAAAATGGCGTCAAACTGGATAATCAGATTCAGATCGGTCACAACTGCCACATCGGCGAACACACTGCGATGGCGGGTTGTGTCGGCGTTGCCGGCAGCGCAAAAATTGGTAAGCATTGTACCTTTGGTGGTGCAGCGATGGTGCTGGGACATTTAACGATTGTCGATAACGTCCATATTTCTTCCGGCAGCATGGTATCCCGCTCAATTTTGGAGCCAGGTCAATATACTGGTTTCTATCCATTGGCAAAGAATGCAGACTGGGAAAAAACGGCGGCGATTGTCCGCAATCTTTCCGGTATGCGTGAAAAAATTCGCCAACTTGAAAAAACAATTAAAACATTGACTGAGAAATCATCATGAACACACTGAACATTAACGAAATCAAAGAATATCTGCCGCATCGCTATCCAATGTTATTGGTCGATCGCGTATTGGATTGGGAGTTGGGCAAGAGCATTACTGCGATCAAAAATGTGACGGCGAATGAGGAATTTTTCAACGGTCACTTCCCGAATAAGCCAGTCATGCCTGGCGTGCTGATGATAGAAGCCCTCGCACAAACGGCTGCGATACTGTCATTTCTGACGATGGGTCAGAAGCCCGACGAAAAAACCATTGTGTATTTCCTCGGTATTGACGGCGCGCGTTTTAAACGTCCGGTTGAACCAGGTGACCAGTTGAAGATGGAAGTGGAAATTCTGAAAGTGGCACGCGGTATCTGGAAATATAAAGCCAAAGGTACGGTTGATGGTCAGCTGGCACTCGAAGGCGAGCTAATGTGCACCATGCGTACGACTGACGACGCAACGGAGAAATAATGGCTATCCATCCAACGGCGCTGGTTAATCCCAAGGCAAACCTTGACAGCACGGTTGAGGTTGGCGCATACGCTATTATCGGTCCGCATGTCAGCATTGATGCGGGGACAAAAATCGCTGCACATGTGGTGATCGATGGACATACGACCATTGGCAAAGATAATCACTTTCACTCGTTTTCGTCTATCGGTGGCCCGCCACAAGACAAGAAATATGCAGGCGAAGTGACTTATCTTGAGATCGGTGACCGCAATCTGATTCGTGAATTCTGCACATTCAATTGCGGAACGGTGCAGGATAGAGGTATTACCAAAGTTGGCAGCGATAACTGGTTCCTCGCTTATGTACATATCGCGCATGACTGCACAGTCGGCAATCACACCATTTTTTCGAATAACGCCGCACTGGCAGGTCACGTTGAAATCGGTGACTGGGTCATCATGAGCGGCTTTTCTGCAGTTCATCAGTTCTGCAAGATCGGGCCGCACGCGTTCGTCGGTATGAATACCAGCCTAACGCAAGATGTGCCACCGTTTGTTTTGTTGTCCGGCAATCCGGCGCAAGCGCATGGCGTTAATCTCGAAGGGCTGAAGCGGCGGGGTTTCAGTCGAGATCAGTTGAATGCGATCCGGCAATCATACAAGCTGATTTACAAATCCGGGCTGACGCTGGAAGAATCTAAAGCGGCACTGGATGAGCAAATGTTGAGCCTTAGTGCAGACGCAGCGGCGCAGGTAAAACTGATGCGCGATTTCCTCGACGCGTCAACGCGCGGCATCGTGCGCTAAGGAACACTCGTGTCACTCTCAGCATCATCACGTCCTATCATCTCTATGGTCGCAGGGGAAACCTCCGGTGACATGCTGGCTGCCCGCTTATTATCTGGTTTGCGCCCGCGTTTACCTGACTCACTGATGCATGGAATCGGTGGGTCGCGCATGGCGGAGCAGGGCTTTGTCAATGACTGGACTATGGATAAGCTGTCTGTACGCGGTTTGTTTGAAGTGCTGATGCACTACCGTGAAATCAGCGGCATACGTAAAAATCTGAAGCAGCAGTTACTCGCAGAAAAACCGGATGTGTTCATCGGTGTGGATGCGCCCGACTTTAATCTGGATCTTGAAATACAGTTAAAGCAGGCAGGCATTCCTACGATTCATTACATCGGTCCATCGATCTGGGCATGGCGTGGTGGGCGCATTAAGAAAATTGCCGAAGCGGTATCTCACATGCTGGTGATTTTTCCGTTTGAAGAACAGATTTATCGCGATGCAGGCATTCCTGTGACTTACGTGGGACATCCGCTGGCACAGGTCATTCCTATGGACATCGACACTGCCGCTGCGCGAGAAGAGCTCGGTCTGGATCCTCGATTTAAGGTCGTCGCCATTCTGCCAGGTAGCCGTATTTCCGAAATTAAATATAACACCGAAGCATTTATCGGTGCCGCAAAAATACTGATACAGCGCGATCCAAATTTACAGATCGTGGTGCCGATGGCGGGTAATAAACAGCGTAGTTACTACATCAAGCTGGTGGTCGCCGCGCGCCTGGAAGGTGTGCCGATTTTACTGATTGATGGCCGCTCGCATACGGCGATTGCAGCTGCGGATGCGGTACTGGTCGCCTCGGGCACAGCGTCTTTGGAAGTTGCGCTGTTCAAGAAGCCGATGGTGATCGCCTACAAAATGATGGAAGCATCGTGGCAGATACTCAAACACATGGGCTACCAGCCCTGGGTCGGTTTGCCGAATATACTTGAAAAAGAATTTGTGGTTCCTGAGTTCCTGCAATCTGCCGCTACGCCCGAAGCGATGGCAGATGCGATCTGGCTGCAACTCAATGACGACAATATGCAAAAGAATCTGAAAGACAGATTCACAGCGATGCATCACAGCTTATTGCGCGATACCGCCAATATCTCGGCGCAAGCAGTGTTAGATGTGATTGCTCGCCGCTAAAAGCTGCATATCTGTTGCCGATATCGCCTGATCAGGCATTTACCTTAGACTGTTAATTATGTACGTCGATTCTCATTGCCATATCAATTTTCCTGAACTCGCTGCGCGTATGCCGGAAATCATGCAAAAAATGGCGGATAACGGCGTCACCCATGCCCTCTGCGTGTCTGTGGATCTACCCGATTTCCCGCAAGTGCTGGCCTTGGCTGAGCAATATCCGCATATTTACGCTTCGGTCGGCGTGCATCCTGATTATGAAGATACGCCAGAGCCGAGCGCGGAGCAGTTGGTCGAATTGGCGCAACACCCACGCATCATCGCCATCGGAGAAACCGGGCTGGATTATTTCCGTCTGAAAGGTGATCTCGAATGGCAGCGCGAACGTTTTCGTCAGCACATCCGCGCCTCGCGACTGAGTCGCAAGCCTTTGATTATTCATACCAGAGCCGCCGCAGAAGATACGATACGTATTTTGCGCGAAGAGGGTGCAGGAACCGCAGATGGCGGCGTCGCCGGCGTGATGCATTGCTTCACCGAATCGCTGGAAGTCGCATTGGCGGCGATAGAAATGGGATTTTATATTTCTTTCTCCGGTATTCTGACTTTTAAAAGTGCCAAAGATTTACAAGCGGTGGCCAAAGCCTTGCCGCTGGAGCGCATACTGATAGAAACCGATTCACCCTATCTGGCGCCGATGCCGCATCGTGGCAAAATGAATGAACCCGGTTTTGTGCGTCACGTCGGCGAATTCCTCGCGGATATCAAAGGCGTTTCCGTGACAGAAGTACAGGAAACCACCACGAAAAATTTCTTCAAGCTGTTTCAGTTCGCTCATTGAGGTTCGCCATGCGCTTAACGCCTGCTGCTTTACTGCTTGCTCTTGCCTGTCTGATGCCGGTCGCAGCAAATGCCGATGCTTATGCTGATTTTGTTTTCGCAGTCAAATTCAATGACGCGCCTGCAGTGCAGGAATTTTTACAACGCGGCATGGATGTCAACTCGGTAGAAGAATATCGCGGCGAATCGATGCTCATGACGGCACTCAGAAATAAGTCCATGCGCGTTGTTGATTTATTGCTGCAAGTGCCGGATCTGAACATCAATGCCCGCGCAAAAAATGGCGATACCGCGTTGATGGTTGCCAGCTTTCTCGGAAATGCTGATGCGGTCAGAAAAATTATTGCCCGTGGTGCCGAGGTCAATCAGCCGGGCTGGACGGCGCTGCATTATGCTGCCGCAAATGGCAGTGTCGAAGCGATCGCCTTATTGCTCGAACATCACGCCTACATCGATACCGAATCACCGAATAAAACGACGCCACTGATGATGGCAACCCGTTTCGGTAAACTTGATGCCGCCAGACTGTTGATAGGTGAGGGGGCTGATCTCACGCTGAAAAATGATCTCGGTATGACTGCGCTTGATTTTGCGAAAGAAAGCCAGCATGGCGATTTGACGGAACTTTTACAGCAATCGCTCGCGGCTCAGAAAAAGTAAATCTACATCGCTGATTTTTGTTTCTTATTGTTCTGATTGCAGTGCAGCATATTGTTTATTCACGAAGCTCTGTGTTAAAGTTCGGACTTCTTAATTTTGGAGTTAATTCTGTGGACAGTTATAGTTGTCGATCCCCGATCGAGCTTAACCTGGCAATGTAAGCACAGATACTCTGCTGCTACCTTGCCATCTGGCGGGTAGTAGTTTCTTCAGCGGTTTTCTTCCGTATTTCGCTGCACTCCTACTTACCCAATTTGTTTTTTTCTGTCTTCCGTTGTGGTCGCGTGGTTTCGCTTACCACCGCTGCGGAGTAGAATGCATCTGTCTATGCTGCTGGCACGATTGTCAGCAACAGGGGAGGTAGTTTGTTGCGCATCACCTTATTTTGTCAGGCTTATCTGACATCTTCTTTTTTTGCGTATGTCCTGATCTCCGGAGGTACGCATGTTTGAATTATTCCGACTCCGTTCACGCGAAGATGCGTTGGATAGTAGCGGCCCGAATCGCTGGGATTGGGCTTTATTACCGCTGATTCTTGCCCTGTTAAGCATATTTGCGTTTGCAGCAATGCAGATGAGTCGGCCGTTCTCGGTTGGTGAAGCCTTGCAGGTATCGCTTGATCCGTTTTATTTGCCCTATTATCTGCTGCGCACGATCTTGCGCATGTTCACCGCACTCGCTTTCTCGCTGTTATTCAGCCTGATTTTTGCCGCGATTGCGGTCAAATACATCACTGCCGAAAAGGTCATGATTCCGGCGCTCGATATTCTGCAATCAGTACCAATTCTGGGTTTTCAGGCGATCGCCATTGCGCCGTTTATTGCGCTGTTTCCCGGCAATTTACTCGGTGTTGAATGTGCGGCGATCTTCGCGATCTTTACCTCGCAGGCCTGGAATATGGCATTCAGCCTGTATCAATCCATGCGCAATGTGCCGGCAGAATTACAAGAAGCTGCTCACATTTTCCGGTTGTCGAGCTGGCAGCGTTTCTGGCGGCTGGAGTTGCCGTTTGCGATGCCAGGCTTGCTGTGGAATATGATGATGTCCATGTCAGGCGGCTGGTTTTTTCTGGTGGCAGCAGAAGCAATTTCTGTCGCCGGACAGGATATTAAATTACCCGGTATCGGCTCTTATATCGCAGTCGCCATCGAAGCCAAAGACGGCCATGCCATTGCCTGGGCCATCGCAGCTATGCTGAGCGGCATACTGCTGTACGACCAATTGTTCTTCCGCCCCTTACTCGCTTGGGCAGACAAGTTTCGTTTTGAAGAATCGCAAGGCGATACCGCGCAACAATCCTGGCTGCTGGACTGGATGCGCAACAGCCGCTGGGTACGTACCTGGACCGAGCAATTCTGGTCTTTGATGAGCCATGCGCTGTCGTGGTTCAGCGTCAGCTACGATGGCACATCAACCCGCGCCGCCAAGAAAACGATCAGCCCGCTGTGGTCACGTGTTTTTGATGGTGTGCTGATTGTCGTCACCATGCTGGCGATTTACCGGCTGGTGACGTTCATACACAGTGATGTCGGTTGGAGCGAAGTGGCGCACGTCGCTGGTCTGGGTGTAATTACGCTGATCCGCGTTATGTTGTTGATTGCGTTGGCATCGTTGGTGTGGGTGCCGATTGCGGTCTGGATAGGTTTGCGCCCGCAGTATTCGCAAAAAGTGCAGGCGGTGGCGCAGTTTCTGGCGGCGTTCCCGGTCAACCTGATGTTTCCGCTGGTGGTGCTGGCGATGGTGTCACTCAATCTGACGCCGAATATCTGGCTCAGCCCTTTAATGGTTTTCGGTACCCAGTGGTACATTTTGTTTAACGTTGTTGCCGGTGCGGCGACGATACCAAATGAATTGCGTCTGGCGGCAGATAATCTGGGCCTCAAAGGCTGGCTGAAATGGAAGCGCGTTTATCTGCCCGCGATTTTTCCGAGTTACATCACCGGCGCAATCACCGCCAGCGGTGGCTCATGGAATGCCAGTATCGTTGCGGAATATGTCACCTGGGGTAAAACCACGCTGATTGCCGACGGGCTGGGCAGTTACATCAAACAAATGACCGAAGCAGGGGATTTTCACCGCATCGCCCTCGGTATCGGTGTGATGTGTATTTTTGTGATGCTGCTGAACCGGTTTTTCTGGCGCAAATTGTATTTGCTGGCCGAAGACCATATACGCTGATTTGCATAGCACGCCTCACAAACTGCTCATCCTGCACCTACGCATAACGACCATGAAACGCAGCGGCAATAAACAAACGCCGCTGTCAGGAGAATACACATGACACAAGCTTTACTGATAGACCTGAATCAAGTCGCCAAATCCTTCAAAGCCACCGATGGCAAATCGCGCCTGATTCTGGACAAGGTTGATTTTCAACTCAAAGACGGTGAAATCGTCGCCTTGCTCGGTAAATCAGGCTCAGGCAAATCAACATTGCTGCGCATCATGGCAGGGCTGATTCCTGCCGACAAAGGCAAAGTCGCCTATCGTGACAAAGACATTTACGGCCCGGTTGCCGGTATCGCGATGGTGTTTCAATCGTTCGCCTTATTCCCGTGGCTGACCGTGCAGCAAAACGTTGAACTCGGCTTAGAAGCGCAGGGCGTGCCTGCGGCCGAGCGCGAACGCCGTGCCGATGCGGTGTTAGAGCTAATCGGCCTGGCCGGTTTCGGCGGCGCGCTGCCACGCGAACTTTCTGGCGGCATGAAACAACGCGTCGGTATTGCCCGCGCGCTGGTGACGAACCCCGACATCTTGCTGATGGACGAAGCCTTTTCTGCGCTCGATGTGCTGACCGGCGAAACCCTGCGTAATGACATGCTGAAACTCTGGCAGGATAAAAAAATCTCGACCAAAGGCATACTCATCGTCTCGCATAACATCGAAGAAGCCGTGATGATGGCCGACCGCATTATCGTTCTCTCCAGCGACCCCGGCACTATCCGCTGCGAAGTCAAGATCGATCTGCCGCGCCCGCGCGATGTCGATGCCGTCGAAGTGCGCGCCCTGATTGATGAAGTCTATGGCCTGATGACGATGCGCCACGCCCACGAAGCTACTGCCGAAACATCCAACGCGCGCCATCTGGGCTATCGCTTGCCCGATACTAACGTCAGCCGCATCGAAGGCGTGCTCGATATGCTGGCCGACGTGCCGTTCAACGGTCGCGCCGATTTGCCGCAACTGGCCGAAGAATCCGAATTATCCGATGAAGAATTGTTCCCGACTTACGAAGCACTGAGCTTGCTGGGCTTTGCTGTGCTCGACAAAGGCGACATCATCCTCACGCCGATGGGGCAAAAATATTACGAGGCCGAAAAGAATCACAAACAGGAACTCTTCGGCCAGCAACTGCTGACCCACGTGCCACTGGCCGCCCACATCCGTCGCAACCTCGAAGCCGAAGTCAGCGCCAGTCTGCCGGAACAACCACTGCTGGAATTGCTGGAAGAATTCCTCAAAGCCGACGAAGCCAAACGCGTGCTGGAAGTCGCCATCGAATGGGGCCGTTACGGCGAGGTTTATGAATATGACTATCACACGGGACGTCTGACTTTACCGGAAGATACGGAGCAGAAACCTTTGTAATGTGGAGCGCAACTTGCCAGCGTCCCATGTTGCTTGTTTCGTTTTTGGTTGCTCTCAACATGGGGGCAGCGGAATCCGGAGCTGGAATATCAGAAGAAAGCCAAAGTGCAGATATAGGTGATCTGCTTTACTGAGGGACTACGTTGACTATTCGGGCAGAGGTGAAATAATTAATGTTGTGAAGATTGCATCGCTGCAATCGGAGCGAACTACAATATCTCCGCTCAGCTTTGCTTTACCGTCAAATACATTTCTCATAAGTAATTCTTTTTTTTCAGGATTCGATTTGTAGATTGTGCGAATTGATTTTTCGTATAACGTCGCATACAAAGTAGCCATCAAATCAAGATGTTCGGCAATGGCTTCTTGTAAATTAACCGTTTCTTGTTGTAGCGTTTTGTTGTTGTAATAGCTGCATGCCATACCACCAAGAGTAAATCGAACGGGGACAAAGCTCTCGGTTACATCTTCATGCTTATTTTCGTAGTCAACGGCATGGGCGCCAATTTTGTGCCGAATTGTTCGGATCAAGAGACTGTTGATCCTCTCTTCGGCTGACTTGGGGCTATCAGTATTTGAGATTTTAAACAAACTGATTACAGCTTGCTGTTGAAGATAAGTAGCGTTTAGCGCGCCATAAAGTCTTATGTATTTTTCTCCCATGTCTCCGTATTTTGTTGGGCCATCGATTCCAAATCTCAGAAAATTTTCTATTCCTAAAAGAGAATCGTCGATAACATCCATTGAAGCGCAAAGGATGCCCCAGTCATCCGCACTGTTGAGCCTTAGCGATCTTTTTATATAGCCATCGAAGCTCTCTCGCTCTGAGTCGGCTTTCCCCGCTTTTTCATTGACCAATTCACGGTACTTATCATTGAAAAATTGAACTGCATCGATTTTGGCGTTAGGCATCGAGGTCTCCGTGAGACATAACTTTTATTTAACTCAAAGAAAATGAAGTTTAACTCGGAGCGTTAAAAAAAGACAATTTTCTTCAGTCGCCTTTAAATCCGCATGACCAGCGCAAAATATCCTGATGGATAAGTTTCACTAGCGGCGCTTGTTTGGACACATCAATTGCCGCTGAAAAACGTTCGTTTTGATAAAAACAGGGGAGTATGTGCCATTTCCGCCTTATTCTCAGCGTATTCATTGGGCGATTAAATATACTCCCCCCAGTATTATTTGGCGTTCTGTGGCGTAAAATCAGGGCTTGTGGGATGTTTTTTTGAGAAAGGATGCGCGATGACGACGCCGGAAAATACCGCTTATTCGGACAGCAGTTTCTGGGAAAAGCTCAAAGGCTTTGCGTTGAAGGCGGGGCGTGAGGTGATAGAAAAGGCGCTGTATCTGTACTATGCGGCGCAGCGTCCGGAAACACCGGCGTGGGCGAAGACGGTGATTTATGGTGCGCTGGCCTATTTCATTTCACCGCTGGATGCGATTCCCGATGCGATTCCGCTGGCAGGTTTCAGCGATGATCTGGGTGCGCTGGCGGCGGCTGTGGCGATGGTGTCGCTGTACATCACAGCGGATGTAAAGGCACAGGCCAAACAAAAATTGCAGGATTGGTTCGGGAAAGAGGTATCCTGAACCTGAAGCAAGTCAGATCGTCTTCAACTCATCCGCATTCCTTCCTGGTTCAACGCATTTCTTCCCGAAAGTATGTATGAAAATTGGCATTGTCGGTACCGGCAACGTTGGCAGCACGGCTGCCTATTCACTGGTGTTACAGGGCATAGGCAGCGAACTGGTGCTGGTCGATCATTTCCCTGCGTTGGCAGAGGCGCATGTGATGGATATTCTGCATGCGACGCCGTTTTCGTATCCGGTGAATGTGCATGGCGGCACGTTTGCCGATCTGGCTGGCTGCGCGCTGGTGATTGTGGCGGCGGGGGTGAATCAGCAACCCGGCGAAACGCGGCTTGCGCTATTGCAGCGAAACGCAGAAATTTTCGCTGGCATTATTCCGCCAATAGTGCGGGCGGCGCAGGACGCGATTATTCTGATTGCGACGAATCCGCTCGATATCATGACGCAGATCGCCACCAAACTTGCGGTGCGGGAAGGGATGCCAGCGTCCCGTGTGCTTGGCACCGGCACCATGCTCGATACCGGGCGTTTCCGCACTTTGCTGGGCCAGCGCTATGACGTCGCGCCGAGTTCGGTGCATGCGTATGTGCTGGGTGAACATGGCGATTCTGAGGTGTTGAACTGGTCGGGTGCGAGTGTGGCGGGCGTGCCACTCGAGCAATTTGCGCTCGCCAGCGGCCAGCCGCTGAGCGCAGAGATCATGCAGCAGGTGGATCAGGATGTGCGGCGTGCCGCCTATAAAATCATCGCTGGTAAAGGCTCGACCTATTACGGCATCGGTGCGGCGATTGCGGCACTCAGTCGCTGCATCTTGTTTGATGAACGCAGTGTGTTCACGGTGAGTTCTGTGATGGCTGAGGTTGAAGGTGTGACGGATGTGGCCTTGTCGCTGCCGCACATCATCGGGCGCAAAGGCATAGAAATGACGATATTCCCGACCCTTAGCGTGGAAGAACATGCGGCATTAAGCCAAAGCGCCACCGTCATCAAAACGCATTTGCAGTCGATACAGTATTAAGGCTGTATTGAGCTTAATACAGGCTTTAGATTGAAGCTACTCTGAGCGTGACTGAATCCGCATGCGGCTTGCCGGGTAAAAAAGGCTGCGCAGGTGCATGATGATTGAGAGATAGCGGTATCTGACATACACATCTCAACAAAAATCGCGGCTGCTGACGGCCAGCTCGCCCAGCAGATGCGACATATCCACCAGCCGCTTGGCGACCAGATGGCAGACTTCATTCTGGCGTTGCCATATTCCATAGACACCCAATAAGCGCGCGCCCAATACCTCGCGCCTTTGCTGCTCCAGCAGCGACGGCCAGATAATCACATTCACCGGGCCGGTTTCATCTTCTATCGTCAAAAACAAAACGCCATTGGCGGTTCCCGGGCGTTGTCTGACGGTGACGATGCCGCAGGCGCGGGCAAACTGATCTTGCTGAAAAGTGTTGAGTGTTTCTGCCGGCAGAAACCGTTTCGCCAGCAATTGCGTGCGCAGCAAGGCCAGCGGATGGCGTTGCAAAGTCAACCCCATGCTGTGGTAATCGCTGAAAATTTCTTGTGCTTCTGAAGGCGCGCGCAGTTGTGGTGCGGTTTCCTGCAGCGTGGTCGGGCGCAGTAAATCTTTATCCGGCATAGAGCCAACTGCCTGCCACAAAGCCTGACGCCGGTGACCGGCGAGCGAGACGAGGGCGTTGCCTGCGGCCAGCACCTGCAAATCGTGGCGGCTCAGTTCTGCGCGCCGCGCCAGATCGGTGACATCGGTAAACGCCTGTTGCTGACGCGCTTGCTGTATGCGCAGCGCTGCCGCTGCCGACATGCCATTCAGCAAGGACAGCCCCAGACGCACCAGAGGTTGTGGCGTCTGGGTGTAGCGGTTGAAATGCATGTCCGGCTCGAGCGAGGTATCCCAGTTGCTGTGCATGACATCGACGGCGCGCACCTGCACATCGTGGCGGCGTGCGTCTTGCAGTAACTGTGACGGCGAGTAAAAACCCATCGGTTGCGAATTCAGCAGCGAACATAAAAAAATCGCGGGTTCATGGCGTTTAATCCAGCTGCTGACATAGGCCAGAATGGCAAAGCTGGCGGAATGACTTTCAGGAAAACCGTATTCGCCAAACCCTTTCATCTGCTCGAAGATGCCTTCGGCGAAGGTCTTGCTGTAACCATTGCCAACCATCGCATTGACGATGCGGTCATGGTAAGACTCCAGCCCGCCTTTGCGTTTCCAGGCTGCCATCGCGCGCCGCAAGCCATCGGCTTCGCCTGCGCTGAAGTCGGCAGCGAGCATGGCGATCTGCATCACTTGTTCCTGAAAAATAGGAACACCGAGCGTGCGTCCCAGCGCTTTCTGCATTGCCGGATCATGATACGTTTCTACCTTTTCGAGCCCCTGACGTCGCCGCAGATACGGGTGCACCATGCCGCCTTGTATCGGCCCCGGACGCACAATCGCGACTTGCACCACCAGATCGTAAAATTCGCGCGGGCGCAGGCGCGGCAACATGCTCATCTGCGCCCGTGATTCAATCTGGAACACACCGACGGTATCGGCTTTGCAGATCATGTCATAGGTGGCGACGTCTTCGCGCGGAATGTCCTGCATCGTGGATGGCTTGCCGGGGAAAGCCGCCATCATGTCGAGTGCCCGCTTTAATGCCGATAACATGCCGAGCGCCAGCACATCGACTTTCAGCAAACCCAGCGATTCAAGATCGTCTTTATCCCACTGAATCACACAGCGGTCTTTCATGGCAGCGTTTTCTATCGGCACCAGCCGCGATAATTTACCCCGTGCAATTACGAAGCCGCCGCTGTGTTGTGACAGATGGCGCGGAAACCCTAATAAACGCGTTGCCAATGCAGCCCATTGCTGCGCCAGCATGGAATGCGTATCGAGACCGCATTCTTCAAAGCGATTCAGTAAATCCTGTTTGCTGTCGAACCAGCGGTGGGATTTTGCGACGGCATCAATAATCGCCAGATCAACGCCCAGCGCCTTGCCGACTTCGCGTAGCGCACCGCGCGGGCGATAGGTATGCACCGCGGCCGCCAGCGCAGCACGATTGCGGCCATATTTGTTGTAGATATATTGCATTACCTCTTCACGTCGCTGATGTTCAAAATCGACGTCGATGTCTGGCGGTTCGCCACGTTCTTTGGAAATGAAGCGTTCAAACAGCAGGGTGTTCACTTCGGGATTCACCTCTGTGATGTGCAGGCAATAGCAAACGACGGAATTCGCAGCAGAACCGCGCCCCTGACAAAGAATATCCTGGCTGCGGGCAAATTTGACGATATCGTGCACCGTCAGAAAATAAGGCTCGTACGCAAGATCATTAATCAGGTGTAGCTCATGTTCTATCGTTGCCGCGATGCGATCCGGTATGCCTTTTGGATAACGCAGATGCGCACCAGCCATGACTTCCTGTCTCAGATAGAGCGCGGGTGTCATGCCGGCGGGCACCAGTTCATCTGGGTATTCATAGCGCAATTCATCCAGAGAGAAATGGCATAAGCTGGCAATGCGCAGCGTTTCAGCCAGCGTTTGCGGCGGATAAATACTGGCCAGCCGCAGCCGTGAGCGCAGATGTTGTTCTGCATTCGGCGCCAGTGCATAGCCGCAATCAGCAACAGCTTTACCCAGACGTATCGCTGTCATCGTGTCCTGTAAAGGCTTGCGCGAGCGTACATGCATGGTGACATGGCCTATCGCGACGACCGGTAACGCATATTCAGCGGCGATATGGCTGACATGCTGCAATTGATAAGCATCAGATAATTGCAGCAGCAGATTGAGCCCCATCCAGCTGCGTTGCGGAAAGACCTGCGCACACCAGGCCGCCTGTTGTGCCAGAACGGCGGGGCGCAGAGGATATTCCGGTACCAATATCAGCAAACAATCCGGCATGTTGGCAAGGTGTTCATAACTGGCTGGCGGATGGCTGAAATCGGTGGTGTTGAGCAAATAGCTGCCTTTCATGCAGCGGCTGCGTGCCAGTGTGATGAGCTCAGACAGATTGCCATAGCCTTCACGGTTGCAGGCCAGAATAATCAGCGTCGGCCCCGGCATACCATTCTCTGTTTCAGTCAGTTTGAAATAAGCGCCGACCATCAGCGGCAGCGCATGTTTTTTTGCTTCCTCATGCGCGCGTACGATGCCCGCGAGAGAACATTCATCCGTTATCGCGATGCCCTGATAGCCGAGATTCACCGCGCGTTTGACTAACTCTTCGGCATGCGATGCCCCTTCCAGAAAACTGAAATTCGAGAGGCAGAATAATTCTGCGTATCCGGGCAATTGATGGCCAGCAGGCGCAGCGACGTTGGACTCTTGATCATCACTGCGCATCAGCCAAAGACCCCATGCAAAAACCAGCGCGGCGCATTGCTTTCAGGATCGCTGGAACGTTCGCGGTAGATCCAGTAACGGACATGATCTGCGCTGGTGGCGACAAAATAATCGCGGGCCTGGGTTTGTGTCGTCCACCAGCCCGCTTCTATACGTTCTGCAGGTGAAACTATCGTCAGAATTGACCGGTAATACGGGCGATGTTGCCGCAGCGTCAGAGGCAGTGGCTGCGGCAATAACCATGCGGGTCTGTGGAGCAGGGCGGCAGCAGGCACATCTGCACCTGCCGGGCGTTTTTGCATGACTGATATCCATTGATTCGCAATTTCAGGCCGGTGATCGGCCAGTGGCGCGGCTTGCAAGACATGATCCTCGCCCAGCCGGGCCACCAGCAAGGCCAGCAAACGCTGATGGTCTTCTGGCTTTCCTCCCGGCTCTGGAAACAAAGATTCGCTTTGCACATCAAGCGCAACCGTCTCTGGCGCCTCCAGCACCAGCGCTATCACCGCAGATGGCAGGCTGAGTTGCGCTAACTTTTCTTTCAACAGGGGTAGCAAATGTTCGTCTTGCCAGCAAGCCTCTGCCATGGCGATATGCAGTATGCTTGGTGCGACTGCCTGACGACCGCGCTCATGCTGCAACTGCAGGCGGATTTGCTTCACAGCGAGGCGATGCGCGCTGAGCCAGCCCGTTAATTGCCTGAGCAAACTATGGCAATACGTCAGCATCATATCGCTGCGCTCCAGCCTGTCAGGTAATTCCAACCGGGCATGGAATTGCGGCGCTGCCACGATCCAGGTAAATAAAGTGCTTTGCCTGCCATAGACCTGATCCAGCTCATCCAGCAAGGCTTTACCAAAACGGCGTTGCACGCCAGCGCGTGGCAATTGTTGCAGATGAAAAAGCGCGTGACATGCTAGCCCTTGTAATAATTCCAGGCAGGGACGGGCATGTGTCAGCAGACTGACTGGCAGCATATTCAGTCGGGCGGGCAAACGCTGCGCATGCAAACACTGCGCGCCGGATTGGTGCTGGCGCGCAGCGTCACGGGCTAAGATGCAGGCGGCTTTGGCAAAGGGGGCGCAGGCAATGGTGGTATGCAAACCCAGTATTTCCATGGTTTGCCGTACATGCTGACGCAATGCACGCAAGCCACCGAAGAGACGCAAACTGGCACCGACATCGAGCACGATGGTGGCTTCTTCTGCGATGGCTACCTGCGGCGTATATCGCAACAAGGCGATGGCGGCAGCCTCTAAGGCATTTTTTTGTCTGACTAAATCCCGCTGAAACAACTTTGCCGTTGGTAGCAACATGAGAACGCCACCACGCCGCATACCTGCGCGTACGCCAGCCTGTTGCGCTGCCTCAGACATCGCTGCCACACGGTTTTGTTGCAAGACGACGCTGCCGTGATCTTCTTTGCGCCGCTGCCAGCACGGTAAAAATACATCCAGCTCAAGCAAAGGGAAATGTACGGCCAGCCAGAGCTGCATTGGCGCAGCCGACGTACTGGCCGTTGCGGATTTGCGCGATCTGTCTGACGACATTTCTGTATTTGCATCTGCATCTACATTGATTTTTCGTTCATGTCGCGGAGGGAAGTGCGCCGTCATGTTTCAGCCTTTTTCAAGCTTTCTTAACCTTTTTTGCATCACTCAGCTGGCATGCTTAGGTTGCACATGATCGCGAAAAACAGCGGAAACTTTGTGCGGGACGGATGTCGCTCTGGTTGGCATGGAAGATGATATTTCCGGCGCACGCGGGCTGATGTAGGGATTGAGATGCGGATTGAGATACGGATGATCAGGTAAATACAAAGGCAGCGGCGCCTCGCGCAAAGCCCCGCGTCGTTTCAGTAAATGTACTTGCAGACCAAATGCTGTCGGCCGCACGCTGACACGTAAAGGCGCAGGCGATGCGGAGGTCGCAGCACGCAGTGGTCGTATCAGGCAAAACAAAGTCTCTGATGCTTGTGCTGCCAGATGCAGCCGCCGTAATGCCTCGTTGCGTATCTGTGACTGCCAGAATAGCAATGTGCCGCAACTGCCATGCCGCAATATTTGCTCTGCGGCCCACAAACTGTCTGCATGTTTATCGCAAGCCACCCACAGCAATTGCGATGAAGGCATTTGCTGACTCAATAAAGCCGTGGCTTGTGGCGTGTAGGGCGGGGCCAGTAAAGCAAGCGGGCGCGACCCCATTTTTTTGATCGCTGGCAATAACAACCGCAACTCTGCTGTGCCTTCTTGTTCGGTCAGTATTTCCGTCAGTTGCCCTAATGGCCAGCCGCTATCCGGCAACTCCCGGTTCAGCGCTATATAACCGCTTGCCACTGTTTTTGCGGCACCGTGCGCGAGTTGCGAGGCGCGCCAGAGTGTGGGGTGCAGGTCTTGCAGGCCATTCAAAAAAGGGATTTGCGTATTGTTATTCATGCCAAAATAAATTTATACTGATTATTAGTACAGTATAAATCAGACTATCTGAACTGCAATAGTTTTTCAGATGTATCCGTAATATTGCTGGAAAGTGAAGCCAGATAATGCTTTGCGGGGATATGCAGATTTTTCAGTAGTGGAAAGTTTGCGACACTTTCAAATATACTGATTGCATATACAGTATTTTATGTTAAAGTACTTTCTATGGACAAACGATGAGTCAGTGATGAATGAAAGCCTCGCTGAACGATGCACTCGATGATGTCCTTCACGATCTTTTTTGTATCAGGGAAGTTCGCATTTTTCTGTAGTGACCGGAAATGCTCTGTGTTTCAAGTGTCAGAGAAAAAGTATGAACTGCCTTTATAACCAACCCGGAGATTCATTTATGGCATACCTCGACCAGTCTTTTGATACGCGCTTCAGTCTGCAAATGTCGCCAACTTCTTTTTTACTGCGCTTAGGCCGTCGCGAGATATTTGTCTGCCGCGATTACAGACAACGTGCGTATTACGTCAATCCCGTATTGGATTGCTCCACAGGCATACAGGCCGGGCATCTGGAAATTTTGTTCTGCAAGAAATGGCTGATTATTTTATCCAAGGCAAACTGGTAAGCGCTGAGGATTCGTGCCTTATGCTTCGCAATATGCACGCCTGATTTTGCTATTTTTGTTATTGCTTGCGCATGCCGTAGGGCAGCAGTATCAGCAAGCGCAACAGTCTGAACAGTAGCCTTGCAGGTAAGGCTGGGGAAATGATCAGGGTCGCAGTATCAGAGTGCCGATATAGCCAGCGGGCAACGTCAGTGCATAGCTGCAGCAGTCTTTTAAAACTGATGCCATCTGTTGCTGAACGTGTTCGTCGTACTCCGTCATGGCAATGCCAGCACATTTAAAACGTGCTTCCATCATCGTCCAGCACTGCGCAAACAGCGCTGCGCATTCATCGTCTTGCGCCTGTTGTAGTGCTGCGATTTGCTGAGAGCTGAAATAGATACCGGCAACATTCTGCCAGTCATCGATGGGTTTGATTGCCATCAGATCGATACCCGGCAGTTGTTTCTGACTGATGGCGGCTACCGATAAACCAGGCTCATGGCTGACGGAAATAAAAATTTCTTGTGTGGCGATGATGCATTGCAATCTGCTACCAGCGATACGGATCAGTCGTATCTGTTCCGCTGTACAAGAAAATGCCTGCATCAATAATTCAGTGATGGCGAGATGCAGTTGTTGCCTGGCGACTTCGCGCTGAAGGTTTTGCGAGAAAGACAGGCTGATCACCACATTGGACTGTTGACTGAAATAGTCCAGAGCAGACAGACATTGTTCTTCCCAGTCAAATACCGCAAAAGCTGGCAAGCTTAGACCTTGCATGTCCGTCTCATTCGTACTTATTTTCCCGTCATCGCAGCTGGGCAACCGCGCCAATGCGAATTGGCAGGAATGAATTCCCCTTTCATCACCAGCGTCAGCGCTCCCAGGCTTGCACCGTTACCGACAACGGCGCTGTACAACACGGCACTGCGCGGCCCCATGTAAACGCGTTCACCGATGTTGACGTGATCAATTTTCATGACGCGATCTTCAAACAAATGAGTTTGCGGGCAGGCGAGGGCATTGATTTCGCTGTGCTCGCCAATGCTGACGCAATCAAATTCAGTAATATCCGTGGTATCCATATATACACCGCGCCCAATTTTGCAGCCGAGCAGATTGAATGCCAGCGGTAACCACGGTGTACCACGCAGATAACGCATGAAATTCGGCACAGCAATCCCTTCGTATAAATTGGTAATGCCTTCCGATAACCAGACAAATGGTGTCCACATGGGTACGCTGGCTTTCTTGTAGCGGAAAATCAGCAGCCATTTCAGTACCAGTACAAAGACAAAGCTGCCTATCCCATACAGCAGACCTGCCGCGACCAGGTAGTACAGCACTTCAGCCCAACGGTCTTCTCCCGCCAGCGGCATCAGATCAAGAACGACGGTGTAGCCGACGGCAATGACCATCGCATGGGGCGCAATAATCCGGAAAGTTTCGACCAGCGTGCGTCCTATGCGTCGCATCACTGAAGGTTTGAACGTTAGACTTTCAGGGAAACCTTTGACCTCTTCGCGTGCCGGCAAATTGATCGGTGGTGAACCCAGCCAGGTATCGCCATTTTTCATTTGCGCATTGTCTGGTGCGCAGGTATGCACGCCTATCAGCACATTTTCGGGCAATACTGTTCCATCCGGGATGTAGGCACCGTTGCCGACAAAACTACGCCGCGAAATGATAGTTGGATGCATGGTCATCCAGCCACGATCTATCTGCTCATCGCCGAGTAATACGGCGTCGGCGATGAAGGTTTCATCGCCCAGTGTCAGCATGTCCGGCACCACGCCCAATGCCGTCGAAATTTCAGCGCCTTTGCCGACTTTGGCACCCAGCATCCGGTACCAGAATGGCGCATACACTGTCGCATACACGCCATGCAGCACATTCAGACTCGATTCCTGAATTTGATTGACCAGCCACTTGCCGCAATAGATGTTGCCATGTACAGCATAACTACCGGGTGTTAACTTCGGCAAAATGCTCCAGCGTATGCCAGCAGAAAGCAGGGCTGTGCAAACGATCAGAACAGCTGTCGCCGGAAACGCGAGTATGAAATATTTGGCCAGTTGCAAAGGAACAGAATTGGTTTGCAACCAGGGGAAATTGTCTGCATTGTCAAACCAGTCTATCGTCACAAAGCTGGGGAAGACCGGCATAAAAAACAGCGCGCTGATAAACAGCGAGCCTACGACGAAGAATGTATTTTCGCCGATTGCGCGCAGCTTACTGTAAGCTGGCCTCGCCGGATAAGCATTGGCATCAAATGCGCCGACATCTTTTGCCGGTGATCCTTTCCAGATACGATCCCGTGGAATAGTCTGACCTTCCGCCAATGCTGATTGGCCTTCCAGATGCGCGCCTTCTTCCAAAACGACATTTCCTTCGAGCACACAATACGAACCGACGTAGGCATCTTTGGCGATGTTGATGCTGCCGATCAAGAGCTGACCATGCTGTACCCGCACATTTTCCAGATTCGTTGCATTACCTATGCTGGCACCGTCACCGATGGACAGCAAATCCGGCGCGCGCAAGGTAATGGAACCTATCATGACATCGCGGCCTATCTTCGCGCCGAGTGCACGTAACCACCACGAATACAATGCAGAACCGCTCAGCATATAGACTGGTGCGGCATCGACCAGCCGGTCTGCCAACCACCAACGGAAATACGTCACGCCCCACAGCGGATAACGTCCGGCTTTCAGTCGTCCGGCGATCAGCCACTTTCCGAGAATCGCAATCGCGAATTCTGCTACCGTCAATAACAAAAACACGCCAACCGACAACAATACTGCGCGGGTAATCGAATCGCCGGGGTCGCCGGTAAAAAAATGGTAAGCAAAAAATGGCGTCAGCCATTGCACCATGCGCATCGCCACCAGCCACGGCACCGTGGCTGCCTGCGCCGCGCCGCAGATCCAGCGTTTCCAGGCAGGTGCCGGGTTCCAGGTTTCCTGAGTATCAGCGAGGGTCGCATCCTGCAGCAGGCCAGCCGCCTCCAATACCTCAGAAATACCTTGCACACTACGTTTCTGATAGATGTCGGCAATCTTAAAATACGCAAACCGGGGATGTTTTCGTAATACAGAAACCAGTTTTGCCGCCATCAGAGAATGGCCGCCAAGATCATTGAAAAAATCGGCGTTGCGCCGTATCGTCTGCCCAGGAAATAAGCTTGCCAGCGCGCTGAACAACACTTCCTCGGTTGCGGACTCCGCGACGTCTGATTCGCCGGATGCGGCTACGGCTTGTAAGACACATCGTTTTAACTCGTTGCGATCGATTTTTCCCGAGGTCAGGCGCGGAACTTCATTCATAAATTCAAAGCGCGACGGCACCATATACGGTGGCAGAAGCGCGCTGAGTATGCCCCGTAAGCCTGCACCAAATTCAGCGTTGGATTGCGTCGCCATCGATGCAACCGTATTTTCTGCATGACTGTCTTCGCGGACGATGAAAGCGACGATCTGGTCTATACCCTGATCCTGACGCAAGACCACGGCCACGGTGCCGACTCCGGTTTGCTGGGCAAGAACGGTTTCAATTTCACCCAACTCAACCCGGAAACCACGAATCTTCACCTGATCATCGGCACGTCCCAGACAGACCACGCTGCCATCCGGCTGTATGCAGGCAAGATCGCCGGTTCTGTACAAACGTGCTTCGTTTGCTTGTCTGGCCCACGGATTCAGCAGAAATTTTTCTGCCGTTAAATCGGGACGCCCGAGATAACCGGTTGCAACGCCCGGTCCCGAAATGCAAAGTTCGCCCGTTTCACCCCACGGCAATAGGCGCAAACCATGTTCAATATCGGTCGCAATCACCATCAGCGAATAATTCGGTAAGGGTTTGCCTATCGTCACGGCTTGTTGTGGCTGCAACGGCGCAAGACTGGCCGATACCGTTGCTTCTGTCGGGCCATAGGTATTAAACATCTGCCGCCCCGGCTTGCTCCAGCGATTGACCAGTGCTTCCGGGCACATTTCGCCACCAAGATTAATCAGACGCAGGCTGGCAACATCCTGCGAAAATAAAGCGAGCAGGGTGGGCACGGCATGTAATACGGTAATGTTATTTTCTGCAAGCGCGACAGGCAAAAGATCAGGGTCGGCAGTGATGGCTTTCGGTGCTATCCATAAGGTTGCACCAACCAGGTAACTGATCCAGATTTCTTCGAATGACATATCGAAGGCTACTGAAAAACCCTGATAGACGCGATCAGTCGATTGGATCCCTAACACCTGATTTTCACTGCGTAAAAAATGGCAGATGCTGGACTGACTGACCAAGATGCCTTTGGGTTTTCCCGTTGAGCCTGATGTGTAGATCACATAGGCAGGATAATCTGGTTCACTGGCGCGACGTCGCAACCATGTTTCTGGCTGATGTGCCGCCGCAGTTTCTGCGATCCAGACCTGATGACGCGATGAATGCAACTGCGCTTCAAACTCGGCACAACTCAGAATACCAACGGCGTTCGCGTCTGCCAGACAAACGGCAATACGGTCAACGGGTGTGTCAGCATCAAAAGGCAACCAGGCTGCGCCTGTTTTCGCAATACCCGCCTGCATCACCAGCAGATCAATGCCACGCGGCAACCACAAGCCCACGATTTGCCCGGGGCCGACTCCGGATGCAATCAGAAATGAAGCTACACGGTCGGCAGCCAGATTTAACTCACCATACGTTATTGAACGATCTTCAAAAATCAGTGCCGTTTTGTCTGGATAAAGAGAGGCGCTAGCCTCCAGAATGTCAGCAAGAATTTCTTTACGAATCAGATCGGGTTGAGACTGTCCATACAAAATTCCGCTATCGGATGAGCTTACAAGGGTGCTGCTAGACGAAGGCATAAGTATTCAGAAGTGGTGACGACGATTGTTTAATTGTTTTAATTATTACTGGCAGCGTTGATAGTTGATCTGGATCAGAAAGCGGGAATAACGCGCAATGTCGATAGAGTGAGAGTTTATCATTTCGGGAAAGTAAATAATGTCGAAATAGCGCACTTAGCAACATCTGTTTCTATTTATTGCGCATGATCATATTGCGTATGATTAAAAACCGGACTCGATCTTGTCCGTTCTTGGAATAACCAAAAAAAGACGATGCTGCAGGAAAGCGATTGACCATACTGAAGTCTGTCAGCTATGGTTTGCATTAGATTATTTGATATATAAGATCAATTACATAAGATCAATAAAATCTACGAGGATTTCTCAGTTAGCGCCGTTAGCAATCGTGTTTAGAACGACTGATCGTCATTTTTTTGCCCATGTTAAAAAAAGAAAACCTCCCCAGCAGTTTCCTGTTCATTCCATGGGTCATTCTGATTTTTGGATTGGCGCTTACTTATGCACTGCAGGATACGCCCCGTGAGGCGAATCGTCAGGCGCTGCACGATGAGTTCGAATACAGATCAAATGAGATCATTGACAATATCAACCGACGATTACAGAACTATGAACAGGTTCTGGAAGGTGTGGCAGGTCTGTTTACTGCCTCCCATAAAGTCACTCAGGCTGAATTCAGCCGTTACGTAGAGACGCTGAAGTTTGAAGATAAATTTCCGGGCATTCAGGGCGTGGGTTTTGCCCGTTTTGTTAAGTCGAAAGAAAAAGCAGAGCACATCGCCGTCATGCGCGCGACCGGATCAAAAGAATACGATATCCGGCCATCAGGTGAACGCGAGATATACGCTCCGATTACTTATCTGCAGCCGCCCAACTGGCGCAATCAACGCGCAATCGGCTATGACATGTACTCGGAAACCGTTCGTCGTGCTGCGCTGAATAAGGCAACAGAGGAAAATACAGCCATCATTTCAGGTAGGGTAAAACTTGTACAGGAGACTGACCAGGACGTGCAGGCGGGCTTTCTCATGTATATGCCCATTTACCGCTTGCATAGCAAGCATGCCAACATCGAAGAGCGGCACGAGAATATTGAAGGTTGGGTGTATGCGCCGTTTCGCATGAATGATCTGATGACAGGGATACTCGGTCATCGTTTCGACGAGAGCAGCTCGCCTTTTCATCTGCTCATCTATGACGGCAATTCAATTGACAAAAGTCAGTTGATGTTCGAGTCAAAACAAATCACAGAGAACAATAATTCTGCTTTTCGTACGACGAAGGTGTTGAATCTATTCGGGCACGAGTGGAGTATCGTCATTAGTTCATTGCCAACGTTCGATGCCAGATTGAAAAGTGACAGGGCAAATATTATTGCTGCGACCGGCAGTATCGCCAGCATACTCTTAGCGATCGTGGTGTGGCTGTTGGTCACTGGACGCTCCCGCGCATTGGCAATCGCACGTAGTATGACGAGTGAATTAAGACAAAGCGAAGCGGAGCAAAAGAAACTCAATCGAGCACTAAGACTCATCAGCGACTGTAATATCGCGCTGTCACGTAGTGAAAACGAACATCATCTGTTGTCCGAAATTTGCCGCTTGTGCGTAGATAATGGTGGTTATCTGATGGCTTGGGTTGGCTATGCAGAAGAGGATCAGGCGAAAACAGTGCGCCCAGTTGCGCAAGCTGGCTATGAAAGCGGCTATCTGGAAACGATTAATATTTCGTGGGGTAACAATCAACAGGGACAAGGCCCGACTGGTACCGCAATCCGGACAGGTACGCCACATATTATTCAGAATATCCTGACGAATGCCAGTATGGCGCCGTGGCGCAAAGCTGCGTTAGAACGCGGCTATCAGTCCAGCGTTTCCTTACCGCTGATCTGTGATGCAAAAATTCTCGGTGCTTTGAATATTTACTCTTGTGAAGCAGATGCCTTTGATCCGGCAGAAGTGCAGCTACTGGAAGAACTGGTTGACGACATAGCTTATTGCATTGTCAGCTTACGCACGCGTGCAGAAAATGCAGAAACCAGAGAGAAACTGGAATTCCTGACGAATTTCGATCCCTTGACCAATCTGCCAAACCGCTTGTTGTTACGCGATCGCTTTGATCGTGCAGTCATTGTCGCCAACAATGAAAACATGACGGTCAACATGCTCTATCTCGATCTTGATCACTTTAAACAAATCAATGACAGTCTGGGCTACGGCATCGGCGACCAGATACTGCTAGAAGTGGCAAACCGTTTGCAGCATAGCATTCCGGCGACAGCCACGATGAGCCGTCTGAGTGGTGACGAATTCGTGATTCTGCTTACGGGAAAATATGATGTTCCGGGAATTGCAGAGGTTGGCAATACGATCTGCGAGGCATTTTCCACACCATTCACCATCAATAACGATGTCGTGAATCTGTCCTGCTCAATTGGGATAGGACTGTATCCTATCGATGGCGATGATTTTGACACCTTATTAAAACACTCTCACACTGCTTTAAATAGTGCAAAAGAAGCAGGGCGCAATACTTACCGCTTCTTTACACGGGATATGAATGCAGGTCTGGTTGAGCAAATCCGTTTAACCGGAGGCTTATCCAGCGCGGTACGCAATAATGAGTTCGTGCTTCACTATCAACCTCAGATTGATATCAAAAGCGGAAAAATCATCGCTGCGGAGGCGCTGATACGATGGCAACATCCGATGGATGGACTGATTGCACCCGGTAAATTCATCGGGCTTGCCGAGCGCAGTGGTCATATTATTCAGATCGGTGAATGGGTCATCAACGAAGCGTGTCGCCATGCGCGGGCGTGGCAGGATAAATATCCTGTGCCACCAGTGGTAGCAGTCAACCTCTCGGCCTTGCAATTCAAACGCGGTGATGTCCTTAAAATCGTCAGTAATGCACTTGCTGTTTCCGGCTTGCGACCAGAACTTCTGGAACTGGAACTGACCGAATCAATTCTGCTGCAGGACGTCGAAACAACTATCAAGTCTTTACACGGTTTGAAAGAATTAGGCATCAAACTGTCGATTGACGATTTCGGAACCGGATATTCCAGTTTATCCTATCTGAAGCGACTCTCTGTCGATAAGCTTAAGATAGATCAGTCATTTGTCCGGGATATGCTGAGTGATTCTGATGGAGCATCTATCGTCAAGGCCATCATTCAATTAGGCCATACCCTACAGTTATCGGTCATTGCGGAAGGCGTTGAAACCGCCGAGCAACTAGCCTTTCTGGAGGCGTCAGCTTGTGACGAGGCGCAAGGATACTTATTCAGCCGTCCCGTGCCTGTTGAACAGTTTGTGCAATTAATCGCGCAGGATGAGCGTAGATAACGCGTAAAACTCGGTGGGTAAAAGTAGCAAGCATATAAAGACAAACCAAAGGAATGACAGAGACACGATGAAAAAGAGCGCTTTTATTTGTGATGCAGTGCGTACCCCGTTTGGCCGTTACGGTGGAGCCTTATCCGGGGTCAGAACAGATGATCTGGCGGCCTTACCCATTAAAGCGCTGATTAGTCGCCATCCGTCACTGGATTGGAGCAGGGTAGATGATGTGATTTATGGCTGTGCAAATCAGGCTGGTGAAGACAATCGGAATGTCGCCCGTATGGCAAGCCTGTTAGCGGGGCTGCCTGTGGAAGTGCCCGGTAGTACGATTAACCGTTTATGCGGTTCCAGTATGGATGCACTGGGAGTGGCTGCGAATGCGTTAAAAAGCGATAGTTGCGATCTGATGATTGCTGGTGGCGTAGAAAGCATGTCGCGCGCACCCTTTGTCATGGGCAAGGCGGACAGCGCCTTTTCACGTGCAGCAAAAATAGAAGATACGACCATCGGCTGGCGCTTTATCAATCCTTTAATGAAGTCCTTGCATGGAATTGATTCCATGCCGGAAACAGCAGAAAACGTCGCTGCGGAGTTTGGCATTTCCCGCGCCGATCAGGATCTGTTTGCGCTATCGAGTCAGCTACGCGCAGCTCGCGGCGAAAAAGAAGGTGCATTTCAAGATGAAATTATTCCAGTCGCATTGCCGCAGCGTAAAGGCGAACCAGTCGTTTTCAGTCAGGATGAGCATCCTCGAGTGACTAGTCTCGAAGTGCTGGCAAAACTGACAGGCGTAGTGCGTGCAGATGGCTCCATAACTGCGGGGAATGCTTCGGGTGTAAATGACGGTGCATGCGCACTGTTGTTGGCTTCGGATGCCGGTATTGCGCAATTTGGCCTGACACCTAAGGCACGCATCATCGCAGTAGCTACCGCCGGTGTCGCGCCGCGGATCATGGGTTTTGGCCCGGCACCGGCAATTCGTAAAGTGCTGGCGAAAGCGAATTTAACGCTGAATCAAATGGATGTGATTGAACTCAATGAAGCCTTTGCAGCACAGGCGTTAGCGGTGATGCGTGATCTCGGTTTGCCGGATGATGCCGCGCACGTCAATCCTAACGGCGGCGCCATCGCACTGGGACACCCATTGGGAGCATCTGGTGCACGCCTGGTAACAACGGCGATGTACCAATTACATCGCACCAATGGACGCTATGCCTTGTGCAGCATGTGCATCGGCGTCGGGCAAGGGATTGCCATGATCATAGAACGCGTATGAAATTAATGAACACCTTTCTGCATTCGCAGCGAGGTGTTTTTCATTGATTAACGTTAAACCTCTATTTAACATAATATAAATTATGCGAAATTTAGAAGGTATTTAAAAAGGGTTCAAATGATGCTGAATTAGCGCTCGGAACTAATTATCGAACATTTTGGGAACTAATTAACGAACATTTGCATTTTGCAGAGATGTATGAAAATTAGTTCCTCTATGAAAATCTGTCAAACTCTCGAAATTTACCGACATCAGACTGTCACTAAAATGTGCAGAAATTTTTGTTATACCTAAAATCGTAAAATTACACTTATTCGATATGCAATTTTTTTAATATTAATTGCCACTATTCAGAATTTTAAAGTGATGGATACTAAGTCGTGACCGGTCTTGCGTTATCCAAAATCGGTCACGATTGTTCAGAATTACTGGTCAAGAGACCGGACCGTCCGAATTATTTAATATAAAAGATTCATGCTGATTGGATGAAAATGTTTCATTCAGTCTGAAGTTTCGCTATTTAGAGTTTTCATTAGCACGGCGATGCGGCAACCTGATTAAATGCTATCTTCAACTCCTCAACACCTCCATCCTCGGCTGCATTATTGCTTCGCCAGGCAATAATGCCATCAGGGCGAATCAACACTGCACCTTGCTGCCTGACGCCGAATATCGCTGCAAATGTATCCGGTTCTGAAAAGCAAATTTCATGATTGATGTGAACAAATTTCAGCTTCATCGCATCGGCTGCCATTTGCCAAGCTGGCTCAACTGCGAACAATACAAATTCTCTACCGAGCAAATCCAGACTGGATATCACATCACCTGCCGCTGTTGCAACCCAGACATGCGGAGCTCGCGTGCCAGGTTGTCCCTGCCAATCTGTAGGCGATGCAGCGGGAGGAAGCTCTAGTCCGGCGCCAAGCACGGCGGAGGATCGGACAATCTGACCCAGTTCCATGGCTTCGTTACTAAACAAGGGATCGGCTTTGAAATCAGAATTCACCCATTTCACATAATCCGGCCGGGAAAAGGTTTGTTGATGCCGCAGCCATCCGATAGGACGTCTTTCGTCATCGTAGGTATCGAGCAGCGTCGCATTTGAACTGCTCTCCAGTACTCGCTGAAGTTTCCACGCAAGATTCCACACATCGTCAATCCCGGTGTTGGCACCGAAGCCGCCGCGGGTTGGAGGAAGCTGGTGGGCTGCATCCCCGGCGAGAAATACACGCCCTTTCCTGTAATGCCTGGCGATGCGTCCAGCCATTTCCCAGCGACCTGTGGTTATGATGTCAAAAGCCATATCGCGCCCTAAAGCTCTACGGATAGCGATGCGCAATTCATCATCGCTACGCTCGATATCATCGATGAACATTAACAACCAGCGGCTATCGTTGTAAGTTGTCAGAAAAGCCCGTAAATTCTTTTGCTCGATCTCGAACTGCTGAACGCCACTAGCGAGATACTGATCCGCCTCCTGGCACTTGAACAGTACACTGCGGACTGTCCGGATATTTCCCACACCTTCCCGTGCAATGCCAAGACGTTCGCGAATGGGACTGTCGGCGCCATCTGTTGCTATCATGTAATCGGCTGAGATTGCATAATCTCGACCAACATTTCGATCCCGTAACTGCGCCACAATACTATCGCCACGATCCTCGAAATGTAGCAACTCAGTGCTGTAGCGAAGATCTGCACCGAACTCGAGCGCTGCCATGCGCAGGATAGGTTCAAGTTTGTCCTGCGCAATGGCCGCTCCCGTATTGGGTGATAGTCCAGTATTGTGCGTGTCGGCTTCGCCGGGCGTCCAAGCCTGTTCACCTTGCCATTCGCCAGCAAGACTTGATGCCTTAACGCGGCGTAAGCGGAAATTTTGAGGTGTTTGGGGGATACGGTCGGCAATACCAACCGTGCGGTAGTGCTCCAGCGTGGTTTCGGTATAACCCATGGCACGCGGATGAGTGGAGCTGCCGGAGTGCTTTTCTACTAAGATATGAGGTATTCCGCGCCAAGCGAGAAAGACAGATGCAGATAAACCAACAAGGCTACCACCAACGATGAGAACAGGAGTATGTGACATGATTCGTCCTTAATATTTGGCCATTGAATTAGCCATAAACAGAATTAGGACGTGTGCTTACCGTGAAGAAAACTTTGGAGGGAAAACGGGATTTACCGTTTCGTTTGTCGATCAAAGGCTCCACGAGAAATCGGCGCACGTCCGCTCTCGCCGTGGTCATCCGAAACAATTTCAGATGCATTTGGCGTCCCATGGTTGGACGCTGACCGGGGCTCACCACGCCGGTCCACCTTTTTCGACAGAGGAGATTTTATCACACACAAAAACATGTCGATAAGGGCAATACCCCAGGCGTTGCCTAGTTCGAAAATCGCGTATTTCAGAAAATCTCGACTACCTGTCTAAGTGAGCCCAAAGATCAGAGTTATTAAATTAATGAATAATCGATATCTGTAAATTTGATTTTGAATATTTGCTGCAATGCGGTAAAGTCATTCCTGTCTCCTCCAACACCGTCAAGGTTTGGATTTTAGCCCGCTCACAGCGGGCTATTTTTTTATCCGTCACTCATTTTTTTGAGAAGGAACTGACCGTCAATGATTTTTTGGGCGCCGCCTTAAAACAAGAAATCATACCGATGCATCACATTAGTGCTGTTTAGTGCTGTTTTTGTTTAGTCAGTGCGGTTTCTATCAGATCAATTTCATGCACCAACTGACGATGTAAGACGTCGTCCAGTTGCCTGTTTAACCGCAATTGATACAGTTGATCGCGCTCGGCACGTAAAGCTTCGATGCGCATCTGCCGTTCGACATCTAATTCCCGAATATGGTGTGACGAGCCATTCTGCCGCAACCCATGTGCCAAGCGGCGTCGATATAACTCAATTACGTGCATTGCAGCTTCCATTTGCACCAGGCTCTCAGGCTGATCATTGGGGATGCCACGATACAAATCTTCAACCCGGCGGATTGCAGCAGATGCCGCAGCATTACGTGCGACCGTTTCCTTATTAATCTGCGCCACCGGCTCGGAGAACTCAAAGCCGGCAGCCAGGATAGGCAATGCAATGCTGGCGACAATCAGCGATAGCAAAATAACGCCCATTGCGAGAAAAATCACCAGATCACGAGCCGGGAAATCGGTGCCATCTAACATAGTCAAGGGTAAAGTGAGAATACCCGCCAGGGTAATTGCCCCACGCACACCTGCAAACGCGGTTACCAGCAATAACCGTGGAAAAGACTTTTTATCTGCGACATTTCCCTTTTTGCCAAATAAAGTCAGTTTGAGCGAAGCCCAAACCCAGATTAAACGCAAAGTCGTCAGTGCAAAAGTAATGCAAACAATATACGCGGATAAATGTGCAAGGCTGGCGATACCGGTATCAATCGCAATTTCTTCTATGCTTTCGAGTATTCGCGGCAACTGCAAACCCAACAGCATAAACATGATGCCATTCAATATCATCTGCACCGTATCCCATACAGTGCGCCGTTGCATGCGGGTTGCCGCTAAAGTGTGCCCGGTCAGATCAGAGTAATGCATGGTAACTCCGGCGGTTACCGCAGCCAGAATTCCTGATGTATTCAGATGTTCGGCTGTCAGGTAAGCAGCGAACGGGATCAGCAAGCTGATCATAATCTGTACGCCCGGTTCTTCTCCGGTTTGTCGTATCAGCCAACGATTTGCCAGATTAATGGTGTAGGTCAGCACAATTCCTATCAAAGCACCGCCACCAGCCACCAGCATGAAAGTCCAGGATGCTTTAGCGAGGGAGAAATTCCCGGTTAACGCTGCCAACACAGCAAAACGAAAACAGACAAGACCAGACGCATCATTTAACAGCGACTCGCCTTCAAGAATGTGCATCAGCCTCGGTGGAATCGGTGTTTTAGACGCTATTGCAGAAACAGCGACCGGATCAGTTGGCGATAAAATCGCTGCCAAGGCAAATGCTACCGGTAAGGGAATCGCAGGAATCAGCCAGTCGATCAGAAATCCCATCCCCACTACGGTGAAAATGACCAGGCCGATGGCAAGCATCAGAATAGGCTTCATGTCCAGAAAAAAAGCTTCTTTCGGTATGCGCCAGCCATCCAGAAATAACAAAGGAGGAATGAATAACAGAAAAAAGATGGACGGATCTAACGAGACATCAAATGGAGAAAAAGAGGCAATGATGGCGCCAGTTGCGATCTGGATCAGTGGCAATGGCAGTGCGACCGGAGACAATCTGACAATAAAGCTGCTCACAGTGACAGCAAGCAGCAGAATCAAAACCATTGTTATTATTTGCATCGTTCAACCGGAAAAATTGCTTTCCAGACCAAGAAAGCATCTCAATTATCATAGCAGAAGAGTTACAGCTATTTACCGCTTATCTCGGTAATTCCTATGATTCACGAGAAATCATCAATGTATTACCTTGTTATCGGGTCAGAACGCCGCTATGGCATCAGCGATTTGCATTGAGTTTATTTCTTTTGACGTAACAGACTATGCATGGCGTTTTCTTTGAATTGATCTGCATCCTCAATATAACCCTGAACAGTCCCGTCGAAACGCCAACCACCTTGGCGCTTGATATCCCGGAAGCTTGCACCGGCACGGTAAGCACTGGTAGCCATGCCGCGCCGCAAGCTATGACTGCTGAATTCCGGGACATAATCCAAACCCGCTGCAGTCGCGCATTCAGTCAGTATTTTATTCACGCTGTTCGCATGCAAAGCCTGTTCGCCGACATGCTTCCACTGATCTATCCGCCTGAAGATTGCGCCGCTATAAACACCAGAAATACTGAGCCATCGTTTCAACGCCGTCGCCGGACAACAACTGCTATCGCCATAAGGAATTGCTTTTACGATTCCCTCCCCCGCCTGATCAGTTTTTGATCGCGGCAGCAACAGGGTAATTCCCTCTGCTTCCCATTTCACATCCTCACATCGCAAACTCACCAATTCAGATCGACGAAAACCTCCGAAAAAGCCTATTTGCAGCAAAGCACTGTTCCTTATTGCTCTTATATCGCTCTGTTCAGAGAGATAAAGCACAATGCGCTCCAGCTCTTCGATAGCTAATGCCCTCGCCTTTTTTTTAGGTTTCGCATGGACTCGCGTAATGCCAGTCAGGATTTTTCGTACGTTAGGATGAATGCAAGGATCAGGAAAACCTTGGTGTTTATGCCATTGAGATAACGCCGTAATTCGTAAAGATAGCGTGCGAGGATTAAGTTTCCCGGCATGTTCTGCCATATAACGAACCAGGCTGGCCTCATCGGTGGGTAACAG
Organism: Cognatundibacterium aquatile; assembly: GCF_014699135.1. Taxonomy (GTDB): domain Bacteria; phylum Pseudomonadota; class Gammaproteobacteria; order Burkholderiales; family Burkholderiaceae_D; genus Undibacterium; species Undibacterium aquatile. Next base: position 405,519 of record NZ_JACOFT010000002.1, read on the forward strand.
TCCGCCCCACTCCAAAAAATGTCTGATGGCCGACCGATACGCTCGGCGGGTGTTCTCAGACGTTGCTGCCGCGAGAAATACAGCCAGTTGCTTTGCAGAGGTAGTCAAAGATCCATTTTGCGAACCAGGCAGCAACACTGCCCGCGTACTCCTGCCTGGCTCAGAAATGTTATCTGTTAGTTGGATTGACTCTGGCAGTGAATTCATATTTCGTAACAGGCAACAGGGAAAACTGGATTAAATTTAAATATAACATTCGATAATATACATTATCAATACTTATATTTCTAAGAAATAAAAAGAACTTTTTTAATTTTTATCTTAATATTACGTATTACGTAATTTAATATCTTATTGAGGTGAGTGATGGCAAGAGCAGGCATTCTTTATTCTGACGTTGCACGAGCCGCCACTGAACTTGCGGCAAAAGGAGAAGCCGCCACCGTAGATAATGTGCGAAAGATGATGGGTGACACAGGGAGCAAAAGCACCATTGCCCCCATGCTTAAACGCTGGAAAGAGGAACATCAGGACGAAGCTCAGGCAGCCAAATCTGGCCTGCCTGAATCCATTCTGAATGCAGTACGTGGAGTTTACGCGCAGCTGCAAAGCGACTGCGAGAACAAGATTATTGCGCTGACCGCAGAGCACGATGCATTGATTCAGGCCGCAAAGACCCAGCAGGCAACGCTTAGCGACCTCATAGAGTCTCTCACTACAAGCAAAATCACTCTTGAGGCACAACTGGCAGCAACACAGGAAAAGCTGGGGTCAATTGAAGAGAAATATTCAGCCCTTCAATTAAAATTCACTGGCATGCAAAGTGAAAAAGAAGGATTAACGCTGCGGCTTGACGACAGAAGTCAGGAAGTCAAAGAGTTAAAACAGAAAAATGAGGCAATGCGTCATCAGTTTGAGCATTTCCAGACCGCAACAGCGAATCAACGCGCCGACGACAGAAGAGCTTACGAAGCTCGCATGACACAAATAGAAAGCGAGCTGCAACTTGCCAGAAAAAATAATCAAACTTTAGAAAGCACTCAGACAAAGCAGGAAGCAGAGATTCAGCAGTTACTATTAATTAACGCTGAAATTGCCAACAATGCGCAAAAGCGTAAAGAAGATCTGGAAGCCCTTCAGATAAAGCATTATCAGACAGACTTTCTCTTGCAAGAAACGAAGCAAGAAAATCTCATTCTCAAAAGGGATCTGTCAGTAGCTCAACTGGAATCGCAACGTTTACAGACATCCGCTGCCGTCTCAGCAAAGTTGCAAGACGTGCTGACTGAGCAACTGAAGCAGTCTGAAATAAAAACAAGACAGGTTGAAGAGGAAAAACAGGCACTGATAATAGAGCTCATCAAAACCAGGGCAAATGATGTTACGTCTAACGAAAATCTTAATGACAACCCGGCACTTGAAAGCCAAAGCAAGCATCTCATACAAGACATCCCGACAACTAAGCCAGATCGCTGAAGCGGCTAATATTATCTGAAATATTTAATTCAATTTAACCAAGTAAAATCAATCGCTTCACTTTCAATAGCAGGAAGAACGCGGAAGAATGATTGAATAGACTGCGATATTGATATATATTCTCATTATCATTTAGAGTTACTTCACATCAATTACCGTCTGGTGCCATGAGCAGTTTGCCTGTATCCCCCTCCCCGATCACCCTGAATCATCTTCGCGTCGGCGATGCCGCCATCGTGACTGATCTGTTCCAGCCAGCCCAAAGCAATCTGATTCAGGCAACAGATATCATCCGACGCTTGAAGGAATTGGGATTTATTCATGGGGAGAAGATCAAAATATTGCACAAAGGTTACTTTGGCGGCGAACCCATTGCGGTCCGGGTCGGAGAGTCGACGTTTGCCCTCCGGAATTTTGAGGCAGCCTTGATAGGCGTCAGCAAAACGGAGGCAGCGTAATGACTGACCATCTTAAGCCACAGCGCATTGCATTAGTCGGCAACCCCAACTGCGGTAAAACTGCCTTATTTAACCGACTGACTGGCGCAAGACAAAAAGTCGCCAATTACGCCGGAGTAACAATAGAACGCAAGGAAGGACACTTCACGGCACCAAATGGCCGTCACTGGAGTGTGCTTGACCTTCCAGGCACATATAGTCTGAATGCGATCACACCCGACGAGAAAATCACAGAAGAAGTCGTCAAAGGTCAGCGCACTAACGAAGCTTTGCCTGATGCCATTCTTTGCGTCGTGGATGCAACCAATCTCAAGCGGGGTCTGCGACTTGCCTTTGAACTTAAAGACCTCGGTTTACCACTGATTCTCGCTGTCAACATGATGGATCTGGCAAAAAAACGCCAGATTAATATAGATATCAATGCATTGGCATCGGCACTGAGTATTCCTGTTGTTGAGACGATTGCCGTTGAAACTGAAGGTGTTGACGCCTTGCTTCGTCAATTGGAAATACTCGCGCAATCATTAGATGGTACTGATAATGTTCCGCCCGTAGCGGCTGCATTAACACGATCACCAGAAGAAATTCAACGTGCCGTGAATGCATTAATTGCCGCATGCGTACAGCAAGTAAAAGATGCAGGCAAAGAAGATGTCCCACTCAGTTACTGCATAGACCGATGGATATTGCATCCGGTATTCGGCCCGCTGATTTTTGCCAGTCTCATGTTTTTGGTATTTCAGGCTGTGTTTGCCTGGGCGCAGTTACCGATGGAATTGATTAAGTCATCCATTGAAGGTTTGGGCAGTCTGGTTGAATCAGCCCTGCCAGCAGGCATGTTGCAAGAATTGCTAGTCAAAGGTGTCATCGGCGGTGCCGGCAGCGTTCTGGTTTTCCTGCCACAGATTGTCATTCTGTTTTTCTTCATTCTCGTGATGGAAGACTCTGGCTATCTTCCCCGGGCAGCATTTTTGCTCGATAGAATTATGGGGAAAGTAGGCTTATCCGGTCGCGCGTTTATTCCTTTGTTGTCCAGTTTTGCTTGCGCCATTCCTGGCATCATGGCGACCCGCACAATTCAAAACCCGCGAGATCGTTTGGTTACCATCATGATCGCCCCTCTGATGACGTGTTCTGCACGACTGCCAGTCTACGCTCTGATTATTGCGGCTTTTATTCCTGAAAAAACAGTACTCGGCATTCTGAGTCTGCAAGGTTTAGTCTTGTTTGCCTTATATATTGCCGGCATTGTTTCTGCGATGCTGGTCGCTCTGTTTTTTAAATATCAATGGGGTAAAGCCGAGCTGCATTCACTCATGTTGGAGTTACCCGATTATCGCTTGCCGAACACGCGCAATTTATTATTAGGTTTGTGGGAACGGGTAAAAATCTTTACCACCCGCGTGGGCACCATCATTCTGGCGTTAATGATTCTGCTGTGGTTTCTCAGTAGCTTCCCTGGCGCACCTGAAAATGCAACGCAACCGCCGATTTATTACAGCATCGCCGGTCATCTCGGGCGCCTGCTTGAATTCGTTTTTGCCCCGATAGGATTTAACTGGCAGATTTGTATTGCACTGGTTCCAGGACTTGCCGCTCGTGAAGTCGCCGTTGCCGCACTTGGCACTGTCTATGCCCTGTCGCAATCCGGCGACGAGCTTAGCAGCATGCTGGAGCCGCTTATTGCGCAATCCTGGAGTCTGCCGACCGCCTTATCTTTATTGGCTTGGTATGTCTTCGCGCCGCAATGTATCGCAACCTTGAGTGTGGTAAAGCGTGAAACGAATACCCTGCGATATCCTGTATTGATGGCAGCGTATTTATTTGGCCTTGCCTATATTGCGTCTTTTATTACGTATCGATTGGCGCTATTCTTTACCGGGGCTTAATCATGTTACAAATGGCAATCACTTTTCTGATTTTATTCGCAGCGTTGATCTATCTCCTGCTGAAATGGATGCCAGCGTCTGTCAGAAAAAAAATACACGTCAAGCTGAGCGGTCGCCATCCCAAGCTCGCCAGTCACTTTGAAGGCGCAGCAAAAAGCTGCGCTAGTTCTTGCTCTTCATCGTGTCATAGTTGCGATGAAACATCGCGCCCCACACAATTGAGCCAACACTCTAAACCTGTCATTCCTATCCATAAAATCTGACATTGTCAGGTGTTTTATCCGTTACACCCTTCAATACCTGTAGCATCGACGGCAAGTGTGTTGTATTCTTTTGCTGAGTTCCAGATACTGATTCTGGTGTAACAATGATTTGGGGCCGATGCTCAATATGTTGAACAGCATTTACGATAAGACAGAAAAAGGGCGCGAGGAAATCGCTACCCGCAAACATCACTTGGCTAACCGTCTTCGCACATTGCTGGTGATGGTGGACGGAAAACAAAGCGCCACAGATTTATTGAAAAAAGTATCCGCATTAGGGTTTGATGAAAATAATGTACAGGAACTTTTAGATCAGGAATTTATCACCGTTGTCAGCAAAGCCGGGGAAGCGCCCGTCGCTGTTGCGCCTGAAATTAATCTCGTCAGCGACTTACCTCCACCCGTCGCTGTTGCGGTTGAAGATATGAGCGAATCTGAACAATTTCGCGAGGTGTATACCTTCTTCAACGAAACAATTAAAAGTGTTCTTGGATTACGCGGGTTCACCTTACAGATGAAGGTCGAGCGTGCAGGTACATTGGATGATTTCAAGAAGTTACGGCAGCCTTATCTGGAAGCGGTGCTGAAATCAAAAGGAAGGGAAATGGCGCGCAGCTTGCGGGACAGACTCGATTACCTGCTATACAAAGGTGAACAAGTGCAGCAGAGCGATACATTATTACGTGATAGTGCAATCAACTTTAGTAACAAGTAATCAGTACATAAAAAAGCCGGGATAGCCCGGCTTTTTTTATTGCACAACGTGCGCTGCCGCAGTAGTTTATTCAATCCCCTGACTGCTCAGATATTCCTCGTAGGTACCTTGGAAATCAATGATTTCATTTTCTTTGATCTCAAGTACGCGGGTTGCCAGCGACGACACAAATTCACGGTCATGCGAGACGAAAATCAGGGTTCCCGCATATTTTTCCAATGCGATATTCAATGACTCGATCGATTCCATATCCATGTGATTCGTCGGCTCATCCATTAACAACACATTGTGACGACCCAACATCAGCTTGCCGTACATCATTCGTCCTTTTTCACCACCGGACAGCACTTTCACTGATTTCTTCACATCGTCGCCGCCAAACAAAAGGCGTCCAAGGATAGAGCGCACGGCCTGATCATCATCGCCCTCTTGCGTCCATTGACCAATCCAGTCCGTCAGATTTTTATCTGATGCGAACTCTTCGGTAGGATCTTGCGGCATATAACCGACGTTCGCATTTTCGGCCCATTTAACAGTGCCGCGATCAGCGTGCAAACCAGCAATATCGTCGCCACCAATGCAGCGCAATAAAGTCGTTTTACCGATACCATTGGCACCGATAATCGCTACCCGCTCACCCGCCTCGATCATCAGATCGACATTCTTAAACAGCGTGCGATCGTAAGCCTTCGTCAGACCTTGCACTTCTACTGCCAGACGATGCAACTTCTTCTCGCCATCAAAACGCACGAAAGGATTCTGGCGGCTCGATGGTTTAAATTCTTCGATTTTAATTTTATCGATTTGCTTGGCGCGGGAAGTTGCCTGACGTGCCTTCGATTTATTGGCAGAGAAGCGACGCACGAAATCTTGCAACTCAGCGACTTTTTCCTTGGCCTTCGCATTGTTTGCCATTTGCTGCGCACGTGCCTGCGATGATGCAAGCATGTAGTCGTCGTAATTGCCAGGATAGATTTTCAGCGTTCCATAGTCCATATCCGCCATGTGGGTACAGACCTGATTCAGGAAATGGCGATCATGCGAAATAATGATCATGGTTGAATTGCGCTGATTCAGAATGTCTTCCAGCCAGCGGATGGTATTGATATCCAGATTATTGGTCGGTTCATCGAGCAACAAAATATCAGGGTTAGAAAACAAGGCTTGCGCGAGCAAAACACGCAACTTCCAGCCCGGTGCGATTGCGCTCATTAAGCCCTGATGCTGATCAGTCGGGATACCAACACCCAACAGCAACTCACCTGCACGTGCTTCCGCGGTGTAACCATCGTATTCGGCAAATTTGGCTTCCAGATCGGCCGCCTTCATGTAGTCTTCGTCGGTTGCTTCAGGGTTTGCATAGATCGCATCGCGCTCAGACATTGCGGCCCACATTTCTGTATGCCCCATCATCACGACATCCAGAACACGCATTTCTTCAAACGCAAACTGATCCTGACGTAATTTACCCAGACGTTCATTCTGATCCAGCATGACTGTGCCGGAAGACTGCTCCAGATCGCCACCGAGGATTTTCATGAACGTCGATTTGCCACAACCGTTGGCACCAATAAGACCGTAACGATTGCCCTCGCCAAATTTGACTGAGATATTTTCAAACAGCGGCTTAGGGCCAAACTGCATGGTGATATTTGCGGTAGATAGCACGGAAAAACCTTTTGCAAAATGATATGAATTAACCTTGCATTATAACATTGCTGAACAGAAGGATTTTCACTACGGCCTTGAAGTCTTTTTTCTTATTCAGGCTTTTGGGGGAGTATCCGCATAAAACCGCTTAATCTCCGCAGAAACAATGGGGGTTAAAACATACTGGGGGGAGTATATTTCGCCCTTTTTTGAGCATTTTTGTCTGCTAAAACAAAAAGCACGATCAACATCGTGCTTTTTGTTCAGGATTTCAAACTGAAATACTTCAGTTTGAAATCAACGGCGGCAGACTTAATTGAACGTCTTCCCTTCCTCTGCCAGTTTTGCCAGCAATGGCGCTGGTTTCCACGCATCACCGTGGCGACCTTTGGCATATTTTTCCATAGCCCGCACCACATTCGGCAAGCCGACTGTATCCGCGTAGAACATAGGGCCGCCGGTGTGTAATGGGAAACCATAACCGGTCAGATACACCATATCGATGTCAGAAGCCCGTGTTGCGATGCCTTCTTCAAGAATGTACGCCGCCTCATTCACCAGCGAATAAATCAGGCGCTCAACGATTTCCTGATCGGAAATTTTGCGACGCTCTATGCCCAGATCGGCAGAATGTTTGACGATCATGTCATTCACCACGGCAGATGGATAAGCCTTGCGATCGCCCGGTTTGTAGTCATACCAACCGGCGCCGGTTTTCTGACCGAAGCGGCCCAACTCACACAACAAATCTGCTGTTTTTGAATAGGTGATGTGTGGTTTTTCCACGTAACGACGCTTGCGGATATACCAGCCGATGTCGTTCCCCGCTAAGTCACCCATGCGGAAAGGTCCCATCGCAAAACCGAGTTTTTCAACGGCTTTATCGACTTGTTCCGGCGTGCAACCTTCTTCCAGTAAGAATCCTGCCTGACGGCTGTATTGCTCGATCATGCGATTACCGATGAAGCCGTCGCACACACCAGAAACCACGCCTGTTTTCTTGATTTTTTTAGAAATCGCCAGTACGGTTGCCAGCACATCTTTCGCCGTTTTTTTACCGCGCACGATTTCCAATAACTTCATGACATTGGCCGGGCTGAAGAAATGCGTGCCCACCACGTCTTGCGGACGTTTGGTGAAGTCAGCAATTTTATCGACATCAAGCGTTGATGTGTTGGACGCCAGAATCGCACCCGGCTTCATAACTTCATCGAGCTTTTTGAATACTTGCTCTTTAACGCCCATATCTTCAAAAACGGCCTCGATGACCATGTCCGCCTGAGCGATCGCTTCATAGGACAAAGTGCCAGTAATTAAAGCGACGCGTTGCTCAAATTTCTCTTGCGTCAGCTTGCCTTTTTTCAGCGTGTTTTCGTAATTTTTGCGTATCGTTGCCAAACCTTTGTCCAGCGCTTCCTGTTTCATTTCGAGAATCTGTACAGGAATGCCGGCATTGGCAAAGTTCATCGCAATACCGCCACCCATGGTGCCGGCACCGATCACTGCGACCGATTTCACCGGACGAGTCGGTGTGTCATCCGGCACATCCGGCAACTTGCTGGCTGCACGTTCACCGAAGAACGCGTGACGCAGCGCTTTAGATTCCGTTGTTTGTACCAGTTCCAGGAACAAATCGCGCTCAAATTTAATACCGTCATCGAACTTTTTCGTTACCGCAGCGGCCACGGCTTCGACGCATTTCAATGGCGCAGGGAATGGGCCTGACATTGCGCGTACGGTATTGCGGGAAAATTGCAGGAAGGCTTCGTAGTTTGGGTAATCGATTTTGATGTCGCGTACTTTAGGCAGCGGACGCACATCCGCCACTTTGTGCGCAAATGCGGTTGCTGCTGCCATCAGATCGCCTTCAGCAAGTTCATTGAACAGCGCTGTTTTCGCGAGTTTTTCTGAAGCGATCGGCGTTCCCGAAACAATCATATTCAACGCCAGTTCCAGCCCGACGACGCGTGGCAAACGTTGTGTACCGCCTGCGCCAGGTAAAATGCCCAGCTTCACTTCTGGCAACGCAATCTGTGCGCCAGGGCTGGCGACACGATAGTGGCAACCCAAAGCCAATTCCAAACCGCCGCCCATGGCGACGCTGTGTATTGCTGCGATCACTGGTTTATCAGACGATTCAATCACGCTGATCACCGTATGCAAGCTGGGCTCAGCAAATGCTTTGGGAGAATTAAATTCTTTGATGTCTGCGCCGCCGGAAAATGCTTTGCCTGCACCTGTGATGATGATGGCTTTGACCGCATCGTTATTCTGCGCCTGCTTCATGCCTTCGACGATCGCGTGGCGGGTCGCATGTCCCAGACCATTGACCGGTGGATTATTCAGGGTAATAACGGCAATGCTGCCGTCAACTTTGTATTCTGCGCTCATGTCTCTTCCTAAGGTTGAAATACGAATGGAATTGGTTTTTCTAAATGAATCAAATCTGGTGGGCGAATTCAAACGAAACACACACAAACTTGACTATAACTTAAAAATAGTACGGTCGTGTTATTTTTATTGATTTTCTTTTTTCGCCATTCAACAGACCGATTACACCTCCAGCCATTCTTGTCTGATTTTGTCGTTGGCAAGCAAATCTTCGGGCGTACCTTCAAACACGATACTGCCATGTCCCATGACATAGACCCGCTGCGAAATCTGTAGTGCAATCGCTAATTTTTGCTCGACCAGCAACACCGAAACTCCCCGGTTTTTCAGCTCTTTCAAATACTCAGCCACCAGTTCAACGATCTTCGGCGCCAGACCTTCAGTTGGTTCATCAATCATGATCAGATCAGGATCCCCCATCAGCGTCCGGCACAAGGTCAGCATTTGTTGTTCGCCACCAGACATCACACCAGCCAGGGTATTGCGCCTTTCGCGCAAGCGGGGAAACATCTGGTACATATCTTCCATTTCCCAGCGCGGTTTCGTCTTGGTGTTCGATTTTTCGCCTAGCAGTAAATTCTGCTCTACCGTCAGCGTCGGGAAAATATCGCGATTTTCCGGCACGTAGCCCAGGCCTTTGTGCGCGATCTGAAAGGCTTTCAGACCTATCATCTGCTCGCCTTTGAATAAGACAGATCCGGTTGCATGAACTTGTCCCATCGTTGCTTTGACCGTGGTTGACCGCCCTACTCCGTTACGTCCGAGCAAACTGACGATCTCGCTATCATTGACATGCAGATCGACGCCGTGCAGTACATGGCTTTTACCATAGAACGCATTTAAATCTTTAATTTCAAGCAGCGCACTCATGCGTGTTCCTCCGTCGGTGCGTGACCACCAAGATAAGCGTCTTTGACTTTTTGATTATTGCGTATATTTTGTGGCGTATCGCAGGCAATCACCTCGCCATAGACGACCACCGCAATTTTATCGGCCAGCCCGAAAACGACGCTCATATCATGCTCGACCATCAATAAAGTTTTACCCTCCGTGACCTTGCGTATCAGTTCAACCGCCGCATCAGATTCAGAGCGGCTCATGCCTGCAGTTGGCTCATCCAGCAAAATCACGTCTGCACCACCAGCAATCGTAATACCGATCTCCAGCGCCCGTTGTTCTGCATAAGTAAGCAAGCCAGCAGTGACATCACGCCGCCGTTTTAAGCCTATCTGTTCCAGCACATGTTCTGCACGTTCCTGAGCATCTTTCAGGCCGTTCAGCCTTTGCCAGAACGAATATTTATAGCCCAGCGACCACAAAACTGCACAGCGTAAATTTTCAAAGACAGTGAGTCGGTGGAAAATATTCGTAATCTGAAAACTACGCGACAAACCACTGCGATTAATCTCGTATGGCTTCAGATTCCGGATGCTGTTGCCGTTCAGGAGAATGTCACCCGAACTGATACCGAATCGTCCTGAAATCAGATTAAATAAGGTTGATTTTCCGGCACCGTTAGGGCCGATAATGGCAAATCGTTCCCCTTTCGGCACCTGCAGATTGGCACCACGGATAATCTCAGCGCTGCCGAAACTTTTCCGAACGTCTTTTAATTCCAGCGAAAAACCACTCATACCTGCGCCCTCCGCATAGCTTCTTCTATTTCGGTATTCACCTCGCCCCATACTTTTTGGAAAGGTGCTTTAAACAGGACAAACCCGGCAACACCTGTCGCCAGCGTCAGTAAAGCAATGGCCCACGAGCCGCCACCAACAGAATTGAATGTCATACCAAAAATGGAAATCACAGGATTTTGTGTTGATTCGAGAGAAAGTTGATACAGCATCTCTATGGCCAGCACCAGACCGACGATACCGATCAAGGATGAAACCAACAGTTTCCACAAGACTGGCCAGACGCGGCCAAATTTTGAAAACTTCACCAGACGCAAATTCATCATCAGGATGCTGGCAATACCACCGGGCGCGTACATCACGATCAATATGAAAAATACCCCCAGATACAATTGCCATGCTTTTGTGAAGTCCGACAGCATCACCGTTAAAAACACACCGAGAATAGCTCCGATCAATGGGCCGAAGAAAAAGCCTATGCCGCCGATGAAGGTGAACAGCAATACCGCACCGGAACGAATGGCACTGACGTTTTCAGCCGTCACAATTTCAAAATTGATCGCAGACAAACCACCAGAGATACCGGCAAAAAATGCTGACAGAATCAGGGTCAGATAGCGTACCCATTGTGTGTCGTAACCGACGAACTCAGCACGTTCAGGATTGTCGCGGACAGCATTAATCATGCGCCCCAGCGGGGTCTGCGTAAAAGCAAACATCGCTACTGCACTGACGAACAACCAGAATGCGATCAGATAATAGACCTGAATTTGCGGCCCGTAAGTGATGCCCATGAAGGCCTGTCCGATAACCCGGTTGGTCGATATTCCGCCCTCACCTCCGAAAAACTTAGGGAACATCAGCGAACATGCAAAGACCAGTTCCACCATCCCCAACGTGATCATGGAAAAAGTAGTGCCGGATTTTTTGGTCGTCACGTAGCCAAATAAAATTCCGAATCCCATTCCTGCAATCCCCCCTACCAGCGGAATCATGGAGACGGGAATCGGCAGACTGCCTTCTGCGATCATATTCATCGCATGGACTGCAAAAAATGCCCCCAGACCGGAATACACTGCATGACCAAATGACAGCATACCGCCCTGTCCCAACAGCATATTGAAAGACAATCCGAAAATCATCAGCGTCCCCATCTGCGACAGCAGAGATAAGGCAGCACCTTCATGAAAAATCAGCGGAGCGACGACCAGAATCAATGCAAAGCTACTCCAGGTCAGCCAGCGGCCCAGATTCAAGGGCTTATATTTTAAAGTTGTAGTCATTTTTATCCCTCACGTGTGCCAAGCAAACCGCGCGGCCTGAAGATCAGAATCAACACCAGTAACAGATACGGCATCACTGGAGCGATCTGCGCAATCGTCAGACTCAGCAAAGAATACAGAGGAGAACTTGCGCTGATCAGCACACCAAACTTAGCCAGTACGGTGGCAAACGAATGGTCAAGTGCAACAGCAAATGTCTGCAACACACCGATCAGTAAAGATGCGACAAACGCCCCCGCCAGCGATCCCATTCCGCCCACGACGACGACAACGAAAATAATGCTGCCGAGCGTCGCGGCCATGCCGGGTTCGGTAACGAATGCGTTACCACCGACAACGCCGGCCAGACCTGCGAGCGCACAACCACCACCAAATACCAGCATGAAAACGCGCGGCACATTATGTCCCAGCGCCTCTACCGCATCAGGATGTGTCAATGCCGCCTGAATCACGAGACCAATCCGGGTTCTGGTGAGTAGCAGATAAATAAACAGCAGCATGAGCAAGGCGACCAGCATCATGAAGCCGCGATAAATCGGGAAAGTTGTGGTGTAGAGAGTAAACAGCGGCCCATCCAGTGAGGCCGGAATCGCATAAGGAACAACGGATCGCCCCCAGATCAGTTGCACGACTTCCACGATCACATACGACAATCCGAACGTAAACAGCAGTTCCGGAATGTGCCCGTATTTATGGACAGAGCGCAAACCGTAACGCTCAACCAAGGCGCCGAGAACGCCGACCAGCAAAGGCGCGATAAAAAAAGCCGTCCAGAATCCAAATTTGGAGCTCAGCATGTAGGCAAAATAGGCACCCAGCATATAAAAACTGGCATGCGCAAAATTGAGCACACCCATCATGCTGAAAATCAGTGTCAGGCCAGATGACAGCATGAACAACAGCAGTCCATAACTGATCCCATTCAACAAAGTAATAAGGGTAAATTCCACAGCAACATCCCTTTCAGCGACATCTTATGAACGATCGTACTATTTTGTGACAAAAAAAGAGAGTCAATTGTGGCATGACTCTCTTTTCAGATTAAAAAATTAACCTGGTCGCTTCATTTGACAAGACGAAGGCTGGGAAGCTACAAACGCATCAATTTTCTGATTTGTTTTCCAGCCCAGTCCTGTATTTTCCTGATCGAACTTCACATCTTTACCATTGGTTTTTACCCAGGTCGCAATGTACAGAGGTTGCTGCAACTGATGGTCAACCTTACGCATCACCGCTTCACCATTGAGGCTCTTAAAGGTCGCACCTTCAAGTGCAGCAGCAATTTTCGCCGGCTCAGCACTCTTTGCTTGTTTTACCGCTTGCGACATTGCCTGAATGATGGAATACGTCGCCATGGAATAGTAGTCGTCTTTATATTTGGCTTTAAATCCCTCGACGATATCTTTACCGGCGTAGGTCTCATTATTCACATTCCAGTAGCCCACATATTTCACGTGATCGATACCGGCCGCCCCCATTGCAGTCGGCACGCCTGTGGTCGAACCGTAGTAGGTATAAAAGTTCGCTTTCAGATCGGCGTCTTTGGCTGCCTTAATCAGCAAGGCCAGATCGGCGCCCCAGTTTCCTGTGATGACGGTATCCGCGCCGGAAGCTTTGATTTTGGCAATGTAAGGGGAAAAATCTTTGACCTGTCCGATAGGATGAAGATCATCACCGACGATTTGTACGTCAGAGCGTTTGCGTGCGAGATACTCTTTCGCAGCCCGCGTTACCTGATGACCGAAAGAATAATTCTGACCGATGATATAGACCTTCTTCACAGTCTTATCTGCTGCCATATAAGTCGTCAGTGCTTCCATCTTCATGTCGGAATTGGCATCGAAACGGAAATGCCAATAGCTACATTTACTGTTCGTCATATCAGGATCGACGGCGGCATGATTCAGGTAAATGATTTCCTTACCCGGATTGCGCTCATTGTATTTATTGACTGCATCCAGTAATGCCAGACCGACGCCAGAACCATTACCTTGCGTGATATAACGGAAACCTTTATCGATCGCTGTTTTCAGTACATTCAGTGACTCTTGTGGGCTGCCTTTATTGTCAAAGCCAACGACTTCAAAAGTATTATTGCCTGCCCATTTTTCAGCGTTTGCCTTATCGGCGATATATTGGAAGGAATTCAGAATGTTCTGGCCAACCGGTGCAAATGGGCCGGATAAAGGATCGATGTAGGCTATTTTAATATTCTCTGCCATCGATACTGGTGAAGTTAAAGCGAATGCAATTGCGACGAAAGATGCGCGTAATGGGAATTTCATTTGTCTCTCTCCGTTTTTTAGGAATGGAAATTTTTTACCCTGCTGACTTGTCTTGCGCTGGCTGCCTCATTGGAATGTTTTATGTAAGAGGCAGCCAAAGTAATGCAATCTGAACTTTTAAGCTGTCGGTAGTTTGTGCTCCTTAAATTGTTCTCTCAGTTTGTTTTTCAAAATTTTACCGGTTGCACCCAATGGCAATGCATCGATAAATGCGACGTCATCCGGCAGCCACCATTTCGCGACCTTACCTTCAAAGAATTGTAAGAGTTCTTCTTTCGTTACTTCTGCCCCTGCCTTTTTTACCACCAGCAGTAAAGGACGTTCATCCCATTTAGGATGAAAAATACCGATACACGCCGCCTGCATCACCGCCGGATGAGAAACTGCAACGTTTTCCAGATCTATCGTACCTATCCATTCGCCACCGGATTTGATCACGTCTTTGCTGCGGTCGGTAATCTGCATAAAGCCATCGGCGTCGATCGTCGCCACGTCGCCAGTCGGGAACCAGCCATCCTCCAGCACTTCGCCACCTTCATTTTTATAATACGAATTAATGATCCACGGGCCTTTGACCAACAGATTGCCGTACGTCTTACCGTCCCAAGGCAACTCTTTGCCATCATCGCCGACGATTTTCATATCAACGCCGTACAACACATGTCCTTGTTTGGTCAGCACAGCTTCTTTTTCCGGCTCACTCAGATCCATATGTTTGGTCAGCAAGGAACAAGCCGTTCCTAGCGGGGACATTTCCGTCATTCCCCAGGCGTGCACGACCTCGACGTGATAGGTGTGGCGGAACGTGTGCATCATCGCCGGAGGACAGGCTGAGCCACCAATAACAGTGCGTCTGAACGTAGAGAACGTCAGTTTATTTTGCTCCACGTAGTTCAGCAAACCTAACCATACCGTCGGAACACCGGCAGAAAAAGTCACTTTTTCCTGCTCAAATAATTCATACAAGGATTTACCGTCAAGGTGCGGACCGGGGAAAACCAGTTTCGCACCGGTTAATGGTGCTGAATACGGCAAGCCCCACGCATTCACATGAAACATCGGAACCACAGGAACGATAGAGTCCCTTGCAGATACATTCAGTCCATCCGGCATTGCCGATGCATACGAATGCAAAATAGTAGAACGATGTGAATACAAAGCACCTTTAGGATGGCCTGTTGTACCCGATGTGTAGCACAGGCTGGAAGCCGAATTTTCGTCAAATAATGGCCAGACAAAATCATCTGTATTCGCGTCAATCAATTCTTCATAGCACAACAGATTCGGAACCCCGTTGTCTTCGGGAATGTGTTCACGCCCGCACATCATGATGAAACCTTTTACCGTAGGACAATGCGGCGCAATCGCTTTGATTATCGGTAAAAACGTGATGTCAAACATCAGATACTGATCTTCGGCATGATTCACGATGTAAGTGATTTGCTCGGGATGCAGACGTGGATTGATGGTATGCAGCACTGCTCCGGAGCCGGATACGGCGTAATACGCTTCGAGATGGCGATAACCATTCCATGCCAGCGTCGCTATTCTGTCACCTATTTTGACGCCAAAATTCGATAAAGCATTCGCCAGCTTTTTCGAGCGGCGATGGCACTCAGTATAGTTGTAGCGATGAATATCACCTTCAACGCGGCGAGAGACGATCTCGCTTTGTCCAAAATACCGATCCGCATGCTCAATAAGGCTTGAGATAAGCAAAGGCTTTTGCATCATTTGGCCCATGACCGGACTCTTAGGGTACGCTGACATTTGTTCTCCTCTGATGAACTACTAAGTTGTTTACTTCGTTTTTAACTGCATTTTCTAAATTTTATTCTTAGCTGATTTTTGTACGACCGTACTAATCCGTCAATCACTATTTTTTTTGCATAGCAACATATGCTCTTAGAGAATTTCCTCTATTTATTACAAACTCTTTTCTGGCAACGCATTCCCGCATATTGCGCTGCGCAAAAACGGAAAAAATAAGCTGCTCCTGATAATGAAAAAAAGGGTAGCAGACACGCAATGTCTGCTACCCTTTTTATTAAACAAGCAAGAATAATTACTGCTATGCAAATAACTACCGTCAAGTTTTCATTATTTCTGTGTTATCCGCGTTGAGGGCGCAATGCTTTTGCGCTCATGCCCGTCAACGGTGCGCCACTTTCCAGTTCAAAACGGGCATCTTTATCACGTCCTAATGCTGCAACCAGATACGGCATCGTTTCTTTCAAGGTTGCCATCAAGGTCCAGGGCGGGTTCAGAATAAACATACCGCTGCTATGCAAGCCAAATCCGTCAGGCGATGGCCCACTGATAGATAAAGTCACATTCAGCCATTCTTTTGACGCCAGTCGCTTCAATTTTTCCGGCAGTTGTCGCGACTCCTGACGTTGTAATGCCGGATACCATACGGCATAAGTTCCTGTCGGAAAGCGTTTCAATGCATCTTCCAGAGCTACTTTAACGCGACGATAATCGTCTTTCACCTCATACGGTGGATCAATCAGCACTAATCCACGACGTGATGGTGGCGGTAATAATGCCTTCATGCTTTCAAAGCCATCGCCATCGGAAATGATGACCCGCTTACCACGTACCGTTGGGCGTCGCCCCTGTTCGGCGGCGTGCGCATCGAGCTTACGGAAGTTCTCACTGAGTATCTTGATTTCACTCGGATGTAACTCGAATAAGCGCAGCCGGTCTTGCTCACGCATGACCTTATCGGCGCAGTATGGTGACCCCGGGTAATAACGCATTTTGCCACTGGGATTCAGATCTTTGATGAGCGCCATATATTCTGCCAGCGCTGGCGGCAGATCCTTTTTATCCCACAAAGGAGCAATACCAGTCTCATATTCAGCATTTTTCATGGCATAACCACTGTCCAGTGCATACAAGCCTGCGCCGGAATGGGTATCGATATATGTATATGCTGCGTCTTTCTGATTCATGTATTGCAGCAACTGAATTAAGACCAGGTGCTTAAGTACGTCGGCATGATTGCCAGCATGAAAGCCGTGACGATAACTGAGCATGAATTGAATTCCTATAAAAAATGAAAGGCAACCTGCCTGCGCAGATTGCCATAATAACCAAGCCGTTGAACAGGGATGTCAGGCTACACGCTTGCCGACAATAATCAGATCGCGCTCTATCCCATCCAGAGTGGCAACACGTGGCATGTGAGCCCAGGTTCCAAATCCGAAATTCTCAAACAATTTCAGACTAGGCGTATTGTGGCCAAAAATAAATCCCAACAAGGTATGGACATTGATTGCCGGCGCGTGCCCGATCGCCAGACTTAAAAAGTGCTTTCCCAGACCTTTGCCGCGCGCATTTTCATGCAGGTAAATCGATAATTCCGCGGTTCCTGCATATGCGGGGCGTCCATAGAAATTGGAAAACGACAACCAACCGGTAATTTGACCATCCTGTTCACTGACCCATAAAGGCCGACGCTCTGGCGCGTGATCGTAAAACCATTGATGCCGCGATTCCACTGTCACAGGTTCCGTATCGGCTGTCACCTGGCGGGAGGCGATCGTCGAATTATAAATAGCGACAATCGCTGGCAAATCGTCAAAATTGGCGATTCTGTATGAAAAATGATCCGGCATGATACTCTAAATTGTGTGTGTAGGCCGATTAGAACGTATAGCGGCACCAAGCGCATCTTCTATACGCAAGCGTATTCTTGTTCCACTTTCGTCGCTGGGAAAGTGAACGCCTATACCCTGAGACTTATTATTGCCGGCACCGGCCGGTGTCACCCACGCCACCTTACCTGCAATCGGGTATTTTGCAGGATCATCGAGCAAAGTCAGGATCAGGTATATTTCATCACCGAGACGGTACGCCTTATTGGTCGGAACAAAAATACCGCCGTTCTTCAGAAACGGCATGTAAGCAGCAAATAACGCGGCTTTTTCCTTAATCGCCAGAGATAATACTGACGGGCGATTCGGTGCATTGTGCATCGGTTCTAATGCTAAATCTGACATAGACATACTTTCGCTGCGGTTATGCGAAGAGTGCAGAATACTCAAGCAACATATCTTCTAAAAATAATTTCGGCGATAAAGGGTGCGTCGCGATTGCCTGACGTTCGTTACTGCTCTTGATCAAGCTCAGTAATGCTTCATTGGATATAGCGGAAGCCAACGCCTTTACCTCTTTTTCATAGCGAGGATAATACCGGATTCTCCCGCTTTGTTTGTAAGAAAATATATCGTAAAGCCAACGCTGCATCCACGCAACCGTCACCGGCATCTCCATTTTTTGCATTTTATCGGCCAACTTCAGGCTGGTATCGACACTGGGGCGCGCTAATTGTCGTAGGAAATCATCCAGCTCTGTACGCGTATCTGACTCGGCCATCGCCAGTGCAGCTAGCGGCGCACCGCCCTGCTGTGCCAACCAGACATCGGCATCACTCACGCCGCGCTGCTTGAGCCACGCGAGCGCAACCGATCGTTCCGGCATCCCCATCGGTAGTTTATGGCAACGCGATAATATCGTCGGCAACAGTTTATCAATGCTATTCGAAACCAGAATAAATACGGTATCCACGCCGGGTTCTTCCAGCGATTTTAATAAGGCATTCGCCGCCGGAATATTCAGCGCCTCGGCCGGATAGAGCACAATCACGCGCCGCCCTTGTCTGTGCGTGGACAAGTTCATGAAATCCGCCAGCGCCCGGATCTGATTGATCACAATTTCTTTCGATGGCGTTTTGCTCGCTTTGCTCGTTTTTGCGGCGGGCTCGCTATCAGCGTCAGCCGAAGATGCTTCTTCCTCATCCAGCAATTCTGGGCGGACGCGCCGGTAATCAGGGTGACTGTATTGGCTGAACCAGCCGCAGGAACCGCAAGCACCACACGCATGTCCGGCAGCATCCGGCTGCTCACACAACAAAGACTTTGCCATGTGCTCAGCAAAGACCGTTTTTCCTATGCCTTCAGGCCCATGCAACAAAAATGCATGCGGCATGCGACCTTGCAATGATTGCAGATAGTCCCACGCAGATGTTTGCCAACTGAAAAGCGGATTGGTCATATCAGGCGTTACCCGTTTTTACTTGATGAATCTGATTTACTTGATTCTGTTCTGTTGCAGACAATAACAGCGCATCAATGATGCCGTCGAGTTCATCACGAATAGCAGCGATACTTTGGGCGGAATCAATAATACGGAAACGCTGCGGAAATTCTGCCGCACGGCGCAAATATTCATTGCGGGTGTCGGCAAAAAAATCCGCTTTTTCCTGTTCAAACTTATCCAGTTCGCGGGTCGCATCCAGACGTGCGCGCGCCACCGCCAGTGGCACATCAAACAACAAGGTCAGATCGGGTTGCAAATCCGGATGCACCCATTGTTCGAGCGCATTCAGCTTATCGAGCGACAAATGACGGCCGCCGCCCTGATACGCAAAACTCGCATCGGTGAAACGGTCTGAAATAACCCAGTCGCCGCGTTCCAGCGCAGGCTGGATGACTTGTGCGATGTGTTCGCGTCGTACTGCAAACATCAGCAGCGCTTCTGTTTCAAGATGCATTTTTTGTTGCAACAATACCTCGCGCAAGGTTTCGCCTAAAGGCGTCCCACCAGGCTCACGTGAGCTGATGACCTCGACACCGCGTGACGACAGTGCCTGTCTGAGTCGCTCGGCGACATACACAATATGCGTCGATTTACCAGCACCATCGATGCCTTCAAACGTTATAAATTTTCCAGTTGCTTTCATTTTTTCTTTTTATTGGTATTTGTAATTACTATCCGCGATGACAGACATTCATTAGCGTCGTTATTTACTGTGCTACTGTCACAGTTCTAGCGTTGATACTTATTCACTGCGCGATTATGTTCACTCAGGTTTTCTGAAAAGTGACTGGTGCCATCACCGCGTGCCACGAAGTATAAAGCATCGCTGCGCGCCGGATTCAAGGCTGCCGTAATCGATGCCAATCCCGGCAAGGCAATCGGCGTCGGCGGCAAACCGGCACGGGTGTAGGTGTTGTACGGCGTATCTGTGAGCAAATCACGCTTATAAATCTTCCCCTGATATTTTTCACCCATCCCGTAAATCACCGTTGGATCGGTCTGCAACAACATGCCGGTTTTCAGGCGATTCACAAATACCGAAGCAATCTGTGCGCGCTCCGACGGCTGACCGGTTTCCTTTTCGATGATAGATGCCATGATCAGCGCTTCATATTTCGATTGATAAGGCAGATTCGCGGCACGCGCTTCCCATGCATCATTCAAACGCTTTAGCTGACTTGCATACGCCTGCTGATAGAGCTGTATATCGCTGCTGCCTTTGGCGAATAAATAAGTATCCGGAAAAAACATGCCCTCGCCTGCATTAAATTCAGCACCGATTTTCTTCATCAACTCTGCATCCGTCAGCCCTTTGGTATCGTGTCTCAATGCCGTGCTCGCATCAATGACCTTGCGCATTTGTGCAAAGGTCCAGCCTTCGATAATCGCGACCGAACCTTGTGAAAAATCACCGTTGACGATTTTATCCAGCAATTCAACCGGGGTTTTCCCTGGCAACAGTTCGTAAGAACCTGCCTTCAGCTTATTCGCCTTATCCGTCACGCGTGCCAGCATTTCAAATGCAAACGGCGGCAATGGAATGCCCGCTTCCTGTATCTGTTTCGTCGCGCTGCGAACGCCGCTACCGGGTTTGATCGTAAATTCGACGGATGCCGACGTCATTGCTATCGGTTGCTCAGTCCAGTAAATAAAGCCTGCAATTGCAGCGGCGCCTGACAATAGACACAACAGAAAAAGAGTTTTGATCAGTCTCATACAAGCGCGTGGGTTGATAGCGGAACGATGGCGAAAAAAAGATGGCGGAAATCATATGCCAATTAAATCTGAGGCGCGTAGTGTAACGCAAGTCGCTACGCTATTCTCTGATCCTGCCGTTGTCGGGCAGCAAAAAACGCGCCTGCTGCACCAAGATTTGCTGAGGCTACTATAATTCATCAAAAATACCGTCAGCAGGCAACGCGCACAGACAGCGCAGATGCCGCCGGTTTTCATTCAGTTCAGCAGAAAGCAAATCTAATCATGTGGCAAGAATTTACAGAGCAACAGCATCTACAGATCAACGATGGCAAACTCAGCGGACAAGTATCGGTCTGGAACAAGGCAGCATTTCAAGAGGGCTTCGTGACACTGCTGCCGGATACCGGCCTGATTCGAGCCGACGGTGACGATGCCGCTAGTTTCTTACACAACCAGCTAAGCAATGACGTAGAACATTTGTCCGCGAGTGAAGTTCGCCGTGCCGCGTATTGCACAGCAAAGGGGCGGATGCTGGCCAGCTTTGTGTATTGGAAGACCGATGCAGCGATCGTTTTACAACTGTCCAAATCTATACAGGCACCGGTACAAAAACGATTGGGCATGTTTGTTCTGCGCGCCAAGGTAAAACTCAACGATGTCAGCGAGCAGTATGTCAGTTTCGCACTCGGTGGCGCGCAGGCCGCATCGGTCTTAACAAACTGGTTTGCCGATTTACCGGCGACCAACGCGCATGTCAGCAATGAATCCGGGACGCTGATCCGTTGTGCCGATGTGCTGAATGTCGCGCGTTATCAATGGCTGTGCCCTGCAGACAAAGCCGCAGCAGCTTGGGTCTCACTCAGCTCACAATTACAGCCGACCAATACGGCCGACTGGAATCTGAGTGAGATTCAGGCAGGCATCGCGCACATAAATCAACTTACGCAGGAAAAATTTGTGCCGCAAATGATTAACTTTGAACTGGTGGGCGGTGTGAATTTCAAAAAAGGCTGCTATCCGGGTCAGGAGATCGTTGCCCGTAGCCAGTACCTGGGCAAACTCAAACGCCGCATGACGCTGGCGCAGATTCCGTCTGGTGGGCTGACCGACGGCATGGATGTTTTTAATGTCAGCGATGGCGACGATACCAATGCTGGCGAAAACAAACAGCCCTGCGGCGTGATCGTGAATGCCGAACAAATCAATGAGAACAACACTCTGGCCTTAATCGAAATGACGCTGGCAGATCAGGAAAGCGGCATGATCCGTTGCGGCAGCATAGACGGCCCGCTGGCACAACTCTTGCCATTACCCTACGAGATTACCGATATCACGCGTTAAATCTACCGTTTATCCAGACCTCGTCCGCACAAAATAAGCGCAAAACAAGCTCAGAAAAGTGATTTCAGGGCAAAAATATACTCCCCGGAGTATTTTTTACAGCCCTTATTCTATGCGGACATTAGCGGTAAATTGGCAGATACTCCCCCTTTTTCCTTAAAACACACGATGGATTGTTATATTTATTTCAAAGCCGGAACCGCGCTGGAGGAAAAAGTGATCGCGGCAGAAAAATCCCTGCAACAACTCGTACTGGCGCGATTGGGAATCAGGGGAAAACTGCAACGACGCCCTGAATCTGCGAATGATCTGCACACCTGGATGGAGGTGTACGCGAATGTGCCCGGTGATTTTTCCGCGCTGCTGGAAAAACTGGTGCAGCAAACGGGCTTAGCTGAATTGCAGTACAGTGAACGTCGTACTGAATATTTTTTGGATGTAGATGTATGTGCCTGATCGTTTTTGCATGGAAGTTACTCCCCGCCACGCCGCTGCTGGTCGCAGCCAATCGCGATGAATTCTATGACCGCCCGGCGGCGCCCGCAGGCTGGTGGCAAGACCATCCGCAGATTTATGCAGGGCGCGATCTGCAATCCGGCGGCACCTGGCTGGGAATACAAAGCCCACAAGCCGATGCGCCAGCCAGAAAATTTGCCGCCATCACCAACGTCCGGGCGCCTTCCGAAAAACGTGACGATGCACCTTCACGTGGCGGTCTGGTTTCTGATTATCTGCAAAATGACATGTCTGCGCAGGACTACGTCGCCCAATTGCGCGGCAAAGTTGATCACTACAATGGCTTTAACCTGCTCGTCGGTGACACGCAAGACCTGATCTGGTTTTCTAACCGCCACACCGATGATCCGCGTAACGGCCTGCCGCTGGCGCCGGGTATTTACGGCATTTCCAATGCGGCGCTGGACACCTGCTGGCACAAAGTGATCAAGACCAAAGCAGAATTCTGCAGCCTGCTTTGCCAGCTTGCCCCCGAAGACGCCTTCTTTGAAATGCTCGCCAATACCAATCCTGCCCCCGATTGCCGCTTGCCGGATACCGGCGTCTCGTTTGAAATGGAACGCCTGCTCTCCGCGCCCTGCATCGTCTCACCCAACTACGGCACCCGCGTCTCGACGCTGGTGAAAATGCATCAGGATTACCCGGCAGAATTCCACGAAAAAATTCTGCGTTGACGTTACCGCAATCGTAAAAAGTAGATGCGTCAAACCTTACGCAACGGCGCTCGCCACAACACTAAAGCAGCCAGACATTTCAGCACGCAGGGTAAGACTGTGTAGGCGAATGACAGCGCCTGCAATCCGCTGCCGGAGCTGATGCCAGGTGTGTAACCCAGATAGTCGAGCAGAGGTAGCGACAAACCTGCGGCGAGTGCGAGGTTCATTTTATTGGCCCAGTTCCACGCGCCGAAATAGCTCCCCTCATAGTGCTCGCTATGCCCTGCCTGGCGTATCACGCCCGACAGCAAGGCGGGCGGCAGAGCGAGGTCAGCACCAAGACACAGACCGGATAACACGCAAATCACCGCGAAGGCAGTCAGATCGCCCGCTTGCAGACTGTAAGCCCAGATAAAACTCAGCACCGATAACAACATCGCCAGCAACCATGCGCGACTCTCGTGGATGCGCTGCGCAATTCTGACCCACAACGGCAGTGACATCGCGGCAGCGACAAAATACAGCAGCAACAACACACCGGAATGCGCTGCCAGTTGCAACCGGTCTTTAGCGAAAAATAAAAACAAGGTGGCTGGGATCGCTGCTGCAATACCATTGAGTACAAAGACCAGAAATAATGAACGGAAATACTGATTCGAGAAC
This sequence comes from Cognatundibacterium aquatile, assembly GCF_014699135.1. Taxonomy (GTDB): domain Bacteria; phylum Pseudomonadota; class Gammaproteobacteria; order Burkholderiales; family Burkholderiaceae_D; genus Undibacterium; species Undibacterium aquatile. Next base: position 429,543 of record NZ_JACOFT010000002.1, read on the forward strand.
AAATGACGCCAACGCAGGCTACTTTGCTGATCCTGATAACGATTGACCATATCAGGGGTAAAACGCAACAACAAAAAGGTGGCGATCAGCAAGCTACAGATCAGCACCGCAGACAGCCACGAAATATCAGCGAATTGCGATAACAACGCAGCAGTGACGACACCGGCGACGCCGCATAATTCACGTGTCGCAGTCAGGCGCAGACGCTCACCGGGCAATTGGGTCAGCGCGGCGCCCCAGCTTTGAAAGGCGATACTGGCGAGACTGAATCCGGCATACACCATCAGCAAGGCACAGAAAAACCAGAGCATTGGCGTCACCATCGTCGCCGCTGGCGGATGAAACAACGCATAAAAACCGGGAATCAGTAGTGGCAGAGAATAAAGAATAAAGCGTCCGTATCCCTGGTTTGCCGGGCGCTTGTCTATCCAGGCGCCAAGCAACGGATCAAAAAAAGCATCGAGCACACGCGAGACCAAGAGTGCAGAGCCAATCAGACTCAGCGACATGCCGAAGCGCTCGGCATAAAACTGTGGCACGTAGACGTAAATCGGCAAAGCCAGCAAGGCCAGTGGAAAGCCAAACAAGCCATACGCCAGCAATCTGGGGAGCGAAAAAGCTTTCACCTGCACGTCTCTTTCTGTTTGAGTTCATCGTCTATGCGTCCGCATCGGATCAAGGATCAGACCGACGAAAAAAAAGCGCGCTCATTATTTCATGAACACGCTTTTTCTGTACGACACTACGACACCTTCGATGACATCTATTTCTTAACGACGATCATCAAGAGTCTGCTGCCGGGTAACTTAACTCAACTCTTCCAGACGCAGCTTAATGACAGAACCTGTCACGGTCGCCAGTGCTTCGATTTTTTCTATCGCGGCGATGATGTTTTTCTCTTTAGTCTGATGCGTCAGGATGATGATGTCGGTGCGGGTTTCACCCTCGCCCGGCTCTTTCTGCAGCATCGCATCGATAGAAATCGACAGATCAGCCAGAATGCGGGTCACATCTGCCAACACACCGGGCTTGTCTTCGACATGCATGCGCAGATAGTAGCTGGTGACGATTTCTGACATCGGCAAAATCGGCAGATCGCTGATCGCGGCCGGTTGGAAAGCCAGATGCGGCACGCGATGTTCAGGGTCTGCGGTAGCAAGACGTGTTATATCGACCAGATCGGCAATCACAGCAGAAGCAGTTGGTTCAGCGCCTGCACCTTTACCATAATACAGCGTCGCACCAACGGCATCGCCTTGCACCAGCACGGCATTCATCGCCCCTTCCACGTTCGCAATCAGACGTTTTTCAGGAATCAGCGTCGGATGCACGCGCAACTCTATACCTTCCGGCGTACGTTTGGTAATGCCCAGCAATTTGATGCGATAGCCAAGGTCTTCGGCATAACGGATGTCGCTGGCTTCCAGCTTGGTGATGCCTTCGACATAGGCTTTATCGAATTGCATAGGAATGCCATACGCAATCGATGCCATGATGGTCGCTTTATGCGCCGCATCCACACCTTCGATATCAAAGGTCGGATCCGCTTCCGCGTAGCCCAATGCCTGTGCCTGCTTCAGCACAGTATTGAAGTCCAGCCCTTTGTCACGCATTTCCGACAAAATGAAATTGGTGGTGCCATTGATGATGCCAGCGATCCATTGAATACGATTGGCCGTCAGGCCTTCACGCAAGGCTTTGATGATAGGAATACCACCGGCGACAGCCGCTTCAAAAGCAACCATCACGCCTTTTTCCTGTGCCGCTTTAAAAATCTCATTGCCATGCGTTGCCAGCAATGCCTTGTTTGCAGTCACAACGTGCTTGCCATTCGCAATCGCTTTCAACACCAGGTCTTTGGCGATGCCGTAACCGCCTATCAGCTCAATCACGATATCGATATCCGGATTATTCACGACCAGATTGGCATCGTTGACGACTTCCACTTCACCATTCGTGAGTTCACGTGCCCGCTCAATGTTCAGATCTGCCACCATCGCAATTTCAATTGAACGGCCAGCGCGACGCGTAATTTCTTCCTGATTACGCTTCAAGACGTTGAAAGTGCCGGAACCGACAGTGCCTATACCTAACAGACCTACTTTGATGGGTTTCATATGATTTTTAAACAGTAAATTGGAATTAATTAGTACCGTGACGCTTACGATATCCCTCAAGGAAATAATCGATACGTCCGAATGCTTCAGTCAGATCATCCGCGTTTGGCAAGAATACCACCCGGAAGTGGTCAGGTTTGATCCAGTTAAAACCTGTTCCCTGCACCAACAATACACGCTGCTCGGTCAGCAGCTCATGTATGAACTCCTGGTCATCCCGGATCGGATAAATCTCGGGGTCCAGTTTCGGAAACATATACAGCGCTGCTTTTGGCTTCACACAGCTGACTCCGGGGATCGCCGTCAGCAACTTGTGCGCAAGATCGCGCTGGCGCAATAAACGACCGCCAGGGCCGACCAGATCTTTAATGCTTTGATAACCACCCAGCGCCGTCTGAATTGCAAACTGTCCCGGCGCATTCGCACACAAGCGCATCGAGGCCAGCATATTCAGGCCTTCAATATAATCCTTAGCATGACGCTTTTCACCGGAAACCACCATCCAGCCAGCACGGTAGCCGCAAGAACGATAGTTTTTAGAGAGGCCGTTGAGCGTCAGGAACAACACGTCATCCGCTAACGAAGCAATCGAAACATGCTCGGCTTCGTCGTATAAAGTCTTGTCGTAAATTTCATCGGCAAACACGATTAACTGATGCTGGCGGGCGACTTCGACGATTTGTTGCAAAATTTCGACCGGATACAAGGCACCGGTAGGATTATTCGGATTGATGACGACGATCGCTTTCGTATTCGGTGTAATCTTGCTCTTGATGTCGTCGATATCCGGCATCCAGTCGGCACTTTCATCGCAGACATAATGCACAGGATTGCCGCCGGATAAACTCACAGCCGCAGTCCATAGAGGATAATCCGGTGCCGGCACCAGCACTTCATCACCGCTATTGAGCAGAGCATTCATGCCCATCACGATCAGTTCGGATGCACCATTGCCGATGTAAACATCCTCTATCGTCACGCCGCGAATAAATTTTTCCTGCGTGTAGTGCATGATGGATTTACGCGGCGCGAACATACCTTTGGAATCGGTATAGCCCGCAGCATTGTGCATATTGCGGATCATATCCTGCACAATTTCATCCGGCGGATCAAAATTAAACACAGCCAGATTGCCAATGTTGAGCTTGATGATCTTGTGCCCTTCGTCTTCCATCTGCTTGGCTTTTTCCAGCACCGGTCCACGGATGTCATAACAAACGTTCGCTAACTTTTGTGATTTCTGTATCGGGCGCACTGAAAAATATCCTTAATCGATAAGCATGCAAGCCAGCAAAGTCAAACGACATTCAAACGGCATCTTTTTTTGCTGCATTGCGAAACGGAACATTTTTGCACAGTGCGTCCTGTTTGATCAATTCGTTTTCGAAAAAACCATCTCACAACCGTGATTTCATGCAAAGAATTGATGTTTTTCACATCAATCCAAGATTAATAACAGTGGAATATTCGAAATTAAATGTGAATTGCCACAGATTGTTAATTATTTATTCCATTTTACAAAAGCGGAGTAGTATCAAAATCGGCAAAGATGTGCTAAAGCAACTAAAACTTTTTGATTGGAGACACAATGTCACTACTATCAGTTATTCAGAGGCTGAGCATTGCCCGACAGCTACGCATCATTATTGTCAGTGCGGTGTTAGGCATTATTGTCTTAACAGGACTGTTTCTTTTTTCCGAAAAAGCCATGCTTCTGCATGAGCGTGAAAGCAATGTCAGGCAAACGGTAGAAACCGTTGAAAAACTCGTCGCGCATTACTACGATCTGTCCAGCAAAAACAAAATGTCGGAAGCCGATGCCAAACAAGCAGCGAAAGATGCTGTACGGGCATTGCGGTATGGGGCGGATGAGTATTTCTGGATCAATGACATGAATACTCACATGGTCATGCATCCGATCAAACCAGCGCTTGACGGTGCAGATTTATCGGAAAATAAAGATCCGACCGGAAAACATCTGTTTGCAGAGATGGTACAAACGGTAAAAGACCATGGAGAAGGATTTGTTTTCTATATGTGGCCGAAACCCGGCAGCGAGGCACCGGTAGAAAAAGTCTCGTTTGTCAAAGGTTTTAAGCCCTGGGGCTGGGTCATAGGCTCGGGTGTTTATATCGATTCCGTTAATGCCACATTTTATGAAAGACTGCTTTCGTCCTCGGTCGGAGCTGCAATACTCACTGGCATCTTATTACTTATTTCATTACTGATCGCAAAAGGATTGTTGTCGCAACTCGGTGGTGAACCAGCTTATGCCGCAGAAATCACCCGACAAATTGCAGAAGGTGATCTGACGGCAGATATACAACTGAAAGCCAACGACCAGTCCAGCCTGCTGTACTCGATACAGGCGATGCGTGACAGTATCGCAAAAATTATCGGTGATGTACGTACCGGGACAGAAGCGATTTCCAGCGCGTCTACCGAGATCGCCTCAGGAAATATGGATTTATCATCCCGAACCGAATCACAAGCCAGCTCGCTCGAAGAAACTGCGTCATCAATGGAGGAACTGACCAGCACCGTCCAGCACAATGCCGATAACGCACGGCAGGCAAATCAACTCGTTCTGAGTGCGTCAGATGTGGCGAAGAAAGGCGGTGTTGTTGTCGCAGAAGTTGTTTCCACGATGGGCGTCATCAATGCCTCATCACAAAAAATTGTTGACATCATCGGCGTGATTGACAGCATTGCATTCCAGACGAACATTCTGGCGTTAAATGCTGCCGTCGAGGCAGCACGCGCCGGTGAGCAAGGACGCGGCTTTGCGGTTGTTGCATCGGAAGTTCGTAACCTCGCACAACGCTCCGCAACAGCAGCAAAAGAAATTAAAGCGCTGATCAATGACTCTGTAGATAGCGTCAATCACGGTAGCCAGCTGGTCGATCAGGCAGGGGAAACGATGAACGATATTCTCGAAAGCGTACGTAAAGTAACCGATGTTATTGCGGAAATTACTGCAGCGACCACCGAGCAAAGTGCAGGCATATCCCAGGTGAATCTGGCGATCGTTGAAATGGACAACGTCACCCAACAAAATGCTGCCTTAGTGGAGCAGGCAGCCGCAGCAGCCGCAGCGATGCAGGAACAGTCGGCGCATTTACTGAGTGCCGTCAGTATCTTTCAATTAAAAAATGAAACTGCCACGCCAATCAGCAGCAGTACAGCCAGACCGAAACCTAAACTGGTACGCCCCGCCAGCAAGGCAAATCCACCGCGTCAGACAGCACGCAACATCGTAAAAACTTCACCGGCAAAGAAAACGCTGACAACGCAGGCACCACCAAAGAAAGGGGATGCCGATCAATGGGAAGAGTTCTGATGAATGACTGAGGTCAATGGGATTGCTGAGTTTTTTCTGAGCGGAATCCCGGCGAAGGAAAACAATGAAAAAAAAACAGACCGGTCAACATAGGATGTCCGGTCTGTTTTTTTAAGTCGATTCAGATAAATTCACGGCATCATTCAGCCGGCGAGTAAAGTAAGCTTCCGGTTCTGCGGAGCGCGCCCGCCAGCCATGCTTGCCTCCTGCTGATACTGCAGTTTGAATACGCTGACGACCCGCTCCAGTTCTTCGGCCTGATCTTGCAGCGATTTGGCCGCGGCCGCAGCCTGCTCCACCAGCGCAGCATTCTGCTGAGTCACGCCATCCATCGTAATTAAGGCCTCGTTAATTTGCTCAATTCCGATTTCCTGCTCACGACTGGCGGCCGTAATCTCACTCATAATGTCCGTTACCCGCCGAACACTGCTGACCACCTCTTGCATGGTATTGCCCGCATCGGCGACCAGTCGGTTACCTTGTTCAACATTACCAACCGAATCGGTAATCAGAGTTTTAATTTCCTTGGCGGCTGCGGCAGATCGCTGCGCCAGATTGCGCACTTCCGATGCCACAACTGCGAATCCCCTGCCCTGCTCACCTGCGCGCGCCGCTTCGACGGCGGCATTCAGCGCAAGGATATTCGTCTGAAAAGCAATACCGTCAATGACACTAATGATATCGACGATCTTCTGCGATGACGCATTGATGAAACCCATGGTATCGACCACGCGGGAAACCACTTCCCCGCCCTTGGTTGCGATGGAGGAGGCAGACGCAGCAAGGGTATTCGCCTGACGCGCATTATCACTGTTTTGTCTGGTTGTAGAGTTGAGTTCCTCCATAGACGAGGACGTTTCCTCTAACGACCCTGCCTGCGCCTCAGTTCGCGCGGAAAGGTCTAAATTACCGTTGGCAATTTCCGTCGAGGCTGTAGTAATCGTTTCGGTTCCGTGCCTGACCTTCCGCACAATTTCCTGGAGGTTATGGCTCATTTTTTGTAATGCGAGCAGCAATCCGCCGATTTCATCGTGCGAATCAATCCGGATCTGACGCGTCAGATCCCCAGCCGCTATCGCATCCGCAAAATCTACAGCGCGGTTCAACGGCTCGGAAATCGAACGCACCAACCAGAAACGCATACCAATGGCGACCAGCAGCCCCAGCGTCACAATACATCCTGCCACCCAGATAAAACGCTGATAATTCGCCTGACTGTCCAGATATTCTTCTTTTCCCACTCTCAGTTGCAATGCCAAAAGCGCATCCATATTTTTTTTGACCGATTCAAATTCAGTCCTTACGGCCCCTTGGAATAATTCGGCTGCAGTTTTCTGATCTTTGTCCTGCAAGGCTTTCACCGTCGGCACCAGTCCCTTTTCCAGAAACCGCGAACGACTTTGCACAAACTGATCAGCCAGCAATTTTTCTTCCGGCGTCAGATACGTCGCCATGTAATCAGCCCACTCTTTGTCCGCTATTGCCTTATTTTTTTTGACTTCATCAAGATAAGATGGGATTGCTTCTGGCGGAACGGATAAGGCGCTGGCCAGTTCGATCTGATTGCGAAGAATGGCTCGGATCACGATATCGAGCTGACCAACTGCCACCAGTCTGTCGTCGTAGACCGTTTGCAATGACTGATTTGACTTCCTCACTCCCATAAATCCGCCAATAGCAATCAGCAGTACAGTAATAAGGTGCCAAGTCCGTACATCGCAAAATTAAGACGCGCGCGTATCGAAATATTCCACATTACTTCCTCCGTGAAAGATGATTCTGATTTCGGATAATATAAAAACAACAAAACTTCAAAATGAGCGTAACAGAAAACAGCAACATCGCATTCATTGGCGTCTGAGATTTTCTTTAAAGATCGTAAAAAATGCGGCTTTACCACAATAGTGATTCATGATGGTGCAAGTTTTCCGCAAGATATTTTCAGACGAGGGATTTTGACGCGCAGGAAGGATGGCGCAAGCGAGGTGAAAGCAAAGAACTCTCTGTTAAAAAAAGTTACAATGCCGCACTCACATGGCTTACCTCAAAGACAGAACGAAAAGATGAAGCTGCATTCCACACCGACACAACAATATCAAACCATCACAGGTTACGAACAAGACAGCGTTGAAATCAACGCGATTCCGTATCGGCATAGCCTGATTGTTTTACCCGAAGCAAAGCCTGTCGTCTGGCCGGTCAGCAGCTTTGATGCCCTGAGCGCTGATGATTTTGCGCAAATCGATGCGACCAAACCCGACGTCGTGATTTTAGGCACGGGCAACAAACAACGCTTCATCCATCCACGCCTGATTGCAGCACTGACAGCAAAACGCATCGGTGTTGAATGTATGGACAATCAGGCGGCCTGCCGCACCTATAACATTCTGATGGCGGAAGGCCGCAAAGTCGCGCTGGCACTGGTGATGGAGAACACATGAATTTGCAAAATCAAGAGCAGAACGCACAATCACCATTCGACTCACCGCGCACGTTGTGGGCATTAGCAATCGGTTTCCTGATTGTCTGGTTTTATATGCTGGGCGCCAGAACTCTGGTGCCCACCGATGAAGGCCGTTACGCCGAAATGGGGCGAGAAATGCTGGCAACCGGTGACTGGATCACTTTGCGCCTGAACGGCATCAAGTATTTCGAGAAGCCACCGCTGCAAAACTGGATGAATGCCCTGACCTTTGCCGTGTTTGGTCTCGGTGACTGGCAGGCACGTTTATGGACCGGGCTGTGCGGTCTGATCGGAGTTGCGTCTGTCGCTTACACGGGAAATAAATTATTCAGCCGTCGTGTCGGCATTATCGCCGCACTGGTACTGGGTTCCAGCTTTTACTGGGCAGGCATGGGTCACGTCAACTCGCTGGACATGGGCTTATCCGGCATGATGGTGCTCTGTATGTGCGGACTATTAGTCGGGCAACGCGATGGCGTCAGCGACACTGAACGCCGCAACGCGATGCTGGTGTGCTGGGCTGGAATGGCATTGGCAACGATGTCGAAAGGCTTGATTGGTTTCGTGTTACCTGGCGCCGTGCTGGTGATCTATACCCTGTTGACCCGCAACTGGGCATTATGGGCACGCCTGCATATGGGCAAAGGTTTGATTCTGTTTTTTGCGATTACTGCGCCCTGGTTCATTTTAATTGCGTTGAAAAATCCAGAACATCCGCACTTCTTTTTCATTCACGAACATTTTCAACGCTTCACCAGTGGCGTGCACAACCGTGGCGGTGCCTGGTATTACTTTTTTCCTTTCCTGTTGCTGGGTATCGTGCCCTGGCTGGGCGTGTTATTGCAGGGATTATGGACAGGCGTGAAAGAGCAATCTCATGGTTTTCAACCGCGTAAATTGCTGTTGGTCTGGGCAGTGTTTTTCTTTTTCTTTTTCAGCATTTCCGGCTCTAAATTGCCAGGCTATATTCTGCCGATTTTCCCGGCGCTGGCCTTGCTGATAGCCTTCTACGTCGATCAATGTCAGGCGCGCGCCTTAAAAATCGCTGCCATCCTGTTCGCGCTGTTAGGGCTGACGGGTCTGCTCTTCGTAAATAAAGCGGCGGGACTTGGCTCGAATGCATTTGAAATTCCTCTGTATCAGGGCTATGCCGCGTGGCTGTACGTGGCTGCGGGCATGACGCTGCTTGGCGGTCTTACAGCATGGTATGTTGCAGGCAAAGGCGCAGCGGGCAAAGACTGGGCGCTTATTCTGCTGGCGAGTGCCGGATTTATCGCCGGGCAAGTCGCCTTCCTCGGTCACGATCCTTGGGGGAAATACATCGCTGGCTCGGCGCATATTCCGGCGATGAAAGCCGAACTAACGAAACTGGATACGCCATTGTATGCAGTTGGGCGTTATGAGCAGGCGCTGCCGTTTTATCTGGAACGCACGCTGACACTGGTAGAATTTCCGGATGAAATGGAATTCGGCCTCAAGCAGCAACCCGAATTATGGATACCTGATCGCGCTGATTTCGTTGCGCGCTGGCGTGCCCATAATCAGCGCGGTGAAGCGGCTGTTGCGATTGTCCGCACGGATATCTACAAGGAATTTCAGCAGCAAAACCTGCCGATGCGCGTGATTGGCGAAGATCCGCGCCGCGTGATTATCGCGACGACTCACCCTTAAAGAATAAAAAACACAAGAACCATAATGAATATCAATACTTTCGGTTTCATCATTACCGGCATCCTGTTGAACGCGTTAGCGCAACTGCTGCTGAAAAAAGGCACGAATGCAATCGGCGAAATCCACGTCAATGCCAGCAACTGGTTTCATATCGGCGTACAGATCGCAACCCAATGGCCGATTATTGGTGGCCTCGCGTGTTATGGCTTGTCTGTCGTTGTGTGGATTATTGGCTTGTCGCGCATTCCGGTAACGATTGCCTACCCCCTGCTGTCAATCGGTTATATCGTCAATGCGATCGGCGCCTGGTATTTCCTGGGCGAAGTCATGAGCTTACAACGCATGCTGGCAATCGGCATCATCATCATTGGCGTTGCTTTATTAATGAAGAGCTGATTTGAAGCGATAATTAATGGAATTTAGGGGGAGTATGCGCAAAAATCGCCTGATTGTCGGCGAAAACAAAGCGGCATCCGGATATACTCCACCCAGTATAATTAGACTGATACAGCATCAATACGCACCAAACATGCAGTACATACGCGTCTCAGACGCAATTAAAGGATCAATATGAGCGACTCTTTAGCATTTTTGCCCTTCACCAAACCCAGCATAGATGAAGAAACCATTGCGGCTGTCACGGAAGTATTGCGCTCCGGCTGGCTCGCCAGCGGGCCTAAAGTGCAGGCCTTGGAAGCACAGTTATCTGAATACTTTGGCGGTCGTCCGGTACGTACTTTTAACTCCGGCACCTGCACCATGGAAATCGCTCTGCGCATCGCCGGTATCGGCGCTGGTGATGAGGTGATCACGACGCCAAATTCATGGGTCGCCACGGCCAGCGTGATTATTGAAACTGGTGCGACGCCAGTGTTTGTCGATATCGATCCGAAAACGCATAACATCGATCTGAACCGGGTTGAGGCTGCGATCACGCCACGCACCAAAGCGATTATTCCCGTGCATATGTGCGGCTTGCCTTGCGACATGGATAAGCTCTATGAACTTGCCGACAAATATCATTTGCGCGTCGTTGAAGACGCGGCGCAGGCCATAGGCTCGACCTGGAAAGGGAAACGCATAGGTTCGTTTGGCGATTTCGTGTCGTTCAGCTTTCAGGTCAACAAGAACATCATGACCGGCGAAGGTGGCTGCCTGGTCTTGAACAACGCAGAAGAAGCACGCCTCGCCGAAAAATATCGTTTGCAAGGCGTGACCCGCAGCGGCATTGATGGGATTGACGTTGATTTGTTGGGCGGAAAATTCAACATGACCGACATCGCTGGAGCCATTGGCCTCGGTCAGATGAAGCATCTGGCGGAATTCAATGCCAAGCGTAAAGAACTCGCGCAATATTATTTTGAACAGTTCGGCCCTGATTTTGAAGCACAAACGGGCGCCGAATTGCCGGTCGCAGATTTCACCAACTCCAACTGGCACATGTTCCATATTGTGCTGCCAGAACGTGTAAACCGCGCGGTCTTCATGCAGCAAATGCTGGATGTGAAGATTGGCCTCGGCTACCACTATCGTCCGATTCATTTATTCACCATGTATCGCGCCCGTGGCTTCAAAGAAGGCATGTTTCCGATTGCAGAACGTATCGGTAGTCAGATCGTGACCTTGCCATTGTTCCCTGCCATGACGAAAGCCGATGTCGAACGCGTTGTGTCTGCGGTAAAATCCCGCCTTCTTTGAATCTGGCACGCCTTATGATGAAACCCGAACTATCAGTGGTCATTCCTGTTTACAACGAGGAAGCAGGCCTCGCCAAGTTGTTCAGCCGCCTTTATCCCGCTCTCGATACGCTGGCGGCGCGCGGCATCAGCTATGAAATTGTCTTCGTCAACGATGGCAGCCGCGACAACACCGCGGCGATGTTATCCGACCAGTTCCGCCTTCGCCCAGATGTCACCCGCGTCGTTCTGTTCAATGGCAATTACGGCCAGCACATGGCGATTCTGGCTGGCTTTGAAGCCACACGTGGCGAGATCGTGGTCACGCTGGATGCCGACCTGCAAAACCCTCCGGAAGAAATCGGCGCGCTGGTCGACAAAATGCGTGAAGGTTATGACTATGTGGGCTCAATACGGCGTAAGCGCCAGGATTCTGCATGGCGCACCTATGCGTCGAAAGCAATGAACCGCTTGCGCGAAAAAATCACCCGCATCAAAATCACCGATCAGGGCAATATGCTGCGCGCCTATGGTCGTAACGTGATTGATCTGATTAATCAATGCAGCGAAGTTAACACCTTCGTACCTGCCCTCGCCTACACCTTCTCACGCAAGCCGACAGAAATCGTGGTTGAACATGAAGAGCGTGCAGCGGGCGAATCCAAGTATTCACTGTACAGTCTGATACGTCTGAATTTCGACTTGATGACCGGTTTTTCCATCATGCCTTTGCAGATATTTTCTGTGCTCGGTATGTTGCTATCGGTGCTTTCGGGTGGTTTGGTGACGTTGCTGCTGATACGCCGTTTCGTTTTTGGCGCGGAAGCCGAAGGTCTGTTCACCTTATTTGCCATTGCTTTTTTCCTGATGGGTGTAATTCTGTTCGGCATAGGCTTGCTCGGCGAATATATCGGCCGTATTTATCAACAAGTGCGCGGTCGTCCCCGCTACGTGGTGCAAACGATTTTGCAAGACCTGCCTGCTGCAGCGAAGGAAAGCTGACATGAGTTCCCAGCCCACTGCCGTCGTCTTTGCCTACCACAACGTCGGCGTACGCAGCATTAAAACCCTGCTCGCCCGTGGCATTCATATCGCCCTGGTCGTGACGCACGAAGACAACCCAACAGAAACGATCTGGTTTGAGTCTGTCGCCGCTTTATGTCAGGAACATGGGATTGAGAGCATCACGCCGGCAGATCCTAAATCCGCCGACCTGGCGCAACGTATTGCCGCGATTGCGCCTGACTTCATTTTCAGCTTTTATTATCGCCACATGTTGCCAGTGGATCTGCTCGCGCTGGCGAAACGCGGCGCCTACAATCTGCACGGTTCTTTATTGCCTAAATACCGTGGCCGCGTGCCGGTTAACTGGGCAGTTCTGCGCGGCGAAACGGAAACGGGCGCCACCTTGCATGAAATGGCGGCCAAACCAGATGCCGGCAAAATTATTGCGCAAACAGCCGTGCCTATTCTGCCGGACGACACTGCCTATGAAGTATTCGGAAAATTAACTGTCGCCGCTGAGCAAACGCTTTGGTACGCGCTGCCCGGCCTGATCAGTGGCGAATACAAAGCATTAGAAAACAAACTCAGCGAAGGCAGTTATTTCGGTGGACGCAAACCTGAAGATGGCCGGATAGACTGGTCGCAGTCAGCTCAACAGGTATATAACCTGCACCGTGCTGTCGCGCCACCTTATCCTGGGGCATTTTTCGAGCAGTCAGGGCATCATTTCATTATTCAAAAAGCACGTTTATCCAATTTACCGACCGGAAATTTGCCGACAGGCTTGCATGTAGTAGATAATGTCGCCCTTGGCGTATGCGGCGATGGTAAAGCATTGCGCATAATTGAATTGCACTGCGATGGAAAACCTATCCCGGTCAACGAATTGAAGCAATTGACAGGGGCGGCCTGATCACAATCAGACTGCATCATACGGCATAGCCCAACATTTACATTTAAGAAGAACTCACCATGAAAAAAGTCCTCATTCTCGGCGTGAACGGTTTTATCGGTCATCATCTGTCCAAACGTATTCTGGAAACGACAGACTGGGAAGTCTACGGCATGGATATGCAAACCGAGCGTCTGGGCGACCTGATCAACCATCCGCGCATGCACTTTTTTGAAGGCGATATCACCATCAATAAAGAATGGGTCGAATATCATGTGAAAAAATGCGACGTCATTCTGCCGCTGGTCGCGATCGCGACGCCATCCACTTACGTGAAACAGCCATTGCGCGTGTTCGAGCTGGACTTTGAAGCCAACCTGCCTATCGTACGTTCGGCTGCGAAATACGGTAAGCACCTGGTCTTCCCTTCGACGTCTGAAGTGTATGGCATGTGTCACGATGAAGAATTCGATCCTGAAGAATCAGAACTGATCTGCGGCCCAATCAACAAGCCACGCTGGATTTACTCTTGCGCGAAACAACTGATGGATCGCGTGATCTGGGGCTATGGCATGGAAGGTCTGAACTTTACCTTATTCCGTCCGTTCAACTGGATCGGTGCCGGTCTGGACAATATTCACACACCAAAAGAAGGCAGCTCACGCGTAGTGACGCAGTTCTTCGGTCACATTGTTCGCGGCGAGAATATTTCGCTGGTGGATGGTGGTGCGCAAAAACGTGCATTCACTTATATCGACGACGGTATCGACGCACTGATGCGCATCATCGATAATAAAAATGGTGTCGCGTCCGGCAAAATTTACAACATCGGTAATCCATCCAACAATTACTCGATTCGCGAACTCGCCCACATGATGCTGACACTCGCTGCCGAGTATCCTGAATACGCAGAAACAGCGAAAAAAGTACAACTGACTGAAACGACATCCGGCGCTTACTACGGTGCAGGTTATCAGGACGTACAAAATCGCGTCCCAAAAATCACCAATACTTGCGAAGAATTGGGCTGGGCGCCAACGACTGACATGAAAGATACGATGCGCAATATTTTTGATGCTTATCGTTCGCAAGTTGCTGAAGCACGTTCGTTGATGGACTGATACGGATCAGCATGCCGAACATCGTTCTGAAAATCGACGTCGACACCTTTCGCGGCACGAAGGAAGGTGTACCGAATCTGGTGCGGATACTTAAGCAACATCAGGCCGGAGCAACTTTTCTGTTTTCACTGGGAAAAGATCATACCGGCTGGGCCTTGCGCCGGGCATTTCGCCCGGGTTTTTTTCAAAAGGTTTCCCGCACTTCAGTTGTAGAACATTACGGCATCAAAACCCTGATGTATGGCGTGCTCTTACCTGCGCCGGACATCGGTAACTGCACGACAGAAATGCGTGCGGTTGCTGATGCCGGTTTTGAGTGTGGCATCCACACCTGGGATCACGTCGTCTGGCACGACAATGTCCGGCAGCGCGGCAAAGACTGGACATGCGGCCAGATGCAACAAGCGCAGCAGAAATTTCAGCAGATTTTTGGCCACACACCAGCAACGCACGGAGCTGCTGGCTGGCAAATGAATGAACACGCATTTGTCCAGCTTGATCAATTTGGAATGCAATACGCTTCTGATGGCCGCGCTATGTTGACTGACGATGGCAGCCTTGCCAATCCAGAAGCAGGCCCTTACCGTTTAAAAGTAGGTAACGAGGTAAAGTCATGCATACAAATGCCGACAACCCTGCCTACGCTGGATGAATTACTGGGACGAACAGTGAACTGTCAGGAGCTGACCAGTTCGACAATTGCAGCACACATACTGGATCTGACAAAAAATCTGCGAGACCATGTATTTACCTTACATGCAGAACTTGAAGGGCAAAAACTCGCCCCCATATTCGAGGAATTGCTGACAGGCTGGCATAAGCAAGGTTATCGTTGCATATCTATGGCTGACTATTTTAACGTTATCAAAGATAAAGAATTGCCGACATATCCCCTTTCATGGGCCAGCTTACCTGGAAGATCCGGAGAACTGGTTGCCCTGATATAGTCTGTCAGCAACACCTTCTCCACCACTAACCAAGGAGATTACAGTGGCTGACACGCTTTCCGCTTTGAATTGCCAGGTTCCAGAATTTTCTGCTGCCATGACAGGCGATAAGGAATTTCACTTAAGTAATTACGCGGGTAAAAATCTGGTGATTTATTTCTACCCCAAAGACAACACCCCGGGTTGCACCACCGAAAGCATTGCTTTCCGTGATTTATATCCACAATTTGAATCAGCAAACACAGAAATTTTTGGCATCAGCCGGGATAGCTTGCGTTCGCACGAAGGATTCAAGAAGAAACTCGATCTGCCATTTGAACTGATATCCGATCCTGACGAAACCTTGTGTTTGCTGTTTAACGTCATGAAAATGAAAAACATGTACGGCAAACAGGCTCGCGGCATAGAGCGCAGCACATTTGTGATTGACGCCACAGGTAAATTAGTGAAAGAATGGAGAGGTGTCAAAGTAGCAGGACACGTTGATGAAGTACTTGAATTCGTGAGCGCAAAAACCTAATTGAACTCTACCAATTTTCTATACTTAGAAGCCGCCAGGGGCAAAACCAGCAATCAGCTGGGGTCGCCACAGCGGCTTTTTGATTTTACAGCTCTCACTTTTTGATTGAGGTATTCATGCCATTACCAAAAATGCCGACCAAACCCGCAGCATTGTTGTCACCAAAAGACTACCCAAAAGCGGAATCAGGTAAGCCAAGCAAAGCGGTAAAAGTCGCCCACACTGAAAAAACCAGAGCCGCGGAAAATCAGGCAGCCACTGCGAAGAAAGCGCAGACACCTGTCGCCACCCAAAAAGCCGGTCCTCGTTCAACGCAAAAAACAGCTCCGGCCAAAGCGACCCGAATACCGGCACCAGCACCGGCAGCAGCGAAGATTGCTACGCCAGCGACTACCGCTGTTACCGAAGCAAAAATTCCTGATATCCGCGTTAAATCGAGTATCAGCCGTGCTGCCGACAAATCAGGAATCATCAAGCTATTTGTACTCGATACCAATGTCCTGATGCATGATCCTACCTCCTTATTCCGCTTTGAGGAACATGACATTTACCTGCCTATGATCACGCTGGAAGAGCTTGATGATCATAAGAAAGGGATGTCGGAAGTTGCGCGCAATGCGCGCCAGATTTCGCGTTCTCTCGATGCGCTGGTTGGTGACATCGACCATCAGGATATAGAAAAAGGGATTCCTTTATCCAAGTTAGGCAATAAAGAAGCAAAGGGTCATCTGTATTTTCAGACCAAGCTGCAAGTCGGAGAGTTGCCGCGCGGCCTGCCGCAAGGAAAAGCGGATAATCAGATTCTTGGCGTCGTACAGGCACTGGAACAGGAATTTCCAGGGCGCCCTATCGTACTGGTGTCAAAAGACATCAACATGCGTATTAAGGCGCGTGCGTTGGGTTTGCCAGCAGAAGACTACTTCAATGACCATGTTCTGGAAGACAGCGATTTACTGTACTCCGGCATCGTACAGCTGCCTGACGATTTCTGGAATAAACATGGCAAAGGTATAGAAACCTGGCAAGAAAACAGAAACGGACTCAGCACCACGTTTTATCGTATCACTGGCCCGGTAATTCCATCATTGCTGGTCAATCAGTTTGTTTATCTTGAGCCGAATAATGGTGAGGCTTCATTTTACGGCCAGGTAAAACAAATTAACGGTAAAACCGCTGTGCTGCAAACTCTGCGCGACTATGGCCATGTGAAGAATAGTGTCTGGGGCATCACTTCCCGCAATCGTGAACAGAATTTTGCTCTGAATCTGCTGATGGATCCGGAATGTGATTTCGTCACCCTGCTGGGTCAGGCTGGTACGGGTAAAACTTTACTCGCGCTCGCTGCAGGTCTGGCGCAAGTACTGGAAACCAAAACCTACAACGAAATTATTGTCACCCGTGTCACCGTGCCTGTTGGTGAAGACATCGGCTTCCTGCCAGGTACCGAGGAAGAAAAAATGTCTCCATGGATGGGCGCATTTGACGACAATCTCGAAGTGCTGAATAAGTCAGACAATGATGCCGGTGATTGGGGACGCGCTGCCACGCAGGATCTGATTCGTTCGAAGATCAAGATCAAATCGCTGAACTTCATGCGCGGTCGTACCTTTGTCAATAAATTTCTGATTATCGACGAGGCGCAAAATCTGACACCGAAGCAGGTAAAAACTCTGGTGACGCGAGCTGGCCCAGGCACTAAGATCATCTGTCTTGGAAATATCGCGCAGATCGATACACCATATCTGACCGAAGGTTCCAGCGGTCTGACCTATGTCGTTGATCGTTTCAAAGGATGGTCACACAGTGGTCACGTGACTTTAGCCCGCGGCGAACGTTCACGTCTGGCAGATCATGCCAGTGAAATCTTGTAAATAATTCGAAGATACTTTTCAAGCGCTGCCACGGCAGCGCTTTTTTTACGCCCAGCAATTATTTTTTACCTGAGATAAACTATTGCCTAAGCAATGATTATTTAATCAAATGACTGACGAAAAATCCTCCTTACAGTTTGATGCAAGCCACGTTGAAGACAGCGTGGGTTACCTGATCGCGAGAACCAGAACGATGTTATCCCGCGCCGCTGATGGCGCTTTGCGCTCGCGTGGTATCACACATTCACAAGCCAGCGTTTTTTTAATGCTGGGTCTCGGTAAATGCCATACTGCGGCGGATCTGTCGCGTGACTTATTCATCGATTCGGCTGCAATGAAAAGAACGCTGGATAAACTGGAGTCCAAGGGTTTTCTGCTCAGAACGCAAGACCCGGCAGATAAACGCCTTTTCAAGCTGGAACTGACCGCGAGTGGCAAAGAAATGGCCGCACAACTGCCGCCTCTTTACAAAGAAGTTCTTAACATCGGTTTTACCGGATTTTCAGAAGAAGAACTCGGCTTTCTGAAGTGTCTGTTGCGCAAGGCACTCGCAAATCGCCCTTTGTTAGAGTCGTCAAAATAATCATTGCACAGGCAATTAAATTCATTAGCAGCGATACCAACTGTGAACATACAAACCAAATGAAACCTCCTGAGATAAACAAGATGAACAGCAAGCATATTGCTTATCATGCGATGGCTGCCGGAGTGCTGGCACTGCTTTCTGCATGTGTCAGCTTTGACGGCATACAAAGTCAGTCACAACTCAAGTCGATAGCTAACGAAGGAAATTCCGGCATATTTGCGCAACAACAAGGCCTGTGGCCGGCCAGTGACTGGGGTGTTGCGATTGGCGGTCAAGAACTGCAGTCCTTGATTGATGCAGGCTTAAACAACAACCCATCTCTGCAGGCGGCGAGCGCGCGTATCAATGCGGCACGGGCAGTCAGTGCTGCGGTCAGTGCCAACACCCTTCCCTCGGTTAACGCAAGTCTGGACAGCACTTACCAACGTTTTACCGAACACGGGCTGATCCCCAAACCGCTGGCCGGTAGTTACGAAAGCAATAATCAGCTGGCACTGAATGCCAGCTATGAACTTGATTTCTGGGGCAAACACAGCGCAGAAATGCGCACTGCCGTCTCGCAGGAAAAAGTCGCTGAAGCAGAGAAACAAAGCGCACGGCTGCTATTGAGTAGTGCGATTGCCCGTAGCTGGTTGCAACTGGCGCGCCAATATCAGCAACTCGCGCTGAGCGAACAACAACTTGCCGTTCGTGAAAAAATCGATCAGCTGACATTACAGAGGCTGAAAGCAGGACTGGAAACTAAATCTGAAATTCAACAAAGTTTGTTGCAAATTTCCAGTATCAAAAACGATATCATCAGCTGGAAAGAAGCCATCGCCTTAACGCGCAACCAACTGGCTGCATTGCTAGGCGCAGGGCCAAAACGCGGGCAGCAAATTCCTGCTCCTCGTTTGCAGACAAATATGGCGATTACAGCTCCCGCCAATCTGCCACTGGAATTAATTTCAAGAAGGCCGGATATCGTTGCAGCGCGCTGGCGTGTCGAAGCTGGTCAGAGCGAGATTGATCTGGCGAAAAATCAGTTTTACCCCAACATCAATATCGTCGGATTTGCCGGCTTATCCAGCCTGGGTCTGGATAATTTTGTCAAGAGTGGCAGCAGTATCGTCGGCGTAGGGCCGACAATACGCCTGCCGATTTTTGAGGGCGGTCGTCTGCGCGCGCAATTGAAGAATAAAGTCGCAGGCTACGATGTCGCTGTTGCCACTTACAATCAGAGTCTGACAGATGCATTGCATGAGGTTGCAGATCAATTGCAGACCTTGCAAACCAGCGAAGCGCAAGCGAAACAGCAGGTCATCGCAGAACAAGCAGCCAAAATCGCCTTGCAACTCGCACAGCAACGACAAAAAGCAGGGACAGCAAACATGCTCCCTGTATTAGCCGCAGAAACGACGCTGCTCGCGCAGCAAAAATTATCACTGGACATCGCTATTCGCCATACGGACAGTCAGGTTAATCTGATCAAAGCACTCGGCGGTGGCTATGGCAGTAAGACCGAAAGCATCGCATCGGCGAATTCAACATCCAACAATTTCACAGTACCTAACAAACCGGAGGCAGCGCAATGAACGCTCCAGCACAAAACACGAATCCCCCTACCGCGCCTGCAATTGAAGCTGCACCGGACAAAAGCAAGCGCCGCGGCCGCCTGCTCGTTGTTACCGCCGTTATTGTGATCGCCGCAATTGCGTACGGAGCATGGTGGGCACTGGTTGCCCGTAATTTTGAACATACTGAAGATGCGTATGCAGCAGGTAACGTCATCCAGGTGACACCGCAGATTGCCGGCACTGTCGTTGCGATTCATGCTGACGATACCGAACTGGTGCAGGCTGGAAAACCTTTGATTGAACTCGACAAGACAGACGCCAAAGTCGCGTTGGAGCAAGCAGAAGCGCAACTGGCACAAACTGTGCGTGAAGTGAAGGTGCTGTTTGCTAACAATGCCAGCCTGCAAGCGAATATCGACGTACGCAGCACGGATGTTGAACGGGCAAAATCCGATCTGGCGCGCCGTCAGACTTTACTCAGCTCCGGTGCAATTTCTACCGAAGAACTGGAACACGCTAAAAATGCGCTGAAAACAGCAGAGGCTGCGTTGCTGGCTACGCGCGAACAGTTAAGCTCTAACCGTGCACTGACCGAAAATACGACCGTCACTCAGCACCCGAATGTGCTGCGTGCTGCCACTAAAGTACGTGAAGCAATGCTGGCATATAACCGTGCCTCTTTACCCGCCCCGGTCAGCGGCTATATTGCGAAGCGCGCAGTACAAATCGGACAGCGTGTCAATGCAGGAGCGCCGTTATTGTCTATCGTTCCTTTGAATTCACTGTGGGTCGATGCCAACTTTAAAGAAGTACAGTTAGCCCATATGCGCATAGGCCAGGATGTAACCTTGCATTCAGATCTGTATGGCAGCGACGTCGAATATCACGGAAAAGTCATTGGGCTGTCTGCGGGTACAGGCTCTGCGTTTGCATTACTGCCGGCACAAAACGCCAGTGGCAACTGGATTAAAGTGGTGCAACGTGTTCCCGTGCGTATCTCTCTTGACCCGAAAGAATTGGAAGCACATCCGTTGCGCATCGGGGTTTCCATGCAGGTACAGGTCAATATCTCTCAGCAACAAGGAGCACCGGTCACGGCAAATGCGGCAGCCCGCACCACACCTGCTTATCAGACCAGCGTATTTAAACAAAACGGCAAAGATGTTGAGCAACGCATCGCTTCGATTATCAACGCTAATTTATCCACAGCAAATACAGCTAACGCCAAGGCAAAGTAATGAGTACTGCATCCCGCGCTGCTCATGCAGCGCATCCGCCGCTGAAAGGTGCACAGTTGGCAATGGGAACACTTGCCCTGTCGCTGGCGGTGTTCATGAATGTACTTGATTCGTCGATTGCTAACGTGTCGATTCCGGCCATTTCAGGCAACCTTGGCGTATCACCGCAACAAGGCACTTGGGTGATCACCTCGTTTGCCGTCGCCAATGCGATCTCGGTTCCGTTAACGGGCTGGCTGACCACACAGTTCGGGCAAGTCAGATTGTTCATGACATCGATATTATTATTCGTGTTATCGTCCTGGCTGTGCGGTATCGCACCGAATATCGAGACACTGATCGCGGCGCGTATTTTGCAGGGTGCGGTTGCTGGTCCGATGATTCCACTGTCCCAATCTTTGCTGTTATCGAGTTACACCCCGGCCAAGAGTTCGATGGCGCTTGCGCTATGGGGCATGACGACGCTGGTTGCACCGATTATGGGGCCTCTGCTTGGTGGCTGGATTTCAGATAATTACACCTGGCCATGGATTTTCTATATCAACATTCCAGTCGGGCTATTTACTGCATGGGCGACATGGTCGATTTACCATAAGAGAGAATCAACCATCAGGGCGTTGCCGATTGATAAGGTCGGTCTGTTTCTGCTGGTGATCTGGGTCGGCGCTTTGCAACTGATGCTGGATAAAGGCAAGGAACTCGACTGGTTCAATTCAGGTGAAATCATTTTACTGACCGTGATTGCCGCCGTTGGACTGATTTACTTCATCATCTGGGAAAAAGGACAAGACCATCCCGTCGTTGATTTATCTTTGTTCAAAGGACGAAATTTTTCCGCGGGTGTCGTTGCTATTTCTGTTGGCTATGGCCTGTTTTTCGGCAGCCTCGTTATTATGCCGCTGTGGTTGCAAACGCAGTTATCGTACACCGCGACTGAAGCAGGAAAAGTCATGGCACCGGTTGGTATTTTTGCGATTTTATTGTCACCTATCATCGGGAAAATTTTACCGAAGGTGGACGCACGCCGGGTTGCATCGCTCGCATTTTTGGGATTTGCATTGGTTTTTTTCCTCAGAGCTCGCTTCAACACGGAAGTCGATACGATGTCGCTGATGATTCCAACGCTGATTCAGGGGGCGGCAATGTCGATGTTCTTTATTCCACTGACATCGATCATCTTATCCGGTCAG
Organism: Cognatundibacterium aquatile; assembly: GCF_014699135.1. Taxonomy (GTDB): domain Bacteria; phylum Pseudomonadota; class Gammaproteobacteria; order Burkholderiales; family Burkholderiaceae_D; genus Undibacterium; species Undibacterium aquatile. The sequence goes on from NZ_JACOFT010000002.1 coordinate 451,737, forward strand.
CCACCGGAAAAAATTCCCGCTGCATCCGGCCTGTCCAACTTTGTCCGGATTATGTGCGGTGGCATGGGCGCCTCAATTATGACAACGATGTGGGATAGTCGCAGCACGATGCATCACGCGCACATCACTGAAAGCACTGGCTACGCTTCACCGGTATTCGTGCAGAGTATGCAAGGCCTGACGCAGCAAGGAATGTCTGACCACGCTGCGTATGCGGTTCTGGACAGAACCATCAGCGTACAAGCCAGCACCATGGCAGCAACAGATATTTTTTATCTGTCAGCGTTTATGTTTCTCGGCCTGATCGCGCTGGTCTGGTTGACCAAGCCGAAAAAATCGTCGGCACCGGTTGATGCAGGTGGTGCGCATTAACAAAGATGAACGGGTCAACTAGCGTTGGCCCGTTTTTTTATTTGAGACCAGCGTTGCTCCACGCACTTCAAAGCTGACCTGATCCAGCAACAATCCCTGAGGCGTCAGCAAACTCAGCACATGCTTGCCGGGGATGGGGAACCAGTCATACCTTAAAGTTTTCTCTTGCTGCGAACTGATGACAGTCATTGTTTTTAAACGTTGCCCATCCAAAACAAGAACCTGTCCATCGCCGGCAGAGACAAAGCGCATGCGTTGCCGTTCCGGCGGAATATCCGGATCGACAGCCACGATCATTCCTGACTTAGGATAGGTTATTTTTGTCTGTATCTGATCTGAATGCGCACGCACAATCTTGTCCTGCGCTGTTCCTTTTAAAAACAACTCATTTCTGGCGGCTTCAATCTCGTCAGAAAAACTGATGTGACGTTGCTCAACACCGTCGGGCAATAGGCGTTTCCCTGCCCTGACCGGCTGACTATCTTTGTGCAGATAGTGCATGATTTCCTGCCAGACCGGTGCCGCACCGGTGACACCGGAAACATCCCACATAGGCGCGCCGGAAGCATTTCCCACCCAAACCCCCACGGTGTAACGCTCAGAAAATCCTATGCACCAGTTATCACGCATATCTTTCGATGTACCGGTTTTGACGGCACTCCAGACCCGTGTTGCCAATGCGTTTTCTAATCCGAAAGTCATGGCTCGCGCGGCTCTGTCACTCAATATGTCGCTCACAATATAGGATGCAGCTGTATCCATCACTCTCATTGAAGATGGGCGTGGGTCGGTATTTCTGTATCGAGGAGCACTAAAACTTCCCTGATTCGCCAGACTACGATAAGCATTCGTCAAACTCAGCAAACTGACATCCGCGCTGCCTAAGGCGAGGCTGTAGCCGTAATAATCGCCCGATTCACGCAGTTGCAACCCCAGCGCTTGCAAACGTCTGAAAAACACTTCCGGTTGAATGCTGATCAACATCCTGACAGCAGGAATGTTCAGTGAAGACGCCAACGCCGTCCGCGCACTGACCAGTCCTTTAAAATGTTTATCGTAATTCTGCGGAATATATAAGCCGTTGCTTGTCGTCAGATTGACCGGCGTGTCATCAATGACCGAGGCCGCTGTGATCAGACGTTTTTCCAAGCCCAGCTCATACAAAAATGGTTTCAAGGTAGAACCAGCCTGGCGCAGTGCGACTACGCCATCGACATGGGCGGCATCGGATAAGCTACCGCTGGAACCCACCCATGCCAGAACATCGCCACTGGCGTTATCCAGAACAAGAATAGCGCCGTCCTCAACATTGCGATCGACTAAGGCCGATAACTGGCGAGTCAGACTGTCTTTCGCATACGCCTGCAAACGGGTATCCAGCGTCGATGTGACGCGACGTGCATCCGCCGTCAGGACTCTGCGCGCAAAATGCGGCGCGAGATTTAATCCGTTCTGCGTTGTTGTGTACATGCTGTTGGTTGCCACACCTGATTTACTGCTCAGATGAGAAAAAGCCAGCGCAGTCTGCCCTTCCAGATTGACACAGAACTCAGGGTGTTTTTGCTCACGTAGGATATGGCAAGCCCGTTCACTGACCTTGCTGACACTGGCGTTCGGGCCACGTATCAGCGCAACGGCAATGGCTGCTTCAATCTGATCCATGCCACTCGGATGCTTGCCGAACATCACTCTTGCGAGTGCATGCGCACCAACGATTTCACCGCGAAACGGCACCAGATTCAGATAAGCTTCCAGAATCTGATCTTTACGCCACTGACGCTCCAGCCATTGCGCAACAATCGCCTGAGAAATTTTCTGCGAGGTGCTGCGGGCGGATGAGCGACGCCGTAAATCTTCTTCCAGCAAACCAGCCAGTTGCATCGTGATGGTGGACGCGCCGCGTGTTTTCGTATTCCATAAGTTTCCCCAGGCAGATGCCGCTACTGCATTCCAATCAACGCCGGAATGTTGATAAAAGCGTTTGTCTTCGGATGCGATCAGTGCGCTTCTGAGTGCCGGGGAAATATCTTCCAGGCTGACCCATGCCAGTTTGCGCTCTCTGGCATCCACCCGCATCTGCTGAAGAATAACGTCGTGCCTGTCGAGCAACACGGCATCTGAGGATAAATACCGCGCTTTGACATCCTGATAGCTGACCACCGCATAAACATTGCCACTGCATAACAACAGCAATGCACTCAGCCAATAAACGAACTGACGCAAAATATTTCCTACAAAATCAAGCACCTTAACGCTGCCGGAGAACAATTGCGTCAGTCGGGATAAAGATAAAAACCGTTTCACTTCACTATCATCAAGGCATTTGGCGACTCACCAAACATTTCCGGTGCGTACATGGCTTCCACTCGGGTCGATGGCAGATGAAATTCACCTGCATTATTCAGTCTGACCGTGTAAGACATACTGAATTTACCTTTAGGAACAAACTGATAGTAACTTCTGAAACTGTCAAAACTACGCTCTTCATATGCCAGCCATGCCTGTCCAGAGCTGCGCTCGGCAGCAGTCGCAATCGCAGAATCGCGCCCCAGGCCTGAGCCCAACAAGGTCGCGCCAGCGGGGATAGGATCGGTTGCCACCACCCACGTCATATCCGTTTGCGCATCAATATCAATGTTGATGCGCAAAATATCGCCTCGCTGATATTTTCCGGCTTGTTTTTGCTCCACAGGCGTCACCGTTTTCGTGATCCGGTAACCGCTGGAAAACGCTGTTTTCAATGGCACGGCTGCCAGACTTTGCAACTGCAACCACGGCTTGCCCTTGCCATCATGCGTCGCTTTCAGGTTCGTATCAGCAGCAGCTGTCTGCGGCCACGGTAACAACAATTTCCCCCCGCCATTCGCTGGCCAGTTAAAAGTTTGCGAATTCAATGCTGGATTTGCCGCTTGCTGCAAACTGATGCGACTGGTACCACTGACTTTTTCAGCTTCGAATTTTTTCGAAAACTTCTCCAGTGCGAGTAATCCCCAGACATTGGCGGTAGTCGTCATCCAATGCCCACGTACCTGTCTTTGCAATGTACCATTGAGTATCTTAGGCAAATCATCACGCCACGCCGGATTGTCCATCATTGCCAGCAATAAACGATTTGCATTGACGTCGCTATTCCCCATCAGCCACCACCAGTAATCATCGCGCTCGGTAGAAAACCCCATTCGCGTGCCCTGATAGTTGAGCCGGCTGCTCAAGATCTGTTCTGCTTCTTTCATTGCCACAGTCCGTTGTGGCAATGTGCTGCTTCTTTGCAGTATCAGATACCAATCCAACACCGCGCCAGTTGGCCATTGGTTAGGCGTGATTTGCACCGAACCCAGCATTCTTGGTTGGACCAGGTTATAACGGGATAAGGTTTCCAGCGCCGCCAGCTTACGTACATCTAAATCCTTGCGCGGCGACCAGAAATCACGGGTAATCTTACCCTCTACAAAAGCTTGCAAGCCTTGCAGCATCTTATCCCTGAGGGATTCGGGTATCGCATAGCCTGCTTCCTGCGTTGCCGACAAAAGGTAGGCAGTCAGCGTATCGCTGCCCAGCCTTTGTCCACTGTCTGCTGGGGGGTAGTAATACGCCAGACCATCGGCATCCAGATAAGTCGGCAATTCATTGACGACCTTTTGCCACATTCCCGCATCACGCAAACCAATGGCTCTTGATGTTTTTTGCTCCAGGCAGATGTACGGATAGTTTTCAAAATACCGGCGCAAACCATCGCTACCACTAATCAGGCTGGGCAGGAAAGAAACCGCGATACCACCCCGACCGGGCAAACCGTCTGCGGGTTTAACCACCGGTAAAGTCAAAGGCTTATCAAGCTGAATCAGCATCGCTTGTTGTACTGTTACCGGAGTCGCAGGAATCAGTTTTTGTACGAATTTCAGGCTATCTTTCGCGCCCTGATTAGTTGCCCCCTGCTCCAGCGCACTGAATTCCCACTGCAATTGCTGACTTTGCACATCGGCACCGAGCAGCGGCACTTCAACCATCCAATTTGCTTCACGTGCCTCGCCTGCCGGTATCTGTAATTCTTGTGCTGGCAATAATGCTGCGGCAGCATTGGTTTTCGCTTGCAGCATCACTTTCATCGCACGGCTTGTCGTGTTACGCACGGTCAGCATTGCATTGTAATGATCACCTTCACGTACCAGCGGCGGCAATCCTGAGACGATTTGCAGATCCTGCGTTGCCTTGATGCTGGTCGTTCCAGTACCGAACATGCCATCACCACTTTGCGCGACAGCCACAATCCGGAAACTGGTCAGGGCATCGTTGAGTGGCACATCAATCTGGGTACGGCCATTGGCATCAAGCTGTACCGCAGGCTTCCAGAGCAACAGCGTATCAAGCAACTCTCTGGTCGGTGATTTTCCCCCGCCGCCACCGGCAGCAACCGCTTTGCGGCCATAGTGACGTTTCCCTATCACCTGCATTTGTGCAGTGGCTGTTTCTACACCGTAGCTACGGCGTTGCAACAGCGCCGCCAGTACATTCCAGCTGTCGTTCGGCTGCAGTTCCAGCAAGGCTTCATCTACCGCAGCGATGGCGACTTCACCACCGGCAGCAGGCTTACCGTCCGGCAGCCTGACTTGTATACTGACCTTTGACGTGGCGCGGATAGGATACGCTGGCTTGTCGCTGCTGACTGTTACTGCGAGTTGCTGCGCAGCGATACCGACATTGATTTCCGCAATGCCATATTTATACGCGGGTTTCGCCAGGTCAACCGTCGCACCGGGTGCCTGATACTCACGGAATTCACTCCACCAATTGAGAGGTTCTTTCCATCCCCAACTGAAGAAGGAATACCACGGCACTTCACGCATACGCCCCCGCACTGCCAGCACGGACACATACACGTTCGGGCCATAACTGGCTTTGACCGGCACCCGGATAGTCGGATCCCGGCCATTCAATTCAACTACCATGGTGTCGATCACGCCTTCACGCTCAATCGCAACCAATGCGGTCGCTGAACGGAAAGGCATGCGCACCTGAAAGCTAGCAACATCGCCAGCCTTATACTGTTTTTTCTCCGGCAAAACATCCATGCGATCCTGATTCTCACCATCAAACCAGACATCGCCTTTGCCTGTAACCCAGAGCGAGGTTTTTGCATAAGAACTCCGCCCCTGATTATCAGAAGCTTTGACCTGCAATTCGATATTGCCGGATTCTGTCATCTCAACTTCGCAGATCAGTAAGCCGCGTGCGTCAGACTTGCCTTTACAAAGCTGACCTAATTCCTTGCTCGATTCTGCATTTTCATACGCATAAAAACCACCGACAATACGACGCCGATGTGAATCATTGTGTCTCGCAATACCTGTAATGACTAACGGAACGTCAGACATGGGCTTGCCATTGGTATCAAGTGCAATCGCAGTAAAACGGGTTTTGTTTTTTACCGATACCCAGTCTTCATTTTTGATACCGGCGACGACAGCCGCTGGCCACACCGGAATCACGCTACTGATCGTCTGTATTTCGCCATTCGGATCAGCATAGGTCATTTCAGTGAGTAACTCTCGCGGACGCCGTATCTCTGGCAAAGCGCTCAATACTGTTTTGCCGCTACCGTTTTTATCCAGCGTAACCGGAAGCTTATTCGCAACGATTTTTTGTTCATCTTCGTTACTGTCATTGGTGTAAAAAGAGAACTGCTCATAGTCTGGGAAGTGCAGCATACGGTTACGTAACAGGCTGGTCACTTGTACCGATAAGCCTGATGCACCGCCACCGTTCAGATAATTCAATTGCAGACCCAGCGGCAACTCTTTCGGCGTGATGTGCGGGCCTTTTGCCGGAATCACGCGTCCTTGCAACAGTGGCAAGCGGAACTCTTCGACACGGAAACCACCGGTGTAATAAGTCTGATCACTATATCGATAATCCTCGTTACCACCTTCATCATTGGTCGCCGCCAGTTTAACGTTCCCTTTATCAAGGATAATGTCATAGCGACCTAATTTTGCCTGCGCGGGAATTGTGAAGGTATTCTCAGCCGCATTGCGGCCTCTCCAAACCACGGAAAACTGAAATTCCTGATTACTTCCCTGATGCACAATACGCAAACGATTTGGCAATTGCTCTGTTTTGACCAAAGCCAGACCATGCATAGTTTCAGCACGAATCAAATGCTTCATGGACACCGTTTCACCGGCTCGAAATAAACTGCGATCCAACACCGTGTGTGCTTTCACCGAGGCGCTTGTATTAAACTCGGTCGGCAAATTGAAACGATACGATTCGATACCGTTATTCCATGACGATAATGCGAAGGCCATATCAGCACGGCCTTTTTCATCCGTCTTACGCGCGCTCACAAAATAGCCATTAATTTTTGACTCGCCACGCTTACCTTCAACACCGGCCTCATTGCCCAGACATCCGCTGAGTGGCTTTGCCAGCATCGCTATGCCATTGACATCAGATCGTCCTTTCCAGATGGAACGACCAAAGCAATCGGAAATCTGTATATCTGCATTCGCCACTGGCTTGCCGTTATCCAGCCGGGTGACCCAGACCGCAGCATTTTCCCTGCCAGATTTCAGATGTACTGACAGATTCGTGACCAACGCACTGGTGCGCACAAACATCGGTGCGGGCTTGCCGAGCAGAGCAGCACCTAATCTTTGCGACTCGAGTTCAAGTACATAAAAACCCGGCGCTTTAAATGGAATACCAACAATTTCAAATGGCCGGACACTATCTGTATTTGTTGCCGGCAATTCCAACTTGCTTGCTTTTGCTTCTTTACTCAGCAATCCTATGCTGCGGGTTTCTATCAATTGATTGTTCTTACTAATCGTCGACTCATGATAACGATTCAGCTTGCTGAGCCACTCAATAATGGCCACATCCTCATCCACCTTCAGATTAGCCAGTTGACCTGGGGCGACTTTTCCATTCGCCGAACGTGCCACTAATGACGCTTCGACGTTTCTCAGGGTGACGGGCAAGGTTGCGTCGGCATTGAGTTCAACGATGCCGAACGGCGCTGCCGGGAATTTCGCCAGCGGCGGGAAATCGGCGGTCATCAGCTTTAATGGAAACTGTGCCGCATTTGACAAACTGCGACCGCTATCGTCCTTGAGCGCGGAAGGCAACTCTATGCTCAGCTCAGATTTCTCAGCAAAAGATGGTTTAAAACTGAGATAGGTAATCAGATCCTCACCATTCTCTTTAGGCAATTCAGGTTTTACAGATCCTTTGGCACTTTTTAGCAGAATTTTTTCTGCAAACTTGCGCTGTATGCCTGCACTGAAATTCATTCTTATCGGCAAAATCGGTGTGCACGCAGCGTTGGCATTTTCACGTTCACAAGAAACACTCGCGGTGAACGCAGGGCGCACTTTAAACTGGAAGCTTTGTGCACGCGTAGAGACGATGCCGCTGGTGCTGACGATTCCCTTATCCCAGACAATTTTCACTCCGGCTTCAGCGGGAAATTTTTGCTGGCATTGAATAGTCGAAATTTTATTGGCATCCGCTTTCTGGGCAAACTCTTTGAGCAGCAGATGACGTGTCTCGCCAGTCACGAATTTAACCGGAACTCGCTCGTGTATGCCCTCAATTTCGCAGTACACATGCTGGCGCAGGCTAGCCTCAGTGGCCGCGCCAGACTGATGAAGGATGAAAATTTGCTCTTCTTCAATATCCGATTGTGCATAAGGATTGGTGCGTACCACTGCCGGCCCACCGGTATTGAATTGAAAACCGGTTTTACCTGTCAGCACCGCCCCCGACTTCGTTTTAAACTCAGTTTTCAGCGTAAATGAACACTGGCTACCGACCGGCAAATCCTGAGTGAAATCATAAACCCAGTTACGCTCATCAGCCCACCGACCACTGCCGCTGACGGCGTCGCCACTGCATTTGATGTTAAATGGCTCCCCGGCTTTCGGGTCGCCGAATGCTACGGCGGCTTCTGAGAAAGTTGCTCTGACTTGCCGGATCTGAGCAATCTCACCTTGCGGCGTAAAACGCGTTATCGTTGCTGCTTCAGCAACCGGCAGATTGCCGATGGCGAGCAAAGTGGCAAACGCGCATATTGATTTGATCAGGCTAGCCATCTTTTTATCTCCAGTCGCCACGCAATTGTTTTACTTTTGCTTGCAGCACCAACGGTGTTACTTCTGACGCCGTCATTTCTTCACCAACCACTAATTCCAGTTTTGAAAAAGGCCCGCGCCGGAATGCACGCTCAAAGGGGTTGCCTTTGTCGCGCGTGAAAAAGCTCCCCCATAATCCTCGTAACGCCATCGGATAAACAGGTACCGGCGAGCGCTCCAGAATTTTCATAATCCCGCCTTTGAACTCATTCATGTCGCCCGTATGCGTCAGCTTGCCCTCAGGGAAAATACAAACCAACTCCCCTTCATGCAATGCCTGAGCGATATCGATATAGGACTTTTCCATCAGCCACGGGTCTTCTTTGGCCGGCGCAATCGGAATCGCTTTCGCCGTACGGAATATCCAGGACAAAAACGGAATTTTAAAAATCCTGTGATCCATCACAAAGCGAATCGGACGCGGACTGGATGCCCCGATCACAATCGCATCCATATAAGAAACGTGATTACAGACCAGCACCGCGCCACCTTCGAGTGGAATACTATCTGTATTGACGGTTTTGACCCTGTGCACAGTCTGAATCAGCAACCATGCCACAAAACGCATCAGGAACTCAGGCACCAGACTGAATATATAAATGGCGACAATCGCATTCAGAATCGCGGTCGCCATGAAAATCTGTGGAATCGTAAAACCATTCTTCAACATCAGCATGGCCGACAGAGACGCAACGACCATGAACAGCGCATTCAGAATATTCATACCGGCAATAGTCCGCGACAGATGTTTCGGGTCGCAACGTGTCTGAATTAAGGCAAACAAAGGAACGATATAAAAGCCGCCAAAGACACCGATCATGACGATGTCAAACAAGATGCGCAAACTGCCTGTCTGTTCTAAAAACCGCAAAAAATCAACACCGGAAGTATTGATATAGGCGACGCTGGATAAATACAAATCAAAGCCAAACACCGATAAACCGATAGAGCCAAATGGCACCAGACCAATTTCAACTTTATGGCCGGACAGTTTTTCGCATAGCAAGGAACCAGCGCCTATCCCGAACGAAAAAAAGGTCAGTAACAGCACGAAAACACTATGGTCGCCATGCAGATAATTTTTGGCATACGAAGGAAATTGCGCCAGCAATATGGCGCCGTAAAACCAGAACCAGGAATTTCCCAGTAAGGAAAGAAACACAGGCCGGTTCTGTTTACTGAAACTGATATTGCGCACCGTTTCCGTGGCGGCATTCCAGTTAATCTTCAATTCCGGTTCCGGTGCCGGTGAATATGGAATTCTGCGACTCGTCAGGTAACCAATCACCGCAACAATGACCGCACCAGCAGCAACCAGTTCTACTCCCCATGGTTTATGGGTAACCAGCATTGCGCCCAGAATCTCTCCCAGCAAAATACCAACAAACGTTCCCATTTCTATCAGGCCATTACCGCCGACCAACTCATCTGTTTGCAAATGCTGCGGTAAATACGCATATTTCACGGGGCCAAACAAGGTTGAATGTATTCCCATACCAGCCACCGCAGCGATCAGCACCCACAGGTTATGGCTCATCCAGCCGAATGCTGCGACCAGCATAATAATAATTTCCAGCAGCTTAATTTTCCGCGCCATGCCGCCTTTTTCGAATTTATCGGCAAACTGCCCCGATGTCGCAGAAAACAGAACAAACGGCAAAATGAATAAGCCCGGAATGAGATTGTTCAGCAAATCGACATCCATGTTCGCCCAATTCAACGCGTCATAAGTCAATATGGTCAACAGCGCTATTTTGAAAAAATTATCATTAAATGCACCAAAGAATTGCGTCCAGAAAAATGGGGCAAAACGTGGTTGGGTAAGCAGCGCGAACTGACTGTGTTTGCTCATAAAGTTGCTCGTTAAAAAAGGCGAAAAGGAAGTGTGAGATTGTAACTGACAAGATTGCAAAATAAGTAAGCATCTGTAAATTCAGCAACAATGAATAAGCCTGACCAGTTAATCTGTGACTGTGGTCAGAGACAGCGCAGCAGCATGACATGAAGTCAGGAAACCGCAATGGAAATTCAGGATTGGAAAAAAGCGATCGCTTTTTCGACGGTCAGAATGCGGCAAGAGGACTGGCTTGCTATCCGCAATGCCATTTCCAGTTGTTCCGGCGTTGTGCCCCACGGACCAGGCTCATTCCTGACCTCATGAGAATAAAAAATCAGCCAGCCGCCTTCATTTGCAGTTTGCTGAATCAGTTGTAATACCGTATCAGCATCAGTCTTATCCGCATATAAGGCTTGTGCGCGCAAGGCGGATAAATCCGCTTTTCCTATGTGTGTGCCACCACCCGTGATGCGGTTATACAAGAATCGTTTCGAAGCCGCTATTTTGCTGGGCAAATCGTAGGCGCCAAACGGGAATGCAAATCCCCTATTCGGCAAATGATGCGTCTCAAAAAACGCCTGATTGCGCTGCCAATCCTGACGCAGAGCAGAAAGACTATTGTTGGCGCAGTTCATGTGGGAATAAGTGTGGCAGCCAATTTCATGGCCATCTGCAACGAGCTTCTGCAAATCTTTCACGCTGTGGCAGGTCTGCCCCTGCTCTGTACCGTCAGTTAATTTGCCACAAACGTAAAAACTGCCACGTGCCTGATAGCGTTCCAGTATTTCTGCGCCAATATGACAAGCGCTGGCCGGCACATCGTCAAACGAAAAACTGACGACACCTTGTTGCTTGCGCAAATTGATCCACCGCCCTGCGAGATGGCGTGCGGCAAAGCGGCTGGCTTTTTTGTACAAGGACATCATTCGCGTATCGGCTCTGTGGCGCTTAAAGATTGTTGATAACGCTGCAAACCTAATCGTGCAGCGCTGCCGGGTAGATTCTCAAACGTATATTCTATGCCAAGACGGACGACCCCTTGCCTGAGTTTGATATCGTCAGCAGCTCTGTCCGTTTTTTCGTAAAAGCTGTCGAATAAAAGCCGGAAACCACGTTCAAACTGGTAACTCGCACCAATGCCGATTCGTTGTAATTTCTCTTTGCGGGAAAAATTATTGTCGGGTCTGACCAATCTGGGAATCAGCTCCTGATCACTATTCTGCAGTAAGGCTGAAAAATTGACGTTAGTTTTATCCGACCACTTCCACAACGCGTCAACGCGTGCGCCTTTACTGACCACATACAGAATTGAGGGGTCAACGATCGTAAATGGTCTGTCGAATAGCTGCAAATCCAGCCTTAACATTGTTGAGTAATGATAAGTACCACGCCAGATCGCGTTAAATAAACGGGTATCACGTTCGTGCAACACATCATAGCGGCGACGTATCAGCCCCAGATGGGCGCTGGTGATGGTCTTGATGCTATAGCGCCACTCACCATCCAGATACAACTCCGTTTCTTTGTATTTTTTATCCAGATCCCGCACTTGCGCTGGCGTTCTGTCGGCAAAACTGGTCTCAGATAAACGCGTCCCCGCCTCGATACTGGAACCCGTTGGCGACATATAACGCAAACCTAGCTGCTGACCGCGTTCGTCAAAGTTATATAACTGGTTCAGGTCCAGATCGTAGTTCAGCGCATTCCGAAACAGGCTCGCACTAAGCATCCAGTCGTCATCTGGTTTTATTCTGACGTCTGCTCCGGCACGGCGCGAATGCGCGATATCCCGCTCCGTCAGACTGCCATTAATGTACTCAAACAAACGTTTATCTTTACCGGCATATACCCTGCCACTGACAGACTTACCTGCCTGCCAATCAAAAGCAGCGTCCGCCGCGCCTGGTTGATGGTCAAGCTGACGGTATTCCTTGTAATGGCGATTTCCGAGAGAGCCGCTGAGAGTCAGGCGCGTCTGATCAGACAGCAAAGGGATGATAGCGCCGGCGCGGATATCGCTTGCGTTAACAGTCTCGGTCAGTCGCTGTATCTGTTCCTGCTTACGCCCGCCGCCGACCTGATCGTCATAAAAGCGAAATGGATTAGTATCCCGGGACAGTGAAGTTTCTAATTGCAACACCAGTTCCGTGGTCGCGAACGCAGGCCATGAGCTCAGCACAAACAGACAAGCTACACCCGCTTTTTTGTACTTGCTATTGAACTGCGTCGCCGTCCGCTTCATAGACTCAGCAACCTTATTGCTGTAGCAGACCCTGTTCCGATAAACGGAACACGCGATCGCAACGTCCAGCAAGCCCGGCATCATGGGTCACAATCACAAAAGCGGTACCCAATGTTCTGGATAATTCCAGCATCAGTGCAAATACCTGTTGAGCAGTGCCGCTGTCGAGATTGCCCGTTGGTTCATCTGCCAGAACACATGCTGGCTGCGTCACCAAGGCACGTGCCAGAGCAACCCGTTGTCGCTCGCCACCAGATAACTCACCCGGCACATGCGTGACTCTGTGCTCCAACCCGACTTTGGTCAGTATCGCCTGCGCCTGCTGGCGCGCCTCCGCACGCGGAATACGGCGAATCAGCAAGGGCATTGCGACGTTATCAAGCGCAGAAAATTCCGGCAATAAATGATGGAACTGATACACAAAACCCAAAGAACGATTACGCATCACGCCACGCACAGACTCGCTCAGGTTTGCAAGATCTTCACCCAGAAGACGAACCTGACCTGTCGTCGGGGTATCGAGGCTACCTAACAGATGCAACAACGTCGATTTACCTGAGCCAGATGCGCCGATAATTGCGACGCGCTCTCCTGCATTGACTGTCAGATCAATTCCCTGCAACACCTTGACCGCTTCCGCGCCTTCATTGAAGGTTTTGCCAAGCTGGGTACAACTTAAAATTGCTTTCTCTGTGAAATTACTCATAACGCAAGGCCTCCGCCGGTTTAACGCAGGCTGCTCGCCAGCTGGGATAAATAGTTGCGGCAAATGCCAATACAACCGCCATGCTGCTGATTTGCCAAACGTCTGCCCAACGCAGATCAGACGGCAAAGCACTGATGAAATACAGATCTTTCGGCAGGAAATTGACGCCTAACAAATGTTCGATCGCTGGCACAATCACATCAATATTCAACGCCACCAGAACGCCGAGCGCGACGCCTAAACCGGTACCGATCAGACCAACGAGTCCGCCTTGTATCATGAATATTTTCATGATCGAACCTGGAGAAGCGCCAAGTGTACGCAGGATGGCAATATCCGCCTGTTTATCGGTGACAGTCATCACCAGCGTGGAAACCAGATTAAACGCAGCGACAGCAACAATCAGCGCCAGAATGATGAACATCATCGTCTTTTCTGTTTTGACGGCAGAGAAATAGTTACGGTTTTGTTGCGACCAATCGCGGATCAGCAAATCACCGGTCAAGGTTTGCGACAATTCCAGCGCGACCTGCGGCGCTTTTAACATATCCTTGATACGCAGACGCAAACCGGAAGGTGCAGACAGGCGGAAAAATTTCTGCGCATCTTCGATCTGCATAAATCCCATGCCAGAATCGAATTCATAATGCCCGGCATCAAAAATGCCGACCACATTAAATGCTTTCAGACGCGGCACCATTCCCGCTGGCGTCATCTGTCCTTCGGGTGCCGCCAGTGTCACTTTGTCGCCGACTCTGACATGCAAACTGCTCGCCAGCGCCGTACCCAGAATAATATTGAACTCTCCCGGTCTCAGGTCTTCCCATCTTCCGACTTTGATTTTTGTCGCCACTTCCGACACTTTCGGTTCCTGATCAGGCAATACGCCACGCAGAATCACGCCGCGCATCACATCATCGCGGATAATCATCGCCTGCCCATCAACGTAAGGCGCACTGGCGACAACAGAAGAATTTTTCTGCGCCTGCAGTGCCGTATTTTTCCAGTCCGGCATAGAACCGGCTGCGTCAAATACTTCAATATGTGACAGCACCGATAACATACGGTCGCGGACTTCTTTCTGAAATCCGTTCATCACCGACAGCACGATAATCAGCGCGGCAACACCGAGTGCAATGCCGAACATAGAGATCATGGAAATGAAGGAAATGAAGCTATTACGACCACTGCGACGTCCGGCACGCGTGTAACGCAGACCCACTAGCCATTCAAAAGAGAGATTTTTCACTGCAAATGTCGTTTCAAGGAATTAAGGCAGACAGAAGTTTGCCATACAATACGCTCTATGAAAAATTTAGAACTGATATTGCCGTTCAGCATACCCCCGTCCGGACTGGAAAATGATCTGCTCAAAGCGATGCAAACGCCTGCACTGGCTCGCTTGATTGCATCTGCAAAGCGCATGCCACTCAGGAATATTGATCCATTTGCCAAAGCACTGGTACATGAATATTTTCTGGCAAACGAACTACAAGGTGCACACGACTGCGACCCGCCAGTCACGTTAAACCGTATGCAGAACATGGGTTTGCAGCCAGTCGATGGGCGCTGGTTCACACTGCAACCGGTGCATATTCATATCGCCCGTGATCATTTGGTTCTGACTGACCAACGACGACTCGACATCTCAGAACAAGAATCGCGCGTTTTGTTTGAGATTGCAAAAACAGCGACCGACGAAGCAGGGATGACACTACAGTATGGCGACGCATCGACCTGGTTTCTGCGCGCTGATGGCTGGACTGGTTTAAAAACAGCCAGTGCTGATGCGGCCTGCGGCCATAATGTCGATATCTGGATGCCGGATGGCGAACATGCAAGAGCGTGGCGCAAACTGCAAAATGAAATTCAGATGATGTGGTTCGCACATACGCTGAATGATGAGCGTGAAGCGCAAGGAAAAAAAGCCATCAACTCGGTCTGGCTCTCTGGCGGTGCCGATACGCTGATGCAACAAGAAAAGCGAATCGATACAGCACGGTCGTTTGCCGATTTGCTGTCTGCACCGGATTTGCAAAATCTCCAAAACGCACAAAACAATGCAACCACAACAGACACGACCTGCGTCTTACTTGAACATTTAACTGAGTCTGCAATCAATAGCGATTGGGGACAATGGCTGACGCAAATGCAGACATTGGAAAACGACTGGTTTGCGCCTGTATTGGCAGCCTTAAAAAGCCGCCAGCTCAACAGCATCACAATGCACTGCTCTGATGCACATCTGCTTGCCAGCTTTAAGCTGACGCCGTGGTCGCTGCGTCAATTCTGGATCAAACCCAGCCTGCAAGCACTTTTCACACTGAAGCCTACATGACCCGCATTACCACCCGCCCCTATTCCCTGCGTGAATCAGAAATGCTGCGGCAAAACGGCATGCACCCAGTGTTAGCGCGCCTGTATGCAGCACGTGGCGTGCTGAGCGAAACCGAATTGAGCACAGAATTAAGCGCATTGCTGCCGCCATCGGGCTTATTGCAAATAGAAAAAGCGGCCGTCTTTCTGGCGGACGCGATCGCAGCACGTAAGAAATTAGTCATCGTTGCCGACTATGACTGTGACGGCGCCACGGCCTGCGCGGTCGCCATTCGCGGCTTGCGTATGCTGGGTGCGAATGTTGATTACATCGTGCCGAATCGTTTTGAATACGGCTATGGTCTGACACCGGAAATCGTCGCGCTGACCATACGCGAAAAATCACCGGATATCATCGTCACCGTTGACAACGGCATTGCCAGTGTTGACGGCGTTGCGGCAGCGCAAGCGCAGGGCATCGCGGTACTCGTGACCGATCATCATTTACCCGGCGAGCAGTTGCCCGATGCCGAAGTAATCGTCAATCCGAATCAACCTGATTGCACTTTCGGCAGTAAGCATCTGGCGGGCGTCGGCGTGATGTTTTATGTGTTACTCGCGCTGCGGGCAGAATTGCGCAAACGCGGCATGTTTGACCAGCAACAACAGCCCAAGCTCGATACCCTGCTTGATCTGGTCGCCCTCGGCACGGTTGCCGACGTCGTGCGGCTTGACGCCAATAACCGCATCCTCGTTGCACAAGGACTTAAACGCATGCGCGCCGGACGTGTTTGTGCGGGCATTGCAGCGCTATTCAGAGTCGCCGGTCGTGAACCGCGTAATGCCAGCCCGTTTGATCTTGGTTTTGCGCTCGGCCCACGCTTAAATGCCGCTGGCCGGCTTGCTGACATGTCGCTGGGCATAGAATGCCTGACGACCGACGACGAAGGCCGTGCCTGGCAAATCGCACAAGAGCTCAACGGCATCAATGCCGACCGCAAAGATATTGAACGTGACATGCAAGACGTAGCGCTGCTGCATCTGGATCAGTTCGAACCTGCAGCCAGCCACACCATTACCGTGTTTGACGAAAGCTGGCATCAGGGTGTGATCGGCATCGTCGCCTCACGGCTCAAAGATAAGTTTTATCGCCCCACCATTACCTTTGCGCCCGGTGGTGATGGCCTGATCAAGGGCTCTGGCCGCTCTATTCCCGGCTTTCACCTGCGTGACGCACTCGATCTGGTCTCAAAACATGCACCGACACTGATACAGAAATTCGGCGGACATGCGATGGCTGCGGGGCTGACCTTACGCCATGAAGATTTACCCGCATTTCAGCAAGCCTTCGAGGCCGTGGGAAAAAGCTGGTTGCAACAACATCAGTTAGAAAGAATCATCGAAACCGACGGCCCACTCGAAGAAGCCTATTTCACCACCGACTTTATCGCCTTAATGGATAGCCAGGTCTGGGGTCAGGGTTTTCCGCCACCGGTGTTCTGCGATGACTTTAAACTGATCTCACAACGCATCCTGAAAGAACGTCATTTAAAACTGGTGCTGGAAAAAAAAGGCGTTCGTTATGACGCCATCTGGTTCGGCCATACCGACACCCTGAGCGAGCATGTGCATGTGGCATTCCGGCTCGATGCCAACGAATACAACGGCGTCACCAGGGTTCAGTTATTGGTCGAGCATATTGAATGCTGATGCATCAGAAACTGCACGACGGCATCCGCCGCCAGCACCATGTTTTCTGCTGACGCACGTGCAAGTAACTGCGTATCCGGCGTGTGAATTTGCAGCAGATGATCACCGCGCAGCAGTGTTAAGGTGATATTTGCTACAGCGTGATTCGCGACACGATGCACGCTAGCAACCCTGCACTGAGGATCATTGTCACCATTGATGATCTGCAAAGGGCGGGATTCTGCGAGCAGACCCGGGTAATATGTGTCGGTAACATCGCATGGCTGCCCCTCTTGCATTTCATCGAACAAGGGAGTCATCAGCACGCCGCTTTTCAATTCAGCGTCTTCGCGCAGTGCCTGCCAGGCAACGATGCTACCGAATGATTTTCCGACGACATGCACTTGCGCTGGCAATACGCGTGATTTTGTCCGCAACTGTCCTATCACTTCTTTTAGCTGTTCCAGCTCATCCTGTAATGCGGATGATGGCTGGCCGGCGAGCGGATCGCTTTCGTAGAAACGCCAGTTAAAACGACATACCGCAAATCCCGCCGCGACCGCTTTATCCGCCAGCAGACTGAATAACTCCCTGTGCATGGCGTAACGTAAACCTGGGGCAATCACGATTGCGGGAAAAAAGCCGCTACCGGCGGGAAAATCGACAATGTAAGTCATGTTTCTATCGTTTCAGGTTTAATTCAGTTTTGACTAAGTTTTGACTAATTTTCAATTAAATAGTAACTTAGTTTTGGAAACTAATTTTCATTTACGCAGTCCATGTATTGATCGGTAGCCAATATTATCCAAGTCAGAGACCATAAAAAATCCTAAAAGACCTGAGAAACGAAAAGAACCAATTTCATGAGATTGCCCGCCAGTAAACCTTTATCATCAGCGACCGCACTGCCCCCACTCATCGCGCCATTCATTGCACCATTACTCAGCGGTTTCATCATGGCGAGTGGCGCTCTTGCGGCAACGGCGAACGCAGCCGCTGACAATAATCAGGTCAATGCAGGGAAATCTGTCAGTAACATCAACAAAGCCTATCCGGGCGTAGTGCAGTTGATCGTTGATGCCAGCGATCTGGACAGAAAAATTTTTAATATCCGGGCGAGTATTCCGGTCCAAGCTGGCCCGCTGACACTGTATTTTCCCGAATGGTTGCCCGGCAAACATGGCACAAACAGTGCATTAAACCAACTCGCAGGGCTGCGCTTCAGTGGCAACCAGCAAGCCATTGCCTGGAAACGTGACCCATTAAATATGTATGCGTTTCATCTGCAAATTCCTGCAGGTGTCAGCCAGCTCAATGCCGAATATCAGTTTTTATCTCCGACGGAGGATAAATTCGGGCGCGTTACGATGACGCCTGACATCATCGGTGTGCAATGGAATAACATGATTCTGTATCCGGCGGGCGCAGCGTCTGACCAGATCCGGATTCAGCCCACCCTGATTTTGCCGGCCGGATTTCAATTTGGCAGCGCACTGGAACTTGCTGAAAAACGTGAAAATCAGGGGCAACGCCCAAGTCAAAACGAGTTTCAGTTCAAGCCTGTCACCTTGGAAGAACTAGTTGATTCGCCGGTATTTGCAGGGAAATATTTCAAACGTTTTGATCTCAATCCCGGCGCCAAAATACCCGTGCACCTGAATGTGGTGGCGGATAAACCTGAATCGCTGAACGCCACGCCGGAGCAAATCGCCGCGCATCAGGCGCTGGTGCAACAGGCGTCAACACTGTTCGGCTCGCAACATTATCGCCATTACGATTTCTTGCTGTCACTCAGCGACGAATTTTCCGGCATAGGGCTTGAGCATCACCAGTCCAGCGAAAATGGCGTTCGCCCTGGTTACTTCAGCGATTGGGCAAAAAAATCCAGTGGGCGTGATTTACTGGCACATGAATACACCCATTCATGGAACGGAAAATTCCGCCGCCCGGCAGATCTGCTGACACCACATTTCAACACACCGATGCAGGATAGTCTGCTGTGGGTGTATGAAGGCCAGACTCAGTACTGGGGCTATGTATTGGCGGCACGTTCCGGATTGATGAAGCAGGAACACATCCGCGACGTGCTGGCAAACGTGGCCGCTTATTACGATCATCAGAGCGGGCGCAACTGGCGCAATCTGCAGGACACCACCAATAATCCCGTATTTGTGAGCCGCCGCAGTCAAGCCTGGAGCGATTTCCAGCGGGATGAAGATTATTACAGAGAAGGCGCACTACTCTGGCTGGAAGTTGACGCTCAGTTGCGCGCGCTGTCTGCAGAAAAATATTCTCTGAATGATTTTGCCGGCAAGTTTTTTGGTGTCAACAACGGCAGCACCACTCCACTCAGCTACCAGTTGAGTGACATTATCAGCACTCTTAATGAGATACAGCCATTTGACTGGGGGCATTTCCTGCAAGAGCGTCTGGAAGGTTTGCAAAGCAAAACCCCAACTGCGAGCCTGGAACTGGCAGGCTGGAAACTGGTGTACACCGAGAAACCGTCTGAGTATGCGAAAGCAACAGAAGATGCACAGGATGGTGACTTTCTGTATTCACTCGGATTCAGTCTGGATAAAACCGGCAAAATCACTCGCCTGCTGTTAAACAGCCCTGCCGGTAAAGCGAATATCCTGAGCGGCAGTCTGATCATCGCCGTTAATGGCAAAAGCTATAAAGCAGACGCCTTGAAATCGGCGATCACCAATGCCAAAACGCAGAAGCAAGCAATAGAGCTGATCGTCAGACATGGTGAATACTACCGGACGATCAGGCTCGATTATTTTGAAGGATTAAAATACCCGGCATTAGTACGTAATAATCTTGTTCCAGACCGGCTGTCGAAAATACTCACACCGTTAAAATGATCAGTACCTTACGCCAATAATGAGACCGATCACTCAAGCCTCATCTGTTTATTTCTATCGCGCCCAGCCCTTAGGGCGACGATATTTTTATCGTTCCACCCACCGACAGGAGATCACCAAAAGTGAAAACTCAAGCAATTAAAACACCAACATTCAAAGCGCAGGTATTGAGCGCCATTGCATTACTGATCGCTGGGGCTGCCAGTACATCTGCGGCAGAACCTGCCAAAGTCGCGAGCTTGCAGTCAGGTATTGACGTTCAGTACAACGACAAATCTGTCAAACCACAGGAAGACTTTTACCGTCACGTCAATGGCACCTGGCTGAAAAATGCTCAGATCCCATCAGACCGTTCTTCTGCCGGTGCGTTCATGGATTTGCGCGAAGCAGTTGTGCCACGTCTGCATGCCATCATCGACGCCCTGGCAAAAGCCAAGAATGCCAGCGGATCAGATGCGCAGAAAATCAGCGATCTGTACGCCAGCTTCATGGATACGAAAAGTATAGAAGCTGCTGGTCTGAAGCCATTGCAGGCGGATTTTGCCAAAATCGATGCGCTGACCGATAAAAAGCAAATTCCTGTCCTGATGGCGTGGCTCAATCGCATCAGCGTCACCGCGCCTTACGATATTCAGGTGCATCAGGACAATAAAGATTCGACCAAATACGTGCTCGACATCGCTCAGTCCGGTCTGGCCTTACCTGACCGTGACTACTACCTGAAAGACGACGACGCCAAGCTGAAAGATACACGCAGCAAATATCTGAAGCATATCGAAACCATGCTGACGATGTCGGGCGACAAAGAAGCCGCAAAAAATGCGGCGGCGATTCTCGCATTTGAAACAGAACTCGCGAAAGTACAATGGACCAAAGTCGATTTGCGCGATCCGATCAAGGCTTACAATAAAGTCGAGATCAGCAAAATCAATGAACTCACTGCAGGCTACGACTGGAATGCCTATCTGAAAGAACTCGGCGTCACCGGCAAAATTGATTATGTCATCGTCAGCCAGCCCAGCTATCTGGTTGGCATGAACAAGGTATTGCAGGAAACATCGCTCGACACGATCAAGGCGTACTTCAAATGGCATTTGCTGAGCTCGGTCGCCAGCCAGTTGCCTAAGCAATACAGCGACGAGAATTTCGCGTTTTTTTCAAAAACACTGCGCGGTGTTCCTGAACAGGAAATCCGCTGGAAACGCGGTGTTCGCCTGGTCGATTCCGGCATGGGTGAAAGCTTAGGCAAACTGTATGTCGCCAAGTACTTCCCTGCTGACAGCAAAGCGAAAATGGAAAAACTGGTCGCGAATCTGCTGTTAGCTTACAAAGAAAGTATCGATACGCTGGACTGGATGAGCCCGGAAACGAAGAAAGAAGCACAGGCAAAACTGGCGACTTTCACACCGAAAATCGGCTATCCGAATAAGTGGAAAGATTACTCCGCGCTACACATCACCAAAGGCGATGCGGTCGGCAATCTGCGTGCTATCCGTAGTTTCGCTGCACAAACCGAACTCAATAAACTCGGCAAACCGATTGACCGCGACGAATGGGGCATGACACCGCAAACCGTGAATGCGTATTACAACCCGGAGATGAATGAAATCGTCTTCCCGGCTGCGATCCTGCAACCACCGTTCTTCAATCCGAAAGCGGACGATGCCGTGAACTACGGTGGTATCGGTACCGTTATCGGACATGAAATCAGCCACGGCTTCGACGATCAGGGTGCACAATATGACGGCGCGGGTAATCTGCGTGACTGGTGGACAAAAGAAGATCACGTCAAGTTCGCTGCGAAAACAGCCGCACTGGTCAAACAGTACAATGCATTCAGCCCGGTTCCCGGCTACAACGTCAATGGCGAACTGACGCTGGGTGAAAATATTGCCGACAATTCCGGTCTGGCAATTGCCTACAAAGCTTATCAGTTATCGCTTGGCGGCAAACCTGCGCCAGTCATTAACGGCTTAACCGGTAACCAGCGTTTCTTCATGGGTTTTGGTCAGGTCTGGCGCGGCAAATTGCGCGAACAGGAAGCGATCATCCGTATCAAGACCGATCCGCACTCCCCTGGCGAATTCCGCGCCAA
This sequence comes from Cognatundibacterium aquatile, assembly GCF_014699135.1. Classification (GTDB taxonomy): domain Bacteria; phylum Pseudomonadota; class Gammaproteobacteria; order Burkholderiales; family Burkholderiaceae_D; genus Undibacterium; species Undibacterium aquatile. The sequence goes on from NZ_JACOFT010000002.1 coordinate 473,996, forward strand.
TGGTTCACTGCGTAATATGACCCCGTTCTACCAGTCGTTCGGCGTCAAAGAAGGCGACAAGATGTATCTGCCGCCAGCAGAACGCGTGTCGATCTGGTAATCAGTCAGCTGATTGTCACACTGCCGTATGACAGCGGCAGCGACAGTTCAATATGAAAAGCCGGGTATAAAAATATGCCCGGCTTTTTTTGTCTGAAGTACTGAATTTGCCTGTCAGCAGACATAGCGTGCGAAGTGTCGGAATTGTCCAACGTCTGCCTGACACACGCCAGCGGCTCGGTAAAGACTAAATGCGAGCCAAATCATACTAGGGGGGAGTATATTTTAAAGCCCTTTATTTATCAGGACATAAAGGCTAAAAACGCAGATACTCCCCTGAAAATGCATTTTTTCCGGAATATTCAGGGTGGTTTCAGCTTGACGCTTGATTGATTCAGGCTGGCGCAGAAGCGCCCAACAAGATAATTCCCGGAATCAGATTGCGCCCATCGGCACCAAGGTATTCGCGGGTTTCGGCTGGAAAGCTCCACGCCATCATGCCTGCCTCCGATGTGCGCAAAGCGGCGATCAGGGCAAAAATATCCGCCTCAAGTCGCTCAGCTGTCGGCGCACAGCTTGCCCGCAAATAGACCGGTAAAAATGCGACGCCGCAGGCCGCTGAGTCTATGCCGTTAAGAGTATGACTTGCATCTTTGACTGCTGACGCCAGAACTTTATTCGCCAGAAAAACAGCCTGCCGTGAACGCAGCGCCAGATATTCCTGTTTCGCCTCGATCAGCTCGCCGCCCTGCGCATCCGAAATCCACAAATCACAGCGCCCCAGCCACTCTTTGGTTGCATGACCGTGCTGGCGGGATTTTCTGGCCTGATATTCTTCCAGTGCCACTCGCCCTGAACGCCAGGCTGCCTGCGCCAGTATGCCGACATTGCTGCGCTCGGTGTACCAGTAGGCCGCATCATCGACTTGCTGCGCAAATTCAACGTGACAGGCAGCCCACGCCTGCAATACTGGCAGCCATGCGGCAAACCTGTCCTGATCCAGAATTTCTGCCCCGACTATCGCCTTCATCTCACCCTGCCAATATCTGTTTATCTCTCGTCATCTTCCATGCAGCTAGCTCCAGCGCAGACAACGTCACTCCGTCATACGGCCGGATTTACTTTGATTCACCGTCAATCTGACGACGCTTCATTTCAGCGACACGAACAATCACATAGGCGACCAGTGCGCAGACAAAAAACAGCAACAGCATCCACGCAATGCCTTGCAAGGTCGCGATGATGGTGCGATAGATTTCGAGTATCCAGCGCTCGAAAGTCAGTTCCAGCAGTTTGTTTTCCTTATCAAATCTCGCTGGCACGATGTATTTTTCAAGCTCGTAAATACGCACGCCCGAAGAAATGCCAACAACCAGAATTGCAAACTTCATGTATTTCAGCCAGGCCGCGCTGATCGCATCCGCGATGATGCGCTTCAGTATCATGTCTATCGGCTGCGTGAACATACGGGAAACGAGTAAAGCAACAGCAATGGCAACGGCAAAAGTCACCAGCAACAGAGTCAGAAACATTACTTATCCTTTTTTATAGGACTTACGCAAAACCGCCCCAGCGGTGTTATGGCTCCTGGCCGTACTATTCGTACTGTCTTCGTCGCCATCCCTCGCCGGGGCAATTTTGCGTCAGTCCTGTTTTTAAAAAAACGTTCAAAAATTTCAGATGTATCAGCGAGGAACACTTTATTCCGGCGTGACTGTGGTCGTTCTGGCTACATGCAGTTTCTCAAAAAAACTGACCACATCGGCCTCTGCACGGGTACGTGCAAACGAAGGCAGACTTTGCCAGATGCGTTTGCCATACGGTTTGGAAATCAGACGCGGGTCGCAAATCATCAGCACACCACGATCCGTTTCATCACGAATCAAACGCCCTGCCCCCTGTTTCAGATTAATAATCGCTTCGGGTAACTGGTGATGAACAAAGCCATTCAGCCCTTTTTTTTCCATCGCAGTGATCCGGGCAGCAAGCACGGGATCGTCCGGCGGCGAAAAGGGCAATTTATCGATAATCACCAATGACAGCGCTTCACCGCGTACATCCACGCCTTCCCAAAAACTCTGGCTGCCAATCAACACGCCATTCCCTGCCGCCCGGAAGCGATCGAGTAACTCTGTCCGTCCGGCATCCCCCTGAACAAACAAGGGAAAATTCAAGCCGCGTTTTTCAAATTCCTCTTTAAATCGCTCGGCGCTGAATTTCACCGCTTTGAGTGTGGTGCATAACAAAAACGTGCGCCCGCCTGCCGCCGCGATCACCGGCAATGCAGCTTCCACTACGGCTTCTGCATAATCACGCGAATTCGGCTCAGGCATGCCGTTTGGTACATATAAAAAACCTTGTTCCTGATAATTAAACGGGCTCGGCCAGGTATGTGCGGGTTCATTCCACAAACCCATTTGCGAGACAAAATGGCTGAAATCATTTTTCACCGCCATCGTCGCCGACGTGAATATCCAGGCGCGGGGCACGCCTTCACGCTGCTTATTGAATATCGGCGCAATCGACAGCGGAGTACGATGCAGTTGTAGCGAAACAGAAAAAGCTTCGACCCATAAGACGTAATCGCCTTCTTTTTCTTTGCCTTTGGGTTCGGCATTCCAGTCGTCAATCTGATCTTGCAGCATGATCGCGCGGGCGCGGCATTGCTCTATCGTTTCAGCACGTTCCGCCTGTTTTTCCAACACGGCAATCATGTCGCTCATGCTGGATTTGAGCGTATCGAGCGCTTCAAAAAACGGGCTGGAAGGTGCAATCTGATCGATAGAAAGACGCACAATATCCTGCGGAAATGCCAGGCGTAAATCACGGGCGGCTCGTTCAACAGGTGCCACCAACTTCGCCCATTCCGCACCATCGCGGGCATGTGATAAGCCTTCCGCAAGAACATCGCGGCAAAGCTCCAGCACTTGCGAGGTCGATACCGTTTCGCCAAAAAAGAGGGTCGCAGTTTCCGGTAACTGATGCGCCTCATCGAAAATCACGGTATTGGCCGACGGCAGCAATTCAGCGATACCAGTGTCTTTCAGCGCAACGTCGGCGAAAAACAAATGGTGATTCACCACCACCACATCTGCCTGCTGCGCTTCCTTACGTGCTTTCATGACGAAGCAATCCTGGTAGTACTGACATTCCGATCCCATGCAGGTATCTTTAGTCGATGTCACCAGACTCCAGACGCTGGCATTTTCAGGTACGCGCGACAGTTCAGATTTATCGCCGCTGCTGGTCGTCTTGATGAAGCGCGCGATGTCGCGCAGATAGCCCACATCTTCACGTGAACTCAGGCGACCGTTCTGCAACGTACGCTCCAAATGATAATGGCACAGATAGTTGGCCCGGCCTTTGAGCAAAGCGACCGAAACCGGCGCCCGCAAGACCTTCTTGATCATGGGAATGTCACGTAAAAACAACTGATCTTGTAAGTTTTTTGTACCAGTTGAAACAATTACTTTCCCCCCCCACAGCAAAGCCGGCGTCAGATAGGCATAGGTTTTACCCGTTCCCGTTCCTGCCTCAGCGAGCAAGGTCTTCTGACCGGCGATCGCAGCCGCCACGGATTTCGCCATTTCTGTTTGCGCCTGACGCGGGCGATAGCCAGCAATGCTGTTACTGAGCGGCCCTGTGGAGCCGAAAATCTGCTCGACTTCGGCATCATGCGATACGTTGGTATTTATCGTACTGGTGGGAGTATTTTCAATCAAAATGCGGCAATCAGAAGCTAAAACAGTAATATTATTGGTAAAAATAACTCAGGCAGGCACATCGGGCATCATTTGCATTTTAAGCAGAGTAATATGATCTTTGAGTTGCAATTTACGTTTTTTCAGGCGACGCAATTGCAATTCGTCGTGTGCAGGATCTGTGGTCAACGTGTTAATTACCATGTCGAGATCGCGATGTTCAACCTCTAACTCAATTATTCGTTGTCGCACTTGTTCAGGATGGCTCATAGCCTTCAGCTTAAAGTAAAATAGGATGAATTCTTGGAAATCAGCACAGGCTGAATTCCGTTAGTGTAATCTACCGAGACGTATGAGCCAATATAAGATCGAAGCTGGCACCGGACAACATATCGGTGACCGCCAGGAACAACAAGACCGTGTCGGCTTATTTGCCGCCACCAATGCACCAGGCTACATGATGGCCGTGGTCGCTGACGGCATGGGCGGAAAAAGCGGCGGCGCACTCGCAGCAGAGCAAGTTGTCCGTACGGCCAAACAATTATTTGATGATTTTTATCCGGGCAATGATGTCCGAGCATTACTCGAAAACATTCTGAACGAAGCACACACCGTCATCAAATTATCTGCTGTATCTTCAGAAAAAGAACCGCACAGCACCTTCGTTGCCATGGTCATCACGCCACAGCAACAAGCGATTTGGGCACATGCCGGCGACTCACGTTTATATCGTTTCAGTGGCCCTAATTTTGTCGAAAAGACCCGTGATCACTCTTATGTAGAACAACTCGTCGAAGAAGGAAAAATTCTTCCCGAGGAAGCCAAGACTCATAAACTATCGAACATACTGACGAATGTGCTTGGTTCAACCACCACGCCGCCTTACATCACTTTCGGTCAATACGATGGCTTAAAAGCGCACGACAGCTTTTTACTCTGCTCCGACGGCCTCTGGCATTACTTCGATGATGCAGAACTGTCTGCCGCCGTTGCCGCAAATTCACCAAGACAGGCTTCTGAATTACTGATCAGGAAAGCCCGAGATCGTGGTACGCCACGCGGCGACAACTGCACATTTGCCATTGTCAAATTAGTTGTGCCGCCTGCAGAGGTCAAAAACTATACCGTGCAGAAAATGCGCAGAGCGATATAAGCTTGAAAATTACAAATAAAAAAGGAAGCAATGTTGCTTCCTTTTTTATCGCCATAGTCTGGCCAACTTCTATTTTTTCTTACTCGCAAATAAAGCCTGATTGACTTTACGATCAGCGTTCACGGTTTGCATGTGCGGTCTTGCATTCATTCTTGCCAGATATTCCTTTACGGGTAAATCGGTCAAAAAATCACGTCCGTAAATCGCTTTCGTCGCCAAGGAAATTAATGGCAAATGGCACACCGCAACGCAATCCGCCATGGTGAATTGCTCTCCCGCGATGAAATGCTCAAATTTCGCCAATTGGGCAAATGCAGAAACGTGTCGTGTCAGCTGTTTCTCCACGCGAGTCTTCACTTCATCAGAAACCTGTCCGCCAAAAAACGCCTGTGGATACAATTCGCGTGCGAGCAACTCCAGATGCAGCTCCATAAACACGATCAGCTCCCTGACTTTTGCCGCTGCAAACGAATCTGCTGGTAACAAAGGTTTTTCTGGATACGCTTGTTCTAAATAATCAAGGATGACCTGAGATTCGCACAGCGCACCCTGCTCAGTTTCGATGTAAGGAACTTTGCCGAGTGGCGATTTTCGCAGCAAGTCCGGGGAGCGATCAGTCCAGACAAGAACTTCCTCGAACGGGATATCTTTTTCAAGTAAAGCCAGTTTCACTTTATTGTAATAATTACTGACTGCAAAACCACAGAGCTTAATCATTTTCTGACCTCGTAACTGATACGGATTAATACGTTTTGATAGCGTTGACGGCGAAGCTAAGACAGTTTCGCCAAATAGATTTTATGGATTTATTTTGAAATCGATATTCTCAAAATTAATCACATTCGTGTCAGCATCCGGTTCCGCTTTAACAGCATCCGCATGCAATTCGACATTCGTTACTTTTTGCCAGCCTGACGTGTCTTTGTCGGGTCTCATCCGGTCCAACTCATTGGCAACGGATATCAACAACAAAATATCGCGGTACACGGGCAACTCAAATCCCATACGCTTACCATCGCGATCATCAACCAGCAAACTTTCGAGGAACGGCAATATGTTACTAGTATTCCAAAGGGTGCATATTTTATTCATCAGATGTTCAAAGTCATCCAGATGACGGGTTGGCAAACTCAGCGGATCAACTTCAAACTCAGGGACATTCGCGTTAAAGAAAACAATAAAGCGATCGCGCAACGTGTCGTATTTTTCCTTATTTTTCGTGACGCGGTAAAGATCCAGCAAATATAACCAGGGCACAGGGGAATCAGGACGTTCCTGCTCAGCTTGCGGCTCCAGAATTTCAATCGCACGTTCAGGGTCGTTCACCGACATCCAGAACTCCGCTTCCTGCGTCACATCCGAAATTTCTTCGACTTTCAACGAGCTGGCACGTGAAGAGAAGAAGTTAAAGGTGCTGCTATTGGTATCTTCAAGAGAAGGTGTAAAAGCGCGGGCAGTTCCCGACACGGCATCGAGCGCCGCGGCATGGTCAGCCGGTCCTGTTTTGACTGATGCCGGAACCGACGCAACTCCAGCTTGCTCAGATAAGTTTTTTAACAGAACCGAGCTATTCATACCATTGACCGTTGTTGGCCCATAACTCGCCTGAACGTCATTCACCAGCTCTTCTATATTTTTCTTCTGATCCTGACCAAGTTTAGGTTCGTCCTGCTCCCACCATGTTGATGCATAACGTTTATGTAAGCGTTGAATATATACAAAAAGCAAACCAATAATCGTCAGCCCGGCAAGTATCAACGCGCCGAAAACGTAGAACCAGGGTTTGGCAACTGCCGCATCTTCTATTTTTTCGAGCGCAGCTTTGTCTTGTTGAATCGTGTGCTTTAACTGAATTGCTTCCTGCTGAAGAATTTGTATTTTCTTCTGATCCGCGGTATTTTTTTCTACTGAGGCAGGCGGATTTTCTCCGCGCAACATCGCGGCAAATTGTGCCTGCGCGAGGCGTAGTTCCGCGATATTTGGAGCATCAGCCTTGCGCTGCTCATCAGATACAACAGACAAGCTGTCCGCCATTTTCAGGCCGGCAGGAAGCAGTTGAACATCAGCTTCATCAGACAGTTTTAAAGCATCCCGCGTGGCACTGGATGCGCGTACTGAACGGTCTTTCTGCGCAGCCTGAGGGGGGCTCTTTTTTGTTTCAGGTGCAGGATTTGCCGCAACTGAGGGGCGCAGTGGTTCTTTTCTGATTCGTCTGGACTCTTTAGCAGTCGGGACGTCAGCGCCGGGTGCCATGCCATCATTCTGACTTAGCAGAGGCAAATTGAGGTTTTTGCCAACAGAACTAAATTCCGGCGGATCAAGCAATATCAGATAATCGCGGTGCAACTGAACTTCGCAGCCTACACTTAAGACCACCTTCAGCGCAGGCTCTAAGAGATTTTTTCGTGTCGATAAACTGAGAATGCGCTTATTTCCCTGGGTTGACATTCCCAGGTTAACTACGGACAGTAAGTCGCCGTCAGTGGTCTCAACCAGCGCTTTAAAACAATGGATATCTGCATCTTGCGCATCGGCACCAGTCACATCTAACTGCGCCTTCAGCGGTTGTCCTAAACCCGATTGAACCCGCAAGCCACCAACACCAAGAGCATGAGCCGACCCTGCCGAACTGGCCGCAATGACGCTGGCACATATCAAGGAAAGGGACGACCTTGGAAAGGGAGCAAAAATAATAATTTCCTCAACGAAAATGGAACAGCATTCTGACGATATGTTTAAATCACAATCTTACTGTCGTTATAACAAAACTAGTTACAACTGAAAATACTAAACAGGAAACAAACTAGCTTTAAAGCAAGTGATTTCATGATATTTATCAATTCAGACAACAAATTAAATAACAAATGATCTGAAAGCATCCCCTATTCCATTAATCACCTTACTTTTGCTGCTGATCCAGAATTTTCTTGGCGATCCCGCGCAAAATATTCACTTCCTCCAACTCTAAACGAGCGCGGGAAAAAAGCCGCTTCAAACGTGGCATCAGTTTTTTAGGGTGTGCTGGATCTATAAAATCAATCGCAACCAATGCCTGTTCAAGATGGGAATACATGCCCTCAACCGCTTCATTGCTCGCTGTTTGCCCTTGAAATCCGATTTGGGGGTCGGTCACAGTCAATTGCATCGCGACTCTGGATTCGTACGCCAGCAACTGTATTGCCTGCGCCAGATTTAAAGACGAGTAAGCGGGATTCGCAGGTATATTTATTAACGCCTGACAATTCATGACAACTTCATTTGGCAAGCCATAACGCTCGCTGCCGAAAATAAAGGCCACATCACCACCTTGACGGTGAGCGACACTCTCCGCCAATTCCCTTGGTGTAACGACAGGCGGGGAAAACTCACGCAAACGGGCGCTGACGGCCGCAACAAGATCGCAACCGGCAAGTGCTGCCTCAACAGTCTCAACGATACGGGCAGATTCAAGAATATCCTGCGCCCCACTGGCAAAAGCAATTGCCTCAGGATGACTCAGCACGTCCGGATATCGTGGCCTTACCAGCACCAGATTGGTAAAACCCATGGTTTTCAGCGCCCTTGCCGCGGCACCGACATTGCCCGGATGACTGGTTTCCACCAGTACAAAACGCAGGCGTTGAAAAAGAGATGTGTCAGTTTCAGTCAAGTTCATTTAAAATAGCATCATTCAGCGTTGATTATTTTTTGGTTACGTGCTTTCGCCGGGCAAAAGACAATTGCGCACGCTCTTTATCATTTTTGTGTAGCAAACCAGTTTCTCTCATATTGAGATGAGAGTTCTCGTTTGCCGTCATTTTATCGGAAACTATATGCACCCAATGCTCAATACGGCGATTAAAGCCGCTCGTCGCGGCGCGACATTAATCAACCGCGCTTCATTTGACCTCGACCGCGTCAGTGTCACTGAAAAACATTTCAATGATTTTGTCACAGAAGTCGACCAGGCCGCAGAAGCTGCCATCATTGAGGTGTTGAAGACAGCCTACCCTGATCACGCAATACTCGCAGAAGAATCAGGTGCCTCCGCTAATTTGCACGACGAAAATGATTATGTCTGGATCATTGATCCTCTGGATGGAACGACCAATTTCATCCACGGCTTTCCACAATACTGCGTTTCGATTGCCTTGCAACATCGTGGCATCATTACGCAAGCAGTCGTCTACGACCCTACCCGCAACGAATTATTCACCGCCAGCAAAGGCGCTGGTGCTTTCCTGAATGAAAAACGTATCCGTGTCACCCGCTGCGACAAGATCGCAGACGCGCTGATCGGCACTGGTTTTCCTTCACGTGATTTGTCAGGCCTGGATCAGTACATGGAGATGTTCAAAGTAATGACAGGTAAATGCCAGGGACTGAGAAGACCAGGCTCTGCTGCACTGGATCTCGCCTATGTTGCGATGGGTCGCCTTGATGGCTTCTTTGAAAAGGGACTGGCACCGTGGGACGTTGCTGCCGGCTCTTTGCTGATTACCGAAGCCGGTGGTATTGTCGGCACATTCTCTGGCGAATCAGATTATCTATACAAAGGTGATGTACTTGCCGGCACACCTAAAGTTTTCGGACAGATGGTTAATTTATTGCAGCCATTTGCAGCATCGGCAACAAAATAATATCTCTTACGCTCCGGATGCCGGAGTGCCATCGTCACCAGACTGGCAATAACCAGTCTGGGTTTTAAAGAAAATCTACAGAAACACATGCCCTCATTCAACGAACTCGGATTATCCGAGGACATTCTTCGCGCTGTCAGCGAACAAGGTTACACATCCCCCACGCCGATTCAACAACAAGCAATTCCAGCGGTCATTCAAGGCGGGGATCTGCTGGCTGGTGCGCAGACCGGCACTGGTAAAACAGCTGGTTTTACGCTGCCGATTTTGCAGCGTCTGTCGACCTCAGCCAATGCACCTAAGGACAAGACAAGCCGTCGCCCTATTCGTGCATTGGTGCTGACACCAACGCGGGAACTGGCAGCCCAGGTGCAGGAAAGCGTGGAGCTTTATGGGAAATTTTTGCCGCTGACGTCAGCGGTGATCTTCGGTGGCGTAGGGATTAACCCGCAAATCAAGGTATTAAAACATGGCGTCGATATTCTGGTAGCGACACCGGGGCGACTTCTGGATCATCATCAGCAAGGAACGATCGATCTGCGTAGCATCGAAATCCTGGTACTGGATGAAGCGGATCGTATGCTGGATATGGGTTTCATCCACGACATTAAAAAAGTGTTGGCGATCCTGCCGCCAAAACGCCAGAACCTGTTGTTCTCTGCGACTTTTTCTGATGACATCAAAGCACTTGCTGACCGGCTGTTAAACAATCCAGCCATGATAGAAGTTGCCCGTCGTAATTCGACGGTTGAAGTGATTGCGCAAAAAGTGCATCCGGTTGACAGAGATAAGAAACATCCACTGTTAGCACACCTCATCAAGACACATGCATGGTCGCAGGTGCTCGTATTTACACGCACTAAACATGGCGCAAATAAGCTGGTAGAGCAATTAGCCAAAGACGGTATCGCTGCGATGGCAATTCATGGCAACAAAAGTCAGTCTGCACGCACCAAAGCTTTGTCTGAATTCAAAGATGGCAGCCTGCCAGTGTTAGTTGCTACCGATATTGCTGCGCGCGGTATTGATATCGACCAATTGCCGCATGTCGTCAACTACGATCTGCCGAATGTACCCGAAGATTACGTACACCGCATTGGGCGTACTGGCCGTGCCGGTGCGAGTGGTGAAGCAGTATCGCTGGTTTGCGTGGACGAGTTCAAATTACTTGCTGATATTGAAAAGTTCATCAAGCGTCAGATTCCGCAAGAAATTATTGATGGCTTCATTCCTGATCCACACGCAAAAGCACAGCCAATTCAATTGCGTAGTTTTGAGGGACGCGGAAATGCGCCCGCAAACAGGGGGGCGCGTTCGCCAGCAGGCAACAAACCGGCGCAGGCACGCACACCAGGCAAAACATCCGGTGCGGCACCGGTCCGTGACGGCGCGGGAAAGCCTCGCCCACAAGGAAACCGTCCGGCAGTAAAACAATCTACACCTCGCCGCTCTGGCGGTCGCGGTAACGGTTAATTATTTAACTCATATCGCAAAACGAAGGGAGCAGGAAGATTAGGTACATTTTCCTGCTCCCTTCGTCGCTGTTGAACTCCGCATCCCGATACATTTCACTCGCGTCTTACCTGCTGCACTTATGCCAGCCAATGCAATCTTTCCATTCCAACTTGCAACACGTATTCTGCACAGCGAAGTCAATAACATCCTGGCTCACCTGCACACAACTCCGGCGCAAACATGCACGACTCACGAAAAAATTTTTCGTATTCCGAACCGGATCAAGCGCATACAGGCACAAGCATAGACCACTGTCATCGTCTATGATAAGGTGCGCAACGAATTTGATCTGACAAATCCGGGAAATCCGGACAGACGAAACTAAAAAAATAAATCGAATAAAAATAAGCAATATGACCGCAAAAGAAACGCAACATACTCCCATGATGCAGCAATATCTTGGCATCAAAGCTGATCACCCAGACACGCTGGTGTTCTATCGCATGGGCGATTTTTATGAACTTTTTTTTGACGATGCTGAAAAAGTCTCACGCCTGCTTGGCATCACGCTGACCCAGCGCGGCAGCTCCGGAGGCAATCCTATCAAAATGGCAGGCGTGCCATTTCACTCATTAGAACCCTATCTCGCCAAACTGGTGAAAATGGGCGAATCTGCGGCAATTTGCGAACAAATTGGTGACCCCGCCACCAGCAAAGGGCCAGTTGAACGCAAAGTCATGCGCATCATCACACCGGGCACACTGACCGATACGGATTTGTTGCCTGAAAAATCAGAACGACCGCTGCTTTCGCTCTGCCTGTTGCAACACCGGAAAACCGTCACTGCGGGGCTGGCATGGCTATCCTTAGCGAGTGGTTCGCTGAAACTCATGGAATTTTCAACTGATGAAAAATCACTGTTTCAGCGCCTGCAACAAGAATTAGAACGCATCTCTCCGGCTGAGATTTTGCTCTCTGCGGGCACCCTTTTACTGGATGAACACTACGAACAGTTACCGGGCAAATTCTCTGAAGTGCCCGACTGGCACTTTGATCTCAAGCAAGGGCAAAAAGCCTTACAAGATCAAATGGGCACCACAACGCTGACAGGTTTCGGTGCAGACAATCTGAGCGCGTCCTTAGGTGCATCCGGGGCATTATTGCGATACGCTGAAAACACACAAGGCCGAGGCTTGAAACATGTCAACAGCCTAAGCGTCGAAAGTGAACATGAGTTTATAGGTCTCGATACGGCAACCCGGCGCAATCTTGAACTGACAGAAACACTGCGCGGTCAAGAATCGCCAACCCTGTTTTCACTGTTAGATCATTGCCGTACCGCGATGGGTTCCCGTTTACTCAGGCATTGGCTGCATCACGCTAAACGCGACCAGACTATTGCAGCGGGACGACACAGTTCTATCAAAGCCTTAATTCAGGCTGACTCTACCGATGGGCTGGCGACAACCCTGAATGCGATACCGGATATAGAACGGATCACGACCAGGATTGCGCTGCAGTCGGCACGTCCGCGCGATTTATCCGCACTCAGGGATGGCCTGCAACATCTGCCTAACCTGCGCAATTACGTCAGCATGTGCATTGCCGATAATCAGACCAGTGTATTGACAAAGATATTGTCAGATTTAGCAACGCCTGCAGATTGTCTTGATTTATTGGAACGAGGGCTGATGCCTTTGCCATCCACCATGGTCAGGGATGGCGGCGTCATCGCGAATGGCTTTGACACCGAATTAGATGAGTTACGCGCCTTATCGGAAAATGCAGGTCAGTTTCTGGTACAGCTGGAAGCTTCAGAAAGAGAACGCACTGGCATCGCCAATCTGCGCGTCGAATATAACCGTGTACATGGCTTCTACATTGAAGTGACGAATGGTCAGAGCGATAAAGTGCCGGAGAACTATCGCCGTCGTCAGACGCTGAAAAATGCCGAGCGCTACATCACGCCAGAACTCAAAGCATTCGAAGACAAGGCGCTGTCAGCCCAGGAGCGAGCCTTAGTGCGCGAAAAAATGTTGTATGAAAAATTGTTGCAAGAGCTATTGCCACACATCAGCTCTCTCCAGGCAATCGCACATGCCATCGCTCAACTCGATACTCTGGTCAGTCTCGCTGGACACGCAAGCAAAAACAACTGGTGCGCGCCTCAACTCGTTAATGAGCCTATTCTACAAATCAAGCAAGGTCGCCATCCTGTTGTAGAGAATCAGATAGAGCGCTTTATCGCGAATGACTGCGACCTTTCCGAACAACGAAAACTGTTGCTGATTACCGGCCCTAATATGGGCGGTAAATCGACTTTCATGCGGCAGGTTGCGCTGATCACCCTGCTCGCTTATATCGGTAGCTATGTACCTGCGAGCTCTGCTGTTATCGGTCCAATTGACCGCATCTTCACTCGCATAGGCGCGGCGGATGATCTCGCTGGCGGACGCTCGACGTTCATGGTGGAAATGACGGAATCTGCCGCGATTCTAAACGGTGCGACGGAAAATTCTCTGGTGCTGATGGATGAAGTCGGACGCGGTACATCGACGTTCGACGGACTGGCGCTCGCCTGGGCAATCTCGAAACATTTAATCCAGGTATCGAAAAGCCACACCTTATTTGCGACACATTATTTCGAGTTAACGCAATTGCCGGAACTTCACCCAAGTGCTGAGAATGTTCACTTATCTGCAGTAGAGCATAAGGAGAACATCGTCTTTCTGCATGCGGTACAGCCGGGGCCTGCATCACAAAGCTATGGCTTACAAGTCGCTCAGTTAGCGGGAATTCCACAAAGCGTTATACGCTCTGCCCGCAAACACCTGACCGAACTGGAAGCGCACTCGATACAATCGACATCACAATTTGATTTATTTTCCTCATCATCCGTTTCAGTCGAAACGGCGACAGAGGTCGCGGTGATTCCTGCAGAGCTACAAGAATTACAGAACACGATAGAATCAATCGACCCTGACAGAATGACGCCAAGAGAAGCGCTCGATGCACTTTACGAACTCAAATCACTGATCAGACAAGCCAAGTAAAAAAAACCGCACTCAGGTGCGGTTTTTTTATGCGCCAACAGAAAAAATCTGTGCCAGCGGGATGCAATGATTAATGTATCTGATGACTACGGTATTCATCACCCATACCATCATCCTCGTCGTCATGATGCCCATGAGCGCCATGAACGTGACCATGCGCGACCTCTTCATCCGATGCCTCACGCACAGATTCAACTGTCAGCGAAAATCGCAACGCAATCCCTGCAAGCGGATGATTGCCATCCAGAACAACCTTATCTTCAGCAATATCAGTCACGGTAAAAATAAGCGCCTCGTCTTCTTCGGTTTCTTCCGGCATACCTTCAAACTGCATACCGACCTCTATAGGTGATGGAAACCGGTTACGCGGCTCTACTTTGACCAGTGCCGCATCATAGTCACCAAACGCATCTTCGGGATTTAATTGAATGACGGTGCTGAAACCAGCTTCTTTACCTTCTAAAGCTTCTTCGATTTTCGGGAAAATATTATCGTAGCCGCCGTGCAGGTAAACCATAGGTTCCTGACCTTCCTCGATCAGATTGTCTTGTGCGTCTTTTAATGTATAGCGCGCAGTAACAACCGAATTTTTGACAATCTTCATACGATATCCTTAAAAAATATATTCATGCACGATTATACCTGTCTGGAACAGCGGCGCAGGCAAGCCTATAATGCCGGAATGAAAAAAACCACCTCCCCCCTCGCCCTGCTGGGCAACATCAGTCCGGAACAATTCCTGCGTGACTACTGGCATAAAAAGCCATTACTTATCCGCCAGGCGATCCCCGGATTTAAAGCTCTGCTGACCCCGGAAGAATTATTTGAACTCGCATCGCAAGAAGATACCGAGTCAAGATTAATTACCTTCTTTAAGAAACACTGGGAAATGAAATCCGGCCCGATAAAACAGGTTCCGATCAAAGAAAAGAAAGACTGGACGCTATTAGTTCAGGGTGTCAATCTGCACAATCAACAAGCCGATGAACTGTTGCGACAATTCCGTTTCATACCAGATGCGCGCCTTGATGATCTGATGATCAGCTATGCAGCAGATGGTGGCGGCGTCGGCCCGCACTACGATTCCTACGATGTCTTTTTATTACAAGCGCATGGTCAGCGGCGCTGGAAAATCGGTGCGCAGCAAGATTTATCTCTTGTCGAAGGAATGCCGCTCAAAATTCTTAGCAACTTTAAACCTGAAGAAGAATTTGTTCTCGAACCAGGAGATATGTTGTACTTGCCGCCGCAATATGCGCACGACGGCGTTGCCATCGGCGAGTGCATGACATATTCGGTTGGTTTCCGTGCTCCGGCGTTTCAGGAGTTGGGTGAAGCTTTCCTTCACTTCATGTCTGAATCGATAGACTTACCCGGTCGTTATAGCGACCCAGATTTGAAAGCAACAACAAAACCTGCCGAAATCGGTAATGAATTACTGGGAACAGTGGCAGAACAAATCGCCAAAGTTCAGTTTACCGCTGACGATATCACTATTTTTCTGGGTGAATATTTATCAGAACCAAAGCCTTCGGTATTTTTCACATCCCCGGAAAAGCCTTTATCTCCTAAGCGCTTTGAGCAGGCAGCGCAAAAAAAGGGAATTAAATTATCGTTAAAGTCATCGATGTTATACAAAGGTAAGCATGTTTTTATAAACGGCGAGTCATTTGCAGTCAGCAAAGATGACAAAATCCTTTTAAATAAACTGGCGAATCAGCGCTTCCTTGACGGCGACGAGTTATCTTCCGCTTCGGCAGACGTCATGGAAGCATTTTGCTTGTGGTACGAAGACGGATGGTTAGAATTACGATAACTGATCTTTTTCGGCGTTGACTAAAGTCAGAGAATTGAAAATTTCGTCAAAAAATATCGCTGAATTTAGTTCTTTATTGCAAATATTCAGGAAATTAAGTGCAATTCGACAGCAAGACCTATTCCATTGCCTGAAAAATCATTATAATCATGGGTTAGGAAACTTTCGAAGGTAACGAGTAGTATTTCGGAGCCTTCGGGTAAGCCTATAGAGCGATAATTACCGGTAATTATTCATCGCAAAATTTTGATCTCATTTTTGATCTACTTATTTGAAAGTAAAACATGAAAAAATCACTCTTGCTCGTATCCCTGTTAGCAATCGCTTTGGCTGCTTGCGGCAAAAAAGAAGAAGCAGCTCCAGCTCCAGCAGCAACTGAAGCAGCAGCTCCAGCATCTGCACCAGCAGTAGAAGCACCAGCAGCAGCTCCAGCTCCAGCAGCAGCATCTGATGCAGCAGCAGCTCCAGCAGCTTCCGCTACAGCAGCTCCAGCATCTAAGTAATTTTTAATTACTTATAAAGCCGACCTTCGGGTCGGCTTTTTTTTGCCTAAAATGTTTTCGCAGGCATAAAAAAAGCACAGGGTTTCCTGTGCTTTTTTTATTAAATAAAGAACAGAATTATTTTAACTGGTCGTTTAACAACTGCAATATTTTGGTTGCGACGGGCGACGAATCAACTTTACCTTCGTTGTTATGCACGGAAATATGGCTGACAGCTCCGTTCGATGCGTTCTTCACCAAGATGCGATATTTTTTAGCATCGTTTGATTTATCGCTGGAACCAAAAGAGAATAATTTCGAGAAGAACCCTTCGCTTGCGCCCTTGGTTTTTGCATCAATATCCTGATCGATATAGCGAACAAAATACAATCCCTGCGAACGATCACGATCTTCCACAGTGAAGCCGACGCGATCCAGTGCCAGTCCGACACGACGCCAGGAGCGATCAAACCCTTCATCAACCTCAACATAACTTGATTCACCAGCCTTCAACAGCTGAGCACGCGGTTTAACATTCGCAGCCGGTGCCTTGACAGCGGCCTTGACAACTTCAGCGTCAGTACCCAGACGCGCCATCAGCCTGGATAAGAACTCCGCTTCCAGATCAGGATCAGCAGGACGGGATGTCCAGGTAGCGCTGTCTTTTTGCGCCCCAGTCAACACTTCCTGCGCACCGCGGTGACTGATGTAAATCTCTACCTCGCCATTAGATCCGCGCTCCAGTCTGGTACGGAATTTATCGCGCTCACCAGTCGAATACAAGGAGTCAATCACCTTACCTAAAGTACTGCGGATAATATCCTGAGGAATTTTGGCGCGATTTTCAGCCCAATCAGTTTCCATCACACCAGCTTCCTGATTTTCGACATTAATCAAAAATCCAGATTCTTGCCAGAAATCTTTAATTTGTGGCCACAGTACTTCAGGGGTCTGGCCAACAACCAACCAGCGCTGCGAGCCGTCGCGGACGATTCGCATACCTTTAATCTGCGTTGGCGCAATCGTCGCGGCAACAGAGGAGGCTTTTACACCTTTTTCAAGATTGTAGCCCGATGCAGTCGCGCTGCTTTTATTGGCATCAGGAATGGCAAAGCGGTTATCGCGGCGTATCTGAGTCAGATCAGGAGGGACTTCCAGGGACGCGGTTGTTACCTTACCTGCACTTTTGTAATCAATCTTGTTCGGCTCAATCATATTGCTAATAGAGCTGCAACCAGTCAATCCAACTAACGCTACTGCGCCAATGATCCCATTTTTAGCAACAAAGCTTTTTGCCATGTGAAAGTCCCTACTCATTATCGTCAATCAAAAACTACGTGGAGCAAGCGGGTCTGTCACTGACCCGCTCAGAATGGTGCTTATTGTAATACACCTGACTCGCGCAAAGCTGCCCGAACCACTTCATGATATGGGGCGGCCATCGGTACCAGAGGCAATCTGATGCCGGCAGGAATCAATCCCATTTCAACCATCGCCCACTTTACTGGCAGTGGATTCGGTTCAACAAATAACTTATTATGCAACGGCAGCATACGATTGTTAATCGCAATCGCTCCTTGAATGTCGCCCCGCATCGCAGCAGCACACAACTCGCTCATTGCTTTCGGCGCGACGTTGGCAGTCACAGAAATATTGCCTTTACCACCGCAGAACATCAACGCCATTGCTGTCGGATCATCGCCTGAATACACAGCAAAATCAGACGGTGCGAGACGAATCAGATCCGTTCCACGACCAATATTACCAGTAGCATCTTTGACGCCGATAATGCCTGGAATTTGTGCCAGTCGCAAAATCGTGTCATTCGACATATCGGCAACCGTACGGCCCGGAACGTTATACAAAATCACCGGAATATCAACCGACTCGGCAATTTTCTTAAAATGCTGATACATGCCTTCTTGCGTTGGGCGGTTGTAGTACGGCACCACCTGCAACGAGGCGTCAGCACCGATGTCTTTCGCGAATCGGGTCAACTCTATCGCTTCTGCGGTCGAATTACCGCCAGAACCGGCAATGATAGGAATACGTTTATTCGTGTGCTCTACAGCGACACGGATCAGTTCGCAATGCTCTTCAACAGAGACAGTCGGCGACTCACCGGTCGTACCGACGATGACGATACCATCGGTGCCTTCAGCAATATGCCAGTCAATCAATTTGCGCAGGCATGGCAAATCAAGACTGCCATCCTCATGCATAGGGGTCACAATCGCGACCAGACTACCCTGTATCTTTGTCATGTTAGTGCAAGAAAAAAGTAAAACCCTGATTGTAGCGGATAGACCGACAGTCGGGGCGCAAATAGATGGAATTAGATTTCATCCTCATTCAACTAAAACGGGAGCTTATCTTCCGGTGCAGATCCAACTGCTTTTCTGGCGCATATACGCTGCACCATCGCAGGCTTTGGTTCGGCAATAAAACCTTCTTCATACGCGATCACATGCATACACGATTCTGGGTTTGCATGTACTTGCCGCAGCAGTTCTCCGGCTTGCAAAAGAAAACGCGGGCTAGATGGTTTTCCAAATTGCTCATTCCCCATTGCAAAGGTTTCATAGATCAGCAATCCGCCTTGCTGCAAGCTCTCCAGCAAGCGAGGAAACAAGGGGCGGTGCAGATAATTGCAGACGACTATTGCCGCAAAACACGCTGGAGGAAACGGCCAGTCGCATTCTTCGGCATCAGGCTCCAGATCATGCCAAATAGTTTTAGCTCCGCGTGACGCCAGATCAGCAAAAGAGCTGTCGTCCCTGTCGAGGCAGGTAACGGTAAAGCCATCAGCCAGTAAAAACCGGGAATTTCTGCCGCCGCCGCAGGCCAGATCAAGCACCTCACCTGCAGGAATCAGCGATGCAAATCTTTTGACCCAGTGTGATGGCTCTGCGAGCATGGAATTCGACATAGGCACGGCTTCGATCAACTCACAAACCCAATAGGAAAGAAAACGGCGTAAGTAATATCGACAAGAAGCTGCTTGTCAACACCATCACCGGCAACATCCAGAATTGCAGCACATGTAAAACGACCAGTCCCATGACGATAAAAAAGCCATAGGGTTCAATCTGAGCAAATTTATAGGCAAGTTTGTAAGGCAATAAACTGACCAAAATCCGGCCACCATCCAAAGGTGGAACAGGAAACAGATTGAACGCCATCATCACAAGATTCGTCAGCAAACCCGCTTTAGCCATGCTATTGAAATAGGCTTCATCGATATCTGCCGCCTGCAATACCGCACCGAACAACATCCAGGCAAATGCCATCGCAAAGTTGGCTGCCGGACCTGCCAAAGCCACCCAAGCCATATCCCGCTTAGGATTTTTCAGACGCGAAAAATTTACAGGCACCGGTTTGGCGTAACCAAACAAAAATGATCCGCCGGTCGCAAAATACAAAACAACCGGGATCAGGATGGTGCCGATGGGATCGATATGCACCAGGGGATTCAGACTCAGACGCCCTTGACTAAAAGCAGTCGTATCACCAAAATATTTGGCGGCATAGCCGTGCGCGGCCTCATGCAAGGTGATCGCGAAGATCACGGGCAAAGCGTAAATCAGTACCGTCTGTATTAATTCATTCATGGAAGTCTTTTAAATATTCTGTCACTCAGCTTACATCTGCGTTCGCGTGAATGAAAATTACAAACCAAACAGGCTGGCATCGCCTCTGCCCTGTCTGACCAATTCCGGCATCTCGCCTGTCATATCAATCACCGTGGTTGGCGACAGACTACATGCACCGCCGTCAATCACAAGATCAACCATTTTATCCAGCTTTTCACGGATCAGCTCAGGATCAGTCAATGGTTCGTCCTCGTCTGGCAAAATCAGCGTCGTTGCCAGCAAAGGTTGTCCCAACTCTTTCAGCAAAGCCTGCGTGATATTGTTTTCCGGCACACGCAAACCTATGGTTTTACGGGACGGGTGACTCAGACGCCGCGGCACTTCTTTAGTCGCCTCCAATATCATCGTGTACGGCCCCGGGGTAGCCGCTTTTAGCAAGCGGTATTGCTGGTTATCGACTTTTGCATACAAGGCGATTTCAGACAAATCACGGCATAACAAGGTCAGGTGATGCTTTTCGTCGACACCACGGATGCGCCGCAAACGCGTCACCGCGTCTTTATCGTCAAGGCGACATACCAGCGCATAACATGAATCGGTAGGAATAGCGACAATGCCGCCCTTCTCCACCACTTCCACCGATTGTTTAATCAAACGCAATTGCGGGTTTTCTGGATGAATCTGGAAAAATTGGGTCATAAAAAAGAAGAAAGCGGTAGCAACCGCTACCGCTATATAAATAAGTGCAACATTATTTCAGATTTTGCAACGCAGCGATACGTTGTTCCATCGGAGGATGTGAGGAAAATAAAGCACCCCATCCCGGTTTATCACTGATACCCGCAGCAGCAATCGACTTTGGCAACTCGCCCGGCTCCATACCTCCGAGGCGCGCTAAGGCATGAATCATAGGCTGGCGATTTCCTAACAATTGCGCTGAGCCTGCATCTGCACGGAATTCACGCTGACGCGAGAACCAGGCCACAATCATGGATGCGGCGATACCGAAAATAATTTCGCAAACAAAGACGGTAATCATATAACCAATACCTGGCCTGTCGTCATCGCTGTTGCGGAACACGGCTTTGTCAATCGCGTAACCGACCACGCGCGCCAAAAAGACCACAAAGGTATTCACCACGCCTTGTATCAACGTCATCGTCACCATGTCGCCATTGGCAACGTGGGCGATTTCATGACCAAGAACAGCCTCAACCTCTTCTTTTGTCATTCCTTCCAACAAGCCTGTCGACACCGCAACCAAAGCCGAGTTTTTAAATGCGCCAGTTGCAAACGCATTGGGCTCGCCGTCGTAAATAGCAACTTCAGGCATCGCAATACCAGCTCTGTCAGCCAGCGCTTTCACGGTATTCACCAGCCACAATTCAGTTGAAGAAGACGGCGCATCAATGACGCGGGCACCAGTTGACCACTTTGCCATCGGCTTACTGATCAACAGCGAGAAAATCGCACCGGTGAAACCAACCACTAGAGAAAACACCATCAGCATGCCCATATTCAGGCCGTTTGCCGTCAGATAGCGATTGACGCCCAATGCAGACAACACGACCGACATCACGGCCATCACCGCCAGATTAGTCAGCAAAAATAAGACGATACGTTTCATACAGAATCTCCAGCCAGGGGAAAGAAGTTAATCTTTTTGGAAGATATAGGCAATATTGTCAATTTCAAGCGCTCAGCCAGTTTTCCCATACCGGTTTGGAAAATTTCGGCAGCAAAGGCAGTTTACCGATATCCACTTCCGCATCTTCCGGAGAATGGAAGTCTGAACCGCGCGATACCAGAAAGCCATATTGATTTGCAATTTTGGTGTATTCATCATACTGATCTACGGTATGACTGCCAGTCACCGTTTCAATCGCAATGCCGCCATATTCCTTAAATTCGCGGAAAAAACTATCGAATGCAAGCGGGCTCAGATCATAACGCCCCGGATGTGCGACGACTGCAGCACCGCCCGCGCCGCGTATCCAGCTGACGGCTTCTGCCAGCGTCGCCCAGCGATGTGGCACATAACCCGGCTTGCCTTCAGCCAGATAGAGCTTAAACACATCAGAAACCGAAGGCGCAGCACCAATTTCCACCAGATAACGGGCAAAATGCGAACGGGAAATCAGATCCGGATTACCAACATATTTCAGCGCCCCTTCAAAGCTACCAGTAATGCCGACTTTACTCGCCAGATCGGCGGCCATATCCTGCGCCCGGCGCTCACGTCCTGAACGCGTCTTTGCCAGCCCGGCAATTAAATCCGGGTTATTTTCGTCGATATTCAAGCCAACGATATGGATGGTCTTGCCAGCCCAGGTGATGGAAATTTCAACGCCCGAAATAAAGCCCATATCAAGCTCGTGTGCCGCTGCACGAGCAGCAGCCACGCCGCTGACTTCATCGTGATCCGTCAGCGCCCAGACATCAACGCCATTCGCTTTCGCTCTTTCGGCCAAGGCGGCAGGCGTCAGCACGCCGTCCGATATTGTGGAGTGACTGTGTAAATCAGCATTGAGAGTAAGAATGGACATAATATTCAGCCAGCGTAACAAGAAGCATCCGATGTAATCATCGTCTTATTGTACTCTCAGCTTACGCAAACTGCTGCAATGCAAAATATATGCGCATTCCCGCCTGATGACGCAAATACCCGGGCAAATTAAATCTTCATCTCGACGCGCAAAGTCAGGGTTTTATAGGTCTTGGCATCATTGTAATCAATATGATTAATGCCACCGGTTGTCACCAGACTATTACTGATGGAATCGTTCGCCGTCAGATTATTCGCTGACAAACGTATTTGCAGGTTCGGATTGAACTTCCACAGCGCATACAAATCCAGCTGGCGTTTGATGCCGGTGTAATTTAACTGCGCATTCGTGGTCTGGGTGTAATACGCTGGCGTCCAGTTAACATTACCGCCCAGCGTCAGCGGCACGCCACTAAGACGATAATCGACGCCAAAATTCGCGGTCTGGGTCGGCTGTTGATCGAGGCGGTTATTGGAACCCAGAATATCATCGACTTTAGACCAGAAACGGCTGTAATTACTGCGGAAATCGACCGACGGTGCGTCCGGGAAAAATTCCTGCAACTGGAATTTCGCTTCGAGTTCTATTCCCTTGGTGACAGCATGCCCGATATTTTTCGGTGACGACACCCAGCGCGTTTCCTGTGCTGTCACCACTTGTTCGGTGGTGCGGCGAATCAGATCATCAATATTCCGCACAAACAGATTGGCACTGACGATACCGGCGCGGCTCAGATAATGTTCGAAAGCCAGATCGATGCCTTTCGATAATTCAGGCTTCAGATTCGGGTTACCGGTGCGATCAGGGCGTGTCGGCGTATTCAGATTTGAGATGCTGGGCAAGGCAATCAGATCATTCAATGCCGGTGCGCGATAGGTGCTGCTGAAACCGAGACGGATCTGATCTTTTGAATCCGGAATGCGCCAGACGCCTTGTAAAATCGGGCTCACCACGGTGCTGTCATTCGTCACTACGCCTTTGGCGGTCGTGCTTGATGTGTGGATGCCTTCCCAACGCAAACCGGCATACGCAGCAAACTGCGGATTGATATCAAATTCATCCTGAACAAAAGCAGCAAGACGGCGGGTGCGCGCATCGAGATTGTCGCCAGACTCAGCAAATTGCGGCAGGCCATTATCCAAAGACACGCGCGTCTGTTCGCGTCTGCCGAATTCCATATCCCAACCGGCTGCCAGCGTATGCCCTTCACCGTATGGCAGCATGTATTTGCCGCCGGTATTGAGGCTGCTATCGCGGGTATTGTTGACATCGGTAATCAGATCAATTTGCTTACCCATGGTGTCAAACTGCGTGCGGGTGGAAGAATTATCCATTTTTCCCAAGCCGCCACCAAAACGCACAGTGAGCTTGGCATTATTTTCAAAGCGATGCTGCCAGTTACCGAATCCACGTAAAAAAGAGGTTTCCGCGTGCGCATTTGCATTTGCCAGCACGTACGGCGTCGTTCCTCTGTAGGTATCAGAACGGAATAGCTGATCAACTTCACTGCGACTATCAGAATCGCTGCGTGAGTGCATTAAAAACGGTTGCAACATCAGCGTGTCGCCATTCTCAAAACGGTAGTTTAAGCGCGGCGCCAGATTGATACCGGTGGTTTGCCGGTTGGTCTGATCAGCTTGATTCTGCATTAAAGCATCTTGCCCGTTCACGTCTTTTTCAGTGGTGTAGGTTGTGCTCTCATCATGCTGACGATTCTGGAAAACTGAGCCGCTGAAAGCGTAACTGAGATTCCCGATTTCACCCGGCATGGTGATCGAGAGATTCGGTGCCAGCCGCCCCTGCTCTGAACCGAGCGAAAATTTCAGATCGGTTGTTTTCTGCTTATATTCTTCACGCAAAACGATGTTAATCGTGCCAGCAATCGCCTGCGTACTGAATTCAGCCACCGCACCACGAACGATCTCGATCCGCTCCACCTGATCCGGCGTCAATGAATCCATGGAAAAACCGCGCGGCGCACGTTCACCGTTGATCAGTATCTGCGTATAGCCATTGCCCATGCCGCGCATGCGGATATCGCCACCACGCCCGGGACGTCCGCCTATCGTGACGCCGGGCAAACGTTTCAGGACGTCGCCGATATTGGTGTCGCCATTCCTGTCGAGCTCTTCACGGCCAAAAATCAGCTTTGCCGCCGTGGATTGGCGACGCTCATCGATATCAGAGCGTCCACCGCTGATCGTCACTTTCTGCACATTCTCTTTGGACGGCGCATCCGCTTTTCTGGACGGTGGCACGCTTGGTATTTTTGCCGCTTCCTCAGCACTGGCGGGCTTGACTACCTCTGTTTGCGCATAAGCCGAAGGAACAGATGCAACCGATGCGATAGACGCAACAGCAGCAGCGACCGCGATTGCAACAGGAGAAAAACGGAAAGGTATCAGCATGATGTCAAAAATGGGCGTGAATGAGCGTAAATGGGCGCAAAACGGGATATACGAGGTCGGCAACAAAATAGGCAACAAGGTCAGCAAAAAAATCAGGACACAACGCTGCGCAAGACACTGACCAGATGGGATCATTGTATTTTTATACCGCCTCGCACGCCACCCGCAGCCGGGCCAGTTTTGTATGGAATTGAAACACCAACGCCGACACTGATACTTTGCGATACGTAAGCAATGTGCCGGAGCGAATTTCACACCCCGCCCCGCCTCCGCCAACAGCAACTGACAAACGCACGGCAAGCATACAGAAGCACATTTTTTAGCGTTTTCCGGCAAAAATATACTCCCCCCAGTATATTTACACGCCCTTTATTTATAAGGAGATAAAGGCATTTTTGACACATACTCCCCTGAAAAGCCGATAAATCCCATTAAAAAAGCCCGCCGGAAACACCCGGGCGGGCTTTTTTGAAACGGCACAACGATGAAAACAGATGATCAGTCTGCGCGCGCCGCCAGATTCAGATTGAGTTGCGAACGCAGCAAATCTTCCGTGTCCGGACGCGGGCTGTTGCGTGCCGCTTCCAGTTTATCGAGATAAGCCGGTGTCACGTCGCCCGTGATATAAAAACCGTCAAAACAAGATGCTTCAATGTTTTTCAGCAAAGGATTCACGTCAGAGATAGAACGTTTCATCGCATCCACATCCTGATACACCAGCGCATCCGCCGTAATTTCACGGCAGACTTCTTCTTCGGAACGACCAAAGGCAATCAGTTCGCTGCGGGTCGGCATATCGATACCATAGACGTTAGGGAATTGCACCGGTGGCGCAGCGGATGCAAAGATCACGCGCTTCGCGCCGGATTCACGCGCCATCTGCACGATCTCACGGCTGGTCGTGCCGCGCACGATGGAATCATCCACCAGCAACACGCTCTTGCCTTTGAATTCGGAACTGATCGCATTGAGTTTCTGACGCACAGATTTACGGCGCACCGCCTGCCCCGGCATCATGAAAGTACGGCCGATGTAGCGATTTTTGATGAAGCCTTCGCGATAATCGAGATTCAGTTTTTCCGCCAGCTCCATCGCCGATGGACGCGAAGAATCGGGAATCGGCATCACAACATCAATGTCGCCGAGGTTGAATTGCTTGCGGACTTTTTCCGCCAGATATTCACCCATTTTCAGGCGGGTCAGATAAACCGACGCACCGTCAATGATGGAGTCCGGACGCGCCAGATACACGTATTCGAACGCGCATGGATTGAGGCTGGGATTATCCGCACATTGCTGCTGATACAGCTTGCCATCGAGGTCGATGAACAAGGCTTCGCCAGGCTCGACATCGCGCACAAACTTAAAGCCCAAGCCTTCGAGCGCCACCGATTCGCTGGCGATCATGTATTCGGTGCCACCGGCATTTTCAGAAATACCGAGGCACAAAGGACGGATGCCGTGCGGGTCGCGGAAAGCCAGCAAGCCGTAGCCGGAAATTTGCGCCACGACAGCATACGAACCACGCACCCGGCGATGCAACATGGACACCGCGCGGAACAAACCTTCAGGGTCGAGTGAATAACCGCTGGTCACTTCCTGAATCTGATGCGCAAGAATGTTGAGTAACACTTCCGAATCGGAATCGGTATTCAGATGACGGCGGTCATTTTTGAATAATTCGATTTTCAGTTCAACCGCATTCGTCAGATTGCCGTTATGTGCCAGCACGATACCAAACGGCGCGTTGACATAAAACGGTTGCGCCTCTTCTTCACTGGTCGAACCAGCGGTCGGATAACGCACCTGACCAATACCGACATTCCCCGGCAAAGACCGCATGTTGCGGGTACGGAAAACGTCGCGCACCAGGCCATTCGCTTTGTGCATGGCAAATTTATTGCCGTGGTTGGTGGCAATACCAGCCGCATCCTGACCGCGATGCTGGAGTAACAGCAATGCGTCATAAATGAGCTGATTGACAGGACTATTTGAAACTACACCTACGATGCCACACATGGTGGACTCCTAAAAAGACAAATTAAAACCGGACATGGTCTGAAACCGACGCAGGCAGAAACGGGATCACCGTACGAGCCGCAGTTTCTGCCAGTGGGCTGAACAAGGCATCTTTCCAGAATGCCTGCTGCGGCATACTTGTCATCCCGCACACCAGCACTGCCGCCAACACCAGCACACAACCGCGTGCCAGACCAAATAAACCACCGAGTCCACGGTCCGCCAGCGATAAGCCGCTGGCTTTAATGACCGCGTCCACCGCCATCATCACCAGCGCCATCAGCAGGCGCACGCCGATGAACAAAACCAGAAAAGCCACGATCAGCCGAATAATCTGACCCGGAAACACTGCGGGCAACCACCCTGCCAGCGTTTCACTGTATGCATTGGCGACCACAAAAGCGACGACCCAGCTGACCAATGACAAAATTTCCTTGATTAATCCACGCATCGTGCTGATCACAATCGAGGAAATCAATATCACCAGCACGACGTAGTCAAACAGAGTCAAGATCCTCGCCCCGCTTAGTTCGGCACCAGCGAACCACTTAAACCTAATTTCGTCAGCTTGGCGCGCACTTTTTCTGCTTCGTCTCTGGATTCAAACGGACCTATGCGAATACGGGTTTTATCGCCAGAGGCGGTTGGTACCTTTTGTGTATAAGATTTGATGCCACCGCTCTTGAGCTTGGCCTGCAATTCATCCACTTTTTCCTGGGTGGACAAGACCGCGACCTGCACGACGAAGGAGGATTTATCAGCGGCTTCAGGTTTCGCTACTTTGGGTGGTGCCTTGCCTTCGAGTATCGCTAATGCACGTGCGGCATCATCATCATTGCCATTCGTTTTCACGAGTTTGGTTTCAGCTTTTGGTTCCGGTTTGGTATCGGCTTTACGTTCAGGCTTAGGCTCTGCTTTATGTTCAGCTTTCGCCACATCTTTGTCTGCCGGTTTCGCTACGGGCTTAGATTCTGGCTTAGATTCTGGCTTAGATTCTGGCTTACTTTCCAGCTTGGATTCTGACTTGGTTTCTGACTTCGTTTCTGGCTTAACTTCCGTTTTTGCTTCGACTTTGCGCTCGGGCCGTGGCTCTGCACCGGCTGGCTTGTCGGATTTGGCAATTACCGTCGCCACATCGGTTTTCGCTGGCGCGACCTTGCTGACGACATCTGCCGCAGGCTTGCTTTTCGCATTGCTGACAGGTTCAATGATTTCTTCTACAGCATCACTGTTGGTGACAGCCGATTTACGCGGCGCCACTGGCTCAGCGACCTGATTCGCAGCGATATCTGTCACTTTATCTTTTGCAGGAATACGGATGTTAACGTCGTCGGCCAGCGGTTTAGGCTCGGAATCCAGAATCATAGGCAAACCGATAATCGCCGCCAGCGCCAATGCCATCGCGCCGATCAGACGGCGACGTGCACGTTTTTTTTCCGGAAGTATCGGGTCGTTGATCTTATTTTTACGGGCACTCTCTGTCTTTTTACTGCGAGCCCGGGACTGAACACTGTCCTCCTCAGAACGGGAACGGAATTCACCGCTGTCCTGACTGTCGGAAGTTTCTTGCTTCTGTTTAAAGCGCGAGAGCAAACCCATGTGCAAATAATCTGGTTAGTTAGTGTTGTTTGCCCGGAAAATCCGGAGCAAACCGACAAAATCACATCAATGCAGTGCAGTCCTTCTGGCGCGCATTGCACCGGCGACCGTCAGGAAAGAACCGAAGACCACTATTCTATCATTTTCACCCGCCTTGCTGATGGCTTCTGCATAGGCAGCTTCCGGCGATTCAAAAGCGACGATGGTTTTTTCAGGGTCACTTAACACACCGGCGGCATCCAGCAATTTTTGTTTCAATTGTGCAGCAGTCGCAGCGCGCGGCAAAGGTAAGCCAGTCACGTACCAGTGATCGACTTTATCTTTCAATTGCGCGATCACACCGTCGATATCCTTATCCAGCATGGAGCCGAACACGGCATAGGTGTAGGCGTGAAAGCCCATGTTATCGAGATTTTGCGACAGCGTTGCCGCTGCGTGCGGATTATGCGCCACATCCAGCACCACCGCCGGACGCCCCGGCATCACCTGGAAACGACCGGGCAATTCCACCATCACCAACCCGGTACGCACTTCCTGCGCCCCGACCGGCAATTCATTGCGCAACACCTCTAACGCCGCGAGCACACCGGATGCGTTCAACAACTGATTCGCGCCACGCAAGCTGGGATAACCAAGAGAGTTGCGACGCTGGGTACGACCGCCAAAATTCCATTGTTGCTTATCGCCAGCGTAATTAAAGTCACGACCGAACAGCCACAAATCAGCGCCAATCGCATTCGCATGATCGATTAAGGACTGCGGCGGTACCGGATCGCTGCAAATCGCTGCTTTACCGGGACGGAAAATACCCGCTTTTTCAAAGCCGATTTTTTCCCGCGTATCGCCCAGATAATCGGTGTGATCAATATCAACACTGGTAACAATCGCGACATCGGCATCGATCACATTCACCGCGTCCAGACGTCCGCCCAGACCGACTTCCAGTATCACCACATCCAGCGGCGCTTCGGCGAGTAACTGGCAAATCGCCAGCGTGGTAAATTCAAAATAGGTCAGCGAGGTCGATTCGCGGGCGTTTTCAACGGCGGTGAAAGCCTTAATCAGACTGGCGTCATCGACGTTTTCACCATTGATCCGGGCGCGCTCGTTGAAATCCAGAAAATGTGGCTTACTGTATAAACCGACGCGATAACCCGCCTGCAGATACACCGCTTCCAGCATCGCGCAAGTGGAGCCTTTACCGTTGGTACCGCCGACCATAATGACCGGGCAGGAAAACTGCAAACCCAGACGTTTTTTAACGGACGCAACGCGCTCCAACCCCATATCGATTTCTTTGGAGTGGCGCGTTTCGAGTAAAGCCAGCCATTCAGGCAAGCTCGCAGGCAAATTGGACATAGGATAAAAAAAGCCCGAACAACATGATGTCGGGCTTATAGAGAAAATTTAAATTAATTAAGCAACAGCATCGGCCGACTGATTTTGCAGCAACGCGAGCAAACGAGCGATTTCCTCGCGCATTTTACGGCGGTCAACGATCATATCGATCGCGCCTTTTTGCAGCAGGAATTCCGCACGCTGGAAACCTTCAGGCAATTTTTCGCGCACGGTATTTTCAATCACACGCGGGCCAGCAAAACCGATCAGCGCTTTTGGCTCAGCGATCACGACGTCACCGAGGAAGGCAAACGAAGCGGAAACGCCGCCCATCGTCGGGTCAGTCAGCACAGAAATGAAAGGCAAACGCTTTTCAGATAATTTTGTCAGCATCGAAGTTGTTTTCGCCATCTGCATCAGCGACAGCAAACCTTCCTGCATACGCGCGCCACCAGTGGCTGTCACGCAGATAAATGGCACTTTTTGCTCTAAGGCTGCCTGCGCACCACGCACAAAGCGCTCGCCGACAACGGAGCCCATAGAGCCGCCCATGAACTGGAATTCAAAACAAGCGGTGACAACGGGAATCGACATAATCGAACCACCCATAACGACCATCGCATCGGTTTCACCCGTCGTTTCGAGCGCGTCTTTCAGACGATCCGGGTATTTCTTACTATCTTTGAATTTCAGAGTATCGACAGGCAAGACTTCCTGACCGATTTCGTAACGACCGCCGGCATCCAGCAGGGAATCGAGACGTTCACGTGCGCCGATACGCATGTGATGGCTACATTTAGGACAGACATGAACATTGGCTTCCAGATCTGATCTGTACAGCACTGCCTCGCAGGAAGGGCATTTCACCCACAGACCTTCGGGGATAGATTTGCGATTTGCAGATTCCGAGCGCTGTATGCGCGGTGGTAACAATTTTTCTAACCAACTCATGTTTTCTCCTCGTAACAGCCAGTCTGCAATCGCTGCAAACCGGCATCTGGTTCATTCTGATACAGGAACCATGGTGTACTTTCAGGTACGTTCGGCGCGTATTTTACTCGTCCAAGGCCTGTCTGACACCAGAAATAAAACTTTTTACTGCGGCAACACCGTTTTCATGCGGCGTATTCTCTAATTCCTGGATGATACGCGAACCGATCACCACGGCATCCGAGACCGAGGCAATCGCTCTGGCGGTCGCTCCATCACGGATACCGAAACCAACGCCCACCGGTACTTTGACGTGTTTCTTGATGCGCGGAATCATCTCTGCCACCGCATCCAGATCCAGATTGCCGGAACCAGTCACCCCTTTCAGGGACACATAATACACATAGCCACTGGCAATTTTACCCACCAGCGCGATGCGTTCATCGGTTGACGTCGGTGCCAGCAGGAAAATCGTATCCATGCCTTGTTGCTGCATTCTGGCGGCAAAGTCTTCACATTCTTCGGGCGGATAATCCACCACCAGCACGCCATCGACACCGGCTTCGGCAGCCTGCGCAATGAAGGCATCCTGCCCCATACGTTCGATAGGATTGGCATATCCCATCAGCACCACCGGGGTTGTCTGATTGCTCAGGCGAAATTCGCGGACGAATTGTAATACATCACGCAAGCCAATTCCAAATTGCAGCGCCCGCTCAGAAGCACGCTGAATCACCGGGCCATCTGCCATAGGATCAGAAAACGGCACACCCAGCTCGATGATGTCGGCACCGCCCTCGACCAGCGCATGCATCAGCGGCACGGTCATAGCAGGCGCCGGATCACCGGCAGTAATAAATGGAATCAGACCTTTTTTTTGCTGCGCCGCGAGCGCGGCGAGAGTAGCTTGAATTTTTGACATAGTATTAAGTAAGAAAGTGAACGGCAACACCACGTGATGACAATACTGACCAGCAATGCCGCCCGGACAAAAGATCAGGTACTCCGGGCACTCAAATCAGGCATCCAGATACTCCCCCGGGTATATCCTGAAGCCCTTTATTTATGCTGACTTCAAGCGGGAAAACCAAAATTCATGGGGGAGTATCTGATTTCAACCTTGTTTATGGCCTTATTTCAGCCTTTTTTGCACCCGGTTTGCACCCTGATGACAAAGACAATCTGTTAAAACTTCAGCCCCGCACGTTCAGCCACGGTATGCATGTCTTTATCGCCGCGTCCTGACAAATTCACCAGCACGATCTGATCTTTCGGCAACGTTGCCGCCAGTTTCGCGCCATACGCCAGCGCATGACTCGATTCCAGCGCCGGAATGATGCCCTCGATGCGGCAACAATCGTGGAACGCTTTTAATGCTTCGTCGTCCGTAATCGTCACATACTCAGCGCGACCGCTATCTTTTAACCATGCGTGTTCAGGGCCGACGCCCGGATAATCCAATCCAGCGGAAACCGAATGGGTTTCGATGACCTGACCATTCTCATCCTGCAACAAATACGTGCGGTTGCCATGCAATACGCCAGGCGAACCTGCCGTCAGCGAAGCGGAATGCTTACCGGTGTCAACGCCCTCGCCCGCCGCTTCAACACCGATCAGCTTTGTGCCTTTCTGATCAATGTAAGGATAAAAAATCCCCATCGCATTCGAGCCGCCACCGACGCATGCCACCACATAATCAGGCTGACGCCCGGTTTGCTCCGGCATTTGCCACAGGCATTCTTCACCAATCACCGATTGGAAATCGCGCACCATCATAGGATAAGGATGCGGGCCAGCCACCGTGCCGATGATGTAAAACGTGTTATCGACATTCGCAACCCAGTCGCGCATCGCTTCATTCAGCGCATCTTTCAGGGTTTTGGAACCGGATTCCACCGGCACCACCGTTGCCCCCAGCAACTTCATGCGATAGACATTCTGCGCCTGCCGCTTCACATCTTCCGAGCCCATATACACCACACATTCGAGGCCAAAGCGGGCGCAGATCGTGGCAGTCGCCACACCATGCTGGCCGGCACCGGTTTCGGCGATCACGCGCGGTTTTCCCATACGCTTGGCAAGCAAGGCCTGGCCAATCACGTTATTGATTTTATGCGCGCCGGTATGGTTCAGGTCTTCGCGTTTGAAGTAAATCTGCGCGCCACCCATCAGATCAGACCAGCGTTTGGCGTGATACACAGGCGATGGACGACCGACAAAATATTTCAGCTCTTTGCGGAATTCTTCAATGAAATCCGGGTCGTTATGGTATTTGGCGTAAGCATCCTTGAGCTCATTCAAGGCATGCGTCAGCGTTTCGGAAACGAAAGTACCGCCATACGGGCCGAAATGACCGCGCTGATCGGGTAAATGGTAATCGGAAGATTGGTAAATCGCCTGATGGGCGACGTCTGGATATTCGGCACTAGCAGAACCGGGGACTTTATGTGTCATATCATTCCTTTGCTGAGGCCGGCGCTGTTTCTGCGTTAACACGTCGTATTAACGGAAGCGCCGGACTCTTTAGTAGTTTTGCCACATTGCTGCATCAGCAATGCGCTTACAGATTATTGAT
Organism: Cognatundibacterium aquatile; assembly: GCF_014699135.1. Classification (GTDB taxonomy): domain Bacteria; phylum Pseudomonadota; class Gammaproteobacteria; order Burkholderiales; family Burkholderiaceae_D; genus Undibacterium; species Undibacterium aquatile. The sequence goes on from NZ_JACOFT010000002.1 coordinate 507,322, forward strand.
CAGCCATTTTTCGGGCTTATTGTCAGTCGCATATCAGCCGTATATCAGGCTGCGTTTTCAAACTGACTTATCAGCTTGATTTGTCAGCTCGATACACAGCCGCGATAAACGCCTGCACCTTGACTTCATCCTTGCGCCCTTTCGATAACTCGACACCACTGCTGATATCGACCGCGAACGGACGCACCTGACTAACTGCGCCAGTCACATTTTGAACGCTCAAGCCACCACTTAAAACGACCCGAGGCGCGAGCTCTTTTGGGATGAGAGACCAATCAAAAACCTTTCCACTACCACCGTAACTTTCGACGAAAGTATCCAGCAGCAAACCGTTAAATAAAGGACTTGCGTCACGATATGAACGCTCACATTCTAACAAATCATCTGCGCTCGTGTCAGGTCTGACGCGAAAAGCTTTGATAAACGGACGCTGCACACTGGCCGCCAGCGCAGCGCACTGCTGCGGTGTTTCGTCGCCATGAAATTGCAACAGCTGCAGCGGCACTTTTTTTACCGTGGCCTGCAAATCCTGTTCAGTCACATTCACAAACAAACCCACCGAAACCACAAACGGCGGCAACGCCTGCAACAAAGTCGCCGCCACATCAGGCTCAACATAGCGCGGACTGGGCGGGTAAAACACAAATCCCAGCGCATCGGCACCGCTGGCAACGACCGTGTTTACGTCGGCAAGATTAGTCAGCCCGCAAATTTTTATTCTGGTTCTGTGTTGCATCATCTGTCCGCAAAATGGAGGAAAACTTATTTTACCCTTTCGCTCATGTTTTTCACCCGCGATAACGCGGCAAAACACCAGAGTTCTGAGATAATCAGGCCATCTTTTCAGGCTCAGCACTATGACAAACACCGCATCGCAATCCCACATCGGCAATTCCTGCACACGCCTGTTCGGGCTCAACATCCACAATATGTCTTTTGCAGAGGCAAATCAGCATTTGTTAGACGTTGCCGCCGATCGCCAGCATCCAGCGCGGGTGGTGGTCACACCGAATGTTGATCACGTGGTACGGCTCGACAGTCAGCCTGAATTTAAACAGGTGTATTCAACCTCCGATTATATTTTTGCCGATGGTATGCCTGTCGTCTGGGCCAGCAAAATGTCGGCAAACCCGCTGCCAGAGCGCGTGACCGGCGCTGATTTGTTTGTCTCTTTATGCAAGGGCTGCGTTGAAAAAAACATGTCCATCTTTGTCGTCGGCGGCATGCCGGGTCAGGAAGATATGCTGCTGCAGGCATTCGCGCAAACCTACCCGAGATTACAAGTCTCGATCTTCTGCCCATCGATGCAATTCACACCGGATGGTAGCGAAGCTGATACCGCGATTGACCTGATACAGCAGGCGCAACCGAATATCGTATTCATCTGCCTTGGTATGCCGAAACAGGAATACTTCGCCTTCCGCTATCGCCGCGAGCAAACCAGCCGCAACGCCCCGCTGTTGCTGTGCGTCGGTGCGGCGATGGAGTTTGCGCTCGGCCAGAAAAAACGTGCGCCCTTGTGGATGCAAAAAATTGGCATGGAATGGTTCTGGCGTCTCGCCAGCGAACCGCGCCGCTTGTGGCAGCGCTACACAACACAGGGCTCAAAATATATCGGCATCCTGTTACGCGAACGCCGCGCACAGCAAGCGCTGCGACGCCAGTCCTGATCAAACATCACAAAGAAAAAGACCGCGCATCACAAGCAGCGCGGTCTTTTTTCATGCAAGCCTGAGATTTTCCGGATTTTATCGCCCTCAGCTTTTATCGTAATGAATCAGGCGATCTGTTTCAGCGGCTCCAAAAACTGCTCATTTTCAGTCGAGCCATGCAAAGCGGTGGTTGACGACTGCCCTTGTTGTATCGCCTGCGTCACTGCATCGAAATAACCCGTTCCCACTTCGCGCTGGTGTTTCACCGCAGTAAAACCTCTGGCGGCGGCAGCAAATTCCTGCTCCTGCAATTCAACAAAGGCAGACATGTGGCGGCGCGCATAACCATGCGCCAGATGGAACATGCCGTAATTCAGCGCATGGAATCCGGCCAGCGTGATGAACTGAAATTTATAACCCATCGCACCCAGTTCTTTTTGAAACTTGGCAATCGTGATGTCGTCCAGATTTTTCTTCCAGTTAAACGAAGGCGAGCAGTTATACGCGAGTAATTTGCCGGGGAATTTCGCGTGTATCGCCTCGGCAAACGCCCGCGCAAAAGCCAGATCGGGTTTGCCGGTTTCGCACCAGATCAAATCAGCATATTCTGCATACGCCAGACCACGGGAAATCGCCTGTTGCAGTCCAGGCCGGGTCTTGTAGAAACCTTCCACCGTGCGCTCGCCGGTGCAAAAGGTTTGGTCGTTGGGGTCGATATCCGATGTCAATAAATCGGCAGCTTCTGCATCGGTGCGCGCCAGTATCAGCGTCGGTACGCCCATCACATCCGCTGCCAGACGCGCTGCATTCAGCTTTTCAAGCGCTTCGCGCGTCGGCACCAGGACTTTGCCACCCATGTGACCGCATTTTTTCACCGACGCCAGCTGATCTTCAAAATGCACCCCAGCCGCGCCAGCATCGATCATCGCCTTCATCAATTCAAACGCATTCAGCACGCCGCCAAAACCGGCTTCCGCATCGGCAACGATGGGCGCGAAATAATCAATTTCGTCTTTCCCTTCCGCCCACTGAATCTGGTCGGCGCGCGTCAGGGTGTTATTGATGCGCTTCACCACCAGCGGCACAGAATTGGCCGGATACAGCGATTGATCCGGATACATTTCGCCAGCGACATTCGCGTCGCCCGCCACCTGCCAGCCAGACAGATAAATCGCTTTCAGACCCGCCTTTACCTGCTGCATCGCCTGATTGCCTGTCATCGCGCCGAGTGCATGAATAAACGGCTCACGGTGCAGCAGATCCCACAATTTGAGCGCGCCGTTTTTCGCCAGCGTGTGCTCCACCTGCACCGACCCGCGCAGCCGCACCACATCCGCTGCCGTGTAATTGCGTTTAATGCCTTGCCAACGTGGATTGGCATCCCAGTCTGCCTGTAAAGCATCGATTTGCTGTTCGCGTGTACTCATACTATCCCCTGCTGATCAATTAAATTCGATTTCTATTGATATAAATCATAGGAGTTTTTTTGCGCAGCAACAATGTCTTATATAAGACAGAAAACAGATATTTAACTGTTTAAAATCAATAGCTTAACTTTTTAATTTCGCGATGCGGAAGTGTTTTTCTTAAAATGAGAAAGCAGATTGATGCGCCGAAACAGGATTTCTCATAATGCGGCAAGCTGATTTCATATCACGGTATTTTTAGGGCTGAAGATCGTGCGGTCAACGAAATAACAGCAAGTAATGCATGTCAGTCTTTTGAATCGGCGCGGGCTGCGTTGTCAATTTCACATAAGCATGTTAACGTCGATCTATTCACGGTTATCCCGGCCAGCCAAACACACGCAGAAATATTGAGCACATGAGAGACACACTGAAAAGAAAGATCATCAAAGTCTGTGATGAAAAGATCGAGAGTAAAGGCGACAATGTTGGCCTGTCTTTTTATGCTTTCTTTGCCAACAAAAACGACGACCCCGAACTGCTCATGGAGGCAGCAAGGTGGTGGATACTGGAAAACAAACTAGATCACTTTGAAAAAGCAACAAAGATCAGGCGCATGGTCGAGGCAACACTCTGAGTACGCCTGCGCTTGTCAATCCACTGTCCGCGCACCTGCCCGAAAAGCCGCGCAGTTTGGCAATAGCACCGGTTTCATCCGTTTTTTGCCTGTTAATGGCCAAAATATACTGGGGGGAGTATTTTTAAAAGCCCAATGAATACGCTGAGAATATAGCAAAAACTGCATATACTCCCCTTTTTTTATCAACATGATGGTTTTTAAAGGCGGTAGCCGTGCTTAAACAGACAGGCCGAATACAGGAATGTTGCCGTCGCCGGAGGAGCGATGTTTTTCTCCGTTTAATCAGGTTGGAGATATATTCGATATAAACCAATACAGCAAAGCTCCATGGAGCTTTCACGAAATTTGACGAAAATTATCTTTTTTGACATTCAGAGTTAATCTTCACTTTTGCAAATTAAATCATTCATTAGGCCACAACTCGTATGCAGAATTACTCATGGAAGTGCGCGATATGTGACGAAACTAATCACGAGAATGCAGACAGATGCTCTCGCTGCCAATTTCCTGCACTAGCAACAGCTAAACAATTTTCGAGAGCTCGTGTTGAGTGGAAAGATAAAGCAAAAAGCCTTGCAAATTCGCAAGAACATTGGCAATTCAAGGTTACGACTATCACTGAGCCCCCCAATCCAGCCAAGAAAGCCGTGCAGTATGTACTCAGATTTGTATTGATCTGGCTTATTTGTGCTGCGCTTATCGTAGCCTATGCAACGATCATCAACCCTAGCGGTGATAACTCATTTGCAGGAATGTATCTAATGCTCTTTGAACTACCGTGGGTTTTTATGATTCCAATTTTCCCGGTTGGCACACTTATCAATGTCATTATTGTGGCTTTTATTGGATATACAGCGGGGTCAACCAGCAAAGACACCGTCACCATTGAGCTTGTAAAGCAAACACAATGAATTGTGGTGCAACGGGACGATTTAGCTTCGCTTTAATCGTCTGCCAAAGAGTACGACATCACCGCCCCTCAATCAACACCTCATACCAAACCGTCGGTTTATCCAGCGTGATCTGAAAGCCACCAGCGACACGGCTGATGTCGCTTGCCGCAATCGCGCTCAGGCGCTGGCTCTGACCGTCGAGTGGGTAAATCTGAATTTTATGTGCTTTGGTCGGATAGAAAATGGTCGCTGCAATCTTTTCCTGCCAGACCGGGCCGATTGCGTCGCGCGGGCCTGAGGGTTTGCCTGCATTGCGGCTGTCCGGCTCCAGCGTCCACCATTGATGATCACCAGCATACGGCACCAGTTTCTTGGGTCGGGTGGGAGTCTCGTCCGGCTGGCTGCCCATCGTTGCTCCGCTCAGACTCAGCAAGACACGGCGCGATGTACTTAAAGGCTTGCCATCTCTGCTCATCGCCAGCATCACACCAAACTGCCGCGTATTTTTGGCAAACACGGGCGACATCCATTGTTCTGCGACAGGCTTATCCGTTGCCACACCAAACCCGGCAAACAGGCCGCTATAGGGCGTCGTGACGCGCAAATTCGGGCCATCAGGATGGAACTGCATAGCGCCACCAGCGGCAGACCAAACGGCTGAATTATCCGTTGACGATGCTTGCGTTTCTTCTTTTGACAACGATGCTTGCTCATTGTTATCCGGCGCATCGCTGACGGTAATGCGTTTGGAAAAAGCGTCTTTGATATCGATGTTGCGCTTGCTTTTCAAATAATCGGTGTACGCCGCAGACGAGACGCCATCGCCCAGTGCCCCAAACAGTTGCCGCTGTTCTGCACTGATGGGAATGCGTAACTGTTCGCGCAACACCGGAATCTGAAAATAGCGAAACATGGCGGCAGACATGCCCACGGTGGCGAGTTGCCCGCTCTGCCCGCTGAGGCCAAAGCTGTCCGGCAAGGCTTGCCAGCTATTGCCGTCGGCGTAGTGAAAGAAAAATAATCCGTCCCAATCCTGCGCACTGGCGATCGCGGTCATGACGGGAATAATTTCTGCGCTTTGGCGATTCGGATACGCCTGATTAAATTCGCTGACCACAAATGGTTTTCTGGCATCGCGATAAAACGCCCTTTTCAACAAGGGTTCCCAGCCTTCACGCAAGGCGGAATGATCGCGGATGCGCCAGTCATTTCTGTCCCAGGCCTGATGCGGAAAATCGTAATGATCGACATAAAAATGTTCATCGACGTAATCCATCTCTTGCTGAGCATCGGTATTGAGCAAGCCGCCAAAGTACACTTGCGTGCCGGTCAGCGGCAGATTCGGGCCCACTTCTGCGCGTATCGCTTTGCGCATCGTCGCCAGATATTGCTTGTCCATTTCGACCAGAAAGCGGGTGAAATCCAGAACGCGACGACCGGCACCCTGCTCATGAATTTCATACTCTTGCTCAAAGAACGCAGACGAAGACCAGCCTAATTTGCTGGCAACACGTTGTAAAAAATATTTAAACCGCGCAAACCAGCCTTCGCCATGCGCCAGAACACGCGCCTCATCACTTTTGACGAGTAAGGCACCTTGTTTGGTGAGACCGCAACTGCGCCAGAGTTCGCATGCCTGCTTCAGACTGCCATGCTGGCGCGTAATCCAGTGCTGCCATTGTTGCTGCAACAAACGTTCGTATTCGCCGGATAAACCATCGAGTTCCTTGCGCTGCCAGGCGCCTGCCAGCGAGGATTCGTTATTAATTTCTATCATGGCCAGCGCGGGGTCATCATTGAGCTGCAAACGCCGGATCAACTGCTGCGCATATTCGACTTGCAACGCGATCATGCGCGGTTCGAATACGTGCAGCGGGTGGCTCGCGTAAGGCATGGTTTCACCCGGCAACATCGGCGTCAGCCGGTCAACTGCATAACGAAAGGTATAGCCGACATGCAGATTCAGATTAACGTATATGCCTTCTTGCCTGAGCGCTTCGATCAGGGTGTGCAAGCGCTGCAAAGCAACCGGATTAAAGCTGGGAAACGCACCGCTGTTTAATATGCCCTGCGGCTGTACGTCGCTATCGCTCAGCACAGAATCGAGATGATGTAGTCTGACTGCGTTAAAACCCAGACGCCGCAAACGCCTTGCGATTTTCGGGGCATCTTCTTCCGGTGGAAAATTCGCAGCACCGCTGAGGCTGATACCGAACAGGCGTATGCGCTGATCATCTGCGGTATTGATTTTGTTGTCGGCACCGATGCGATAAAAGTGCGCCTGTTTCACAAACAAACGATCGCTGTGCGTCAGCGGATTATTCATCGCACTGAAATCCGTCACCGCAGAGAGCTGATCTTCATTCACGCTGAACGGAAACCACTCTGCATCTGCGGCAAAGACAGGACTTGCCTGAATAGAAAATACGGCAAGCGCCAGTGTTAACTGAAAAGTCAGTGAGCGCCAGGCGTGTTTGGCCAAATGCAGAAAATAGTTCATGAAATAAATCGCGACAACAGAGCAAGACATTAGAATATCGCACAAACAAATGACAAAGATATGAGTCAATGACAATTCCGCCGGTTTCAGAACAATTTAAGCTCATGCAAGACTATGAAATCCTGCTCATCAGAGCAATGGTGGTCTTATTTGCGGTCTTTTCTTTGCTGCCTTACGGTATTTCCTGGGATTATGTTGGCACATCTTCCTTGACGATGGAAGGCTCGCTGACGACAAAATTAGAATGGGGCAGTCTGTTTCTGGTTGCCTTGTTCGTCATATCAAAACATCTGCCGGAGGTGTTGAAAGACCTGCGTGCTTTGAATCCTTTTCTGGTGCTGGTACTGATCTGGTGCGTGCTGTCGAGTATCTGGTCGCCCTTACCAGCCGTCACATTCAAACGGGCAATACAACTTTACGGCATTGTCCTGATCGGTCTCAGCATACAGCTTGCACCGCGCCCTTTGCATCTGATTGTGAACTGTTTAATTTATACCCTGATGAGCATGCTGGCGCTCTCGCTGGTGATGGCGGTGGCCGTGCCGAGCATAGGTATCGATTATGAGTTGGGCGGTGCGTGGCGTGGCGCACTCTCGCAAAAAAATGAATTGGGCCAGGTCGCCGCAATGGCGATCTTGTTATGGCAAGTAAAAGCCTGCCTGGAAAAAGTGGATTTCAAGCTGCTGTTATTCGTGATTATGTTCAGCTTTTTTATGCTGGTGATGAGTAAAAGTTCGACCAGCATGATCATCACACTTTCGACCAGCGGTATTTTTCATTTACTGAGAAAGCGCCGTTTAAGTTCTGATTATTCGATTACGCGCGTGCTGCTGAGCTTGCTGTGTGTGATTCTGGTTGGGATCTATATTTTTTATATGCAGGAATCACGCTTTCCGACCTGGCCCGAAGTCTCTGCGCCGATTGCAGGTATTTTCGGCAAAGGCTCGGATCTGACTGGCCGCACTGATATCTGGGACTTGGTCTGGCTGGAAATTGAGCGACACTGGGTGCTTGGCCTGGGCTATGGCGCTTTCTGGTTGGGGCCAGACAGTCTCTCGCAATTCGTGATTGATGCGCTGAACTGGATTCCGCTGCAATCGCACAACGGCTATCTCGATATATTGAATGAACAAGGGCTGATAGGACTGGCGCTCTGCATATTAACCTTGCTGGTGCAGGTCAGAATGCTGGTTCTTCTGTCACATAAAGACAGAATACAGGCAGCATTCTGGAGCGCGATGCTGCTCGTTGTGGTGGTCACGAATTTTACGGAAAGCAGCTTGTTCCGCGGGTTTGGTTTTCAGAACGTTTTCTTTATCTTTGCGCTGGTTGCCGTTACCTCGGCCACGCGCAGACTGAATCAGGACAAAGAGAATCCTGATTCAGAATCAAATCAGGATTCCGTTTCTTAATGTGCAAACCGGCGCCCCAAACGTAGAAAAGGAGTTTCCACCCAGCGGCACGACAAGTCTGCAAGAATGAACGAGAGCACGATCATCAAAGGAAATTTCACTGCAAAACTGAGATTGGGCAGCCACATGGTAATGATGCCGAAGACCAGCCAGTGATACAGGTAAAGCGAATAACTGACGCGCCCGATGTACACAAATACCGGCGTGCTCAGGATGCGGCTGGCAATGGTGGTATTCAACACCAGCGCCGGGAATAGGCACATCAAAGCGATACCCTGTATCGAATAACGAAAGCTTTCGCGGAAGTTTTCATCGCGGAACAGCAACGAAAACAGCATCAACATTGCACCAGCCAGAATCACTTTTTTTTGACTGAAAAATTCTAAGGCCCACTCTGTCCGTGCGAGTAAAAACGCAAAACAGGTGCCGTACACAATTGAATCTGCGCGGGTATCGGTGGCTTTGTAAATGCGGTAATGCGGCAGATTGTCGAGCCCGACACCATAGACCAGATAGATGCGCCAGAGCAGCACGCCAATCAACAAACAAATCGCGATACGATAAAACCGCTTGGGCACAGCAATCACAGCGAGAAAAAATACCGGGAAGATCATATAGAAATGTTCTTCGACCGCCAGTGACCATGTGATCGATAAAGGCGGCGGCAATACTTCACCACTGAAGCCGATAAAGATGCCGAAATAATTCGCAAAATAAAAAAATACCGAACTCAGCTCTGTCCATGTCCAGTTAACATGAGCTAACTGCATCGTGATGAGTGAGAGAACAACAAATACAATCAATGCCGGCATCAGCCGGAAAAAGCGCCGTATATAAAACTTTTTAATGCTGATCGTGCCCGTCTTATCCCACTCTGAAATCATCAGGCGGGTAATGATAAAACCACTGATAAAGAAAAAAATCGTGACGCCTAAACCGCCGGGGACGATGTGCCCCAGCCATGCGTGTGATACCAGCACCAGCAAGATCGACACTGCCCGCAGGCCGTCTAATGCCAAAAGTCGCTGTTGATGCAAAGAACTCATAAGAAACCCGCTACTTTATTTTATTTATTAATCACCGTAAGCCTCAGACGCCTTGCCACGGAAATGGCTCAGCTTACCTAATTGAGAGGCTGCAACACGCGCCCAATGAAACGCTTTCAGGGGAGCGAAAAGCATCAGCGCGATAACAAAAACAGAGGCAATACCCATCTGCACAACTGCGCGGAAAGACAACCAGAGCGCATGCCCTGAACGCGCCGATGGCGGACACATTGCCAACTCTGTACGCATAAACAATTGCCCGGTGCGAAACGATCTTTGCAACAACCATGCTGCCCTGGCACGATCCAACGGAACAAATTCAAGCGCAGGAGCATCGTCACACCAGACCATACGACTACCGGACTCGTCGAGACGACGGAACAACATGGAATCCTCACCGCCAGTGCGGCCAAACGCCGGATCAAACGGCCCCTCTGTGCCGCCTTGCACTTGAGTAATCTGCGCAAGCGCGGTGCGACGAACCAGCACATTGCCACTACGGGCATCACGATGATCGATCACGGTTCCTGTCGCTAAACGACGCCGGTCAAAGTAGCCACCTTTTTTTATCCACTCAGGCACGCCATCCTGATATTCGGGCAACACCGGTGCAAACACGACGTCTGCCGAGTATTTTTTTTGCGTACTGAACAAATTCAGTAACCAGTCACGCCGGGGAATCTCGTCATCATCGATCATGCATATCCATTCGCTACCTGCGGCGCGGATCGCGGCATTTCTCGCGAGGGAAATATTCGGCTGACTTAAATTAAGAACGATTAATCGATCGTGATGCTCTGCTTTGAATTCCGCCAGCACAGTTGCAGCCGACTGTTGCGGGTCATTATCGACGACGACGACCTCAATCTGGCAATCCGGTATGTTTTGCGAAAAAACAGCGAGTAATAAACGGCGCAATAACTGAGGGCGACGAAAAGTACAAATACAGACACTGACATCGATCATCTGGTGTATCCGTCCGTCATCTTAAACAGCGCGTCGGAAGAAGGGCAAGCGACGCAGAACTGCTGATATTCTTGCGCGCAACCCTGTGCTGTCGCCCTGCGGCGCGTATTGATTGTATATCGTCCCAATCACATTGACCCCTGCCGCTTGCATATCGCTTCTGGTCTGACGTAAATCGCTTAATACCGTCAGGTCTTTCTGCGCGACCAGTAAAGCAACGCCGATCTGATGTGCAACCATCTGCGCGTCCGAACTTTCAGACGCCGCGCAGGTATCGAATACAAAAGCATCGAACTGGTCGTGGCATGAATCCAGCAATTCCCGCAGTCTTGGTGCCCGCAAAATTTCCAGCGGATTCGGCGCACGTGGGCCGGCAGGCAGAATATGCAAATTGGGCATCAGCGGAATTAAGGCGTCACTCATTGCCAGGCGACCTATCAAGACGGATGATAAGCCGTCGCGAACCCCCAACGAAAACAATTCATGCAAATTACCGGTACGCAAATCCGCGTCAATCAGCAGTGTTTTTCGTCCGACTTGTGACAACGCGATTGCAAGACTGGCGGCCATATATGTCTTACCTTCGGCAGCACCCGGACTGATCAACGCAAATTTGATTTTTTCCTGCGCCCCATACTTCAATAGCAATTCACTACGTAAGCCGCGAATTTCTTCCGCTTCTTTGGAAAAAGGCGCGTGAAAAAAACGCAGCTTCTTATCTGCACTGCCGTTATAAAGGTCCTTGCTGCCAACACCAAACTGCTCACCCAGGGCGGAATCAATTTCTGCCTGGCTAAGTAAACCTAATGCAAGCGCAGCATCACCAAAACGCAATTTTTTTTCTCGCTGTTCGACAGATATATGTTCAACCTGCGCTTCGGTCAGCAAGCCTTTTTGTAAAAACAATTCACCAAGACGCCCAATTTTTGTTGCGCCCGATTGCGCCTCATTCAATTCAGGCATGCGTCTTCCTCTCAGCAATACGACCGATATTTACGTCTTTATCCAGCAGCCTTTCATGAAAGCCGACCTGCGCCATCACGGGAACATCAAATTCCCGCTCCAGATCCTCCAGACAACGAACTTTTCTATGCATCAGCTCAAGTAAAAAAGCCAGACTCAGACCCAGCATCAGACCTGCAATCAGACCAAACACCAGATTATTTTTCAGTAAAGGTTTCGCATGTTTCTCTGGCAGCTCCGCCCATTGCATAACGGTTGCATTCGAGATGACAACATTACTCGTCATCAGCAACTCATCAAATTTTTGTATCGCAGCGTTATAAACTTTCTGCACGCTGTCTAATTGCCGTTGATAGGAACTGATGACATCGCGGTGCTTTTTGTTTTCAAAAGTTTTTTTCTGATAGCCCGCTAATTCTGCCTCCATCACTTTTTCTTGTTGTGCCAGCCTGCTTTCAACAGTCAACTGGGATTGAAATGCCGTTGCCGATTCCTTTTCCAGCTTATCCATCAAAGCTTTTCGTTCATCCTGAATCGCGATGTAACGGGGGTGTCTGACTCCCAAAGTGGTTTTAGCGTTAGCCAGTTGCGTATCAAGAGAAATCAGGGCTGCCTTCAGGCCAGATATATGACCAATACCTGCGATTTCGGGGATATCAGAATTTAAATTACCCTGCTTCAGTAATTTTTCTAAAGATTGTCGCTTTGCCTGCGCCTCAAGCTTTTGCAATTGTATTTCCATCAGCTTGGTACTCAACGCTGACATTTGCCGGGATTCCAGATCGGCACGTTCGTCAACGTCAACGATCTGAAATTCCTGTTGATATGCGGTCAGTTTTTTTTGTATCTCATCCATCTGACGACTTAAGGTTTCCAGTTGCGCGTTGTACTGATCTTTGCGCGCACGCGCCGGTGCGTTCATCATTTCCAGTGATAAATCAATATAAGATTTCACCACCGCATTCACGACTTCTTTTGCATGCTGCGGTGTACCGGCGGAATACTGAATACCAATGACACGACTATTTTTATGCGGTGCGACTTCGATATTTTTTGCGATCGACTCTGCGAGTGCACGTAAACCACCCTGCTCGCCATATCGGGCAATCAGACGCCGGCTGTCTGCTGAATTTTGCAGATGTAACTCGGCAATCACACGTTCAGCCACCTGCACACTTTTAATGACGTCAAACTGCGTCTGCAAATAGCTTTCATCCTGCAGAGGATGAAACTGACGGCCGCCGATAGGATCATTAACTCTGTAATCAATGAAAATATCTGCTGTCGCCACATACGTTTTCGGCAGTAACATGCTGGTGACACCTGCGCCGAGCACCGCAATCATCGTCACAATGAAAATCAAATAGCGACGGGCACGCAGCATCGCGCCTATTTGTGTAAATGAAAGTATTAATTCAACCGAAGGATTTTTCATCTTATTCATTAAAAAATCCGTTCTTTAATCATGACCACATCACCCGGCAATACAGTATCTGATATCTGTGCCGGAATTTCTTTCAACTCTCCGTTATCTGATTTTCGATGAATAATAATTCTCGAAGCAGAGCCACGCTCGGTAACGCCACCGCCGATAGACAATACGCGCACGATATTCAGATCATCCTCCATCGGATACATTCCGGGACGGCGGATCTCTCCGTACACATAGAAATTCTTTTGCTGCCCGATGATCAGCACATCATTCGGCAGAATTTTTTGCATCAGACTGTCATTGTTTTTCTCATCGTCAAAATCGAGCTTCAGCGAAGTAAACTCGCGCAACTCTGTGTGACCGTTCTGACTAGCCCTGCGCAATACCTTCAGATGTTTATCCGCTCTTGGAGTAACGCCACCAGCGAGACTCAACGCTTCTACAATACTCATCTGCCCCTGCAGAGGGAAGCGCCCGGGACGCAGCACTTCGCCTATCACTGAAAAACTGCGACTGACTTGCTGGTTGATTTTGACTGAAACTTTCGGATTCAGTAAGTATTGGCCCTGCTCCAGTTTGCGGGAAAAAATACTGGCTACCTCATTTGCCGTCTTTCCTTTTATGTCTATCGTTCCCACCAGAGGCAAGGTGATAATACCGGTAGGACCAACGATCACATCAGCGCTCAGATCAGGTTGCCCGAACACGGTAATCAACAGTTGATCGCCTTCTCCTACCAGGTCGGAAGAGAAATCAGGTACAGATAAAGCAGATTGTTCCTGCTGAATGGCGGGTGTTTTCTCTGCGGGCAAAGTGGAGAGTTGGCTTTCCACCTTCAGCTTTGGACTGATCGCTTGCTCAGTCTCTTGTGCAAAAACATTAGCAAATAATGAAATCAGCAGAATTCCGGCACAAAAACGCCTTAAAAATTTTGCTTCAAATTTCAAAATAGAAGTAAAAATCATTTAAACCTAAGCTTAGAGGGAAAACCGTTTTATTTTATATTGCCAGAGTAAATAAAGATGCAAATTTTTGTCATACACACAAAATATCTTGCGTTTGAAATGCATCCGCATATCCATGACTTAAAACACAAACATAACAATTATTAACTATTAACAATTGTTCGCACGACACTCGCTACGTTAATATTGCACAAAATGAATGAAAGCAAACTATGGTTCCATCCACAACAGAGCAAGTCCCGCAGCATCCCGTTTTGAATAACAACATCAAGGTTGACTCCAGTGGCTATCAGACAGTACCGCTGGTCATTATCGCTCCTGTTCGCGACGAAGCAGACTTAATCCGTCTGACTCTCGATTCTATGGTTCGCCAAACCATACGTCCTGTTGAGTGGATCATCGTCGATGACGGATCACAAGATGCAACGCCAGACATCGTTCGTGAGTATGCAGAAAAATATGATTTCATCCGTCTGGTGCAAAGACCGGACCGGGGATTCCGCAAAGTCGGTGGCGGCGTTGTTGCCGCCTTCAAGTATGGCGTATCGCAGATCAAACACCAGGATTATCAATACATCGCGAAATTAGATGGCGACATGTCATTTGGGTCGCGCTACCTGGAAATGATGTTTGATCAGTTTGCGAAGGATGAAAAGTTAGCCGCGGTTTCCGGTAAAGTCTTTCGCGAGGAAGATGGAAAAAAAATTGAAGAAATCATCATCGACGAACATGTCGCAGGTCAGTTTAAGTTGTACCGACGTGTCGCGTTCGAACAGATAGGCGGCTTCGTCGAAGAAGTATTGTGGGATGGAATTGATGTACACACAGCAAGGATGAAGGGGTGGAATACCCTGAGTTTTTATCATCCGGAAGCCATCCTGATGCACCACAGGCTGATGGGCTCCTCAGATAAAAATGTCTATCGGGGACGCCTGCGCTGGGGCCGAGGCATCTGGTTTATGGGATATCACCCGCTGTATGCAATTGCATCAGGCATCTTCAGGATGCGCGAAAAGCCCTTCATCATTGGTGGCTTGCTGATTATCGCCGGTTATCTGCAAGCAGCCTTGAAGCATGCTCCCAGATATGACAATCCGGAATTCAGAAAACACCTGCATCAATGGCAGTTAGCACAAATCAAAAGATTATTTTTCAAAAGTAAAACCAAATAAAAAGAATCAGCACTTATGTTCAATTCTCACTCGCATGCTAACTCATCGCAACCGGCACATTTGCTCTCTGTGTTGACGGGAATAGCATTCGGTACCGCAATTTGCCTGACCTTGTTTGCTATTTTGCATCAGGTCGAAGAAACAGATGTGGATGTGTTTGGCATCCGCATCATTATTGCAGGCTTTACCAGCATCATCGTTTTCTCAAGTCACCAGTTACTCAATTCACTGCAGGCTAAAGACGCACTTCCTTTATTTCCCAAATTGAGCTGGCGCTGGTTTATCGTCTTCATGGTCGTGTTGCTGACGGCCTATATCGATAAGGCATCGGAACAACTGTCTCGTAAAGTCATGTTCTTATGGCTGGTGATAACGCCATTTGTTCTGATGAGCGTCGCCATGCTGATAAGGTCTGTTGCCAAAGCTTACTATTCCAACCCCGCCCGCCGCAGAAAAGCAGTGCTGATCTGGTCAAATTCAGCTTCTGCTGGATTAGTCAATGCTTTAAGGGATTCGCCGTTGGCAGCGATAGACCTGATCGGTTTTTTTGATAACAGGAATGAGTTACGCCCACCTATCGATATTAAAAAGCTGGGAAATATCGAAGATGCGGTTGACTGGATCGTTGATCAGGAAACCGGGAAAATGAATGTGGATATCGTCTTTATAGGTATGAGCAGTAAAGAGTCGCCGGAACTTGAAGAGATTATTGAAGTTCTGTATGACAGCACGGCGACGACTTATTTTGTTCCGGAATCTTTAATTTTCGGTATGCCTGGCATTCAACTACGCGAATTAGCAGGTCAGCCGGTGCTGGCATCGACCGAGACGCCATTCATCGGCTTGGCAGCGCTACCCAAAAGGATACTGGATTTTACCGGGGCACTGATAGGTCTGATTCTGTTGGCTCCTGTTTTACTTGCGATTGCCATCGGCGTCCGTCTGAGTTCGGCCGGCCCTGTACTATTTAAGCAAGTCAGATACGGCATCGCCGGGCGACCGATCAATGTGTATAAATTCCGCAGCATGAAAATAGCACCGAAAGATGTTCCGGTGATTCAGGCAAAAGTCGGAGATTCCAGGGTCACTAAATTTGGTAGCTTCATCAGAAAAACATCGCTCGACGAATTACCACAGTTGTTTAATGTGCTGAAAGGTGAAATGAGTCTGGTCGGGCCACGGCCACACGCTGTTGAGCACAATGAACTGTACAGAAAACTGGTGACTGGCTACATGTTCCGCCATAAGATCAAGCCAGGGATCACCGGCTGGGCGCAGGTTAACGGCCTCAGAGGTGAAACGGAAACACTGGAAAAAATGCAGGCGCGTGTTGACTATGATCTGTACTACATGCAGCACTGGTCTATCTGGCTCGATATCGTCATTATCTGGCGCACTCTGAAAGTCGTTTTTGGCGATAAAAATGCTTATTGAGCCGTCATTCATTCGTCTTATTTTTTAGCATTTTTCCAAGCGCGGATCGTTTTTCCCAGATTGGATTCTTTCAGATGCGCCCTTGCCAATAAGTAAGCGCCCTGCGCTTTACTTATCGCTGCAGGAGCAGATACCGCACCCTCGCAGAGAGGAATGAATCCAGTTGCAAAGCGCTGCTTATATGCCTGCTCACCACGTCCCAGGTCTATCAGCTCAATCTGATGCGCCTGCGCCTCTCGGGCGCAGGATGCCAACAAAATCAAACCTGGTGAAAATTCTGCGTAATCCGTGTCGTACCAAGGAAACCAGTAGTGCAAAACGTTACCCGAGCGCGCACCAAAATGGGCAGCGATCATCTTATCGCCCGCATATAGACTTGAGAGTATTCCGCCAAAATCTGTGCTGTGCTGCGAAAAAATTCCATACACAACATCACGTATCCATGGCGTCGCAAAAATATCATGCTCAGCACTCAGCGTTCTGGTGAATTGCGCCGATTTACCCACTAACAAAGCATCAAATTCCGTTGCGCTTCTTGAATCCATGGTGAAAGACAGGGCCCCGAATTTCTTTGCCAGTTTGCGCTCATTGGTTTCCACTTTTTTGAGCAAAGATGCATCACGTTTATCATTCAGACGTTGAGCATAGGCTGCAAAACCACCTTCCAGATTCAGGGTCAATGAACGGCTATGACTCCATGCGCATGCAGAGAAATCAAGCCGTTCCTGCGGCATATGATTAAAACCCATGTAAGCGACACCCATTGTTTTCAGCATTTCACCGATCGGCAAACGATGCTGAAAAGAACAGATTGGGCCCTGATAATCAGTGAGTCCACCACCAATGACATCGGCACGGAAACGATTTGTTTTGTGATAAGGGAAAAACCCGATCACCTGCCCGGCGTCTTCTATCACCAGAACACGCACGTCCCGCCACGCAGCTGCGATAATCTGAGAATATTGCGGATGATAATAAGGACTGCGATAAACGGGAGATACCGACTGTAAATGCTGCCATTGCGTGAGCAAGCCAGGATCTAATTCCGAGGTAGTGATCTGACTAAATTTCATTTTTTTGCTCTTGCGTCAGAAAATACTCTTGCAGATTTTTTTGCAAACTCACTTCGATGACATCTTCAACGAGGACAGATAAGCGGCTGCCTTGCACGGGCTCAAACACAAATACTTTATAGACATCGGCCATTGTCAATAAAGAAGGATTGGCTGCCATCGTCCATAAATCACCACCATCGCTGTTGCGAGCCCACAAAGTTGAAGCGGATGTTACTGTTGGCGACGACACCTGCGCGACCCATCCCGCTTCCAGCATACGCTGCAACAAGCCTTCTATCTCATCGAGCCCGAACCTTGTTTGCGCGCGGATCTGCCCAGCATTAACAATCGCGTTACTTGTGCTGTGCCGGGCAAAAAACAGTACCTGCAATATTTTGATCGCATCTTCAAACGCGCTACCGGGCGTCGGCACATGCCACCAACGCTCATATTTCACAATCGGCAGCGCAGCAGCAATCACCGCACCGATCAAGGTGACTAACCATGACAGATAAATCCAGATCAGAAAAATAGGTACCGCCGCTAACGCGCCATAGACGACGGTGTAAGTAGAAAAATGCGTAATGAAGGCAGCGAAGCCGCGCTTTGAAATTTCAAATACGCATGCAGCAAACAAACCGCCCCAGGCTGCGTCACGCAAATTAACTTTTCTGTAAGGCACAGCAAGATACAGCAAGGTAAACGCGCCCATCGTAAAGACAATAGAAATCGTGGTATAAAAAATTCCACCGATAAACGGAACTGATTTCACTACACCACTGGTGGCCGTAAATAAATAAGACGTCACTGAAATCGAAGCACCTATCAGCAAAGGCCCAAGCGTGATAATGGCCCAATACACCAGAATGCGCTGAAAAATGGGGCGGGAACGCTTAACCTGCCATATCTGATTAAATGTCTTGTCTATCATCGCCATCGTTGCAATCGCGGTGATCATCAGTGCAATACCGCCCACGGCCGATAGCCGGGTCGCTTTTGTTGCGAACTGTGTGAGATAGCCGAGGATAGTGTTGGCTATCCCTTTCGGCATTAAATTCTGGATGAAATAGGCTTCCAGCGAAGTCCTGAAAGTATTAAACAGAGGGAACGCCGTGAATATAGCTAGCGCAACCGTCAGAATCGGCACCAGCGCCAGTACGGTGGTAAACGTCAGACTGCCTGCCACCTGCGACAACTGCCCTTCCCGCAATCGCTTGCGGGCAAACTGAAACAAATTCTGCAAATGCTTCCACAACGGTCCGTGCATACATTTCTTAAATAAAAAATACAAGTCCTCTATTTTACTGAGAGAGTCACAATAAAGCCCAATATAATAATAAATATGAACACAACTAACCTCACCCTACTCGTTTTATATTACTCACGCCATGGAAGCACACGAAAACTGGCAGAATTTATCGCACAGGGAATTGAAAGTGTTCCCGGTTGCGATGCCAGATTGCGTACTGTGCCATCCGTGTCGCCGACAACAGAAGCCAGCGAATCCGACATTCCCGCCAGCGGTGCACCGTATGTCGAACTCGCAGATCTGAAGGAATGCGCAGGCATCGCACTGGGTTCGCCTACGCGCTTCGGCAATATGGCGTCGGCAATGAAATATTTTTGGGATGGCACCGCCGCCGACTGGCTCTCAGGAACACTGAGCGGAAAACCAGCCTGCGTATTCACCAGCACCGGCAGTCTGCATGGCGGTCAGGAGTCAACTTTATTAAGCATGATGTTACCGCTGCTGCATCACGGCATGCTGATCACTGGCCTGCCTTACAGCGAAGCTGAACTGATGACGACATCCACAGGCGGCAGCCCTTACGGCGCCACTCACTGGTCCGGATTGGATGGGAAAAACACGATCTCCGAAGATAGTCGCCGTCTGGCAATCGCACTGGGCCGCAGGCTTGCGGAAACAGCTGTCAAACTCAATACAGCATCATGATTACAGCGCGCCAAAAGCAATTTCACCTGCTCGCCTGTGTCAGTCTGATTGGATTGATTTTGCTGTGTATTTTATGGGAAGCCTGGCTGGCACCAGTCAGGGCGGGCAGCTTCTGGCTCATGCTGAAAGCATTACCTTTGTTCATTCCTTTGCGCGGCGTTTTACGCAAAGATAATTACACGATGCAATGGACCTCGATGCTGATCTGGCTGTATTTCACTGAAGGTATCGTCCGCGCCTATAGCGACATCAATCTGCTGTCAGTTAAACTGGCCTGGATGGAAGTTATACTCTCTATCACTTACGTCACCGGTGTTCTGGGCTATTTACGTCCGATTAAAAAGGAAGCGAAAAAAGCCAGAAAGATTCAGAATGACTGAATTCATCCAGCAATGCCGTAACGCTATCGGTGCCAGTTACGTTCTGACGGATAAAGAAGACACATTTGCCTACGAGCAGGAATGGCGTCAACGTCTGCGTGGGAATGCCTTAGCGGTTTTACGGCCAGCGTCAACGCAGGAAGTCGCCAGGCTGATCACCATTTGTAAATCTTTCGGTGTGTCCATCGTTCCTCAGGGCGGCAATACTGGCCTGGTTTTAGGCAGTATCCCCGACACCAGCGGCAAATCAGTGGTGCTTTCACTCAAGCGCTTAAACAACATCCGCGCAATTGATACGGCAAACAATACATTGACCGCGGAAGCTGGCTGCCTGCTTAGCGCGATTCAGCAAGCAGCAGCAAAGGTGGACAGACTTTACCCCTTGTCGCTCGCATCAGAAGGAAGCTGCACCGTCGGCGGCAATCTCTCTACGAATGCTGGCGGCACTGCTGTACTGCGCTATGGCAACGCACGCGACTTATGCCTCGGGCTGGAAGTCGTCACTGCAAACGGTGATGTCTGGGATGGTTTGCGAGGCTTACGTAAAGACAATACAGGTTACGATCTGCGCGATCTTTTTATCGGAGCCGAAGGCACTCTGGGCATCATTACCGCCGCGACACTCAAATTGTATCCTGCACCGGTGGCCAATATGACGGTCATGGTGGCACTGGAAAGCCCTGAAGCCGCCTTATTATTACTGAATGAAGCGAGTAAAAAACTCGGTCCCACCCTGACCGGATTCGAATTGATTTCCAGGATTTGCCTGCAACTGGTGATCAAACATATTCCCAGCCAGTCTGATCCGTTCATGCAACAATATCCGTATTACGTATTATTAGAGACATCCGAGCATCAATCCGCGGAACTCGCAAAAGTGTTCATCAGGGATTTTCTGGAAGCACAGTTAAATCAGGGGCATATCCTTGACGCCGTCCTGGCAGAAAACCTGACCCAGGCAAATGCCTTGTGGAACCTCAGGGAAAACATTTCCATGGCGCAGGCAAAGGAAGGGAAAAATATCAAACACGATATTTCTGTGCCCATTTCCAGCATTCCCGCCTTCATCGCAACAACGAATCAATTATTAGCGCACCATTTCGCAGGAAGCAGAGTAGTCTGTTTCGGCCACATGGGTGACGGCAACTTGCATTACAACGTTTCACCTGCTATCGGGCAATCGGCTGACGTATTTTTGCAGAGCCAGGAAGCAGTTAACCGGCTGGTGCATGATCAGGTTCACCATTTTCATGGTTCGATCTCAGCCGAACATGGCCTCGGTGCTCTAAAGAGAGAAGAAATTCAACGTTATAAATCGCTTATCGAAATGAATCTGATGCGTTCGATAAAGCAGGCTTTAGATCCTCACAATCTGATGAACCCGGGAAAAATTATCTGATCAGGGAGATGTAAATGAAACGTTTTCTGATGGTTTTCTTACTCAGTATTTCTTGCGTCCAGAATCTGTCTGCGGCGGAAATTTATCAATGTGAAAAAGATGGGCGGATGCAATACAGCCAGACGCCCTGCTCCCATGATCAGAAAGCCATAGGAAAAAAAGTAACGCAAGACTCAACGGACAGCGAAAGCGAAAAACAGCATCGCATTAATCAGTTAGCACAAGATAAAAAAGAAGCCGCCAGATTAGAACACGAACGGCACAAAACAGAAGATAAACGAGACAAAGAAAACAGTCGGCAAGCTGCTAAAACAGAAAAACAAAAAAGCCAGTGTGACAAAGCGCACTTGCAAGTAAAATGGGCCGAAGAAGATGCACGCAATGCATCACCCAAATCAGAAGCTAAAGCACGACAAAAATTGAAACGCACAAAGGAAAAAGCAGATCTTGCGTGCAAACACTAGCGGCATTGCCAGCCAGGTCAACAACCAAAAAAGACAGATCTGAAGTGCCAAGATCTAAGGGTGCTTGATCGATAGTATGTATGTCGAAAACTCAATCAAGACAAAGGTTTCGAGTTGATTTTTCTGGCTTATTTTGAATGTGCATGCAAACTCAGTTTGATTACATTCCATGCAGTGTATCGAGATGGGCCTTACTCCGTTGGGTCGCGCGGCTCTTGAACCTAATGCAGCACTTGGTACCAACCCATTCGCAAGGTCTTTCTGAAGCAAAGTATGCGGGAGCGACGTTTGTGCTGACTGGCAAGGTCTCCTTCATTCAGCGTTTGCGTCGCACCCTAAGCGAAACTGGTATTTCACCCGCCCGGCTAATGTGCAGAGCGTATTGGGCACCATGCAAGACTGGACTGAATGGAGGTACAGCCACGTGTGGCACAACAAAGTATCCAAGATAATCCATGAAATGGATTGGTATCGAAGAACATTTTCTTACAGCTGAAGTTGAGCAAGCCTAGAATGCAATTGATAGCCGCCTGTTTGCTCTCGCCGATCACCGACTGGCGTTGATAGATGAAACCGGGCTGGGCGCTCAAGTCTTGTCGCTTATCTGTGCGGTGCGCAATTGACTGAGGCGAATAGCGGTTACAAAAATTTGTCAGAGTATCTGCGCGATTTACATTAATCACCATGCATCGCTGACAATGTGTTCGTCGAACACACCAAGGTACATTACTACGCCAGTCATGAAAGCATTGATCTGACTCGGATTATCCCGTCTGGCTCTGGGCTCAATTTTAATGCACCGTATGATCGTGAACCGTAAGTGTAACGTTGCATTCTGTTCGATACACAAAATACCGTCCCGTCAGCATACTTTTGATAAATAGCATCAAGATTGCGGCACTATGCGAGAGTCTTCGTGATTCTTGCGCCATTCACGGGGCGAGGTTCCTGTTTGCGTACGAAAAGCACGTGACAAGACTGCTTCGCTGGAGTAACCCACCTCATCGGCAATCTGGCGCATTGAATGCCCCTCTACGAGTAGTTTTTGCACCAGGCCGACGCGCCAATTTTGCAGATACTGTACCGGCGTTACCCCCACCACATCACGGAAGGTATTGGCAAACGAAGTCCGTGACATCCCAGCCTCGACTGCTAAATCATGCAAAGACCAGTTGCGTTTTGGCTGGTCATGCATAGCAACCAGAGCCCGGCGTAAACGCGGATGCCCCATCCCGGCCAGCATGCCGGACTGAACAAGGTGGTGTTCCATGAGTTCGCGGAGAATTTGTATCAGTAGCACTTCAAACAGACTGTCGAGCATCTTTTGTCGTCCACAGTTAGTGCCTGCTGCTTCGGCAAAAAGTAAATCCAGCACGGGCTTACTATCGCGCAAACTTGATAAGGGCAAGCAGACAAAAGCAGGTAGTGCGGCTCTTACAGGATTAGCCTTCCCGCCTTCGAAACTGAGGTCGGCACAGACGAACTCTGCCCCTTTCGTTTTGTCAGTCAAAAAACGCCGGGCAAGTGGCTGCGCATACAGCAGCAGACTGGGCTCATTGATGTGGACAACGAGCTTTGAGCCATGCATGACCTTGACTTCACCTTGTCGGATCAAGTGCAACTGGCCCAGCCCGTCACTACCGGTCATTGAGTTGATGCCGCATAAGGCGCCGGCATGAAAGGTTTTGGCACTGATGCTGAAGTGTGCGAGTAGTGAAGCTAAACGATCTGTCATATCTGTTATCTTTGAACTATTTGCAAAATAATGTGCACTCAATGCTACATATCATACATCAAAGACAGGCAAACTCTGTTCTGCCGATTGGCAAACAAACTTACAGATTCGAAAGTGAACATCATGAAAGTCTTCAAAAACATCTTCCTCGCTTCAAGCATCGCAGCTGCCAGCCTGACTGCAATATCCGCACCTCAAACCGCCATTGCCGCGCCAAGTGTGAGCCAGCCGTCTTCCATGTTCATCGCAGCCAAAGACGGCACGCCGCTGTATTACAAAGACTGGGGCCCGAAGGAGGGCAAAGTCGTTGTCTTCAGCCATGGATGGCCGCTGAACTCCGATAGCTGGGAAGCCCAAATGCTGTTCCTGGCCGAGAAAGGTTACCGGGTGATTGCGCATGACCGCCGCGGCCACGGTCGCTCTGGACAATCATGGAATGGCAACAATATGAACCAGTATGCGGATGACTTGGGCGTCGTACTAGAGACGTTAAATGTGAAAGACGTAACATTGGTGGGTTTCTCAACTGGTGGGGGCGAGGTGGCACGCTATGTCGGCCGGCACGGCAGCAAGCGCGTCAGCAAAATTGTTCTGGTGAGCGCAGTGACGCCGTTGATGCTGAAAACCGAGGCGAACCCGGATGGCGTTCCGCTGGAAGTGTTTGATGGCCTGCGTAAAGGATCAACCACAAACCGCTCGCAACTCTACAAAGACATTGCCAGTGGTCCGTTTTTCGGCTTCAACCGCCCCGGCGCAAGCGCTTCCGCCGGTTTGATCGACGCGTTCTGGCTGCAAGGCATGACGGCCTCGCACAAAGGGACTTTTGACTCGATCAAGGCATTCTCCGAGACCAATTTTGTAGAAGACTTGAAACGCATCGACGTGCCGACCCTGGTCATTCATGGTGACGATGACCAAATCGTTCCGATTCAAACCTCAGGGCGAGCGACCGTCAAATTAGTCAAAGGTGCGAAAATCATCGAGTATCCAGGTGCACCTCACGGTATCACAGACACGCACAAAGACCGCTTGAATCAGGACTTGTTGGATTTCATCAGTCAGTAATGTTGGTCAGAAAAATTAGTCAGTAAACTGACACTTAGATGGCACTGGAGAGCTGACTTCAGTGCCCCTTTTGCACTCGCCCCACGTCAGAGCCACAAGCAGCGCGCAAAAGATTTGAAGCAGAGGCATCAGCATTCATTTTAAGAACGATTGGTCTATATCTGAGCGGATCGGCACAATGTTCTTACCCTGCAAGGGACTACTTTACGAAGCAGTCGACGAGGGTAAAGGGTAACCTTGCAGATTTAAGGCGAATCAGGCTTGCAAGAAGTGAATTATGAGGATTTGCACCATAGCCGACACCCATACGCTCATTCATTTCGGCCTGTAAAGCATGTTTCAAAAGCCTTCCGGCGGCTTAGGTATTTCTATGGGCAGAAGCGAAACGAATTTTGCGCCATGCGTCGATTTTTCCGTCAGTGTTCTTTAGCGTACTACATTGCTGCACGCGCAAACATCGCCGCCAAGTGATCGATAAACAGTCGCACCCTCGCCGGCAAATGTCTGCGCGATGCGTACAACACTTGCACAGGGGCGCGCTCACCAGTCCACTGTGGCAGCACTTCCACTAAACGGCCACTGGCTAACTCGCCCGAAACGTCGAGGAAAGACCTGCGCACCAAGCCCATGCCTGCCAGCGCCCAGTCGTGGGCAAGTTCACCATTATCCGTTGCAAATCGCCCCTTGACCCTTATGGTCGTCTGCAGACCCGTATCGCGCTGCTCCAAACGCCAGTCTGCATGGGATGCACTGCTGCGACTCATTACGATGCAATCATGCGCAACCAACTCTGCCGGCGTCTGAGGTATGCCACGTTGGTTCAAATAGGTTGGTGCTGCACAGATGATACGGCGATTATCCGTGAGATACCGCGCGATCAGCCGCGAATCAGGTGCGCCACCAATACGCACAACGCAATCCAGACCGCCCTCAATCAAATCAACAAGTTGATCTGTCAGCGTCAGTTGAACAGACAACCTTGGTGCCATCAATGCCAACTCAGCCAAGGCGGGTCCGATCCAACGACGACCCAACGCCACTGGGGAAGATACCCGCAACACGCCCTGCGCCTCTTGCCGGACACTGCCCACGGCGGCCTCCGCATCAGCTACATCGGCCAAAATCGCCTGACAGCGTTCATAGTAGATTACCCCCTCCTCCGTCAGCGTCAAACGACGAGAGCTTCGCTGCAACAGTCGAACTCCCAAATCCGCCTCCAGACGCGTTAGTCGCTTACTACCCACTGCCGGAGAAAAACCAAGCTCACGCCCCGCCGCAGACAAACTACCACAAGCCACCGTGCTCACAAACAGACGCATATCGGCTAACTCTACCATGGAAGCCTCTCAATCTTTTCTAAAATGGAACAGATGCTTATATATTTTCATCCATTTTATTCCAATTTAATAAAGATAAAAATAGCGATACGTCAGCAAGTGGCTGACGAATAATCGTTAAAGGACATATCCATGACCACTTTTCAACTTCACCAACTAATCATTGCCGTCACGATCACATTCATGGGCAACGCCGCCAGTGCGGCCGATAGTTCCGCTCTGCCTGACGCACCCTCCGTTATCGTCGATAAGGGCATTGCACCCTCGCAGCAGGAGTCTATGAGCCTCGCCGCCCGTCGCTACTACGCCTTTTGGAACACGGGCGATGCCAGTTTCGCCAAAGCGGCGCTTGACAGCAACTTTATCGACCGTACTTTGCCGACCGGCCGCCCACAAGGAATTGAAGGTCCCTTATTTGCGTCCCGCAATTTTCGAGCTGCCGTACCCGATCTCGTTACTTCGGTCGATGAAATGCTCCTTGTCGGTGACCGCGTGGTGGGCCGTCTGCATTTCACCGGGCACTTCACCGGGCACTTCAACGGCGTACAGGGTAAGGGCCAAAAAGTAGATTTCATCGCAACCGATATTTATCGGATTGCCGACGGGCGTATCGCCGAGAACTGGCACCTGGAAGACAACCTGACGTTGTTGCAACAGTTGGGCATTGTCGGTCACTAATTCCAACAACTAAAACCTAGGAACTATCATGTCACTCAAAGACAAACGAATTGTCGTCATCGGCGGCAGTTCGGGTATCGGCCTGGCCGTTGCCCGTGGCGCTGCCGCGCAAGGCGGGAAAGTCCACATCGCTGGGCGGGACGCCCACAAGCTAACCGCAGCCGCCCAGGATATCCCTGGAATCATTACCGAAGTGCTCGACATACACGACGAAAACCAAGTCGCTGATTTCTTCGAGCATATTGGTACGTTTGATCACCTCGTCGTCACCGCTGCAGCCCCCATCGGAGCCTCGCCACTCGTCACACAAGATTTCTCTGCCCTACATGATGCGGTGGACAGCAAGCTCTACGGTAGCCTGCTGGCGGCCAAGTACGCAGCACCGCGCATCCGTGGCGGTGGTTCCATCGGCTTCACCTCCGGCATGTTGGCTCGCAAGCCTACGATCAATGCCCTCGCCAAAACGCTCATTAACGCTGCACTCGAAGCAGCCGTCCGGCAATTGGCAAAGGAACTAGCTCCATTGCGCTTTTACGCCGTCAGCCCGGGGCCCGTCGATACTCCCAACTGGGCCCATCTGGACGAGAATTCCCGTGCCGCCGTATTTGACAAGCTCAGTAGCACTCTCCCAGTTGGCTTTGTTGCCAGCCCCGAAGACACAGCCGCGGCCTACCTCTTCGCCATGCAAGCCCGTGCCCTCACCGGCACGGTAATCGATCTCGACAGCGGCGCATTGATCGCCGGATAAGGAAATATGCATGCCAACTCCACACACCTTTTGGCCCGATAACATCCGGCTAGTAATTTCCATCTCCATGCAGTTCGAAGCAGGTGCCCAAAGCGAACACAATAATGGCTCACCATTCCCAGTCATGGAGCAAAGCCTGCCCGATCTACCCGCACGGACATGGTTCGACTACGGCATCTATGAAGGTATCCCGCGCCTGCTCAACTTATGGGACAAACACAACATCAAAGTCACCTCGCACATGGTGGGTGAAGCGGTGCGTAAACATCCTGAACTAGCGCACGAAATCGTCGCCCGCGGCCACGAAGCGGCCGCACACGGGCAAACCTGGACTCCACATTGGACAATGGACAACGCGACCGAACGTGCTTCCTACGAAGCCAATATTGCTGCCATTGAAGCCGCCACTGGCACACGTCCTACTGGCTTCAATGCGTTTTGGCTACGCGGCACCCCAAACACGCTGAGCATCCTTGCCTCGCTCGGCTTTCGCTATCACATCGATGATCTGTCGCGAGACGAACCTATGCGCACCCAGATCAATGGTCTACCCTTCGCCGTCGTACCCTACACACTGCGCATGAACGATATTGCTCGCTTCGGCGCTGAAGGTCCGCTCACCGCTGCTGCATTCGGTCAAGAGCTCCGTGATGAATTCGACCAGCTCTACTCAGAATCTGCCAGCCGGCGTCGGATGATGTCGATATCCACCCACGACCGCATCGCCGGCACGCCAGGCCGCGTCAAAGCTCTGGACGACTTCATCACCTACGCCAAAAGCCATTCTGGAGTCGTCTTTCTGCGGAAGGACCAAATTGCCGACCTCGCTCTCACCTTGCCCAACGTACCAGAACGTGTCTATCGCGATTGAGTTATCTACTGTTTAAAGGTGTTCGTGCAAAATAAGGCGCAGCGGCAACTTCGCGCTGCGCACGTTAACAAGGTCTTCGTAAAATCACGGTAAATAACATACAGCCCAGCTGCGTTGATGCTGAAACTGGCCTTTCCCGACGTCACAGATACTTCCGCCAGGCGCACTTTAGATTTTCAAACTGAACCAGGTTGAGATAGCCCACGGTGGAATGTCGCCAGTGTAGATAGTAAACCTTTCTACTTATTCGACCTATTGGCTATCAATGGATCTCCAGCCACTAGTGCGGGAAACGGTAAAGCTAAGGACGCAGGAGTCGTTAGTTGAGGTGTGAAGGCGATGGAGAGGCTGCTCAATGAGCATCGATTTTTTGCTTTCGGTGTTGTGGCGAGTACGTGATCGAGTACATCATTCGCACGGCCAGCGGCATTTTATCGATCGCCAGATCACCAACTTTAGAAATAAATTGCTCAAGCGATGTGATGGTCTGATGCCGACGTTTTGGATTGGAGAGCGAAGGGACTTTCTTTTCAAGCCACTCCAGCGCAACCTCGCGAAATGTCGGCGCCATCTTTACGCGCTCAACCGGGGCTTTTTTATGCTCAAGATTTCTCAGGCGGGCCTCAGCAAGAGAAAGATCGGGATATTTTCCATACGTGATCGTCGTGCGCCGACCATCAACATCACCATCGCACTTCCATGATTTTGATCCGGCGGCAGAAATATAGAGATATAGCCTCTCGATGTCGCGGATTTTATAGGGTTTGTCCTTGGGTTTTGCAGCGTCAATCTGCTTTGCAGTCAGGGTCACGGCAAAAGTAGGTAACTTTTTTAAGTTACCTACTTTTTACCTACTTCCTACCTTTTACATAGCTTTACGTCAATTTGCAAAACATAACGCTAAGAGGTTGATTACACAAAGAAAAAAGGGTGAAATCTTACTTGATTTCACCCTTTTTTACATGTTTTTGGCAGCTGTGGGAATCGAACAACATCATAAGAAGCTTATATATAAAGGGTTCGTCTTCTATATAACTTTCTCATGGATGCATACATGGATGCAAAAAATATCAGTTCAGCAAACCATAGCATTTAACTATCACTTAACGCAATTAGATAGTCCATCAAGTATTGCCATCGCAAAAAGTGTCTGTGTCCGAGCCTCCACGCTCCCTCAAACTAAACCAGACCTGTAGGAGCCTCCTAAGCCATTTGCAGCCATCCTAAAAAATTGTTTCATTTCGCGGGTGTGCGTAAAAAGGTAGCCAAACGGTTTCCGTAAAGCGTTCTTCTCAACATTTTCCCCGCCCCCTCCACCACTATCCAACCTGTCAGCGGCTTGAACCTCATCGCGTACTGTGCCAATGTGATGCTCACATCTGAGCGTCGCTCCGGCGCTACTCCATTCAACCAGCAAAGACATCTACAA
Organism: Cognatundibacterium aquatile; assembly: GCF_014699135.1. Lineage (GTDB taxonomy): Bacteria > Pseudomonadota > Gammaproteobacteria > Burkholderiales > Burkholderiaceae_D > Undibacterium > Undibacterium aquatile. The sequence continues at coordinate 536,918 of NZ_JACOFT010000002.1, forward strand.
ATTGACATTCGCTTTCATGGGGTTCGTTTTGAAACGAAGGGCGCATACAGCCTCCGGACGCCCTGCATTGCAGGATATCAAAGCGCCTCGCGCGCGTATTGCTCTGATTATTCAACCGACCAAGTTATCGGCAAGTTGGTGTTTTCTTTCATGCTGCATTTGCAGATGCTTGCGTGTCATTTTCTGCGCACTTATCTGCGCGGAAATTCCACAGCATCTGACGTATTTTCGTTAGCGTGATTCGGCACATTATCTCATCGCGTTTCACTATAACCCCGAACGAAACCGTATCAAATACTGTTTGCTTGTGCGTGGTTGAGTTTGAATTTTCCGAGGCCATAAAAGGCACATCAGGTGCGTACTATCTGCGTACCATCAAACAGCAATTGTGCGGCTGGCGCTGGGGTCGCCGCCGAGCTGTATTTTTGCCTTCAGGTGTTTTCCAACAAAGGCAAATGCTCGTTTTGTTGGGCAGGGTTATTCGAGGTATTTACCATCAGCGCCAACATGCTTTTTGTGATTTTCGATATTGTGCGTCATGCGGCTATTCCTTTTTCCCCCCACTTTTCATTCTTGTATAGAGATGGTAAATCTATAGAGGTGTCCACGTGCTGAACACTACAGCGAGATAAAAATACCCGTTTAGGTACACCTCCTGTACTTAAAAGGCATTTATGCCTATCCGTCTAGTACACGTGCTGTACCTAAATCTGTGTTTTTGCGTTGTATCGGTACACGTGCTGTACTGGGCGCTTTATTTTCTTTTGGTTTGATCGGGTCTAACCAATTGTTCATGGGGCGGGTCGTTGCTTGTATGTCGAGCTTGCCGCCACAGGTATCGATTGCCAGCCAGCCCAGCGCAAACAAGCTGCATTGATGGAGTGAGCCTAGACGCGTCTGCACGATCAGGCCAGACGCCAGCAACTCCCGTAATGCCTTATGCAACGTCGTTTTAGAACGCCAGCCACGAACACGTAAGACTTTTTCAAACGCTGTGCTTGAGTCACCATTCCAGCCTAACCGCCATTGACTGGCAATATCAAGCAACAACTTACACGCGTAGGGCGAGAGATTGGCGAGGGCTTGGCTTTGGAGTACACCAACTGGCAGCGCGAGAAATTGCCCGCCGCCGCGTGCCTCCTTTGCGGCCTTTAACGCACGGTCTTTTGATCGGCTCATGCTATCCCTCTGCCAATCGTCGCAAATAGTGATAAACGCCCCATAGCTCGATTAAATCCATCGATGCCAGGTCTTCACCTATCCCCAAATAGGAAAACCTCTCCAGCAGGAAATGTAGCTGATCTATCCAAGAATTAGTGGTCATAGACGCCCCCTAAATCCAGTTCACCTTGAGGACTTTTAATATCACTTTCCCGAAGTAAAACGTAGCGGGCGATGCCGTTATGTATCAGGCCGTCAGCGCCAATGATTCCCTCTCTCTTTGACAAGATGCAATGCCCCATTTCCTTCAGCTCTTGTATGCGTGTGGCGATCCTGAAATAGCCGCAGCCTTCACCCTCTTTGGTGTTGATGCCGCGATCACCAAGATACTTTAAAACCTCAAGTAAGGTCGTTATTTGCGCTTCACCGGATGCTGATTTCAGCCCCAGATTATTAGCTTCTAGTTCTTGCCGGAGTTTGCTGATATGCTGAACGCCACATCGAAAGATATTGCTTTTTAATTTCACACCGCCCGCCAGCTTAGTGAAGTATTTGCCTCCCTGACCGGAGGCATTTTGTTTTTCAGGGACGCTCATACGCTTCCCCTTATCGCCAAACACAAGGCCAAAACAACCACGGGCGCAAGGTCTGGAATGATCTCCAACAAAATGCAGGTGGACAATATGCGGTCGCTCATTTGCTTACCTCCGCGCGGTAGTTCAAAGGGTCAGCTATAAAGCGGTTTATTTCTGCGAGGCTGTATGCCGTGCATCTTTCCGAAAACTTAATCGGCTGCGGTGCGCGGCCGAGTTTAACTAATTGTCTAAATTTTTCTCTTGAAAAGGGAAGATGGGGTTTTAACTGATTCCAGCGCCACATTCCTTCGGCTGGGAGGGTTTTGCTTTGTGGTGCTGGGTTTGATTGGTTGCTCATGGTTTCCTATCGTTTGCAATTTATCGCCTGTATTGGCTTGATGCAAAGGATAAGAACCAGCTAAATTTTGGTCGAGGGACGAAAAAAGCTATTTTTTATACCGGTACGAGAAATGATCAAATTCATTCCGCTTGTCCCGTTCGGATTTGAGCAAATAAAGAATAAACAAAAGATTCCGTCATCATTTCTTTTGCTTTGGGCGCTACTGTTTTGCGTATTCGCTCAGCATCATTGACATCACATTCAGGGAACAGACATTCGCCCATTAGTGCTTGAGTAATATTTAGATCATTAAAAAGTGCCCATATTGTAAGATCAAGATAAGGTAAGATTGCTTTTTCAGTCCATTCGTTAAAATCTTTATCCGTAAATTTCTTTTTTTTCGCTGGTAAATTCTCAATAGTCCTTTTACTTTTAAGCCATGCTTGAAAGTCAGACATCAACTTTTCGTCGGTTGAGGCAATGTCAACACTTACGAAAAAATCTGTGCCAAAAATAATACCTTCCTCTTTGTATAAATCACGGATAGAAGTGCCTAGTAAGGTTTGATTTTCCCTCTCCATTAAGCACCTTTCAAAAAATGAATTTTCTTCTAAATCGTCATCGGAAAGCACTGCATTGACCAAACATAAATATTTAGATCGAGAGGGCTTTGCAAAAAATGAAGATTGATATCCAAAGTCCATAAGCGTCATATCTCGCACAGAACAAATGCTATCTTCGTTTATGGCTGCGTTAATATCAATGGAAAGAGGAGATTCCATCTGCTTAAGCCAGCGCTTTTTTAATGCTTCAAATTCGTGATATTGAATATTGTCATTACAATGTCTACACCCCTCGTCTGAGCATTTTTTAGCCTTTGATTTGTCATAATCTGATTTTAGATATTTTTGACTTACCCAATAATCGAATCTGTTATTTAAAGCCGCAGCCCATCCTTTTAGATCAAGACGGCAAGCGCCTTCGTATTTTTTTAAACTAAATTCTTTCGGCAGGTCATCCAGCCGCTTAATATCCTGCAACATTAATATTTCCCCTATCCCCTTTAAAACGGAAACCATGCCAGCAAGCAAAGGTGCAATGCTTGTTTTCCCGCCGTCGCGGTAGGCATGGTTAAACTGGTTATCTTGCTTGGTGCGCTCTAAACTCGATCAGGTCGCGTATTTCTACGCCAAACCTTGCCGCTGCCTTAGTCAATGACTCATTCGCAGCATTCTTTCGTATGACAAGGTATGTCGGCTCATCGCACGACTGTTCATAGCGAATTGAATCATCAGAAACTTGCGCCAGTCTCTTATCGTCATAGGTGGTGAGAATTACACGGCGGTCAGAAAAGTCGGCGGGGCTTGTAGAATCTTGATTAGCCATTTTTACTACTCCCGTTAGTGATTTTGGTCAGGCGGCCTAAGTGTTCCTGCACCTAGTCCGCCGCTTTGCCTAATGCCGTCAGGCTCGGTGAAACTCTGTTTATGCTGCTGTCTTACCAAATGAGGCAATAATCACATTCCCACGTTCGATCTGTTCCAGATAGTCGGCATAGTGTTGCATCATCTCTTTGCGCTCTTGCAAGAAGTCCTCACGGTCATAAGCACCGCCATAAACCTCGCCGGACGCATGGGATAGCTGGCGCTCGATGCGATCAACAGGGTATTTCAATGTCTTTAACACGCCCTTAGCAAGCGATCTAAAGCCGTGTCCTGTCATCCGTCCACCGTAACCCATGCGTTTTAAGGCTTGCAAGATCATGCCATTACTCAATGGCTTTTCATGGTCGCGCCGGTTCGGGAATAGGTATTTACTGCCGCCGGTGTATTGGTGCAACTCTCTCAGCAACTCCCACCCTTGACGCGGCAAAAATGGATGGTGATCGACCATACGCGGGTTAATTCGTTTCGCCCCCATTTTCATACGCTGCCACGGGATAACCCATTGTTCATTCTTAAGATCAATTTCACTCCACGGCGTTTCTATCAATTCACTGGTACGAACGAAAGTTAGCAACATCAAGCGCAAGCCTATGCGGTTAGGCGGGTACATCCGGCCTTCATTTTTACTAATCGCCTTCAGCAAGTCCGGCAACTCTGCCACCACAATTGATGCATGGTGTCCCTTTGCTCGTGGCTTCAAGTGATCTTTTAATGCTGGTATAGGATCGTAGTTGCGAAAGCCTTTCACAATGGCATATTTGAATATACCGCTAGCTAACGCGGCAATGCGCTTTGTTACTTCTAACGCTCCCCGCTTCTCCACCTGCTGCAAGACTTCCAACATGAGAGGAGTTTCTATTTCCGATATTGGCAATCTGCCGATTTGGGGAAATAAATCCCTCTCCATTGCTTTAATGTTCTGCTCAGCAGTCTGGGGCTGCCATGCGCTTTCAGCTTTCTTCTTATGCCACTCTCTTGCGATGACCTCAAAAGTATTCGATGCCAATGTATTTGCAGCTCGCTTTTTTTCCTCGCGGTCTTTGGCAGGATCTATACCGCCCTTGAGTAACTTTCGAGCCGCTAGGCATTTATCCCTCGCATCAGCTAGGGAAACCAAAGGGTATTCACCAAAAGTTAAGCGATTATTCTTACCATTAGGCTGCCTATATGCCATGCGCCATCTTTTCTTACCCGTGGGCATTACTTCTAAGTACATACCATTACCATCAGCTAAGGTATAGGTCTTGTCCTTAGGCTTGGCATTTCTAACTTGAATGTCAGTGAGTGGGGTCGCTAGTTTTGGCATTTTGCATCCATGAGTTTTGCATCCATGAGTTTTGCATCCATGAGGCTATGGATGAAAGCATGGATGCAAAAAACATGGGTGTCAATAGGCAAACTTTGGCGCTACAGGCGTAAAAAAACCCCTAAGCGTTTGATTTCTTAGGGGTTTTTTGGCAAACTTTGTTAAAGTTTGCGGTGTTCTTGGCGGAAGCTGTGAGATTCGAACTCACGAAGGCTTTAACACCTCGCCAGTTTTCAAGACTGGTGCATTCAACCGCTCTGCCAAGCTTCCGAGCCTCGCATTATATCCTGATAGCGATACGCAAAACAAGCCTCGGCGACGATTTTTTGCCTTAAAAGACTTTACCGATCAGTTTCACAATCTCTTGCGGGGATGTCGGCCTTGAAAACAGGAAGCCTTGCACTTCATCACAAGATGTGGCACTCAAAAATTGATACTGATCCGTTGTCTCAACCCCTTCCGCAACAACCTTCAGCTGCAGTTGGTGCGCCATAACAATAATCGCACTCGCAATCGCACAATCACTTGCATCAGCAGGGATGCCCTGCACAAAAGAACGGTCAATTTTGATGGATGAGATTGGAAAGCGCTTCAGATACGAAAGACTGGAATAGCCAGTGCCAAAATCGTCCAGTGCCAGACTAACGCCGAGTGCAACCAGTTGCTCCATAATCGCGATCACACTCTCGGTGTTGTGCATCAGCATACTTTCAGTGATTTCAAGTTCCAGCCAGTCTGGTGAAATCTGATATTGCCGCAGTACCGATTCAATTTTCGATGGTAAGCCACTGGTGAATTCATTGGCCGACAGATTGACTGCGATTCTGAACGGAGTCAGGCCTGCATCCTGCCATGATTTCGCTTGCTGGCAGGCTGAGTTTAAGACCCAGGCATCAATTTGCAGAATCAGCCCAGTCTCTTCAGCAATGGAAATAAATTCCACTGGAGAGATTAAACCGCGCTCAGGATGTTGCCAACGCAGCAGAACCTCAACGCTAACCAGGGTGCGCGTCTGCACGTCGATCTTCGGTTGATATACCAGGAAAAACTCTTGCTGATGAAGCGCTTTGCGTAAGCCAGACTCAAGGAACAACTTTCCGGCAATGTGTGCATCCATACCCTGACTGTAAAACGCATAACTACCCGAAATGCCAGCACCATTGCGCTTTGCTTTAAACATTGCAATATCTGCACGTTGCAACAAACTATCCGCGTCCATTCCATCTTCCGGAAACAGACTGATACCGATACTGGCGCTGACGCGTAGCTCATGTGTGCCGATATCAAATGCAGAATCAAGGGATGAGAGAATTTTTTGCGCGACAAGACTGGCGTGATAATACTGATTCACATCGGTTAAAGCGATGGCAAATTCATCGCTACCCAAACGGGCAATAATGTCTTCGTTTCGCAGAGTTTGCTGGAAACGTCTGGCAACCTGCATCAACAAAGCATCGCCAATCTGGCGCCCGAATGTATCGTTCACAGGCTTAAAGCGATTTAAATCGATAAAGAGCAACGCACCACTTGTTTGTTTACGTCGCAATTGCTGCAAAGACTGATCAACCAGTTGTTTAAACAAACTACGATTGGGAAGCTGTGTCAGGGTATCGAAATAAGCAAGGCGATTAATTTTTAGTTCTGCCTCTTTGCGTTGAGTGATATCACTGAGATATCCGACAATGCCGACCGGCTGATTATCCTGACTAATGAGTGTAGACAAGGTCAGGCTGGCCCAGAACACCTCTCCTGACTTTTTTCGGCGGCGCACCTCCATCTCGCGACCGCCATGTTCCAGAAAATGATCGAAAAACGCTGGCGATCCTTCATCTGACTCTTCATTGTTGTACAAGAACAGAATATTCTTCCCGAGCACTTCGTCAGAGCGATAACCAAATAATTTTTCGGCACCACGATTCCAGCTCAGTATGAAGCCAGCCAGATCCATCGTAATCACCGATTCATGAATCTGATCCAGTATCTGCGTCTGCAACATATGTTGTTGCAAATTCATATCTTGTTGCTGCAAAAGATGCTGACGTTTAGCAAACAGGCGGGCAGTCAACACGGCCAACGCATTCACTTTTTCCAGATCCGCCTCGGAATAAACACCCTGTTTAGCGGCGAGCAGATAATAAGTCTCCGGCGAAACAGAAACACAAAATCCCTGCCCGGACATCCCAGACGCAACGGTGCCTCGTTCGTAACTGACCGCCCCATCAGAAAATAAGGTATGCGCAATCCGGTTAATTTCACTGTCCAGATCACGCCCATTCAGGCTAAGAACAGCCTCACCCAAAGTGACGCCGAGACTCAGATTAAGTACATCAACAGATGTTTCCGTCATCACATATCCCGGCAGACCTGATTGACCCACACGTACGCGTCACAAATACAATCGTAATAGCTATCTGCATCTAATTCCAACAATCTCGTTTGTTCGTTTAACGCCATGGTGTTTGTGCGGTCCGCGAGTTCAACTAAACAAAGGCACTGCCCCAGTTTTCCAGATCTGTATAACAACGCGCGCAAAATATCCTCATGCAATTGCAAAGGCTGAAGTACCTCCGACAACGCACTGCCAAACAATTTATCCAACAAGGAAAACATACCGACCATAAATGCAGCATCCAGATCGTATTTACTTGCACCAAGCTTCTGAAATACAGCTTCCATCATACTGGCGCGAAATGCGGCTCGCGCCATCAAGGGGTTAAGCGCACCACCCAGATCCTGCTGACGCGCATATAACAGCAACTGTAACCAGCGCTGCAATTGCCTGCGACCTAATAAACTGATGGCTTGGCCAAAGGAAGAAACGCGCACCGATTGACTGAAAGCGGCGGAACTGACTAATTTGAACAGCATGAAAGACAAGGTGGGATCTTGTTTTATTAAATTTTCAAGTTCATCGGAGTCGGCATCACGGGAAAGCAATCCCAGTAATTTCAGCAAACGCGTGCGAGCCGAGCTATCCACCGCTTTATTTTTTGCTGGAGGATTAAACGCATAATCTCCTGAAAACAAAGTAAAGCCTGCTTGCTTTGCTTGCTCCAACTCTATCGAAGACGAGAGTTGTTTCGCCCAATGCTGACCGCTGCTAAGACGTGTGATCCAGGGTCTGCAACTTAATGGCACACCATTAGTACAGTCGACCGCAACGTGCCGGGCATCCGTCCAACGCAATTCTGTTTGCGCATTTAACTGATCAGTGACTATTCTGAGTCCGTTATTGACGATGTCATTCAACTTGGCGTGATTCGACTCTTCAGCACATAGTTCATCAGACACGCAGAGCACGATCCGGGAGCCAGACAGACTGGTATGCAAATCTGCTGGTATTTCTTGCAAATCCTCAACAGAAACGAAATAACTGATATCAGCAAGTCTGTCGAAAAAACTTGTGTTCTGCCAGTGCTCCAGCGTACTGAATACAACGCTCTGCGACATGGCACCAAAATCCGGATAAATCGCAGACAACTGCTGCTGCGAATTCATGACTGGCAAAAAAGAAGGGATAAATGATTGGTACATCGAATTACACGTCACGCAAGAAAATTTCCTGAAGATCATTCAAAAATAACCTCCCCGTCGGGGTCGGTGAAATTGTCTGATGATCTCTTTGTATCAGTCCTTTTTTCTCGGCAAGTTGCAATTCTTTCTCTATTGAATTCAGCAGCAGACCAGTACGATCCTGAAATAAATTGACAGGAAACCCCTGATTCAAACGTAAGGCATTCAGCATAAATTCAAATGGCAAATCGCGTGCATCGATCTCATTCGACTCCTGAACTGCATTACCAGCCATACTCGCCTCAATAAATGCTTTCGGCTGTTTGAAGCGAGCCTGACGAACTATGCGATGTGGAAACGAGAGTTTGGAATGAGCGCCTGCACCGATCCCCAGATAATCACCAAAATTCCAGTAATTCTGATTGTGCCGGGATGCTTTACCGGGTTGCGCATACGCCGACACTTCGTAGTTAACGTAGCCCGCGCCTGCCATCTTCGCGTGTATCAACTCCTGCATTTCTGCGCTTGTATCATCATCAGGAATTGCTGGCGGATATTTGGCAAAATAGGTATTCGGCTCTAACGTCAGGTGATACAGGGATAAATGTGGCGGAGCAAAAGACAGCGCCATCTCAATGTCTTGCTGCGTTTCAGTCAGCGTTTGCCCCGGCAACGCAAACATCAGATCGAGATTGAAATTATCAAAATGTGTTTTAGCAATATCAATTGCACGTTTAGCGTCATCACCGTTATGAATACGCCCCAAAGAAGCAAGGTGCTGTGAGTTGAAACTTTGTATGCCTACTGATAAGCGATTAATTCCGCTCTGTCTGAACGAGCGAAATTTTTCGGTTTCAAAAGTTCCGGGATTCGCTTCCAGCGTAATTTCTGCGCCACCATCTATCGGTAATAATGTACGGATATCCGACAACAAGCGATCAACACCCCCAGCCGACATCAGGCTTGGCGTGCCTCCGCCAATAAATACCGTATAAATTTTACGCCCCCAGATCAGGGGCAACGAAGCTTCAAGGTCTGCGCGCAACGCCGTCAGATAAGCGTCTTCGTCAAAACGTCCCTTTACTTCATGCGAATTAAAATCACAGTAAGGGCATTTACTGACGCACCAGGGAAAGTGAATATACAAAGACAGCGGCGGCAACACTGACAGACTCAGACTGCCCGGAGACAAAAATTTTGTCGCAACATCTTGTGGAATTTGGGAGATATCCGTCGTTGGTCGCACTGTGCCAGTTAACTGAGATACCGGTTTAATCGGAATCATTTATTTCAATTTCTCAAATAATGCACGCAATGCCTGTCCTCGGTGCGATAACTGATTTTTTTGCTCTGCTGATAGTTCTGCAACTGTTTTGTTCAGCGAAGGAATCCAGAAATGCGGATCATATCCGAAACCATTCTCACCACGCGCACTGGAAACAATTTCACCATTCCATATGCCATCAGCAATCACCGGCTGGGGATCGTGTTCTGAACGAACCAGAACCAGCACGCAATAATAATATGCTGATTTATCGGCCTTATTTTGCAGATCAGCGATCAGCTTTTGATTATTTCTGGAATCCGATTTCGGTTCACCGGCGTATCTGGCAGAAAATACCCCGGGAGCACCTTGCAGGGCATTCACGCAAATGCCTGAATCATCGGCCAGTGCGGGTAAACCTGTCAGTTTTGATGCGTGCCGGGCTTTGGCAAGCGCATTTTCGACAAAACTGAAAAAGGGCTCATCCGCTTCCGGCACATCAAACTCTGACTGCGAATACAGCTCAACGCCAAGTGGCGAAAGTATCTGGTAAAACTCTTTCAGCTTGCCTTGATTATTGGAGGCCAGTACGATTTTTTTTGTCATTACAATCTACTCAGTTTTCCAACAAACCGAGTACCTGTTTTTGCAAGTCGATGAGATCATTAATGCCACTCTCAGCAAGATCAAGCAATTGATTCATCGTGCCACGATCAAACGCGACGCCTTCGGCGGTTCCCTGAACTTCGATGAAATGCCCTGCATCGGTCATCACCACATTCATATCGGTATCACAACTGGAATCCTCAGGATAATCGAGATCCAACACCGGGAGCCCCTGATAAACACCGACAGAAACTGCAGCGACAAAATTTTTGAGCGGAACCTGCGCAATCACGCCATTTGCAACCAGTTTGGAAAAGGCGTCAAAGGCTGCGACCATTGCGCCAGAAATAGCAGCAGTACGCGTTCCGCCATCGGCCTGAATCACATCACAATCGAGATGCAATGTACGTTCACCAAATGCATTCAGATCAAATGCTGCACGTAAAGAACGACCTATCAGCCGTTGAATTTCCTGAGTACGTCCAGATTGCTTACCCTTGGCCGCTTCGCGGTCCATACGCGTGTGCGTGGATCTTGGCAGCATACCGTATTCTGCAGTGAGCCAGCCCTGCCCTTTTCCTTTCAGAAAGCCAGGAACTTTATCTTCAATACTGGCCGTGCAAATCACGCGGGTATCGCCAAACTCTATCAGTACAGAACCCTCGGCATGTTTCGTAAAATGGCGGCTGATAACGACAGGCCGCAAAGCGTCCGCTGCGCGGCCGCTAGGGCGTTGAATATGAGACATAAATTAATCTTTAGAAGTAATACGGGATGACTTATGGATCGCATTGCGGATTTCAGCAATCGCTTTTTCGATCTCTGCATCATTGAAAATATCGTGTTCTGCACTATCCGAAGCGACATCTGGATCAACAGGTGCCTGTATGGTAGTCGTAATGGAACCAATAGGTAAAGTATTAGTGGAAATAATGGAGGAATCCTCCAGTCTGTTATCGCCTTCCCACATCATTGCCAGCGCCGTCGTGTTATCACTGTGTTTGCCAGCAATACTGACCGCTGAGCGTATCAGTTCCGGAATTGCACGAACAATGGTGTGTTCGTGCAAACGTTGAGCCAGCATATGATCTGGCAACATAGACCAGAAACCGTCTGAGCAAAGCAGAATAATATCGCCCGGCTGCAACGCAGCACGCCGTGAGAGTTCAACAATAGGGGCATTCGGCGCTCCCAGACAGTTGAACAACTTATTGCGATCAGGATGTGTGTGACGCTCCGATGGGTCCACCTTCCCCTGTGCAATCAGGGTTTCCAGACGAGAATGATCTTTCGTACGCAAGAGTATCTGCCCTTGACGCATCCAGTACAAACGGGAATCGCCACAATGTGCCCAATAAGCGTACCCATTCTGAATCAGACAAGCAACGATGGTGGTGCGCGGGGTTTCCGGCAAATTATTCAACGTATGATAACGATGTATTTCCTGATGTGCCGCTAAAAAACTATCCTCCAGAAATCGCTCCGGGCGTCCAACCAAAGGATGTGCCTGCTGCTGAAATAGCGAGCCTATCGTCTGCATAGCGATGGCTGCCGCCATCTCGCCAAGGATATGACCGCCCATGCCATCTGCCAATAGCAACAAAATCGCATCACGGGTAAAGCTATATCCCATGCGATCCTGATTGACCTTGCGGCCGCCAATGTGACTTTCTTGATAAACGGAAAAGCGCATGAACAGTAGTAATGCTTTAAATAACAATTAATAAAAAAGGTAACCTGACAGTACGAGCACAAACATCGTTAATTCAATGTGCTTTCTTGTATCGTTGTATGGTCACTCTCTGGCTTCTTTTTCTTATATTTTTTAAGAAAAGACGTAATTTTCAATTTCATTTTGCCAAACGAACTCAGCTCTGGTGCCGGCTGTGCTTTTATCGCCAGTGCTTTCTGCAATGCAAATACGCTCTGTGGTCGCTCCAATGGATCAAGCTTCAGGCACCAGCGGACAACTTCAATCAGCTCAGGAGAATACATACCTTCCAGCTTGCGGAAATGCGCCTCCATCTTATCGTTGGTCAATCGCTGATCTGCAGGTTGAGGTGGAGCGCCTATCATGCACGCAAAAATAGAAGCTCCTATGCTGTAAATATCAGTCCAGGGGCCAAGGCTACCATTTTTTTGATATAACTCCGGAGCTGCAAAGCCGGGAGTGTACATTGGATACAATTTCGGGATATCTGTTTTCAATGTCTGACGCGCAGCGCCGAAATCCAGCAATATCGGTGTACCGTCAAGACGCAGATAAATATTTGCGGGTTTCAGGTCAAGATGCAGCAACTTATTGGTATGCACTTCGCGCAAACCATTCATCACCTGATTGAACATACGGCGGATGAAACGCTCTGATACCAGCGGTTTTTCACCTTTATCGCGACGACGTAAAATATGCTCCTGCAATGATCGTCCTGACTCATACGCCATCACCATATACACGGTTTCGTTCGCGCGGAAAAAATTAACAACGCTGACCACATTCGGATGTGAAATACGAGCAAGCGCCCGGCCCTCTTCAAAAAAACATTTCAAGCCGATGCGGTAGATCGGCAGATTTTCATTTGAAATTGCAGGCACAAGCTCACCTTGCTGACGCAAAGCAAGCGAACTCGGCAGATACTCTTTAATAGCAACTGCATTACCGTCTTCATCCGAAGCCAGATAGACAATACTGAAGCCACCGGAGGCAATTTTCTTTACAATGCGGTAACCGGCGATTTCCAGACCATCTGGCAAGGGGGCGTTATTTTGTGCAGCCATTGTTGTTTCCATCCTTTAGACAAAAGCGATTGTGTTGATAATCGCACTGTTTGTAAAGACTATAATGGTTTGTAACAACTTCTTACTCCCTTTTGCGCCCATCAGCATACTCTCTAAAAGGAAACAACTTGAGCATTTACAGCATGACTGGTTATGCGACCAGCACCCAGGAAACCGATGCGGGCACGATTACCATAGAAATCAAAAGTGTCAACTCCCGTTTTCTCGATCTGCAGTTCCGCATCAATGATGATTTTCGCTCGGTGGAATCATTATTCCGCGATGCGATCTCGCGCAAGTTAGCCCGCGGCAAGGTTGAATGTCGTTTCAGTTTCGGGAAAAAAACCACCGAAACCAGTAACAAAGCGCTGAATACAACCATACTCGGACAACTGATCAGCTTCCAAAACAATTTGAAGAGTCATTTTCCCGACGCTGCCCCCTTCACCGTGAATGAATTGTTACGCTGGCCCGGGGTCATAGAGGAAGCTGAAATCAATGCCGAAAGCCTGCAGAATACGATTATCCGTAGCATTAATGACACATTGGAAGCATTCATTACCAGCCGTGAGCGTGAAGGTGCAGCACTGGAGCAGGTACTGCTCAGCCGGGTAGCCGCGATGGAAGAAATCGTCGAAAGAATCAAACCTCTGATGCCGCAAATGTTGCAGCAATTTCAGCAGAAATCGGTTGCACGTCTCGAAGAGGCGCTGGGATTAGCACAACCCGCCAATGGCAACAACGCCGCCCAGACCATCACCCGCGAAGAAGCGTTCGACAGAATTCGTCAGGAAGTCACTGTGTACGGCATACGCGTCGATGTCGCAGAAGAACTTGCCCGTTTATCCGCACATCTGACAGAGACGCGCCACATTCTGAAAAAAGGCGGCCAGGTCGGCAAACGTCTGGACTTCATGATGCAGGAACTTAATCGCGAAGCCAATACACTGGGCTCCAAAGCGGCACTCAAAGAATTGGCCGACGCTTCCATGGAATTGAAGCTGCTGATAGAGCAAATGCGCGAGCAGGTACAAAACCTTGAATAACGCGGTACATTTGCTTATACTGCCGCCGATATTTTAAGAAGCGACAATTCCGGCGGCACACAATGCCGCCGTTGTGTTTTTGTTGCCTCATGTTTCACTGACGATACCAACCAGAGATCCGTATGCGCCCTATCACATCCACTGCAGGCAGCCTGTTCATTGTTGCTGCGCCATCAGGCGCCGGCAAATCCACGCTGGTGAATGCTTTACTGGCGCAAGAGCCACAAATCAAGTTATCCATTTCGTCGACGACACGTCCTCCGCGCCCGGGCGAACAGGATGGCCGCGAATATCATTTCACGACCGTTGAAGACTTTATTGCGCATGAAAAAGCCGGAGAATTTCTCGAGCATGCCGAAGTTCACGGTAATTACTACGGCACCTCCCGTCTGATCATTGAAGAGCAGATGCGCGCGGGTACGGATGTGTTGCTGGAGATTGACTGGCAAGGCGCGCAGCAGGTACGCAAACAATTTCCCGGTGCTGTCGGTATTTTCATTTTGCCGCCATCGATTCCGGCACTGGAAGAACGCCTGAAAAAACGAGGACAAGACGAGCCTCACGTCATTACACGCCGGATTTTGGCCGCTGGCGGAGAAATGGCGCACTCCCCCGAGTTCGAATATGTTATTATCAACCAAGACTTTACCACTGCGTTGTCTGAATTGAACGCGATCGTTAAAGCGACCCGCTGCAGATTTACTCAACAGGCGACACGGAACAGCGAATTGTTTGCCCAGCTTGGCATCCACGCCAACCCGAATTAATTCAAAAAATTATTTGTATCATTTGTATTTAGGAAAAAATATGGCACGTATTACCATTGAAGACGCGTTGAAACAAATCCCTAACCGTTTCCAGCTGACACTGTGCGCAACCTATCGCGCTCGCCAGTTATTGCAAGGTCACACACCAAAGGTTGAAGCAAAAGACAAACCAACCGTTGTTGCTCTGCGCGAAATCGCTGCCGGCAAAATCGGTATTGAGATGCTGAAAAAAGTTCCTATGTAATTTCGCGTTACGCGAAAAGTCAAAGTACCCACCTTTATCGGCCGGAAAAAACAGAATGAACGCAACAGAAACCTCTTCATCTCTGAGCAAACCGGCCGAACCTGATACTGCCCCCCCTCCATCAGCGGCCACGCCGCAGAGCAGCACAAAAAAAAACGCCGCAACTTCGACTGAAGCCAATGTAAAGGCCCCCACACCTGCACCTGTTGTCGGTGTCGCCTCAACGACGGCACTTTCTGCACGTCTCGCAGAATACATGTCGCCGGGCGACCTCAAGCTGATTAAGGAGGCTTATCGTTTTTCTGATGAAAAGCATCTGGGTCAGGTGCGTAAATCCGGTGAGCCTTACATTTCGCATCCGATCGCTGTCGCCGAAATCTGCGCCGAATGGAAGCTGGATGTGCAAGCCATCATGGCGGCGCTGTTGCACGACGTCATGGAAGATCAGGATGTCAAAAAAGAAGAACTGATAGAGCGCTTCGGTGCGCCTGTAGCCACCTTGGTGGATGGTTTATCGAAACTCGAAAAAATCGAATTTCAGAGCCAGATCGAGGCGCAGGCGGAAAACTTCCGCAAAATGTTGCTGGCGATGGCGCGCGATGTGCGTGTGATTCTCGTGAAACTGGCAGACCGCCTGCACAATATGCGTACGCTGGGCGTGATGCGCTCAGAAAAAAAACGCCGTATTTCACGCGAAACGATGGATGTCTATGTGCCGATTGCGCACAGACTTGGCCTCAATAATATTTATCGCGAATTACAGGATTTAGCTTTCTCGCATTTGTATCCGATGCGCTACCGGACTTTGTCCAAAGCCGTGAAAGCCGCACGTGGTAATCGTCGTGAAGTCGTCAGCAAAATCCTGGAAGCAGTGAAGAACTCGCTGAAAGAAGCGGGTCTGAATGCAGAGGTCTATGGCCGCGAAAAAACGCTGTATGGCATTTACAGAAAAATGCAGGATAAACATCTGAGTTTTTCTCAGGTATTAGATATTTACGGTTTCCGTATTGTCGTCGAAAATTTCCGTGAGAGTTATTACGCACTCGGTACCCTGCATGCGCTGTACAAGCCCATGCCCGGCAAGTTTAAAGACTATATCGCCATTCCCAAAACCAACGGCTATCAATCACTGCACACCACGTTGATCGGCCCGTATGGCACGCCGGTCGAGTTTCAGATTCGCACCCAGGAAATGCACCGCGTTGCCGAATCAGGCGTGGCAGCACACTGGCTCTACAAAGATGCTGAAGGTAGTCTGACGGATTTGCAGCAACGCACGCATGCGTGGCTGCAGTCTTTACTCGACATCCAGAAACAAACGGGCGATTCGGCAGAATTTTTAGAACACGTGAAGATCGATCTGTTTCCGGATTCGGTCTATGTATTCACACCGAAATCCAAGATCATCGCCCTGCCACGTGGCGCCACGGCACTGGATTTTGCGTACAACATTCACACCGACATCGGCAATCAGGCGATTGCGACGCGCATCAATCACGAACCGGTACCATTGCGCTCAGAATTAAAAAATGGCGACATCATCGAAATCATTACATCACCCGGCTCTCGCCCGACGCCGAACTGGCTGACTTATGTGCGTACCGGTAAAGCCCGTTCTGCGATTCGCCATTATCTGCGCACGATCAACCTGAATGAATCGACCGAACTGGGTAAACAGTTGCTCGCTCAGGCACTGGTGGCAGTCAATCTGAATCCGGAGTTACCGGGCACGCTGGTCGATAAATTACTCAATGAATCCACCGCCAAAGAGATGGATGAAATCTATACTGATATCGGTATAGGCAAACGTATGGCAACGCTGGTCGCACGACATATTCTGGATCTGGTCGAAGACGATTCGCCTTTCCCGTTCCAACAGTTTGGCGACAAACAAAATTACAAGCGCGAGCCTGTCATTATTTATGGCAGTGAAGGTTTATCAGTACAACTTGCGCCATGTTGTATGCCTATTCCGGGCGACAACATCATCGGCCAGCTCAAACGCGATCAGGGGCTGGTGGTGCATACCGATGACTGTGAACATGCAAAACGTATGCATTTCAAGGAACCTGACCGCTGGATCGACGTCACCTGGGGCGAAGAACTGAACCGCAGTTTTGATACCCGCATCATCGTCACTGTGAATAATGAACGCGGCGCATTAGCACGCATTGCCGCTGGCATCGGTGAATCGGAAGCAAATATCAGCCACGTGAATATGGAAGATGGCGACGCCAATGATATGACGAACATCCATTTCACGATTCAGGTGGAAGATCGCGGCCATCTGGCAAAGATTATGCGCAGCATCAAGCATCTGAGTGGCGTCATCCGCGTCGTGCGCGTCTGAACCATTTTCTGAATTACACCCCGCCACATTCCGTCTGAAAACAGCAGTTTTTAATATACTCCCCCTGTTTTTAAAGAAAAACCCCTTATTGTCAGCGAATTGACTGGGCCTTTAAATATACTCCGGGGAGTATATTTACGTCAGTTTCCAGGGTTTATCGTTCAATCATCCAGTTGCCGCAGACTAAATTGCCCCGGTTGCGCCATTGATCCCTGGGGCAATTCCCTTGCAGAGCGCTGTGTTTATCGGCAGACCAACGCCCCGCAAAAAAACCGTTCAATACCATTCAATGCAGTTTTTTATGCATGCGCCGCAAGCCCAGCCAGACACAGACGGCAATCACGGGTATCAGGATTCCGGTCAGCAAATCTGGATTAATTTCCAGCCCCATGGCTTTCATGCCTTTGCCGGTGTACAAAAATAAGCCGGCAACGTAGTAACTGATCGCGGCGACAGACAAACCTTCGACTGCCTGCTGCAAACGCAGTTGTTGTGCTGCCCGCGCATTCAGACTTTGCAGGATTTTGCGATTTTGCTGTTCCTGTACGATGCCGACACGGGTGCGCAATAAATCATTGGTATGCGCAATTCTGGCAGCCAGCGCTTCCTGTCTGCGTACAATTGCCTCGCAGGTATGCATTGCCGGTGCGAGGCGACGCTCCATGAATTCTTCTATCGTAGGGATACCATCAATCCGCGACTCGCGCAGCTCGCCGATACGCGCGTTCACCAGACTGAAATACGCTTTGGACGCCGAAAAACGATAGCTGTTTTCCAGCGCCAGCTTTTCTATGCGCGCCGCCAGATCAATAATTTGCCGTAAGACACCCTGTTCAGCATCGGTATCAGCCAGCTCACCGTCACTGCCGCTTGCCAGCGTCATGGTGGACGTGATCTGTACCAACTCGTTTTCAATTGCATTCAATACCGGCGCTGCCGCCTGCGCTTGTGGCAGACCAAGTAAGGCGATCATGCGGTAGGTTTCAATTTCCAGTATGCGCTGCACAGTACGTCCCGCCTGCTGATCGAGAAAGCCCTGATCCTTGACGATGAAACGGCTAAAACCGTCAGCCTGAATCAGAAAATCTGTCCAGACCTGACCGCGATCAATCACCTGGCTACCGACTAACACACTGCCTTCAAACATCCCGCGCATCGTTACCGTACCGGCCGGCGGCGTGGCATCGACAGGCGTAGTAGCAGGAATCAAGGCCACGTGGGCAGCCACCATCACTTTTCCTTGCAAACCAGCCAGCCATTGTTGCGGCACATGACGTAGCGGCACCTTGGCAAACACTTGCGCAATATCCGCTATCGCTACGGCTGCCAGGGTTGGGTCTTCCGGATTATCCAGAAACGTATAGGTCGCAAACTCGGTATGACATTCCCATTTCAGACGGAAGCGACCAAAATCATGGAAAAAATATTTAGCATCGCCACCGGGACAAGCGACACCGAAATATCCGCAAAATTCACTGAGTATCTGCAATTGCACATGCAGATTATCGCCGTCGATGCGACCCTGATTATGCGCAAAGACCGCGATATGGGTCAGCACCTCAGGCGCATTCAGGCGTAATGATGGGCGCGAATGGACTTCGGCAGCCAGAGGAATCCGCAAAGGATGGTTGATATCGGTATAGTTAAGTGCCATCGTGTATGCCGTATAAGTAGTAAATGAGGTTCGCAGTACGCTGATCGTTCTGAGTCAATTTACGCTGGATAAATGACATCCAGTATCGTCAACTCATCGACTCCCGCCGGTGTTTTCAGTATCACAGTGTCCCCCGTACGCGCTTTGGTCAGCGCGCGGGCAACCGGAGAAATCCAGCTGATTTTTCCTTGCAGCGGATCAAACTCATCCACGCCGACAATAGTGATCTTAATTTCTTCACCCTGTAAATTTTCATAAACAATAGTTGCCCCGAAAAATATCTGATCGGAACCATGATGCACGCGAGGATCAACCACTTCCGCGATATCCAGACGCTTACTTAAAAAGCGTATGCGCCGGTCGATTTCACGCAAGCGTCGCTTCCCGTAGATGTAATCGCCGTTTTCAGAACGGTCGCCATTCGAAGCGGCCCAGGAAACAATACTCACCACTTCCGGGCGATCAACATCGATCAGACGCAAGAACTCGTCTTTCATCCGCTGATGGCCTTCCGGCGTCATGTAATTCTTCGCACCGGCAGGAATGGCAGGAGCGCCGACCTCTTCATCGTCGTCCTGCTCAGATTCTTTTATAAAAGCTTTACTCATTTATTTTATCTTCTGCCGAAGCAGATCAAATTAATCATCATCTTCTTACCGCAGCTCTGCCATCCCTTATAAAATAAGCGATCGCGCTGTTCTGATCAACTCTGAACAATGATCACAGCGCAGATTCTGGCGAGTACCAAGACTTCTCACTGTAAAGTAAAACTCCCATAATAGCGAAGGTCTGAGATAGAAATGGAATATGCATGGCTGAATATGCGTCAATTAAGTTAATGATTGTGGATGACCGCGTGGTGGTCAGAGAAGGAATTAAAGGAATCATTGCCGCCACGCCTGATATTGCGGTCATAGGCGAAGCAAGCAACGGGCTCGATGCGGTGCGTTTATCCAGAAAACTCGATTACCATGTGATGGTGCTCGACATCGCACTGCCCGATAAAAATGGCATAGAAGTTCTGAAGCAAATTAAAGCCGAAAAGCCGGAAGTGAATGTTTTGATGTTTTCGAATTTTCGCGAAGATCAGTATGCGATACGGTGCCTGAAGGCTGGCGCATCCGGTTATCTCAACGAGCATTGTGGCAGTGATGAGATCCTGGCTGCCATCCGACAAGTTTCGAATGGCTTGAAATACATCAGTACGGCACTGGCTCAGGAGTTAGCAAACAACCTGAATCAGGAGCATGAGGATGAGCCACATAAAACACTGTCAGATCGTGAATTTCAGACTCTGACGATGATCGCATCAGGTAAATCGGTGAGTGACATTGCCAAAGAATTATCTTTGTCAGTAAAAACCATCAGTGAATACCGCGCGAGGATTTTGTTAAAGATGAAATTGCGGCACAATGCAGAACTGACACATTACGCAATCAAGAATCAGCTTGTCGATTGAGTATTTTTTGTTGTTTATCGTTTTGTTGTTTATCGTTCACCGCTTATCGTTTTTGACCAGACTACATGTCGACCAAACCTCCTTCGTCACAATTCAAAAGTCCCTCAGACATCGCACGTGAGACGTTTCGTCAATTAGCGATACAGAGGATTGCGCCGACCCCCGATGCTTACCGAAAACTGTATAACGAAGTAGCAGGCATCAGCGAGGAAGCGCCTGCCACAACGACTCCCGGAACGATACAACAAACCGATAAACCTTCAGAGGCCGAAAATCTGTTGGCAAACTTTGCCAGCAGCCTGCAAGCATCACAAAGCGATTTATCTACTTTTGGCCATCGGTTCAGCCGCGCCGTTAAAACTGGCAACTGGGATGATTACAGTAAAGGCCTGGAACTGCTGACGCAACGCATTACCGAACCACCTGCTCCTACCAATCAGATCAGCCTCGTTGATCCTGCGCCTTCCGTGATCAGCAACTCTGCGCCGATTTCTTTGGTCGATATACCGGCGCAAGATGACCCATGCCGACGCGTACTGAAAGACTTACTGTATCGTACGCTGACATTAGCTCTTAGTTCCTTGCTGAAACCCAATCCGGCTCTTGCGACCGAATCGGAAGCATTGGGTCTGGCAGTCAGAGAAGCGAATAATGAGCCTGAATTAAATCAGGTTGCCAGCCGCCTGAAGCAACTTTGCTTTCAGATTGAACTACAAAGCGGCGACAGCGCTGAGCAACATGAATTACTGCTGCGTTTATTCGATTTGTTACTGACGAATATTCACGATCTGCTCGACAACGACAACTGGCTGCGCGGTCAGATTGAAGTCGTGCAAAATCTGATTTCCGGCCCGATAGATCATCGCGCACTGCAGGAAGCAACCCGCAACCTGAAAGACGTCATCTACAAACAGGGCGTGCTTAAAAATAGTATTGATGAGTCGAATACCTCTGTCAAAAATATGATGGCGGCGTTTATCGACAGACTCAATGCAATGGCAACCAGTGCCGGCGTCTATCAGGACAAGATGGATCTCTACGCAAACAAAATCAGAAACACCAGCGATGCCAACGAAGTCAGCAACATCATTGGCAACATTCTGGATGAAACCCGGGTCGTGCAATCAGAAACCCTGCGCTCACGGGACATCATCGTCGCCGCGCAGAAAGAAGTGACCGAAGCTGCAGAAAAAATTAAAGGTCTCGAAGATAAGCTGGCACAAATGAGTGAACTGGTGCGCGAGGATCAGTTGACAGGCAGCCTGAACCGGCGCGGCATGGAAGATATTTTTGAGCGTGAAGCTGATCGCGCTGACCGGCGCAGCACGCCGCTTTGCATCGCCATGCTGGATCTGGATAACTTCAAAAAACTCAATGATACTCACGGCCACAACGCCGGTGACGAAGCGCTGGTGCATCTGGTGCGGGTAGTAAAACAAACCTTGCGCTCCATTGACGTCATCGCCCGCTGGGGCGGTGAAGAATTCATCATTATCATGCCAGAGACCGGCTTAGAAGAAGCAGCCCAGGCGATGGTCAGAGTGCAGCGCGAACTGACCAAGCATTTCTTCACTGCAGATGAACAACGCCTGTTTATCACGTTCAGCGCCGGCGTCGCCCTTCGTATGCCGCACGAGGCTCAGGAAACGCTGATCAAACGTGCTGACAAGGCGATGTATGAAGCAAAACAATCAGGGAAAAATCGGGTGGTCAAAGCAAACTGATACTGATACGCATAAACGAACGAAACAAAAAGGCCGCGATATCGCGGCCTTTTTTGTATTCATCATATCACTCAGCGGAACAACCCCCCCCTGTTTGTGAGCGCCGCTGCTTTGTGCATCACATTAAGCAATCCGCTTCAAGAAGCCATCCGGTGCGACCGTGATTTGCAATTTATGTTGCATCGCCTTGTCGATCTCAAACTCAGGATGTGTTTGCAAATATTGACGCACTGCTGTTTTTGGGCTATTTCCCGGCTGCCATGGGCGGCTGTCGAACACATCTGCCGGAACATCTTCGACAAAGGTATCAAACACTACACAGTAGCTGTCTTTGCTGACCAAAGGTGCATACGCTTCGAGTTCGGCCAGGACGTGTTCATGGGTGTGATTCGAATCGAGAAAAACGATCACTTTTTGCTTATCTTTGGCGGCAGCACGTACTTGCGCGACAATTTCCGGTGCCACGCTTGAACCTTGCAGCATCGTGATGCGTTTCGACATCGGGTGCTCCAGTATCGCCTGCTTATTGTGTTCGCGAATATCGATATCAATGCCCAGAACGCGTGCATCGGGGTTGCCGCCACATGCAGCAATCAGCTCCAGCATAGACGCAGAAAAAATGATGGAGCCGCCATGCGCAATACCTGTCTCAATGACCAGATCAGGCTGCACCGTCCACATCAGTTCCTGCATCGCCAGTATGTCGATGGGATTCTGGATGATAGGACGTCCCAGCCACGAAAAATTATATACATACTGTTTGCGCATGCTCTGCTCCAGCCAGTCGCGGGACTGCGCCTGAAACGCATGGTCTTGCCCAAGTTGTTCTATGCGCGCTGCGCGTTCGGCTTCAAATTGCTGAATAGGGTTCATGGTGTCTCGCAATAGTGTGAGTAAAGGGTAGGCAAATCCGTTGCCAGTTCGTGGTGAGACGCGCCGCAAAGCGCATGTAATTTTGCAACGTTCATGTTGGGAAACAAGATATCTGGCGCATTGTTTTGAAATTTGCAGCGTACTCCTTGCCTCTGTAAGATGCTGGCGATTTCGGCATTTGACACATTGCAGCCGCTGGCCAGATTATAAATTCCTGCTTCGCCGTGTTGTGCAATGATGGGCAGACAGCGCACCACATCCTGTACCGCGATGTAATCTTTTTGCGATTGCGGCGAACTGCGGAAGACAACACATTTGTCTTTGGCTGCTGATGTCAGCACTTCGGACAAAAAATTCTGCGTTGGCATATGTAATCCATAGACATTCGATAAGCGCACGATCCGGACATCGCGCTGACTATTCAGACACAAGCTTTCGCCCATCAGCTTGGAAATGTTATACAGATCGCCGGAAACGTGGGAGCGTACCTGTAACGCCGCCCCCTCATCCGTCGTGCTTGCCCCGGCATATACCCGCGTACTGGATAAGTAAGTCAAGCTCAGAAAAGAAGCCTGTTGCAATACGTTCGACAACAATGCGACATGCGCTTCCACAGTGTCATACGGCCGCTGACGAAAATCTGCCGTCAGACCAGCGCAGTAAAAGACGTGTCCGAGATCGCGTTGAAACAAGCTCACATCATCGCGCAACGGCACATCGCAGGTCCAGCCAAGACTGCGCAATTGCGCCTGCAAATGCCGCCCGACAAATCCATGACCGCCAATCAGAGTGGCATGCATCGCTGCGGTCGGCACGCTCATTCACGCCACCCGACCCGGCGTAAAGGAACGCCGACATTAATCGAAAAGGCCGGCACCTCAGAGCGCACGACAGAACCCGCGCCAATGACACAACCCTGCCGCAGCACAGCGCCATCAAGAATCACGCAATTAGCACCGATCCAGACATCATCTTCAATCACAATACCGCCCTTGCTTGGCAAGAAACCCTGCTGATTGATCCGTCGGCTTTTATCCTGATACGCATGATTGACGGGGGCAAAAGTACAGTTTGCCGCAATCGCCACATCGTTGCCGATGCGAATGCCATTGCCTGTGTAGAGCACGCAACCGGAATTAATCGTGGTGCGCTCTCCGATCACGACATCACCGCTGCCGCCCGCAGGTTTGAATTTGACAAAGCTATCGATACTGGACAACGCACCGATAACGATGCGGGTGCCACGCACAGAATCTTCAATATCTGCCAGCTGGGAAATACGCGCATCGGGATGAATCTCGATCACAATAAACTCCTTTACAGAAGATGCAATTGTGGAATAGCGACGACAAAACGGGCATTCCATTCTTTGACGGCAGCCAGATCATGCATGATTTCTTCCTGCAAATTCCACGGCAAAATCAGAATTCTGTCAGGTTTGTCGGCCAGCAAATGCGCCAGACTGACAATCGGAATCCGGCTACCGGGAAGAAACTTACCCTGCTTGTGCGGATTAATATCCACCACATAAGGTAATAAGTCAGGCCGGATGCCGGAAAAATTCAGCAAGGTGTTTCCTTTGGCAGCAGCACCGTAGGCAGCAACGCACAGATTCTGGCGTTTGCAATCGAGCAGGAACTCCAACAAATCAAATTTCGCCTGCTCAGCCCTGCTTTGCACATCACGGTAAAACGGCAGCGCATTCATACCGGCATCACGTTCTTTCGCCAGAATATCGCCAACGCCAGGCTGCACGGCTCTGGCTTTTACATCGGCACGTTGCGCCAGCACACGCAAACTGCCGCCATGTGTAGGCCACTCCTGCACATCAATGATCTGCAGACCATTGCGCTCGAATATCGTTTGCACCGCATGCAAAGACAAATACGAATAATGCTCGTGATACGCGGTATCAAACTGATTTTGCTGCACCATGTTGAGCAGATGCGGAAACTCAAAACTAGCAACACCTGCGGGTTTTAACAACAGTGCAAATCCTGCGACAAAGTCATTAATATCAGGCACATGTGCCAGCACATTGTTGGCCACGGTCAGATCTGCCGCCTGCCCTTGCACGACCAGTTCCGCAGCAAGCTCACACCCGAAAAAGCGCTCAACTACCGGAATGCATTTGGCTCGCGCAGCATTGGCGGTGCTCTGCGTAGGCTCAATACCCAGACAGGGAATGCCTGCCGCCTGAACGTATTGCAACAGATAGCCATCATTCGCGGCAACTTCCACCACCAGACTCTGGGAATCAAGCGCCAGTTGCGCGCGCATGGTCGTGACAAATTGTTCGGCGTGACGCAACCAACTCGACGAACATGAGCTGAAATAAGCATAGTCGGCATCAAACAGATTTTCACGTCCGGTAAAATCCAGCGTCTGTACCAGCCAGCATGCATCGCACACCATCAGTGTCAATGGCAGCCAGACTTCAGCCTGATGCAAGGCTTCCGCAGTCAGGTAAGCATTCGACGGCGGCGCGCTCCCCAGATCCAGAAAAGGCTGTGTCAGAGCCTGACCACAATGCCGACATTTCATACGCTCACTCCCTCAAAATCATCATCCAGCAACAGCCACTGCCGGTCTTTGTCAGACATCGCCGTCACCGGCAAAGGCCAGCCTATCGCCAGCCGCTCGTCAAACACATTCAAGCCCATTTCCGCCGTCGGCTGATAGGCGTGACTATGGCAATACAACATTTCCACATGATCTGTGAGTGTCTGAAAACCATGCGCAAACCCTTGTGGTATCAGGAATGAGCGCTTATTCTCGGCAGACAGCACTTCGGCATGCCATTGCAAAAACGTAGGGGAATCTTTACGCAGATCGACGGCGACATCCCAGACCGCGCCTTGCAGACAGGTAATCAGTTTCATTTCAGCGTGCGGAGGCAATTGCAAATGCAAGCCGCGCACACTGCCCTTTTCCAGCGTCTGTGTGTGATTCACTTGCGCGACACCCTGCGTCCAACCGAATTCCACCAGCTCTTCGGCGCAAAACAGGCGCTGAAAATAGCCGCGCGCATCCGCCAGCGGCCGACGCTGCAAGAGCGACAAACCGATGATCGGTGTCGTCAACAGTTCAAATCGTTGTGCCATACATTTTTATCTTCATCAGCCCGACATTCACTATCCTGATTTGGCGTTATCGCTGCCTGTTTTCATATACTCCCCCCACTTTTGAGAAATTTCCCTCTCATCTCCTTGAAAACAAAGGAGCTTAAAATATACCCGGGGGAGTATATAGAAGCCATTTTCCTGCTTTTTTCCTCTTTCTACTTACCTTTGCACCGGATTTTCTGGCAGCGTCCTTATTCTGTACCGAGTAAAAATGCGTCCAGATCGCGCTCGCACAAATCGCTGGCACTCACGCCTTGCTCAAAATCGCGATACCAGCACATCGTTCGGCGCACCGCGCTCTGCAAATCCCAGCGTGCGCGTATGCCCAGTTCACACCGAGCCTTGCTGACATCCAGCGCCAGCAAACCTGCTTCATGCGGACCAATGATGTCGTGAGCGAAATCGACCTCTCCGCCACCATAAGCGCCCTGCGCCAGTTCAACAACTTCACGCACGGTGGCAACTTCGTCCGGCCCAAAATTCCAGGCTTCGCCCAGCCCCGGCAAATGGTAAGCCCGTTGCGCCAGGGTCAGATAAGCCGAGACGGGCTCCAGTACATGCTGCCACGGCCGCACCGACTCTGGCCTACGAATCTGCAGACGTTCATGCCTTTGCCATGCACGCACTGCATCCGGCAACAAGCGATCTTCCGACCAGTCACCGCCACCGATCACATTACCCGCTCTGGCGACCGCAACCGTCACGCCCTGCTCTGCCAGAAATGCCGAGCGATAACCAGCGATTACTAATTCAGAAGCAGCTTTACTCGCGCTGTACGGATCATGGCCGCCCAACTCTGCTGTCTCTGGATACGGCGTCAGTAACTCGCGGTTACGATAGACTTTATCGGTCGTCACCATCAGCGCCACGCGAACGCTGTCGACGCCGCGCAAAGCATCCAGCACGTTGGCGGTGCCCATCACATTACTGGAGAAAGTATCGAGCGGGTCTTTATAACTTGGCCGCACCAGCGCCTGCGCCGCCAGATGCAAAACGATTTCCGGCTGACTTTCGGCCACAATCTGACGCACCAGCGCAGCATCGCGGATATCACCGATATGACTTTGCATGCGCCCGGCCAATCCCAGCGCATCGAATAAATCCGGCGAGGTACGCGGTGCCAGCGCCAGTCCAGTCACCGTCGCGCCCATACGCAGCAACCAGAATGCCAGCCATGCGCCCTTAAAACCGGTGTGCCCGGTCAGCAAGACCCGCCGCCCCTGCCAGAAGCTGGGTTCAGGTGCAGGAAATGCGCTGATTGCCCCAGGACTGACTACGCTGGTATTTACCATGTTCGCCACGGCGCCTGCCCTGATTGCCACAAATCTT
Organism: Cognatundibacterium aquatile; assembly: GCF_014699135.1. GTDB lineage: Bacteria > Pseudomonadota > Gammaproteobacteria > Burkholderiales > Burkholderiaceae_D > Undibacterium > Undibacterium aquatile. The sequence continues at coordinate 564,474 of NZ_JACOFT010000002.1, forward strand.
CCAACAGATTTTTCTCGCGCAGCGTATCCATGGGCTGCCAGAAACCAGCGTGTTCGTAGGCCATGAGTTGCTGCTGTTGCGCTAATCTGGCCAAGGGTTCCGCTTCCCAGCTGACGCTGTCGTCACCAATAAAATCGAGCACTTTGGGAGACAGCACAAAATAACCACCATTAATCCAGCCGCCATCGCCGCGAGGTTTTTCCGTAAAACCGGCGACCTGATCGCCGTCACGCTCCAGCGCACCGTAGCGCCCCGGTGGTAATACCGCCGTGACAGTTGCGAGCTTGCCGTGATTTTTATGAAATGCGATTGAGGCAGCGATATCGAGGTCAGACACACCATCGCCATAAGTAAAGCAAAATGCTTCCTCGTCTTGTACATAGCGCGCCACACGTTTGAGCCGCCCGCCTGTCATCGTGTCTTCGCCGGTATCCACCAGCGTGACCTTCCAGGGTTCGGCATGTCTTTCGTGCACTTCCATGCGATTGTGCTGCATATCGAAGGTGACGTCCGACATGTGCAAAAAGTAGTTCGCAAAATACTCTTTGATCAGATAGCCTTTATAGCCGCAGCAGATCACAAATTCATTCACCCCATGTGCCGAATAGCTCTTCATGATGTGCCACAAAATCGGATGGCCGCCGATTTCTATCATCGGCTTCGGCTTCAGATGGGTTTCTTCTGATATCCGCGTTCCCAGACCACCGGCCAGAATCACTGCTTTCATTGCGCATTCTCCTTGCAGTAAATCTCCCACATGCCGCGATAGGCTTTTTCAACATCGCGGGCAAAACCTGGCTCATCCATCAATGGAGAGGCTTCCATCTCGGCGCGCAGCGTCTGCCGTAAATGCACAAGGCCATCAACATCATGGGCGAGGATCAGCGCTTTCTGCGCATATTCCATTTCGGTTTGTGCCACCCATTCGTCGCGGCTCATCCCCCTTAATACGCTGGCACCAATTCGTCCGACGGATGGACGATCAGCCAGCGTAATGAAAGGAATACCCATATAAATACTCTCCAGCAGCGTCGTGCCGGAATTATGCGGAAAACAATCGAGGCCGATATCAATTTGCTTCAAGACTTCCCATGATGGGCTGGTAAAACCGATCTCCAACCTTGAACGGTCGATACCATATTGCATGAAACGCGAAGCCATTTCATCCTGCACTTTGACGTCTTTAAAGTCGCCGCTATTAATAATCAGGCGGGAATTCGGCATCGCGTCCAGTATCGCTGACCACACCTTCACAACCTTATGATTGATACGGACTGAGCGCGACAGGCTACCAAAAGTAATCACGCCCGTTTCCAGCACAGGCGGTGGCACCAGCTCCGCTTTACGTACATCCGGACGATAGGTATACGCTGGGCCATCCAGACACCAGACTTTTTCAGAAAACAGGTGAGCGCAGTTATCAGTAACCGTAGCTTTGTCCGTCAGGTAATAATCAATCGCGGTCAAACCCGTGGTGTAGCCGTATTCCAGCCAATGCAGCGAAACCGGCGCAGGTTTGCGCGCAAAGACACCCAGTCGGTTACTGTTGGTGTGCCCCGCAACATCAATCAACACATCAATACCATCTGCGCGGATACGTTCTGCCAGTTCTGCATCGGTCATTTCGCGGGTGTAGATCCAGTGATCAACCGACTTTTTGTAATATTCCGTTGTTTCATCTTCAAACGGCGGATTCGCATACGCATAAACTTCGACCTGACTCTTATCGTGCTTTTCCAGCAAAGGCAGCAGAAAATATTTACAGACCTGGTTATAAAACGCCTGCGCGACATACCCGACCTTCAAACGTTTATTTGGATCGCGTACGTTATCAAAAGGACGCCAGAAGACTTTATTTGGCAAACCAAAACGCTGATCGAAATCCTGATATGCGCCAAAAATGGCTTCTGCGGGTAAATCGGGGTGGTAATTTAAGCAGAACAGCAAATTGCTGAATATTTTGCGATTAAACGAAGACTGCGAGTCTTTTTTAAATGACAGCGCCCGCATATAGGCCTCAATCGCAGGATCGAGATGATTAGCCTCGCGCAGGGCATCGCCGTAGCCACCCCAGAATTCCGGGATATTCGCGCAACGATCCATCGCTTCATTACCGCATTCAATCGCACGCTGCACCTCGCCATTCTGTCTCAGGGCATCGATCAGGTTCGGATACACCTGAATCAGATCAGGCTGCAATTCCAGTGCAGTATAAAAACACTTGATGCCCTCGCTGTATTGATTATTCTCACGATATGCCAGGCCTAAATTATTGTGAACATAAGCAAGACCGGGATTAAGACGTACCGCAATCTGCAAAGTATCTACGGCAGCCTGCGTCTGCCCTATCATGCGCAAGGCATTGCCAAGATTATTCTGTGCCACCACCATCGCCGGATCAATTGAGACGGCTTTCCGTAAATAAGTAGCTGCCTCGGCACAACGCTCCAAAGATATCAGCGCGTTACCAATATTCGCCAGCACATGAGGATTGTTCGGCAATAGCGCCACGGCGTGTTGAAGCGCTTCGTAGGCTTCGGGATATTTCCCCTGTTCCAGGCGGCTGATGCCAAGGTAATCCCAGGCAATACCATCTTTTGGATTAAATCCGGTCAGCCACAGGCTGGCAATTTCCATTTGTTCATATGAACGACTCTGTATATACCGATTAAGAACCTGATAATAAGCATGCTTATCTGCGTTGAATTGCTGCGCGCCCGAAAACGCTTTTTGTAAAAAAAGTAGCGATTCCTCATTCAAGCCGCCTTCAAAAGCTAATTTGGCGAGAAAGTAATTGGCATCCTGATGCAAAGGATATTGCTGAACAATCCGGAGACAGAGTGCTTTCGCTTTTTCTGCCTGATTAGCCTTATACAAAGCCTTTGCTTCTTTAAATGCATTTCCGGGGTGCAAGCCGACTTTACTCATTATCTATTCTCTTTAAGGTGGCAAAGACCAAAAACATGACCAAAAAATAATTCCCGAGGACATTATGATCATCGAAATTCATTTTAAAGGGAAAAAATAAATGCTTAAGCCCGAATAAAGGGGTGAAAGATATTTAAATTAAGCCCTCAAGAAATTTTAAAAGCTGTCGTTGAGCGGAATATCGCGAAAAACTTAAGCAAAAAAAATAGTATTTATTTGCGGAAACTAGCTAAAAGTTTTTGATTCCCGTCCGTAACCCTTTACAACGGCGGTGCAACAGTCAACAGACAGACCGAAGTTTGAGGTTTTAACGCCGAATTTAATAACTTAGGTAAGGAGTATCAAAATGGCTTCATATATCAATACCAATATTGCATCCATGAATGCACAACGCAGCCTGACTACATCTCAAGGCTCTCTGCAAACATCCATGCAACGTCTGTCATCCGGTCTGCGTATTAACAGCGCAAAAGATGACTCCGCTGGTCTCGCAATTTCTCAACGTATGACTTCGCAGCTGAATGGTCAAAACCAAGCTGCACGTAATGCGAATGACGGTATCTCTCTGGCTCAGACAGCTGAGGGCGATCTGCAACAAATCGGTTCCAACTTACAACGTATTCGTGATCTGGCAGTTCAGGCAGCCAACGGCTCTAACAGTGCATCAGACCGCGCATCCCTGAATAACGAAGCCAGCCAGTTGATCTCTGAAATCAACCGTGTTGCAAGTTCTTCTAACTTTAACGGCGTGAATCTGCTTGACGGTAGCTTTGCAAACCAAACATTCCAGGTTGGTGCAAACGGTAGCTCAAACGATCAGATCAGTATTTCAGCAATCGCCAGTGCAAAATCGTCCTCTCTTGGTGTTGGCTCAACATCCAGCTACAAAGCAACTGTAGCAGGTGCAGGTGCTGTAACAACGACAGCTCTGGCATCTGGCGATTTGTCTATCAATGGTTACCAAGTCGGCGCATCTGCTAGTGATGGCGTATCCTTCTCTAACGCAACTGGCAGTGGTATCGCTAAAGCCGCAGCAATTAACGCAATCAGTGGTCAAACTGGTGTGACAGCAACAGTTGGCTCCACAGCAGTGGCCGGTACAGCATCGACAAGCGCAACAGCAATCGCTTCTGGCGACATCACAATTAACGGTGTCAATCTGGGTGCATTGAGCGCCTCGACTTCCGGCGCTCAACGTGGCGCACAAGTTGCTGCTGCTGTTAATGCGATCAGCTCACAAACTGGCGTATCAGCTACATTTGATACAACAACTGGTGCTGTTGCCCTGGCAGCTGCTGATGGACGTAATATCACAGTTACAGCAAGTACTAATGCAGCTGCAGCTGCAGCCAATACAGGTATCACCGTATCTGCAACTGGTGCGACAGACATTGCTACATCAACACTTTCCCTGTCTTCCACAAGCTCTGCTGGTATTACTCTGGCAAATGGTACAGGTACAGGTTTGACAGCTGCAAACTTGACAGGTGGCTTCACTTCAGCAGCAGTCACAGTCGGGGCAGGTGTATCCTCTCTGAATCTGAGTACGGCGGCAGGGGCGCAGTCAGCTCTGGCAACCATCGATTCGGCGATTGCATCGGTCAATAGTTCACGCGCTTCTTTGGGTGCGATACAAAACCGCTTCACTTCTGCTGTCAACAGCTTGCAAACATCACAAGAAAACTTGGCATCAGCACGTAGCCGTATTCAAGACTCCGATTTTGCTTCGGAAACAGCAAATATGACTCGTTCTCAAGTGTTGCAACAAGCTGGTACTGCAATTTTGGCTCAAGCTAACTCATTACCTAACGGTGTTCTCGCACTGCTGCGTTAATCAATAGCTTCAGTTTTCTATTGATGTAGATAATTCCCCTGATCAGTTATGATCAGGGGAATCTAACTTTGAAGGAAATGATCATGGACATCCCATCGATTGGCAACCCGCCTCAATCGGGGCAATTGATCAGTGACAAAACTGCCGTCACCAACGTACGGTCAGCCCCTCCTGCTAATAACATTAGCGCACCCACGGCAACTGCAGCCGACAATTCTGAGAATAAGAAATTTGACAGCACCGAAGTTAATAAAGCAATCGCTCATATTAACGATGCGCTGCAGGCTCGCTCACAGGATTTACGCTTCAGCGTCGATACTGACAGTAAGCGTGTTGTTGTCAAAATTATTGATCAGCAAACAAATCAGGTGTTACGCCAGATTCCAACGGAAGAGGCACTTGAAATATCTAAATCCTTAGATAAATTAAAAGGATTACTCATTAAGAACGAAGCTTAATCGGTAACGATCTTTTTAAAATAGCAGGTAAAACCCCTTCTTTCATCTCAATTGAACAAGAATCAGATTTGATATAGTAAGGACCTCAAAAGGAGAATTATTGTGGCCATACAATCCACCGGTGTAGGTTCTGGACTTCCCGTTGACACCATTGTCAGCAAGCTCATGGCCATTGAGAGTCTGCCGCTAGCATCTATTCAGAAAAAACAAACAAGTTATCAGGCAGATGTCACTGCATTAGGCGCTTTAAGTGGTTCTGTCAGCTCCTTCCAGTCTTCCCTGATTGCACTGAGCAGTGCGTCCACCTTTAAGACGCTCGCAGCAACAGCAAGTGATACAGCAGTTGCCTCAGTCACAGCAAGCAGCACCGCCAGTGTTGGCAATTACAACGTCAATGTGACGCAACTTGCACAGTCTCAGACTTTATCCAGCGCAGGACAAATCAATACTACAGCCTCCATCGGCAGTGGTGCCAGCACAACGTTAAGCTTTCAGTTCGGCAGTATTTCAGGCGGCACTCAGACTGGCGGAATATATAGTGGAGCAACGTTTACGCAAGATGCCAGCCAGGCAACAGGCACAGTAACGATTGATAGCACAAATAATTCGCTGCAAGGCATCCGGGATGCCATCAATAACGCAAAAATCGGCGTGAATGCATCCATCGTCGGTGACGGCAGTGCGACTCCTTATCATTTAGTGCTGAATTCGACCTCAACAGGTGCAACATCAAGTTTGAAAATCAGTGTTGCCGGGGATGCGAATCTGCAAAATCTGCTTTCTTATGATCCAGCCGGCACACAGAACTTCAAAGAAGTGACTACTGGTCAGAATGCCAACCTGACCGTCAACGGCATTGCCGTATCCAGCGCAAGCAATAAGGTCGGAACGGCCATTCAGGGTGTGACAATCAGCGCCCAGAAGATAGGCACCACGTCGATTGCAGTCAATACCAATACATCGGCAGTACAAAATAGCATTAACTCTTTTGTCTCTGCGTACAACAGTCTGAACAGCACGATTGCACAACTGACTTCATATAATCCAACGACAAAAGCTGCGGGGGCGTTACTTGGCGACCCAACTGTCCAGGCAATTCAAAATCAGGTACGAAACACTTTGTCAACCGCAGTAAATGGTCTGGGTGGAGGCTTCACCAGTCTGGCGCAGATCGGCATCAGCTTTCAGAAAGACGGATCGCTGGCAGTTGACTCCAGCAAACTGCAGACCGCATTAACAAATAATTTTAATGATGTCGGCGGATTGTTTTCGGCAATGGGCAAAACAACAGATAGTCTGACCAGTTTGTCCGGCTCCACGGCCGCAACACAGCCTGGCGACTATGCAATCAAAGTAACGCAGATTGCCACGCAAGGTGTGTTAACCGGTGATGTCAACTTGAATTCGGCATCAACTACGATTGCTGCGGGAACAAAAATTGATGTCAAAATTGACGGCCTCTCCGGCACAGTGAGTTTAGCGGCAGGAAACTACACCGCATCACAACTCGCTTCGATGATACAGTCGTCTATCAATGGTACTGCCAGTTTCTCCAATGCAGGTGTCACGGTTACCACCTCAATTGACAGCAATGGCTTCTTGAATATTACTTCGGGCAGTTTTGGTAGTGCATCCAATGTCAGCCTGACCAGCAATGCTGGCACGAGTGTCAGTGCATTGACTGGAACAGTCAACACGGGAACAACGGGTAAAAATGTCGCCGGTACATTAAACGGCGTCTCAGCTACAGGTTTAGGTCAAATATTGACTGGCGCATCCGGCTCACCTTCTGAAGGCTTGCAAATCTTAGTGAATGGCGGTGCAACGGGTGACCGCGGCAAAGTCAGTTTTTCTCAGGGTTACGCATACAAACTGAATAATCTTGTCACCAGTTTCCTTGGAACGACAGGCACGATCAGTAGTGCAACAAAAGGTATTAACACGACATTAGCGTCACTACAGAAACAAACCGACGAGCTGAATGCGCGCTTGCTTAAAACTCAGAACCGCCTTCAGGCGCAATATTCTGCTCTTGATTCCGTCATCTCGAAATTAAATGCAACTCAAAGCTTTTTAACTGCTCAGATTGGCATTCTGAACGGTTCAACGAATAAGTAACAAGCAACTGATAATTTAGAAAACTCAAAGGACTAGCTATGTTTGGCTCATCAAAATCCTATGGTGCAAGTGCATATACAAAAATTGGTGTGGAAACCGGCGTCATAGCTGCCAGCCCCCACAAACTGATCGTCATGTTATTCGATGGTGCGATCACAGCGATTGGAAATGCTTTACAGCAAATGCAAAAGGGAGAAATTGCAGCAAAAGGAAAATCAATTTCTCACGCCATTTCCATTATTGATAACGGCTTGCGTGCCAGCCTGGATAAGCGAGTCGGCGGTGAAATTGCACTCAATCTGGATGCACTGTATGAATATATGAGCAGACAGCTATTGCTGGGAAATCTGAATAAAGATGAAGAAAAATTACTGGAAGTGCAAACTTTATTACGTGATCTGAAACAAACATGGGAAACCATAGAACCCGCAGCGCAAGCACCAACGCAGCCGGCTATCAGCGAACACGATCCTTTACAACCACGACAAGTTCACGTTTTTGAGGCCTGATTCATAATGGAAAGCATAGAAATTATTAAGCTGTACGAGAATATTGCCGTACTCACTGATCAAATGTTGAATGCCGCCCGCAACCGCGACTGGGAACAATTGACGGAGCTGGAAAACGATTGCAGCTCAAAGGTTCAAAAAATTCGTGATAATGAGAGTCCGGCATTCTTACCTCCGGAACTCAAAGAGCGAAAAATTCGTGTCATAAAAAAAATACTGGCTGACGATAAAGAAATTCGCGACATTACAGAACCGTGGATGGCTGAATTGTCTAATCTGATGAAAGCGTCAAGTGCCGAACGCAAACTGAATCACACTTATGGAGCCGCAAGCTCGGCGTAACCGATATGCCATACCGCCTCGATAATTCGATTACGACTGCCGATATCGAGGCGGCATCAGCGAGTTCGGGACTCCATTCGCTCAAGCAGGAAGTTGCCTCAAAACTTGCACAACTCGTTGTAGGTCAACAACTCAAAGGGGAAATCCTTACCCGACAAAAGGACGGCAGCTTTACTGTCCGGGTCGCTAATTTTAGCGTTCGCATGCAACTCCCGGAAGGCGTTAAGGAGGGAGACTCAGTCTCGTTGCGTTTAATTTCAACAGATCCGAAACCAACGTTTGCCTTAGAAAGCAAATCTCAAATCACAGAAAGCTTCATTGCCGGGCAAACCTACACACCTGGCAAAAAAACGCTATCTGATTTTTCAGCTTCGCCTCAGGCAAGACTGGAAGATGCGGGCAAGTTAGCACAAATAAAAACAATTCCCCAATCCACGTCAGCCCTCCCCCATCTGGAGGCTGGCATTCAATCGGACAGCAGCGTTACTTTTTTAAGTACGGCCAGCAAACTGATTGGCACCATTCTGCAGTCTGGAGATGGCAGTACCGAAGGCAACGCGATTGTCGGAAAAACTGCAATACTAAACTCGCAAGCCGATTTAAATAGCATCGAAAAAACGGCTGTATTATTAGAAAAAAAAATCAGCCAGAGTGGCCTCTTTTACGAATCTCACCTCGCAGAATGGGTGGATGGGAAAAAGAATTTAAGTGACTTACGAACAGAGCCCCAGGCTGTACTTTCAGCACTAAGTCAGAATATTGTCAGCGAAGAAAGCAGTCTTACCTCTGGAAATAAAGAATTAATTCAACTCATTCAGCAACAGTTACGAACCTTGGAAAATCAAAGCCTGCGTTGGCAAGGCGAGCTTTTCCCAGGACAATATATGAAATGGGAAATCAAGAGAGATAAGCCTTCTCATCAAACCAGCGAATTTTCACCTGACGACAATAATTACTGGCAAAGTACCGTCAAGTTTGATTTACCCTCTCTGGGCACAGTTTCAGCAACGTTTAATTTTCGTGCAAATCATTTAAGCTTAAATATCAATGCAGAAAATGAAGAGACTGTAAGCGCTCTTAAAACTCACGCTGGGCAACTATCGTCCGCCCTGTCCTCTTTAGACACGATTCTGGATAGCCTGAGTGTCAGAAAAAATGACAGTAAATAAGCCCACCGATAAACACGCAGTCGCACTCGCTTACCATAGCGGGGATAGTGCTCCACGGGTTGTTGCCAAAGGCAAGGGAATAATTGCTGATGAGATAATCAGCAAGGCGAAAGAACACGGAGTCCACGTCCACGAATCAAAAGAGTTGGTATCTTTATTGATGAAAGTCGATCTGGACGAAAACATTCCCCCAGTTCTATATATCGCTGTTGCAGAACTGCTCGCTTGGCTTTACCATATAGACAAAGAAAAGTCCGGGGTCGAGCAGGAGACGCCCTGAACCGTACCACCTCTACCATCTTAAAATTTTGACAGATAAGAGCAAATAAAAAACATGCAATCCCCTCCTTCTCTCGGGACTGAAAACCAAAGTCCTTTTCAGGTCGACTCTCGCAGGGAAATTATTTCCTTATTACGCGGCCTGAAAGATAGCAACCAGCTCATCAGCATGTTGATTCACGATGGCGCGGAAGTATTTATCACTTCCATTCTAGACGTTGACGATAACAATAATACGGTAACAGTTGACTGCGCCCCCGGCCAATTGGCCAATCAGAGAATAATTGAAGCACACCGGGTTTCATTTGAGGGTTTATTGGATAAAATCGGCATTCAGTTTTCCACGACAGGTGTCCATAGTGCCGAATTTGAGAACCGTCCAGCTTTACAATTCAGCATCCCGTCAAACCTGATCCGACTGCAACGACGTGAGTATTATCGAATCAATACTCCAGTCTCAACGCCGATTAAAGTAAGCTTTTCTGTTGAGGTGAACGATAGTGTTGAAGTTTTAAAATTATCTCTGGTCGATATCAGTTGCGGTGGTATTGCCGTGCTTGATGAGAAAAAAATCCTCGACTGCACTCCAGGAAAAATCTATGAGCATTGCAAACTGGATTTACCGACAATTGGTCTGATCGATGTAGCGCTACAAATCAGAAACTCTCAAGATCTGGTTTTATTAAATGGAAAAACGAATCGTCGTATAGGCTGCCAGTTTTTCAATTTATCAAATTCAGTGCTGACCAGCGTTCAACGCTACATCATGAAATTAGAAAGAGAGCGGAATTCCAAAATGACTGGAATCCGCTGAAATACCGATCACTTCAATTGTGCTTAAGGTCAGATCTGCATATTCATGATGTCATGATATGCAGTGATTAATTTGTTTCTGACTTGCACCGTCGTCTGAAATGAAATGTTTGCTTTTTGCATTGAAATCATGACATCAGACAAACTGACTTTATCGTCTCCTAAGGCAAATTTTTCTCCCAACTGCTGCGATGTCAGTTGAACTTTGTTTACCTGATCTAATGATGCTTTCAGCGCATCTGCAAAGTCTAAGCGTTTTGGCGCATCACTTTCTTCGGTACGATTGATTCCGCTACCCGCCTCCATTTTCGCAGCCGTCGCTTTTAACTGGGCAACCATTGCGTCAATGCGACTGCTGTCAATGCCAGCCATTTTCATACATTCTCCATAGTCAATAAAGATTGATCTAGCATCTACCTTACCACCTGAAAAATTATCCATTTCGATAAAAAGATGTACTAATTGATGCTTACTCTCCTGATTGAAATTCAGAATTCAGTGCAAAATCAGTAGTAAGGAAAAAACCAAAATGGCTTCGTAACATGATGCAAATACACTTCTTAATTTTCAATGCTGATCAGGTGATTTATGGCAACCGCTGAAAATATGATCATGGCTCCTGATGAGCTTGTGGAACCCAAAAAAATATTTGGGATTTCGCAAACGCCAGGTGTCCGCACAGCGATGCTTTCAGCGGGTGCCGCGCTGATACTGGCGATTATGGCCGGGATCTGGCTGTGGGGGCAGCAACCTGAATACAAAGTGCTGTTTTCAAACTTTAACGACAGGGATGGCGGCGCGATCGTCGCATCCTTGCAGCAAATGAACATTCCGTATAAATATTCGGAAACTGGCAGTGCGATTCTCGTACCTGCGAGCCAGGTACATGATGCTCGCCTGAAACTCGCTTCGCAAGGTTTGCCCAAAGGTGGCAATGTCGGTTTTGAATTAATGGAAAATCAGAAGCTAGGAATTTCCCAGTTTCTCGAACAAGTCAATTTCCAACGTGCACTTGAAGGTGAGTTGGCACGATCAATTCAGGCAGTATCAGCCGTGCAGTCAGCAAGGGTGCATCTCGCGATTCCGAAATCTTCGGTTTTTATACGTGATCAGCAAAAACCAACAGCATCGGTATTATTAAATTTATATCCAAGCCGGATTCTGGATCAACAACAAGTCAGCGCTATTCTGCATCTGGTCGCCAGCAGCGTTCCGGAACTGTCGACCAAAAACGTCTCGATTGTGGATCAAAACGGTAATTTGCTTTCGGATATGAATAAACAAGCTGGAAGCAACAATCTTGATCCATCCCAGCTCAAATACGTACAGGAATTTCAACAAAATATTGTCAAACGCATCGAATCTATTATTTCTCCGATAGTTGGCGCGAATAATGTTCGTGCAGAAGCAACTGCAGATATCGATTTTTCAAAAACTGAACAGGCAGCGGAAAGTTATCGTCCGAATTCGCCACCCGAGGCATCCACAATACGCAGCCAGCAATCCAGCGAAAGCTACAATAAAAACAATAATGCATCCGGCATTCCCGGCTCACTGACCAATCAGCCACCAGTGCCAGTAACAGCGCCGATAGTGGCCAGCGGCACTGCAACGTCTGCTTCAGCATCAAACGCAGGGCTTGTACAAAAAGACTCCACCATCAACTATGAAGTTGATAAAACTATCCGCTACACGCAGCAGGGAATGGGGGGCGTAAAACGATTGTCCGTCGCCGTTGTTGTGAATTACAAGAACGAGACCGATAAATCCGGAAAGATTACGACCAGAGCGCTGACGGATATTGAGAAGGCACAGATTACCGATCTGGCACGCGAAGCGATGGGATTTAATAAAGACCGTGGCGATACTCTGAATGTTGTTAATAGCCCATTTGCCGGTCCGGAAAAAGAAACTATAGTAGAAGTACCATTCTGGAAACAACCAGAAACAATCCAGTTAGCAAAAGAACTGGGGAAATACTTATTAATCGCCGCAGTTTTCGCCTATTTATTCTTTGGCTATCTGAAACCCATGTTGTACAAAATTATGGGCAAAGACGTCGCCGAAGAAAAAGCCAAAAAAGAAGCTGAAGAAGCGGAAAAACTCACCTCAGCTGAAAAAGAATTACAGCAGGAGGAAGACGATGATGCGTATGTCAATCTCTCCAGCGAAGAAGAAATACAAGCCGCAAAACAAGGAAACAGTTATGAGTTAACCTTGGACATGGCTAAAGAATTAGCAAAAAATGACCCGAGAATTGTTGCTAACGTAATCAAGACATGGATTAACAATGAGTGATGATGGCGTACAAAAAGCAGCAACCTTCATGCTTGCGCTTGGTGAAGACGGTGCTGCAGAGGTAATGAAATTTCTGGGCCCACGTGAGGTGCAGAAAATTGGCGCTGCTATGGCGACAATAGGTGCAATCCCCCACGAGCGCATAGCGAAGGTTCTCGACGAGTTTAAAGCAGCCGCAGATCTCAGCTCATCTGTCGGTTTAGACTCTGACGAATATATCCGCAATGTCCTCACCAAAGCACTGGGTGACGACAAGGCGTCGTCTTTATTGAATCGCATCCTGGGTGGAAAAGACGCCAGCGGCATTGAAAGTCTGAAATGGATGGACTCAGCGTCGGTTGCCGACCTGATCAAAAATGAACACCCTCAGATCGTCGCAACAATTTTAGTTCACCTGGAAAGCGATCAGGCGTGTGAAATTTTAAATAATTTCTCAGAGCGCTTAAGAAATGATGTTGTTTTGCGCATCGCTACGCTCGATGGTATTCAGCCAGCTGCACTCAGAGAGTTGAATGACGTTCTCACCAAACTGCTGACTGGTAATGAAAGCCTGAAGAAAAAATCAATCGGTGGGGTCAGAGCCGCGGCAGAAATATTGAACTTCATGAGCGGTGAAAACGAAGCGTCTGTTATGGATAATCTGCGCAAATATGATGGTGATATGGCAGAAAAAATCATGGATGAGATGTTCGTTTTTGACAACATCATGGAAATTGATGACAAGGGTATTCAGTTGCTGCTGCGCGAAGTGCAATCCGATTCGCTGATCATCGCGCTCAAAGGCGCCAATCAGGATATGCGGGAAAAAATCTTTAAAAATATGTCTCAGCGTGCCGCTGAAATGATGCGCGAAGATCTGGAATCCAAAGGGCCAGTCAGATTATCTGAGGTGGAAGCGCAGCAAAAACAAATTCTGCTCGTTGTGCGTCGACTCGCCGATGAAGGCCAGATTATGTTAGGCGCGAAAGGTGAAGACTCTTATGTCTAGTGTCTTACGAAAAAACGACGTTTCGGCTTACCAACGATGGGAAATGGCATCATTTGGTGAGACGCGCCCTCATCACATTCCAGAGCCCAAACACGAACCCGAGCCAGCCAGGTTCGTTCCGACTGTATCGGAACATGAACTGGAAGAAATACGTGAAAAAGCAAGACAGGAAGGCTATGCCGTTGGCTATCAGGAAGCCTATGAACGCGGCCTGATCGAAGGACAAGAGGCAGGACAGCGCATGGCGACAGAAAATATGCAGCCCGACCTTCAAAGCATGCGTGACTTGTCAGAAAAATTCTCAACTGAATTAGGTGAAGCAGGAAAAGCGACAGGCAAAGACTTACTTGATCTGGCGATCAGCCTGGCATCAACAATTTTAAAAACGCGGATAGAATTGGATGAAAATATTATTCTCCCTATCGTTGAGGATGCGATCGCGCAATTACCATCAGTACAAACAAATGCAAGCATCAGTTTAAATCCAGCCGATGCAAGCATCGTTAAGAATAACCTTGGCGACACGCTGATCGCCAACGGCTGGCGTATTGTCTCCGATCAACAACTGTCTCGCGGTGACTGCAAAATTGAAACATCTCAAAATCTCATCGACTCCAATATTGAAACCCGATGGGAACGCTTAACAGCCTTGATGCGAAAAAATGCATCGGATTCTGAGTAAATCCCATGGACACTGCTTTCACAGACCAATGGAAATCTATTCTGACTGGCAGCAAAGATCTGCTGGCCGGAAATGATGCCGTTCAACCCGCCGGCAGAGTCACTAAAGTCACAGGCTTAGTCATGGAAGCCGTCGGTTTGCGCTTACCGGTAGGAAGTGCCTGTTCTATACATTTAGCGGGCGGTGCAAAAATCGAAGCAGAAGTTGTCGGTTTCGATGGAGACAGGCTGTTCCTGATGCCTCATAGCGACCTCGAGGGGGTTACTCCCGGCGCTCCGGTTTTTGCCGAAGAGTCGCGACAAACATCCAGTCACCCACTCAGAAGGCCAAGCGACAGAAGCCGTCAACTTCCAGTCGGTTATCAACTATTAGGACGTGTGCTAGACGGCAATGGACGTCCGCTAGATACACTTGGCGCCCTGAAAACGACGGAATCCGCGCCACTTGCGGCGCGGATTTACAACCCTCTGGAACGGGCACCGATTGTCGACACACTTGATGTTGGCGTTCGCGCTATCAATAGTATGCTCAGCGTCGGACGAGGACAACGTCTTGGTTTGTTTGCCGGTTCGGGTGTTGGTAAAAGTGTGCTGCTCGGAATGATGGCACGGTTTACTACCGCAGACATTATCGTCGTCGGACTGATTGGTGAACGGGGGCGCGAGGTAAAAGAATTTATTGAACAGATTCTTGGCGCAGAAGGGCTGGCAAGGTCAGTAGTCGTAGCGGCGCCAGCGGATGCTCCGCCACTATTGCGTTTGCAAGGCGCGGCGTACGCAACAACGATCGCCGAATATTTCCGAGATCAAGGACACAGCGTTCTACTGATCATGGACTCATTAACACGATATGCGATGGCGCAACGGGAAATTGCTCTGGCGATCGGCGAACCGCCTGCGACCAAAGGCTACCCTCCTTCAGTTTTTGCAAAATTACCTGTGCTTGTCGAACGGGCCGGCAATGGCAAAGAAGGCGGCGGTTCAATTACCGCGTTTTACACAGTACTGACTGAGGGCGATGATCAACAGGACCCTATCGCGGACTCTGCGCGTGCAATTCTTGATGGTCATATAGTCTTGAATCGTACATTGGCTGAGAGCGGTCATTACCCTGCCATTGATATCGAACAATCTATCAGCCGGGCGATGCACAGCATCACGACTCCGGAACATCAGCAACTTGCCAGGAAGTTGAAACAACTATATTCAAGATACGAGCGCAGCAGAGATTTGATCAGCGTTGGTGCTTATGCGCCAGGCTCAGATCCCTTGCTTGACGAAGCGATTCGGCTGCATCCGCGAATCATCGCATTTTTACAGCAAGATATTACTCAGAAATGCAGCATATCAGAGAGCTTGGATGGACTTCGGGCTCTATTCCAAGGATAGATAATTTTAGTTAGCTCTATACTTAGGTACAGATGGCAAAGAGATCACCAATAAACACTTTAATTGAGATTGCGGACCGGGAAACCGATGACGCGGCGAAGCGCTTGGGACAAGCCATTCGGTATCACGAAGAAACGCAAAGTAAGCTGAATTTATTAATCCAGTATCGAGATGATTACGACAGCAAATTCCAGGCCGCCGCCGCCGCTGGTATCAGTGCCAGCCAATATGGAAATTTTCTAGGGTTTTTAGCCAAACTGGACAGTGCCGTTGAAGGTCAAAAAGAAGTGATACGAAATGCTGAATCAAAAGTTCAGGCGGCGAAACTTGATTGGCAAGGGAATGAAAAGAAACGGCTGTCATATAACACCCTCGATCACAGGGTAAAAATGGTGCAGCAAAAAAAGGACGCCAAATCGGATCAGAAACAAACCGACGATTTTGCTGCACGGGCGTATTTTTATAAATCAGAGTAGCAACTTAATAACGGCAACATCTATGCAAACACTCAATATTGTCAGCGCACTCAATAATCAGAACAGTGCGGCGAAAACGAGCAAGAGCAATCCGGTGGTGAATGCTGATAACTCTTTTAATAAGCTGCTCAAGAAAGAAATAAGCGGAAATAAAGCGACGTCAGCGCCTGCCCCAAGGGAAACCAATAGCAAATTGCCTACAAAAAATGTTGAGCCACCTAAGCAAGACGCTGCAACGCCGCCTGAAGAATTGAACGACGCTAGCACTGCGCTGAAGAAAAGCGAAGATACTGAAAAAGAAGACACTCAAACGGAAAAAAAAGAAACGGATGACGGCGATCATCAGTTGATACAATTATTTAACGCCTTAAATGATATTTCCAAGTTGGTACCGGCAAAATCTGGCGATGATGCCGTGTTGAAAAGCGACACAGGCGTCATTTCGGATGCATCAAACAGCGGCTTATCGCTACAGCCGTTGAATGAAAAAAATGTGTCCCCGTCTGCGGGAATATCAAAAGAAACCGCCTTTGACGTCGTCGTCAGCAATACCCTATCAGCCCGCCTGGAAACAACTGCCCCCGAGCTCACAGCCGAAACTCCAGCGACAGATACTTCCCAGATTGTAAAAGACAAAGGAATAGGATCTGACACATCAACATCGTTTGCAGATCACCTGGACCTTAAATCAGAAAAAGGTGAGCCGCTCAAGTTGCAAACAAGCACTCCACAGGATGTATCGCCGAAAACAAATGTCTCTGCCGATAAACTGGAACGATCTATTGATCAGCTTACGTTAAGTTTACGAAAAGATGAAGCGATGAGCCCGGCCAACGTCCAACAAGCGCCGCCACAACAACAGCTTAACGCTACGCAGAATGCGACGCTCACCGGTGCCGTTTCTGCTAACCAGATATCACCTCCACTGAATTCGTCCGCATGGGATAAAGCGGTGGGACAAAAAGTAATCTGGATGGTGGGCGCCAGCATGCAATCGGCTGAGTTAACTCTGAACCCACCTGATCTGGGTCCATTACAAATCGTATTGAATGTCACGAACGATCAGGCAAACGCAACTTTTATCTCCGCACATCCAGATGTCAGGGAGGCACTGGAGGCTTCTCTGCCTAAATTGCGTCAGATGATGGATGATGCCGGAGTCCAACTATCAGGTTTCTCAGTCAACGCAGAAGCATCTAATCAGGGGCAGCAAGGTAGCGAATTCAGACAAACAAATCCATCCACCTCAGTTGCCAGAAATGGTGGGAACGAAAGCGTTATCAGCAACCAACCTATATCCGACGTCAAAACGACCAAAATAATCTCTCGCATTGGGGCTGTCGATACGTTTGCATAGTGCTTAGTTGAAAAACTTGTCTCTCAAACAGGTAGAATAAAGAAATAAAGCATTTAACCGGGAATAATGCGTTCTTCATGCATAGACCGCATTATTATTTTTTCAGAATTGAAAAGATGAGTGGTATTTGTCCGTCTTTTCTACTGTTATTCGGTGCTTTTTTTCGAAGATAATATAAGAAATAGCGGAAAAATACCGCTGCTTGAGAGGAAAAATATGGCGAAGAAACCTGCTAAGGCAGCTCCCGAAACCGGTGAAGCTGCTCCAGCAAAATCAAAGAAAAAATTAATTATTATCATTGCGGCCGCGGTACTTGTTCTCGGTGGTGTCGGTGGTGGTGCTGCTTTCTTTTTATCGAAAAAATCTGCGTCAAAAGAAAAAGAGCACAAAGCAGAACCAGCGAAGGCGCCGGTATTTCTTCCTTTAGATGCTTTCACAGTAAATCTGCAATCAGATAGCGGCGATAAGTATTTGCAAATCGCGATGACACTTCAGGTAGAAGGTGAAGATCAGTCATCACTGATTAAAGCAAATATGCCTCAGGTGCGCAGTCGCTTGCTGTTACTTTTATCGAGCAAAGATGCCAATGATATTCTCTCCACTGAGGGCAAAGATAAACTGGTAGACGAAATCATTGAAAAAGTTAATCAACCTTTTACTGCGAAAGGTGAACCGCAAAAAGTAACTGGCGTTTTCTTTACTTCCTTTGTAGTTCAATAGCACTATGTCAGATAATTTCCTCTCCCAGGAAGAAGTCGATGCGCTGTTAAAGGGCGTCACGGGAGATCAAGATGACTCTCAGTCTCAAGAAGACACGTCGGGCGTACGTCCCTATAACCTTGCGACACAAGAGCGCATTGTTCGCGGCCGTATGCCGACGCTGGAAATTATCAACGAAAGATTTGCCCGTCTTTTACGCATAGGGTTATTTAATTTTTTACGCCGTAGCGCAGAAGTTTCCGTTGGAACGGTCAGAGTTTCCAAATACAGTGAATTCATCCGTAATCTGGTTGTACCGACCAATCTGAATCTGGTACACATGAAACCACTCAGGGGAACTTCGCTGGTGGTGCTCGACCCTGGTCTGGTATTTCTTTTGGTCGACAATTTATTTGGTGGTGACGGTCGCTTCCACACTCGTGTTGAAGGACGTGATTTCACACAGACTGAGCAAAGAATTATTCAACGCATTCTGGAAATTATTTTTGAAACCTACGCAAAATCGTGGGAGCCAGTCTATCCAGTTGAGTTCGAGTATATTCGTTCTGAAATGAATACCCAGTTTGCCAATATTGCTACACCAAACGAGGTAGTGGTATCGACAACCTTCACCATAGAATTGGGGCCAGTTAGCGGTGAAATGCATATTTGCATGCCCTACTCCACGATTGAGCCTATCAGGGATATTCTGACGAGTAGCCTGCAAGGTGAAACACTGGAAGTTGACAAACGCTGGGTTCGTTTGATGACGCAGCAGATTCAGATTGCGGAAGTGGAAATAGTTGCTGACTTAGGCACAACCCGTGTCACACTAGGTGACATTCTGAATATGAAAACTGGAGACATCATTCCCTTAAATATTCCGGAAGTGATCTCTGCCAAGGTTGATGGCACCCCAGTAATGGAATGCAAATACGGTGTATTCAACGGACAATATGCGTTACGTGTGGAAAAACTGATCAGTTCCAGCGTACAAGAAGTAGCAGCACAAGGAGAAAACCATGGATGAAAATACAGATAGCCCGATCAGCGAAGACGATTGGGGCGCAGCAATTGCAGAGCAGGAGAAAGCCGATGCCGCTGCGGCAGCAGCAGCGGCGAGCCAAAAATCCGAACCGCCAGCAAATCCCGCGATATTTAAAGAATTCAGCGCAAAAGGAAGTTCGACTGAAACACACAACGATATCGACTTCATTCTCGATATCCCTGTGCAGCTGACAGTTGAATTAGGAAGAACCAAGATCGCGATTAAAAATTTGCTGCAACTGGCGCAGGGTTCCGTCGTGGAACTTGATGGTCTGGCAGGTGAACCGATGGATGTACTGGTGAACGGCTGCCTGATCGCTCAAGGCGAAGTTGTGGTTGTTAATGATAAGTTCGGCATTCGTTTGACTGACATCGTGACCCCCGCAGAACGAATTCGCAAACTGAATAAATAATGAAACCTCACAGTAAATTCATATCGTTATTTTTACTGGCTGCGTCTGACCATGCCCTCGCTGCAGATGCTGCTCCGCTGACGCCCGGAGCTGGCTTGTTGCAAATCACCTTGGCCCTGCTTTTTGTTCTCGGTTTAATGTTTTTCGCGGCCTGGGCTTTCAAGCGGATTGGCCCGGCAACCTCTGCAAATAAGATTCCAATGAAGATTCTGGGCGGTCTGAATGTAGGAAATCGTGAACGAGTAATGGTTATTGAAGTTGGAGATCAATGGCTGGTGCTTGGCGTCACAGCTTCAAATATCACTAATTTGACGACACTCCCAAAACAGGAGTCCTTATTGCAAGTCACACCGGCAAATCACAGCTCTTTTCAGGATTGGCTGCAACGAACAATCGAAAAGCGTGTGACTACGCCAACTGATACAAATACGTAAATTCCGCATGAAAATCCTGCGCACTTCACTTCTTTATTGTTGTCAGATTGTCGTTCTGATTTCGCTCATATTTCCGGATATCGCCCTGGCTCAGTCTAGCGGCGCTTTACAGGCGATTACAAGTACTCCAGCTCCGGGCGGTGGACAAAATTAC
The DNA here is from genome assembly GCF_014699135.1 of Cognatundibacterium aquatile. GTDB lineage: Bacteria > Pseudomonadota > Gammaproteobacteria > Burkholderiales > Burkholderiaceae_D > Undibacterium > Undibacterium aquatile. The sequence continues at coordinate 584,860 of NZ_JACOFT010000002.1, forward strand.
TCCCTGAGCATACAAACACTTTTATTCCTGACTGCGCTCAGCTTCATTCCTGCAGCGTTGCTGATGATGACGAGTTTTACCCGCATCATCATCGTCTTATCTTTATTACGTCAGGCATTGGGAACACAGTCGGCACCGCCGAATCAGGTCATGGTCGGACTCTCTTTGTTTTTAACGCTATTTGTGATGGGACCTGTGCTCGACAAAATTTATACCGAAGCCTATACACCTTTTGCGGAAAATAAAATTTCCATGATGGAAGCAATGGACAAGGGAGCTGCGCCTCTGAAGCAATTCATGATGAAGCAAACCCGTCAGGCCGATCTCGCGTTATACGTCAAATTATCGAATACCCCTCAATTGCAAGGCCCTGAAGAAGTATCTTTGCGGGTATTGATCCCAGCTTTCATTACCAGCGAATTGAAAACGGCATTCCAAATCAGCTTTGCTATTTTCATTCCATTTTTGATTATTGATATGGTCGTCGCCAGCGTCCTGATGTCTATGGGTATGATGATGGTGTCACCGTCCATCGTATCATTACCATTTAAGCTCATGCTTTTTGTATTGGTGGACGGTTGGCAATTAATCATAGGCTCTCTGGCGCAAAGCTTTTACTAAGGAAAAATATGACCCCCGACAGCGTAATGATGCTTGGCAGGCAGGCAATTGAAGTGACATTACTGGTTTCAGCACCAATGCTGCTGGTTGCGTTGGTCATCGGCCTGTTAGTCAGTATCTTTCAAGCGGCGACCCAGATTAATGAAACCACGCTTTCTTTTATTCCGAAACTGGTCGGAATTTTCGTCACATTAATTATTGCCGGCCCGTGGATGTTAACCATACTCACTGACTATATGAGACAAGCATTCACCAGCATTGCAACGATGGCTGGGTAGTATCGCAACTATGCTTTCCGTTGGCAGCAGCGAGTTAATCGCGCTCATTACGTCGTTCATCTGGCCTCTTACAAGAATTCTGGGGATGATTGCTATCACCCCTCCTTTTGGCAATAACACTGTTCCTGTACAAATTAAGATTGCACTGGGAGTCATGATTGCCCTCATTGTCGCGCCAACGATTCCTGTGCACCCTGACGTCGATCCAGTCTCACTGACGGGGATGGTGATCCTTGCTCAACAACTTGTTATCGGTTTAGGCATGGGGTTTGTTATACGCATCGTTTTTGCAGCTGTCGAAATGGCTGGTGAGGTATCAGGTTTAACAATGGGCCTGGGTTTCGCCACTTTTTTTGATCCCTTGAGTCAGGGACGCTCTTCTGCCATTGCGCAATTTCTGGTGTTGCTGACAACCTTAATCTTCCTGACATCGAATGCGCATCTTGCACTGCTCAGCGCGTTGATTGAGAGCTTCAAAACGATACCCATCTCGACAACGCTACAAAGCGGATTCAATGTCCATAAACTGGTTATTTGGGGCGAGCAGATTTTTATCACCGGACTCAGACTAGCGTTGCCAATTGTTGCGGCACTACTCGTCATTAACGTTGCTCTTGGAATACTGACCCGCGCTGCGCCTCAGCTCAATTTATTTGGTATCGGTTTTCCAATTACGATCGGTGTTGGTTTCCTGATGGTGGGTTTGATATTGCCTTACCTACTACTACCGATTGAAAATTTATTTCAACAAGGTTTGGAAACAATACAATCCTTAGGGGCGCCAACCGCAACTTCAACGCAACAATTAAAACCTCCCTCCAGTAAATAATGTGACGGATAAACCAATGCCTGACTACTTAACACTTTTTTCCTCAAAACAAATCAGGGAACTGGAAACGTCAGGAAAAAAACAGCGTCCCGGGACATCGTTAATGCAAAAAGCTGGCGAAGCCGCCGCCAATTTTGTGATGTCATTACTGGGACAAGTCTGCGCGCCGATTCTGGTTGTGGCGGGACCAGGGAATAATGGTGGCGATGCTTGTGAAACTGCCGCCAATTTATCCTCACATGGGTACGACGTCAGCATTTTACTTTGCGCAAACTCTGAAAAATACTCACCTGATGCGCTGTTTTGCTTCGAGCACGCTGTCGCCAACGGTGCACGAGTTATTTCACCAAAAGATTTTCAAGCAATACTGGAACCGCATTGGCATCTGATCATTGATGGACTATTCGGTATCGGCCTGACACGGGAAATCACTGGTGTCTGCGCCGATATCGTCGCCAAGCTAAACTCCATATCGAGTGAAAAAAATATTCCCATATTAGCCCTCGATATTCCCAGCGGACTCGATGCAGATACCGGAGTTGTACTCGGTGAACACAATATTGCGATACGGGCAAACTATACGCTGACGTTTATAGGAAACAAACCGGGATTACATACCGCCGACGGTAAAGACTACGCGGGCAAAGTAACCGTTGCTGATTTAGATATCCCAGAATATCTCTACCCGATAAGCACCTGTCTTTTGAATTGTCCTGAAAGTTTCGAATTCTCTGTGCCTGACCGCAAACAGAATAGCCATAAAGGAAGTTACGGCGAAGTCGTCATTATCGGGGGAGCGAACGGCATGACTGGAGCCGGAATACTCGCTGCACGCAGTGCACTATTTTCAGGCGCGGGCAAAGTTTTTATCGGATTCATCCATTCAGCGATAACTTACGACTCATCCTACCCAGAAATCATGTGCAGGAACGCGAAAGACATTCAGTATGCAACGGGAGTTATTGTTGCTGGCCCTGGCATGGGAATCTGTCAAACCGCCAAAGACATTCTGCATTCAATATTAGATTCAAATGCGCCATTGGTGCTTGATGCAGATGCACTTAATTTAATCGCATCGGACGTAGCGCTTCAAATCAAACTCAGCAACAGAACGACGGCAACGATTCTGACACCACATCCACTGGAAGCGGCACGGCTGCTCGGGGTGACCGCAAAAGAAATTCAAAGCAACCGCTTATCTACAGCAAATCAATTATCCGCTAAGTTCAATGCGGTCGTGATATTGAAAGGTGCTGGTAGTATTATTGGACTCCCTGACGGTTCTTTGCGCATCAATACAAGTGGCAATCCGGGGTTAGCGACAGGTGGCACTGGCGATGTTCTGGCGGGTCTCTGCGGCGCTTTGTTAGCGCAAGGATTCGATTGTTTTCATGCAGCGCAACTGGCAACATGGGTACACGGCAATGCCGCCGACATTCTGGTTAGCAAAGGAGTCGGACCTTTAGGTATATGCGCGAGTGAATTACCGGTCGAAATCAGAGCGGGTCTCAACTCACTGGTAAATTCACACCGTAACCAGGTATAAAATTTACTCAACCAGACTATTTATTTGTTCTGGATTTAATTTTTCTGTCGCCTGCTCGCAAACAATCCCTGCACAAGAAATCGCGGCGGTTAATTTTTCAATTTGCTCTTGCTGCGATACCGCGTGATCAATCAACTTATGCAATACCTTTGAGACAGGATCATCACTACTCTGCGTAACACCATACGCTGAAAACAGACTGTCACCGACTTGGTCAGTCGCACTGGGTTCTTTTTTGACGATATGCGCAGGGTTACCAACTGCAGTTGCACCAGCGGGAACCGGTTTCAGCACAACAGAGTTAGAACCAATTTTTGCGCCAGCACCTATCGTAAAGCTCCCTAACACCTTAGCACCAGCACCAACAATAACACCAGGCTCAAGAGTAGGATGCCGCTTTGCTCCGCGCGATAAGGATGTTCCACCTAAAGTCACACCTTGATAAATCGTGCAGTCATCACCTATCTCTGCGGTTTCGCCGATCACAACACCAAACCCATGATCGATAAATACTCTGCGGCCGATTGTTGAACCAGGATGGATTTCGATACCGGTAATTACGCGGGCGATATATGAAATAAAACGCCCCAACCACTTCAGACCATGAGTCCAGCACCATTTTGCCCAACGGTGCATCACGATAGCCTGAAAACCCGGATAGCAAGTCATTACCTCCCACGCATTCCGGGCGGCCGGATCTTTCTTAATAATGCTGGCAATATCTTCACGAAAATGGCTGAACATGTGGGAGTGCAATAAATAGACGGACTAGGATAGTAGCTTATTCAGAAAAAGTGCGCCGAAGCGCACTGAAATAGCATTAAAGATCAATTTTGGTTTTAAACAGCTTTAATTAAGCGTTGACGTCTCGCCTCGTACAAACAAACACCTGAAGCCACTGAAACATTCAAGCTTTCAACCGAACCAAACATGGGTACGCTAACCAGAACGTCGCAGGTTTCTCTGGTCAGCCTGCGCATCCCCTCACCTTCAGAGCCCATCACCAGCGCACTGCCACCCGTAAAATTCACGTCATAAATGGTTTGATCGACATCATCAGATGTCCCCACCAGCAAAATATCGCGCTCTTTCAACTCTCTCAATGTGCGTGCAAGGTTGGTAACAGTGATATAGGGCACAGTTTCAGCAGCACCACTGGCAACTTTTGCTGCAGTCGCATTCAATCCTACGGCCCGGTCTTTTGGTGCGATAACGGCATGCGCACCAACACCATCGGCAACGCGCAAACAGGCACCAAGATTATGCGGATCAGTAATTCCGTCCAGTACCAATAACAATGGCGGGCCATCAATCGCATCCAATAACTCATCAAGATTGCGAGCCAGAGATAACTCTCCTGCTTTTGCGACGACACCTTGATGGCGACGGGTACCAACGATGTTCGATAAGCGCTGATCATCTGCAGGAATAACCCGGATACCTGCAGATTTTGCTGCATGCAACAACTCCTGCATACGCCGGTCGCTACGCCCGGAATCAACATAAATCTCTTCCACCGACGACGCTTCGTGACGAATACGGGAAGTCACCGCGTGGAAACCAAAAATCATTTTACTTTTCATATTGCTCTTTACTAATTAACTTAACGTCTTCTTTTTGCAGTTTTTCCTGCCGGTTTACCATTCGATGGCAATTTATTTTTTCCGACTACAGGAGATTTTTTGGATGATTTAGAAGGACGACCGCCTGAAGATGCGCGTTCCAATTCCACATACTCAGTGGTTGATCCTCGTCTTGCCCCTGAAACCGTTTTACCCGCAGATGCAGAAAGTGATGGGGAATTTCTTTTTGACTTATCTGATCCTGAGCCACGATTAGCAACCGTACTACCGACAACATTTTGAACCAGGCTCAAGTCAATTTTACGTGCATCAAGATCTACGCGACTAACCTGCACTTTTACCTTATCGGTCAGTTGGTAACGCTTTCCGGTACGTTCACCGCGCAGCTCATGTCTGGCTTCATCAAACTGAAAGTAATCAGCGCCAAGCTCGGTGATATGAACCAGGCCCTCAATAAAAATATCGTCTAACTGAACAAAAATACCGAACTGCGTAACCCCGGTAATCGTGCCCGTGAATTCTTCGCCCAGCTTATTTTTTATAAAGTAGCACTTCAACCATGCTTCAACATCTCTGGATGCTTCATCAGCGCGACGTTCATTTGCAGAACAATGAGTTCCCAAAGCGTCCCAGATGGTGAGATCTTTCTCGGGCTTCTTTTTACCCGCTGCTTTATCCGCAACCTGCTGCTTACGCGCAGCATTAGAAATTGTCGTATTTAACAAGCTCAGATTGATGCCTTTGGGCTCATAAACCTTTCCTTGCAAAACCGCTTTGATCGCTCTGTGCGTCAGCAAATCAGGGTAACGTCGGATCGGGCTGGTGAAATGCGCATAAGCCTCATAGGACAAACCAAAGTGACCTATGTTGTCTGGGCTATAGACTGCTTGCTGCATAGAGCGCAGTAGCATGGTCTGCAACAACTGCGCGTCAGGTCGTCCTTTTACCTTTTCCATCAGCGCAGCATAATCAGACGCCGACGGGCTGTCTCCACCGCCAAGAAATAAGCCGACTTGTTTCAGAAAATTTCTGACTTGCGTTAACTTCTCTTTAGTCGGGCCGGCATGAATCCGGTACGTGCCCGCATGCTTGTAGGTTTCGAGTAAATTCGCAGCACATACATTGGCAGCCAACATACATTCTTCGATCAACTTATGCGCGTCATTTCTTGTGCGTGGAACGATTCGTTCTATCTTACCCGCGGCATTACAGATAATGTACGTTTCCGTGGTTTCAAAATCAATCGCGCCGCGCGCTTGACGGGCTTTCAATAATGACTGAAACACTGCGTATAAATTGCTCAGGTGTGGCACCAGCAACATGCGCTTGGCAGCGGCCGTTCCTTTCGTATTTCCGAGAATCTCAGCCACCTCAGTGTACGTAAAACGCGCTGCCGAATGAATTACTGCAGGATAAAACTGATAAGCCTTAATATCGCCATCTTGTGTTATCACCATATCGCAAACCAACGTCAATCGATCTACCTCTGGATTCAGTGAACACAGACCGTTAGACAGTTTTTCCGGCAACATGGGAATAACACGACGTGGAAAATAAACGGACGTACTACGCAACAACGCATCCTCATCCAATGCGTCATTCGGCGTCACATAGTGGCTGACGTCAGCAATAGCGACAATCAGGCGATGTCCATTGCTACGCCCTATCTTTACGGGTTCACAGTAAACCGCATCATCAAAATCACGCGCATCTTCACCATCAATCGTGACCAACGGAATATCACGCAAATCTACCCTGCTTTCCAGATCCTTAGCCAGCACCTCAGACGGTAATTTGGACGCCATTTTTTTTGCTGCATCCGAAAACTCGTGAGGAACACCAAATTTTCTGACAGCAATTTCTATTTCCATTCCAGGGTCGTCAATATCACCCAGAATCTCAACAATTTTACCGACCGCCTGCGCATAGCGAGTCGGCTGCTCAGTCAACTCTATACTGACGACCTGCCCGGCCTTAGCTTTACCAGGAGAGCCTGCGAGTAAAATATCCTGGCTATAACGTTTATCTTCCGGTGCGACGATCCAGACACCATTTTCGTTTAATAAACGTCCGATAACATGTGTATTTGCACGTTCCAGTATTTCAACAATGCTGCCTTCGAGACGCCCACGTCTGTCGGTTCCTGTAACTCGTGCTGTCACACGATCGCCATGCAGTACCTTCTGCATTTCCCGTTCAGGCAAAAACAAATCTTCACTGCCGTCCTCAGGAATCAAAAAGCCGTAACCGTCTCGATGGCTGCTGACCTTACCCGAAATAAAATTATCCTGATTCGCCAGCACGAAATTTCCAGATTGATCTAATGTAATCTGACCATCGCGTTCCATCGCGTTTAATCGTCGCGTCATACCATCAAGCTCCTCGGTTTTTACGCCTAACTTCGCTGCAATAGCATTCGCCGTCAGCTTTACTTTAGTTGTACGCAGAACACCTAAAATATCTTCGCGACTCGGAATTGTGTATAAATGCTTATTCAAATGTTGTGAATTTCTCTAAAAGTTAAATCTTGCCCCGAATATACAAGACATCGTTACAGTTTACCGGAGCGCACGTTATTTAGCTAACTATTCTAATCTGATCAGGCTCACGTCTTGACATAATACCGAAACAATCTATAATAAGCGCCTTCTGTCGCCCACGTGGCGGAATTGGTAGACGCGCATGGTTCAGGTCCATGTGCCGCAAGGTGTGGGGGTTCGAGTCCCTCCGTGGGCACCAAATTATTGAAAGCCCGTTGATTTTATCAACGGGCTTTTTCTATTTCATAATTCCAAAGTTCACTCATCTCGCATCATCTCCCGAAAAAGTAATTCAAATTTTCGACTGAAAGTCGTAGTAAATTAATCCTGATTACTCTATAATTACGCCTTCTGTCGCCCACGTGGCGGAATTGGTAGACGCGCATGGTTCAGGTCCATGTGCCGCAAGGTGTGGGGGTTCGAGTCCCTCCGTGGGCACCAAATTATTGAAAGCCCGTTGATTTTATCAACGGGCTTTTTCTTGCTCAAAATAAATCTTTAAATTAAGCATAGCAATCAACCAAATAAAAAAAACGGGAGTAAATAACTCCCGTTTTTTATTTCACATCATTAAGCCGTCTCACCTTTTTTCAGCCAGGCATTTAACTGATGCGGCCTGATACTATCGTACTCTTCAAATGGTTGATGAATCCATGGATTCGTCGCCAGATAATCAAGATGAAAATCAGGTGCGACAGAAGAACAAGCTTTATACCAGATCACCGCGGACTTAACGTCCGTTACCGCTGGAAAATTTTCGCGCAAGTGATGCAGAACACGCTCAAGCGTCACACCGGAATCAACAAGGTCGTCAACAACCAAAACACGGCCTTGCAAAGCTCCCTTGGTCATAGAAATATATTTACCGATATCCAGAGAACCTTGGACGGTACCAGCATCCTCACGATAAGAACTTGTCGAAAGAATTGCCAAAGGGACATCGAAAATTCTGGAAAAAATATCGCCGGGCCGCAAACCGCCACGGGCAAGACACAAGACCTGGTCAAACTTCCAGCCTGACTCATGCACTTTAAGCGCCAACTGCTCAATTGAACGATGGTAAGCATCCCAAGAAACCCACAGATCCTTATCCGTAGAAGCAGGTGTATTCATTTTTATTTTTCCTTTAAATAAACGGATGGCGCAATACGATAGTCTCCTCACGGTCAGGACCGGTAGAGACCATATCAACTGGCACTCCCACGAGCGCCTCTATGCGCTTGATGTAATTGCGGGCATTTTCGGGCAAAGCTTCCATGCTCTTCGCACCTACAGTTGACTCAAACCAACCAGGCATTTCCTCATAGATGGCCTCGCACATCGCCGCCTCTTCTGCACCAACCGGGAAAATATCAACAATTTTTCCACCCAGTTTATAACCAGTACACAGCTTCAAAGTTTCAACACCATCCAACACATCCAACTTGGTCAAACACATGCCAGAAACGCCATTAATCTGAACAGATCGCTTCAACAGTGCAGCATCAAACCAACCACAACGACGGGCACGCCCAGTTACTGTGCCAAACTCATGCCCAACACTCGCCAGATGCTTACCAACGCCCTGATCCGTCGGCAATTCGGAAGGAAATGGGCCTGAGCCAACACGTGTCGTATACGCCTTAGTAATTCCAAGAATGTAATGCAGCATATTTGGACCAACGCCCGTACCTGCGGCAGCATTGCCTGCCACGCAATTACTTGACGTAACGAAAGGATAAGTACCGTGATCAACATCCAGTAAGCTGCCTTGCGCGCCCTCAAACAGAAGACTTGCGCCAGCTTTGTGCGCTGCATACAAAGCACTGGAAACATCAGTAACCATAGGACGAATACGCGGAACTAAAGCCAACGTGTCATCCAAAGTCTTCTGATAATCAACCGCTGGCGCCTTGAGATAATTTGTTAACACGAAGTTGTGATAATCCAGGTTTTCCTTCAACTTCTCAGCAAAACGCTCTGCATTTAATAAATCAGCGACACGAATTGCACGACGTGCAACCTTATCCTCGTAGGCAGGGCCAATACCTTTACCTGTGGTGCCAATTTTGGCAGCACCACGAGCAGCCTCGCGAGCCGCATCCAACGCGGCATGGTAAGGAAGAATGACTGGACATGCCTCAGAGATTTTGAGACGGGAAACAACCTCTACGCCGTTTGCCTGCAATTTATCGATCTCGCGCAACAAATCTGGAACGGACAAAACCACGCCATTACCGATATAACAAGCCGTACCCTCACGCATAATTCCAGAAGGAATTAATTGCAACGCAGTCTTTTGCCCACCTATCACCAGCGTATGACCTGCATTGTGGCCACCTTGAAACCGAACCACACCTTGAGCATGATCCGTCAGCCAGTCAACAATCTTTCCCTTACCCTCGTCGCCCCACTGGGTACCAATGACAACGACATTTTTTGCAATTTTATTGTTTGACATTACTCAACCTACATTTTGAAGAATCCATTGTTCACCATCGAATACGACCACACGATTGCAGTCAAATTCATCTTGTTCATTCTCATGCCCAGGGAGATTTTGAATCACCACCTCCCCTTCACTACGTAACGCTGCAATTTTCGACAACAAACCTGCATCACGACTCCAAGGAGCACGGATCGCCCCTTTTCTCTCGGCAACAGGCATCAGACGTGCCAATTCGCGTAAATCCAAAGAAAAACCCGTTGCAGGCCTGGAGCGCCCAAAAGCCTCACCCACGTGATCGTAACGCCCACCACGCGCAACGGCATTAGGCAAACCTGGAACAAACGCACTGAACATAACACCACTGTGATAGTGATAACCCCGCAGGTCTGCCAGATCTATTGTTACCTTGTCGTTACCAACCAAATTAGCAAGATACTCAAGCTCAGATAACGCAGACATGACACCACCCAGATTAGGTAGCTCTTTTCTTGCCCTAGTAATGACAGACACATCACCATACAAAGTTGGCAAGACCTGCAAAGCACGCCTGACCTCGGGAGAAAAACCTTCACTGACACTTTTTATACTCGGAATATCCTTGGACTCTAACAGAGCAAACAAAATATTCTCTTGTTGCTTCGCAAGTGGATCTGTTTCGAGTATTGCACGCAACACACCCACGTGACACAAATCCAGGCGCACTTGCTCAATGCCAGCCAGCCTTAAACAGGCAATCACCAGCTCCTGAATCTCTGCATCCGCCTCGAGTCCTGCATGTCCGTATATTTCAGCACCGATCTGAATCGGTTCACGCGTTGCATGTAACCCTGATGGCTTAGTGTGCAAGACGTTGCCAGCGTAGCATAGGCGAGTCACCGAACTGCGGTTTAAAAGATGGGCATCAATACGTGCCACCTGAGTAGTCATGTCTGCACGCACACCCATCGTACGACCAGATATCTGATCAACTAGCTTGAAAGTACGTAGATTCATATCCTGACCTGCACCGGTCAAGAGTGATTCGATATATTCCAGCAAAGGAGGCATAACTAATTCATAACCATACAAACGGAAATGATCTAGAAAAACACGACGCAAGTCTTCAATCTTGCGGGCCTCAGAGGGCAAGACGTCAGCGATATTTTCAGGTAAGAGCCAGTTCGGCATGAAAAACAATCAAAAATTAAGAAAACGAGAGAATGAACTTTATTGGGCTCATCCGGCAAACAGCGACCTGCGCCAAAGCTGGCGTAGATCGCTGTTTGATCAAAATATATAAGTATTACTTAGACTTTGCTGCCGAGCCACCATTAACAGAACTGCCGGGAGCTTTAAAATATTTGAAAAATTCAGAACTAGGATCAACGACAACGACGTCACTCTTAGTTTTGAAGCTGGCCCGGTAAGCCTCCAGACTTCTGTAAAATTTATAAAACTCAGGATTTTGTCCAAATGCCTGCGCATAAATCCGCGACGCCTCTGCATCACCTTCACCGCGCATTTGCTCAGCTTCACGGTAAGCCTCAGCAAGTATCACAACTCTCTGCCGGTCTGCGTCAGCCCTGATTTTCTCCGACTCAGCCGAACCTGTAGAGCGAAGCTCATTCGCAACACGCAAACGCTCTGATTTCATGCGGTCATAAACCGAATTATTAATCTGCTCAACATAATCAACCCGCTTCAAACGGACATCGATAATATCAACACCAATTTGTTTAGCTTCGTCAGTAACTTTGCTTTTGATCGCCTCCATTACTTTGCCGCGCTCGCCTGAAATCACTTCACGCACAGTCCGCTTTGTAATTTCGTCGTTCAGTGCCGCTTTTACGATCTGAGACAAGCGATCTTTTGCCCGGCGCTCATCACCGCTGAAGCTCACGTAATACAGCTTCGGTTCAGTAATCTGCCATTTAACATAGGAATCGACAAGAATGTTTTTCTTTTCCGCTGTAATGAAGCGATCTGCCTCAGCTGAATCAATCGTCAGAATCCGTTTATCAAGCAACAAAACGTTTTGGAATGGCGGAGGTAATTTGAAATGCAAGCCGGGTTCGCTGATTACCGACTTGACCTCTCCAAACGCGAACACAATCGCATGCGACTTCTGATCAACAATAAAAATTGTCGAATAGGCGACTAAAAGTGCTGCGATTACAGCCAGAAAAAATGAAATCAGCTTATTCATCAGCGCACCTCTCTGTCACGTGAATCACGAGTATCTCTGGCACGCCCATCTTTATTGTAACGCATCTCCACAGATGGAATTTGTTCTGCAGTCGTTGGAGCAACAGGCTGTACAACAGCTGGTTTAACACTATTTGCTTCTTGGGAAATCATTTTATCAATCGGCAGATAGATCATGTTGTTGCTTTGTTTTGTATCCATCAAAACTTTACTCGTACTGGTAAAAATCTGCTGCATTGTTTCGAGATACATCCTATCCCTGGTGACTGCCGGCGCCTTCTGATATTCACTCAATACCTGCTTAAAGCGAGAGGCATTCCCCTCAGCATTCGCCACAATTCGTGACTTGTAACCTTCAGCCTCTTGCAAGGTACGGGAAGCCTCACCACGCGCCTTTGGAATCACGTCATTAGCATAGGCCTGACCTTCATTTTTTTGCCGCTCTTTATCCTGTCCCGCCTTTACTGCGTCATCGAATGCTGCCTGCACCTGTTCCGGTGGCTGAACGCCTTGCATAGTGATATTCGCGATCTGAACGCCTGCCTTATAACGGGTCAGTATCTGCTGCATCAGTGCGCCAACATCCATTGCAACTTTTTCCCGACCCTCGTAAAGGACGAAATCCATTTTACTTTTACCGACAATTTCACGAATCGCAGTTTCCGCGACCTGTCGGATCATTTCATCCTGATCCCGGTTGTTATAAAGCCACTCAGCGGCACTTTTCAATTTGTATTGAACTGCGAACTGGATATCGACAATATTCTCGTCATCAGTCAGCATTAAAGATTCATGCGCCTGCTTATTTTTCACATTTGAACGATAGCCGACTTCGATAGTACGAACCTGTGACACATTCACAATTTCGTGATTCTGAATCGGATAAGGCCAGCGCCAATTCATACCCGCGCCATTCACGTGACTATACTTCCCAAAGGTCGTGACAACAGCATTCTGCCCTTCCTGGACAATAAAAATACCGCTTACCAGCCAGACAAAAACAAAGACAAAAACAATCGCACCGATACCAAATCGGGTAGTGGATGAGTCAGGATTAAACCCTCCGCCACCATCACCGCCGCCGCTTTTTTGTCCTAAGAAACGGGATAAACGCTGATTCAAATCTTTCCAGACCTGATCGAGGTCAGGAGGGGTTTCCGGTGACTTCTTGCCATCCTGATTATTTTTTGATCCACGTCCCCACTGAGGATCATTCAGCGATAACGTAACACCAATTTTTTTTAGAAATGAACCAATCATTCTTTAGATATCCAATGAGTAATTTTCGAACTACTGGAGATTAAAACGAACGTCATCGAATTGAGAAGTCAATTTTTCATCTGACATTTGTTGCGCTTTAACAGAAGCGAAATCAGCGATTGCGTCGCGTAACAGACTTAGTCCGACGCCGGTACGGGCACTCAAAAAAATCCGGTCAATTTTACCATATTCATTCAGGGCAACTGATGGTTCCAGACCCGCCAGATCAATCTTATTAAACACAATCAACTGCGGAATATGGTCAGCGCCAATCTCTTTCAACACCTGATTGACCTGAAAAATCTGCTCTGTCCTGACGGGGCTGTTTGCATCAACTATGTGCACGAGCAAATCAGCGTGAATAGTCTCTTCAAGCGTTGCACGAAATGCCGCTACCAGTTGATGCGGTAATTCACGGATAAATCCAACCGTATCTGAGATAACAACATTTCCAGCCTCGCCGAGATAGAGGCGTCTCGATGTCGTATCCAACGTCGCAAACAATTGATTTGCAGCGTAGGCACCAGCCTTCGTCAGAGCATTAAACAGTGTCGACTTACCAGCATTTGTGTAACCGACCAATGAAACCGAAAAGGTTTTACTGCGATCACGTGAGCGCCGCTGAGTTTCCCGCTGCTGACGCAGCTTATCCAGCTTCGCCTTGAGCATTTTGACTCGCTCTCCCAGAAGACGCCGATCCGTCTCTAACTGAGTCTCACCCGGCCCGCGCAAACCAATACCACCTTTTTGCCGCTCAAGGTGAGTCCAGCCACGAATTAAGCGCGTCGCAAGATGCTGCAGCTGTGCCAACTCGACTTGAACCTTTCCCTCGTGACTCTTCGCCCTCTGGGCAAAAATATCAAGAATGAGACTAGTACGATCAATCACGCGAGTTTTGAGACGACGCTCAAGATTTCTTTGTTGAGCCGGAGATAAAGCGTGATTAAAAATGACCAAATCAAGCTCAGAATCAGCAACAGCAGCAAGCACCTCATCAGCCTTGCCAGAGCCGATAAACAATGCGGCATCCGGCCCTGATCTTTTGCAGGTGATTGTCGTTACAACATCCGCTCCGGCAGACTGTGCCAGCAGTGAAAGCTCTTCAAGACTATCAGCAAAACCATCTTTGCCGAAATCAACACCGACCAAAGCGGCGCGCATATTTAAAGACATGTATCCAAATTATCAGGAGCCAAAAATTACTCAGCCTCAGTTTCAGAATTAATACTCACAGCGCGCGCAGGCACAACAGTGGAGATAGCGTGTTTATATACCATTTGCGTAACGGTATTTCTCAGCAACACGACATACTGATCGAAAGATTCAATATGTCCCTGTAACTTAATACCATTCACCAGGTAGATAGATACTGGAATATGTTCTTTACGCAGCGCGTTCAGAAACGGGTCTTGTAACAGTTGCCCTTTGTTGCTCATGACAGCTCCATTGTGTTGTTGTGATCAGGAGTTTGGGATTATCTTGTATTTTTCAAGCAATCCATCCGAAATTACAGATATCTGTAATGTTTTTTAGTTCAATTCGCAGAAATACTGCGTCATACAAAACCGTGAAAACTAATTACTTCGTTTTATCAAACGGATTTTTACCGGAGCGCATTTCTATTCTCAAAGGAGTTCCCACCAATGAAAACGTTTCCCTGAAATGCTTCTCCAGATAACGTTTATATACATCACCGACGGCGTCCAGCGCATTACCGTGAATCACAATGATAGGCGGATTTTGTCCGCCCTGGTGAGCATAACGTAATTTTGGCCTGATCGAACCTTTGCGCTTCGGTTGCTGATGCTCAACCGCCTCAATCAGAGCACGAGTCAATTTCGGCGTTGATAAATTCGCCATCGCAGCAGCGTAAGCAGAATCTATCGACTTCATTAACGGGCCGATGCCTGTCGATTTCAGGGCTGAGATGAAATGGAATTTTGCAAAGGTGAGGAAATTCAACTTCCGCTCAATGTCCATTTTAATTTCATCTCGTCGATCACTTTGCAAGCCATCCCATTTATTCACACCGACAACCAAGGCTCGGCCTGACTCGAGAATGAACCCAGCAATATGCGCGTCTTGCTCAGAAATATCCTGCTGCGCATCCAGCAATAAAAGAACGACGTTCGCTTCAGAAACAGATTGCAGGGTTTTGACCACTGAAAATTTCTCAATAGCCTCAAAAACCTTACCGCGCCGGCGAATACCAGCAGTATCGATTAAGGAATAATGCTTACCATCCCTCTCAAACGGAATCTCAATTGAATCCCGCGTTGTCCCTGGCATATCAAAGGCAATCACACGATCTTCGCCAAGCAAGGTGTTCACCAAGGTTGACTTACCGACATTCGGGCGCCCAACAATAGCAATCCGGATACCTTTAACCGCATCCTCAGCTGGCTCCGATTCTGGTGGTCGCTGTGCAAATGCAATATCGAGCGATTCTTCTACAAGATCAACGACACCATCCCCATGGGCGGCTGAGATCACATACGGATCACCAAGTCCAAGCTCGTAAAAATCTGCTGTTACTGAAGAATACTTCATACCTTCGGCTTTATTGACAACCAACATCACCGAACGACCAGACTTACGTAAAAAATCTGTGATCGTTTTGTCGTGCGGCGTCAAACCCTGACGTCCATCAACGATAAAAATAATGACATCAGCTTCAGCAACTGCCTGCTTGGTCTGCTTTGCCATCTCATGCAAGATACCTTCTTTCGCTACTGGCTCAAAGCCACCAGTATCAATTACCAGAAAAGGTCGCTCACCAATACGTCCCTCGCCATAATGACGATCACGAGTAAGCCCTGGCAAATCAGCCACCAAGGCATCACGTGAACGGGTAAGCCGATTGAACAGCGTGGATTTGCCGACATTTGGTCGACCTATAAGTGCAATAACCGGCTTCATTTAATATTACTCAGTTGCGATAGCAACCACTAATCCTGATTTTGTTTGAACAATCAAATTTGAGCCAACCACAACAGGCGCAGCTAAAATCTGACTACCATCAGTAGGCAACCTACCGATGAAAGAACCATCTTCTCTGGAGAGAAAATGCACGTAACCTGCCAGATCACCCACGACAACAGAGCGACCGAAAGAAACAGGTGCTGACAAGCGCCGATTGGCAAGCTTATCATTTTTCCAAGCACTAGAACCTGACTCACGATTATAAGCAGTCACAGCACCACCAACATCTGCAGCAAAGACAAAACGCTCATCGACACCGACACCAACCTCACTGGATAATTTCTTTACCCAACGAACAGCGCCTGTATTCAGATCGAAGCAACCGACCCGCCCCTGATAAGCACTGGCGCAAACATCACGCCCAATGATCGCAGGAAATCCTGAAACATCCGCAACACGCTCAAGTTCAGTCGCACCTTTTGGCTCTCCAACCACGGCTTCCCAGCGCAAGCTGCCATTGGCGAGAGATAAAGCTGCCATACGCCCACCTGGCAAAGCGATGATCACCTGATCACCTGCAACGACCAAACCTGGGAACGCACGTAACGTTAAAGCGGGCAAAGTACGCTCAACCACCCATTTACGGGCGCCGGTTTCAACGTCATATGCGCTAATTTTATTATCAATGCTACGAACAACAACTAAACTATCAGATAATGCCGGGGCTGATAAAATTTCTGTGGAATCCTGATTTTTCCAACGCAGCTTGCCTTCATTATCGAAAGCAAACAAACCACCCTTATCACCTGCAACGACGACCGTTCTGGCATTCGCTCCGACACCGCCCGTCAAACGCACGCCAGCGTTAATACGCCAGTCTGCACGTCCACTGGCCGCATCAATCTTCAGCAAGGTTCCATCAGCGGCAGCAACATAGAGCTGCTGCCCAACAATTGCCGGCGAGAACACGTAGTTTTGAGCCGAACCGACCTGAACGGACCATAACTGTTTAACAGAAAGAGTCGGTTTTATCTCTAACAATGCTGCCGGTACATTTTTTTCAGATTTTGAGGAGAATGGATTCCACGAAGAACATCCTGCCAAAACACACAATGCAGCCGCCGAAATTATTTTGGCAGAAAAATGCATAAACACTCCTGTTATTTGCTTACTGACTCAACAGATCCACCAATCGCATCCAATTTAATTTGAATTAATTGTTTTACTGAATTTTTTTCTGTCGCCTTGTCCAATGCAACCTGGTAGGACTTTCTAGCGTCGTCCAATTTAGCCTGCGCAACGAAAATATCGCCTTTTCTGTCAGCAACATCTGCTTGCAGCTCAGGCGGAAATTCACCTGACAACTGTTTCAACGCTTCATCAAATAATTTTTCATCCAACAAAATACCAGCCAGACGTATCTTCGCTAAAGCCTTGTACTCGTCGCCTTTACCAGAGTCAATTACCCACTGGAGCTGACTTTTAGCAGACTTCAAATCATTTGCATCAAACGATGTTTTAGCTGACACCAATGCGGCCATCGAAGCGTACGACGTCGCCGGAAACTTCTCTTTTAAGTCACCCACAGCGCGCTGAATCTTTGCCACATCTTTTGCTGTTACAGACTTCTGCAACTCTTCATATAACTGTGAGGCTTGCCCCGCCTGATTCGTTTGATAGTTATTCCATTGCATCCATCCTGCATAGGCAGCAAGCGCGATGATCAAAACCCAGGTAATCAAATTACCATATTGCTTCCATGTTGCTTTCAGTGTTGCGAGTTGCTCTTGTTCTTCGAGATCGTATGCCATGTTTTTATAAGATTAATGGTTAATATGAATATGATTCGGGTCATCGCAGCAAGAGCTGTCATCACCAGTGCCTGCGATCTGATCAACCAGATAATCTACCGCAGCATCAAACGGAACACTGATTTGATTATTTTCAGCAATATCGGATCGCATGGATTTTATACTGACATTATTATTGGCAACCTCGTCTTCACCAATAATCACCGCGTATGCGCAACCACTGGCGTCTGCCTTCTTCATTTGCGATTTAAAACTACCAACCCCGGTCGCGGTTGCGCAATGTAGCACAACATCAAGCCCGGCATCGCGTAATCGCTCACCAAGAACCAAAGACTGCATTTGTCCCTCATCAGTCTGGTGAACCAGATAAACATCACACAAGGAAGGCTGATGAACATCGCCAGCAACCTTCATCAATTCAATCAGTCGTTCAATCCCCATTGCAAAACCACACGCGGGAGTTGGCTTTCCACCAAAAGTTGAGAATAAAGTATCATAGCGTCCACCAGCACACACCGTTCCCTGTGACCCCAACTCGTCTGTCACCCATTCAAAAACAGTGCGATTGTAATAATCCATACCTCTTACAAGACGCGGATTAATCGTGAACGGAATACTATTGTGACGCAGTATTTTTTGTACTCCATCAAAGTGAGCCAGCGACTCAGCACCGAGATAATCCAACAGTTTTGGCGCAGCATTAACCATTTCTTGCATCGCTGGATTTTTTGTATCAAGTATCCGCAGTGGATTGCTATGCAAGCGACGCTTCGCTTCCGCATCGAGAATATCAGAGTGACTCTCAAAATAACTGATTAACGCTGCACGGTGCAAATTTCGCTCGTTTGCATCACCAATCGAATTTAACTCAAGACGCACATTCTGCAAACCGAGATCATCCCAGAGCCGCTGACACAGCATAATCAATTCAGCATCAATATCTGGCCCACTAAAACCCAAGGCCTCAGCACCTACCTGATGAAACTGACGATAGCGTCCACGCTGAGGCTTTTCATGGCGGAACATAGGACCCGCATACCAAAGACGCTTAGGGCCATCATAAACAAGATTGTGCTCAATTGCTGCACGCACCACACCCGCAGTTCCTTCTGGGCGCAACGTCAGCTTATCGCCATTCATCGAGTCTTCAAATGAATACATTTCTTTTTCGACGATATCTGTCACCTCACCAAGTCCGCGGGCAAACAGCGGAGTAGGCTCAACTATCGGTGTACGAACCTGTTGAAATCCATAGCTCTTTAATACCGAGTGAACCGTATTTTCGAATAGTTCCCAGAGTGCGGAATCGTCAGGGAGCAAATCATTCATTCCCTTAACACCGACTATTTTTTCTATTTTTTTATTTTCTGACATAAGAAACTCAGTTCAATTATTCAACTACTGTTGGTGCATAACGTTTTGCGACATAGTTCAGCACAATTGCCTGAAATTCTTCAGCAATTCTATCTCCACGCAATGTCATCGCTTTTACACCATCAATAAACACTGGTGCAGCTGGCGACTCACCTGTACCCGGAAGACTGATACCGATATTTGCGTGTTTTGACTCACCAGGACCATTCACGATACATCCCATGACAGCAACATTCATACTCTCAACGCCAGGGTACTGCTTCTTCCAGGCAGGCATCTGCTCACGCAAGAAAGTCTGAATATCGTCTGCCAATTCCTGAAATACCGTGGAAGTCGTGCGACCACAACCAGGACAAGCAATCACCATCGGCGTGAATTTTCGCAACCCCATGGTCTGCAAAATTTCCTGACCCACAATCACCTCACGGCAACGGTCTCCTCCAGGCTCGGGAGTCAACGATATACGTATGGTGTCGCCAATCCCCTCTTGCAACAATACCGAGAGCGCAGCGGTGGAAGCAACGATCCCTTTACTTCCCATTCCTGCCTCGGTCAAACCCAAGTGTAAAGGGTATTCGCAGCGTGTCGAAAGTTCACGGTACACCGCAATCAGATCCTGCACACCAGAAACCTTGCACGATAAGATAATTTTATCCCCAGCCAGCCCCAGTTCCTCTGCGCGCTGCGCATTTTCTATCGCAGACGTAATCAACGCTTCATACATGACAGATTGCGCAGTCCAAGGTACGGAACGGCGAGCATTCTCATCCATAATTCTTGCCAACAGGGTTTGATCCAGACTACCCCAGTTAACACCGATACGAACCGGTTTATCATAGCGGCAGGCCAACTCTATCATCTGAGCAAACTGAGATTCCCGCTTTGCCCCCTGACCTACATTACCCGGATTAATTCGATACTTCGACAAGGCTTGCGCACACTCAGGAAAATCCTGTAGCAAGGTATGGCCGTTATAATGAAAATCACCGACAAGAGGAACATCAACCTCCATTTTGTCGAGTTGTTCGCGAATTGCCGGAACCGCCGCAGCCGCCTCAGAATTATTGACAGTGATACGGACCAACTCAGAACCCGCCCGCGCCAGATCCTTGATCTGAATTGCGGTCGCAATTACATCGGCAGTATCTGTATTTGTCATTGATTGCACAACAACCGGCGCGTCACCGCCGATTAAAACTTTGCGCTTTCCGTAGACGATGCTTGCCGCACGGCTAAGACGCCTCTGGCGAGGACCAGACAAAATTTCGGACAAAAGAGACTCCATACTTACTTGACAATCAAATTAACGACATTCGAGTCTTTGCCGGTTGTGATATCCATTGCATTACCACGAAGCGACGCATCAACACCCGCGGCGTTGCCCAATCTCAGTTGCAAGGTTTCTTTCACCTCAAACACTTCTTCAGTCCCCGCTTTTGCCAAATGTGAAGTGAGAACTGTGCCATTTTCTTTTTTAACCTGTACCCACGAATCCTGGCGAAACTTCAGCCGCAACTTATCATTACCTGCAGCAACAGGTTGAACCAAAGGCGCATTCTCAGCTGTATTGGATGTAGCTACGGCAGCAGCGGGATGACTGGTAGATGTCACTTCGACTAAGGTTTTAGCAGGCTCACTGCGTTCAGCATCCGCACTATTGGCAATCTCGGTAACCGCAGAAGACGGCGCTGAAACAGAATTGACTTTTTCAACAACGGGCACAGATGCAGAAACTGCATCTACAGAACTTGCCGAAACAGACAGAGCATCAACCTGAACAGATGGTCTCGCGAAAAAGGCCTTCACATAAGAGGATTGTTCGACATATTGATACGACACAAATAACAATGCAGCCACCGCAAAAAAGGCGGCAGCTATCAAATATTTGCGATTATTATTTTCACTTCTTCCCAAAAATGGCGAGCGCGATTCCTGAAAAGGAGTTGCCAGCGTAGGTTGCAGACCAGCATCCAGCGCTTGCCCGGTTTGCTCATCAGGCAAACAAGCAATAAGCTCGGCAGGATCCAGTTTAAGCAGCTTAGCGTAGGAACGTACAAATCCCCGCACAATCACTAACTTTGGCAACTGTTCAAAAGCATTATTTTCTAACGCAATAATCTGACGAGGAGACAATTTCAGCTGTCCAGCTACCTGCTCAACGCTCAGACCGGCCAAAGTGCGAGCTGCAGATAACAGACCACCGGCAGTCTGAACAACACTTAGCACAGGCTTAGACTCACTTCCAGAAGGCAGCACCTCTGACGCTGGACTCAATCCCACATCACTCATCAAAAGATCCCCGCTGCAAAAGGCCAAATTCACGCGAACCCGGATGACGCCGGCGCAATTGCGTCGCATAGCCAGTCATTGCAGCCTCATCTCCGAGTCGCTTTTCAATTTTAATTGCAAGCCACAAAACATCTGCAGTTAATACATCAAACTTAATTACTCTGTTGATGTAAAAACGAGCCTGACCATATTCACCACGGTCATACAGAATTTTGGCGAGATTTGCATTAATACCCGGATTTGAGGGATCTTGCTTAAACCCCTCGATGAAATATTTCTCAGCGCGAGGCGAGTCCTTCATCCTCAGACTACAAAGACCCGCATTGTTATAAGTTTTGCCTAAATTGGCATATGCAGGATTATTTATAACGCGATCAAGATAAGCCAAGCCCTGTTTTTCGCGACCATTCTGACAAAGAAACCAGCCATAATTATTCTCCACATCGACATTACCAGGAGATAGCTTCAGTGCCTGCAAAAAATTATCTTCCGCCAGTTGCTTTTCACCCGTATCCATAAAAATAACGGCACGAACAGCGTAGGCATCAACCATATCCGGATAAATCAATAACGCCTGCCTGATCTCTTCCAATGCAACTTTGTGCTGTCCTTGCTGATAATAGCCAACAGCCAATTGCATCCTGATGGATGCACGCTTCTGCAGTTCAAGCTTTTCCGCTGAGACAGCGGACTCGTCGACACGCGCATCCAAATGCCTGGACGCACAAGCAGAAATAGACAAAACCAGAGAAAGGAGCAATACCTGTTTTGCACGAGAGCCAAATTCAAAAATTTTCACTGTGTGATCTCCACGATCTTGCCAAAATTTTCGCCAAACTTCTTTTGATATTCCGCCATTTTTTGCATGCGCTCCTGCACACGCGTCCTATCCTTTACATCACCCGCCAACTGACCACATGCTGCATCAATATCATCACCCCGCGTTTTACGTGTCGTTGTGACGATACCAGCATCCATCAACACCTGTGCAAATGCTTTAATCCGTGGATTGGCAGAACGCTTCAGCCCCGACTCCGGAAATGGATTAAACGGAATCAGATTAAACTTACAAGGCACATTTTTAACCAATTGAATCAGCTCCCGTGCATGCTGATCCGTATCATTGACGCCATCCAACATGCAATATTCAAAGGTGATGAAATCTCTCGGCGCAAATTCCAGATAACGTTTGCACGCCGCCATCAACTCACTTAACGGGTATTTTTTATTTAACGGTATCAAACTGTCGCGCAGCACGTCATTCGAGGCATGCAAAGAAACTGCCAGTGCAACCGGGCACTCCTGCGACAACTTATCCATCATAGGAACAACACCACTGGTCGACACCGTAACACGCCGACGGGACAAGCCATACGCATTGTCGTCCAGCATTAAACGCAACGCGGCGACCGTGGGCTCGAAGTTTAACAGCGGCTCCCCCATCCCCATCATCACCACATTCGTGATCTGACGCTCACCTTTTGGACCAGGAATTATGCCTTTAGTTTTTCTTAACTCAAACTCTGCCATCCATAACTGACCGATGATTTCCCCTACAGTCAGATTACGATTAAATCCTTGCTTACCAGTGGAACAAAAGCGGCAATTCACCGCACATCCCGCTTGCGTCGAGATACACAAGGTCCCACGATTCTCTTCAGGAATAAACACTGTTTCAACAGCATTCCCCTGTCCTACATCAACCAACCACTTACGGGTACCATCAGAAGAAGTGTGATCACTAATTACTGAGGGAGCAGCAATAACCGCTCTGGTTGCCAACTTTTCTCGCAAAGACTTCGCAAGATCAGTCATCTCATCAAACGTACTCGCGCCAAACTGATGGATCCAGCGTTGCAACTGCTTTGCACGGAACGGCTTCTCACCCAACTCGCCGCAATATGCAGTGAGCTGCGCAGGATCTAAATCCAATAAATTAATGAGTGCCGTCATGCGTTTTTCTTTCTTACACCCCGCACCACAACATTTTGTGGCGCAGGGAGATAATTTCTAATTACTAATCAATCTACTTCAAATTAACGTGAATACACGTTTAATGCTGGGAAGAAGTAAGCGATTTCAACTGCAGCTGTTTCAGCAGCATCAGAACCGTGCACTGCATTGGCATCGATAGACTCAGCGAAATCAGCACGAATAGTACCTTTTTCTGCTTTCTTAGGATCAGTTGCGCCCATCAGATCACGGTTTTTCAGAATCGCGCCTTCGCCTTCCAGAACTTGCACGAATACAGGGCCGGAGATCATGAAGTCAACCAGATCTTTGAAGAATGGACGTGCTGCATGAACAGCGTAAAAGCCTTCTGCTTCAGCGCGGGACAATTGAGTCAGGCGAGCAGCAACAACTTTCAGACCTGCGTTTTCAAAACGGCTGACAATTTGACCAATTACGTTTTTCGCAACTGCGTCAGGTTTAATAATAGACAATGTACGTTCGATAGCCATCAAAAACTCCAATAAAAAGAAAGGGTTAAGACAAAAACTCAAGAATTCATCTAACCTTCGATTTTAGCATGAAACACTTGGCAGAACATGTCTTTAGAGTAAGCCAAAGCCAAATGCTTCACGTCAACGCAATCTGACTTAGTTAATCAGATCAAATACCGCCATTGATTCGACATGCGAGGTATGCGGAAACATGTTCACCACGCCAGCATAACTCAGCTTGTACCCTGCATTTCCTACCAGCATACCTGCATCCCGGGCCAGCGTGGATGGACTACACGAAACATAGACAAGTCGTTTCGGTTTTAATTCAGGTTTTTTCTCGGTCAAATCAATCAAGGCCTGACAAAGAGCCATGGCACCGTCACGCGGCGGATCAATCAGGAAGCGATCAAACTTGCCCAAGGCAATCAAATCGTCCGCCGTCACCTCAAACAAGTTCCGCGTACTGAACGAGGTTTTCTCCGCCAAGCCATTATGCACTGCATTTTCAAGAGCACGCTCAGTCAGAGCAGTACTACCTTCAATGCCAACCACCTCTCTTGCCATCGTTGCTATCGGCAGCGTGAAATTACCTAATCCACAAAAAAGATCTGCAATACGCTCATCTTTCTGCACATCCAGCAAACGCAAAGCGCGTGCCACCAATACGCGATTAATGTGATGATTCACCTGCGTAAAATCCGTCGGCTTGAAAGGCATCTTAACGCCAAATTCTGGCAGCAAATAATGCAAATCACTTTCCGCCGGGTAGTAAGGCACAGCAGTATCCGGCCCTTTCGTCTGCAACCACCATTGAACACTATGCTCATCTGCAAACGCTTTTAACTTCACTTCATCGTCCGGAGTCAGCGGCTCCATGATGCGCAGCACCATTGCGGTCACACCCTCGCCTATCGCCAATTCAATTTGCGGCAAGGATTCAATAATCGACAACGAGGCAATCAGTGAGCGCAACGGCACCAGCATTGCAGAAACATGTGGTGGCAGTATCTGACAGGTTTCCATATCAGCCACATAGCGGGATTTTTTTTCGTGAAAACCAACCAGCACCTTATTTTTTTTAATGACATGACGAACCGATAATCTGGCACGGTACCTATATCCCCAGGTGGGCCCATAAATTGGGCGCAGCATTGTCTCAGCTTTTACTTTTCCGATATGCCAGAGATTATCTTCCAAAATGCGTTGTTTCATCGCCACCTGCGCATCCGGCTCCAGATGCTGCATCGAGCATCCGCCGCAAGTGCCAAAAAATTCACACTTAGGCTGAATACGTTGAGAAGATGCGTGAACGACATCCGTCAGCGTCGCCACTTCCCAGCTTGGTTTCTTTTTATAGCTACTAAAAGTAACCGTCTCACCTGGCAACGCACCCTCGACAAAAATAACTTTACCTTGCGTACCATCTTCATTTTGCAAATGCCCGACGCCACGCGCGTCCATATCAAAAGCACGTATTTCAATTTTATTCATGGGAATGTCGGCGCGAAAAACAGCTGCGCCATGTTAATGATCGATTTCAAAAGCGGAATTATAAAAGAAGTGAGAGACTCTACCCTAGCAATAAACAACTAAAGTGCAGAATATCCAGAACGAATACCCGTCACAGCAAAGAATCCCGCCCCAGTCCGCGCGATGAAAATGAGCGCTTCAACTTAATCAAGGCTTCTTGCTGAATCTGACGAACACGTTCTCTTGTGATACCCATTTCATCAGCCAGAGCTTCCAGAGTGGCCGGATCATCATTATCCAGCCCAAAACGCCGGATAACGACTATACGCTGCTTATCGGACAGCCGCGAAAGCCAGTCTCTGACAAGTATGGTCATTTCATGATGCTCAGCCAGAGCATCAGGAGCCGTATCACTATCGCCTGGCAACAAATCCATCAAGCTAGATTGCGGGTCATTATCCAAAGGCATGTCAAGAGAAGTTGCATGTTCAGACAATGCAAGGATATCCTGCACTTCATCCGCTGGCCGATCGACCAGTAATCCGATATCCTCAGCTTTTGCCTCGCGGCCATCACTCTGACGTGACTCAAGGTGATACTTTGCCCGAAGAATCTGATTCAGCTCACGAACTACATGAACTGGTAAGCGAATGGTCCGCGCCTGATTCATAATTGCCCGCTCTATACTTTGACGTATCCACCAGGTTGCGTAGGTAGAGAAACGAAAACCACGCTCAGGTTCGAATTTGTCAATTGCATGCATTAAACCGAGATTCCCCTCCTCTATCATATCGAGCAGAGCAACACCGCGATTAATGTAATGCTTGGCAATCGAGACGACCAGCCTGAGATTGTGCTCTATCATTTTCTGTCTGGCGTCGAAATCTCCTTGTTTTGCCAGCGTCGCAAAATGCAGCTCCTCCGCAGAGTTAAATAAGGGGCGAGTGCCGATTTGATTCAGATAATACTGGGTAGTGTCAGTAGATAATTCACTCGCCAGTACAGTCTTGAGCTCATCGATAGGCGCGACAATCAAAGAAATGGGATCGACTTCGCGCCCATTGGGCTCATCAACATCGTCACTTACTTCGACATCCAAAACAATACCTGTCTCAGCATTATCCAGATAATCTTCAGGAGTGATTTCAGCGTCTTCGTGTGCGGCGACATTTAACTTGCGGTCGATCGTATTTTTTTGCATAGATTTCCATCTGAATAAAATATGTATACGAAACGGACAACTTTAAGAAATGACCAACCTCAACAAAAAAACATTACCAACAACACTCTTTAAACAAATCACCAATAAAACCAGACAAAATAAATCTAGCGCGCAGGCAAATAACGTGATGGATCAACCGGCTTTCCCTGCAAGCGTATTTCAAAGTGCAACTTAACGCCATCGCTATCCGAGTTCCCCATCTCAGCTATTTTTTGCCCTTTAGTGATGGACTGCCCCTCTTTGACAAGAATTGTCTTGTTATGTGCATACGCTGACAACAAGCTGTTGTTATGCTTCACAATCACTAAATTTCCATAGCCACGGATACCACTACCGGCATACATCACTTTACCAGCGCCAGCTGCGAAAATATCCTGCCCCATACGCCCAGCAATATCGAAGCCTTTATTCTTATCGTCAAACCCGGCTAACAGCTTGCCATCAACTGGCCACATCCAGTCAACCGCATCAACATCTGCAGCACTCTCTGCAGATCTTTCTTGCGGCTTTACTACTGCAACTTCAGTTTTGACGGGTGCAACTCCACTACCTTCTGGCTTCTGAAGCTCCGCAAGATTGCTTTCTGAATATGGACGTTTATCTCCCTTAGGTGTCATCTTGGTCCCACTCGAACCTGCAGACAGCGGCTTCACCTCAATTGAGGACGAGGATGCGATTGCCACTGGCTGTGCTCCATTGATTTCAGGAGGCGCAACCCGCAACACCTGATCCACCTTGATGTCATTCGGATTTTTCAGATTATTCCAGACGACCAGATCACTGTAACTCTGCCCATGATCTAAAGCGATTCGGTACAAAGTATCACCGCGCTTGACCACATAATTCCCGCGCGCGGATTCAACTGGTTTAACCACCTGTTTAGGCGCTGGTGGAGGCACATAAACCTCGTTGGACGAGGACATACCGCGCTCAACCACTGGCGCTTTATTCGGCGTCGAGCTACACGCTGCCAGAAGCGAAGCGACGCATCCCAACGCCATTAAATTTTTCAGGCTTTTTATTTTGTTCATTCTCATTACAAATTTACAGGTGAATTACGATCTTGTGCCACGACCTCAAATGACTCCGGAGCGCAAAGGAACGAAGTGACAATTTTCTACCATAGTGCTGTTCCAGTCATTTACTGAAACACGCTCGATTAGCTGTAAAACCTGATGCCGATCACCGACTGGCGCAATCAAGCGCCCACCGATTTTCAGTTGCGTCAGTAAGGCGTGAGGCACTTCCAAGCCGGCAGCAGCCAATATGATACCGTCAAACGGGGCAACCTGAGGCATACCTAACATGCCATCACCATAATGCAAACGGATATTCGCAATGCGCATTGGCCGCAGATTATTTTTCGCCAATTCGTGCAAGGCCTTGATACGCTCAACAGAATAAACATCTTTCGCTATTAGCGACAACACTGCGGCCTGATAACCACATCCGGTTCCTATTTCCAGCACTTTATCAAGAGCTGCTCCGTTCCGCAAAATCTCCAACATCCGGCCAACAATGTATGGCTGCGAAATAGTCTGATGATGACCAATAGGAAGCGACGCATCAACATACGCCTGACTGGCGAGACCGGAGTCCAGAAACATGTGCCGGGGAATCGCTTGTAATGCTGCTAAAACCAGAGTATCACTGACTCCCTGCTGCGCCACCCTTGCAACCATTGCACGTCGGACGCCATCAGAAACCAAAGGACTGGCGAACGGCACAGCTTGTTCAGGTGCTTTTTTCCCACCGTTTTCCGCAGAGCTTATGCGGGCAGCCAGATTAGCACCCTGCCTTGCATTTTGCGTTGCCGTCTGCGTCGATGCACTGCGACCTGAACGATCGCCACGCCCTGCCTCACGTTGATCAACAACCGACGATAAGGAGAGAGGGAAACGCTTTTCTTTCGTTGTCATTGAATGTTCATGGCCAGCATGTCCAATTGTCGCGTATTGGTTAAATCAACTTGCAAAGGTGTGACGGACACGTAATTTTTCGATGTCACGTCAAAATCAGTTCCCTTACCACCGTCAAGAACACCTCCTGGTGGTCCTATCCAGTAAATATCACGTCCGTGCGGATCTCTCATCGGAATAACGGGCTCAGAACTGTGTCGCTTCCCGAGGCGCGCCCGGCGTATTCCTTTTATGTCACTCTTGGGTAGATTAGGAATATTCACGTTCAGCAAATAAGGTGAAGGCAACTCAGGAAACCCGCGCAGAACCAATTCAGCAGCCACTGCCGCCGCCGCATCCAGATGCTGCCACCCCTTATGCACCTGAGAAAACGCGATTGCGGGAATTCCAAATAAGTATCCCTCAGTAGCCGCGGCCACTGTACCGGAATACAAAGTGTCGTCGCCCATGTTTTGTCCCTGATTGACGCCTGAAACAATCAAATCAGGTCGTTCAGTCATAATCGCCGTTAATGCGATATGCACGCAGTCGGAGGGAGTACCGTTCACAAAATAAAAGCCGTTTGCTGCCCGTTGCACCGACAACGGTCTGTCCAGCGTTAAGGCATTCGAAGTACCGGAGCGGTTGCTGTCTGGCGCAACAACCGTAATCTCGGCAAAAGGCATCAGCGCTTCCGCCAGAGCAACGATGCCAGGGGCAAGATAACCATCATCATTACTAATTAAGATTTTCATAAGCCACATTCTACCTGATGCGGAAAAACAAATTCCTCCTGTCATCAATTTTTACGGCATAATCAAAAAAATTAAACGGTCGTACTATTTTTAAAACTGGAGACTTCATATGAAAGCCGTTGTATGTAAAACCTGGGGCACCCCGGACACCTTGGAAGTAATCGAACTCCCGGACCTGACACCCGGAGCCGGAGAGGTGGCGATTGCCGTCAAGGCCGCTGGTGTTAACTTCCCTGACTTCCTCATCATACAAAACAAATATCAGTTCAAACCTGAACTACCGTTTACGCCGGGCAGCGAGTTGTCCGGAATTGTTTACGCTGTCGGTGAGGGTGTAAAACATATCAAGACTGGTGACAAGGTAATTGCCTTTATCGGTCAAGGGGCGTTTGCCCAACAAGTTTTAGCGCCCGCCAACGCTGTTATTCCTATGCCGGAAGGAATGGATTTTGATATAGCTGCTGCAATCACGCTGACTTATGGCACATCACATCATGCGGTTGTTGACAGAGCGCAACTGAAAGCGGATGAAACCATGTTGGTACTGGGTGCTGCAGGTGGCGTCGGACTGGCTGCGATTGAGATCGGAAAAGCGATCGGTGCCAAAGTCATTGCAGCAGCGTCAACAGATGAAAAACTCGACATCTGCCGCCAACATGGCGCCGATATGACGATTAATTACAGCAACACTGATCTACGTGAGGCGATCAAAAACGCGACCGGAGGCAAAGGACCGGACGTGATATATGACCCGGTTGGCGGCATCTACGCTGAGCCTGCATTCCGCTCTATCGCTTGGCGTGGACGTTATCTGGTCGTCGGTTTTGCAAATGGTGAGATTCCGAAATTACCACTGAATCTCGCCCTGTTAAAAGGCGCATCTCTGGTCGGTGTGTTTTGGGGTGAATTTGCCAAGCGCGAACCCAAAGCCAATATGGCGGCAATGAGCGAAATGATAGGCTGGCTGAGGGAGGGCAAAATCAAGCCCCATATTTCTGCCCGATATGCATTGAACGAAACAGCCAACGCGTTGAACGATATCGCAGCCCGCAAAGTGACCGGTAAAGTAGTGATACAACCAGAAAGATAATGCATCACGCGTTATTGAAAAAAACTCCACGCTATGCCGTGGAGTTTTTTTATATCGAATCAAATGAAACCGTACAAGTCAATGTGGAGCAGCATCACCAAGCCAATAGCGATTGATGTCTTTTAACCCCCACTTCGATGCATCTTCTCTTGCGACAATTTTATCTTGCAAGCCCGGACCAGCCAGATCCAGCAACTCAGGAACGATATAACCCATAGATTTGACAGAAAAAAACACCCTGACTTTGGGCGATAACAAAGACTTGCCGACCTGTTGTTCAACAACGACGCCGAGTCGCCCGGACTCCATCCGCACCAGAGTACCTACAGGATAGATGCCTATACTCTTTACAAATGCCTGGAATACTTTTTCATCGAAATGGCCCTTACTCCACTCGGCCATTTTCCGTAAAGATTCTGCAGGACACCAACCTTGTTTGTATGGACGGTCTGAGGTGATCGCATCATACACATCACACACCGCTCCCATCCGCGCAAACAGGCTGATTTCTTCACCTTTCAGACGATCCGGGTAGCCGCTGCCATCCATTTTTTCGTGATGATGCAAACACACATCGAGCGCAACCTGACTGACGCCATTTGCCTCCAGCAGCATTTTGTATCCAGCCGCCGGATGCTCTTTGACAGAGACAAATTCCGCATCAGTCAACTTACCTGGCTTATTCAGGATGTCAGGGTCAATGCCCATCTTACCAATATCATGCAACAAGCCTGCCAGCCCTGCCTCACGGGTGTCCACATCACTTAAGCCTAATTGCTTGCCCAACGCGACCATCAACGCACAGACCGCAACCGAATGCATGTAGGTGTAATCGTCCTTGGTTTTCAGTCTCGCAAGGCCAATCAGAGCACCGGGATTACGCATCACCGAGTCGGCAATTTCCTCGACCATTTCCTGCGCATTACCGACGTCAACGGCTTTTCCCATCCGAGCTTCACTGAACATAGAAAAGACCGCCGCACGCGATTTATTCACAATCAAGGATGCTCTGTCGATCTCCTCTGCCATAGAAACCGGTGCTGTCTGCCTTGGAACTGGCTGTTTTACGACAACGGTTTCGACGACAGGTTCAGGTTCTTGCTTTGCTTCGGGCTCGGCTTGAAGAACATCAAGGCCTTTGCTTGTGTCTATCCACGCTTCCTGTATCTTTGATTTCTGGATCTCCAGCAATTCCGCGGAATCAGAGAGAAGAAACGATTTTTTCCAGAATGGCGTATCTATCCATGAGCCGCATAACTCAGTGACAAACATACCCACTCTCAATTCAGATGTTTTAATTTTTTTTAGCATAAAGAAACGAGTGGAAGCGATAACTGACGACGTGAAGCCTGTAAAAACCCAAGCTTAGATTATTCTACAAAGGCAAGAACTACGCCACAATAAGCGCATGCTTCTAACAAAAATTTTCCTTTGAGCAATTATGTAGTAATTGCATAGGACGAAAAAAATCCTGCATCTCTTTGTTTTTGATAAAACTCAGGTTATACGGGTGTTCTGCAAGGATTTGCGGAAAGTGCGCCGTTTCCGGAATCCGCTTCAACTGTTCTGCAATTTTTCCCCACAAAACAAGGGATGGCAGAGATGTAGAAGACTTCTGCCTCAGTAAACTGGCAAAAATGGCTTGTAAAAACGGCTGCCAGGATTTGCCATCCTTGACCGGTGCCACGTTATCACGAAAAACCAGCGTCGCATTCAGTAGCAGAAAGCCATGCTTGTGCATATTTTGTTGCAAATCAGCGAGTTTCCGGATAAACCTTGCACCATCATTCAAAGCAGAGGTGGCAACAGTTTTCATCACATCACCACTCGTATGCTCCTGATTGAGATCGCCGGTAGCGACCAGCAGCATTTTCATAAAGTTGCGTAACGACGTCGCACGATTGACTTTTTTAGATAAGCCAGAACCATCTTCAGCCCACAGACTGTCGACCGCACCATCCATAAAACAAACACCAGTTGCACTATCAGCGCGCGGATAAGGTCCCTCACCGATCAACACATAGCGAACTTCATTTAACGGTTGTTGAAACGCTGCAAACAAACGCCCTTCCGTCGGTAAAAATTCAGTCGAGCATAAGCGCGAAAAATATGTGGCATCTGCTGCATGCATCGCCTGTAAACCATTCAATATCGCAGGATGCCAGGATGGATGGGCGAGTTGTATGCAATCGGTAATCTGCGCTGGTAAATTGTCGGGACTGCGTACAGTCATTGTGCAGCACCAGGTATGCCAGGCATCACTGCAGGCAACGAGGCGGTAGAAAGCCCCGGAGTGACAACCGGACTCGGAACCGGTGCCGGACCGCCCGGCGGAACCGGCTGCGCCTGATGCGCAGGAAATGCCACCGGTGCCACAGGGTTAATGCCGATAATCTCGGTTGGCGGAGGACGAACCGGATTTGCTGCGATATTCACGACCGCATTTTGTAGCAGATCGACTCGACGAACCACGCCGTTATCTGAAATCAGCACATACTGCTCGTGCACTTCCTTCAATACAACACCGGGCGCAATCTGCATCTCAATCGCGACTGACTGCGCAGGTTTGCCATTGGCACTGACAATCGCCAGACTTTCTGCTGATCGCTTTGCGATGATCACACCTTTCAATTGATAATTGCTGGCTGCCATCTGACTTGCGGGCGCAGCACCGAACAAGCTGCCCCACTGCCCAGAACCAGGCTCTATGCTGTTCTGCTGAGTTGGTGCAGCAACACTACGGTTCTGTGGATTAAAAATACGCAAGCCCCAGAAACTGACAGTCACGCACAATAATGCAAATGCAATCACACTACACAAAAGAGGTAAACGCTTCATTTCTATCCTTGTCAGCGTACCAGCTGATTAATTTCAATAATAGGCATCAGGACTGCCAACACGATCAGCAAAACCACCGCGCCCATTGCGAGTATGAGTACAGGCTCCAGCAAACCGGCGATCGTCAGCGCCCTGCGTTCCAGATCCTGCTCCTGCGCATTCGATGCACGTTCCAGCATAGCAGGCAGCTCACCCGTGACTTCGCCTGCGCGTATCATATGAATCAGCATAGGTGGGAAATATTTATGCGCAGACAATGCCCGTGCCAGACTGACGCCCTCACGGACACTTGCCGTAGCATCCTCGACCTGAGCGCGCATTGCGACATTCGATAAGGTCTCCCGGCTCGTTTGCAGGGCACGTAAAATCGGCACGCCCGAACCTGTCGTAATCGCCAGCGTGCTGGCAAACCTGGACGTGTTTAAACTGCGCTCAAACTTGCCATAAACGGGTGCCGTCAACAACCACTGATGCCAGCGCATTTTTATTTCGGGATTTTTCAACGCAAGACGCCAAACTGAAAAAACCGCAATACCAAGCAAAGCAACCAGCCAACCATACACCCGCACAAAATCTGAGACGGCCAGCATCAACACGGTCAGCAGCGGCAGTTTTTGTTTGGTGTTCGCAAACACAGAAACAATTTGCGGCACCACATACGTCAGCAAGAAAATCACAATCGCAAATGCCACGACCGTCACAATCGCCGGATAAGTAAAAGCCAGCTTCACCTTCTGCACCAGCGCGTTACGACGTTCGATGTAATCGGCCAGACGCGACAAAACACGCGCCAGATGACCAATTTGTTCGCCTGACGCCACCAGAGCGCAATAGATATCGGCAAAATCATCCGGATGCTGTTTCAGTGCATCAGATAAGGCGGCGCCAGCCATTACCTCTGAGCGCACAGAAGCAATGATGTCGCGGATAAAGGTACGCTCAGATTGTTCCAGCAATGCTGTTAATGACTGTTCGAGCGGCAATCCTGCTTCCAGCAAACTGGCAAGCTGGCGGGTAAATAAAGCCAGCTCCACGCTGGATAAGCGCTCGGAGAAAAAAGAGCGTCGCTGACGGGCACCGCCGTCAGCATTGTTATTGATAGCCTCAACCGACACAGGAACAAGACCCTGTGCTCGCAAATCACTGCGCGCCGCTCTCGCACTATCGGCGTTTAACACACCGGTACTGCTACTGCCATGACTATCTATCGCTTCATATCGAAATGCCGGCACGGTAATTATTCCTTAGTGACGCGCAATAATTCTTCAGGCGTTGTCACGCCACTCTTCACCCAGCGATCGCCATCTTCGCGCATGGTTCTCATACCATTATGCTGAGCGGCAAGCCGGATTTCTGCCTCCGATGCCTGATGGTGAATCTGCGCACGGATGTCTTCCGTCGTCTGCAACAATTCATACACACCGACGCGCCCCTGATAACCAGTATGGCCGCAGTGTTCACAGCCGGTCGCATGCCATTGCCCACCCTCTTCACGACGGCAATGCGTACAAAGTTTGCGTACCAGACGTTGTGCGACGACGCCCAGCAATGACGAGGACAACAAGAAAGGTTCTATCCCCATATCCAGCAAACGGGTCACTGCGGCAGAAGAATCATTCGTATGTAAAGTCGCCAGAACCAGATGGCCTGTCAATGAGGCTTGTACTGCAATCTGCGCTGTTTCCAGATCACGGATCTCACCGATCATGATCACATCCGGATCCTGGCGCAAAATAGCGCGCAGCGCTTTGGCAAACGTCATGTCTATCTTCGCATTGACCTGCGTTTGCCCAACACCGGCCAATTCATATTCAATCGGATCTTCGACTGTCAGAATATTGGTTGTGCCGGCATTGACGCGAGATAGCGCAGCATACAGCGTCGTCGTTTTACCTGAACCAGTCGGCCCGGTAACCAGGACGATGCCGTGCGGCTGCGCGATCAGCTTATCAAAATTTTCAAGAACATCCGGACTCATGCCAAGATTACTCAGATCCAAACGCCCGGCTTCCTTATCCAGTAAACGTAACACGGCACGCTCACCATGACCGGTCGGCAAAGTCGAGACACGCACATCAACGGGCTTACCGCCAATCCGCAATGTGATGCGCCCATCCTGAGGCAAACGCTTTTCTGCGATATCCAGTTGCGCCATGATCTTAATACGTGAGATCAGGGAAGCATGAATTGCTTTACGCGGCCGAACGACGTCCCGTAACGATCCATCGATACGAAAACGCACGACTGAAATCTGTTCAAACGGTTCTATGTGAATATCGGAGGCGCCATCACGTAATGCCTGCGTCAACAGAGCATTAATCATACGAATGACGGGTGCATCGTCAGCCGATTCCAGTAAGTCTTCTATCGCTGGCATATCCAGCATCAGCTTCGCCAGATCAAGGTCGGACTCCACCTCGCCGACAACATCAGCAGCATCGCCGCCGGAGCCTGCATACGCTTTGGCAATCAGGTCACTCAGCGCATCGTGGCTAAGCATATTCAGCTTGATCGTGCCAAATTTACGCCCGACCTCAGCGATCGCAGCAGGGCTGGTTTTATTCGATACGGATAACTCTACCGGTGCCCCTGCGACAGCATTGTCGCGGCTGGCCAACACAGAAAAATCCCGCGCAAACCCGTATGGCAATAAGCGATTCTCCATCATGGCTTACTTGCTTTCCTGACCGCCGGACTTCGGCTTATCTGACGGTAGCGAAGTCAACGTCGACATCAGCTTGCCTTTTTCCATCTCAGGCAACTGCGCAGCCGGTACCCCATCCTTATTTGGTGCGATTTGCGTACGCATATAGTCGTAGCGATCAACAGAAACACTGTTGCTCTGATCTGCATTACGTATCACCGTCGGGCGCAAAAATACCATCAGATTAGTTTTGCCGCGCTTGGCCGTCTGATACTTAAACAAATTACCTATAACAGGAATATCCGCCAGACCCGTCACCTTTTCAACGGAGTCAGAAGTACTGTCTTCCATCAGGCCACCCAGCGCCAGAATCTGCCCATCTTCAACCAGCACATTGGTGGAAATGGAACGTTGTTTGGTAATCAGGCCTGACGAGGTCACCGTCGCAGATTCGTCAATACTTGAGCTTTCCTGATAGATCGCCAGCTTCACCGTACCGCCTTCGGAAATTTGCGGTTTGACAGTCAGTTTCAGACCAACTTCCTTACGTTCTATGGTCTGGAAAGGATTCACACCAGCCGTGCCTGTCGAAGCAGAAGTGGTGAACTGGCCGGTAATGAAAGGCACGTTTTTACCAACTACAATTTTTGCTTCTTCATTGTCCAGCGTGACCAGATTCGGCATCGACAAGATATTTGCATTGCCGCTGCTATTGAGGATATGCGCCACAGCCCCCAAACCCAGTTTACCGTTGATCTGCTTGAACACACCGATAGACAAACCATTGCCTGGTGTCGGCGTCGCTGCTGTGGCAAGACTGAGTATGTTATTTCCAGTTGTCGTAAATGCAGTGCCGCCACCAACACGATAATTGCTATTACTATCGCCAGACAACCCCAGCCATTGCACGCCGAATTCATTCGCTTTATCTGCACTGATTTCAACGATCAGCGCCTCGACATACACCTGCGCACGTCGTGCATCTAACTGATCAATCACGGAACGCAGGTTTTTATACACTGCTTCGCTCGCCGTAATGATCAATGTATTCGTTGCCGCATCGGCCTGAATGAAGCCGGCTGCACCACTGGAATTACCCGATGCAGAGCTGCTGCCGGACGATTGCGGCAACCCGCCAGTGACACCGGTATTACTTGTACCTGTAGAGGAATTAGACGTCAGCGGGCTATTCGTTCCATTCGCAGCGCTGCCTGTATTCGACAAACCGGTACTGGCAGGTAAGGCGCTGGTATCGCCGGAAATAATGGAACGCAAAGTCTGCGCCAGCTTCACCGCCTCGGCATTTTTGAGATAAACCACATGCACATTACCAGGCAATGCCGTTGGCTGATCCAGTTTGGCAATCAGCTCTTTAACCAGATTTGCACGCGCTGCCGAAGGGGCGCGCAACAAAACGGAATTGGTGCGCGGATCGGCCAGCAAGACTGCACGTCCACCTTCCGTCGCAGCGCCGTTATCGCTGAGTTTACTCACCAGTGCGGCGATATCACTCGCCATCGCGTGTTTGATAGGAATCACATCCATATCCACCGTCGCGGGAACATCTAAAGACGCAATAATTTTATTCAGACGTTTTAAGTTATCGGCGTAATCGGTAATCACCACCGAGTTATTACCCGGATTCGCATTAATCGTATTATTAGGCGAAATCAATGGCCGCAAAATCGTCACGACATTGGTCGCTGACTCATAATTCAGACGGTAAATCTGCGTTGCCACCTGATCGCCTCTGACCGATTCACCTTTCTCATTCTGCACAGACTGCGTAGGACCTGGTTGCAGCTTGGCGTCAGATTCCGGCACCACTTTGTAATAGCCATCTGCATACACAACCGCATACCCTTGCAGACGCAATGTCGACGTCAGCAGCTTGAACGCCTGTTCTTTTGTCAGCGGTTTTTCCGAGACTAACGTGACCTGACCTTTCACCCGTGGATCGATGATGAAAGTCGATCCTGTGTAATGACCAATCGCTTTAACAACAGATTCAATATCGGCACCGACAAAATTTAAATCCGCCGTATTTTGAGCTGGTGTTTGTGCCAACACAGAAGAGCTGATGAGACAACCGGCACTCAATACTGCCGCCCCTGTCATGACGGACAAGTGACGCATCGGTTTGCGTAAGGAATTGCTGATCATAGCTGCCTTGTTTTTTAATGGATATTTTTTCATTTGAACTATTTAAACTCTAAAGCGATGACATCCTGATCGCCGTCCTTACGGCGCTGCCCCAGCAAATTCAATAAATTTGCCAATCTTGCCTGCTGCCCTTCTTCTGCCCAGGCTTTGCCCGAAAACTGGAAATGGCCTCCGTTTAATGTACCGCTGCCGGCCAACATCATCGGCCCTTTTAAGGTATTCAGATGCAGATCGGCATTTGCGCCGTGTAAATCAAACGCCATGTTGTAGCTACCCAAAGGTTTGACCGGCGACAGACGCGATGCCATTTCCGACAATTCCAGCTGCAACTGCCCATATCCGTTCAGTCTGCCAGCATCCCGGGCAAAGCGTAAATTATTCCACGACATCCGCAATTTCCCGGTAGGCCCTATCGTATTCAGCGGAGCCCCCAGTCCTTCCAGCCGCTCTGTCGGCAACAGCAAACTTGCCGGACTCACCTGCAACTCTGAAAAATTACCCTGTATCTTGACGATGGCCGACAGCGATTCAGGATTATCCAGCTCAGCTTCGACTTGTGCCAGCAAGATCAGCGGTGAAATTTTCCACGCAAAGCGCCCTGCAAACAAAGGCGTCACCGGGCCACTGACACCGGAAGCAACGCCGACAAACGCCGAGCCACGCCAGAACGAACCTTGCACGTCACCAAGACTGAGTCGCCCCTGCGTTTGCTTTTCCAGTAAAGCACCAAGCCAACTGGCAGGCAAAAAAAACAAGACGGATAACGTGATACTGACGATGCCAGTCAAAATCCAAACCCAAGATCCCGCTGCTGACTTTACCGCCATAATTCAAAGTCCACCGCGTTGCTGTTTCAATGTCAGGCTGACGTTCACCTGCGCCGGTTCTGGCAAGGCGGTAAAACGCGCTTCCTCAACGGTCAAACGCGAAGATTTTTGCGTTTCCATCAGCCACTCCATGATATTCGCATAGGCGACCGTCTGAATTTGCAGGCGCACGATATCATCCGTCACGCTGAGTGTTTGCGCCTTAATGCCGCGTGTCGCCAGCGATGCCTCTACACTTTCACGGGTAACGGGCTCAGTCATCTGCGACAAACCCGCCGCCAGTTTGGATTGCTGTACGCTGAGCGCGCTGATCTCGGCAACTTGCTGGCGCAAAACAGGAATCTGTTTCAACAATTTAGTCCGCCCCGATAACGCCGGATCAAGAAAAATCTGATACACCAGCGCCAGCAAAATCACCGCAGCGGCAATGCTCAGCATACGGCGCTCGCGCGCATCGCGTTGTTCCCAGAACAGCGCAAACTCTTGCGTCAATTGCTTCTTCATCAGTTTTTTCCTCCCATGGTGATATGCAATATCCCATCGGGTGTGGCTTCCATACGCATAGACTGTTCCGCCAGTGCGCCGCGCAGCTGATCCAGCGGGATCTGCCCCGGCGATTTCACTTTGACATTCAAGCCGCGATCTTTATATTCCACCGACACCACGTCGGCTGGTTTGCCAAGCATCACACGTTCCCACACCTGGCTAAACTGCGCCGCCATCACAGCAAAATCATTCGGTGCAAACTGACCGGACAAGCGTTTCGCCAAATCCACTTTTTGCCGCATCTGCACTAAAGGATCGGGGATTGTCGTCTCTTTAGGAAAGCTGTTTTTATACGTCTGCATCAAAGCTGCGCTTAAATTTCTGGCTTCACGTTTCAGAGTGAACCATTCCATGTTTAAGGCAGCGATATTCAGTATCACCATCACTGCCAGCAAACGCAAAGGCCAGCGCCACAATGACCAGTCGATTGATGGTTTATGAACCGCGCCGACATCTGACATCAGATCCAGTGTTTTCAGACTGATGCCGCCAACTCTGTTTTGCCAGCTGATTGCCCGCACCTGACAACGCTCGTTCAGCGCCAGTGTCTGCAACAGTGCCTGATATTGCTCGACTTCATTAACGCCAACATACAATTCGACATTGGTTTCCGGTGCCAGCAAATTCAGCATGGCAATTGCACTATCACGCTCAGTCTCGGCCAGATTGAGGCCCATGCCTTGCAATTCAGATTGCCGGATCGTCAGCGCCAGCACGCCATCCCGGTTTTCAATCAACGCTGCAGCGTGATTTTCCTGACCCGGCAACGTCAGTGCGAGTTGCGATGGAAATGCGGCGATTTTCTTGACTGGCCAGTCTTTGACCTTCGCTGCAATCGTTTCCAGCCAAGCCCGGTCTGCGACGGCAACCGTTGCCTCACCATTCAGCACCGGTGTCGCTACCAGCGCCACATCGGCAGGGTCGGAAGTCAGTTGTTCCTCGAGCAGATTCGGTAACGCAGTTTTGAATTTCGCTGCCGACATGGGCGGCACTTTAATCGCGAGTAAACTGACATCACTGGCGGCCAGCAGTAAATGGAGCTGGCGGGCACCGACCGACAAGGCGCGTAACTCTGTCAGCGTTTGCAGACCCTGCTGCAATATATTGCCTTCTGCCGAAAATAAGGCGAACGGAAATGTCTGCGAAAACCAGTCCGGGCTGCTCTGAGCAGCCACCCGCGAGGGTAAAGAAATAGTGAGTGTACTTGCCATGTAATTTAGTTGTCTCTTACCCAAAGCACCGTCGTCGATGCGTCCTCTGCCCGCTCTATCAATGCGCTGACATCCATCAGCGAGCGGTTCATTTTAACCTTACCGTTCACCACAAAATAATTGGTTGAGGTATCGACCTCTTTATTAGAAGTCATTTTTGCCTTATCAGGAAAATGCGACTCAAAATCGGCAAAATTTCTGATATAAGCACGATCGCGGCTGGCAACCACCATTGCCGCATCCGATAAACTCATGCCCTCTATCCGCGCCGCCAACACCTCGGCGGGAGCCGTGTTCAGATTAATCGTCGTGATAACGGATTTGCGGGGCAAGGCGATCACATACGAACGCAATTTATTCACCATCTCTGGCGTATACCCCGGGATGGACAACAAATCATCGACCTGTGTAAACCGCAGGAATTGTACTGCAGCTTGCGCGTCTTCCGATGTAGTTTTTACATTACCGCCAGAATTGGCAGGCGCACTGGCGGGTGCGCTGTCCGGTGCACCTTTCGGTACCACCGCTTTCGGCTGGCTTTGCGCAATCGCGCTGGCAGTGCGCTGCGCCAGATCACCGGAGAAACGCAAATTCGTCAGCAAGCGCGCAAAGACGGCGGTTTCACGGCCATCCACGACGCCGTCCGTCGCCAGATTATTTAAGTTATATAAAGACTGCGCATCGATCACTTGCCCGGACAAACTGGCATCGCTGGCATCGGTGTCGGCCCGACCATTTTCAACATACTGATCCAGGCGCGTATCTTCGAGTCTGACCGCCCATGGCTCACCCAGATGATCGACATTGCTCTGTTTTTTATCTTCGCGCAGGATCAGCCTTGCCCAGTCGATCGCGCCACGCAATATCCATTTCTTTTGCAACTGCATGCGCTGATTTTCTATCGAACGCACCTGCACCTGTTG
This sequence comes from Cognatundibacterium aquatile, assembly GCF_014699135.1. GTDB lineage: Bacteria > Pseudomonadota > Gammaproteobacteria > Burkholderiales > Burkholderiaceae_D > Undibacterium > Undibacterium aquatile. The sequence goes on from NZ_JACOFT010000002.1 coordinate 626,559, forward strand.
CTGCCAGAACAGGCTGGCAACAATCGTGATCGCCAGCGTCGTCAGCAACAGTGCGGTCACAACAGCGACGCCACGTTGCCGGGAATGATGAAAGGCAATCTGCATCAGCTTGCCCCCAGCAAAAATACTTTTGTCATCGGTGCTTCGCGCCCCTGCACTTGCATGGACACTTCCAGTCCGGCCAGTTTCGCACTCTTGATCGCGGGATTCTTTGCGGCACCATCCGTCGCAGCGTTTTGTATATCAGTGCCGTCGATCCGCCAGCCAGTCTCGCCCTGCGTCCAGGTGCGCATCGCCAGCGATGTCACATCGGTCTGCAACTGTATAACCGGCGTTACATCGGTATCAGCAGCGGCACTTTGCCAATCGTTTTCCAATGCCGCAATTTCACGGGTCGGCATCAGTTCACGCCGCCCCAGTTTGCCATCGACCACGCTATACACAATCACCTGAAAACGCAGCGGCTGATTATCTTCCAGTACCGAGCGTATCAACATCAGCTTGCTGCCCGCCGCACGCAATACGCTGCGTCCTTGCAGCAAGTTCGCATCCATCAGATGCGCGCAGTCATTTTCTATCTGGGCAAATGCCAACTGAATACCGCGTGTCTGCGCCATTTCCGCATTCAAGGCAACACGCGCGCGCACAATACCGTCCAGACCGCGCCAGCCAAGCACGGCAACAATGGCGAGTATCGTGATCGCCACCAGCAATTCAATCAGGGTAAAACCGCGCATTGCGGCTGATCGGCGATTACAATGCATTCGGCACCACCTGAGTCAGCTTAATAATGCGTCGTGCGGGTTTATCTGTTTCATAAACGAAGACTTCGACGCGCCGAAATGAGGGATTCGGTGTCGCGATCACATGTTCTTCGCAGGTCAGTTTTAAATCAGCCTGCGGACATTCAAACGTACGTTCCCCCAGTGAAGGCCATTCGCGCGCCAGACGGATTTGCGACAAGCGGTTTTCCGCTGACCACGTCGCCATCAGCGAAATGCGCAGGTCATTGCTGTTTTGCGTCAGGCTGCCGACCGCACGCAGGCTCGCGCCCAGCGCAGTACCAACGATGACCAGCGCTACCAGCACTTCCAGCAAGGTAAAACCAGCGTGACGAGGGAGTTTCAGACGCATCTCATTCCACGGAAAAATGTCCGACGCCATCGGCGCGGATACGCACACTGCCATCCGGCACACGTAAAGTGATAATAAAAGGCTTATCGACAGGCTCGCGGCCAAACACAACCCGCACCGCTGCCGCCTGATTGCTTGGCGGCTCCATACTCAGTTCTACCGGAGAAATTTCAAATGCGCGATCACGCAACATGTCATCGCGCAGCGGCAACCAGACCCGGTCTTCGCGTACCTGAAAACGGTAGCCGTACTGATCCGCTTCAAATGCGACTGGCAAATTGCGCAGAATGGCCTCATCCCGCGCCAGTTGCAACAGCAAGGCAATGCGATTCGCGTCTTGTTCGACGCGCTGACGTGGACTCGGCATCGCGTTAAACGCGACCGCGCCCAGCATCAGACCGGCGATCACCATCACTACCAGCAATTCGAGTAGTGTAAAGCCGTGCTGCCTGCTTCGCAGTGTCATGAGTGGGAAACGATGCAGAGTTTACAAATCCCAGGAGCCGATATCGGCATCTTTTTCAACACCACCCGGCTGACCATCCGCACCGAGAGAGAAAACATCGACTTCACCTTTAATGCCTGGTGACAGATACTGATACGGACTACCCCATGGGTCTTTAGGTAATTTATCGATGTATCCACCAGTTTTCCAACCGTTCGCCGCAGGACCGGAAGTCGGCTTGGTAATCAAGGCCTGCAAACCCTGTTCTGTGGTGGGATAGCGCTGATTGTCGAGGCGATATAACTTGAGTGCCGACATCAGGGTAGAAATATCCTGCTTCGCCGCCGAGATACGCGCATCATCGGTACGACCCATCAGCTTAGGCACGACCAGTGCCGCCAATATACCCATAATCACGACCACGACCATAATTTCGATCAGCGTAAAACCACGCGAACGACGGGATTGACGAGATGCCGCTGGCAAAACTGAAATCGATTGAGAAGTAAACATAAGCCTATCTATTAATTCGGTAAATTCTAATAATTCGGTTAATTCTGTCAATCCGCTCTGAGAGGGTCTCTGCACAACCAAGGAATCCTGAACACCAAAACACTGGCACCCTGCATTAGCTTGATTATCTGCTTTGCGATTACCCGTCTCATCCGGAGCGAAGCAGTATAAAGCGGGAACATGACAACATGATTATTTGTTACTTAAAAATAACAAAAAAAGTGAACTTTTACTATACTCCCCCCTGTTTTTCTGAAAACCACCTTAATGTCAGCATAAACAAAGGGGCTAAATAAATACTCCCCCCCAGTATATTTAGGCCATTCAGGCCAGTTTCAGCGGCAAACTGCGTAGTCGCTGGCCTGTCAGCTTAAATACCGCATTCGCCACCGCTGGTGCAATTGGCGGCACGCCCGGTTCACCGATGCCCTCAGGCGGCTCTGCACTCGGAATAATCACGACCTCAATCTGTGGCGCTTCGTTGATGCGCAACACCGGGTAATCGTGAAAATTACTCTGCACGACCTTGCCGTCTTTGATCGTCACTTCGCCATACAATGCCGCACTCAGACCAAAAATGACTGCCGATTCCATCTGCTGCGTAATGATATTGGGATTGACGGCAATGCCGCAATCGACCGCACAGACCACCCGGTGTACGCGGATTTGTCCGTTCTGCACCGAGACTTCGGCCACTTCCGCGACGACACTGCCGAATGACTGATGCAAAGCGACGCCATGCGCACGACCTTCGGCTGGCTTTCCCGCTTTATTCATCGCGGCATCGAGCACCGTCAGATGACGTTTCCGGTTCGCCAGCAAACCACGCCGGAAATCCACCGGATCAGCGCCCGCAGCATGCGCCAGCTCATCGATAAAACTCTCTTTAAAAAAGGCATTATGCGAGTGCCCGACCGAACGCCAGAAGCCGACAGGCACAGGCGTAGGCACAATCACATGGGCAATTTTCTGATGTGCAATTTGATACGGCATATCAAATTCACCTTCCGCCGTCGTCTTATCCGGCCCCGCCCCCGGCAAACCAAAAGTCCGTTTCAGCACCTGATGCATGATAGATCCAGACGCCGATTTATTATCGTAGGCCAGTACCTTACCCTTATCGTCAAGCGCCGCCGCAAACCGCGCCAGCGCTGCCGGACGATACATATCATGCGCCATATCTTCTTCGCGGCTCCAGATCAGCTTGACCGGCAAGCCCTGCGTCTGCTTTGCAATCGCCACCGCCTGCGCCACCATATCCACCTCTAAACGGCGACCAAAGCCACCACCCAGAAAACACATGTGCAACTGCACCTGTTCAGCACCGATGCCCGCAGCTTTGGCGGCCACCGCCACGGCAATGCTTGGCACCTGGGTGGATACCCACAAATCCAGCTTGCCGTCTTTCAGTTGCGCCGTGCAATTCATCGGCTCCATCGTGGCGTGTGCAAGAAACGGGGCACGATATTCGGCCTTGATGGTTTTTGCGACCGAGGTGCCAGCTACAGCCACTTCCTTAGAGTCGGCCAAAATCGCAGCAGCATCACCTTGTTTGTAATAAGTGAAGCCAGATTCGCTATCGAGTTTTTCTGCCAGCTCTTTGAATACAGACTCCGTCGATAACTGCGCATGCGCACCGGCATCCCACTCCACCGGCAATGCGGCTAAGGCCGTTTTCGCCGTCCAATAGTTTTTGGCGACGACAGCCACACCAGCAACACCGGCCTCGCCAACGGCGGCGGAAAAATCGACGACATGCGTGACGCCAGGCATCGCCAGCACCGGGGCCTGATCCACGCGTTTAATCTTGCCGCCGATGACCGGGCTTAATTTCAGTGCCGCGAACAGCATTCCAGCCGGATGCGCATCGATCCCGAACTGCGCACTGCCATCCACTTTAGCTTTGGCATCGGTGCGCGGCTCGGGATGGCCGATCAGCTTAAATTCTGCAGGCGCTTTCAGCCGTATCTGCGCAGGCTTAGTTTCAGCTGCACTGGCTGCCAGCTCACCGTAAGACTTTTGCTTGCCGGATGCGTGCTTCACCATACCATTCGCGGTCGTACACTGATCTGCAGGCACGTTCCACTCTTTCGCCGCTGCGGCAATCAGCATCGCACGCGCTGCCGCCCCCGCCTCACGCATAGGCAACCACGCATCCTTGACGCTGGAAGACCCACCCGTTACCTGCAGGCCCAGTTCGCGCGCGGTTTTCAATGTCATCCACTGAGCGAATTGTTTGATCACACCTTGATCGTCAGGATGAAAAGGCAGGCCATCGGCCAGCATAGAAAGATTGCCGTAGATTTTATCGATGGGCGCTGGCATGGTTTTGACTTGCGCCATCGCGACATCAAGTTCTTCGGCCACCAACATTTGCAACGCGGTGTGTATACCCTGCCCCATTTCGCTGCGATGCATGGCAACAGTGACGCTACCGTCTTTGGCGATTTTTATCCAGCCATTGAGTGCGACTTCATCATTCACCACAGGCAAAGAATGCGCCGCATTCAAGCGCTGGCGCGGCGGCATGATCCCCCAACCGACAAGCAAAGCACCAGCAGCACCGGCTGCGCCTAAAATAAAGCGGCGACGCCCTGTTTTCTTGATGTCTGACATTACCTGGTCTCCATTTTCAGTATTTTTTATTTTTTAAATTAAGAGTGATCAAGGATCAATAAATTTGCCTCGGTTGCCGTCTCAGCTATTCCTTCGCGGATATCCTTGCGACAAAATACGTTGCCAGACGACTTCTTTTTGTTCTGCATTCATAAACACCCAGTCCGCCACTTCGGTGACAGTGCGGCCGCAGCCGCGACAAATTTCATCGAAGGTCGTGGAACACACCGCCACACAAGGCGTATCCGGGCGTTCTTTTGTTCCACTCATGATTCATACCATCCAGCGCAACTCTGCTTGTCTTTACCGTACAAGACGAAGCAGACACATTCAAAAAAATAAAAGACAGGCATGCACCTATCCGAGGAGTAATAGTAACGCTAATTATGCTGTATCGCTCTGGTGCGAAAGTTCTATTTCCGGCAAAACCGCCGACTAGCCGCTGCTTTGATTGACAGCCACAGTCAAAGCACAGGAAAATTGAGCCTCTTCAGCTTGCGACTCAACATAAAAGGCACTGCAAACTGATCAACACTGACCATCTGTAGCACCAGTTCCTGTCATCACTACCGCAGCGACACAGGTCGCAACCATCAGAATATTCTGGTTTCACTATTCAATAGAAAATGTAATTCATGGCACAAGATTTTTTTCAAACCCTGATCCTTCTGGTCATCGTTACCGACCCGTTCGGCAACGTACCGATTTTCGTCAGCGCACTCTCACACGTTTCGCCAGAACGGCGTTGGCGCGTGATCGTACGCGAATGCGGCATTGCCTTTATTTTGCTGCTGCTGTTTATGTTTTTCGGCAAAAATTTTCTGACAGCCTTGCAATTATCAGAAATTTCCATCCGCATCGGTGGCGGCGTGATTCTGTTCCTGATCGCATTGCGTATGGTATTTCCGCAGGAAGGCGGGATTTTTGGCGACACTGAGGACAATCACGAACCCTTCATTGTGCCGCTCGCCATTCCGGCGCTGGCGGGTCCGTCTGCACTGGCAACGGTGCTGCTGTTTTCATCTGACAATAATCAGGAAATGCTGGTGCATCTGGGCGCGCTGACCGCCGTGGCGGTGGTCTGGCTGATCGTCTTACTAAGTGCAGAACGTATGCAACGAGTGTTAGGTGCTCACGTGATGACGGCATTTGAACGCCTGATGGGCTTAATACTTGCCGCGATGTCGATAGAAATGCTGCTGGCCGGCTTCCGCGAATATATCAAAACGCTGAGCTGACGAAACATTCTCTAAGTCAGAAACAGAAAGAAGACCACGCGATCAGCCTGAGTTTTTAATTGATTAAAATTCAGGCTGATTTTCTCTGATGAATTCTTACTCTGACGCTCTCAGATTTCAGCCGACAACAGCCATATTCGCAACTGGCGGCAACTCTGCCGCAAACAACTTGCTGTTAAACGTGAAGTAGCCCAATAAAAATAATACCAGGGCAATCAGGAACTGCTTCCAGAACTGACGATTCATTGCGATCTCCGTTTAAATAATTTTTTTATTTTGTAATTCTGCGATGTCTGCCTCAGAGTAACCAAGCGCAGATAATACCTCGTCGTTGTGCTCACCAAGCTCAGGGCCCAGCCAGGCGGTTTGTCCCGGTGTTTCTGATAACTTAGGCGAAATCGCGGGCAACTTAATTCCCTCGCCATCCGCGAAATGATGCTGCTCAAACATCTGCCGCGCCTGAAATTGCGGATCATTCATCATATCGCGCACCGAGTATATTTTGCCGACCGGCACATCCGCCGCTTTCAGTATTTGCAAGGCACTATCGATATTCTGTGTCGCACACCAATCCTGTATCGCTGCATCAATTTCCGCCGTGCGCGGCACGCGGCCGTCATTCCGTACCAGCGCGTGATCATGCGCCAGATCTTCGCGCTGTATCGCCTTCATCAGGCGATGAAAAATCGCATCACCATTGCCTGCGATCACAATATTTTCGCCGTCACCAGTGGTATAGGTATTCGATGGCACAATGCCGGGCAACGCACCACCGGTACGTTCGCGCACAACACCGGCAACATCAAATTCCGGTACCAGCGATTCCATCAGATTAAAGACCGACTCATACAAGGCAACATCCACCATCTGCCCCTGCCCGCCAACACTGTGTTCACCGCTTTTTCCATTCCAGCGACCACCTGTGACATCACGATGGCGCAACGCCATCATCGCACCAATGACACCGTGCAACGCGGCGACAGAATCACCGATAGAAATACCCACCCGCACCGGCGGCCTGTCAGCGTGGCCGGAGACGTAACGCAAGCCGCCCATAGATTCACCGATAGCACCAAAGCCAGGTTGATCTTTCATTGGCCCAGTCTGGCCATAACCAGACAAACGCACCATGATCGTCGCCGGATTCAGCGCCTTCAACTGTTCATAGCCCAACTGCCATTTTTCCAGCACGCCTGGACGATAATTTTCGATGATGATATCGGCATCCAGCGCAAGCCGACGGGCGATCTCCTGCCCCTCCGCGCTTTTCATATTCAGGGTGATACTTTTTTTATTGCGTGCCTGCACACTCCACCAGAGTGAAGTCCCGTCTTTTAATACACGCCACTGACGCAAAGGATCACCACCATCCGGCGACTCAACCTTAATCACATCAGCACCGAATTCTGCCAGCATGCGAGCGCAAAAAGGCCCTGCAATCAGAGTGCCCAATTCAAGAACTTTGATACCTGCCAAAGGGCCCTTGCGATTTTGTGTCATGAGGTGGAAGAAAGTAAAAGGAAGTCAGGGAAGAAAGAAAGTTAATGGATTTCCGGGTCTGGATTGCGCCTCACAGATTCATCAACATCGATAGAAAAACAATCACTGAAACAATGCAGTGCACTCGCACGAACAGAACAAGGCAGTGGCATCAGCACAGACATTGTGATTGCTTCAGGTCGTACGCCGATCCAGCATGGCGCGGGCAATCGTGCCAGCATCAACGTATTCAAGCTCGCCGCCAACAGGAACGCCTCGTGCCAGACGGCTGACTTTCAGACCACGTGCTTTCAGAGTTTCGCTGATGTAGTGCGCGGTTGCTTCGCCTTCGTTCGTAAAATTGGTCGCCAGAACCACTTCTTTCACAATGCCATTGGTCGCGCGTGCAATCAATTTTTCCAGATAGATGTCTTTCGGACCTATGCCATCAAGCGGCGACAAACGCCCCATCAGCACAAAGTACATACCTTTGAACGTCAGGGTCTGCTCTATCATCATCTGATCTGATGGCGTCTCGACGACGCACAGCATGCTGTCATCACGCTCAGCATCCTGACATGTTTCGCAGATGTCGATCTCAGTAAAGGTGTTACAGGAAGCGCAGTGATGAATGCGGTCAACCGCATTCAGTAAGGCATGACCGAGCCCGGATGCGGCTTCGCGGTCATGTTGCAGCAGATGATACGCCATGCGCTGCGCAGACTTTGGCCCTATGCCGGGCAAGCGGCGCAGGGCTTCCGCCAGATGTTCGAGGCTACCGTTTTTTTTCACGCTCAGAATGGCATTTTGAAGCCAGGAGGCAAAGGCATACCTGCCGTCAGACCTGACATTTTTTCAGCCGATGTTGCTTCTGCCTTACGCACAGCATCATTGAACGCCGCAGCGACCAGATCTTCCAGCATATCTTTATCATCGCCAAACAGGGATGGGTCAATGGTCACGCGCTTCACATCGTTTTTACATGTCATAACCACCTTCACCATGCCTGCTCCCGCCTGCCCTTCAACTTCGATCAGAGCGAGTTGATCCTGCGCTTTTTTCATATTGTCTTGCATAGCCTGCGCTTGTTTCATCAAGCCAGCGAGTTGATTTTTCATCATAAGAGTTGCTCCTGAAAAGTAAGGAAATAAATAAATTAGGAAGGAAATAAATAAATTAGGAAGGAATGAACAAACCAGATCAGATCGGACGCACGCTGCCAGTCACAATCGCAGCGCCAAATTCCCGCATCAGGGTTTGCACGAAAGAGTCGTTTTGTATTGCCAGCTCAGCCTGTTGCTGCCGCACCTCGCGGTCCGCGACTGCTTTTGCGTTGGCCGTCAGTTCAACAGCACCGATTTTGCTTTCCACCCGAATGTTTTTACCGAAACGTTCGGATAAAGCGGCAGCTAACTTATCGATACTCCCCGCAGACAATAAGGTCGATAGCGGAACGCGCAATTCAAACACAAAAGCATTCCCGTCTTGCTTGCAATGAATCAGTTCGCTTTGTTGCGCCAGTTGTTGCGCCACACCGCGCACAGGCAAACTCGCAGCCAGGACTGGCCAGTTACCATCCCATTCCAACGCTGGAACCGGGCCCGACCACAAAGTGCGGTCCATAGCCACTGGCTCGACGTTTGCCACCGGCGGAACTGTGGCAGTTGCCACAGCAGGCATTTCTGATACAGCCACTGGCGCCAAAGACTCAGCGACTGTATTTTGCTGAAAATTTCGTGTTACCGCAGGACTCGAAATCGGTGCAGATGCGGGCGCAGATGCGAATGCCGATGCCTGCCAGACGTCATCATCCCATGGCGGTGGCATATCATCCATGCCGACGGGCTCCATTTCCTGTGGTGCTCTGGCAGCCGCAGGCGTAGGTACCGGTGCAGGTTCAGTGGCGGGAGCAACTACTGGAGCAATCTTAGCAACAGCAACCGGGGCAGGCATTGCAGAGGCGACAGGAGAAACAGGAACAACTGGCGTCACAATCGGCGCGACATCATTTTCTTGCTTCGATGCCGCAGGCTTTGACGTCGATCCGGCTTTTGTGCTGGCCGCTCGGGCAGCCGCAAGCGCGGCCATTGCAGGGCTCATCGGCTTTGCAGCCGGAACAGCAGTTGCAACCGTCGCCGTTGGCTGAGTAGAGACATTCTGCTGAGTCTGAGCAGAGGCAGAATTGACCGCCGCCGTTGTAACAGGTATTGCAGGTGCCGCCGGTGTTGACGAAGCAGCTCCCCTTACCAGAGCAGAAGGCATCCCACTACCCGGCCGAGGAGCTGGCGATATACCCGTGCCGCCTGACTGCGTCAGCACGCCACCATCCACCGGACGGAAAGCCAGCATACGCAACAGCGTCATGCTGAAACCGGCATATTCATCGGGGGCCAGCGCCAGTTCATTCCGGCCATGCACAGCGATCTGGTAAAACAATTGCACTTCTTCTTTGTTAAATACGTTCGCCAGGCGCAACACCTGTTCACGCTCAGGCAAATCATCAGCAACCGCTGCTGGCACCATCTGCGCAATCGCCAGCTGATGCAGCAAAGTACCGAGATCCTGCAACGCAGATTTATACGACAAACTGCGTGCAGCCATTTCATCTGCCACATCCAGCAGAGCTTTGCCGTCATTCTCAGCCAGTGCATCCAATAAACGGATCAGATACGATTGATCCAGCGCACCGAGCATCCCTTGCACCGCGTCGAGACTCACTTTACCAGCGGCATAAGCAATCGCCTGATCGGTCAGAGATAAGGCATCGCGCATAGAACCATGCGCGCCTTGCGCCAGCAAACGCAGCGCTGGCTGCTCGAATTCAATGTGCTCCTGTCCGAGAATATTTTCCAGATGGCCGACAATATGGCCCGGTGGCATTTGTTTGAGATTAAATTGCAGGCAACGCGACAAGACTGTGACCGGAATTTTTTGCGGGTCTGTCGTTGCCAGAATGAATTTGACGTGTTCAGGCGGTTCTTCCAGCGTTTTCAACATGGCATTGAAAGCGTGGTTGGTCAGCATGTGTACCTCGTCAATCATATACACTTTAAATCGTGCATTCGACGGCGCATAAATTGCCTGCTCCAACAGTGATGCCATTTCATCGACACCACGGTTAGACGCCGCATCCATCTCTATATAATCGACAAAGCGGCCAGCATCAATGGCGACACAGGCATCACAGACACCACAAGGGTTGGCGGTAATGCCGGTTTCGCAGTTAAAGGATTTGGCCAGTATGCGTGACAACGTCGTTTTACCGACACCACGTGTTCCGGTAAACAGATAGGCGTGATGCAACCGCTGCTGCTCCAGCGCATGCGTTAAAGCACGGACCACGTGCTCTTGCCCCACCAGCGTGTCAAAGCTTTTGGGACGATATTTTCGGGCGAGAACTTGATAGGACATCCTGCGATTTTACCCTATTCGTTGCGCGACATAGTGCCTGCAGCAAAGGAAATTTAAATAACTGATCGCCATCATTCCCGCCCTTCATGTCTATCCAATTGCTCCTGCAAATGCAGCATGATCTTATCCCGCTGACGCAGCTCTTCACGTAGAGCCTGAACTTCGCGCGTCAGCACCCGGATATCAGCATGAAATTCCCGCTCGAACAGTTTTTCCTCTTCACCAACAAACAGCGCTGCGATATTTGCCGTGACTATAGAAAACATCGCGTAACCGAGCAGCACAATAAACACCGCAAAAATTTTTGATGCCGGGGTCGATGGCACAATATCCCCGTACCCAACAGTTGCTACCGTTGTAAACGCAAGCCAGACACCATTGGCGTAACTATTCACGTTCGGCTCCAGCCAGTAAAACCCGGCGCCGGCGGTGCTCAACATTAACAAAGCCAAACCAATCACCTGCATCAGGTGACTGGGTTTTAATTTCTGCAAGAGTAGCGTTGCCATCCTCAGCAGTATCACCGTGCAGAGAGAGAGTCGCAGCAACCACTCAATCACCCCCCACTCACCACTGGTCGGCCAGCCACTCAGCACACAACCAATAATAATGATGGCGTCCATAATCAGTTTGCCGTGGCGACGGCGACGACGATGACGGTTTTTTGCCCACTGCAGATAAACATCGATAGAGATAATGAGCGCGGAAAAAATGTATGTACCGTGCCCGATTTTCCGATACACATCGGTCTCACCAGCCAGCAACAAATAAAAGGCGGGGATAGACAACAACAAGCCGCCCAGCAAAATGGGACGAGAAAACCACGCAATAAATCTTTGCGTCATCGGATAGAGAGTACGACTCATTTCAAATATACATTTCAGAAGAAAAGACAGTGATTGGTAATTCTGCGGAAAAAACAATGGATGCAAACAGCCATGATTTCAGCTTTCATTCTGGTGTGCAATTAAAATCAAAACGATTCCAAAATGAACGATGCTGAACGCAACAATGCCGGCGAAAAGTAAAAGTGGGAGAGTAAAAAACAGACGGATGGGAAACGGAGGAAGGTTGGCGAGCCTGATCTGCGGCACTTGCGGTAAATGACTGTGGCTGCTTCGTTCCCGACCTGACCAGATTGGCCATGCCGCAATGCGCAGGGGCCCGCCAGTGCGCATTATAGCGCAATCCTGCATAGATATGCACAAGTTTCCGAGTGAGAAATGCTACTTCAAATTAAAGGGACGGATGATGCCAACGCTCGACAGGATATTTTGTCGCACTGACTCAGCTTAGAGTGACACCCTGCCCCAGAGAATACTCTGCTCAGACAAAAGATAACGCTGCCAGCAACACTAAAGAACCGACATACCGATAAACAATGTTGCTCATATATATACCAGCACACAATCAAGGGAGTATGTAGGAAATATAGCTCCTTGCCGTTAATAACAAACGACCTTCTAGCTATATAGCTCCATACTCCCCCCGAGTATGTGAACGGTGCAGAGGATGAACCTGCAAACTAAATATACGTCAGAGCCCGAGCTGTTGCCAGATCTGATCGACCCTGGCTTTAACTTCGGGAGCCATCGTGATTGTCGTTCCCCATTCGCGATCAGTTTCACCTGGCCATTTATTGGTCGCATCTATCCCCATCTTCCCGCCAAGCCCACTGACTGGCGAGGCGAAATCCAGATAATCGATAGGTGTGTTATCGACCAGCGTGGTATCCCGCACCGGATCGACGCGGGTGGTGATGGCCCAGATCACCTCTTTCCAATCACGAATATTCACGTCCTCATCCACCACCACGATGAACTTGGTATACATAAACTGACGCAGAAAGCTCCAGACGCCGAACATGACACGCTTGGCATGGCCTGCATACGATTTTTTCATTTGCACTACCGCCATACGGTAGCTGCAACCTTCCGGCGGCAGATAAAAATCAGTGATCTCGCTGAACTGCTTTTGCAGCAACGGGATAAACACTTCATTCAACGCAACGCCAAGTATCGCCGGCTCATCCGGTGGTTTGCCGGTATAAGTCGAGTGATATATAGGATCGCGTCGCATGGTGATTCTGTCTATCGTAAATACCGGAAACCAATCCTGTTCATTGTAATAGCCGGTATGGTCGCCATACGGCCCTTCGAGAGCATGTTCATACCCCGATGAATGGTTCTCATCAGGATAGATATGCCCTTCCAGCACAATTTCTGCCGATGCCGGCACGCGCAATTCACTGCCTATCGCTTTCACCAGCTCAGTGCGGCTGCCACGCAGCAAACCGGCAAACTGATATTCCGACAGACTATCCGGCACGGGCGTCACCGCACCTAAAATTGTCGCCGGATCAGCCCCCAGCGCCACGGCAATAGGATATGGTTTTCCTTTATTGACGATGCAATGCTCACGAAAATCCAGCGCACCGCCACGATGAGCGAGCCAGCGCATAATCACCTTATTCCGCCCCAGCACCTGCTGGCGATAGATACCCAGATTCTGGCGCTTCTTATTCGGTCCTTTGGTAATCACCAATCCCCATGTAATCAGCGGCGCGACATCGCCCGGCCAACAGTGCTGTATCGGCAGGCGGGAAAGATCAACATCATTTCCCTCCCATACGATCTCCTGACATTTAGCACCGCGAACTTCTTTCGGTGCCATATCCCACACTGCTTTCACCAGAGACCCCATACCCATCAGATCTTTGAGACCTTTTGGCGGCTCCGGTTCTTTGAGAGCCGATAACACATGGCCGATCTGGCGCAACTCACTGACGTCGTCAGCCCCCATACCGAGTGCAACGCGGCGTGGAGTACCGAATAAATTTGCTAACACAGGGATGCGATGGCCGGTTGGTTTATTGAATAAAAGCGCAGGGCCTTCAGCACGCAAGGTGCGGTCACAGACTTCAGTCATCTCCAGATGAGGTGAAACTTCGATATCGATCTGCTTTAACTCGTCGATTCGTTGCAGTTGAGAAATAAAATCTCTCAAATCAGAATATTTAATCATTTTTCGCTTTTTTACATGTCTGAATCAGATGATCAAGCTTAATTCGCCAAGTGCTTGATTTTATTGATTTTTGCTGCATTGCGGTAGATTTTATTATACCTATAAGTTATATAAAACAAGTTTGATAGTATTGACTCGATATAAAACCGCCCCTACAATTCGCCCAACTTGATGCAGAAGTCAAAACTTCCGCCACTTTCGATACAAGGAAAGTTTCGCCAATATCGGTAACATCATTCACGGGGATCGGGCCCCACACAACATTGTAAGGATTGTTTTCAAAAGGCGTCTGCCTTCCCCCGAAAATAGTTGTTTATCACTGGACACTCCAGTACCAAGTCTGACGGACTTAATTTGATAAACAGCTCCGGCGTCTTCCGATCGCGACTTGCGACGAGGACGATGTTTCTGATTCGCGAAAGTATAAATTTGCAAACGGCTTGTCGTTCGGCTTTTTTGCGACGCGTATATTCAGGAGGTAATATGTTTCAACGTTTTATTTTAGCTGTACAACAAAGTAGTTTAACTAAACAAGAGAAGCGCGCCGCGCTGCAATCAGTAGCACGTGATACAACCAGCGGTTTTATCACTTCCATGCGCCACCTGTTCATGGCTTTCGGTATCACCTCCATTGCTATGCTGGCGATGATGTTTATCAAACCTGAACTGGCTGACAAATTTAAAAATCTGTCCCCCTTCGCTGAGGCAGAAACCACTGTCGAAGCAGAAGTACCACCACCCAGCCTTGCGATGCTGATGCAAGCGCCAGGCAAGGCCAATACCAGTGCCAACGTACATGCGGCTGGATACTCTGAAGAAGATGCCAAAATGCTGGGCAATCAACGCCAGCAGGAATGGGTTACCAACTGGTTATCAAAACGTTATCGTGTCGCCAGTGATGCAACCAACATGCTGGTATCGGCAGCGTATCTGACAGCCAAAGAAATCAAGCTTGACCCTTTACTGATCCTGTCAGTGATGGCAATTGAATCTGGCCTGAATCCGTTCGCGGAAAGCCCTGTCGGCGCACAAGGCCTGATGCAGGTCATGTCCAAAGTCCATCATGAAAAATTTGAGGATATGGGCGGCGTCAAAGCAGCATTGAACCCTGTCGCCAATATCAAAGTCGGCGCTTTGATTCTGAAGGACTATGTGTCACGCACTGGCTCTGTTGAAGCTGGCCTGAAGATGTACGTTGGCGCAGGGGCTTTTGACTCTGATTCCGGCTACGGCTCAAGGGTTCTGACCGAATATAAACGCCTGAAAGACGTTTCTGCCGGTAAAAAAGTACCGACAACATTTGCCGCACCAGCGACCGCAACACCGTTACCGCGCCCACTGGAAGCGGCACCGGCGATAAAATCCGAACCAACGGAAGCAAAAGCAAAAACAACGCATACCGAACAGGTTGCTGCGCTGTAAGCTGTTCTGCTAAAAAAAAAGCAGCCTGACGTTACATCAGGCTGTTTTTTTTATTTGTATGCGAGTCTTGATTGCAAAAACTGGCTGAGCCGCGCCACGGCTTCTTGCAGATTCTCAAATGAATTCGCATACGAAAGACGCACATAGGTATTGGCTGTCGCCGGACCAAAGTCAAGACCAGGAACTATCACGACTCCTGCTTGCGTCAGGACTTCCTTTGCAAAAGCATCGGCATCGTCGGTAAAACGCGAACAATCGGCATAGACATAAAACGCGCCGTCAGGCATCACAGGAATCCCAAAACCCAATGCCCGCAAAGCAGGTACGATGTAATCACGACGGCGCTTAAACTCTGCTTTACGGTTTTCGTAAATCGCCATTGTTTCAGGCGTAAAACAGGCAAGTGCTGCATGCTGGGCGACAGACGACGCGCAGATGAACAGATTTTGCGCCAGTTTTTCAATTTGCGGCACGATGCGTTCCGGCACGACAATCCAGCCCAGACGCCAGCCCGTCATGTTGAAATACTTGCTGAAGCTGTTAATCACAACCACATCGTCATCCAGTGACAACGCAGAAAATGGCGCTGCATCATAGGATAAGCCCTGATATATCTCATCAACAATCGTAAAGCCACCGCGCTGCTTTACGCTGGCAATGATCGCCTTCAACTCGGAGGTGCTGATCGAGGTGCCCGTTGGATTGGATGGCGATGCCAATAATACGCCGCTGGTGTTGTCACCCCAGTTCTGACGCACCATCTGATCGGAAAGCTGAAAACGATCCTCGGCGCCGCTTGCCACCAGTTTCGCCTGACCATTAAACGCCGCAACAAAATGGCGATTACATGGATAACAAGGATCTGGCATCAAGACTTCTTTGCCTGGCTCAACCAAAGCCGCACATGCCAACAACAGCGCAGCCGAGGCGCCGGCAGTCACAATAATGCGTGAAGCCGGAATCGTCAGACCGTATTGCTGCAAGTAATACGTCGCAATGGCTTCGCGCAAAGCAGGCAGGCCGAGAGCGGACGTATATTGCAAACGTCCATCTGCCATCGCTTTAGCTGCAGCATCAATTACCGTCTGCGGCGCAGTGAAATCCGGCTCGCCTATCCCCATATGAATCAGATGACGCCCCTGCTCTTCCAGCGTCGAAGCCATCTTCATCAACTCCATGACATGAAACGGGGCAATATGATCGAGACGGGAGGCGAGATTATTATGCATACAAATGAAACCCTGAAAAAAAACCGCCTGTTTTCTTTTGTAGAAAAGAGGCGGTGTGATCTGTGTTACAGGAATACAAAGAATTACTTCGCAGCAACCTCGTTCGGACGCAATTTAGCGGCCAGCTTATCCAAAACACCATTGACGTATTTATGACCATCGAGGCCACCAAAAGATTTGGTCAACTCTACCGCTTCATTAATCACGACACGGTAAGGAATTTCTACGTGATTTTTTAGCTCATACGCACCGATCAATAAAACTGCATGTTCTATCGGTGACAATTCAGCAATCGTACGATCGATCAACGGTGCAAAATCTTCGCGCAAGGCGATGGAATTATTGATCGCGCCATGCAACAAGGCATCAAAATGCTCACGATCCGCTTTATCAAAGCCATGTGCCTGACGAATATGCGCATCAATCACGCCGGAATCTTCATTATTCAACAGCCATTGATACAGGCCTTGCAACGCAAACTCGCGCGCGCGGTGACGTGGTGAACGGCTTTTACTTGGATTGGCGTGTATGGAATTATTATTCATATTTTCTCTTGCTGAATTCTTGCTTGATCTTACTTGTTCTTCAACTGCGGTGTCAGCGCCGAACCTGCATCAATACAGATGCAAGCCGGCCTGAACACAACTTAAGCGTCGTAATCGACTTCTTCTGTGGCTTCGGCCAATTCTTCAAGCGCCAGGGTCAGATTCGCCATTTCAACTGCGACCCGTGCCGCATCTGTACCTTTTTCAAACATGCGCACTTCTGCCTGTTCATCGTTTTCCGTCGTCAGAATCGCATTCGCAATAGGAATGCCAGAATCCAGACCAACACGGGTGATACCGGCACCGGATTCATTCGATACCAACTCAAAGTGGTAAGTCTCACCACGGATAACAGCACCTAACGCGATCAACGCATCGAATTGATTGGTTTCAGCCAGTTTTTGCAATGCCAGTGGCACTTCCAGTGCGCCCGGTACAGTGACATGCAAAATATCCTCGTTCATCACACCAAGACGTGCGAGTTCAGCAAGACAAGCTGTCAGCAAGCCATTGCCGACGACTTCGTTAAAACGTGCCTGCACGATACCGACACGTACACCCGCGCCGTCCAGATTTGATTCGTAATGTCCTACTGTCATAATATTCTCTCTCGCGCTGACGCGCCTGAATGGGATGGGTTAACAAAAACTAG
The DNA here is from genome assembly GCF_014699135.1 of Cognatundibacterium aquatile. Lineage (GTDB taxonomy): Bacteria > Pseudomonadota > Gammaproteobacteria > Burkholderiales > Burkholderiaceae_D > Undibacterium > Undibacterium aquatile. Next base: position 644,267 of record NZ_JACOFT010000002.1, read on the forward strand.
AAACCAGAAACAACTGAGCACGACGACAATATTATTGCGCTGCTTCCGGCTTATCCATGTAACCGACTACTTCCAGATTAAACCCTGTCATTGAAGGCATTTTACGCGGACTGGCCAACAGCTTCATCTTACGTACACCAACATCTTTCAAAATTTGTGCGCCGATACCATAGTTACGCAAATCCATGCGGGCAGCGCGACCAGTCGCAGGGCGGCTGTCTGGCGTTTGCAGCGCTTTAAACTGATCAAACATTTGCTCGGCAGTTTCTTCGCAATTTAACAACACGATGACGCCGGAATCCGCCGCTTGCACCGTCTGCATCGCCGCTGCGATATTCCATGAATGCGTGGTCGCCTTACTTTCCAGCAGATCCAGAATCGACACCGGCTGATGAACACGCACCAGCGTTTCTTTTTCTGCCGAAATATCACCGTGGATCAAAGCCAGATGCGCTGATCCGCTTGGTTTGTCGCGATACACCACCGCCTGAAAACTGCCATGCACTGTATCCATCTTACGTTCGGCAACGCGATCAACGATGCTTTCAGTCTGACTGCGGTAATGAATCAGATCAGCAATCGTACCGATTTTCAGTTGATGCTCTTTAGCGAATTCGATCAGATCCGGCAAACGTGCCATCGTGCCGTCGTCCTTCATGATCTCGCAAATAACAGAAGCCGGTGTCAGCCCCGCCATTTCAGTCAGATCGCAACCCGCTTCCGTATGGCCGGCACGCATCAGCACGCCGCCCTTTTGCGCTTTCAACGGGAACACGTGACCTGGCTGCACGATGTCATGCGCAGTCGATTTCTTGTCCACCGCCACTTGCACAGTACGGGCGCGGTCTGCGGCGGAAATACCCGTAGTCACACCTTCTGCAGCTTCAATCGATACCGTGAAATTAGTGCCGAACGATGTGCCGTTACGGCTCGTCATCATCGCCAGATTCAGCTCATCGCAACGTTCTTCTGTCAATGTCAGGCAGATCAGGCCACGGCCATATTTCGCCATGAAATTAATCGCTTCCGGCGTGACGAATTCCGCTGCCATCACCAGATCACCTTCATTTTCACGGTCTTCTTCATCAACCAGAATCACCATGCGTCCAGCACGCAATTCTGCGACGATTTCTAATGTATTTGACATGCTCATAGGGGAATATCCTGTAGTGGGCTCAGCACCGGCGCTTGAGGCGGCGCTCCACTGACTGCATTTGAATGAAGTCGCTATTTTAAAGGATTTCCAGAAACACTTCCCGTGCTTTCTGCGGATTCCGCCGTCTTTTTAGCTGATTTGAATCATGCCTCGGCCGATTTCGACAACTTTGCCGCCAACCCTGATCGTTTTATCAAGCGCCACGTCCAGATACAACTGGCTAGGGCGTCGCATTTGCACGCCCTGCTCCACCACGAGGCTGGCGGGTAGATCACGTCCTGACGTCAGCCACCAGCCGCCCAGATTGGCGCAGGCAGAGCCGGTCGCCGGGTCTTCACCAACGCCACCTTCAGGGCGGACAAAGAAATAACGCGCAGTCACCGGCTGGCGGCTTGCCGCATCCGCATCGGCAGTAGCGCCAAACGCAAAGAGATACGCAGTGCGCCGCCCCAGACTGCTTACAGGCCAGGTATCCAGCAAAGCGGCATCCGGTCGCGCGCGACGCACTGCATCCGGTGTTTTCAGAGCAACTAATAATTGATCAGACCCGGTACTCACCCACAGCGGCGCTGACAATAAGTCGTCTTCGCGTAAGCCCAGCAAGCGGGCAATCTCTGCCGGACTCACCTCACACTCGCGCGTCTGCACCGCCTGCGGTGCGGCAAACGTCCAGACCTGATCGCGCAGGTTCAGCGGCACTATTCCCGCTTTACATTCCAGCGTCAGCGCATCTCCAGCTGCATCTCCCACATGACAAAGCGCAGACACAACATGCGCAGTACCAATGCTGGGATGACCTGCAAACGCCATTTCTGTGCCCGGCGTAAAAATACGCATGCGGGCTGTTGCTGTGTCGGACGGCAGAATAAATGTTGTTTCTGATAAATTGAACTGCAAAGCCAGCGCCTGCATTTCAGCATCCGACAAGCCTTCGGCATGTTCAAACACACACAAAGGATTACCGCCAAAGTCAGACTCAGCAAACACATTCAGGATTCGGTATGGGTAGCTACGCATCATCATTCACCTTTAGGACTGGCGCAAAACCGCCCCAGCGGTGTTATGGCTCCTAGCCGTACTATTCGTACTGTCTTCGTCGCCATGCCTTGCCGGTGCAACTTTGCGTCAGTCCTGACCTTATTACATACGACTATGGTTGGTTGGAGTGGTCTCGCATCTGACTGGTGCAAAGCATTTTGCACTCGTCACAGAAAACCTCAAAAAACAAGAAAAGAAGGGAGTATGTGCAATTTTCGCCTTATTGTCAGCATAAAATAAGGCGCTTAAAAAATACTCCCGGGAGTATGTTTTTGAGCAAACACCCGTACCCACCGCATACGAGCTCACGCTTCCTGAGAATTCAATATGCAATATTAAATAACCGCATATCTTTATTGATGAGTCAGATTTTTTTCATGTCGAACTGATTTTATCGGCACGAAAAAATCGACAGGTAAGGAGCAATTCTCAACCTCACGAAGTCGGCTGCAAATCGTCGTAATGCTTCGCGCATGATGCAACCAAGTGAATTGCTTAGCGCGGAAGATCTGCGAGTCTCGGTTTAATAACGATGCGATATTGCTTGTCTGGGGTTGTGTATTCAAATGAGGGGGTTTGTGCAATAGCAGCAGACATATCTAGTTGCTGAATGAGAATCCAACCCTTGTCTCCGTTTTGATAAATAAGCGATTCCACATATGAACGCTGACCTTGAGGTTTTTGCGCTATGCTGACTATCTTTATCTGATTATCTACTTCGACGCTGGCTTTTTGACCAAATTCAGACAACAGTACGGGTTGTGCCAGAATTTCACCATTTCTCTTGATGGATATCTCAAAACGCACTCCTTTACCACGAATATCAAGATCAGCTTCATTCAACTTCAACAAGCTGCAACTAGCAATTGTCAGAGATAAGACAAGCAAACCAAAAACACTGGCTGTTTTTTTGAAGCCTTGCTGCGATTTGACTTCCCTCATAAACAAACGAAATACGCGCTGCTTTAACATCGTGTTCCTTTCAAAAAGTTGATTCCCAAAAGCTATTTGATGCGACACCGATAAATTCATTTCCGCGCACACTTGCAAGGTCCGCGCATATAAAAATGTATCGCCGCAAGCCTGAACCGCCAAATCATCGCAAGCATGCTCACGCTCCAGATCGGTGCAGCGTGAAAGATAAAGCAATGCTGGATTAAAAAAGAACACGATTTTCAACACAATCTGCACATAGTTAATCAGGACGTCGTTGCGTCTGATATGTGCCAATTCATGAAGGACAATCATCTCTATTTGCAGCGGACTCAAGCCGAGAAATACACTGCTTGGCAACAGTATGACGGGCTTAAAGTAACCGACAACACATGGAATAGATAATTTCTGAGACAAGCGAATAGCAACATCTCTACTTACACCGATATTCTTTTTTAATCGTGTCAATGTAATCTGCCATTCGGCGTTGCGTATCTCTGTACTATGTCGCTTCAACAGCCAGCTATGCATTACTTCAGTGACTAATTTCACCAGAAAAAATAGAATGCCGATGCCCCAGAATAATGCTATCAAAACCAGAAAGCGCATTTCAACTGGCTGCTCACTTGCTGACCATGCAGCCATTGTTTCGGTCAAACGACCTGTCGTTGGAGTGATTATGTCTTGTGTAACGCGTGATTTATACAACTGAGAAAAAGTGAGTGTGCTCCATGCTCCGCAAATCACCATACTAAGACTATATAGATTACAACGCAGGTTGGAATTATTTAGCGCCGTCAATTGTGAAATTGCCAGAGCAAATAGAGCAATCAAACTGCACTGCCATATTGAATGAATGACGGTCCATCCCAATGCAAAAACAATGGAAGAAATCGTTTCGGCATCGACACTCATAATTTTCCTCCCTTGTCTTCAATTAAACGGGCACTCAATGAGCTCCGAGGCTGAGTATCTGTTGGAGAGGAGGATTCAAGCTGATCCAGGAAGTTTTTTAACTCCAGAACTTCACCTTTACTCACAGCTTGATTTCCAAAGAGGCTCATCACTAGCGCTGTCTTTGATCCGGCAAATGCACTATTCAATAGCCGCTCGAGCAAAGACACTTGGGTCGATTGTTGATTTTCGAGTGGGTAGTAAATATGACTCCTACCATCCCTCCTCCGCCCAAGCAAACCTTTTTGCTCCATGATCTGCATGGTCTTGAGAGTAGTTGTGTAACCAACAGGGCGTATTTGGCAAAGTTCGTCATTTACCGCCTGGATTTTGCTTTCACCTAATCGCCACAAAATGGCAAGAATTTCTAGTTCAGCAGGGGTAGGAGGATTCATATAGCCACATTCCAAAAATATTAATTACGAAATTTATCGTAATAATATACGAAGTTTTTCGTAATTTGATGATATCTCTACTTATCCGTTGTTTTAACTCCGTCCTGAGCGAAGTTGCACGCCACATACGATCTGATCGTCCAGATACAAAAATAAGAATCATGGATCAGGCATAACTCCAATCAGGAAGCCCCAGGGATATCGACAAAAAATACACATACACTCAAGGTAACCGTAAAAGACAAGCAAAAATGTTTTTATCGCCAACAGAGGCTGTTATGCTGAAGGCATACTTTCCACCGACCATTTTGATCATCATGTTAGAACTTCGTCCCAGCTGTGAACATTGCGATACCGATTTACCGCCTGCCGCGAGCAATGCGCGGATTTGCAGTTTTGAATGTACTTTTTGTGCCGACTGTGCGGAGACGATATTGCATAACGTTTGCCCGAATTGTGGCGGTGGTTTCAGCCCGCGCCCTGTGCGTCCGGCACAGAACTGGAAAGGCGGCAATGATCTGACAAATTATCCGGCAAGCACCAGCAGAAAATACCGCCCTGCTGATCTTGCTGCGCATCAGGAGTTGCTGCAACGTTTGCAAGGACGCGCTGCGGATCAACGCTGACACTCTTGCATTCAAATAAGCAAAACCAGAGTAATCTGAAAGCAGCCCTCCACCTTCCCCACCTTTTTTGACGGACGATATGTCGCAGAACAGCCTTAGCCCCCGCCACCTTCTGATGGCATTGATCGTGGTGTTTTTGTGGGGGATGAATTTCGTCGTCATCAAAATCGGGCTGCGCGGCATTCCGCCGTTTCTGATGGGGACCCTGCGTTTCATGCTGGTCGCGTTTCCGGCAATACTGTTTTTGCCGCGTCCAAAGGTATCGCTGAAACTGTTGGTGGCGTATGCGATGACGATCAGCCTCGGGCAATTCGCTTTTCTGTTTTCCGCCATGGCGATAGGTATGCCAGCGGGTCTGGCATCACTGGTTTTGCAGGCGCAGGCTTTTTTTACGGTGGGTTTATCGGCGCTTGTTTTTGGCGACAAACTACGCCCCAGCAATCTGCTGGGCATGCTGATTGCCAGCACAGGGCTGGTCTTACTCGGCAGCGCCAGCATTGCCAGCTCGGCCAGTCAGGTCACCTTAGCGGGTTTTGCACTGACCATTTGCGCCGCCATTTCGTGGGCAAGCGGCAATGTGATCAGTAAGAAAATCGGCCCGACAGCCGTGCTGAGTCTGGTCTCATGGAGTGCGCTGGTGCCGGTGATTCCTTTTTTTCTGCTGTCGCTCTGGTTTGAAGGCAGTGAACAGATCAGCCACAGCCTGATGGATATGAGCCTGCCATCGGCGCTGACCATCGTTTATCTGGCGTTTGCCGCCACCCTGACCGGCTACACTTTATGGGGACGATTACTGGCTAGTTTGCCCACACACATGGTCGCGCCACTGACTTTGATGGTGCCGGTCATCGGCCTGACAGCCGCATGGGTATTACTCGGCGAGGCGCTCAGCGCGTTGCAGATTACCGGTGCGCTGATCGTGATGGGAGGTTTGCTGATCAATGTGTTCGGGCCGCGGTTACTGAACCACTTGCGGGACATTTTCCGCTCCCGCTGACCAGATCTCAAATACAAACCAAAAAAACAAAATCGCAGTCGAAAAAAAATACACTCTCAATAAAAATGCGCCTTAGCAGGCAAAAACCTGTGGCAAGGCGCATCAATAAACAGGTAATCAGCAGAAGTTACAAACCAATTAGAAACCAATTACAAACCGGTATTGGCAGCGATAAACGCTTTCATTTTGTCGACATCGGCTGTCATCACTTCAAAGCGCTGCGGCAGCGCTTCAATGTTTTCAAAACCGGCTGGACGTTCCGCATCGCGCCCCAGCGCTTCACGGATGGTTTCATTGAATTTCGCTGGCAAGGCAGTTTCCAGCACGATCATAGGCACGCCTTTTTCTATATGCTCCAGCGCGACCTTGATACCATCGGCGGTATGCGTATCGATCGTAATGCCATAGTTTTTTTCAACCTGACGTATGGTATTCAAGCGATCTGCATGTACCGATTTGCCTGATTGAAAACCGAAGCGGGCCACCTTTTTGAATTCGTCACCGTCGCTACCAGGCTGGCCGGACAAATCAAAACCGCCTGCCGTTTCTACTTTGCCAAACAAGGCTTTTACCCGGTCTGCATCGCCATCAAGCAAATCGTAAATGAAACGTTCAAAGTTTGAGGCTTTGGAAATGTCCATCGACGGGCTGGTGGTATGCCAGGTTTCAGCCGATTTACGTACGCGATACACGCCGGTGCGGAAAAACTCATCAAGCACATCATTTTCATTGGTTGCCACGACCAGCTTATCAATAGGCAAACCCATCATGCGTGCGATGTGTCCGGCACAGATATTGCCGAAATTACCCGAAGGCACAGTGAACGACACCTTTTGCGTATTGCTGGTCGTCGCACTCAGGTAGCCACGGAAGTAGTACACCACTTGCGCGACCACACGTGCCCAGTTAATCGAATTGACTGTGCCGATTTTCTGGCGTTCTTTATACGCCAGATCATTGGAAACTGCCTTCACCATATCCTGACAATCATCAAACACGCCTTCGACCGCGATATTAAAAATATTCGGGTCTTGCAGGCTGAACATTTGTGCGGTCTGGAACGCGCTCATTTTTTTATGCGGCGACAGCATGAAAACGCGTATGCCTTTTTTGCCACGCATTGCATATTCAGCTGCGCTGCCGGTATCGCCGGAAGTGGCACCAAAAATATTCAGCTCTGCCTGTTTTTTTGCCAGCGCATATTCAAACAGATTGCCGAGCAATTGCATCGCCATATCTTTAAACGCCAGCGTCGGGCCATTCGACAAGGCTTGCAGGATCAGCTTGCGGCCATCTTTATCTTCGAGCACGCGCAAGGGTGTGATCTGCGCTGCGTCTTCACCCTGACGCGCATTGCGATAGACATCGGCGGTATACGTTTTTTCAACAATCGCTTTCAGGTCGTCTGCCGGAATATCTGTCGCAAATTTTTTCAACACTTCAAACGCCAGACCGGCGTATGACAAACCGCGCCAGGCATCCAGTTCAGCACCGCTGACCTGTGGATAGCTGGTGGGCAAATACAATCCGCCATCCGGCGCCAGACCACCTAAGAGAATTTCTGAGAAATTTTGTGCGGCGGCATGTCCGCGGGTTGAAGCGTATTGCATAAGATGGCTGAAGTATATTAAGAGGTTAGATGAATTTTCCATCTATTATATCGCCCTTACCCCCTCAAAACCCAGGCAAAACGAATGAAAGTAAGTCTGGCGTTGTTACGGTGCGGCAGTCAGCAACACGAATCAGACGATGAGCTGTCGTAACAGCTAAGCACAGTTTTACAATGCAACAGCCTCATGCACTTCCAGCTTGCAGGCGTTGCGGATGAGTGTACACAACAAAGCCATGTTCGCGGACAAAACCGATCAGACAGATACCGGCTGATTCCGCCATGCTGATGGCTAAGCTGGTCGGGGCAGAAATCGTCGCCAGTATGCTGATGCCCGCACGCGCCGATTTCTGCAGCAACTCGTAACTGGCACGGCTGCTCATGATCGCGAAACCGGCTGCCAATGCGTTTCCCGCGACAGAATCACGAATATCGGTAACATCACTGCGCTCACAACGCAATGCCCCAATCAGTTTATCCAGCGCATTGTGACGGCCGACATCTTCCCGCACGCAAAGGATGTTGCCGTCCAGATCAGCCCATGCGGCCGCATGCATAGAGCCTGTAGCCGCATTGAGCACCTGCTTGCTGCTGAGTTGCCCAAACGCTTTGGCCAGTGCTGCTTTACTCACACGATGGTCAGCATTCAGACGCGGCGTGGCAAGATCCAATGACTGCAAACTTTCAAGACCGCACAAGCCACAACCGGTTTTACCCGACAGGCTACGACGTTTATTTTTGAGTCTAACAAAACATTCAGAGGCGATCTGTATCTGCAGTTCAATGCCGAGTATCGCGGTATTGCTGACCACCACAATATCGTAAATCTGCGAAGGCTGATCGACGATACGCTCTGCCAGACTGAAGCCGATTGCAAAATCCTCCAGATCCAGCGGCGTCGCCATCATTACCGCATGTGAAATGCCATTAAAGACCAGCGCAACCGGCACTTCCTCAGCAATACTGTCGCTGGTTTGCAAGAACCATCCATCGGCAAACTTATGTTGATCCACAGTCATTTCACGACTGCCGCGCGCAAATATATCCGGCGAATTCAGCGTTTCTGTTGCCATTTTTCCTGTTGCCATTGATCACGACCTTTTTGTGTCAGGCTCAACAAGGTTCTGTCGCCATCCAGATGTAGCTGCACCCAACCGGGACCGGGGTTGCCAGCGATAATGTCCTCCCCCAGATAAGCGACGCAACGCAGCAAGCTGCTCAGGCGCACGTGCAAACGCTTGGTAAGACGCAGGACGGGAACGGGGGCGCTGCTCAATGCCAATTCATCCAGTAAAACATCAGCCAAGGTTGACGATGCCGGATTCATCAATACCGCTTCATTATTCATGACCAGCCTGATGTGGATGCAAGATCACAGGTATCGATTTCGACGTCGGCGTGCGGGCGTAATCTGCAAAACTCGAAAGTGGAACAAGCCCGTTCGTTTCAGGGAAATAAGCCGCCAGACAACCGCGCGGGATATTGTATTCAACCAGCATAAACCGCTTTACCTGACGCCGGATGCCATCGTCAGACAGGCTTTCGATATCCACCCAGTCACCCGCCTGCATGCCGATGGCAGCAATATCTTCCGCATGAATAAATAAAACACGACGCTCGCCGAACACGCCGCGATAGCGATCATTCAAACCATAAATGGTCGTGTTGTACTGATCGTGAGAGCGCATCGTTGCGAGGTTAAATACCGGCGAATCACGCTGTTCACGCGCCTGATGAATTGGCAGATCAGTCGGTACCGGATGCGCATAGAAATTGGCTTTCGCCGATGTGGTCAGCCATTCCCGCTCGCCGGCAGAATTACGCAAATGAAAGCCGCCCGGCACTTTGACGCGCGTATTAAAGTCGGCAAACTCATCAAATACCAGCGCGATTTTGTCGCGGATGCGGTCGTAATCGGCCACCAGCCCCATCCAATCGGTGTTACTTTTTTCACCTAAAGTTGCCATCGCCAGCCGCGCCACGATCATGGGTTCCGATAGTAAATCAGCCGATGCCGGTGGATTGATGCCTGAAGATAAATGCACCATGCTCATCGAATCTTCCACCGTCACCGCTTGCGGCCCGCTGGCCTGAATGTCAATTTCAGTGCGCCCGAGACAAGGCAAAATCAATGCCTCGCGACCACAAACCAGATGACTGCGATTGAGCTTGGTTGTGACATGCACGGTCAGCGCGCAGTTTTGCAAAGCGCGATGGGTCAATGGTGTATCCGGCGTCGCCGTGGCAAAGTTACCGCCCATGGCAAAGAACACTTTATCCGGATTGTCGAGCATCGCCTGAATTGCGCTGACAGTGTCGTAACCATCTTCCAGCGGCGGAGCGAAATCAAACGCTTTACCAAGACGTTCAAGAAAAGCCCGCTTCGGTCTTTCATTGATGCCCATCGTGCGATCACCCTGCACATTGCTGTGCCCCCGTACAGGACATGGGCCGGCACCCGGCCTGCCGATATTGCCGCGCAACAGCAGCAGATTCAATATCATCTGTATCGTCGCCACCGAATGCTTATGCTGCGTGATTCCCATTCCCCAGCACGCGATCACCTTGCCTGCCGCCATGTAACTGTCAGCAGCACGTTGTATCTGCGCGCGATCCAGCCCGGATTCGTTAATGATTACATCCCAGGACTCGGCCAGCACATCCGCCGCAAAAACTTCAAAATTCGCCGTATGCTCTGCAATAAATGCAACATCGATCACACGCGGTTGAGCATTGGCCTGCGCGACGATATCAGCCTCCAGCACACACTTAATCATGCCTTTAACGGCGGCGAGATCGCCACCAATGTTGAGCTGAAAATAATCCGAGGAAATTGCCGTCACTTTGCCGCCCAGCATCTCAGACATATCTTGCGGATTCTGAAATTTTTCCAGACCACGTTCACGCAAAGGATTGAATGACATGATCGCGGCACCACGCTTTGCTGCTGCGCGTAACTCACCAAGCATACGCGGATGATTCGTACCTGGATTCTGTCCAAAAATCAGAATGGCATCCGCTTTCTGAAAATCAGCTAACAACACCGTACCCTTGCCAGTTCCGATGGCCTCACGCATCGCATATCCGGAGGGTTCGTGACACATGTTTGAACAATCAGGAAAATTATTTGTACCGAATTCACGCACAAACAGCTGATACAAAAATGCGGCTTCATTACTGGTACGACCAGAGGTATAAAAAATGGCATCGTCTGGCGTCGGCAGAGCACGCAAATGCATGGCAATTAATTCAAACGCGGTATCCCACGACACCGGCAGATACTTATCGCTAACCCTGTCATAAGCCAGTGGATGTGTCAGGCGCCCCTGCGCTTCCAGCCAGTGATCCGTTTTTTCAGCAAGCTGGGTCACGGTGTAGTCAGCAAACAAATCCGGTGTGGCTCGTCGCGCGGTTGACTCCGCAGCAACCGCCTTAGCGCCGTTTTCACAAAATTCAAAGGTTGATGTGTGATCAGCATCCGGCCAGGCGCAGCCGGGACAATCAAATCCATCAGGCTGATTCGCGGATAACAGCGTGCGTGCGCCCTTGGCAGGATTTCCTTGCTCAAGAATTTGTTGCGCCACGCTTTTCAGAGCGCCCCAGCCACCGGCAGGCTGGGTATAGACTTGTATGACCTTTTTATCCATCAGAACCTCTGTGACTATCCGTTACTTAAACAGCACAATGGCTTTCTGAAAGGTGATCCAGATTCCTGCCAACATAGGAATGCCGACCGCCGCCCATCCGGCAATCAGCAAGACAGGATGGCTGGATACGCTGGCAACCGGAGCAACGCCGTTGTCAGTAACGGTAACGCTGCGATCATGTGCGAGCTTACGTTCCAATGCCAGCTCTTCATCGCTCATGAAATTCTCCGGCTCCACGGGGTTTATCATTGAATTGCAGACAAAACCAAGCACCAACAATCCGGCGAGGATATACATCGTGACGTCGTAAGCATGTGCTTTTGGCACGCCCTGCGCGATCTGGTATTCGCGGATATACGTAATCAGCAAAGGCCCCAGCACACCAGCCGTTGCCCATGCAGTCAGCAAGCGGCCATGAATTGCCCCCACCATTTGCGAGCCAAACATATCTGCCAGATATGCAGGTACCGTGGCAAATCCGCCGCCGTACATCGATAAAATTATGCAGAACGCCAGCACGAACAGCGCCATGCTGCCAGCCTTACCTGCACTGGGGATGGACGCATACAAAACGAACCCGAGAACAAAGAAAATGAAATAAGTTGCCTTGCGCCCCAGGTAATCGGAACACGAAGCCCAGAAAAACCGCCCACCGATATTGAATAAAGACAGCAAACCGGTAAAGCCTGCCGCAATGGTTGCGATCTGCGTTTTTTGTGCCGCGGTCAGATCATTGAAAGCAACGTCAACGCCAATCAACTTACCGCCAAACACCTCCTGCAATAATGGCGATGCCATACCCAGAATGCCAATCCCCGCAGAAACATTGAGGCACAGCACACTCCATATCAGCCAGAATTGTGGCGTCTTCCACGCTTTTTCCAGATGAACATGGCGACTGGTAATCATGACATTGCTGATCTGGGTCGCCGCTGGCGCCCAGCCTGCAGGTGCCCAACCGGAAGCTGGTACGCGATAAGCAAAAGCACCGGCAAGCATAAAGACAAAGTAAATCGCCGCCATCGTCAGGAAGGTTTCCCATACACCGACGGACACCGGCGTCGCATAGAAACGCATCAGCCAGTCGGCCAGCGGAGCCCCCACCATCGCGCCGCCACCAAAACCCATAATCGCCATGCCCGTTGCCATACCGCGACGATCAGGAAACCATTTAATCAAAGTAGAGACCGGCGAAATGTAGCCAAGACCCAGCCCGATACCGCCGATCACACCGGCACCCAGCCACATCAGCCACATTTGATGGATATAAATACCAAAAGCAGAAATGACCAGCCCACCACACCAGCAGAGCGCAGACACAATGCCTGCCTTGCGTGGCCCGGCATGCTCGAGCCACTTACCGAATAAAGCGGCCGAACTGCCGAGAAACACAAAAAACAAGGTGTACATCCACGCCAGAGTAGAAATACGCCAGTCGCAATCGCTGGCGAACAACTCAGCCAGCAAACTCATATCCTGTGGGCAGGCGACCGGATTCTTAATCCCGATAGCACGCGACAAAGGCAACCAGAACACCGAAAAGCCATACGCCATACCTATGCACAAATGTATCGCTAGTGCGGCCGGCGGCACCAACCAGCGGTTAAAACCCTCGCCTGCGATCGTGCGCTCTTTAGCAAACCACCCCGGTTGCGTTTGCGACATACAACACTCCTGTTTAAAAATGCTTTTTCAACAATATGGCCTGAGCTTATCAAAGTAAGCGCTTTGATCCAGATCAATATTGCATTTTGTTACTAAAATTTAATTTTTTGACCACCTGCGCTACCGCTCTGATTAGGAAAATTTCTGATCAGGCAATTTACAAAGCGCCCGTTATCAATGTCCGCAAACCAGCGGTAAATCGGCAGTGCAACGCGGCGCTCTTGCTGTAACACTCTCAACAATAGCTGGCAAGGTGCTGCATCAACGATGTATCACCACCATCAACGCTTTTGCTTCAGTCTTACCAGTGTTTCTGATGGCGTGACTTTTGTCGGCTTCGTAACGCGCCGTGGCACCGACTTTAACTTTCTTGCGTGTGTTGTCCACTTCAATTTCGACACTGCCCTGCAGCACCGTCAGATGTTCAGTCGTGCCGGGATCATGCGGATTCGATACCAAGGCCCCGCCGGGAGCCAGCATTAACTCGTACCATTCATACTTACCGGCCAGATCCATAGGGCCAAGAATCCGTAAAACATAGCCAGCGTGTTCACCGGAGAGTGTCGGTGTTTCGTGTGACTCCAGCAAACGGATCACATCCTGCTGCGGCACTTCCGACGACAACAGCTCAGCCATCGTCACGCCCAGTGCATTTGCCAGTCGCCACGCAACGGCAATGGTGGGATTCGCTTTTTCACGTTCAATTTGAGATAGCATCGATTTGGAAACCCCCGCGGTACGCGACAAATCTTCCAGCGTCAGGCCGCGGTCGAGACGCAATTTCTGCAAGGTTGCGCCAACTTCTGGCGGCGTATTTGATAAAACTTTTTTCATAAAGGCTCTTGCATCATTAAAAATTAATGCTTAATATTCGATATATCGAATTTATGTTCCAGATATTGAATTTTTTAATTTATTCTAAACAAGTTAAAAAATTTCCTTTTTCCAGTCTAACAGCAGAAACCCGTCAGCCGCAGCAATTACCGAGACTATCATGAGCCAGACTACATCCAGACAACACTTCATCAGCAATTTAGCGGGAAATCTGAGCAATTTACGCGAGCAAGGTTTGTACAAATCAGAACGCGTGATTGCGTCGCGTCAGGGTGCGGTTGTCACTTGCGACGATGGTCGCCAGTTAATTAACCTGTGCGCAAATAACTATCTGGGTCTATCTGGCGACGAAGCGATGGTGCAGGCATCCATTGCTGCAACAGAACAATTTGGCTATGGCTTGTCATCGGTACGTTTCATCTGCGGCACGCAAACGGTACACAAGCAGCTGGAAAAAGCGATCGCAGAATTTCTCGGTACCGAAGATTGCATTTTGTATGCTGCCGCATTCGACGCTAACGGCGGTGTGTTTGAACCCCTGTTTGATGAAAATGACGCCATCATTTCCGACGCACTGAATCACGCATCGATTATCGACGGCATCCGTTTATGCAAGGCGGCACGTTATCGCTATGCACATAACGACATGGCTGATCTGGAAACGCAACTGCAAGCTGCTGCAGATAAACGCCATCGTATCATCGTCACTGACGGTGTATTTTCGATGGACGGTACGATTGCCCAGCTCGATAAAATCTGCGCACTGGCGGATAAATATGATGCACTGGTGATGATAGACGAGTGCCATGCCTCCGGTTTCATGGGTAAGACTGGTCGCGGTACGCATGAGCATCACAATGTGATCGGGCGCATCGACATCATCACCGGCACGCTGGGCAAAGCATTGGGCGGTGCGATGGGTGGCTTTACAGCGGGACGCAAAGAAGTGATCAACACCCTGCGTCAGAAATCACGCCCTTACCTGTTCTCGAATACGCTTGCGCCCTCAATCGCCGGTGCCTCTTTATCGGTATTGCAACGTCTGTCTTCTTCAACAGAACTACGGGATCGTCTGCATGCGAATACCGAGCACTTCCGCCGTGAGATCGTCTCGCTTGGATTCACGATTAAACCGGGTACGCACCCTGTCGTTCCGGTCATGCTGTTCGATGCGCCAGTTGCACAAAAATTTGCCGCACGCTTGTATGAGCTCGGCGTGTTTGTCACCGGCTTTTTCTATCCGGTAGTACCGATGGGACAAGCGCGGGTTCGCGTCCAGCTGTCTGCCGCACACACAACAGAACAACTCAACACTGCACTGGCTGCTTTTGCACAAGCTGGCCGCGAACTGGGTCTGATTAAATAAGGAATCAACATGGAAAAAATATTAGTCATTGGCGCGAACGGTCAGATCGGCAGTGAGCTGGTTGAAGCGCTCGCACTGCAGCATGGCGCAGACAACGTGGTGGCGGCCGATATCAGCCCCGCCAGCCTGTACGGCGCAAAAATTTATGAAATTATCGACGTACTGAATGCGGCTCGCATCAGCGAAGTGATAGAACAGTACAACATCACGCAGGTTTATCAGCTGGCAGCACTGTTATCGGCAACCGGCGAAAAAGCGCCGCTGAAAGCCTGGGAACTGAACATGGACGGTTTGCTGAATATTCTGGAAATCGCCCGCATCCGTGGTGAAGCCGGAAAGCCACTGAAAGTGTTCTGGCCTTCCTCCATCGCAGCGTTTGGCCCGAACACACCGCCGGTCAACACACCACAATATACTGTCATGGACCCAAGCACGATCTACGGCATCAGCAAACTCGCCGGTGAACGTCTGTGCGAATATTATTTTGAAAAATATGGCGTTGATGTTCGCAGCATTCGCTATCCCGGCATCATCAGTTACAAGTCTCCACCAGGCGGCGGCACTACTGATTATGCGATTGCGATTTTCCATTCAGCATTGCGTGGCGAATCCTATGAGTGTTTTCTGGAATCAGAAACCAAGCTGCCGATGATCTATATGCCAGATGCGATCCGCGCCACGATTTCGCTGATGGATGCAGACCCGACCAAACTTTCTGTACGTTCCTCCTATAA
Organism: Cognatundibacterium aquatile; assembly: GCF_014699135.1. Lineage (GTDB taxonomy): Bacteria > Pseudomonadota > Gammaproteobacteria > Burkholderiales > Burkholderiaceae_D > Undibacterium > Undibacterium aquatile. The sequence continues at coordinate 660,221 of NZ_JACOFT010000002.1, forward strand.
TGTCGCAGGTTTAAGTTTCAATCCGCGTGAATTGGCCGCTGCAATCAAACAAAATTTGCCTGCATTTGAAATACACTACGCCCCAGACAGCAGACAAGCAATTGCCGCTTCCTGGCCACAAAGTCTGGACGACGGTCAGGCACAGAAGGACTGGAAATGGCAGGCGAACATCGGCCTCGATGCGTTGGTCGCTGACATGCTGAAAAATATCACCGTAGCAGCCAAAGGATTAGACAAGGCTGCATAAATAAAATTTGAGACTGGAGTGGCGACGATGGACATGCGTGTATTTGATTTATTTAAAATTGGCGTCGGCCCCTCCAGCTCTCATACCGTTGGCCCCATGCTGGCAGGCCGGCGTTTTTTACTGGAAACACCCGATCTTCATCTGGCAACAAAAGTGCAGGTTGCGCTGTATGGTTCACTCGCCCTGACCGGTGTCGGTCACGCCACCGACAAAGCGGTACTGCTTGGCCTGATGGGAGAAACTCCGCAAGATGTTGCGCCAGAAAGTGTCGAACAAAAGCTTGCTATTCTGAAGCAGACCCTACAGCTGAATTTACTCGGACAGCACAGCGTTGCGTTTGATCCGCAAACCGATCTGCGCTGGTTCAAACAGGAAGTCTTACCCGGCCATCCGAATGGTCTCAAATTTTTCCTCACGCGCAGCGACGGCAGTATTTCTGAAAAAACTTATTACTCTACCGGCGGCGGTTTTATTTACTCTGAAGAGGAATTAACAGCCACTCCCACAGAGAGTAAGAACACTACGAAACCAGTGCCATTCCCATTCAATACCATGACAGATTTACTCGCTCATGGCCAACGCACCGGCTTGTCGATCACGACGATGTTACGCGCGAACGAAAACTGTCACTGTAGTGACGAAGAGTTGAATGCGGGTATCGATAACATCTGGGCGGTGATGAAAGCCTGTATCGCCCGTGGTTTGCAAATGAGCGGTGAATTGCCTGGCGGCTTGCAGGTACAGAGGCGCGCTGCGAATCTATGGCGTGCGGCGAATTCCAGCGCAGATGTGTTGCCACACGATGGCTTGCATCGCGTCAGTTTGTACGCGATGGCCGTCAATGAAGAAAATGCGGCTGGTGGCCGTGTTGTGACGGCTCCGACCAATGGTGCCGCCGGCATTATTCCTGCGGTGTTGCGCTATTACGCGGAAGACTGTAAGCCATCTAACCCTGAGCAAGGCATCCGTAACTTTTTGCTTGCAGCGTCCGCGATTGGGATGTTGTGCAAAAAAAATGCCTCCATTTCCGGCGCTGAGATAGGTTGTCAGGGCGAGGTCGGCGTCGCCTGCGCGATGGCCGCCGCCGGTCTGACCGCTGCACTCGGCGGTACTAATGCACAGATCGAGGCTGCGGCTGAAATCGGCATAGAACATCATCTGGGTATGACCTGCGACCCTATCGGCGGGCTGGTACAGATTCCCTGCATAGAACGCAACGGCATGGGTGCCGTCAAAGCCATCACCGCCGCATCACTGGCGTTGCGCGGTGACGGTCAGCACAAAGTGACTTTAGATGATGCGATAGAAACGATGCGCCAGACTGGTGCTGACATGCAGGCAAAATACAAAGAAACCTCATTAGGTGGCCTCGCCATTCACGTTGTGACTGTGAACTATGCGGCTTGCTGACAAGGTATAAGCTGCGCCCACAATCGGATCGCGAAGTTTTCGCTATCCGATTATTTACTACCGATCAAAGAGAACTTCTTAACTCCGGCCTGCCATAACAGAAAAGCCCACGCATCAGCGCGCTCAGACTGTGCTGACTGTGCAATCTGCATTTCAGCATCAGACCTCTTTGCTGACGTTCGCAGTAAAACTGGGCGATTTTTATTGGCACTCAGTATTTGCACGCCAGCGGCTAATTTGGCAGACATCCACAGCGGAGCACTAGTCTCAGTGGCATCAGCCGATATCAGCATCGCAGGGTAAGCCACGCCAGAACGCAATTCATCAAACGCGAATGCCGTCTCTACTGCAGTCGTGCGATTTTTTTTCGGCGTGATTTTTTCATCGGCGGTGGGCAAAGCCTCACTACGCACGTTATGCACGTGCACCGCCGCGAACAAATCCGGGCGACGCAATGTCGCTTTAATCACAGCATCCTTGCCGGAGTCCAACTCCTCTGCAGCGAGTTTTCCGGGTGATGTATAAGCCTCCTTGATCAGATACTCTGCCGCCAGAATCACCTTCGCACTTTGGTCGTTTTTATTGTCCGCTGCAGTGTATTTCGCCAGTCTGGCGGCTTTTCTATCAACATCATTTGTTGCAGAACGCATTTGTGCAATTGCTACAATCCCTCCCTGCTCCAGCCACGCCATCCGGCTCGCATCAAACCCGGGAACAAAGAGCGGCGGTGTCATATAGTCGGTCACCAATAACGCAGGATGGCTGCCATCCATTTCCAGGCCTGCGTGATAAATCAGGGTTAAAGGAATACGCTCACCATTGGCGGCGGCCAAATAGAAAGTTTTACTCAGAATACCCGCCGTTTGCACCGAGGCTGCAACTGCGGGTGAAGCTGAAACAAGTTTCCCATCTTTGCCGAGACTGAATCTGGCTGGCGCAACACTGGCAGATTCCAGCACGAAAGTAAGCACACCGGAAGCGGGCTCCAGAGACAACTCACTCAAGCGCCCTTGCAAGGGCAAAGCGATAGCACTGATGTTCCCGCCATCCGCATCAGCTTTCAGCAATTGACTCACGCCCGCTTCGCTTACATGCCAATACACCGCGTCTTTTACTGCGAATAATTCATGCAAGATCGCGGCCCCCTCTTTCACCAATGGCTTTGCCTGATTCAGCTTCAGCGTTTTTAAATCGATTTTTAACAGGCTGCCATTGGTCGTTTTCTTACGCGATAGCAGATAGATTGCGTCACCGGCGAACGCCATACTTTCGATTTTATCCGCAGGTGCGGCAAATAATTTCCACGACGTGCCGATACCGGTCACTTCACTTTGTTTTGCGTAAAAATAGCTTTTTGCTTTGCCGTTCGCGTGCGTCACTTCAACGAATACCAGCGCCGCGTCCGGTACGATTCTCATGCGCACAGTGTCGTCAGACGACAAACGGGCAGGTTTTGCCATACCAGCACCGACGACCACTTTATCAATGCGCACCGGCTCGCCGATGATGTGCTGCGCAATTTCAGTTTTTCTCTGCTGAATTCCATTGCTATGGCGATCAGCAGAGCGGGTATAAAAAACTGCCTTGCTATCCGCTTTCCAGAACGCATTATTTTCAGCATCATCAGCCAGTGTAATGCGATCATCCAATAGCCGCCCCTCACTGATATGGACGATGCTGAGATGCAATTCTGTACGACCATTGTTATTAGTTTGTGTCAGTACGCCCAGTTTGCTCATGTCGGGCGCGGGTAACAGGCGCTGTATCTGCTCATTATCTGCGGTCAGAAACAAGACCCGCTCAGCGCCAACTGCCTTGCTCTGAATAATGACGCGTCTGTGCTGATCCGCACCCGCCTGCACATAAATCCTGCTGTCGGCGTTTTCTATATCTTCAATCGCAGCAGCTTTCCCGGTAACGGGAACAGTCGGCACTTCAGACAACATCTGTCCGCGCAGGCGTGCCAGCAAGGCGTCGCGCCCTTCCAGCCTTGCCATCACACTATCCGTTAGTGCATTTTGTCGTTGCAGCCAATACTTTATCTGCACATGTTCCGTTTGTTCAAACAGGCGAAAAGGGGCTGCCGCTTCACTGCTGGCATTGTCTCTGGCCGTCTGAACCGCCTGCACCACCGCTGGCGGCATCGCAGGATACGCTCCCCATGTCTGTGCTTGCGCCATTCCAGGCAGGAATGCACTCAATACCAACCACAGACAAGCACTTCTGAATTCAGGCATATCGCCTCCAGTAAAACGTCATTCCTAATCCCGGTTCACAAAATCGCAGTCAGGCCATCGCATTTCAGTCGTTGTTTTTTTAGCTTTAACCCTGACTTTCTGCATTTCATCGCATCTCGCTGGCGATATGTTGGGGCGTTATTTACAGTACAACCATCGCAACACCAATCAAACAACCGGAGAGCAACCATGAAATCACTGACTACATCCCAATTAAGCATCTTCAGCATCGCTGGATTTGCCGCAGCCATCGCACTGACAACAGCATTCCAGCAAACAGCCATCAGCGACCCACTGATTCCTGTCGTTACAATAACAGCCCAGAGAATGACGGAGCAACAGAAGATCGCTTTCGACCTTGCGCAATCCGCATCCACTGTACACACCGTGGAAATTACAGGAAAACGCCTGACAGCCGAAGAAAAACTGGCATTTGACCGCCAGGATCAAAGTATCCAGCAAGCCAGAACAAAATTGCATAAAAAGCCAGCATTGCTGGTATAAGTAAGCAACTATACTGACGATCTGAAAAAAATTTACACTAAATTGTTTGGCAAGTCACAACACTTACCTTATAGTTGCATGTACTTCCGTTTGCAGCATTCACATATCAGCAGGTAATCATGTTAAAAAAACCGCTACTCCTGAGTTTGCTTTCAGCCACTATGCTGGCTGGTACTGTCTTTTGCAGCAACGTGTTGGCCATGACATCCATGACAATTCCGCAGAATCCGCAAGACAGAAACACCGTTGACGTCGCTCAGGAATCTGCCTCTGCCAGCGCAAGCGCGCAAGTTCAGACACAGCTTGATCGTGGTGGCGTTGATCGCGCATCGGTACATTTGCAAATCCTGCAGCAGTCGAACACCCATTTTTCAGACAATAACGTCGCGAAAAAAACCGGTGCTTACGATAAAAAAGCGCAGATTAAAGCGTCCAGCAATTCCTGAACAAGCCCTGATTTCGTAAGATACTCCCCTATGCCATCGCGCCGGACTCAAGTAACGGCGCTGACTCTTTAAGCATACTCACCGGGAGTATGCCATCTCCAGCAGTATCATAAAGCGGCGCGGTCAATTCTTTTACTCAGGATGACTGAAGTCGAAGTCTGCCGCACCCCATCCATCGCACCGATCTGATCGAGCAAACGATCCAGTGTTTCTGTCGTATCGCAGCGCAAAGTCAGCATGTAGTCGATCGCTCCGCTAACCGCGCACAAGGTTTCGGTTTCCGGTAATTGCTGCAAATGACGGATCAGCGATGGCGCGCATTTAGCCTCGACCGACATCCCCACATATGCTCTGACTGCGGGCTGGCGCATCGTATGGCTGAGCCTGACGCCGTAGCCTTCGATAATGCCGCGCTTTTCCAATGCCGCAATTCTGGCGATCACGGTCGTGCGCGCAATCGCCACCTGCCGAGCAATCGTCGTCACCGGCGTGCGTGCATCATCCATCAGCAAGGCCAGTATTTTCTGATCAATATCATCGAGCGCAGGTTTCATATCGTCATTTTGTTTTTAAAAATGGTCATATTGAATTATTTAACTACATTTTGACGATATTTTACCTACTATTATCTGACAAAATTTACATCTACACTTGCTCCAGCACCTTTTTACAACGTCAATCAGGTTTTGGAGAACATCATGACAAGCAAACTCATCCTGCTCGGCGCAGGTAAAATCGGCGACGCAATTCTGAACCTGTTATCCCACACCGGCGACTACGAAATCACGGTGGCAGACCGCGACCCACAACGGCTGAAGTATGTAGAACAGGCAGCATTTCCACACACCCGTATCGTGCAGGCCGATCTGAGCGACAAAGCTGCGGTGACGGAACTGATACGCGGTCATCAGGTAACGCTGTCCGCTTGCCCCTATTTTCTGACTCCCATTATTGCCGGTGCTGCGCGCGAGGCAAATTCGCACTATTTCGATCTGACCGAAGATGTGGAAAGCACACGTATCGTCAAACAACTCGCCGAGGGAGCGCATTCTGCATTTGTGCCGCAATGTGGCCTGGCGCCGGGCTTTATCTCTATCGTTGCCAACGATGTCGCTCAGCGTTTCGACACCTTGCGTGATGTCAGCATGCGCGTCGGCGCCCTGCCGACATTTCCGAACAATGCGCTCAAATACAATCTGACCTGGAGCACTGACGGTCTGATCAACGAATACTGCAATCCTTGTGAAGCGATCGTCGATGGCCAACTACGTGAAACCGCGGCGCTCGAAGAAATCGAACACTTTTCACTCGACGGCATAGACTACGAAGCCTTTAACACTTCCGGCGGCCTCGGCACACTCTGCGAAAGTCTGGAGGGCAAGGTACAAAATCTGAATTACAAAACCGTGCGCTATCCAGGGCACCGTGATATCGTCAAAATGCTGATCCGCGATCTGGAACTCGGCAAAATCGAACGCCGCCCCATCCTGAAAGATGTACTGGAAACGTCCATTCCTATGACCAAGCAAGACGTGGTGCTGGTATTTGTCAGCGTGGTCGGTATGCGCGCTGGCCGGCTGGAACAAGAATCGTATGCGAAAAAAATCTATGCTCAGAATGTGAATGGTCAGTTGCTGTCTGCCATACAATTAACGACCGCTTCCGGCATCTGCGCGATGGTGGATCTGGTGGTCAGCGGCAAGCTGCCACAACGTGGACTGGTGCGGCAAGAGCAAACGAAGTTATCTGATTTCCTCAGTAACCGTTTTGGTCAGTATTACGCTGTCTGATATCCGGCAGGCTGACGTTCTGCTGCGACGTCATTATTTTTAACCGAAGCGGGTCATCCACAAGAAGACCCACTTCCACCCAAATGAGCAATCACGATCATGGATAACGCGACACTTCACACCTTACTCAATAGCATGGGAGTTGATCTCCGCCATTATCAGGGAACCGAACTGCACAGCATTTCCCCTGTCGATGGCACGCTGCTCGCCAGTCTGGCTGCCGACTCCGCTGGACAAATAGATGCCCGCATCGGCCGTGCACAAGCTGCATTTCAGCAATGGCGACAAGTGCCGGCACCACGCCGCGGCGAGCTGGTGCGCCTGTTTGGTGACGAGTTACGCACACACAAAGAAGCGCTGGGCAAAATCGTCACGCTCGAAGCTGGCAAAATTCTGCAGGAAGGTCTGGGCGAAGTGCAGGAAATGATCGACATCTGCGATTTCGCTGTCGGGCTTTCGCGCCAGTTATATGGTCTGACCATCGCATCCGAACGTCCGGGACACAGGATGATGGAACAATGGCTACCACTGGGCGTGGTCGGCGTGATTTCAGCGTTTAACTTCCCGGTCGCGGTCTGGGCATGGAATGCCACGCTGGCCTTTGTTTGCGGCGACAGCGTGATCTGGAAGCCATCAGAAAAAACGCCGCTGACCGCAATCGCTACCCACGCTTTATTTATGAAAGCCGTGGCCAGATTTGGCAGCGATGCACCCGAAGGTTTAGCCGAATTGATTATCGGCGGTCGTGATGCCGGTGCCAGCATGGTCGCCGATCCACGCATCGAACTCGTCAGCGCTACCGGCAGCACACGCATGGGAAAACAGGTCGCCGCCGTATGCTCGCAGCGACTCGCACGCAGCATACTGGAACTCGGCGGCAACAATGCGATGATCGTTGCGCCCAGCGCCGATCTGGAAATGGCAGTCCGTGCGATTACTTTCTCAGCGGTGGGTACAGCCGGACAACGCTGCACCACCCTGCGCCGCCTGTTCGTGCATGACAGCATCTACGACACACTGGTGCCACGCCTGCAGAAAATCTACGCTGACCTGCCTGTCGGCTCGCCACTGGAAAAAACCACGTTGGTCGGCCCTTTGATTGACCAGGCTGCATTTGAAGCAATGCAAAGTGCGCTGGCAATCGCCGTGGGCGAGCATGGCAAGGTTTACGGCGGCGAACGTATTACTATGTCCGGCTGCGAAGCCGGCTATTACGTACGCCCTGCCTTGGTTGAAATGCCAGCACAAACGACAGCCATGCATCACGAAACCTTCGCCCCTATTCTGTACATCGTGCGCTATCACGATCTGGCACAGGCGATCGAATGGAATAACGCGGTTCCGCAAGGTTTATCCTCTGCGATTTTCACCACCGACATGCGTGAAGCGGAAACCTTCGTCTCGGCAACTGGCAGTGATTGCGGTATCGCGAATGTGAATATCGGCCCGTCGGGTGCGGAAATCGGCGGGGCTTTTGGCGGCGAAAAAGATACCGGCGGCGGTCGTGAATCTGGTTCTGATGCGTGGAAAGCCTATATGCGCCGCACGACCAATACCTTTAATTACAGCAACTCGCTGCCGCTGGCGCAGGGAATCAGCTTCGATATCTGAATCAGGGTTTGCCTCCAGCCTTCAGCCTCGGCTATGTTGCCGGGGCTTTTTTTCAGGATGAGACAGACCAGATTGAGAGTGCCGAATACGCCGCCCAGTCCAACGCAGATGCTTAAAAGCCTTTGCAATCAGCAAAATATACTGGGGTGAGTATATTTAAAAGCCCAGACTTTACGCGGACATTCGCCGTAAAATCACACATACTCCCCCTTATTGGCATAAATATTGGCATATATCATGGAAAAACGCAGCCTCGACGGCATTACCCTAGAGCAAATTCTTCACCATCTGGTCGATCAGTATGGCTGGGAAGTATTAGGGCAAAAAATCCCGGTGCGCTGCTTCATTTTCGATCCGAGTGTAAAATCGAGCCTGAAATTTTTACGCAAAACGCCGTGGGCACGCGAAAAAGTCGAACAGCTATTTCTGCAATCCTGATCTGCGCTGACATTTGCGCCAAGCCGTGACAAACGCTGCACCTTCCCCGCCATCGCAAAAAAAGCCCTTGCCTGACAGAATTACTCAAGTTTGCTATACTTGATCAAAATGCTCAACAACTCAGGGCATTCAGGAATTTCTGTCTCAGGCACCAGGAGCTAGCGTATGCGCCTCACTACTAAAGGACGTTTTGCCGTTACGGCAATGATTGATCTGGCATTGCGTCAGGACAAGGGTCCTGTCACGCTCGCCGGCATCAGCCAACGTCAGGACATTTCCCTGTCCTATCTCGAACAGCTGTTTGGCAAACTGCGCCGACATGAAATCGTCGAATCGGTGCGCGGCCCCGGCGGCGGCTACAATCTTGCCCGCAAAGCACAACAGGTCACGGTGGCAGACATTATTATTGCCGTTGATGAGCCGCTCGATGCCACACAATGCGGCGGTAAAGGCAGTTGTCACGGCAGCGATCATGAAAATGGTCTGCACTGTATGACGCATGATTTATGGGCGACGCTGAACGCTAAAATGGTCGATTATCTTGACTCAGTTTCCCTGCAGGATCTGGTCAATCAGCAAAAACAGAAAATCTCGGAAAACCAGGTCGTTGTCGTGCGTCAGCCGCATGCCAATCACACTGCTACTTGAATATTTGGAGTCTTGAATGAATGCCCCTTTAGAACAAAGCTTGCTCGATACGCTGAAAACACCGCATTTTCCGATTTACATGGATTACTCGGCGACAACACCGGTTGATCCGCGTGTTGCCGACAAAATGATCCCGTTTCTGCGTGCCCAGTACGGCAATCCTGCATCCCGCAGTCACATGTACGGCTGGGATGCCGAAGCTGCGGTTGAAGAAGCACGCGGCAATGTCGCAGCACTGGTCAACGCTGACCCACGCGAAATCATCTGGACATCCGGCGCAACTGAAAGTAACAACCTTGCGTTAAAAGGTGCAGCGCATTTCTATAAGGCCAAAGGCAAGCACATTATTACGGTGAAAACCGAGCACAAAGCCGTGCTCGATACTGTGCGCGAACTGGAACGTCAGGGTTTTGAAGCTACCTACCTGCAACCGCAGGACAATGGCCTGATCACAGTCGAGCAATTAAAAGCCGCGATCCGCCCCGATACGATTCTGGTGTCGGTGATGTGGGTGAATAATGAAATCGGCGTGGTTCAGCCTATCGCTGAAATTGGTGAACTGTGCCGCGAAAAAGGCATCGTTTTTCATTCAGACGCAGCACAGGCAACCGGCAAAGTTGAAATCGATCTGGAAAAAGTCAAAGTCGATCTGGTGTCTTTTTCTGCGCATAAAACGTATGGCCCGAAAGGCATAGGTGCCTTGTACATTCGCCGCAAACCACGCGTGCGCCTCGAAGCGCAAATGCACGGTGGCGGTCATGAACGCGGCTTCCGTTCCGGTACTCTGGCTCCGCATCAATGCGTAGGCATGGGCGAAGCCTTCCGTATCGCAAAAGAAGAAATGCAAAGCGAGCTGGCACATGTACGCGCCATGCGCGATCGTCTGGCCAAAGGGCTGAATGAAATCGAAGAAACCTATGTGAATGGTGATATGGCGCACCGTGTTCCGCATAATCTGAACGTCAGCTTCAACTACGTTGAGGGTGAATCTCTGATCATGGCGGTCAAAGATATCGCCGTTTCATCCGGTTCCGCATGTACTTCCGCCAGCCTGGAACCATCGTATGTATTACGCGCACTGGGTCGCAGCGATGAACTCGCGCACAGCTCGATACGCTTTACGATCGGTCGTTTCACTACCGAAGAAGACATTGATTTCGCGATCAATCTGCTGAAAACAAAAGTAGAAAAACTGCGCGAATTATCACCACTGTGGGATATGTACAAAGAAGGCATCGATATCTCGACAATTCAGTGGGCAGCACACTAAGGCAGCACGTTCATTAACATATCCGGATTCTGGTGATATTGTTCACCAGAGAGAACGAACAGTAAAAAATTCAGGAGCATCATCATGGCATACTCAGATAAAGTTTTAGATCACTACGAACATCCACGCAACGTCGGCGCATTTGAAAAAGGCGACGAAACGGTTGGCACCGGTATGGTAGGCGCGCCTGCCTGCGGCGACGTAATGAAACTGCAAATTAAAGTCGGCGCGGATGGCGTGATTGAAGATGCAAAATTCAAAACTTATGGCTGCGGCTCTGCGATTGCTTCATCATCGCTCGTCACCGAATGGGTAAAAGGCAAAACGCTGGATCAGGCGCTGGAAATCAAAAATACAGCGATTGCAGAAGAACTTGCTTTGCCGCCGGTCAAGATCCACTGCTCAATTCTGGCGGAAGATGCGATCAAAGCTGCAGTGCTGGATTACAAAAACAAGCACGGCGCGCAATAAGCAAACCAGCAGCGAAGCATCAATCAGTATCAACAACGCAGCATCAGGCTTGACTATAAATACGGCAGCGGTGCTGCCGTAGAGATTGGAAATACCATGGCAATCACACTGACAGAAAAAGCAGCAAAACACGTTTCCCGTTATATGGAGCGTCGCGGCAAAGGCATAGGCCTGCGCTTTGGCGTACGCACGACCGGTTGCTCAGGCATGGCGTATAAACTCGAATACGTTGATGAAGTCGGCAGTGATGATCAGGTGTTTGAATCTCACGGTGTCAAGGTGTTTGTCGATCCGAAAAGCCTGCCTTACATTGACGGTACTGAACTCGACTTCGCGCGCGAAGGCCTGAACGAAGGCTTTAAATTTTATAACCCGAATGTCAAGGATGAATGCGGTTGCGGTGAAAGCTTCCGGATTTAAGGTTCAGCATGCAAAATCATTTTGAGCTGTTTCAATTGCCACAACAGTTCGCCGTAGATAGCGCACAACTCGACCGCGCTTATCGCGAGGTTCAGAACACCGTGCATCCGGACAAATTTGTGCAGGCCAGTGAAGCGGAAAAACGCGTTGCAATGCAATGGGCGACACACGCCAATGAGGCTTACCAGACGCTGAAAAAACCGTTAAAACGCGCAACTTACCTCTGTCAATTACAGGGCGTTGATTTACAGACCGAATCCAATACGAGCATGCCTGCCGCCTTTCTGATGCAGCAAATGGAATGGCGCGAAACGTTCGAAGACGCGCGTCATTCAAATAACATCAGCGCCCTGCTTGCACTCGAAAAAGAATTGCACGACGCACTGAAATCAGCGCTGCAACAAGTTGGCTCAGCGCTTGATGCGCAGGACTACAAGGCAGCGACGTTACATATCCGCACCTGCATGTTTTTGGAAAAATTCATCGCCGATATTGCAGCGCTGGAAGAGTGAATCCGAATAACCCGCGCATTCTTTGCGCCCATCTGATGGCTTGCCATCCACGCATATAACACCATGGCTTTACTGCAGATTTCCGAACCCGGCATGTCCACCGCTCCACACCAGCACCGTCTGGCCGTCGGAATTGATCTTGGTACGACTAACTCTCTGGTCGCGACTGTACGCAACAGTATCCCCGAAGTATTAAACGATGAAGAGGGACGCCCTTTACTTCCTTCTGTCGTACGCTATCTTCCGAATGGACATGCGCACATCGGCTTTAAAGCACAGGCAGAACAAAGTAACGACCCAAAAAATACGATCGCGTCAGTCAAACGTTTTATGGGACGTGGCCTGAAAGATATTAGCCACGCCGAAAATCTTCCGTATGACTTTATCGATGCGCCAGGCATGGTGCAACTCAGAACCATCGCCGGCATCAAAAGCCCGGTCGAAGTTTCCGCGCAAATTCTCGCAACGTTGCGCCAGCAAGCCGAAGATGCACTCGGCGATGATTTAGTCGGTGCCGTGATTACTGTTCCTGCTTATTTTGATGATGCACAACGGCAGGCAACCAAAGATGCGGCCAAGCTGGCTGGCCTCAATGTATTGCGGTTGCTGAATGAGCCGACCGCCGCCGCGATTGCGTATGGTCTGGATAATGCATCGGAAGGCACATATGCGGTCTATGACCTCGGCGGCGGCACTTTCGATATTTCGATACTGAAAATGAGCAAGGGTGTATTTGAAGTTTTATCGACCGGTGGCGACTCTGCACTCGGCGGCGATGACTTTGACCATCGCCTGTTTTGCTGGATTTTGCAGGAATCCCAGCTGGCGCCATTATCCGACGAAGATACCAGCACACTGATGATCAAGGCACGTGAAGCCAAAGAGATTCTATCCAGCAAAACCAGCACTTATATCGATGCCAAGCTGAATTCAGGCGAAAGCGTACATCTGCAGATCAGCGCCGCGCAATTCTCGGAAATGACGCAGAATCTGGTTTTGAAAACCATCACACCGTGCCGCAAAGCGCTGCGCGATGCCGGTTTGTCGGCTGACGACATCGACGGCGTCGTGCTGGTCGGCGGTGCCACGCGTATGCCGCATGTGCGCAAAGCGGTCGGTGAATTTTTCCATACAACGCCGCTGGCCAATATCGATCCGGATAAAGTGGTCGCCCTCGGTGCCGCAATACAGGCCAATCTGCTGGCGGGTAATCGCGCTGCTGGCGACGACTGGTTGCTGCTGGATGTGATTCCACTGTCGCTGGGCGTGGAAACCATGGGTGGACTAGCGGAAAAAGTCATTCCGCGCAATTCGACGATTCCTTGCGCCCGCGCGCAAGAATTCACGACGTTCAAAGATGGCCAGACCGCGATGGCAATTCATATCGTACAAGGCGAACGTGAACTGGTCAGCGACTGCCGCTCACTGGCGCGTTTCGAGTTACGCGGTATTCCACCAATGGCTGCGGGTGCTGCGCGCATCCGGATTACGTATCAAGTTGATGCCGACGGCCTGTTATCGGTCTCAGCGCGTGAATTGCGCTCCGGCGTTGAAGCGACGATCACCGTCAAGCCTTCGTACGGCCTTGCCGACGACGACATCACGCGCATGTTGCAAGATTCGTTCAGTTCCGCTGATCAGGACATGCAACAAAGAGCATTGCGCGAAGAACAGGTTGAAGCAGAAAGAATTTTGCTGGCAACCCAATCGGCGTTAGAGGCAGATCGCCATCTGATTTCAGAAGCAGAATACGACACGATCTCGCAGTTGATGCAACAAGTAAAAAATCTGGCACAGCAAGACGATCATCAGGCTTTACATAACGCGATTACTGCTCTGGCGCATGGCACCGAAGAATTCGCCGCCCGCCGCATGGATCAGAGCGTACGTTCAGCTCTGGCTGGAAAAAAACTTGACGAGATCGCCTGATTTTCGCCGCATCGCCATCGGCTAACACTGACTGAAACTGAGACTGAGACTGACATGCCACAAATTATCGTTCTGCCCCACCCTCAACTCTGCCCGGAAGGCACCGTGATCGACGCGCCGGAAGGAAAATCACTGTGTGAGGCATTGGTTGAAAGCGATGTTGAAATCGAACATGCGTGTGAAATGTCATGCGCCTGCACCACATGCCACGTAGTAATTCGTGAAGGCTTCCAGTCACTGAATGCATCGTCTGACGATGAAGAAGACTTACTCGACGCCGCCTGGGGACTCGAAGCAACTTCACGCCTGTCCTGCCAGGTCAAACTAGGGAAACAGGACATCACGATAGAGATTCCGAAATACACGATCAATCACGCTCGCGAAAATCATTAAACATCAGGTGAACGCCATGAAATGGTCTGAGACACACCGTATTGCTGAAGCTTTATACGATCAATTTCCGGATATTGATCCGCTAACCTTGCGCTTCACGGATTTGCACAACCTGATCGTCGATCTTGCAGAGTTTGACGATGACCACGCCCGTGGCGGCGAAAAAGTCCTCGAAGCTATCCAGGCTGCCTGGATAGAAGAAGCCAAATAAAAGCTATTTGTTGCTATCACAACGCAATGCATGTGAATTGCCCAAACAATCACATGCATGTCTTGCTCAAAAACAAAAAACCTCTTAATATTTCCTGATTGTCTACCGATTTGCCGATGCAAAATCATGCGTCTCCGGTCACCCGGTTGACTCGTCTGACATTATGCTCAGGATCAATTCGCAGCAAGCGCAACTGGCCCCGGCATTCCACACAACTGTGACGTTCAAGGACATAGTAATGCGGTTTCGAAACTTTCTTTCTTCCATCCGCAGCCGCATCACACTTCGCCTTGCCATTATCTTAGCGGTCGTTTTCGGTGTCGCAGTTCCTTCCGCCATTCTGGTTCCCTACCATCTGGGCACAATAGAAAGTGCAGCACGGATTCGCAATAACGAAGATCACAATCGTCTGGTTGATATTTTGTCTGTGATTCTGAGCGAACCGTTATGGCAAATCACACCGGAAATCGCCAATATTTCCAGCGAAGTTGTTTATTCCGATCCGCGCGTTGCGAAGATCGAAGTCATCACCCTGCCAGACCGCAAAGAATTCATTAAAAATGACGTTCACATGCAAAACCAGGTGGGGCCATTCACCAGCATGGTTCGTGAGATCAAGCACGGCGGCCAGGTCATCGGTGAAGTCAAACTGACACTCGCTGAAGATTTACTGCGCGAAAGCCTGCGTTCTGACTTCCGCCGTTATGTGACAACCGCCGTGCTCTCATTATTTCTGGCAATCGTCTTTATTCTGATGGTATTGCAATGGCGTCTGGTGAAGCCAGTGCGCCTGCTGATGGACGAATCTGACCGTCTCGCCAATGGTGAACTTAACGCACCGATCACCCTCAATCGTGAAGACGAACTGGGCCACCTCGCCACCAGTCTGGAAGTCACCCGTCAGGCACTCAAGCGCTCATTTGGCGAACTCGAAATCAAAAACCAGCAATTACTGGAATACTCAGGCACGCTGGAATCCAAAGTACGGCAAAGAACGCAAGAGCTGGAGTCGGTCAATCGCAACCTTGAAGCCGCACTGCACAATGTCAACACGGCGCAATCTGAGCTGGCAAGGGTAGAACGCATGGCGGCACTGGGTTCTATGGTGGCCGGTGTCGCGCATGAACTGAATACGCCGCTGGGTAACTGTTTGCTCGTTGCCAGCACACTGGAAGAAGAAACCCGTCAGTTGTTGAAAATGGTGGAAGACAACCAGATCAGGCGTTCCGACCTGACCCGTTACGCCACCACCGCGCTGGACTCGTCCAAACTGTTATTGCGCGGCTTGCAGCAATCTGCTCATCTGGTCGGTGATTTCAAACAAGTGGCGGTCGATCAGTCGAGTGCACAACGGCGCACGTTTGGCCTGAAGGTCACGCTGCAGGAACTATCCGCACTGCTGCATTCTAGTTTGCGCAAAACACCCTTCACGCTGGAACTCGATATCCCCGACGACATTCAGCTCAACAGCTATCCCGGCTTGCTGGGACAAGTGTTCACCAACCTCGTTAACAACTCTGTGATTCACGGGCTGGAAGGTCGCAGCCACGGCGTTATGCACTGCACTGCAGTCAAGCAAGGCGAGTTCGTCCTCATCATCTTTACCGATGACGGCAAAGGAATCCCTCCGGAAATCATCAATCGTATTTTCGAACCGTTTTTCACCACCAAGTTTGGTCAGGGCGGTAGTGGCCTGGGCCTGAGTATCACGTTTAACATTATCACCAATGTGCTTGGCGGCACGATCCATGTCACCAGCAAACCAGATCAGGGTTCCCGCTTCGAAATCAGATTGCCCCTCATCGCACCGGGCGACCCCGATTCCAATGATCCATTGCTGACAGAGCGTTAATCCGCCCCAAATATACTCCCCCCAGTATATAAAAAGCCCCAATATTGACGCTGAGATTTAGCGGTTTTTAGTGATTTACCGGGGGGAGTATCTGAAATATCTGCATTTCCCGTAGTACAACAGATGTTTGATCGTGTGCAGCGCAACAAATACCGTTGTTCATAGAGCAGATACGAGCAGGCAAGTGTCTGGCTGATGTATACTGCTGCCTCATTTCATTCCGCTTTCACCTCATCTTTATGCGTCAATATCTGGAATTCATGCGTCACGTGCGCGATCACGGAACAAAAAAAACTGACCGTACCGGCACCGGCACGGTGTCCGTTTTCGGCTATCAGATGCGTTTTGACCTGAATGAGGGTTTTCCGCTGGTCACGACAAAAAAACTGCATCTGAAATCCATCGTGCATGAACTGATCTGGTTCCTGGCCGGGTCAACCAATATCAAGTATCTCAAGGACAATGGCGTCTCTATATGGGACGACTGGGCGGATCAGAATGGCGATCTCGGGCCTGTCTATGGCTCGCAATGGCGCAACTGGCCAACGCCGGATGGCCAGCATATCGATCAGATTCAACAGTTAATTGAACAGATCAAAAACAATCCTGACTCACGTCGTTTAATCGTTTCGGCATGGAATGTGGCCGATATTCCACAGATGAAACTGCCGCCCTGCCACGCGCTGTTTCAGTTTTATGTCGCCGACGGCAAGCTGTCCTGCCAGTTGTATCAGCGCAGCGCCGATATTTTTCTCGGAGTACCATTTAATATCGCCTCATATGCCCTGCTGACGCACATGATTGCGCAGCAAACGGGTCTTGGCGTTGGTGACTTTATCTGGACCGGCGGTGATTGCCACTTGTATTCGAATCACATGGAACAAGTTGACTTACAGCTGTCGCGCGCGCCGCTACCGTTGCCGCAGCTGGTAATTCAGCGCCAGCCAGCATCGATTTTCGATTATAAGTTTGAGGATTTCGAATTCCGCAACTACGAATTCCATCCCCATATTAAAGCGCCGGTCGCGGTGTAATGAAAAAGAACAGAAAGTCATCAGCATGTCATCCATGACCATTATCGTTGCTACGGATAGCCAGTCAGGCATAGGGATCAACAACACCCTGCCCTGGCATCTGCCGGAAGATCTTGCGCATTTCAAACGGACAACCAGCGGTCATACGATCATTATGGGACGGAAGACTTTTGAGTCCATCGGGCGACCATTGCCGAACCGGCGTAATATCGTCATCAGCCGCAATCCGGCATGGCAGCATGAAGGAGTAGAAACTTATCCATCAATAACAGCAGCGCAAGCGGCATTGGATGGACAAGACGCCTTCATCATCGGTGGCGCGCAAATTTATCAGCAGGCATTACCGCTCGCCGATAAGTTAATTGTCACCGAAATCAGCCAGACATTTGCCTGCGACGCCTTCTTTCCGGCGATAGCGCCGGAGGCATGGAAAGAAACGCAACGCGAAGAGCATTTTTCAGAACAAAAACAATTACATTACGCATTCGTTACATACGAAAAAATTTAAAGGGAAACACAATGTCAGGACACGGCTTTCACGTACACGGCCCACATGACCATGAATTAGAGCATGCAGCGCATGGCAACGATGATTTTGCCAGCCGTATCGCCGTCATGACCGCGATTATGGCGACCGTCGGCGCCTTGTTTGGTTACGAAGGTGGCGCTACACAAAATGACGCAGCCATGTTTAAAAACGAAGCAGCGATCAAAAAAACCGAAGCAGCGAACCAATGGAATTTTTATCAGTCAAAATCGAGCAAGCAAAATCTGGCTGAGCTCGCCATGGTATTGCCCGGTGCCGATGCAGAAAAATACAAAGCTAAGGTAGCCCGTTACGAAAGCGAGAAAGAAGCGATCAAGAAAGACGCTGAAAAGCTCGAAGCGGAATCGAAAGAGTGGGAAGAAAAATCAGAAAACGCCTTGCATCAGCACCATCGCTGGGCGCAAGCAATGACGGCGGTGCAGATTGCAATTTCACTTGCTGCCATCACATTACTGACTAAAAAGAAATGGTTGCAATATGCCTCTTATGGTGTGGCCGGTATTGGCGTAGCGCTTGCCGGGCTCGCCTGGTTTCATATTTAATATTGAGAGATCAGAATGAAAAAACTTTTTAGCCTTATTTTACTGGTCAGTGCCTGTTCAGCGCAGGCGCAGACGGCAGAATTCGTCAATCTGGTGCCGGAAGCTTATTTACCTAAAGACGTTAACTTCTCGCTTGGTGGCGCCGTATTGTTCATCCCTAAATACAAAGGTTCCGATGAACACCGCGTTGCCGCTTATCCCCTGTTCGATGCGCAATGGAAAAATGGCGCGTTTTTCAGCGCATTCAACGGCCTGGGCTATAACTTCTCGAAAAACGCCAATTTGCAATACGGCCTGCGCATGTCGCTGGAAGCCGCGCGTGACGAATCCCGTTCTGGCAAATTGCGTGGACTCGGCGATGTCAGCACTGCGCTGGAGCCTGGTGCGTTCCTGAACTACTCGTTCAATCCGAATTATTCACTGGTGTCGTCGTTACGCTATGGTTCCGGCGTCGATCATAATGGTTTGCAAGTCAGCCTCGGTGCGCGTGCGACAACTGCTGTAAACAAAGATCACCGGATCTCAGCCAGCATCGGTGCGAACTGGGCGAATAGTCATTATGCACAATCCTATTTCGGCGTGAATGCCCGTCAGTCAGCTGCCAGCGGTTACGCGCAGTTCACACCTTCCGCCGGCATTACCGATGTCCGCATCGGCGCCAGCTGGCACTGGACTATCGATACCAACTGGTCGCTGACGACCGGCGCCTCCATCAGCCGCTTGTCTGGTGATGCGGCGAAAAGCCCGTTCGTCTTTGACAAAACACCGGTCTCCGTCTTCTCTGCAGCAAGTTATCGCTTCTGAGTTGTACGCATGCTGACAGCCAAAGTGAGTATCGCCAGCGGTACTCACTTTTTTCTTTTGAAGAGATGATTTTAATCAGAAGAACACGGCTCAATTAGCTTTTTTAACATCAAAAAATAGCGATATTCCGTAGTCGATGACAATCCCGTGAAATTACACTCCGATTGCTTAAAATCACTGTTTTTTTTCACATGACAGACCACATATCTGAGAGAATTCGCTTCTTTGAATTTTTCGGCGCGCAAGCGGTTGATTTAACTTGCCCAGGCGTCTCCCCCGTACCAGGCTTTTTTGGAGACCTCAATGAAATTCCGCTTCCCCATCGTCATCATTGACGAAGACTTCCGTTCTGAAAACACCTCAGGTCTCGGCATCCGCGCACTCGCCGATGCGATCGAAACTGAGGGCATGGAAGTGCTGGGTGTAACCAGCTATGGTGATTTGTCCCAGTTTGCGCAACAGCAATCGCGCGCCTCTGCCTTCATTCTCTCGATTGATGATGAAGAGTTTGGCGGCGGCACCGACGAAGAAACCGATTACGCGCTGAAATCGCTGCGCGCCTTCGTCGAAGAAATCCGCTATAAAAACGCAGATATCCCGATTTATCTGTACGGTGAGACACGTACATCCCGCCACATTCCGAATGATATCCTGCGCGAATTGCACGGGTTCATTCACATGTTTGAAGACACGCCGGAATTCGTCGCGCGCCACATCATCCGCGAAGCGAAATCCTATCTGGATGGTTTATCACCACCGTTCTTCCGCGCGCTGGTGCATTACGCGAATGACGGTTCATATTCGTGGCATTGCCCGGGACACTCAGGTGGCGTCGCCTTCCTGAAGTCACCGATAGGACAGATGTTCCATCAATTTTTTGGTGAAAACATGCTGCGTGCCGACGTGTGTAACGCAGTTGAAGAACTCGGTCAGTTGCTCGATCATACCGGCCCGGTTGCTGCTTCAGAACGGAATGCCGCACGCATTTTCAATGCTGATCACTGCTACTTCGTCACCAACGGTACGTCCACCTCGAACAAGATGGTATGGCATTCCACTGTGGCGCCCGGCGACATCGTGGTCGTTGACCGCAACTGCCATAAATCGATTTTGCATTCGATTATTATGTGCGGAGCGATTCCCGTTTTCCTGATGCCAACCCGCAATCACCTCGGTATTATCGGCCCGATTCCGCTGGAAGAATTCAGCATGGAAAGCATACGCCGCAAGATCGAGGCGAATCCGTTTGCACGCGAAGCGAAAAATAAGAAGCCACGCATTCTGACTATCACACAATCGACCTACGATGGTGTGCTGTACAACGTCGAAGTGTTGAAAGACTTGCTGGATGGTGAAATCGACACTTTGCATTTCGACGAAGCCTGGTTACCACATGCGACCTTCCACGAGTTCTACAAAGACATGCATGCGATAGGCAAAGATCGCCCACGCGCCAAGCAATCCATGATTTTCTCAACGCAATCGACACATAAATTGCTGGCGGGGATTTCTCAGGCATCGCAAATTCTGGTGCGCGAATCGCAGACCGTTAAACTGGATCGCGACAGCTTCAATGAAGCTTACCTGATGCATACCTCAACCTCGCCGCAATACTCCATCATCGCCTCATGCGATGTGGCAGCCGCCATGATGGAAGCGCCGGGCGGCACTGCGCTGGTGGAAGAGTCGATTCTGGAAGCACTGGATTTCCGCCGTGCGATGCGTAAAGTTGATCAGGAATGGGGTAAAGACTGGTGGTTCCAGGTCTGGGGACCAGAAGAGTTTTCTGATGACGGCATAGGCTCACGCGAAGACTGGGTCATCCGCGCGGAAGACAACTGGCATGGTTTCGGCAACCTCGCGTCGGGCTTTAACATGCTCGATCCGATCAAGGCAACCATCGTCACACCGGGCTTGTCGCTGGAAGGCAAATTTGGCGAAACCGGCATTCCGGCATCGATCGTGACCAAGTACCTGGCGGAACACGGCGTGATTGTTGAAAAATGCGGCCTGTATTCCTTCTTCATCATGTTTACCATCGGCATTACCAAAGGTCGCTGGAATACATTACTGACTGCACTGCAACAGTTCAAAGATGATTACGACAAAAATCAGCCGATTTGGCGCATTTTGCCTGAGTTTGCGGCAGCAAACCCACGCTATGAAGGCGCTGGGCTGAAAGACCTGTGCCAGGGCATTCATGAAGCCTACAAAGGCCATGATGTCGCCCGTCTGACAACAGAAATGTATCTGTCTGATATGCAACCGGCGATGAAACCATCCGATGCATTTGCGATGATGGCGCACCGCGAGATTGAGCGTGTTTCGATTGATGAACTGGAAGGACGTGTCACCGCGATTCTGCTGACACCGTATCCACCAGGTATTCCGCTGCTGATTCCGGGCGAGCGTTTCAACCGCACTATCGTTGATTATCTGCGTTTCGTCCGCGACTTCAATGATCGCTTCCCCGGCTTTGAAACTGACTGTCACGGATTAGTCAAAGCAGAGCTGAATGGCAAATTGGGTTACTTTGTTGACTGTGTGAAACTCGGCGCAGAAAACGGCAAATAAACCTCACGCAAGCCCCGATAAAACATCAAAAGCACCTGAAAATCTTTCAATTTTCAGGTGCTTGTTTTATTGTTACATGCAATCATGTAACACCGGAATAACCGGGCGGCCCGGCAATAAAAGTAATGCCTGCTGCCGATCACAGAATAACAATGCGCTGCGACCAATTGATGGAAATGACAGATGGGTGAAGTACAAGGATTAATGTCTCTGAAACATGCCGATGTTGCCGTCGGCCAGACGATACACTGGCCCATTTATAATCAGGCTGGTCAGATATTATTTAAATCAGGCGTTCACATTGCGGATCAACAGCAACTGAATCATCTGTTAGAAGTCGGTTACTGCGATGCGAATAATTTGTGGGATAGTATCCCTTCAAAACTGCCAAGCCTCGAACAACTCGGCGCAAAGACCGTACCCGACACAACATCAAAACCAGCAGAAGAACTGAATAAAGAAACCATTGTCGAGCTCGACAGTGTGCGCTGGACCGTCGGCGAAATATTTCATCTGCAAACGCATGATCAGGCCGCAACTCGCTACACGGTCAGACTGATAGGCTATGTAAAAAATAAATCATTGCTCGTCACCGCGCCAACTATCGATGGGCGATCTGCATCTATCCGTGAAGGACAGGCATTTATCATCCGTGCTTTCCCCGGTAAAAAAGCCTACGCATTTACCGCGAATCTGCTCAAATACGTGTACATGCCCTTTTCTTATCTGCACCTCAGCTATCCGAGACAGGTGCGCTCGACCACCATCCGCCAGGGTGCGCGTGCAACCGTCAGAATCATCGCTTCTGTCACGATCGGTAATCCGGAACAAACTGCTGCCGCCACGCTGGGAGACCTCAGCATGGGCGGCACTTCCGGTGTAGTGAAAAAATCCATAGGAAAAAAAGGCGATGTCGGTGTCATCAAATTCAAAGTCAACGCCGCTGGCAACGATGAGTATCTGGTGCTGGACGTGATTCTGCGTTCGGTGGCCATCACCGAAACCGGCGAAGAATTCCGTCTCGGTTTCGAGTTTATTAATCTGACACCGCAGTCCAGATTAATTTTGTCTGCGTTTGTGCATCAGACACTGGCAGAGATGGATTAAGTTCCGCATAGTCAAGGCCACAAAATAAAAACGGACGGTTTCAATCACCGTCCGTTTTTGTTTGCCGAAACGCCAGACAATGGCGACGACATCAGGTTTTTGGCAAAGTCACGCCATGCTGACCCTGATATTTTCCGCCGCGATCTTTGTAAGACGTTTCGCATACTTCATCGCTTTCGAAAAACAAGACCTGCGCACAACCTTCGCCTGCATAAATCTTGGCTGGCAGCGGCGTGGTATTCGAGAATTCCAGCGTCACGTAGCCTTCCCATTCAGGCTCAAACGGCGTCACATTAACGATAATGCCGCAGCGCGCGTAGGTTGATTTGCCGAGGCAGATCGTCAGCACATTGCGCGGAATACGGAAATACTCCATGGTTCGTGCCAGCGCAAAAGAATTTGGCGGGATAATGCAAACATCACCTTTAAAATCGACAAACGATTTTTCATCGAAATTTTTTGGGTCGACGATCGTGCTGTTGATATTGGTGAAGATTTTGAATTCGTCGGCACAACGGATATCGTAGCCATACGATGACGTGCCGTAGCTGACGATGCGCTGACCGTCACGCTCGCGCACCTGACCAGCCTCAAACGGCTCGATCATGTTCGTCGATTCCGCCATCCGGCGTATCCATTTATCTGATTTGATACTCATGCAAAATCTCCTGCCCGATTGATATTGGGTGGAATTTTACGCGAAATCGCCCCGTGAATTAAGCTTATTACATGCGCTACCCTGCAGAAAACACATGTCGTGATGATCAGACGCCGCAAACCGCGTCGGATGCCGCCTGCGTCGCCAGCGTTTTTGCCTCTTCAACGCGCATGCCAGCTGGGAGTTGCACTTTATTTTTCACAGCGGTCATTTCCGCCAGAATGGAAATCGCAATCTCAGCCGGTGTCTTGCTACCGATATACAAACCGACCGGGCCATGCAATTTTGCGAGTTGCGCTTCGCTGACATCAAACTGTTGCAAACGTTCGCGCCGCTTCGCATTGTTCAGACGGGAGCCAATCGCACCGACATAAAACGCCTCAGTCTTTAACGCTTCCATCAGCGCCAGATCATCGAGTTTAGGATCATGCGTCAAGGCCACCACAGCGCTACGGCTGTCGAGTTGCATCTCCAGCACAAGATCATCCGGCATCGCATGGACGACTTGCACACCATCCACCTGCCAGCCAACACGATATTCTTCGCGTGGATCGCACACCGTCACCTGATAATCCATGCCGACGGCAATGCTCGCCAGAAAACGTGATAACTGACCAGCACCGATAATCAGCAAGCGCCAACGCGGGCCGTGCACCGTGATCAGGCGTTCAGATGTCAGCAGCAATTGCGCATGCGCATCGGCTTTACTCAGTGTTACAGCACCCGACGCGAGATCTAATTCACGGGTTGTCAGTTCATGGTCGGCAAGTCTGTCGAGCAATTCGCCTATCTTGCTGCTATCCGTCAACGGCTCTATCGCCAGTTGTATCGTGCCGCCACACGGCAAGCCAAAACGATGCGCCTCATCGGCGGAAATGCCGTAAGTGACGATTTCAGGAGCATTACGGGTAATGCCGTGCTGCTGAACACGGGCAATCAAATCGTCTTCTATGCAACCACCGGAAACCGAGCCGATGACGCGCCCATCTTCGCAAATACCCAGCATAGCCCCCTCAGGACGCGGGCTGGAGCCCCAGGTCTTGATAACTGTCACCAGCTCGCAACGACGCCCGCTTTTGACCCAGGCATCACAGGATTTGAGCACTTCGAGATCGACACTATCCATATTTTTCGTTCATGGTGTTAATGCATCTCTGGCACCTTCTCGCAGAACCAGAGATGTCTGCAACGGTGATCGTGTGACGACGACCGTTGCCATTGAAACTGAAGAAGCTAAAAAAACTAAAGAAACTCAGCTTATTTTTTATACGAAGGGAAAAACAATTGCTGGCCATCGACTTTATAGTCGGCAATTTTCTTCTGGCCTTCTGCTGATGTCATCCATTCAATCAGGCTGTTGGCGCCGCGAATATTGATGTCTTTGTACTTCGCAGGATTGACTGCAATGATGCCGTAGGGATTAAACATTTTGGCATCGCCCTCGACCTGTACATCCAATCCTGTCTTCGCTTTATACGCGCCGTAAGTCGCGCGATCAGTCAGTGTATAAGCCTGCATCTGCGCTGCCATTGTCAGCACTTCGCCCATCCCCAGACCGGCAGATACATAGGCGCTGCCAGCAGGTTTCACGCCGGCTTCTTTCCAGTACGCCTGCTCCATCTGATCTGTGCCGGAATTGTCGCCACGGGAAATAAATTTCGCTTTGCTGGCCACCAGTTTGCGCAAAGCGTTGATTACATCTTTACTACCTTTCAGACCAGCCGGATCTGCCACCGGGCCGACGATAATGAAGTCGTTATACATCACGTCGCGGCGATTAATGCCATGGCCTTCGGCGATGAATTTATCTTCCGCTGCACGCGCATGCACCAGCGTGACATCCACGTCACCGTTTTTCGCCAGCTCCAGTGCCTTGCCTGTGCCGACGGAAATCACATGCACCTTCATGTGCGTTTTCGCTTCAAAATCCGGCAAAATGGCTTTCAGCAAGCCGGAGTTTTCGGTACTGGTCGTGGTGGACAAGCGCAACACTTCCTGCGCGCTGATCTGCGCCTGAGCGCCGAGCAAAGTCAGTGAAATAGCGAGGATAAGACGTTTCATGATTTCTCCTGTAAATGAGTGCGGGTATTTTCTCACGAAACCCAGTTTCCCTCGCGGGAGCGGTATCGTGCGAAAACACATTAACAATGGGCTGATTTCGTCGGTTAAATTTTCTGTTACAACGATTTTAGGGGGAGTATCTGCCTATTTTGCCTTTATGTCCGCATAAACAAAGGGGCTTTCAATATACTGGGGGGAGTATATTTTGGCACTGTTCGGCACCATCCGGCATCATTCTGTACTATGCGGCGCGATCAGGCAGTGAGCAGAGCAAGATCCGGGAAGCTGACAGCAGCCTGTAGTTACAAGCCGGTCCGCACCTCGTCGTCATCGATCGCGGCGAAACGCGGCACGAGTACACCATCCACTTCCACCATTTCAAAAAATACCGCCTTCGGACGCGTCCAGATACTGCCATTGTGTGAACGGTAAACGATCACGGGACTGAGATCCGATTCTTGTATTGCTTCGCAAACCAATTCGTACACACCACCTTTGTAGTGCCGGTATTTTTGTGGCTGATTCATCGTCAGAGCTCTTTCATCCATTCAACATCAGGCCGCGATTATGCCTCGTCCGCCGCAACTCTGCCGACGACCAGCCGCACACTCACACCGCAGCAAACTGCTTTTTCAAAAATGCCGGCACCTTGGCAGCACTGAGCTGATTCACTGCGATCAGCAATTGCGGATCAATTGCCGCAACGGCATAACGGCGGCGCAATTCTTCTGCGACATGCAGCATCAATGCAGCAGTGACTTCGGCGTCGGCCTCGGCTCTGTGTGCCGCGCCTTGAAAACGGATGCCGAGTGCAGCAGCCAGTCGCCCCAGCGAATAACTCGCCATACCGGGAAAAATCCGCCGCGCCAGCTTGACCGAGCAGACCAGCCCATCATGCTCAGGCCATAAGCCCTGGCGGTCACTTTCTGCCTTCAGAAATTTTTCATCGAAACTGGCGTTGTGCGCAACCAGCGTATCGTTGCCGATAAAATCCACCAACGCTGGCATCACCTCACTGACCGCAGGTGCACGATCCACCATCGTTTGCGTAATCCCGGTCAACTCGGTGATGAAATATGGAATCCGTACACCACAATTAATCAGGGACACATAACGATCAACGACTTCACCCCCCACCACACGCAAGGCCGCGACTTCAGTCACCCGACCGCCCTGCTCCGGACTCATGCCCGAGGTTTCAAAGTCGATCACGACTATCGCTTGTGCAAACATATTTTTTATTCACCGGAACTAAAATTGTGTAAGAGTATCTATCAATATCATTATTGTGCGCCCTGATGCATCCACGCACACCGGGCAGCAGCGCCAGAAGAAATAGAACTTTAAAAGCTTTCCATCCATGCACAGCTGCCCAACATTGTAATCGCTGATGCAGCGCGGTTCTGCATACAATAATAATGAACAATAATGATCTCATTCATCACGACAGCGCCACAGCTATCGTGTGAACAAAAAACAAAACCAGACGCCATTCATGCGCAAGAATTTTTTACAACGGCGATTTTCGCTGCCAGCCAACGATCTTTTACGGGACCGGATCTACCGTCGCTTGTGGACGTCGATACTGATCAGCTCGTTTGGCGCGCAGATCACCATGCTGGCGTTGCCACTGACCGCCGCCGTCATGCTCAATGCCAGCGCCAGCCAGATGGGCATACTGACGATGATGGAAACGCTGCCGTTTGTATTGCTGTCGCTGCCAACCGGGGTCTGGCTTGACCGCATGCGCAAGCTGCCGGTGTATATTGCGGGCGAAACCATCATAGGCTTGGCCGTCATCAGTGTACCGGTGGTCTGGTGGCTGGACATGGTGAACATGCGCTGGCTATATGTCGTCGGCTTCATCATCGGTATGGTCAATACCATGGCCGGAACCGCTGCACAAATCGTTCTGACGCAAATCGTACCGCGGGAACGTCTGGTCGAAGCCCATGCAAAAAATGCGCTGGCAACCTCCGGCGCTGAAGTTGCCGGACCGGCGACCGCAGGTGCCTTAATCAAACTGCTAGGCGCACCGCTTGCGCTGATCGCCGACGCCGCTTTACTGATCAGCTCGGCGATGATACTGCGTGGAATCAAGGTCACCGAGAACCGACCGGTTGCCAAGGATGCGGCGTTCTGGCGCGACCTGAAAGCCGGCATCCATTTCGTCGCTAAAAAACCTCTGTTACTGGCGCTGGCCGCAACTGTCGGCGGCTGGCAACTTTGCTATAACGCCGCCTTAGTCGTGCAGATTTTGTATGCGACCCGCATCCTCGGTTTGTCAGAGCAAACCGTCGGTCTGAGTTACATGGGTATGGGCTTGGGTACCATCCTTGCCAGTGTTTATGGTTATCGCATCAGCCGCGCGATCGGCCCCGGGCCTTGTATGGTGCTGGGTATCACGATCTGCGGCGCGGGTTGGAGTTTGCTCGCCATCGCACCAGTCAATCATTGGGGTATTGCGGCATTCGCTTTAATGCTGATGTGTTTTTCTGTCGGTGCGGTGCTGATATTCATCAATTTCCTCGCTTTACGTCAGGCAGTCACCCCTGAGCCTATGCTGGGGCGCATGACCAGCACCATGCGCTGGCTGATCCTGTTACCCGCAGGCCCCGGTGCTCTGATCGGTGGCTGGATGGGGGAACACGCGGGTCTGCATTATTCACTGGCGTTCGCAGGCGTTACCGCACTGCTGCTGGCAACATTCGCGTGGCGTAATCCTATTATTCGTGGCATCAGTGTTTTACCAACGCTAAGCCCGCAGGAAGAAAGGCAGTCGTTGTGACCGGTTGCGTAAAGGATTCAGCGTCATTGGGATTCAGCATCATTGCGCTGAATACTGGCCAATACGCATGTTCATTCCGTGCAGGCGAGTGATCCGGTGGCGGTCAGTAAATATTTCGCAGCACGGTGCGCATACGATTGCGCAGAAAAGAAAAAAAGCGTGATAATGCGCGATCGGTGTTAATTGCTTAACGTTTCGTCACAACGTAATAACGATAAGCAATATCAGGCGGGCCCGGGGAAATACAGCAATACGGGCTCTTCATTGACAATAAAAAAGGTAATTCAATGCCAAAAGAAACGTCAGCTTCTTCATTCAAGCCGTACATACCGGCATCGGCACAACTACCGGAAATGACAGCACGCGCTTTAATCATGGGCGTCATTCTCGGTATGATCTTTGGTGCTTCGTCGCTGTATCTGGTACTCAAAGTCGGTTTAACGGTCAGCGCATCGATTCCGGTCGCCGTCATCGCGATCACGCTATTCCGCCTGTTTAATAAGTTCGGCGGTAAAGATTCAACCATCCTTGAAAACAGTATTACGCAGACCGCCGGCTCTGCAGGTGAATCACTGGCATTTGGTCTCGGCGTCACCATGCCGGCGATACTGATTCTGGGTTTTGATCTGGAAATTTCGCGGGTAATGCTGGTCGGCTGCCTCGGTGGCTTGCTGGGCATTCTGATGATGATTCCTATGCGCCGGACGATGATCGTCGAAAAGCATGGCGAACTGAAATATCCGGAAGGCACGGCATGTGCGGAAGTATTGAAAGCCGCAGCGACCGATACGTCACGCGAAGCGGCCGGAGAAAGCAGCAACCCGCATGCGCAGGACGATGCCAATCGCCGCGCTAAAATTATCTTTGCGGGTTTCGGCATAGGCTTGCTGTACAAAATTGCAAACGTTGCGTTTAAAGGCTGGAAAGACACACCGGAAGTCACCTTCGGCGCACCTCTCAAAGCTGGTTCGCTGGGTGCCGAAGTGTCGCCAGAATTACTCGGCGTTGGCTACATCATCGGTCCGCGCATCGCCGCCGTGATGGCTGCGGGTGGCGTCATGTCTTACCTGTTGCTGATTCCGATGATCAAATTTTTCGGCGACGCACTGCTAACACCTCTGGCACCTGCAACCAAACTCATCAGCGAAATGAGCCCGCATGATATCCGCAGCTCGTATATTCTTTACATCGGTGCAGGTGCAGTTGCGGCGGGCGGACTGATCAGTCTGGTACGCGCGATGCCAACCATCTGGCGCAGCCTTTCAGCTGGTCTGGCTGGTATGCGCAATGGTAAAAACGATGATGCAGCAACATTGCGTACAGATCAGGATATTCCGATGAAATGGGTTGTGATCGGCGCACTCGCCATCATTGCCATCATTACCTTCGCCACACCGTTACACATGAATTTTCTCGGTGCCTTGCTGATACTGGTATTCGGCTTTCTGTTTGTCACCGTATCATCGCGCCTGACGGGTGAAATCGGTTCCTCATCCAATCCAATTTCCGGCATGACAGTGGCAACGCTGTTATTCACTTGCTTGATTTTCTTGCTGATGGGCTGGACTGGTGGTCAGTATTACGTCACGGCTTTGTCGGTCGGCGCGATCGTCTGTATCGCTTCGAGCAACGGTGGCACAACTTCGCAAGACTTAAAAACCGGCTACCTGGTGGGTTCAACACCACGTCTGCAACAATATGCAATTCTGGCAGGAGCGCTGTCGTCTGCATTGATTCTCGGCCCTATTCTGTTGAAACTGAATGATGCTGGCACGGTGTATGTACCAGCTGCACAGGTCGCACCTGCCTTGAGCACGGATGCGAGCAAACTGACAGAAACAGCCAGTTTGCAAGGTCCGCAGGCAGAGCAGGATAAAGCGAGTTACAAGGTCTGGCATAAAACCGATACTGTTGGCGGCCCGGCAGGCAAGTATCTGGTCGATAACGCTGGCAAAGCCGTGTATCTGGTTGATCCGGGCATTAACGGCGCTTACAACAAACGCCCTGATGGCACGGAAGTCAAAAAATATGATGCCCCGAAAGCCGTACTGATGTCTTACATCATCAAGGGCATACTCGATCAGCAACTGCCTTGGACGCTGGTTTTGTTTGGCGTCATGATCGCACTGGTACTGGAAATGGCGGGCATCCCATCGCTGGCATTTGCGGTCGGCGTCTATCTGCCTTTATCTTCGTCCGCCCCTTTGTTTGTCGGCGGCATGATACGGTGGCTGGTGGATCGCCGTAATAACAAACTCGATCAGTATAAATCGCTGAATGAGGAAGAAATGCAGGCTGCTGGCGACCGCAGTTCCGGTGTCTTGCTTTCCTCCGGCTATATCGCAGGTGGTGCGCTGGCGGGCATCGTGATTGCATTTACTGCGGGCATTCTGACCGGTTTCGACAAAGCGATCGGTGACTGGGCTACTGCACACAATCCATTCTTTGAAGGCGCTTACGCGAATGGATTAACGCTAATCCCGTATGCCGTCATCATTGTGACCCTGTATCTGGTTGCGCGTGAAAAGAATGTAAAAGCAAGCTGACCAGCCAGACTTAGCCAGACTTAAGCCAGCTCTGAACCGAGCGGCGAAAAAATGAAAAGGACTTAAATCAGTATAGATTTAAGTCCTTTTTCATTGGCATGGTCAGCACGCTTCTTCGTCCGGAAATTTGCCAGTACAATGACAGCCACACCAATTTAAAATTAAATTCATGTCCACCAAACCCATCCTCGACTGCAAAAATCAAGCCGTCGCTATCGGCGATATTGTCCGCGTCATCACTCTCAGTAAAAAATTTATTAATAATTTCCCCGAAGACGAGCGCATCTTAATTGAATCGATGATCGGGCAATTTTTCAAAGTGATCGATCTGGATGAAGACGGTTATCCGTGCGTTATGCGGGAATGGCACGATGAGCGCGGCATACTGCAAACGCATGTCATCGCTTTGGATTCCGAAGAAATGGAAAAGGTGTGAATCTGCATCTCTGACAGACTCACACCTTAAAGAGTACCCAGCAAAAAATTATTTAATTAATATAGTTAAACAGGGACAGCCCGGCAGTTTTTACAAACGATTGCTGCGCTGCCTGTAAAGTAGTTTGCTGTTGTGATAACGACGTCAGCGCTTTCACATAATCCAGATCCTGAATATCTGACAACGCAGATTTATAGTTCAGTGCATTTGCGGAGCCAAAACTATCAAGATCATCAATTTCCTTCAGACTTGAACCTAATTGCGCACGTGCCGTTAACACGTTACTTAGGGACGCATCCAGATTGTTATTCCCCTGCGCTAAAGCAGCTGCCAGATCTTTCTTTGCGCTGCTTGTCGTCGCAGGAGTATTGAGCGCATTAATAATGTCAGTCAGCGTCTCAAAAATATTCTGATTGCCTGGCTGCACACTGAAATGATCCCCAGGCCCTGGCGCGCCGGGTGTATTGGTCAAAGTAATATCCATGCCATCAACCGTCACCGTTGCCGGGCTGGTGTAAGCGGTACTTGGCACGACTACAGCGCCGGTCGTTTTATTCGTTACGGTAAAATTTAAGCCCGTAGAATCAAATGCAATATCGTAGTTCTGACCCGTCAATGCATTTGCTGTCGGTGCGTTGATAGTGACTGCGGCAACGACCTGTCCATTGTTTGAAGGATTCGGAA
This sequence comes from Cognatundibacterium aquatile, assembly GCF_014699135.1. Classification (GTDB taxonomy): domain Bacteria; phylum Pseudomonadota; class Gammaproteobacteria; order Burkholderiales; family Burkholderiaceae_D; genus Undibacterium; species Undibacterium aquatile. Next base: position 692,391 of record NZ_JACOFT010000002.1, read on the forward strand.
CAACATTGAACTGCCCTGGCGACGTACGGATATTCTCAAAAATCTGTGTTCCGGGAGTACTCAACGGCAGCTGGCGCGATGTTTCAACCTGCAGATATCGCTGTCCCTGATCACCGTTATATGTTGCTCCGTTGATCGTCTTTGTATAAGGCGCAGTCGTTGTCGAAAAACCGGAAAACAAATAGGCGCCAGTTCCGTCCGTCGCGTTCGCAAGACCTAACAACTGATCAAGATTACTCTGCATTTCAACCGCAATGTAACTGCGATCTTTATCATTCAGCGTTCCGTTGCCAGCACTGACGATAAGGGTTTTAAGGTTGTGCAGCGTTGTTGTGACGTTGCCGAGAGTACTTTCAGCCATACTCAGATTATCTTTGGCATTCGCCCGATTCACCGCATACTGCTCATTGATTGCATCGGCCTGCGTGATCACCAAAGCACGCGCCGAGCCTATAGGATCATCCGCTGGCGTGAGTATCTTGCGCCCGGAAGCAATCTGTTGTTGCGTACGGTTCAGAGAGGATTGCAGATCGCTGATACGGGAACCTCCGCCCTCATAGATCATACTTGTGCTGATACGCATAAATTACCTACCTTCCGATGGCCAGTATTGCGTCGAATAACTGACTGGCAATCTGCATCAATTTGCCGGCAGCCTGATATGCCTGCTGGTATTTAAGTAAATTGGCGGCTTCTTCATCCAGATTCACGCCAGAGATGGATTGTTGATTATCCGTTGCATTCTTCAACAAGGTCGCTTCAGACGCTGTCGTGATACCCAATTCATGTGTTTTATTACCGACCTGACTGACAAATTGTGCGTATGCACCTTGTATCGTCGTAGTACTGCCAACCATGCTGTTTTTTGTCTGTATACCCGCCAACAATAAGGCATTCCGGTTATCGCCGGAACCAGTCACATTGGCTGAGATATTAAACACATCGCTGTTCGAAGGCGTACCAGAAAGAGTGAAACTTGTCCCAGAATAACTATACGTTGCACCGTCAGAATAAGGAACTGCCGTACCCGCAGGATAAGTGGTCGACGTTGCCCCCTTAGTAACGGTCACATTCGCGTTTGCAGGAAAACCAGTCAGGGTATTTCCTGCGGAATTAAAGGTTAATTTGGATGCTGTCACAGGAACAGATGGCGACACAGTAAAAGTATCACCGTTTGCCGGTGCTCCAGAACTGTTCTGAACCGTAAAACTCATACCGGAAAAACTGATCTTCGCGCCTGTCGTGTAAGGTACTGTTGCCGGCGGCGCATAATTTGTTGTGGTCGCGCCCACAGTCACAGACACATTGACTCCGGCTGGAAAGCCAGTGAATGAGCCACCGGAATAAGTCAGCGTGACTGGTGGTGCGACGGAAGAACTTGCGAAAGAACTATCTGTTTTAACCGCACTAATGGTTGCAGTTGCGGAGCTTGATGCGCTCGCGACCGCTGAATCTACTGTGCCAACTGAAATTTTTCCATTACCGATGTTCGTTGTCGGCACTGCCGTTTTGATCGCCGCAGCAACCGCAATTTTAGAAGGGTCAATCACATCAACGGAAAACCCCGCTGCGGCAGCCAGGGTAGGACGAATCAAAAACTCATCTCCGGTCGCAGGCTGAGCCGCAGGTGGCTGCGGAAATTCCATCGTAATGCCGTCAATTTTGATCGGCTGTGATGTCGCAGTCTGGGTCTGACCATCAGAAACGCGAATGACACGGTAATTTCCGGGGCTGGTTACCTGCAAACGATAATCACTGGTGGTCAGTGCGCTGACATCGGAAATATTCGCCGTTACATCGGCATTCGTTGTATTTGATGTACTTGGCGTTGTAATTGGTTGGGGAATATTAAAAAACTTCGCACCAGTCGCGCCGTTCAGATCTTGCCCCAATGCATGCTGCTCATTGAATGCCGAGGCAATACCAATCGCCACACGCCCGATCGCATTCTGCGCAGGATCTAAAGTATTGGCCCTAAAATCAAAGAGCCCGCCCAAAACGCCGCCTGGCAAACCATTTTCGGCAATTTGCACCGACGTACCGTTAGCAGAATACGAGACTTCCGCTCTGGTCGAATCAGTTTTAGAGACACTTAATTCGAGCTGATTAACGACCCCGCCCAGAACAAGCGGTTGCCCATTTCCAATAAACACATTGAATTTATTATCCTGAGGTATCACCGTGACTTTGGTGTACTTCGACATTTCTGTAATTAACTGGTCGCGTTGATCAAGTAAGTCATTTGGTGGTGAACCGGTTGTGCTGACTGACTTTGCAATCGTCTCATTTAAATTGGCGACTTGCGACGCATACGTATTGATTGCGGTAATCGCACCGCCAATCTGACCGTTGACGTTCTGTCTGATCTCATCCAGACGGGTCTGCAAACTATTGAAACGGCCAGCCAATGACTGCGCACTGGATAAAACCGCCTGACGTGCTGCTGCACCGGCGGTCCCGTTCGGACTCGCAGAAAGGTTTTGTATAGATGTGAAAAAACCTTGTAATGCCGGCGTCACTCCTGCCGTCGGATCGGCAATCAGATTATTGATTTGTTGAATTTGCGAGTAATAAGCGTCAGCCTGGTTCTTGGTGGTCTGCGTCGCATTCACTTGCTGGCTGATAAATGCGTCGTATTGTCGCTGTATCTGGCTGATGGAGACGCCCTGCCCAACAAAAGAACCACCCAGCAATTGCGGCGCATTCGCCGATTGCAACACAACCTGGCGGTTATAACCTGCCGTCCCAGCGTTGGCAATATTATGTCCAGTGGTACTAATTCCCACTTGGGCAGCGGCCAATGCGGTTTGCCCGATGTTCAGAATATTTGTACCCATAATTTAACCTATTGATTATTTGAGCTTTGTTGAGCTATCACCTTAAGGTTTTCGGAGAAAAACACAAAAACTTTAATGTAGTAAAAATAATAACTAGAAATTAGCAAAGACCGTCACATTACGTCGACAATGTTTGTTTGATTATTTTAGTCAGTTTATTGGCGTATTGCGGGTCAGTCGCATAACCAGCCTTTTGCAGGCCGACAGCAAAACTGGTTGCATCTTTGGCATTTGCAATGACATTTTCATAGCGAGGATTTTTTGTCAAAAGCTTTGCGTAGTCTTTGAATGCATCTGCGTAGGAATCATAGGCTTTAAATTTTTCAACTTTACGATAGGCGACGCCGTTGACATATTCCGTTGTTACCGCATCAACAGTTTTCCCCTTCCATTTACTGGTCGCCTTCATGCCAAAAATATTGTGGCTGGTACTGCCATCGACTGTTTTAATTTCACGGCGCCCCCAACCACTTTCCAGCGCCGCTTGTCCGAGCATGAATTTAGCCGGAATTCCCGTCGCCTTACTTGCCGCCTCAGCGTCGGCACTTAATTTTTCCTGAAATTCACGAACGTGCGCCGGCCCCGAAAAACTCGTCTTTGCCGCTGTGGCAGGTTGTTGCTCAAATTTCAGATTATCCAGATACGAACTGATGCCTCTGGCGTTACCCGCGATGCTCCCACTAATACCGACGCCATTGCCAGCAGTAACATCATCCGTTTGCAACGCCTGGCTCACCGCATTATTAGTCAATTGCCTTACCAGCGCATCTGCAAGACCAATACCGCGGTTTGCCATCGATTGTGACAATTGCTGATCAAGCATCGATGTGTAGGTACGGGTTTGTTCATTGTCGAAGGCACCATCCTGGCCACCAGCCTGACGCATGGATTTCAGCATCATATTCATGAACAATGCCTCAAACTGCTTGGCTGCTGCCTTGATAGATTCGGGGGAATTATCTTTCGCCGATTGCTTGAGCCCATCCAGACTCTTGCTATCAAAAGCTAATTTATTATCCGAAAGATCAGCACGACCGATCATGAGGCATCCTTAAATAATTTCAAGCTCTGCACGCAAAGCGCCAGAGGCTTTAATCGCCTGCAAAATCGCCAGCAGATCCTGTGGTGTTGCACCGATTGCATTCAAGGCTTTCACGACATCGGCTAACGATGTGCCTGCCTTCAGCATCATTAATTGCCCAGCATCTTTTGTGATACTGATGCCAGAGTTTGCAGTCGCTGCGGTTTGACCACCCGCCAGAGCATTTGGCTGACTGATCGCGTTATCCGTATTAATGACAACGGAAAGATTGCCGTGCGCGACAGCACAGGAATCCAGCGTAACGGCCTGATTCATCACGATAGAGCCTGTCCGCGCATTCAAGATCACTTTTGCCACAGTCTGCGCCGGAGTCACATCCAGACTTTCCAAAGCACCTAAAAATGAGACCCTCTGATCTGCACTGACTGGTGCTTTCACCTGAATCGCACGGCCATCCAGTGCGGCCGCAGTTTCAGGGCCAAAACGCCGGTTAATCGCGTCAACGACTCTGCTTGCGGTAGAAAAATCTGATGTATTCAATTCCAGTTGTATCGTATTTCCCTGACCGACAGAACTGGGAACCGCCCGTTCCACCGTCGCTCCCGAAGAAATACGTCCTACACTCAGATGATTGACTTGTGCTTTACTACCATTCGCAGAAGCGCCGACGCCACCGACCAATACGTTGCCTTGCGCCATCGCATAAATCTGGTTATCCGCACCTTTGAGTGGCGTCATCAACAAAGTACCACCACGAAGGCTCTTCGCATTCCCCATAGACGATACCGTCACATCCAAGGCTTGCCCCGGTTGTGCGAACGGTGGAAGCGATGTCGTTACCATGACGGCTGCGACATTTTTCAACTGCAAACTCGTACCGACAGGCAAAGTAACCCCCATCTGCTGCAACATACTGACGATACTTTGCACCGTAAACGGCGTTTGTGTAGTCTGATCACCGCTTCCATCAAGGCCGACAACTAAGCCGTAACCCAGCAGCTGATTCTGACGAACGCCCTGAATACCGGCAAGGTCTTTCAACCTTTCGGCCCGGCATTCTGCCGTCAGCGTCATGCCCATCGTCAGAGTAATGAGCAGAGTGCAAAGCGACGACCGCAACTGCGTATATTTTTTCATATTCAACCTCTTTTCAGTTTCTTACATAGGAAGAAAACTGAGGAAGAAACGCGTCAGCATGGAGTTCGCCTCAGCCTTATCGATTCTCGTCGTTGAGCGGTATTCAAATCTGGCATCGGCCACCTGCGTGGACGGTACAACATTGCCCGCTGCTATGGTCTGAGGATTGATCACGCCGGAAAACCGGACGAACTCAGCGCCCTTATCAAAGGCAAGTTGCTTTTCACCACTAACCAGCAAATTACCGTTAGGCAGAACATCAATGACAGTTACAGCAATCGTCCCGGTAAAACTGTTACTCGCCGTTTCCGCACCTTTTTCATCAAATTTTGAAGAACCGTTGGTACTCAGCCCCAACTGTGCAGTGGTTGAGGACTTCACTCCAAATACTGTCGGTGCAGCCAGCGATAAACCAGAAGATTTACTGGAAGAACTCGCGCTGCCTTTTGCTGCGGAAGTTCTTTCACTGATAGAGATTGTCAATACATCGCCTACCATTCTGGGCTTTGCATCTTCATATAAAGGGCGATAACTTGCCGACTGAAAAATCGCACCATTAATTTCTTTGTGAGGTTTCGCAGACTGCGCCGGCAACGATGTTGGCTGATGCACGATGGCCGGCGGAGTCACAGCACAACCTGCCAGCAACAAGACGACACTACCGGAAAAAAATAAAGCCTTCATGATGTCCTCAACTGGTTACCAAAATCAGAGTTGCGTTAACTTTTGCAGCATCTGATCAGAGGTCGTAATCGCCTTACTGTTAATTTCGTATGCACGCTGCGTCTGTATCATGTTGACCAATTCTTCAGCAACATTGACGTTCGAGGTTTCGACAAAATTTTGCATCAGTAACCCTGCTCCGTTTGTGCCTGGTGTATTAGTTCCCGGATTGCCTGACGCTGCCGTCTCTGAGTACAAGTTTTCGCCCAGAGCCAATAAACCTGTCGGGTTAATAAACGTCGCGAGCTGAATGGAACCAACCTGCACTGGTGCGCTGGAGCCTGGCTGCGTGACAGAAACAGTGCCATCGCGTCCCACAGTAATCGACTGTGCATTGGCAGGAATCGTGATTGCAGGCTGAATCACAAAGCCACTTGATGTGACTAATTGCCCCTGACTATCCATCTGAAAAGAACCATCGCGGGTGTATGCCGTAGAGCCATCAGGCATCAACACCTGAAAAAAACCCTGGCCTTGAATCGCCACATCTTTCGCATTGCCAGTTTGTTGCAGATTGCCTTGTGTGAAAATTTTCTCGGTTGCGACGGTACGTACACCAGTGCCTAACTGCAGCCCAGAAGGCAGTTGCGTTTGCTGCGAACTTTGCGCACCAGGCTGACGTATAGTCTGATACAACAAGTCTTCGAAAACTGCACGTGAACGCTTAAATCCGGTAGTGCTGACGTTCGCCAGATTATTGGTAATCACATCCATTTGTGTTTGCTGTGAATCCAGGCCAGTCTTGGCGATCCAGAGTGAACGTATCATTTATTTCTCCTGCACGCACTGCGGCGTAATGAACAGCTTAATTTGCTACCGGTTATTCTGCGCCTAAAACGACTAACCCAAACTGAGGATCTGACTGGCTTTTGTTGCGTTATTCTCCGCATTCTGCAAAAGACGCATTTGCATTTCAAATTGGCGACCAAGGTTAATCATGGTCACCATCGATTCCACCACACTGACATTGCTGTTTTCCAGCATGCCGCCAGCAACGCCAACGGCAGCATCTGCATCGGCAACGGTGCCGTCTTTCGTTTTAAATAATCCATCATCACCGCGTACCAGATTTTCTTCTGGCGGATTTACCAGTTTTAAGCGACCGATCACTTGCACCGCATTTGGATTGGAACCGACCGGCACAGTTGATACGGTACCGTCCTTTGCAATTGCAATCGACACGTCCGGCGGAATCGTAATCGGACCGCCGTCGCCAATCAGATTTAAACCATTCTGCGTTTGCAAAACCCCGTTTTCACTTAATTTCAGGCTGCCACTGCGGGTGTAGCCCTCAGAGCCGTCAGGCTTTTCTACCGCCAGCCAACCCTTACCCTGAACCGCAACGTCGAGTTCACGCCCGGTCAATTGCAAACTACCCGCAGAGAAATCCGTACCTACCGTCGCGTCAACAACAAACGCGCGGGTTGGCAGCTCCGCCCCCTGCACCGGCACTGCCCTGAAGGAATCTAATTGAGCACGAAACCCTGTAGTCGTTGCATTGGCCAGGTTATGCGCGTTCGTTGCCTGCTGCTCAAGAATATGCTTGGCACCCGTCATCGCTGTATAAATCAACCTATCCATGACCACCTCCCGATAAGCACGTACTCAATTCAATATCCATTTTTATTCAGATGATTAACGCAGATTCACGATTGTTTGCAAAATCTGATCCTGTGTTTTAATGGTTTGTGAATTTGCCTGATAAACACGTTGCGCCGTGATCATATTGACCAGTTCGCCGGTAAGATCAGTATTCGAGTCTTCCGTTGCCGACGCCGTTAACGCACCGAGACCACCTGAATTTGGAGGACCGACCAAAGGCTGACCAGATTCAGAAGTCTCTGCCCACTGGTTATCGCCCAGCGATTGCAAACCGTTAGAATTGGTAAATGATGCCAAAACAACCTGTCCCAATACTTTCGTCTGACCGTTGGTATAACTACCGACAATCGTGCCGTCTTTCGCTGTATTGAACTTGGATAATTTGCCAGATGTAAAGCCATCCTGCTTCATGCTGCTGACGCTGAAATCCGAGCCGAACTGCGTTGAATTCGTGTAATCAAATTTGATGTTTGCTGTCGTATTGATCGGTGTCACAGCACCTGAAGCGACAGGCACAATCATCTGTAACGCACGCGGATCAGTTGCGGCATACGCAGGGATCGCACCAGTCAACTTACCCATATTGTCAAATGCCAGCTTACCAATCGGTGTTGGCGTCGTCGCTGCTGGCGTCAAAGCACCCGCCGCATCGAAAGGATTACCATCAACTGTTGCAAAGACATTCCATTCTATGGTGCCTGCTGTTGCGGGCGGCGTAGCAACCGGATCAACGCGCACATAGTAAGTTTGTAAAACGTGAGAATTACCCAGACTATCAAACACCGTTACCGATGTCGATTTATTGTAGGACGTAGGATCAGTCGGAGAAAAAGCAATCGGCGTGATGACAGGTGGAATCGTCACTGGCTTTTGCGTCCCTGGCACGTATTCACGCGAATCCAGATTCATCACGCCACTGACCTTTGCTGTTTGCGCCGGTGCGATATCCGCAGTATTAATCGTAATTGGCGACGCAGACCCGGTTGAAAGCACACCCGCCGCATTCGCAATATAACCGGTCAGTTGCTGTCCTTGTGCATTGACCAGACCACCGTTTTTATCCAGTTGAAACTGACCATTACGAGTATAGGTGACAGCACCGTTTTTAATCATGCGGAAAAAACCGTTACCGTTAATCGCTGTATCGAGTGGGTTATTGGTCGAGCTGATATTCCCTTGGGTAAATTGCTGAGCTATCGTCGATACCCGCACACCGATACCAACTGCATTCGCAGAAGCGCCACTCAATGAGTTCGCATAAACATCCGCAAACTGCACTTGCGCCTGCTTAAAACCGACTGTATTTGCATTCGAAATATTGTTACCGATCACATCCAGTGATTTCGATGCCGCGTTTAATCCACTAAGACCTTGCTGAAAACCCATGATTTTTCTCCCTAACTTTAAATACTGCGATTACCTGAGTAATCAGCAATCTCAGAAAATTTGCTTCACATCTGCCATTGAAATTTCACCGACACCAGAAACTGTCAGCTTCACACCTTGCGACCCCGAACTCACACTATTCACCATACCGAAACATAATTTAGTCACATCCAACGCCTTTCCGCCTGAGCTCGCGGCAACATCAAACGTATAAGTACCATCGGCGACCGCTGCCCCAGAATCATTTTTTCCATCCCAGGTCAGATCGTTCACACCAGCGGGCAACGCACCGAGACTCAGCTTGCGCACCGTGGCGCCGGCGGCGTCTTTAATCACCACTTCGACCTTATCTGCACCCTGCGGCAAATCCACAGCGTAGATTCCCTTCGCGCTGGAGAGTGGCAAGGAGTTCCCTGCGGTCATCACACCATGACCAATCATGTTTGCCGCCTGCAAATTCTGGCTTGCCTGCATATTGCTGCTGAGTGCCGCGAACGATGCATTCAATTTCTCAATTCCGGACACCGTCGACAATTGCGCCATCTGACTTGTTACCTGGGCATTGTCCATAGGATTCAACGGATCCTGATTCTTCATTTGCGTGACCAACAGGTTCAGAAACGTGCTCTCTGAAGTTTTTGCGGCTGATGTGCTGCTGGTCGTACCATTCATGGTATTGAGCAAGCTCTGATCAACTGTATTGCTTTGTATCGTTGTCATTACATTTCCTTTTTATGAAGGTCACTGACCCAAAGTCAGCGTTTTCAGCAACATTGTTTTCGCCGCATTCATCGTTTCAACGTTGGTCTGATATGAGCGAGATGCCGAAATCATATTCACCATCTCTTCCACCACGTTGACGTTTGGCATTACCACATAGCCCTTGTCATCTGCGAGCGGATGTTTAGGGTCATACTTCATTTTTGCTGGTGTCGCATCCTCAACCACTTCCGTTACTTTCACTCCGGTAGAAGGTGAGCCAGCAACCGGCACCGCACTAAATACAACCTGCTTAGCCTTATATGGCTTGCCATCAGAACTGGTCACGCTGTCAGCGTTGGCCAGATTACTGGACACCACATTCAGACGCTGAGCCTGAGCACTCATGGCGGAACCAGCCACATTAAAAACATTAAAAAGCGACATGATAATTACCCCTGAATTGCTGCAAGCATGTTACGAATTTGCATATTAATAATCGTCAGACTCGCCTCATATCGAAGTGAGTTTTCGGCAAACTGATTGCGCTCAACATCCATATCTACAGTATTGCCATCGATATTGCCTTGTGAAACCGTGCGATACATCGGCTCAGCCCCCGCCACGGTTGATGCGCTGCCCAAATGCTGCACATCCGTTTTATTCAGACTTGCCGTCGCCTGCTTAGAATCGAGATGCAGTGCGTTATTCAAAACCGATGTGAAATCAATATCTCTGGCTTTGTAATTCGGCGTATCCGCATTGGCGATGTTAGAAGCAAGCAATTGCTGCCGCTGACCACGAACAGATAAAGCTGTTTCGTGAAAACGCATGAAATCATCTAATTTAGTCATCCGAAGCCCCTCGCCAGTCCAGAGCCAGCCTTCTGCCAGCCATATAACGGTTTTCCATTATTGGCATCTTATATCCCGCAAAGACAATTCAATTCATTGAGTAAAGGCAAAAAACCTCTTCTATTCAAGCCTTAGCAAACCGATCCTGACATCTACAATGGCAACACGTTAAAAGTTATCTGCATCCGCCCGGCTATGAAACAACTTTTCAGATCAATTATTTTTTTGTTAGTGCTGACGTCGGCCCTTAATCAGGCGCAGGCGCAAACCACGGCTGCTATGCAAGATCACGAAATCATCAGAAAACTGGCAACCGACTTTTTAAATCAGCAGGCAAGAACTCAACCGGGTGAGAGTACGGTTACGATGGGACAAGTAGATAAACGGCTGAATCTGGCAGCGTGCCAGTCTCCTACAGCATTTCTGCCTAACGGAAGTAAAGCCTGGGGCAAGATCACAGTCGGGGTACGTTGCACAGCACCTGTTAGCTGGGTTATTTACTTGCAGGCAAACGTACAAATCAATTCTGAATATTACGTCGCGTCCCGTGCTCTGAGTCAGGGACAGCTCATCACAGCTGACGACATGAGTAAAATTAAAGGCGACATATCAAATTTACCTGCTGGCATTATTACCAATCCTGAACAGGTCATCGGCAAATCCTTGCAAAGCTCCATTTCGTCCGGCACGCCTTTACGCCAGGAATTACTCCGAAGCCCGGCAGTAGTGCAACAAGGGCAATCTGTCAGAGTTGTCAGCAATGGCCCGGGGTTTCAGGTTGCCACAGATGCGCGAGCACTGAATAATGCAGCGGAAGGCCAGGTAGCTAAGGCTAAAACAAGTTCCGGGCAAACCGTCAGTGGCATTGCCAAAGCTGGTGGCGTCATTGAAATAACATATTAACAAGCACTACAATTGGAATATATTTGTACGTAAAATTAAAGTTTAAAAATACCTGGCCGATAACCGGATTGTAGAAGTAGACCATTCCCACTTTCGAGGGTATCGCCGTGAAAATTGATGACACACTAAATAAAGCTGCAAGCTTACCAAGCCAGCAGCCCGTACGGACTGAAAAAGCACCAGAGAGAGCAGTTTCCACTCCGGCGCCTTCTATTAACGTACAGATTTCCCCTCTGTCTACGCAATTGCAAGCTTTACAAAGTACACAAGCAAGTAATGGCGTATTCGAGGCAAAAAAGGTTGAAGAAATCAAATTAGCCATTTCTGAGGGACGCTTTCAAGTGAACTCCGAAAAAGTTGCTGATGGACTTCTGGAAACCGTGAAAGATTTACTTAACTCCAGAAAACGCTAAACATGACCAATACAAGCGCAAATAGTGACTCTATTCTGCATTGCTTAAAAGAAGAAAAAGAAGCAATGGCGGCACTGGCTGACTTACTCAAAGAAGAGCAAGCTGCGCTTGTAGATGGTGATGTCTCTCTGTTGACTCAGACTTCTGCACAAAAAAGTGAATTGGTTCGAAAACTGTCTGAGGCAGAAAAACTGCGCAACTCTTATCTGAAACAGCAGGGTTTCGGTGACGATGCAGAGAGTACATTAAAGTTTGTACGCCAGACACCGGAGGCACAATTGCTTTGGGATGGTTTACTGGAATTATCAGCACAAGCTAAAGAAGACAATAAAACCAATGGCCTGATGATCACGCGCAGACTGTCGCAAAATCAGGCTGCACTCAGCACGTTTCAACAAGGGACAACGACAGGCTCCTTATATGGACCAAATGGGCAGTCGTCGATCAGAACAACTCCCGCCAAAGGACTTATTGTCCGCTGATCGTTCGCAAGTACATAAAAAAAGCCCCGATTGTTCGGGGCTTTTTTTATTGCGATCTTTGTCAGGGAGTAATTGGCGCTTGAGTCGCAACAGGAATATCCACTACCGGCTCTGGCAATACCGATAGGATAGTGACACTCACCCGGCGATTACGCGATCTTCCTTCAGGCGTATCATTTGAATCCACCGGTAATTTTGCTCCTTGCCCAACGGCAGTCACCCTGAAATCATCAACACCATTTTCCGTTAAAAGACGCGCTACCGTACTTGCCCGAACCGCTGATAACTCCCAATTCGAGGGAAAAACCGGATTTTTGATTGGTACATTATCCGTGTGTCCTTCGACCTGAATTGCATGATTGTCTAATTTTAATACAGAAGCAATCGCGGTCAGTGCCTGTACGGAGTCTGCGTTTAACTTAGCTTCGCCAGGTGGAAACAACAAACTTGCATTGATTTCTATCGTCACGCCCCTGGCAGTTTGCGTCACTCTGACTTTACCTTCCTTGACCAAGGGCTCCAGGGCAGCAAGTACATCTTTTGCTAACCCTGTCATTACCTCCCGCTCTTTACGTATGTTTTCAGTTGATTTCCGCTTCACTATTGGCAGCGGATCTAACTTCACCACCTGTGGAGTTACTCCGGCAGCAACAGGAGAGGTAGGGTCGTTACTAAATGCGCCAGTCAGGGAGCTGGACAACACGCGATACTTTCCCTCATTCAGCGAAGAGATCGCATACATAACAACAAAAAAAGCAAACAACAAGGTAATGAAATCAGCGTAAGAGACCATCCATCGTTCGTGGTTTTCTGGCTCTTCGTGATATTTTTTTCTTGCCATGTTTAAACCTGACTACTGTGGTTATCAACCCGCTCTTCCACGATACGAGGACTATCTCCAACAGCAATGCTATAAAAAATATCGGACAACATCTCGCGTCGGGTAATTTCTCTGCCAATAATTTCTTTTAACTTATTGCTGACGGGCAGAAAAAATAAATTAGCCAGACCAACACCATAAATCGTCGCCACGAATGCCACGGCAATACCGCCACCGAGCTTCGCAGGGTCAGTCAGATTTTCCATAACGTGAATCAGCCCCAGTACCGCTCCTAAGATTCCGATGGTCGGAGAATAGCCACCAGCTGCCTCCCAGATTTTGGCGGCCTGACGTTGCTCAATTTCATACAATGAAATATCAACATCCAGAATGTCTTTCAGTCGCGCAGGGTCGACGCCGTCAATGACTAGCCGCAATCCCTTACTGATAAAGGCGTCATCAGAAGCATCCATGTAACGCTCAAGACTCAAAAATCCCTCGCGCCGGGCAACCGCACTCCAGATCAATGCATCCTGAATATTTTTACGGCTATTGTCTTGCGGCTCAGAAATGACCCATTTCAACATCCGCAAACCGCGTCGGAAAGTACTCATACGACTCTGCAGGAGCACCGCCCCCAGCGTACCAATCGCAACAATCACAAATGCCGCTGGTTGCACTAATGAAGAAAGACGCCCGCCCTCCATTAACTGACCGGAACTGATGCCGACAACGACCAGAATAAATCCTACTAAGCTAGCCCAGTCCACGCTTTCTCCCTTAAATGCGCACGCATACGTGCAACCGCCTGGCTATGCAACTGAGAAACGCGGGACTCTGAAACGCCCATGACCGCGCCGATTTCTTTCAGATTTAACTCCTGTTCGTAATACAGACCCATTAACAATTTTTCGCGTTCAGGCAAACTGTCGATTGCACCGATCACGGCATCACGAAAATCGTCATTCAACAGATCCTGCAAAGGATCACCGGAACTATCGGAAGAATAATGATCGAGGAAGTGCTCTTTTGTTTCTGCGTCATGGAAATCTTCGTAATACACCAACTGATGTCCGCCGCTATCCCCCAAAAGTCCCTGATACTCTCCAAGGGATAACTTAAGCGACTTGGCCACTTCTGTTTCTGTCGGCGGCCGCCCCAGTTTTTGCTGCATCTGGTTCATCGCATTTTCGATTTTCCGCATATTTTGCCGAACCCCACGCGGCAACCAGTCCGTGTTGCGCAGCTCATCAAGCATCGCGCCACGAATCCGCTGGACGGCGTAGGTTTCGAATTGTGCACCATGCGTGTCTTCGTAACGACTGATCGCATCAAGCAGACCAATCATTCCAGCTTGCACCAGATCATCCACTTCAACACTGGGAGGCAAGCGCGCCTTTAATTGGTAAGCCAGTCGCTTAACCAAAGGCGCATGCTCCCTGAGGAGAAAATTTTTATCTGATTTTCCGCTGGCCGTGTACATATTCAAATTAGATTCCGAGAGCGATGCCCTGTTGTCCGGATACACTGTCCAGACACAATGCAGATCGCGCACTGACAGCAAGCCGCTCTGCCAGTTGAAAAAAAGCCATGGAAGAGCGCGCTTTTGGAAAAGCGTCAATCACTGACCGCCCCTGATGAGCAGCTCTTCTGACGAATTCATCATCCGGCACATAACCAATGAAATTTAAGGGTACCGCAAGATATCGTTGAGACGCCTGAGCCATATTCGTATAAATCAACATTGCTTCTTTCTCAGATACACCGGACACCAAAATACTAAAAGAGCGTCGTCCCAGACGAGCACTCATACGCTTAATCAGTCCATACGCAGATTTGATTGCTGACGGATCTGAAGAAACCTGAATCACTACTTCACTATCATCCAGAGATGCCAGTGGAAACGCATCGCACGCGTCAAGATCACAATCAACCACGACCATATCGGCACGATGTACTGCCAGATCAAATGCTCTCGACAATCGTCTCGAATTCTCGGCAGACAAGCTGGATGACACAGTCCTCTGACGCGATAACATCGATACTGACAAGCCAGACGCAACCATTTTTACTGCCTCATGCATTGTACGCTGTTGTTGCGCTACATCCAACAAGGTGCGCTCTCTGCTAGCACTGAACCACGCGCCTACACTATCAGAAGACGAACGTGCATCAACCATCAAAATTTGCTGCCCCTGCCGCGCTACCGATACGCCCAGATTCACCAGTATTTCGCTTTTTTCATTGTCTTTCAACGCTGATAAAAAAGTAAATACACGCGGCTTTGGTCCAGCCAGCATGCGACGCAGTCCTTCTGCCTGATCAACATTAGCCAAGAGACACCTCCCGCGCAGCCGCTTGTCCACCAGTTGCAGCAGTTCCGACACCAGCCATCAGCAAAGGCAGCTCTTCATCCAGATAACGGAACGGCGCCGTTTCACGTTTCAACTTAAAGGCGCGATCAATCAGGTACTGCTTGTTTGCCACATGCAAGTCTTCCGGTACCCGTTGCCCATTCGCAATGTAATACAGACTTAACTTTTGGCGAATCACGATATCCAGCGCACCGCCTATCGTCGCCGCCTCATCGAGTTTAGTCAGAATACATCCTGCGAGGCCTGTCCCCTGATAAGCACGCACGACTTCACTCAGCGTTTCACCGGTTGATGTCGCATTCAGACACAGCAGGCGTTTCACATCAGTGCCAGAACCAGACAACATCGCGACCTGATCCGTCACCATTTTGTCGCGCTGACTGACTCCGACAGTATCAATTAAAACGGTATGTTTATTCTTGAGCTCGGACAAAGCAATCCGTAAATCACTCTCATCTTTGACTGCGTGAACCATCACACCAAGAATTTTCCCATAGATTCGTAACTGTTCA
This sequence comes from Cognatundibacterium aquatile, assembly GCF_014699135.1. Taxonomy (GTDB): domain Bacteria; phylum Pseudomonadota; class Gammaproteobacteria; order Burkholderiales; family Burkholderiaceae_D; genus Undibacterium; species Undibacterium aquatile. The sequence goes on from NZ_JACOFT010000002.1 coordinate 708,176, forward strand.
TAGCCGCCGATACGATAGCCATCGGTTGTGATCAACGCCAGTTTCGACGGACCGTGACGCATCACGCAGCGTGCTGCCAGTTTTGCAGTGGTGGTCGTTTTTCCAACGCCTGTCGGCCCGACCAGAGCGTACACACCACCCTTTTCTAAAATTTCATTTTCATTATCGATGGTCGTCAGATTGCGGGCCAGAATAGACTTTATCCATTCAATACCTTGTTCACCTGTTTCATTTTCTGGTAATTTTGCAACCATGAATCGCGACAAGCTGGCGCTCAGGCCAGTTGCCAGCATCTCTTTCAGCACCAGCGCCTTCTGTGGTTCGCGTTTTTGCGTATTAGCCCATGACAACTCCGCCAGTTGCGATTCCAGCATATTGCGCATGGAACGAATTTCGTTCATCACATCACTTAACTCACCCGTAACGGAAGCCGGAGCTGCAGCATATTCCTGCGGCTCTGCGGCCATGCCACGCGGTGTGAATATCCGTGTTTCATGTTGAAACGATGGCGCCGCTCTGGTGTGGTCGGGGGTGATCTGGCGCTCATCTTTAGTCGGTGCGATCGATTGCATCGCTTCATCGGCCATCGCCATAATCTCGACCTTACCGTCAACATTCCGGTTGGACAAAATCACCGCATCCGCACCCAATGCTTCCCTTAATAAGCGAAGCGCCTCACGCGAGGTGTTAGCAGTAAATTTTCTGACGTTCATGATTGCCCTCCAACAAGGCTGGTAACTCTAATGGTTTTTGTTTCAGGTAATTCGGCATGCGACAACACTTTAAGTTGCGGCAATGTACGGCGTAAGAATTTAGACAGCAAAGCACGCAGTGGTGCAGGCACCAGCAGGACTGGCGTCATGCCCATTTCTTCTTGGTGTTTGGCCGCAGTTTCGGTTTGTGTTGTCAGCGCCTCAGCCAAGCCAGGCTCGAGAGCAGCGCCATCGCCACCACCGGCATGGATCGCCTGCATCAGCAAACGTTCAAGACGACTATCCAGAGTCATGACGGTCAGCTCATTTGTTGCCGGGAAAATTTGCTGAACAATCGCACGACCAAGCGCAATACGTACTTGTGCGGTCAGCTCATTGGCATCCTGGGTATGCATCGCCTGCTCAGACAAGGTCTCGATAATGGTACGCATATCGCGGATATGTACGCCTTCCAGCAGCAGGTTTTGCAAGACTTTTTGCAGTACCGACAAAGGAATCAGTTTAGGCACCAGATCCTCAACCATTTTCGGCATTTCTTTTGCAAGATGATCCAGCAACTGCTGCACTTCCTGACGACCTAATAATTCAGCGGCATGGGTCGTGATCAGATGATTCAGATGGGTGGCGATTACGGTACCGGCATCAACCACGGTGTAACCCATCGCCTGTGCTTGTTCGCGCGCGCTGGCATCAATCCAGATCGCAGGCAAACCAAACGCAGGATCAGTCGTTTCTACACCCGGCAAAGGCCCGGAAACCATGCCGGGATTAATCGCCAGATATTGGCCATTCATCGCTTCACCGGCGCCGACTTCAACGCCTTTCAACGCGATGCGGTATGCAGATGGCTTCAGTTCAAGATTGTCGCGGATATGCACCGGCGGCGACAGAAAGCCAACCTCTTGCGCGAATTTTTTACGTATTCCTTTAATACGACGCAGCAACTCACCGCCCTGTGATTTATCAACCAAAGGAATCAAACGATAACCTACCTCAAGCCCCAAAGTATCCACGGGTAAGATATCCTGCCAGGTGGCTTCTTCGACCTCAGATGCCGGCGCATTCTGCGCCTCCGCTTGCGCCGTCGCTTCGGCAGGAGAAATACCCGCTGCCTGTTCCGCTTTCTGACGGGCCAGATACCCAGCACCAGCCAGTAATCCCGCTAACAAGACGAAAGCAATATGCGGCATACCTGGAATAATGCCCATGCCACCGATAATGCCAGCGGTGATAAACATCACCTGTGGTTTGGCAAACAACTGCCCTATCAACTGACCACTGATATCTTGCTCACTGGCGACACGCGAGACAACCACACCAGCAGCAGTAGAAATAATCAACGATGGAATCTGCGCAACCAGACCGTCACCAATGGCCAGCAACGTGTAGTTCTTCAGCGCTGAACCAAAGTCCAGATCGTGCTGCACCATACCCACAATCAGACCACCGACGATATTAATCACCGTCACCATGATCCCGGCTACCGCATCACCGCGCACGTATTTAGACGCACCGTCCATCGCACCGTAGAATTCAGCTTCCTGCGCTACTTCGGTACGGCGGCGGCGCGCTTCCTGCTCGGCAATCAGACCAGCATTCAGATCAGCATCAATCGCCATTTGCTTACCAGGCATCGCATCCAACGCAAAACGTGCGCCCACTTCAGCGATACGACCTGCACCTTTTGTCACCACCGTGAAGTTAATGATCGTCAGAATCACAAACACCACGATACCGACGGTGTAATTTCCACCAATCAGAAAATGACCAAAAGCCTCAATCACCTTACCTGCGGCGTCCGGGCCTGTATGCCCCTCAGTCAACACCACGCGGGTAGACGCGACGTTGAGCGATAAACGCAGCATAGTGCTGACCAGCAGCACTGTTGGGAACACCATGAAGTCCAGCGGTTTCACCGTATACAAACTCGTCAGCAAAACAATGATCGCAATCGCAATATTGAAACTGAAAAAAACGTCGAGAATAAATGCTGGCAATGGCAACACCATCATAGCCAGCATCAGAATAATCAAGATAGGCGCTGCCAGCGCCCTGCCATTGAGCCCGTTCATCCATAAAGGCAATTTCAGGCTGTTCATACTGCTACTCCTACTTGATTATTCGGATCCAACTCTGCGGGAACTTCTAATTCGCGTGGTTCTTCCGGTCTGATGCCACCACGTTCGCGGTAGCTGCGAAGCTGGAATACATATGCAAGGACTTCAGCGACAGCAGCGTACAAGGCTTCCGGAATCTCGTCGCCTAACTCTGTGTGCTTATACAGCGCACGCGCCAGCGGTGGCGCTTCTAACAAAGGAACATTGTGTTCGGCACCAAGTTCACGGATTTTTGCGGCGACTTCATCCGCACCTTTCGCCACTACCTTTGGTGCGCCACCGCCACCCTCGGTATATTTCAGTGCGACGGCGAAGTGTGTCGGGTTGGTCACAATAACGTCAGCAGTCGGAATTTCAGTCATCATCCGGCGACGCGCCATTTCACGTTGTTGCTGGCGAATCTTCGCTTTAATTTGCGGATTACCATTCGACTCTTTCGATTCCTGCACCACTTCCTGATGCGTCATCTTTAATTTGTTCGCGTAATGCCACATCTGATACGGCGCATCTATCGCTGCAATCGCAACTAAAGCAGCAACGATAGACATAAAACAGACGGCCATCATGTGGCCAACGTGTGCGATCCCCGCATGCAGATTTTCCAGAGGCAAACCAAAGATCGCCTCTTTTTGGCCCATGATGACAACCCAGGCAACGCTACCAACCAGGATGGTTTTCACAATCGCCTTCAATAATTCAACACCGGCACGCGCAGAAATCATATTTCCGAGGCCGGAAATCGGATTCATGCGTCCGAAATTCGGCTGCAATGCCTTAGCACTGAACAACCAGCCACCGATCAGCAAGGGCGAACCCAATGCCACCAGCAACAGCACCAATACGACGGGGGAAAATGCCAACAGAACATCCAGTAAATTGACGCCGATTTTTCCAATCAACAAATTAAAGTCGAAGGCTGCTTCGCGCTCCAGCGTCAGACCGGTAACCAGATTTTTATTTAATTGCTGAACCAAGGTGCCGCCCATCGCCCAGAGCGCACCACCTGCCGCCAGCAAAATGGTGCAAGTTGACAGCTCACGCGAACGCGGAACATCCCCTTCCTCACGCGCCTGCTCAAGGCGCTTCTCCGAGGCCGGTTCTGTTTTTTCGAGATCGCTATCTTCGGCCATTGCCGACTCCTGTCATTTCCACAAAGCAAGTAATGCTTCGATTACGTAAATTTACAGATGAGATTATTGAACGCGCCGCCGAACTTGGATGCGAGGAATAAAGGAGTAAATACCCGTTTATTCCCTTTAAAGAACATCAGCCGGACATCTCATTTCAGATACAAGCGATTGAATAGCCCTTTCGTAAGGATCTCTGGTGTAGCTACAGATTGGTTTCAGGTCCCGGCGGATTTTTAAATATCATGCTAATATTTAGCATACTAATTAAATTAATCGCCCAATGACCCGTTACGATAAAACCCTGATGTCGTTGACACATACGCTGATACAGGTTGGTCGCGCTTATAAATCTGCTGCAGACCAAATGACGGCGGACTTTCATCTTTCACATGCAAGCGCCTGGCCTGTACTGATGATTTCGCGGTTGGGTGATGGCGTGCGCCCGGGCAAAGTCGCACAGGCGGTTGGCATCGAGCCTCCGTCGATGGTGCGATTGATCGATCAGTTAATCGACAGCGGTCTTGTTTTAAAACAGGATGACCCTACAGACCGGCGAGCCAAGGCACTCTTTCTGACCGCAGAAGGGAAACAAGTGGCAGAACGTTTAGAAGCGGCGCTTTTACCATTTCGCAGGGAACTGTTCAGCGACATTCCACAGGCTGACGTCGAAGCGTGCCTGCGCGTGCTCAACAAACTCAATGGGCAACTGACCGAGACACCTACAGAATAAGACTGCAGAAATATCGTGAAACTCCCCTCACCTTCTCACCTGCTGTTTTCTGCAAAATGCTTCGTTGCGGCGATGCTAGCTTTGTATATCGCAATGGCATCCGGTTTACCCCGACCGTTCTGGGCGATGATGACTGCGTATATTGTCGCCAATCCGTTTGCCGGAGCCGTGCGTTCCAAAGCGATTTACCGCGTTTTTGGTACGATTCTGGGCTCGCTGTTCACCATTCTGATAGTGCCACAGTTAGCGAACGCGCCTGAGCTGCTATCCGCCGCAATCGCTTTGTGGGTGGGGCTATGTCTGTATATTTCCTTACTTGACCGTACACCCCGCTCCTATGTTTTTATGCTGGCAGGTTATACCGCCGGTCTGATCGGTTTTCCCGCGGTCTCAGATCCGACCTCAATCTTCGATACTGGTCTGGCTCGCGTTGAAGAAATCTGCATTGGTATTTTGTCTGCCAGCGTCGTTCACTCCGTTGTATTTCCGCAAGGGATAGGCCCAGGCATTTTAAACAGATTGGATGCAGCGATCCGTGATGTACGGAGCTGGATGTACGACGTACTGCAACCGACGCCCGGCAGCGTATCCGCATTGGGATCTGCCCGTCTCTCCCTCGCGGCTGAAATTACTGATCTGCGTGTAATGTCAACGCACCTGCCGTTTGACACTTCTAACTTGCGACTGACCTCGGGGCTGGTTCACAGATTAGCCGACAACATCACCAAAATGCTTGCCCTGCTACTGGCAGTAGAAGACCGGCTGAACACGTTGCAACATCTGAGTCCGGCGAGCTTAACACCGCGCTGGCAAAAGCTGTTAAATGACGTCGCTGACTGGTTGCAAGAGGAAAATAACGAGGCTGCTCAACGCTTAACAGCATTCCAAAAAGAACTTGAACTACTGACGCCGAAGTTCAGCGCGGCCTCAAGCTGGAGTGATATTGTGTGTCTGAATCTGATCAGGCGCCTCAGCAAACTGATTAACATCTATGCAGAAGTGCTGGAGTTAAGGAGTCAGATTACACTCGCGACGCAAGGCGGAAGCACTTCCACTCAGGAACATGCCAATACATCCGTTTTGCACCGCGATCATGGCATGGCATTCCGTTCCGCTTTTGCTGCTGTCGTCGCCATTTCTGTCTGCAGCGCATTCTGGATACTCACCGCATGGCCTGCCGGGGCCGCCGCGCCCATGATGGCAGGCGTGTTCTGCTCATTTTTTGCAACGCAGGACGATCCGGTTCCGGCGATTAAGATGTTTATCAAATATACCTTGCTGTCGGTACCTGTTGCGATGCTTTACATCATCAGCATTATTCCGGCGATTCACAGTTTTGAAATGCTGCTGCTTTGCATGGCCCCATTATTTATCGTCGCTGGCAGCTACATTCCCCATCCTGCAACCGGAGGCAAAGCACTCGCCTTCCTTATCGGAGTTGCCGGTGCGTTGTCACTGCAAGACACAGGCACGCTGGAAATCACCAGTTTTCTTAACGGTTTACTTGCACAGCTTTTCGGATTTGTGACAGCCGGCGTTGTCACCAGCCTGATTCGCACGGTCAGCAACGACTGGATGATTTCCCGGATGATGCAAACCGTCCATCGTGAATTTGTAGAAATGAGCCACTTATCAGCACCACCATTACGTGACATCGCGATCCGCACTGTCGACCGCATCGGTTTGCTGATGCCGCGACTATCCAAACGTCACCCCAACCCCGATGAACGCAATCACACCATGCATCATTTACGCGAGCTGCGCGCAGGGATCCATATTACGCAACTACGCGGGATGAATGCGGAATTGAAAATGAACGGTATTCTGTTGTCGCCGCTATTCACCTGTATCGGCAATCACTTTACAAACCCGGACAGTACCACCGCCAACGCACTGAATTATCAGATCGATCAAACGCTGCGCGAGATCTGCGCCAGCGATAGCAAACCTATCTATTTGGCAGCGATTTCAGCGTTAACCAGTATGCGTCGTGATCTGTTTCCCGATGCCCGTACATACAACCCATTTCTAAAGGAAAAGATAGCGTGACAGCAGAAATCAGTATTTTCGGGCTGTACGTTCCCGTCCTTTTACTACTCGCCATCGTCGCTTTTCTGTGCACGATGCTGGCCGGACGTTTCCTGATGCGCACCGGCTTATACCGTTTCCTATGGCATCCGGCTCTTTTTGAACTGGCCTTGTTTTTCATTTTTTTAGGCAGTTTTTCACTTGTTCTGACAAACTCAGGTTATTGATTTATGCAACTGAATAATTTTAAAAAAACTCTCGCAATTTACTCTCGCGTCGCATTGACCTGCATTTTTGTCGTGATCGCCAGCTTTCTGGCCTGGCGTCTTTGGTGGCACTATGAAATGGACCCGTGGACACGGGATGGTCGCATCAAGGCAAACGTGATTCAGGTTGCACCAGATGTTTCTGGTCAAGTCACCAAAGTCCTGGTTCATGACAACCAGCAAGTCAGCATCGGTGATGTGCTGTTCGACGTTGACACCGCACGCTTTGAGCTCGCGTTACGGCAGGCCGAAGCAGCAGAATTATCTCAGCGGATCGCACTTGAGCAGGCGATTAAAGAAGCACGCCGCAACAACGCGTTACGCGAACTGGTTTCCGATGAAAGTAAGGAACAAGGCAGCGCCCATGTCGAACAACTGCGCGCAGCACTGACTCAGGCAACGATCAACCGGGATCTGGCAAAACTGAATCTGAAACGGACTCACGTACTGTCGCCCGTTAATGGCCGCGTTGCCAATCTTGATTTACGAACTGGCTCCTACGTCAGTGCCAGTCACGCCGTTCTGGCGCTGATCGACACCGATTCTTACTATGTCGAAGGCTATTTCGAAGAAACGAAACTGCCCCGCATTGCTGCCGGTGATGCCGTCACGATTATTCCTATGGGCGCCACGACCAAGCTGCCCGGGCACGTCGATAGTATTGCCAGCGGGATTGCCGAACGTGATCGTCTTACCTCACCCAATTTATTAACCAGCATCAATCCGACATTTAACTGGGTCCGGCTCGCACAACGCATTCCAGTCCGCATTACATTCGATAAGCTGCCGCAAGGAACAACACTGGTCGCAGGACAGACAGTGACCGTCGATATCCGCAACAGCCGTACCTGAGCAGATTTTTAAAATGAAATCCATCCTTGCTTACACACAGGGCACCTGCTACGCCGCCATTCTGCTGATGTCCGGCTGCACTGTCTCCGGACCACAGTATTCACTACCATCGCAGTCCGTGGCACAGCGGCCTGCTGCTGCCGCACCTTTTCTGGCGGCCGGCGAAACGGTCTATCGTTCCACACCATTACCTGACAACTGGTGGCAACTTTATGACGAACCGGTGATGAACGCGTTAATCCAAGAGGCGCTGAACGCAAATGCAGATCTGAAAGTTGCTGCTGCAAACCTTGCACGAACCCGTGCAGTAGAAAAAGAAACTGCGGATGCGACAACACCCACTATCGGTCTCAGCGCTGCACCGTCTGCCGGGCGAGCTTCTGCAGCGGCAAGAGGTTTACCAAATGCCCTGCCGGATAGCTGGAGTTACGATAGCACTGTCAGCGTTTCTTACCAGGCCGATTTGTTCGGAAAAATTGCCCGCGCGACTGAAGCCGCCAACGCGGATACTCAGGCGGCGCAGGCTGGGTACGATCTGGTCAGAATCAGCGTTGTCGCCGATACAGCCCGTGCCTATACCGAAGCCTGCTCAGCAATGCGGCAAATTACCATCGGCCAGCAGTCGATCAATTTACAGAAAAAAACGACCGACCTCATCGCAAAACGCATTCAACTCGGACGGGGAACCGAGACCGACCATACGCGTTCGCTTGCGCAACTTGCCCTGTTGCAATCGGCACTGCCGCAATATCAATCACAACAACGTGTGGCTTATTACAAGCTGGCAGTATTAACCGGAAAAACCCCGCAGGAAATGAATCTGAACCAGCCTCAGTGTCACGATGTTCCCAGATTAACGTCTCCGTTACCCGTAGGTGACGGTGCAGCCCTTCTGCGCCGCCGGCCAGATATCCGCCAGGCGGAACGTAATCTGGCTGCAGCCACCGCCCGCATCGGCGTCTCAATCGCGGATCTTTATCCTCACGTTTCCTTTGGTATATCCGCCGGAAGCAGCGGATTGTTAGATCACTTTGGCGCAGGCAATGCCTTTCACTGGAATCTCGGCCCACTGATCTCATGGAGCTTCCCGTCTGCAGGCGCCCGTAGTCGGGTCTCCGCAGCAGAGGCCAGCGCAGAGGGCGCACTGGCTCACTTTGATGCGGTCGTTCTGAATGCACTGAAAGAAGCGGAGAGCGCGCTGATTATCTACGCCAGAGAAAAAGACAGAAATGCCGCACTACAGAGCGCCCGTGACGAAAGTGTCAGGGCGGCACAGCAGATACGCCATTTGTTTGAAAGTGGCCGGACAGATTTTCTGTCTGTACTGGATGCAGATCGCAGCGCCACCTCATCAGAAGCGGCATTAGCGGCATCCGATGCACAACTGACAAACGATCAGATCAGCTTATTCCTGGCACTTGGCGGTGGCAACGCTCAGCCAGTCACCACGCATCAGTAAATGCAACGTCGGCACAACTGTGACGACCTTACAGCAATCAGGTTTTCTTTAAATTCCACAGTAAGGACTGACGTGCATGCGCTACCCTCGGCTGCCTTAACGCTGACGGCGTCCACACCAGATAGTAATCAAGAAAGGTGGAACCGACAGGGGCCGGAATTTCCATCAGTTGACCATTATCCAGATACGGCGCGCACAAATATTCGGGCAGCGCAGTCCAACCGAAATGCTTGCATAAGAGGTTACGAAGCGACCGTAAATCCTGACCTGTCATCGCCGGATTGATCTGCCCATGATCAATTTTATTTTTCCCCAGCCAACGATCTATCATCGACAGCTCAAGGTTATACGCCAGTAAAGGCTCAGCAAGCAATGCCTGCCGGAAATCCGGTGCACTGACAATCCTATCGGCTACCTGAGGCGAAGCGACCGCAAGTACCCGCTCGTTCCGGATCAACTCACAATGCAGACGCTTATCATTTGCAGGGTAAGCGGAAATCCCCAGATCACAATGTCCCTCCGTCAGCATATGAGTAATCAGATCGCTGTCTCCCGTATGCAACCGGACTTTCATTCCCGCTTCAAGCAAGGGTTGCAAATGTGTCGTCACCACCTCGGCCAGAAAGTCGCCGTGCCCGATAATACGCAGCGCGCCGGTAAGCTCAATCGACCTGGCTCTGGCGGAGGATAAGGCCGCTTCTGCATCATCGAGTTTATTGCCCAAATCAGCGGCCAGCTCATCCGCAGCTGCCGTCGGCACGACACCACGCACCTCCCGCTCAAACAATTTACGACCTATCGCCACCTCCAGCCCGGCGATGTGCTGAGACACCGCTGGCTGGGTCAGATTCAGACTGCGCGCCGCATTCGTGACGGAACGCTGCCTGTACACTTCAATAAAAGTCCGGAGACGCTGTAGAGACATGAATAAGGTATAAATTAATTTATGGCACCACTAAGATAGTCTAATTAGCCAGCACTGTCACCACCCAGTAAGATGTTTCCCATGCCGACGAGATGTGCGTAGCACGAATGACGCTCACCTTCATGAGACAAATGCAGCACCCCTGACATCATTTTTTAAAAAGAATATCTGACATCATGCTTAATCCTCAGACTCACCAAGACTTAATGACGATACTCGGCGCGATGAAAAAAGCACATCTCGCGGACGGGCATGTGAACGCAGCGACCCGCAAAAACCGTCTGCAGCGTGCCGCAAAATTAATCACTGACAATCACGAGCAGTTAGTTAAGTCCATGAGCGCCGATTTTGGTAACCGCAGCCATTATCAATCTTTAGCCGCTGACATACTGACGACAACGAATATGCTGCGCCACTCCGCAGAACAACTGGAAGGCTGGATGCAAGCAGAACCGGTCGCGTCCCCTTATCCTGGAATGCAAAGCTGGATTCAATATCAGGCCCTGGGTGTAGTTGGCATCATCAGTCCATGGAACTTTCCGGTAAATCTGGCGTTTGGCCCACTTGCTGGCGTATTCGCCGCAGGCAACAGCGCACTGATTAAGCCTTCTGAACTGACACCGAGAACATCCGAAGTCCTGGCGGAACTCATTGCCCGATATTTCGACCCGATGGAGCTTGGCGTTGTATTAGGAGATGCCTCGGTCGGCGCTGCATTCAGTGCACTGCCATTTGATCATCTGGTCTTCACCGGCAGCACCACCGTCGGGCGTCATGTGATGAAAGCTGCCGCAGAAAATCTGGTGCCTGTCACGCTGGAGTTAGGTGGCAAATCCCCCGTGGTCATCGAGGAAAATGCCGATATCAGCTTAGCTGCCGAACGGGTGATGACAGTAAAAACCTTCAATGCCGGTCAGATTTGCCTTGCACCGGACTATGTCCTGATCAGAGACGATAAAGCCGATGCATTTGTTGCTGCGGCCAAGTCCCTGATTGCAAACAGCTACCCGGAGATACAGACGAATAAAGACTATACATCCATCGTTAACGAGCGACATTTTCAGCGGCTTATCGGTCTGATACAGGACGCCAAAGACAAAGGCGCCCGCATTGTGAGTCTGGCGCCAGAAGGCGAACCAGATTACGACATTATCACTGGGAAAATTGCGCCTCATCTGATTCTGAACGCGAATGACAGCATGGCGGTCATGCAAGAAGAAATTTTCGGACCACTCCTGCCGCTGGTCGCGGCTGACTCAGTCAATGACGCCATCCGCTTTATCAATGCACGTCCGCGTCCGCTGGCCGCCTATTACTTCGGCAACGATACGGAAAAACAAAACCACTTCGCAGAGAAAACAACATCCGGCGCATTGGTGATCAATGATGTGATGTCTCACGCCTCGGTAGAGACATTACCGTTCGGCGGTGTCGGTGCATCGGGTATCGGCGCATATCATGGCATACACGGTTTCCGGCAATTCACACACGCCAAAGCTGTGGTACGGCAGAGCGAAGATGGCGCATCCAACCTGCGTTTAAGAGCCCCCTATGAAGAAAAACTCGGCGCTGCAACAGCGCTACTGAATGGCAATAAATAACACCTCTCTTTTTACAGAACTGGAAAATAAAATGAAAATCTTAATGGTACTGACATCCCACGATCAACTCGGTGACACCGGCAAAAAAACTGGTTTCTGGCTGGAAGAATTTGCAGCACCTTACTATACGTTTGCCGATGCGGGCGCAGACATCGTTCTGGCATCACCTGCCGGCGGACAACCGCCATTAGATCCAAAAAGCGATCTGCCGGAATTTCAGACCGACTTAACCCACCGTTTCAAAAGCGATGCAAAGGCTCAGCTTGCTTTGGCAAATACAGTCGTGCTCTCGTCCATCAATGAAAAAGACTTTGATGCCGTATTCTATCCGGGTGGGCATGGTCCATTATGGGATCTGGCCGAATCACAGACATCTATTGCATTGATCGAAGCATTTGACCGTGCAGGAAAACCGATCAGCTTTGTCTGCCACGCACCCGGCGCATTGCGCCACGTAAAAGCCGCTGATGGAGAAGCATTGATTCGTGGTCGCAGAGTCACCGGTTTTACCAACGGTGAAGAAGATGCCGTTCAACTGACAGATGTCGTTCCCTTTTTAATCGAAGACGAATTTAAAGCGCTTGGCGCCCGCTATGAAAAAGGACCCGACTGGCAAGTATTTGTGATTGCCGACGGTAATCTGATCACTGGTCAGAATCCAGCAAGCTCTGAAGAAGTGGCAAAAACGGTGCTGGCTCAGTTGCGTTAATATCTGGGCAAAATAAACGGCCCCTTATAAGCCCGTATTTATCCAGGTTCAGATAAATAAAAGCGTACCCACTCTTGCCCAGTTAAAAGGCGGAAAGTGGGTACGCTTCTGCTAATGAAGGACTACCGTTAGAGAATCAACCTGGATCACACCAAATCAAAGCGATCTGCATTCATTACTTTGTTCCAGGCAGTAATGAAATCATGCACAAATTTTTCCTGCGCATCGCTGCTGGCATACACTTCCGCCAAGGCACGTAATTGTGAATTAGAACCAAACACCAGATCGACCGTGGTACCCGTCCACTTCAGTTCACCAGTTTGACGATCACGGCCTTCGAGTACACCCACTGTACTGGATGACTGCCACTTGGTGCGCATATCGAGCAAATTAACGAAGAAGTCGTTGCTCAAGGTTTCTGGGCGTTTAGTGAAAATACCGTGCTGCGTTTTTCCGGTATTTGCATTCAAAGCACGTAAGCCGCCGACCAAGACCGTCATTTCTGGAGCGCTTAAATTCAGCAACTGCGCCTTATCGAGCAAGAGCTCGGCTGCGTGTTTTTCTAAACCCGCACGCACATAGTTACGGAAGCCATCTGCCGCTGGTTCTAACACCGCGAATGATTCCACATCGGTTTGCTCTTGCGCTGCATCCATACGACCTGGTGCGAAAGGCACTTGCACCTCTTGCCCTGCTTTTTTTGCAGCCGCTTCTATCGCTGCTGCGCCAGCTAATACGATCAAATCAGCCAAAGAAATTTTCTTGCCGCCAGTTTGCACCGCATTGAATCCTTGTTGGATTGCTTCTAAAGTCGCCAGCACTTTATTCAATTCGGCAGGCTGATTCGCTTCCCAATCGCGCTGTGGAGATAAACGAATCCGCGCACCATTCGCACCACCGCGCTTATCACTGCCACGGAAAGTCGATGCAGATGACCATGCCGTGTTCACCAACTGAGAAATACTTAAGCCAGAGGCCAACACTTTTGCTTTCAATGTAGCGATATCTTGCGCATCCACCAAGGCGTGATTCACAGCAGGAATCGGGTCTTGCCAGATCAGTGTTTCCGTCGGCACAAATGGTCCCAAATAGCGTGCCACCGGCCCCATATCGCGATGCGTTAATTTGAACCAGGCACGGGCAAATGCATCGGCAAATTCAGCTGGATTTTGATGAAAACGACGGGCAATTTTTTCATAAGCAGGGTCAAACCGCAGTGACAAATCCGCCGTAGTCATCATCGGCGGATGCTTCTTCGATGGATCATGTGCGTCTGGAATCAAATGCTCTGCTTTGCAATCTTTCGCCACCCATTGTTTCGCTCCTGCCGGACTCTTCGTCAATTCCCATTCGTAACCGAACAGCATGTCAAAGTAGCCGTTGTCCCAGGTCGTAGGATTAGGCTTCCATGCACCTTCAATGCCGCTCGTCGTCGTATGTACACCTTTGCCTGAGCCGAACTTGTTGATCCAGCCTAAGCCCTGCTCTTCTATGCCTGCCGCTTCTGGTTCTGGCCCGACTAAAGACGGATCACCAGCGCCGTGCGCTTTACCGAATGTATGACCGCCAGCGACCAAGGCCACCGTTTCTTCATCATTCATCGCCATCCGTGCGAAGGTTTCGCGTACATCACGACCAGATGCAACGGGATCAGGATTGCCATCAGGACCTTCTGGGTTCACATAAATCAAACCCATTTGCACGGCCGCTAAAGGATTTTCTAAATCACGCTTACCTGCGCTGGAACCCGCATAACGACTATTTGCTTTATCACTCGTCGCCAGCCATTCGGTTTCTGAACCCCAGTAGATATCTTCTTCTGGTTGATAAATATCTTCACGTCCACCAGCGAAACCAAAGGTCTTAAAGCCCATGGATTCGAGCGCGACATTGCCCGCTAAGATGAACAAATCTGCCCAGGAAATTTTGCGACCGTATTTTTGTTTGATCGGCCACAGCAAACGACGTGCTTTGTCGAGATTGCCATTATCTGGCCAGCTATTTAAAGGCGCAAAGCGTTGATTGCCAGTGCCTGCCCCGCCACGACCATCCGATACGCGATAAGTACCCGCCGCATGCCAGGCCATGCGTATCATCAAACCGCCGTAATGTCCCCAATCGGCAGGCCACCAATCTTGTGAATCGGTCATTAAGGCTTTTAAGTCAGCAACAACGGCATGCAGATCGAGCGACTTGAATTCTTTCGCGTAATCAAAGTCCTCTCCCATAGGATTCGATTTAGGGGAATGCTGGTGCAAAATATTCAGCTTGAGCTGATTCGGCCACCAAGTGGCATTATTCGGTGCGCCTGCGGCAACAGTGTGTTTGGCAGCGCTATGGTTGAAAGGGCACTTTGCTTCGTTTGACATAGATTTCTCCTCGGAATTCAGACTCGGATAAGGCAGGATTAGGTAACAACTCAGCACGAATCAACTGTAAGTGCATCAATACTGCGATCAGTTATTCAATCACCGCATCATTTGTTTAACATCTGCTACGGAATTCATTCTAGAGACCACAAATCGATTAATCAACTTAATTAAATTTATGAATTCGATTTAATTTAACTAATGAAATTGAAAGCCACATAGCGTTCGTTGTACGTCAACCTTTAAATCATTCCTCTTAAACAACGTCAGATATCAGTATTTCTGCGGACAGTGCATCACTCCGTTTTAATCCAGCCACAAAATCTTTTACAGCTTTCAACTTTAATTTATTGCCCTGAACCGTCAAGCTATCCCAAGTCCTGAATGGGCACATCAGTACGCGATGTTTACGACCAAATGCGAAGTCTCTATTTCCACGATACTATTTAGCCCCGTTACAACCCACACATCAATTGCCACGCAAACAAATCGATGAACTACGCATACAGGCTGATCTCAGGGTAAATATATAGACACCGACATAAGTGACTCGTTTTACTTGGCAAGACCAAACGAATTTTTTAATGCAGTTTATTTGGATGACTGAAATGCGTATGCGAAAAAAGTCGGAGTTGCCGACCAAGCTCTGTCTTCAATGCGACAGACCATTTGCATGGCGCAAGAAATGGGAAAAAGTGTGGAACGATGTGAAATACTGTTCCGACCGATGCCGCCAGGATAGCAAGCGAAAGACTTGACGAGACCAATAATTGATGATGATGTCTATAGCGCTCAGGGCAATTGGTTATATATCTCCGGGCGGGTATCGACCTCGCAACGGCAGAAGGTTCAACATACAAAAACAAGTCCATGATTATGATCTCGATGGCACATATCAGCGACTCTGGAACGCTAAATAGAAATAGATGGTAAGCACACAAACCATATGAAACACACTATCGCCAGCACAACCGTGCCTCACCGCACAATCAGACTGATTCTGGGTGACCAGCTCAATCCGCAACATCGCTGGTTCAGCGAAGTCAATGATGCGACAACCTATGTCTTCATGGAAGTGCGGCAAGAAACAGATTATGTTTTGCACCACGCACAAAAAATTCTGGCGATTTTTGCGGCGATGCGCGATCTGGCCCAGCAGTTGCGCGACGCGGGACATCAAGTGCATTACATCGCGATTGACGATACGGATAATCTGCAATCCGTACCAACCAATATTGACGCGTTGATCAGTCAATATCAGGCAACGGTATTTGAGTATCAGGCGCCGGATGAGTGGCGTTTGGATCAGCAGCTATATCAACATGGTCGCCGCGCAAATATTCCGTGGGTCATGGTTGATAGCGACCATTTCTATACAAACCGTAACGAAGTGTCCGACATCTTTACCGGACGCAAACAATGGTTAATGGAATTTTTTTATCGCCAGATGCGCGTGACTCATCACGTATTAATGGAAGACAAGAAAAAGCCCCTTGGCGGTCAATGGAACTATGATCACGACAATCGCAAGCCGTGGCGCGGCAATCCGCCTGAGCCACAAGATACGCGGACTTTGCATGATCACTCTGATTTGTGGCAGACCATTGTTAATGCGGGTGTAAAGAGTTTCGGCAATCCTCAGGCCAGGCAATTGGCATGGCCACTTAACCGTCAGGAAGCGCTACAACAATTGGATGCTTTCATCGATAATGCGCTGCCGCAGTTTGGTGATTTTCAAGACGCGATGAGTGTTAAATCATGGCGCTTATTTCATTCACTCCTGTCGTTCGCCTTAAATGTAAAAATGCTGAATCCTCGTGAAGTGGTTACAAAAGCTGAGGCGGCGTATCACTCAGGGCGTGCATCGCTGGCTGCAGCAGAGGGCTTCATCCGACAAATATTAGGCTGGCGCGAATACGTCCGCGGTGTGTATTGGGCCAACATGCCAGAGTATGCAGAGAAAAATTTCTTCGGACACAGCCGTCAGTTACCGAGCTGGTTCTGGGATGGCAAAACTCGGATGAATTGCCTGTCTGTAGCAATCACGCAATCGCTGGATCACGCACATGGACACCACATCCAGCGCTTGATGGTAATCGGAAATTTTGCGCTGCTTGCCGGCCTGGACCCGGCTGAAGTGCATCGCTGGTATTTAGGTATCTACATCGATGCATTCGAGTGGGTGGAACTGCCAAACACCATAGGCATGAGTCAATTCGCCGATGGCGGATTGTTAGCGACCAAACCCTATGTCTCGAGCGCTGCCTACATCGATCGCATGAGTGATTATTGCAAAGGCTGCTACTACGATAAAAAATTGCGCGTTGGCGAGAGCGCATGCCCGTTCAACGCTCTGTATTGGGATTTTTTTCAGCGTAACGCAAATTCTCTTGCGAAGAATCCACGTATCGGCATGGCCTACCGCCAATTGGAAAAAATGGATACTGCTACGGTTGCAGAATTCCAGAAACAGGCAAAAATTATCTTAGAGAATATCGATACCCTGTGACGAGCCGCGTTGCACCGAGTACAGTAACGTCACCGCATTTGTCTAAAAACGGGGGCGCTTTTAAACCGACAAGCAAAAGCAGCTCAACCGGTGAAAATTGACGTGGGCACTTTCGCCGGCATTAAGGCTGGCATATATCAATCCTGTTACACAACATCTCCGTCTGCCGATTAAGCATGCAACAAGGCTCAAACGTCGGTCATCCCCCCAGATCTATTCTTGCCGCCAGCGGCACATTCGCTGGCGCCTGATAGTCGCCCACCACCATTGCGCGCTGCCCATCCTGCGCCAAGGCTGCCATCCGAGATAGTACAAACAACGCAGAACTTTTATCGAGTGCTGCCAGCGGATCATCCAGCAAAGTCAGTGCGGCGCCGCTCGCGAACGCTGCGGCAATCCACACCTTGCGCCGGGTGCCAGACGATAACATCTGTATCTGCTTAAACAAATGCGGCTCCAGCGCCAGCCCCTCTATCAACTGCAATAACACTGTCTGATCAAAGCCGGCATAGCGACTTGCCTGCCAAGAAAAAAATCCTTCCACGGTGAACTCGTCATACTCTGTAGCGGATGGTTCGATCCAGAAAACCTGTTGCCTGTAAGCCGAGACGTCCACATGCTGCGCCACACCCAGCAGAGTAAGGTTGCCCGCAGCGTACGGCAGCTCAGCCGCCAGCAAACGCAGAAAATCCGTCTTACACTCCCCCTCCTCATCACACACCAGCGTTACACCAGAATAAATCTCAGCCGACCAGTCGCGCAAGACAAGGCGCAGATGCGCGATATGCAATCCGTCAATCTGTAAAACTACCGTGCTTTCTGGAGATATAGCAGACATCAATGATCCTTGTGATTAGAGAAAAGCAAGCCCAGTGGCCGGTTCAGTCAGGCAAACATTATGTCTGCAAACTATGCACGCGACAATCGGGCAACAATGGTATCGGACATTTGAAACAGACAACAAAAAACCCGCAAACTCCAAAGAATTTGCGGGTTTTTAAACTTACTAAGATGTCGATATGGTGCCCGAGGCCGGAATACGATCATATTAATAATCAATCACTTATATAGATACTGCGTGTTTTATGGGAAACCCTTTCTATCTCACCTAAAAAGAAGACCAACACATGTGATTATGACAACACAAGCGGATAAAAGTAATCGGTTCGATTCCTAAATTCCCATAAGGCGACAGCAAGACAGTATTTTAATTACATGCTTAATTTGGGAATATCCGTGCCGTTCAGATACAAGCGAAACGGCATAGAAAACTGCTTATAATAACTACGGTCATTTGCATTTCTTACAATTTATTGTGTAGCAATCAGTGTTAGATTACTATCTTAGACTACCATACTTAATTTAACAGTTCTGAGACGAGTGTCGAAAATAAAATAGAGATAAATTTGATGACAAAATCTAATCAATCAAAAACGACAGAATCTCCGGCGCCAGGTAGTTTGTTGACCTGTGGGATCATTGCCCCAATTTCAGAGATAGATAATTGCTCAGCACAACATTGGGCCGAAGTGAAACAGATCTTTATTGAAGCAGTTGATTCAATTCAAGATCCAAAATTTAGTGAGGCTAAATTAGTTAGCGATGACGATCCAGTTACTGTCATTCACAAATCGATAGTACAAAATTTATACAATTCAGACATTGTTATTTGCGATATGAGTGGTAAAAACCCAAATGTCATGTTTGAACTTGGTATGCGGTTGGCATTTAATAAACCAGCAGTCTTAGTTATTGATGATAAAACCGATTACTCATTTGATACTGGAATCATTTCACACATCACCTATCCACGAGATCTGCACTATCAGTCTATTTTGAAATTCAAAAGCGATCTTGCAAATACAATTGCAAGTACATACAAAGCAACCGTAAACGGAACTGCGAGATCATTTCTGTCAAACTTTGAGGAAATATCTGCGAGCAAATTATCTAAAAAAGATGGATCGCTTGATGACGTCATTATTGATAGACTCGATCAGTTTCAACGTGAATTAGTGATGCTTAAACATTCACAACAAAATTCAATGTTATTGAACCGCATGAACGAGAGAAAGCATGGCAGCGTTACGGGTCGAGTAGTGTCCCTTTCATCTATTAGGAATATCGCTCAGGAAATTGCAAACAATGAGTTTTCACCAAAAGAGGATCGAGCCGCTTTTATATCACTATTGTCCGAAAGAGCAGGTCTAAACAAAAATGATCCAATTCTAAATGACATCATAAATAACCTAGATATTTAAGTAATAGAATCCTCCCCGAATATACAAAGCCATGACTGAGCATATTCAACCACTCCCCGCTCAGTCTCAACTCGCTCAAAACCAAACAGCATCATCCGGTCACCCTCCATCCAAAGGATTTGCGGTTCAAAAAGTGTGTATTTCGTGATCCCGCGCACAAACCGAGCGAGTTTCACGACACGATGCAACCCCTGATCTGATGCGTTGCCAGCAATGGAGTCGGCTAAGGTCTTGCTTTGGAATGAAATGCTTTCACAGAATTTACGTAAAGCAGATATGGCGCGAAGACTGAACGTTCACATGCCGCAAATAGATCGATTATTCGACATTCATCACTCAACAAAATTGGAGTTTGTTGAGCAAGCGGCAAAGGCGCTCGGAAAAAAACTCTCACTTTCTTTCGCATAAAAATAAAGCCCGGTATATCCGGGCTTTATTGTTTATTCACTCACTAAGGGCGATCATCTATCTCATCATGTTCACCACACACCCGGAAGAATATGCAGCTATCTTCATAAGTAAAGCTTGCTTTATACGTGTCGCTTGACGTGATGTGAATAGTATAGACTGGGACTTGCTTTGTTTTTTCAAAAACAGAAGGAACTGTTTTGCTCTTCAAATTATGAAAATGCAGCTTAGCAGGCGCGCTATCAAGATCTATCAAAACCAACTCACCAATTATTCGGCGAGCCTCTTTCGCAATGTCTGGCTTAAGTCTAGAAAATGTTCTCTGAAATGTAGGGTTCCCAAAGTCAATTCGCTTAACTACACGCATTAGCCAGGCATTCCCATAATTTTATCCAACATAGCTTCAGCATCTTTTTTCGACGATGCACTATATAAATGCTGTACTTGGTATAGGTTTGCATCATGCTCAGTGATTTTCCACTGCGCATGGTTAGCCATTGCATAAAGTTCAGACATAACACCAGAGACCTGCTCCAGAGTAGCTTTTAACTCTAATGCTCGCTGAGTATCAGAAAAATTTACTAACATTTTTTCAACATGCTTTTTGATCATTTTTGATGACTGCTTGATAGATTCAAGCTTATCCCAAATACGACCATTTTCATCAATGCACTCATCAATCGGCATTCTATCTATACCGAAAGCGATACCCTCAAGCTCAAAACAAACTGAAGCACTTTCTTTGGCAATACGTGAAAAGTGATTATTTAAGCGACTGAAAAAATGATTAAGCATCCAATCTGCCAATTTTTTGATTGGGAAAACTCCAATCAAAGAAAAATTGATATTCTTGCGAGGAATATGCCCCTCAACAGCATGGATTGAGGCAGCGGCAGAATCAATGGTTGCTAACATAGAATGATGCAACATAGTAATTCCTATCTAGTGTTTAGCTCAAACAGTAGGCTGATGAGTAAAACGCGTTAAGCATTTGCTTAACATTGATTATAGCCGCGAACGTCAATATATATAATTAATTTATAGTGCCCAATATGGCTATTACACGTCTTTTTTGGTTATTCTTCCAACATTAATTATCAATATAGCAATCAAAAGTCGATTCCCGTCGCTTAACCGCAAATTAGCCACACGTATGATGTGGTTAATTTGCTTTTTTATTTTCCGCGTGGCAATATTTTTGTTATTAAAATTTTATATGAGGCTTTTATGCGGAAACAAAATGGCGGATCTGAAGTTATATTACTTTTAGCAATTGGAGCAGCTGTTATTGTCTGGACAATATCAAAGGCCATCAACCTCGATATGCTCCTAACTCTAAAAGAAATAATTGCAATATCAGCAGGTACGGCGGTCTATGTCTTGATGTTGAAATACTTAGACATCTCATTTAAAAGATCTTTTTTATTCTTTGTTGCGTTTGTCATTCTCTTGATAATACCTGCCTTAGACTACTACGCGAACCCCTATGCTGCAGATCCAGCTTGGTCGAAATATATCACTAGTGATACGGCATGGTATGGGTCAATATACTGGCAACTTGGAATTATAGGCGCACTGGTAGCTGCTGGAATTTGGCAGAATTTTTCTGAAAACAGATAACAATCATCGACGGTAATAAAGCCCACTAAATGTGGGCTTTATTACATTAGTGCAGACGTCTGCACATTCAAATCACTTCGTTGCCGCCTGCAGCTTTGCGTAAAACTCCCGCAATCCTAGTGCTTGCTCTCGCCAGGCGAGGCAGGCGGTGGCGTTGAATGCGTTTGTTTCTGCGACCTCAACAAGCGAAATTCCGGAGGGTTCTCGGTCAGTATCGGCGACGGGTCCGGCAGACTCACCGATCCAGGCTGCGTCGTGGATGCGCACGAAGCCAGCGTTGATAGCACAACCAGCATTGTCATCAGAAGTGATGTAAATCGGCACTTGTTTTTCAATTGCTTCTCCCTTTGTGTAGATGGTTTTGATGCGAGGCACGTATTTGATTTGAGTATCGATCACGATTTTTGCTTGCGCCTGTGCGACTTTGACCGACTGCGCTGCCTGCTCTGATACGTAATCAATGTGGGCTTGCCCGGCGCTGCGCTCACCGTGCATCATGCCAAGCAGATAGATCACTGCGCCTGCTGCGACAGCAACCAGCGCCCGCACGTACCACGGCATGAGTCGAGTTATTGAGTCAAACATATCTTCCTTTCATCGTTGCGCCGTTTAACAAGCCCAGGTAACTCAACACCGCCAGCTTTTGCCCACTGTCGATTTATTTCATTGCAAGCACCGATGTAATCGCCCTTATTCAGCTTCGTTACCATTGTTGATGGCCGCCCAGACTTCAGCATGCAAAAGCCGTCTTTTACCCCTGCCCTACCAGGTCCGACATTAAAAACAAACGATACGAAAGCTGCACGCTGGTAATCATTCATCGGCACATGGGTGCATGACTCCATTGCGCTCTTTGCGTCCAGCAAATCTCGAACAGTCAGTTCGTCGCACTCCTGGACAGTTGCTATATCCCCCATCTTTACGCCACCTGTATGCCCGCGACAAATCGTCGGGATGCTAATTGGGTCAAGGTACGCTTTCGTTGACATCCCCTCGTACATTGCGATGATCGGGAACGCTGCAGCAATTCCTGCAGTTGCCAGCCGCTTTTTTAATACGTCATTCATTTTGGATTCATCCCCATTTTTATCGCCACGATAATTCCCCACACAGTGAGAAAAAAACTCAGAATTGCTGTAATCGGTTTTGCCAGCCGCCCTATCCACGTCAGCACTTTAAATGCCGATTTGAAACTATTAAGGATGTCAATAAGCTCTGACGTATTACTCTCTGTGCGTCGTGTTGATTCGGTGTTTGCGTCAAGCTGCTGCTGGATGGTATCCATGCGTAGCCGCAGCTCCTGAATCGTTTGCGGGTGAACTTCATTGCCGAAATCATCTTGCATCGCCTCTCCTTTGGGCACAAAAAAACAGCCCACCGTGAGTAAAGCGGCGGGCATAAAAAAACCCGCCGAAGCGGGCGTTTGGTACTGCTGACAAAAATACTTATCCGGGCAAGGCGATGGCGTTAATCTCCGCAACTGTCGCGGCATTTAACAGAGCTAATTTCATCGCTTCTGACTGATTAAAATTCACAACGCCCTGCGCAGCCATGCTTGCGTACATCGATTTAAATTTCTCAATCGTGTCCATCTGGATATATGCGTTATCTGCGGTTTTCCAGACATTCGGAAAATTAGGAGGAAATGCGCCGGTGATCGCAATTGTCGTCGCAACGCTTTCAATGTCTCCACGCGACAACGCATCGCATGAGATCAAATGGCCAAGATGTGGGAACGTCGATGCGTTCGCAGTTGACCGCCACGTGTTGATTGCATCGTTTTTTGCGCGTTTTAATGCAGTCATGATCTGAGCGCACTCAGCAGCCGGTCGAGGCTCAATACGCCATTTTGTATGCAGTACACCGCCAACCTGCTCGATGCCATCATCAACTGCTATTTCTACTGCGGAAACGGCTGGAGGTGCTGTTTCATGAACAAATTCGATATCAAGAAACGCAGCGTCAGCAGCACTCAGATCATCAGGTATTTGATGATTCGGGAATGCGTCTGCGAGGGCAATACGATCAACAATAGATCCGTTTTTTAGTTTGAATTTCATGTTTATCCTAAGTCAACCACATTGGTCGTCGGAAGAGTAACCACCTGACCATCTGCACTGGTCAGAGTGATATACACTGGATTATTCCCCGGTGCGTATAACCAATCCGGTTTAGCTATGTTGTACGCATTGTTATCTGGTGGCGCGATGTTGACTGTCGAAGCCAATACGCCGCTAACATAGGCTCTGAGCACATAAGGTCGAGTACCGCCAATGACTTGATTTATGTAAAGCGAGATATATGGATTAGCACTCGATACATTAGGACTGCACGAAAACGATGAATATGTCAAAGGCGCAGCAGTAATGCCGCCCATGATCTTTTTAAAATGCCTCATCGAACCACCTTGCCGTATATCGTCGCACCAGCATCCCGTGTCCAAACCAAAATGAAGTCGGTTCCAGCGGATTGCAGCGTTACAGCGTTACTCGCAAACGTGGTCGTGAATGATCCATCTGATTTGACCCAGTTAATCGTTGGAAACGCGATGGTTCTGCCGCCGAAATTGACGCACTCAATCAGCAATTCATCCGTGTTGCCGGATGTATCCCAGCCCGCCAGCGACAGCGTGATGTTCCCTGTGGCCGTGATCTTTTGATGCCCCGCATCGCTGACAGTAATTGCGGCAGTGCCAGAAGCAAAGCTACCCTTGTCCAAAAACGTGACTTTCTTCGCTTTTGTGTTGATCGATGTCACTGCATCGCTGATCTGCCTCTGTAACTTCCCGACGGCGACTAAGACAGTATCTGTCGTAGCAACGGCGGCATTGGCTGCGGTCGATAATCCAGTCAGCACAACAGCACGGACAGCCGCTGCAAGATTCCCCCATGTTTTATTGCCGAGGTAGTAGTCTGTTGTAGCACCAGCGGCCACTGCCGGTTCCTTGCCATTGAATGTTGCCCAGTCCGTTTTATCAAGATATCCGCTGGCCGTGTTTGTCGCCGCAGGCATTGCAATGACGGGATCTATGCCGCCAGTTGATGTCAGCGGTGCAGTTGCTGATACTGAATTCAGCGTGCCTGTTCCAGCCGGGCCAATATCTCCTTTATCACCTTTGTCGCCTTTGTCCCCCTTCTGCAGCACAAGATTCAATACTTGGTTTGGGGTTGCGCCAGAGATAGTCGCAGACGGTGTGGCGCCCGATGTTACCGTACCGACTGATAACACATTGGCTGGGCCAGTCGCGCCGGTGTCGCCTTTTACGCCTTGAATCCCCTGATCACCCTTACTTCCTTGAATTCCAGGAATACCTTTTTCCCCCTGAATACCTTGGATACCTTGAATGCCTTGATCGCCCTTGTCACCCTTAGCGCCCTGAATATCACTTGATTTCCAAACAGATCCAGACCACACATAGATCGCTGTACCGATCAAATAAGCATCGCCAGAAATAATGCCAGAGGCTGGCAGGGCTTCTGGCGATGTCAAAATGCCCTTCAATGCCAACCCTTTACCGACCAGATCGCCATTGTTATACGCATCACGGAAACTGCCAAACGTGCTGAGCAAAGTTGTTGCTGACTGCGCGAGCTGCAAGATATATGACTGCGTTTGAGCGATGGCATAGGCTGCATTTGCAGCTGTAGCGCCCTTATACTGCGTAACAAGTCGCAGCGCCGTTGCAGAGATGACTGATTCAACTTCATACGCGCCGCCATCTGGCCCGAAGAAAATTGCACCGCTCAGGACGTTCGATACAAAATCAACATTCTGCCCAGCGACATCGCGAGAATTGACGGTCACACTGACCGACCCCGCCCGATACCATCCCATAGAAACTCCTTTAGACGAAAAAAAACCGCTGATGACGCGGCTTTTTATGAGTAGTGCTTTGATTAAATTTTCGGATACTTTCGCTTCACTTCATCACAAGCAGCAATGTAGGCGATCATTTTTGAATCATCCCCTTTGCTTTGCCAGTACAGTGCATCTGCAAAATCCTGCATCGGTGGATATTCAAGAAGTCGCTGCTGGACATACGTCACAGGTGGCTCTGCTGAAATAAACTCACCATCGATGAATCGCCAGCGGCCATGCGGTGCCATGCCGATATGAACATTGCTATGACCATCAGTGTTCATGTCGATTGTTTCCTGCTGACAAACGCCTGCTTTAATAACCAAACCAGTTTCGTCAGTAATGAAATAATTAATCATATTCATCGTTTTATCACTTGTATAAATAATGACGCTCCGTTCGTGTTGCGTGAGTCGTTAGACTGCAACACGTACGTGTGGTATCCAGCACCAGGCCTGTCGATAATGCCGCGCGATGCCATCGTCCCCGCACCTGGTATTTCGCCCCACAACTGAGTACCGTCGCGCTGTAACGTGATAGCCGAATAAAATGATTGCGTTAGCGACCCCTGTACAAATACCGGATAGTCACCGTCAAGATAAACACTGACGGAAACCGAGCTTGCCTGTGCAAATGCACCGACAGGTACTGTGACCGCGTTACCTTTTATTTGCAACGTATCGACATTGGCTGTCTTGATGTGAGCAGTGGTGATCCACTCTTCCCCAATGACGGCTTGATTGATAAAGACCTGCCCACCCTGCACAACAAATGGGGTCTGCAACGTGCCGGTGCTTTCATCAATAATCGCGACACGCTGCGCCGAGAGTAATACTTGCGACTCAGTGACCCCGTTCCTGCTATTCACACCAACACCAATGCCCGCGATGATCGTTCGTCCACCTGATACGATCTGCGTCTTGATCGTCTGCATAGCAGATAAATCGCCATTGATATTAGCAACAGCCGTTGAGACGTTTTGCACCGTTGCAGACGTGTCATTTGCCTTTGCAGTTACGGTATCCACTTTCACTGCCAACGAACCAAGTGCATCAGCTCTGGCACTGATTTCAGTCTGAATTGCGGCCGTATTTTGATCAACTTTGACAGTCAGCGTATCAAGTCGTCCAGCTTGAGCACTATCAGCAGTTGCTCTGACATATTGCTCATTCTGTATTGCTGCTGTGTTTTGATCTACTTTAACCGCCAGTGTATCGATGCGACTGGCTTGCGCGCTGTCTGCTGTTACTCTCGCAGTTATTTCAGATTGAATTGAAGCAGTTGCCTCCCCCATCCGCACCTGCAACACTTCGACCTTGCTTGCTTGAGCGAGTTGACTTGTCGCCAGCGTCTCTTGCTTCGTCTGAATCGCAGCAAAATTGTCGTCATACGCTGACTTCATTGTCGTGACCCGTTGCGACAGCGCCTGATTACTATCTGTGACGACTTGCTGAAGATCAGTTATCTGCGCAAGATTTTCAGCATATTTAGCCGATGTCTCGGATCTGGTAACAGAGATCGATTTATCTGCATCAGAAAACGCAATCAAGTGCAGTGCAGCCATTGCCTCACCATCTCTGATTGAATTTTCTTGTCTCGATACCAGCGATTGAAGTGCTGAACCGTCCGGGATATTGACTATCGCCGTTTCAATATCGATGAGGCGCGTATCGATCTCTTTTATGTCGTCAATCGGCTTTAATAAATCTATTGCCAACTGCGTTTTACTGATTTTCCCATTCAGATAATCAAGAATGTTTTTCGCATCTGTGCTGGAGACTCCGCGAATGCCAGCGCCGGTCGGGTAAAAATCACTGATGCTATTTCGCTTATCAATTAATCTCACCCAAAAATAGTATTCGTCGCCTGCAGCAAGCCCAGTCAATGAAAATGACACTTGCGGCGCAGAGATACTTGCCAGTTTTACTGCGTTAGCGATCTGCGTGGATTTTGAATACCATATTTCGGATGCGGATAAATGCAACATCGTCGCATCGTCAACAGTCCACGCCACATCGATCCCGAACACTTTTGATGTCGTCGTCAGACCTAACGATGGCGCAACTGCAGATCCACCACCAGGCGATACCTGCGCATTAAAATCAACCGTCTGCGATTTAGTACCTGTTGCAGACACAGCTGTGACTGTAAAGCTATACGAACCAGCCAGCATGCCTTTAATTTCATAGCTGGATGCTTGCACAGTATCAGTCGTCCACGAACCATCTTCGCGCCGCCAGGTAACGATGTACTTTGGAGCCTGACCGAACCAACTCAGTATTCCATCTGTTGCAGACAAACTAGGGTCAACCCAGTACGTATTTGATGAAAACATCAGATTCGTCGGCGCATTTGGAATCGTTGCTAACACAGTCACCGGCTGACGTTGAATCTTTGTCCCGTTATCGATATAGCCGAACTTGCCGGGTTCATGCCTGATTGCCGATATCTCAAACGAAAGCGAATCTTTCTGCGTGATCGATATAATCCGATAAGTCGGCGCAACCAGAGCCGCACTATCAACAGACCAGATTGCAGGAGCCTGCGGCATCACAGACCATTCGCCCTCGACCGTCACATCATTACCAGAAACAGACGAAACGACCTTTGTTTCAGATATACCTGTCGGTAAGATGACGCTGAGACTGTCACCGGCAGCAATGACCGGCGCTTTATCCAGCGTTACAACACGCCCGGACGCTGCACGAATACGACCACCATTTCGACGCCCGGCTTTATTTGGATTCGCGATCCGGACAACCTGCCCAGGAGCAACGACCAACGCATCAAGCGCAACGCCAAACGTCACCACATCTGTTTCCAGGCGAGACGTTAGCAATGCCCATTTACCAGCTCGCTGCGCCTGCCCTTGCGATGAGCAACCAAACGCAGTGATATTGAGTTGCTGAACGCCGTAGCGAATCAAACCATCGTCATCTTGCACGTACTCAGATTTCTGCTTGTAGAAATTTGCAGGATCATTCCACGACACAACTGCGACTGTATAACGTGTTTTCTTGCTGCTGCCAGTGTTATGAAACTTACCGTCGATAACGTTTGCAGCTGTGAAGATATAAGTCGGGTCTTGCGGCATATCTGCTGATGCCACAATCGTGCCGCCAGCCCAGTATGTGATGCCACGGAACAGAGCCGCCAAGTCCTGAAGCACTTTGTATGCCTCTGCTGCGCTCTGCAAATACAGATTACATGTGAAGCGTGGCTCAGTACCACCGTGACCATCTGGCACCATTTGATCGCAATACTGCGCGATCTGGTACAAACCCCATTTGTCGACGTAAGACGATGGGATTAAATTACCCAAACCATAGCGCCCATTGATCAGAAGATCATAAAATATCCATGCCGGATTATTCGTCCATGCTGGTTTAAACGTCCCGTTCCAGATGCCGGAATACGTTCTGGCCACTGGATCATAGTTTGATGGAACCGATAGAATGCGGCCGTACAGATCATAAGCGCGAGTCGGAATGCTCTGAAACTGCGCCGCATCAATCTGCACACCAACAATCGCTGACATGGGATACCGCATACGCGCATCGATCAACTCGGTGTACGTCAGAATTGACGTTGTATCTGCTGTCGTTGAACTGTTCGCATTCGGCGTTGTTCTGACTACGCGAACAGTCCAGCCAGTCATTGCCTTTGGCAGTTTTATCCGGTGACTGCGCTGGTATTGTGATGTGGTCTTGCCTGAAAATGCGGTGTCAACCACGACTTCATAAGCACTACCATCAGTCGACAACTCGATTTTATAGGCAACGGTGTAGCCATTGATATTACCGTTCGATGTATCAGCTTTGGTCAGCGCATTGATACCAAGACGAATGCTGATCGATGTCAGTTGCGTGTTAGAGAGCGATTTAGTCCATGGCGATGTTGATCGCAATTCGACACCGACACCGATCTCATTTGATACATCCGGAAAGCCGTCAATCGGGTCCTGAACTTGCGTGCCCGGGCGAAAGTCAACCGTCGCCCCTTTAAAGTTGTATGTGCCGTCAGCGTTTTGCAATGGGGTTTCATTAAAATAGACGGACTTCATCCCATCTACCAACCCCTGAATTTCTCCCTCAGATACAAGATCGAGCACTTTCGCATAAGAGATACTATGCAGACTGTCTGGGGTTTCTGAACCGCCGCCACCACCACTACCTGACTTGCCTTTGTAACCGATAATCTCGCGCATTTATAAACCTTTGGACGAAAAAAAGCACCCGAAGGTGCTTTGTGATGACGTTTTTTGTTTTTATTGGTCTTGTGAGTAAATCCCTGCTGAGATCACGGCAGAGCCAACGATCATACGGCCATACAGTATCGGGACCGGGTTGCCCTGCGTTGTCGTGTTCACAGCACCACTAAAATTGTATGAAGCGCCGTTATTTGCGCCGCTCGACTGAGTGGTCTGCTGAGGCGAAATTAGTTGAATGACACCGCCCAAAAACATCGATGCACCAACCGTCGCAACAAAACCGCCCACACCACCAGCACCCAATGCTGCGAATGCAGTACCACCGGTTAAGAACCCTGCACCAATCACCAATGCAGCACCGAGAATAACCTGAAACCAACCACCTGATTTTGCCCCCTGCAGTATCGGTGCAATCCTGATCGCTTCATTGCCTGTTGGCTTTTGCAGGTCTTGTTCACCAATATTTTCTTTTCCGAGAAAGACAGAGTATGCGACACCACGCTGGCTGCTGCTCATCAACTCTTGCTGAAATCCGGGAATCATCGCGCATAATGCCCGAATCGCTTCAGCGGTATTTTTTACTGCGAACTTGTGTACTCGCCCAAACTTAGCCCCCAGCTTGCCGTACAGCCGTATCGTTCTCACTTGATCCATCATTTCCCCTATATCGCAAAACTGCTCTTGTTATCTCTTGCCAATAGCCACCGTACACATCGCGACTAGATAACCGACCGTGCAGATGATGCAAAATAAGCCCGTCACCAAGGTAGATCGCTGCATGGTTCGGGACACTGTTTTTACTGCGAATCTGCATCAGAATCACGTCACCCTGCTCTGGCTCCTGCTCATGCGGGCGAATCTCAAATCCTGCGAGTGGGAACCCTTGTGTGTACAGATCACTCTGCCCGTCATTCCACCATTCATCTGAACGCTTAAAATCCGGCAACGTGATTCCGCGCTCGATCTGATACCAGTCACGAATCAGTGTGTAGCAATCCAGAATTCCATGAAAAAACTGACGCCCGACGAGCGGTGCGCAGTAGCCCGATGGCGCAATCGTATTGAACTCGCCAGCTACCGGATTACCGTCAATCTGATCAACCCTGACGATGTGCCAAGGCAGGCCAGAGGCTTCACATGAAACGAGATCAGCCTCACTGGGTTGTGCTGGCATGTTTGGGTGAGAATGCACAACAGCGATCACTTGGCCTAAGTCTTCCGCATTGGCGTAAGCCTCACAGGAAATG
This sequence comes from Cognatundibacterium aquatile, assembly GCF_014699135.1. Lineage (GTDB taxonomy): Bacteria > Pseudomonadota > Gammaproteobacteria > Burkholderiales > Burkholderiaceae_D > Undibacterium > Undibacterium aquatile. Next base: position 739,188 of record NZ_JACOFT010000002.1, read on the forward strand.
AGGAAATGTTCATCACCAACAGCGGCATTCTCGCAAGGTACGTAACGCTCTTTTCCCTTGACGACAATGACAAGGCCACAGCACTCGCGGGGATAGCAGCTTTCCGCATGAGCGCGTATCGCGCCTAATGTTTTTTTTATCATGTCAGACCCGCCCCAGGGAACCCACCGAAGTTAATAGGATTGCCCGCACCAAACCGGAGTTTGCAGTCAGACAGCTTACCGCCGCAACGATCTTGCGAACTGTCTGTCACCGGGTTTCCGTTCTTATCGAACTTTGCAGCGCCGGTATAACCACAGTACGGGCCACGATAACCCCCAGTACTCAGCCAAGCACAAACATTCGCAACGATCTGACGACGTGGCAATAGCGTCCCCATACAGTCCAATGCACTCGCAAGCTGAAACTCGACAACTTCACTGGTTTCGCTGCTTTTTTGCTCGATATACCAAATCTCCAATGGGAACTCTTGTGTTGGATCTGCAGTGGGATTCCCATTTTTAAAATTAATAGCATCGAGATATTTACCCATCGTCGTATGCCGGGTCAGTTTAGCGCCGACTAGATCATCAAAATAGATGCACATTGATGAAATACTTCCGTCGATATTTCCCACCGATAGCTGCGGCGTCGGCAAGCTACCCGATCCAGTCTGTGCAAAGCCAGTCGCTTGAATTGGCCATGGCGAATACTGCTGTTCTTGCCACGTAATAATGCCGGTTTGCGCGTAGCCATGGAACCGTAAAATACTTCCGCCCATCGCCGTTGCATCAAGCTCAAATAAATCAATTTTTTCAGATAGCTCAAGTAATTGAACATCAATTGTTGGAATGTTCATCGCCAATATAACCCCGCTCAAAAGTTGCAGTGATTGTGTGAATGCCAGCACCATCAGATTTAACCTGATGACTTTTACAGCGGTACGTACCCCGTACCCCTAAAGGTGGCGTGTAATAAAATGCTTGTACCCCACCCTTCTCATTCAGAAAATTAACAATAGGTAGCACCTCAGCTGTTTTACCGATCCAGGACAACTGAACAGATATATCAGTGTTGTTAATACCATCTGGAGCAACTTGAGAATAACCATCACCAAATTGCGCAGAAAGTGTCCGGTATTTAATATCGGTATTCGCGCCACCCGCAGATGGTGGCCAGATAAATGTATCCATGTTATGCCTGCCCGTTTTTCATTTTCCAGATCAAACCGCCTTGTCGCATCGACTGAGCAATACCCTGCTGTACCAGGTTATTCACCATATCTGCCAACTGGGTAGCTGCACCTGTAGGACTGCTGCCAGTTGTCGATGTTTGCGCTGATGCCGGGCGATCTGAATACACATTAATGGTTGTATGAACAGCGATAGGCCCCGCTTCTGATGACTGCTGAGACGTATTGCTATTTTTTGCCAGACCACGGATGACATTACTTTCATCCTTCGGCAATACCATTTCTTCCTCATGTAATTGTGTTAATGGGTTCACACCAGCCGGGATATCAAACCCTCCCCTTGCCGATGGGACACTTAAAGCGGCAGCGGCAGTAGCAGTTCCAGCGAAGCCTTCACCAACAGCGGTCGCAGCAGCAGCGGCAGCGGGTGCAAGGCCGGGGCCGACAACAGGGATCGCTGCTGTCGATGCGAATGCATTCAATGCCGCCATCGCTACCATCGCCTGCGATTGCGCAGTGATCGTCGCCACATACGCACCAGCGGCAACTTTATCCATTAAGAACTTCTGAATCTGCATCTTGATAAAGCCTTGGATAAATGAGTCTGCAATACTGACTGCAACATTTCTCAGACTTTCACCAAGATTTTTTCCCTGCAATATGAAATGCGAAATACTTGAAGTAACGCCATCCGTTGCGGTCGTGATCGCATCGGCAGTCATTTTTGATGTCTTTTGCTGATTGGATAAAATTGACTGATTCGATGCCAGCCAAAACCCAGTTACTTGCGCTGCTGATGTTTTTTCATTTTGCAAAATCAACGCTGTTGCTTCTTGCTTTCGCTTTTGATCATTTTGCAATGCGTTAATCATTGCTTCCTGATGCCGCCGCGATTCCGCTTCCAACATGCGATTGGCCGCCGTTTCGTTGTAATACTGTGCTTCACGAAACGCCTGTATTTTCGATGCGCGACTGGAAAACAGTTTTTCTTCAGCCTCAGCATTGGTCAGTAAACTACGCTGGATCAAGCTGTTTTCATTTTCCAGCTCGATATACGATTGCATGACCTGATTGTTAAGAGCCATTTCATCTGCAGCACGCTTTTTCTTTGCTTCGATGATTTTATTTTTGCCTTCTTCTACTTCTTTTTCGTGCCCCTCAATTTTCTTGTGTGCGTCGATGTATTCGTTAGCAGCTGCAATCTCTGCTTTATATGCTGTCTCAATCGCCAATTTTGCCTCGGCAATTGATCGATTTCGTGCACTGTAATACTCTTCGGCACTTAACTGATCGCTGTTGTAATACTGCTTTAAAAACTGCTCGCGAGATTGCAGCACTGCCTTTTCAGATGAGATGAGTGCTTCCTGCTCTTTCAGCTTTCCTTCTAAGATAGCCTTAGCAACATCCTTACCTATCGCGTGAGTATTTTCATCTTTCGATTCCGGCGCTGGTGTCCAGGCTTTACCTTTCCTTGCCTGCTCGATACCGACTTCATTGCGACCGTCAAAACCCCATGCCATACGCATCGCATCGGCGTTATGGCGAGCCTGAGAGACAATATTGTCACCGGCAACGCCAATTCTGTTTTTCGCATCATCCCAACCGGCGATCAGAGCATCTTTTGCACCAGAGAAATCGCCGGTCACCAACTTAACGCCCGCTACAGCAACGCCAGAAATGATAGACCCGACAGCCGATAAACTGGCGATTACAGACTCTGAAACCATGTACGCGACAGTTTTTAATCCATAAAGCAGTGATGTAATCGTCGCCATCGAATAGCGAAACGCATTTACTGCCTTCGGAAACCCATCGTGAAAAAACTCTGCTAGATCCGTCAGAATCGGCATGACCTGATCAGCCCACGCACGCTTGAAACCTTGCGCAGTCAGATCTGATTCACGATTGAAATCGCGCATCGCATCTTCGTAGCGCTTGACTGCTTCTTGCGTCTCAGCGCCTATGCCGAGGTTGTAATCATTTAAGCGCTGCCTTGCCTCTTCTATTTTTTCAGATGAGACTGATACGGCTGCTGCAACTGCTGCGGCACTACCTAAGCCAATGGCTTGCGCAGCCTGATTTCTATCCCACCCTTGCGTGTAGCTGTTAATGACCTCATTGGCATTCTTGATCGTTTCATTCAGCGGTAATAAATTACCTTTGGCATCTTTGTATTTGACGCCGAGCCGATCTAACTCATCGGTGTTTCCACGGACTGCTGTCTCTGCATCTTTAAAAACGCCCACATAATCGCTTTTATTCACACCCATTGCTGCAATGGCTGCATTTGTCGCTGTCGCCTGCAGCTCAGTCTGATGCAGAGATTCTTGTATCTCTTTAACCTGTTTATTTGCCTCAATGAGCGCATCGATACTTTCGCTCTTATAACTATCGCCGGTAATCAGACCGACAATAAAATCCATTGATCCGGAAATGACTTTATACGCTGCGTATACAGCCCCTAAGCCGACTGCAGTGAACACCGCGCCGACGGCAACCCCGATCACCGCTGCCTTTGCTTTGGAGTATGCGGCAAAACCGTCCCAGGCTTTCTCTGCCGCGACGATGCCAACACCAACGCCGGTTCCGATTCCCTCTGCAATTTTCTCGCCCATCGATTTAAAGTCGGCATCATTTGCAGCATTAGTAAGCTGAGTGATTGCCGCCTCAGATTCTTCAGCGCTTTGCATGATGCTATCGTTTGCAGCTTCCATGCTAGACCCCATGGATAGTGCTGCCTTACGCATATTGTCAGATGCTTGCAATAAATTCTTTTGGAATTCGTTCACAGCCTCAGATGATGCAAACATCGACGATGTTGCTGACTTTGATGCGATATCCATTGAGGTTGTCAAACCACTGACATCTGCACTCACTTTGATCGATAGATTACCAAGTGACATATTTCACCTCAAAAAAAAAGCCACCAGGTAAGGTGGCTTAGAATAATTCTCTACTACGCAATTTTATGGCGGCAATGGTTTTGATCTTTGCGCGGCCAGAGCCTCTGCAGCAAATATTAACTTCCACTCTTCACAGGTTTTTCCGTCAATTTTTGGATCGACTGCAGGTTGTTTCGCTTTATCGAAAAGCATAAAGTCTTTAATCTCATACGGATCAGGCCGAACTTCTTTATTTCGATTAATGTTCGCAAGTATCGATAATGCGTGCGCGTGCATAATGTCTTGCGGACGCAATCCCCACGGCTCCATCAAGTAAAACTCTTGCCATCCCAGATACTCTGGAAGAGGCATTCTATTTATCTGACCAATGGTCTTACCAAGCGCGAGCGCCAGTCTGTATTTAAACTGGCGGTCGTGGTCATCGCTTAGTTTTTTACCGTAGCTTCTTTATAAAAGCCATTCAGTTTAAGCACTTCGGTAATGAGAGAGTCAATCGGTGCATTTGCCGATTTTTTCAATGCCGGAATGTCTTTGGTGTTAAAAATCGCTTTGCCTTTATCATCCACGACAGAAAGAACAAGCATTTCAAATCGAAACTGAGCGTTATCGCCATGCTCTTTCAGAATGGCACGAATCGAATCAGTTTCTTCTGTGTCCAACTGTTTGACAATTACATCACCAAAACCGTCAACCGGAACCAGTTTTGTCTTAGGCAAGATTGCGTTAAATAACGCCTTTTTATCAAATGTCATTTGAATTACTCCCTTCATTCAAGATAGGTTTATTTGTTGTCGATTGTGATTTCGCCGGAGATCTTGATCGTGACGGAAATCTCTGCCTTGCTATCCGTTTTCAGATCCGGGCCTGCGTACTTAGTTACAAAGCCTGAAAATGAAATCACTGTGTCATTTACCTTTCCAGGAATAACAATCTGATACGGCGAAGTAATACCGTCATTCATATCGGCACGCACTAAACCCTGCACTGCGCCATTGATAAAGTTTGCTGATATTTCGCACGTCCCATTGTCTTGTAAGCCAGCGACAAACTCTTTTGCTTTAGACAAGAGATGTGTTGTATCGATAGCCGATACACTGATGCCGCCCAGTTTGATGCTGGATGACTCTTCAAACAACGCGTATGCGACGTTATGAGCCGTATAAGTTCCGACGACCGATGCATCACCGCCAGGTGCAATCAGCGCAGCAAATGTATAGGTCGTTGCATTCGGAACGGTCGCAATAACAAACTGGCCGTTGTATGCAGATGGCGTGGCACCAGAATGGGTAACAATAGAACCGGCTACCAATCCATGCGCGGTTGCAGTGGTGACGGTTACCGTTGAACCTACTGCTGTCATCGTGCTAATGACCTTTGAAATAACAGCGGCCATTGCACCACGTTGTAAATAGCTGCCTTGTGCGCGTATTGCTTGTGACTGAGACATATTTGCTCCTATAAATAAAAAAACCCGCCGAAGCGGGTTGAGAAATGTTTTTAACTACTAATTCATACAGCTAATCGTAAAACCACAGCGAAAAATCCTGCCAGTAACGAAACAGTTTTGTGTCAGGTTCGTATGTTCCCCCTTCGATTAAATGTACGGCTCCGAGTATTGGTGAATCCAAAATTGCATCACGAACTGCTTTTCGCAACTGGCTGGCCTGAATTACATCTGGAGAATACACATCGATCTGAAATCGCGGATTTGCGAGGCCACTATCCCCTTGCAAACTTGAACTGCGCTTACCTACCGGCTCCGACCAGACAATATAGGGAGCCGCATCATTGGGGCCTGCAACATAAGGACGAATAGGTAGTGCAGAAAGCTGTGGAGATGCATTCAGCGCAGTAAAAAGAGCTTCTTCAATCAGCATATTTGTTAATCACTCCTAATATCCCATTTGTCAGATGATCTTTAACCGGCTCTGCAGCGGCAGCTACACCAGGTCGGAAGAACGGCTCAGCTGGCATTTTTGACGTGCCGAACTCTTTGAAAATTGCATAGTGTTCTACGCCATCCTGACCACTATGTTCGACTTGCACCGTTGCACTGACAGTTGATTTTGCATGCGCAGATGTTGTATCGATTGCGCTAATCAGAGCTCCGGTGCTGACAGGAGCGCGACTTTGTATTTCTTTCTCAATAATTTCAGCAGACTCTAATACCAGGTTCGGTAAGGCCGCTTCAAGATCATTAATCAACCCAGCGAACGATGAATTTAATTCGCCTAATCCTTGAATATCACCCATCATTCGCCCCCTTTTTACACATCAATGTCATCCAGCGCCGATCTTTCGATTTTAGTATTGCCTCGATATCGTAAATACTTCCATCATCATTGATGACGCGCATTGCTGGCGATAATCGGACATCACTACGAACTTTGATCGATGATGCAATCGAATTTTTAGTAGCACCGGACGCAATGTACTGGTTGCCAGATAAATCAAGTACAGATGCCCAGCACGTAAATACACGCTGCCACACAAGCAGCGGCTGGCCTACTGAACTACTACCTGAAACCAGTTGCTGCACTTCTACAAAGCTATCCAGCTCTTCTGATCGCATTTACACTCCCATTCCGACCCGGTAAGGTTGGAGCAAATTACAAAATGCCAGAGAATGAATATCCTCTGGCGCATCGTATAGCGCTCGCAGCTCAAGCAAAATCGCGGCATATACTGCGTCGGGAACATCTACATCAACACCAGCCTCATCTTTCCAAGGAATCGGACGGTTAATAAAATTAGATGCTGACTCAATTGACGCCTTGAGTAATCGCTGAATTTTTGCGTCATCTTCACTGTTTGCGCGAAGATCCTGCCGCGCCTCTTCTAGCGTTGGTACTGGCATACTTACTCGCTTTGGATGCCAGATGCAGAATCACTCTGCGAATCATTAGCAGTGTTTGCTCCGTTGCCAAACTCTGGATCTGTCATATCAGCTGATGAACTTTCAGCAGTTTTTGTAACATCTTCCGCAGTAGTTATCGTATTGGCTGCCGCCGTCTGGTCAATCGACTTATTTGCAGCGGTTTTTTTTGAAGGGGAAGTGGCTGACTTCGGCGCAGATTTAGCCGGGCTTTTTTCTTTGCCTTCTGAACTACCGTCATCTTGGTCTTCAAAACGAACTAAGCCATTTTTTCCGAGATCAGATAATGCCGCCTCAGATAATCCGGTAACGATGTCTCCCTCGTTCACATCGACATGATTGTGAATAAAGGAATGAAGTGCAATTGCAACTTTTTTCATGTCTTTCTCCTGAAAAATCCAGACCAGATTTACTGTGCCTGGTCTGGATTTTATTTACATCAATAAAGCAAGAATAAATTACACAGGTGTCACTTTGCCTTTAACGAAGGCTTCAGGACGGTAGACGGCCATCGCCAAACGCTCTTCCGCTAAGATTGTCACCAGGTTGTTGACGAAATCATCTTCATTCTCTGTCGCTACGGTAACTTGCGCTTGCTGACGATCAAATAACTGCGCACCAAGCTGGAAAGCACCAACTAAGAAATTATCAACAGTCATTGCTTGCGTCGTAACTACCGGACGGCCCCACAATGCTGGCTGCGCTAACGATTGTGGATTGGCAAAAACATACGCGCCGGTGCTATCTTTCAGCAACTCAATGCCAGCCCAGTCTATCGGGTTCAATACGATGCCGGTAGACGGGTATTCAGCCAGCTCAGCTTGCAGCAATGCCAGGCGTAAGATATCGATACGCGTCGCATTGGCAATGACCAGCGGTGCAGCGTAGGCTGTTGCCTGAGTGTGGATGCCGTGAAGATTATTACCGACACCAGAACCTTTTAACAATTGAGCCTCTTCTACAAGACCGAGGCCATAACGCAATTTCACGTCAATCAACGATTGCAATTGAGGAAAGTCCGAAAGGATTTCTGTCGATGCTTTAATGAAGTGCGGAATCTTAACAACCGGTGCTTGTTTCAGATCATACGTAATACTTGACTCTGGCTTACGCGCACCTTCTGCCGTGGTTGCTGCAGCATTGGTAAAGCCACTTTCTTGCAGATACTGCACAAGATTGGAACCAGTGCGACCAGGAGAGATCAGGTCGCGAATAGTCAAGCGACGTTGTGCAGACGTCTGCACACCAGGTAAGCGGTCAGGTGCCACGCCATCACCAGCGCTGGCCGCTAAACTAGTGATGGCTTTTACTTGGAATGAAAAACTGCTCTTCGAGTTGCGATTTTCGATGTATTTTTTAAATTCTTCAGAGTCAATCAGCTGTTCACCGATACTCTTTTGCTGATTATTTCCGTCTGGATTCCCATTGCGAACTGCTTTTTGCTCGACTTCTGTCAGGCGAGCTTGTAACTCGCCTTGCTTTACCAGCAGCTCATCAACGGTCGACTTTGTTTCTTTTGTCATGTCGCCCGCTTTTTTGGCTTCTGCCAGTGCTTTTTCACCGTGTTCTTTCACTTGATCACTGATTTTTTTCAGTTCCAGTGCGATTTCTGTGTTTTCGTCTGCCATGATTGATCCTATATAGAAAGTTTAAAATTCTGCAACACTGATAGTGCATCGCTGTTTTTGCCACCGGACTCACTCCGGGAAAGCAGTTCTTTCAAGCCCTTGCTCGCGATAATGGTGGCTTGAGATTTCGAATATCCTGACTCTCTCAGGAAATCCTCGAATTGGGATAACGTAGGTAAATTGCCCTGCGCCAGAATGGATTTAACGCTTTCGATTTGCGCTTCAACGTTAGCTGCGAACGTAACAGGGCTAATTTCCTGTAAATCCAGCTTAATCAACGTTCTAACACCGGTCTTTTCGTTCCAACTGTCTTCCAGCACGTAATAGCCGATGGACAGCCCCTTAACGACACGCCGCTTCATCAAAGCGTGAACCTCCGCAGCACGTGGAATCTGGTTCACGAGTAACCAACCTTCGACTCTCAGACCATGTGAATCTTCCTGCAATATGTCGTAGCCACCAATCGGCTCATATGGCCGGTGGTTCCATAGGGCAGGCAATGGATCGCCTGATGCCTTGATTGCGGCGATACTCTCTTTAAACGCACCGGGAGCGACGATTTCTTTGTAAGAATCGATATTGCCAAAGACCGAGCCATAACCAGTAAAAGTGCCATCTTCATTAACGACATCGGTCTTGAAAGCAAATTGCTTATGCTGAATACCTTTATTCTTGTGTTTCATTCGTTTCCTTTCGGTGATTGGTTTAGCCAGGCATTAAGCGCATCTTTTGCCGCTGCAGAGTCCGTTTTTTGCCCTAAGAGATCGATGGGCATCATGTTTGATTGCACGGTTAACACAGCGGCATTTCCGCCCATTGGCGGGCGATTTTCTAAGATGCGGCAATCGTCGCGAGTAAAGATGCCGTTCTGTGTCATTGCTGAGTAAAACGATGCCCGTGCCGCACTATCAGCGCGTAGCAAGCCTTCCATGGCGAATTCTGAGAAGTAGCGGTTACGCTCTACTGGATTAAGCAGGCTTTTGCGCACACCTTGCTCAATACGAACGCACCATGGGCGCAGAACAAACGTGAGAAAGGCAATCATTTGCTGCTCTATACCAGTACCCCAAGTCGTTGATTTTTCAGCGTGACCAACCATGAACGGTGGAACACGGAACCAGCGACAGATTTCTTCAACGTTGAATTGGCGGCTACTCAGCAATTGAGCATCAGCTGGGTTAAACGTCAGTTGATGGAACCCGGCACCTTTTTCCAGCACCATGACGCCGCCAGTTTTTGATACTTTATCGACGTGCTTACGTATGTCTTCGCGCTGATCTGGCTTTAACACACTATCCATCGTCACAATGCCAGGTGAGCGCATGGCGTCTTTAAATGTTTCAGCGCTGGCGCGATCAGTCGCCATAGCTGAACCAAACACATTAGCGCCGTAAGCGATGGGAGAAATGCCACTGATGCCGTCTACACTGAATGCGGGTAAATGCATCATGTCGGATTCAAGAATCTGTCTGCGCGTTCCATCTGGATTGGTGTACCAAAATTCGATTTCACCAGCACGATTTCGTCGTGGGCGCTGCATTTTTTCCGGCAACAGAAAATCAAGTGCAACAATGCGTGTACCGATGCGACGAATCTCAATATATGCCGCGCCCCAAAGCAACATAGAAGCCAGCACAACTTCCCAGAAGGTGACCGCACTCATATCCGCATTTGGCTGACTATGCAAAATTTCATACAGCGGATGGCTCACTGCCGTTTTACGCGTTCCATCCGGGAGTTTTTCAAAAAACCCGAGTGGCAATGTTGAGATCGTTTCCGCAATCAGCCGGACACATGCCATCGCTGTACTGAGTTGCAACGCCGAATCAACTGTTACGCGCTGGCCTGACCAGTTCGACCCGCTAAGCCAAGCGTCCCAAAACTCTCCATTGGTAAGTGAAATCGGCACTCCGAGCCATTGCAGGACGCTGGCCTTGATGCGTCCTATCGGTTTTTGTTTTGTCTGTGTCATGTGATGATCGGATTATGTAAAAATTCGTCAAGACTACTTTCGCTAACAGCTGCTGCACGTGATAGCGCCATGACGGTCGCGACAATGCCGTCGATACGCCCGTTGTCGTTCGACTTCTTTTTGTCAGGTCGGTAATTGCCATTGGTATCGAAGAGAAGCGCTACGTTCATTGCACACCAGCGCAGCACTGGATTGCCGCTATGCTGAAACTGCTTGCTATAGACCAGCTCTTCAAGTTTTTTACTACCCGGATACATGCCGCCAGTGTTTTGAGGCACTTCGACTAGCGGCACATTCATATCAAGCAGCTCGTTCGCTAGTTGCAAGGCATTCCAACGATCAAAGCCAATTTCCTTGACTTCGTATTGCTGCATCGCTCGTAGAATCTGCAACTTCACTTGGTTGTAGTCGGTTACATTTCCCTCTGTTCCGATCAGCCATCCTTCTTTCTGCCATCGTTTATACGGGGCGGCGTCGTCATGCTCTTGTGTGTCTATTTTTTCTTGAGGACACCAAAACCATACCAATACATACCATTCGCCACCCTCTTGATCGGGTGGGAAAACGAGCGAAAATGCGGTCAAATCGCGAGTTGATGCGAGGTCAAGACCGCCATAACAGAGACGACCGCGTAGCATTTCGGGATCAAACTTCTTACTACCCTTGTCCCAAACATTTACGCTGAACCAGCCATCAGCGCTGTTACACCAGATATTCAAATCCTTGGTCAGAAAATTAACCAGCGCACCGGGTAAAGCAGCTGCTTTTAGCGCCATTCCGCGCATGTATTCCAGCGTCTTTGACTTACCTAGCCCCGGATTGGCTTTAATCCAGTTGGATTCGTCAAACGGGTCATCGCCGTCATCCAGCGTGTAGATATAACCAAAAAATGCATCGTTGATTCGCTTGCCTTCGAGAACAGAGATCAGGTACGACCGTACCTCTGTACAAATACCGTCAAGAATGAAACCAGCAGTGGTGATCGCCGAGAGCAAAGGCTCAAAACGCGCACCCAGCGCTGATTCCATTACGTCCCATACATCGCGAGTCTTTTGCGCATGCAGCTCATCGAACAAAATTGCCGATGGGTTAAGTCCATCAAGGTTTTCTGCATTTGCTGGCAATGGTGCAAAGATCGACGTGTCGCATTCGACTTTTTCCTGATTCAAACCACCAAAGACTTTGAATGATCTGGCAATGCCAGGAGATCGGCGCACCCAGCGCTTGATATTGTCAAATGCTGGTTTAAAAACAGTCATTGCTTGTGATCGCGTTGTCGCTACTGCATAGACCTCAGCGCCAATCTCACCAGCCATTGAAAATAGATATGCCCCTTGTGGCCCTTTCCATGTCGACTTACCATTTTTACGAGCGACTTCTTCATACCCACGTGAGAACCGGCGACCACCATCAGCTCGCCGCCAGCCATAGAGAACCGCCGTCCAAAATCTTTGCCATGGGTCAAGCAAAATTGGCTTTCCTGCCAGCGGTCCTTTGATGTGAACGAAAAAAGTTTCAATGTAGTTGATGACGTGCCAGCCATGATCAGGAACAAATTTCAATCCGCGCTTATGGCCGTGAATCAGATCATCATAGTGACGCTTGACCGCTAAGTAGACTAGACGACCGGTGAGGATATCGCCCCGCAATACCGGCAGACCGTACTCGATATCCCACTGGTGCAACTCGGGCGGCGTTAGTTGAGCGACCTTTTTTGCGGAGAGGACATGGCGTGGTTTACGAGATCGCTGAACAGATCGTCTTGTCCGCCCCTTTCCCCCGTGTCCTTCCTTACTCTGGCCAGTGACGGTATCGTCAGGCATGCTTTCGGTAGCCATTGGCCAAGCTCCATTTTTAATCGTTTCTCATCTTCAGCCCACGGCGTTGGCGTTGCCCAGCCGGTCTTTGAAACTTGCGAACGACCTTTTCTCTCACATTCTTCAGACGCTTTGATCCAATCGACGAACGTTCTGACAATGACTCCAATCGAAATACCAGCAGTTAAATGCTCAATGCCAGCCTCACGTAACGACTGGCAGATGTAGTCATACACTTGCTGCTCGCGATCTTTTAATTCAATGATTGGCGGTGGATCTGGCGACGTAATGTCGGCACCAGATCCACTGACTGAATTACCGCCAACAGCTGGCAATTCAGTCATGAAATTTGGTTTTGTATTCATGGGAATAGATATTTGAGTAAAAGTACAGACGCTGATGTAAACCCCCGGGGGGTAGTTTTCGCTTTCCATAAATTTCTAGGTAAGCTGACGGTTTCCGCTCGCGCATTTTTAGACTTTTGACCCACCCCACCCTACTTACGAGATGGATATCTACTGCGCTGTGCCTCTGCCAAACTCTTTAGCTCATGACATGGATCACATAGTCCTTGCTCATTCGTCTCATCATCACGCCCTCCATCACAAAGCGGAACAATATGATCGCGTTGAGTAGCAGGATTGATTTTTCCATTACGCTTACACTCGGCACAAAGTGGCTCGCGGGCGAATAGCGCTTCACGCATTCTTTGTAAGCGGCGTCCGGTAATTCGTTTTGTTATGTCTGGTCGTTTAACCCACGCTGGCTTGACATGCTCGTCACAGCGACCAGCCCCATCGCTTACCAACTTGCAACAACCAACAACAGAACACTTCTTAGGAGCAGATCTAGGCATATAACTCCAGACGTGCAGACGTATGCACAAAGCACAAAAAGAAATGCCCGCAATGCGGCTAAACATTGCGGGCAAGGGCGACGTACACGCCGGGGCTAGAGACCAAAACAAAAAGCCCCGAAGACGAAAGTCCGCAGGGCTATATTTTTGCTGGACGTGCAAACTCAGCCTTTTGAGCTGAGTATTACGGCACGGTTATCCGGCAAATGAATTTAAATTGTCAACGCGAATTATATCTGGCTTTTTTTGAGATTCAAGTATTTGTTTCATACTGGCCTTTGCACGCCACAAAATCAACGTCAGATTTTGACGCCCACGCAAGCGTAACTGTCGACGGATATATTCATCTTTGTGCCGATCAATGTACCGCATTTGCATCGCTTTCTTTTGTTGCGCATCGCCTAACCGCGCCCATGCAGATTCAATCAATAATGCATCTTCATGCATTAGCTCAGACCATGCCTGTTCCTCAATTTGCTGCATGACTGTTTTCTCTTCGATTAACCCACGCAGCAAAAACTCGCGCCGACGTTCTGCATTACGTATCTCATAAAATCGTTTTGCCCAAAACGTTGATGCAGCAGCAGAACCATCTGCAGGCCGATTCAAACAACGCCCCCAATTCTCTAAGCGCTTTTCAAACTCATAGTCGCGTGTACCGATTTCAGAGCGGCCAGATGTAACTGCCTTATTCTCTACGTACCCATCTGCATTCAACTTACAAACCAATATCTGTGACCAATCCTTACGCATACTTCGCCTCTCTCAAAATTTTACGCAACGCTCTCGCCCGCTCCCTTGCCTCTTCGTGGTCCTGCTCATCCCGCACTTCAATTTCAATCCCTACGCTGTTTGCAAACTCTGTCGCATCAATCATCCACTGCGGATCGCGCCTGCTGCATCGATCTGATTCATCCCAGCAAATCACCGATGTCGACGCGGTATCTGGTGTCCCAAACGTCCGATGATTTTCCATTGCAAAGAAATATCCACTCTCCCCCGCAATCGCTTTTCTCAGCATGTCATTCACAGCATCCTTGCCCAACTGTTCACGCATACGATCTATCCGGCGCGCAGTCACTGGCATCAACGTTCTAAGCGTCGTCATTTCGACCCCCTATCCGTCATTAACAGTGCTTTGCAGATAAAACCGATTACCCTGATACGCTGAAACCCGCATGAATATTGATGTTTAACAGGGTTAACATGGTTAACATGGTTAATACACACACACGAGAGAGAATCTATTTTTTTATGACTGTATGAAGTGAGGCTGTTTTTTACGCGCACATGCGCGAGTGACACTGTTAACCCTGTTAAACCTGTTAAACCCTCATGAACACTGGCTTGCGACGTAACAGCATCAAATAGGGATGGTGAAAACCCTGTAATCAATAGTGTGATCATTTCGATTCATCCTTGATATTTGCCGCCAGCATGAACGTATTGCACTGCTGAGACAGCGTTTCTCCGGTATCGCACTCAACGTGAAACACAGTACGCAACCGTTTCTTCTGTACGCCGAGCGTCACCCATTGCCGATCTCGTTTGATCTGGCTATTAATCAGCTCAGAGAACTTTTTCATCGAAAGCGGTCGGTAATGAAACTTCGAGCAATACACCTCATACGCCTCGTAAAGATGCTCTGCGATACACGAACAATAGGGAAACGCCAAAGCGCCCAGCTTCCATTCGAGATAAAACACCTCCCAATCTGGCCGACCAAACTCAATCATTCGTTCTTTGGATTGCGTCATGATCGGCTTCGTGTGCGGCGTAAAATCACCGAGCGGATACCGTAGTAAGAAGTCATAAAACGCCTCAACAATTTCAGGCACAACTTCCCCATGTTTCTGATTTTTTGTTAGCGCAGCAACCAATTCAGGGGCCGGATGATTCAACGCCTCCGCGACCAAAAATCGCCTATCATCAGGCTCGATAGGAACGGCCTGAAACTCATTCGACAGCATCACTACATTCAAATGATTTTCTTCAAAGCGATCATCTTTAAATTTTTGAGTGATCGGTACGTCGCGCCCCGTGATCAGATGCTTCACAAGGCCGAACGAGCTGTACTTATCTTGTCGAGATAAAATCTCTTCAAACAGCACATACAGCTTTTGAGAGCGCCACGCAGAGTAGGCTGCGTCTAATTGATTTTGTCCGCCAGTCGCGCCATGCTTTCCGTAGATCGGCTTGATCACACCCTCGAAAAACAGACTCTTACCCGTTCCCTGCTTACTGCCAAAGAACAGCAATGCCGTCTGCATTTTTGCGCCCGGATTCTGTAATGGATAAGCCAACCAGCGCAGCACCCACACAAAAACATCAGCCCCGTTAGGCTCTGACGAACACAAACTTTCCAGCAGGCGCAGCACCAGTTCGGCCTTCGCATCATCATGTCGTGGCTTAATCAAAAAGCCCTCAAACATATTGATATGCGTGTCCGGATCAACTCTCTGCGTCGGATCAAAGACCAGCTTATCGTGGTCTTTTTCCTGTCTCAGCGGATGTTGCAGCCAGCGCGTCGCCAACTCACCACGCGCCAGTGCCATCGCATCAAAATTGATGACAAGCTTCTTCTCAGCATCCCAGACGGTCTTCGTCCCATACAACAAGGTATAGCGATCCAGCATCTTCGCCATACCATCGTCCCCCGCCCCCTCTGCTGCTTTTGCTACGCCGCGAATAATCTTAGGCAGATTGCGCGGGCTAATTGAACGCCGCTCAGCATGAGACTCCCACTGCTTCGCAGCCTCTTTACCAACCATCGCGACAAATGCTGCTCTCTTGATCCGCAGCTTATTGACCGAATCCCATATATCCGTTGACCCTTGAATCAACGCACAATGCGAAAGCGCCCATGCCATCGGCACCAAACCAACAATTTCCGCAGCACCTTCAGGAGGGGGCGGGGGAGGAAGCGAATCCACTTGTGGGGCATCAGCAACCCATACAGGGATATCATCACCGTCAGAATCTTGTTTTGGCTGCTGCGCAGCAGGGGAAAATGGCGGCAACACCCCAGCAGAGGGCGCGGGAGGCGCAACTACCATCAGCTCAGCGCTGGCAGCAGCATTGATTTGTGACGCTACCGCGTCAAGGGATTCAAGCACATGCAGGTCATTAAAGTCCGTCCACTTTTCGCCATTTCGGGCGCTAAAAGTTGGATGAATGACTGACGCATTCCCGACCGCAGCAGCAGCCTCATGTGATCGATACAGCCCTGCGTTTTTGAATGACTCTGTTCGTTGCAAGCGGCCTTTGCGCACATCTGATTCAATGTAATCAATTCCCTGCGCGTCCTTACGCCACCAAGCGGTCACGTCGACTTTTTCGCCATCCGCAGCTTCATACGATCTGGTCACGCCATCGATCACCGGCTCCGGCAGAGAGAGATTGAATTGCTCGCGCAAGCGCTCGATGAAACGAGACAACAACAGGTAATCATCGTCTGCGAGAAAGCGAATATGCGCGTTCGGATAAGCGGCACGGATATGCTTAGCAACGGGCATCAAATTACCCGCATCGATGGCGCAAACGACAAATGAGCCGGGTGCTGCAAGCAGCACAGACGCGCATGTCGCATAGCCCTCGCCGATATAGATCAGCTCAGCATCTGCAGGAATATCACCCAGGTGATAAGCAGCGCCGACCTTGTTAATACCGTCGTTAAAACGCTTTTTACCCTTGCTATCGATCTTCTGCAGACCGCGCAGTTCATCACAACAGCCACCTTCAGAACGCAATGGCATCAGCAAATTTCCATCGCTATCTACACGCAGGCCATACGACAACACTTGCTTTTTAACCAAATAGGCATGCGGATGAGCTTCATTATGCGAAAGCGCAGCAACCCACTGCTGACGCGCACGGTTTGCGGCCAGCCGGTGTTTTTCTTCGTCTTTTTCCCGCTCGATACGCGCCTGTTCGTTCTGACGTTGAATCAGCGCCGCCCGATCTGCATCAGACATGCGCTCTGCTTCACCCTTGAATTTAATCGCGCCATTGTCGTCGCCGCGATACGTGCCGAATGCACCGCTGACAATAACTTTGCCCGATGGCAGCTCAATTTTCCGAGCGATATACCAGCTCTTCTTTCCCTTACCAAACCGCTGGATCTTGCCATTCAATATCGGATGACCTTCTGGGAGATTGTTATATCCCTCATCGATCATCTGATTTCTGCAAATGTCTTCTGGAGAAATCATCAGCCGATTACCTCACCGCTTGGCAGCTTGCGCGTATTCCCCATCAGCGACGGGATCTGCAAATGATCGTCCGCTCCTGGACGAATCGGCCGCGTATGCCGCAGCCGGTTCACGTCCAGTGCTGCAGTAGAAACGACAGAGCGCGCAGGCACGATCTGGCCCACATATTTTTGAGAGCGCGGCAGCAGATCGGCAACATGCTTGCCCGCATATTCTTTACCCGCCGATGTTGCCTTCAGAAAGTCATCGCCGACAGTCACATACGCCAGATCAAGCAATGCCTGAATCACGTACTGGCGAAACGCAAACACACTCTGATGCTCAGGCTTCAATAGCTGCACGATTTCAGAATACCGCGCTGTGCCACCCATACGCACTGCGTAGCAAATAGCTATGTGAGCCGGTGAGCCAGCACGGGGAACGGATGGATTAGCCATGTTGCTGCCCCTTACGCTCACGCACTGATGCAGCTGTTTCCTCGCAATACACGCGAAACGTCAATGCACGCAATTCATCCATTATTCTGTGCATACGATCGACAATGGCGTTCAGGTTCTCACGCTCGCGTTTATCGATTTTTCCGTCTTTTATTGCCGCCTGAAACTGCACTGACAATGCACCTAACTCGGCATACAGCTCATGAAATTTCAATGAGATATCCTCATCGTAAATATCACCAAGATCCGGTAGATGCATAAACCTACCGCTCGATGCCGAGGCAACTGATTCAGCAAACAGTTTTGTTCCAGAAAACTCTTGCATCAACAATGCGGTTTCAGCACCCAGCTCTTGTCCTCTTCTCTCGTAAATACGATTTTCAAGCTGATCGCGTGACATACCAAGTGCACCACACATGGCGTCCCAGCCACCGGGAAATGCCCGGATCATAGAAATATATGCCTGTCGAAGATTCACAACTTTTCCCCTTTTCTTGTGATTTTTTTATAAACACAGAGCGTCTGACGTAAAATTTCCCATGTACAAAAAGCGGAGAAATTCATGTCAGCGCAAAAACAATTTGAGCAACTACTGAAAAGCAGCCATTTTTTTAACGATGTCATCGATACCCATCGGCGCGGAACGGCGAACGTCATCAGCGCGGTAGTGCAAGCCATCATCGAAATGGAGCCGTCAGCAAAAGAACCGATCCTGCGAAAACTCAAAGAAGCCGAGTGGCTGACTGGCGGCCACAGCGTAGATACCGAAGCCCGGCGCATTACCAAATTCATCATCGACGACATTCAGGCTCCCCGATTTCACCCAAAACCAACCCAGCAAGCGAAGCAGTTGCCCGCTGCTGAGCAGCCAGCAAAACCGCATCGCGGCGCAAACGGGCAAGGTAGCGATGATGTGCAAAAGGACTAGAACTCAGATCGGAAAGCCGAAGCAAAGGACAACGCCGCCACGGCAAACAAGGACGATGAAGTCGAAGCAAATTAGCCAGAGAGCGGCCAGCTTTCCGAGTGATGCGAGGATTAGATTTCGTCATTACCGCGACCTCATACCCGACTAATGCCAACGGCACGAAACAACGACAACAAATGCTGAACGCCAGGTGTTTTAAACAAACGATTCATTTCAGAGACCCACACCATGTCATCGAAAGCGCCATCGACAAAAATTGGATCAGTAGAGTTGGACTCATGCAGGCTCATGCGAGTCTTCATTTTTTGTGGATCGGATGTATTCCCAATCGATATTCGGATTCAACTGCTCGCACTTAACAGCACGCTCAGTCAGCTTTTCAATTTTTGGACAATGCTCAGCAGGAACTGGAGTGCCAGAATTCTTCCAATGGGAAACAGCCCCCTTTGTGACGCCGAGGTGTGCGCCAAGAATTCGCATCGAACCAACCATCTGGATCGCTTTTGTAATTGCGTCTGTAATTACATCTGTTGTCATAATTGGCCTTACTTAGTGACGATTCCGGCAAGTATAGATTTTATATACTTCAAAGTAAAGCTTTTCTATCCCAATTATGTATAGCAGACCTATACCATGTTGATTATGGAAATGAACATCAATACCGTCATTGCAAAGTGGGTTCGCTCAGCTCGTGAACATGCCGAGCTATCGGGGGAGCAACTCGGGGTCAAACTCGCGCTAGAGCTTGGAACGGAACGCGGAAATACAAAGGCGAATATCTCGCACTGGGAAAAAGAACGACACCAACCAAGCATGCTGCAAATGCTGGCAATCGCGAAGATCACAGGATTAAAGCTGCCGGAAGAATTTGCAGAATACTTAGATACCCCAAACAAAAATGCGCAGGAAATACCAGGTAGCAGATCAGCAGAAATTTATGCCTTGAGCTGGAATAGTGCTGATGAATTAGAAATGCTATCGCAATATCGAATGCTGACCGACGAAGCACGGTCACTCATACGCGATGCCATCAACGATGCTCCTAAAGAGAAAAGCCGAATGCGCGCCATCAGTTGAATTATTCGCGAATGGATAGAATATCTATTCGCAATCGGGCAACTTTTGGAATCGAAAATTTAATGCGCTTATAGTCTGCGCATGAATTTTTCAACGAGACTAGACGAAGCCATGCACAAGGCTGGCTTCAAATCACAAAGCGCACTTGCGCGTGCATCTGGCGTTTCACAGACGACGATTAACCGCATCCTTAAATCTACAGGAAACAGTGGGCCGGAAACCGAGACGATACGTAAACTTGCTGATGCGTGCGGCGTAAGTTTCTCATGGCTTCACGATGGTATTGTTAGCAAAGATCTAGCACGCGGCAAGGATATGACTGACTACTCACTGGTCTACCTAACAAGCACTGAATTGAAAATTATCACTCACTACCGCGAGGCCACCTTGGCCGGACAAAGTCTGTTAGAAACGATGGCAGAAGACCTGCCAAAAAAATCACCTCCTCTTCCTATTGACGACGCACCCGTTAACGACCAGTCTTAACGCTGGGCGCTCCTCGACGCAACGATACTTTTCAGCCTGTCGGATAATCGTATTAAATAGCCCATCTTGGATGTCATCTGGAAGCAAATCAAATGCCTCAATAAATTGCTCTTTTTTTTCTTCAGTCAACACAGCGCTTCCTTTTTTATTAATTGCCGACCATAAAACATATTGTCATAATGTATTCATTAAGTAGAACTATATCTAACTTTTTGTCACACTTTGTTAAGTTTTACTAACGTCTACGTAAGCAATGCTTACGCCTTGCAGTTTTTCCATTTCAATCAGTCACGATCACCGCCAGACTTGCATTCAGGAACCTTTACCCCTGGAATCTCGTGTTGCAACTCGACTCAAAAGAAATAGAAACAATCATCGCCCTATCTCGCGAACTTAGTCTAACCGCCGCCGGTCAGCGGTTAGGTATAAGCAGATCAGCCGTATCGCAACGCTTAGATAAAATTGAGCATAAGATCGGCTACACAATTGCGACACGAAAAGGACATCTCATCTTAACTAATGAAGGAAGAGAGATTGCCGCGCACTGCATAACCATGCAACACGCCTTAACAAGTCTACATGCCAAATTAGAGCAGCTAAGGGAACCCCGGCTCGACATCATGGCTGATGAGGTTTTACTAAAACGTGACCTAACACTTGTTTCCCAACAAATGTTAATAAATAATCCGTCGCTTAAAATCAGGCTACGCCGCGGGACTTTCTCAGAAATTATTCGAAACGTAATGGACGGAACAATCGACGCTGGGCTTATCGCAGGTGATCCGCATGTACCAGGCCTCCGTTTAGTTCCATATCGAATCGAGAGAGTTTGTCTAATGATGTCATGCTCACACCCTCTGACAAACAGAAGAGAGCTACCATTCAGCGATGCAATTCGTTGGCCAATGATTCATTCCGAGACGCTTGAGCACATCATCCCTATCATTGACGACATAGCAAATAAAATGGGAGTTAAACTCTCACAACCATTAATCTGCCCCAGTTTCGACGTGCAGACGTATTACGTCGCAAAAACTGATATCGGCATTGCACCTACGTTAGAAAGCGCAGCACAAGTTTACCAAGCCAATCACTCAATACATATCGCTCATCTGAGCGATGAGTGGGCTAGAAATCAGCTGTACATCTGCGAGAGAGAGATTGGCGGCAATAGTGCCGTAGCTACGGAATTAATTCAATTGATGGTTGCTCGTCACACTCCCATCAGATAGACCTGACTACTCAAATAAAAATAGCCGCAATTGCGGCTATTTTTATGACGTAAATGGAGTAACTACTGAGGGATTAAAGAGCAACGACAGTATTGGCAAACTTTTGCCTCCTTAGGAATTAAAGCACGACAATCGGGACACTTAACATGAGTATCTGGCGTTACTCCTGCTGGAGATAAATCAACCTTTCCTACGTGATCAAGTTTACCACTTGCAAGGCGAGAGGCAAATTCATCATCCGTCATTGAGAAATAGCGAATAGCCTCAATGAATGCTAAGAGAGCCGGGATAAAAGTCCAACAAAAAAACAAATAAGCTATTCCTTGCATGGGTTTATCCAGATAAAACTTATGCATACCAATCCCACCGAGAAACAATGCAAGGACTCCAGCTGTCGTTCGAGACTTCATCCCCGGAGAATTAATAGATATACCGAATGTCGCTGGCGGTACTGGAGACTGCCTACACCCACACTTAGGGCAAATTTCTGCCTTTAACTTAATAATTTCGCCGCAGTCAGCGCAAAATTTTTCATCCAGTTTCTTTTCTCTAATCATGGAAATTCTCTTTAGCAAATATCGGGATACTTATTTAATAGTCATTATATCTTTTTGATTAAATTATCAAAAATTAATATGCAGCAGCAGCCATATAACCACCAACTCATAAGAGGAAGTAAACATTTTCTAAATTTTGTATAGATTTACTTTACTTTTACAGTCTAGTAAATCTATACTTCGCTCATCACTAACCCGATGGAGCGAAAAATGGACATGAAAAAGCTGAAAAGGTTGTTCTTTGCAGTTCACACAGTAACGAAAGAACACACGCAGACAAAACGATCATACGCAGCATGGCTAGTCGCACGTATTTTAGTCATCCTCATGATTGTAAAAGATCACCGCCTTAGCAACATCTTGCGCGGAATGCTTTCTCGTTCTCACTAACTGGGAGCGATTATGCAAACGACAAGCAACACCGCTGCAGCAAAAATCTCACCCGCGACACTGCAAAAACAGATCCTCGCAATGAGAGCGACATTCAGCCTCATGGCACAGGCCATTCACCTGGTCGATGACGATATCGAGCAAACAGGCACAGTCAGCGTACAGACCATTGAATTTCTGCGCTCAGTCAAACAGGTGCTGGCATGAAGACATTTTCAACGCCAACACAAAAAAATAATACGGAGCCCGCTAAAGATGAACTCCGTATTACGCCTGCTGACACCACGCAGGAATTCGTCTTTCTATCTGACGAAATACAGCGATTGCCTATTGCGGCAGATCGGCTCGCGCAACTACAACGACGACATATTCCACCACCGGAAAACCCACATTGTGGATCTGAACCACGCGCACAGGGATTGGCTGGCGAGTTACCGGGTCCAGTAAAAAAGGACGGGTAATCACATCGTTTTCAAAAGGCAATGTATGCGAAGGGTCTTGTTTTCCATCGACATACAAGATTTGCCCTGTTTGCGAAGGATGTATCGCCCATCGCGCTAAAAGTAGAGGTCTCTCATTGCTCATTGCAGCTCCTTATAAAAATTCTATTTTGACATGGAAGTAATATGAAAAAATTTTCGATTACCGTCCGCACACCATCCGGCATGTTTCATTACTCAGCGATTGCCGCCTCATCCATCGATGCCCACGCCGCCGCCATCGATCAATTCGGCGCAGTGTCTGTCACTGTGAAGCCAGAGGTGCAACATGGCTAACCGCACCTGGACGTATGCAGAAATCACGACAACGACCACCAGCCGCATTCTTGCGTTGATGCTTAAGAGTGACGCCCTGAAAGCAAAAGGCAATACCTGTGCAGCGGAAATTTATAGAAACTTCGCAATCGGGCAACTACAGGGTTGGTATTGGATCACTGGCGAGTGGAAAGATAACCGTGACCACGAAGAAATGGCCGCAATTATCGGCGTGAAATTGCATGGTCGTGAGGTGCGACATGGCTAAATTCAACTTCCTCGCACATCGCGGCCAGCCGACCGACATCAAGGTCAAACAGCCTGTAAAACGCGCACCGGCGCGTGATCCGTTCGCTGGCTTATATGGGCCAGACTACATCGCCGCCAACAGCCTGCAAGTACCCGCAGAAAAAGTGCAGACGTCTGCACAAGGTGACGACCATGCATAAGCCCGACGTTACCCGCGCAGATCTTGAGCTTGTGTACGCCAAGCTACGCATCAAAAACCAATCCCTCGACGACATGCTGAAAAATCCGGCGCTGAAAAAAACGCTGGAAAACTCTGCTCGTTTGCAGAAAAAGCGTGACGCGATTTTTGACCCATTGGCTGTACGCAGCCGCAACGAAGACTAAGGAGATTCACGTGCAAACAAATCAGAAAACACCGCTGCATCAAGCCCCAGCAAACGCAATGCTTGACAGCCTGATCGCCACAATGCAGCTCAAAAACGATGCCGCACTCGCCCGCCGTTTAGAAGTTGCGCCGCCAGTTATCAGCAAGCTGCGTCACGGCGCACTGCCCGTCGGTGCATCCATCCTCATTTCAGCCCACGAAGAAAGCGGCATCAGTATCGCTGATCTGAAAGCACTGGCAGGGATATCGAAAAAAGAGGTGGCGTAATGAAACTTACTATTGGAAGCACTGCACTTATCACCTGCGATAACTGGTTTTATGCACCAAATGGAAGACTGTACCGCGGCGTTTTTGGAACGGTTAAATCTATCTCAAATGCAGAGCAAGCACTCGGAATTAAAGTTAACTCACGTAGCGCAGACTGGTTTGTTGAGATAGGAAACATGATCATCGCCGGATGCCAGATCCATTATGCGATTCGCACCGATGAGGCCAACACGCACCGCATTCTTGAATTGAAGGACAACGTTTCGTCAGAGCGTCCATCTGAAATCTACAACGCTGATGAGGAATAATCATGGTCGCTAAGAAAAAATCCGCAGTCGCAGCCGCCGATCCCGTCATCGTTGTCGATGAGCTGGTGATCGATCAAGGCACGTTCGCCGTTATCCCGCTCGATCAAATCCGCATTTCAAAAACGAACCGCAAGCACTTCAATGCGTTGAAGATGACTGAGCTGGCGGCCAGCATCAAAGAAATCGGTGTGGCACAGCCTATTTTGATTCGGCCAGTCACGCCGACCGCAGAAGAGCCGCAGATCTATGAAGTCGTCGCCGGTGAACGTCGTTTCCGTGGGTCGCAAATGGCAGGCAGAACAACGATACCAGCCATGATTCGAATACTGACAGATCTGCAAGCCGCGAAGATTCAGATTTTCGAGAACCTGCACCGCGAAGACCCGCACGAACTCGAAGAGGCACTCGGCTATCAGGCGTTGATGCTCAGTCACGGCTACAGCGCAGATCAGCTGGTCACAGAGCTGAAAAAGTCCCGCAGCTACATCTATTCACGCCTGAAACTCTGTTCTCTGGCCGCGCCATTGCATGATCCATTTTTAGACGGGAAGATCGATGCATCAACCGCCCTGCTGCTGGCCAGAATCCCTGTGCCAGATCTGCAAGTGCAAGCGTACAAAGAAATAGTCAAGCCATCGTTTAAAAACGAACCGCTGACAGTACGCGAAGCACAAACGCATATCCGCAACCGCTACATGCTCGATCTGACAGACGCGATATTCGACATCAAAAGCGCGACACTGACAGATGCACCGGCCTGCGGAAAATGCCCAAAACGCACCGGCAACCAGCCAGAGGTATTCCCCGACATCAACCCCGATCTATGCACAGACCCTGACTGCTTCGCCAACAAAATCGGCGCGTCAGTAGAAAACCAAGTGCGCCAGTATGAGCGTAAAAATATACCGGTTTTCCGTGGCGAGGAATTTGCAGAGTCGCTGCAAGCGGCTCGTAACGGCAACGGTGAATACGTTATCGATGCGACATGGATTACGGCCTTTGCTCGCCATCATAAGACGTCTACATCGAAACAAGCTATCGGCATGGTCTTATCACAAGATCAGCTTGGCGAACCTGTCGCCTATGCCTTGTATAGCAGCAACAAGTTCACTCCGTTTTACGATAAGCATCACGTTCAGGCAGAGCTGGAAAAAGCCGGATATTGCGACAACCTGATGCAGGCGTTTGATAAGACAGCAGCCAGCCATGCCGATGTCTATGCGCCAGAACAACAGGCGACTACACCAGCAGCAGATGTTGTCATCGGCGGCGCAACGCTTTCAGCCAAACCAAACGACGCCTACATCGAGAAATGCCAGCGCGAAGATGCCGCCAAAGCTGAGTCGGTAAAGGAAGAACAATTCCGCGTCGCGCTCTACAAACGCATCCGCCTGACTGGTTTTAACTATCTCAACGTCGAATCTCTGCGCGAGATTGTAAAAAACCTTCTGACTTTCTTTGTTATTCCGGATGATGTCCTTGTCGACCTGTATCCATTCGGCAGTAGCAGTAATGAGGCTATCTGCACATACATCGATCAGTCCGACAAAGATACTGTACTGAACATCATGCTCGATCTACTCCTGGGCGGCGCATTACGCGTTCACTACCACCTGTCCTATACAAGAGAAGACTCTCGCATCTTATCCGGCATCGCCAAAGCCGAAGGCATCGACATCGATCAGTTCCGCGCAGATCTGGAAAAGCCGGTCGACGCCACACCCGTCAAACGCCCTACCCTGAGCCTGAAAAAGAAACCGTCACCGTCTGCGGCATGGCCATTCCCAACACAAAAAGAAAGCGCTGGTGCAGCATGAACACAATAGATAAAAAAAATGACCGCATTATGGTCGATCTTGAAACGCTTGGAAAACGTGCCGGTTGCGCGATTCTATCGATAGGTGCCGTTACATTCTCAGCCGAAACCGGCATTGTTGGCACGCCATTTTATATGGTAGTCAATGCAAGCTCTTGCGCACTGTATGGCCTGCACAGCGACCCTGAAACAGTTGCTTGGTGGGATGCGCAAAGCGATGAGGCAAAACGGGTTCTGCGCTACGCAGAAGATTATGAAACAAGCGCCTCGATCAAATTTGCTC
Organism: Cognatundibacterium aquatile; assembly: GCF_014699135.1. Lineage (GTDB taxonomy): Bacteria > Pseudomonadota > Gammaproteobacteria > Burkholderiales > Burkholderiaceae_D > Undibacterium > Undibacterium aquatile. The sequence goes on from NZ_JACOFT010000002.1 coordinate 765,791, forward strand.
TCGCGCAATTTAATGAATACGTTTCACAGTTCGACAACCCGGAAATATGGGGTAACGGATCTGACTTTGACAATGCCATCCTCATCGCAGCAATGGCGCAATGCGGCATCGAGCCAGCATGGAAATTCTGGAATAACCGCTGCTTCAGAACCCTGAAAAACATGTATCCAGAAATAAAAATGGATAGGCATGGAACACACCACAACGCACTGGACGATGCAACCACGCAGGCCAAACACGCAATCGCAATATTAAAACAAGCCGGATCGGTAGCAGGGTTCAAAGAAGCGATATCGACGTGGAAAGATGCAACACCAGGTAACGGCGAATCAAATATTGAAGCAATGATTCAGCGCATTAACTGGCTAGAAAACAACATCCAGCGCGTGGAAAAACTGTTGTCCGATGATGCATCTGCAATGAGTTTTCAAACGTTAGGTCAGTACCGTGCAGCGCTGATTAAAGCACTGAAAGGCGGTGCAGCATGAGTGAACATGACTTAATTGATCGGCTGGCCGCGGCGCTGGCCGAACGCACCAAACCTGCAATCCCTATTTCTATTGATCTGTGGGACATCTCAACCATTGCGCAGTTTTTGAAACGAAACGAAGCAGTGGTACGGGAGCGCATTGCCTGCAAACCTGATTTTCCACCGGCAATTAGACTGCCCACGGAAAAAGGCAAAAAAGGTCACCCACTTTACAAGGCGAAAGACGTGATTCAGTGGGCCGAGAAATATACGGAAAAACGTGCTTAATCGAGTCTGGCAGCCATATCAGCTGCCGACTCGTTGTAATACACCTGCAGCATCCTCAAATCCTTATGCCCCACCATACGCGCTAAGTCGAGAACATTCAGCTTCTTGGCCAGGCGCGTAATTGCTTCATGACGCGAATCATGAAACGTCAGATCCTCGATGCAGCATGCCGCACAAACTTTACGAAATAACGTGCTCAGGCTATCCGCAGTAAGCATGAATACAGGCGATTCCGGCTCTTCATCACTTTGCACCGGTAGATAACTGATCAACTCCAGCGCCCGCTTTGATAGCGGGACATCACGCTTACTTCCATTTTTTGTCATCGGAAGATGTGCTACGGCGCCGGAGATATGTGACGGGAGTAATCCGCATATCTCACCCTGACGCATGGCTGTCTCAATAGCAAACAGATAACAAACCGCCACGGCCTGCATTTTTTTCGAGATCGGCTCATCATTGAAATTGCAATACAAACAGATGCGCTCAATCTCATCTGCTGTTGGCCGCCTGTCCCGGTGTGCAGACTCCTTTGGCCGCCGGACATCTTTTGTCGGGCTTTCTACAATCCACTTCCATTCTTTCGCAGCAGTCGTCAGGACGTGTGACCATAAATTCAATATCCGATTGACGGTTGACCCGCTCACCGGTTTCACCTCTGGAGTGCCACGCATGCGCATATCGCGCCAGCGACCAATGACATCTGACGACATATCCGACAGCAACATATCCCCCAGCCGCTGACTATCCATCACGAAATCACACAGCGCAGATAGGCGCAACGCCTCCCACCGGTGGCCACGCTTATGCCTGGACACATCAATCTCATACCGGCGGCAGGCATCTTCAAACGTTCTGCCAGCGATAACGCCAGTTGCCACCTGGTTGCGTAGCTCAGTTTCACGCTGAGCCGCCCACGCAGCTGCCTGCGCCTTTGTTGCATGCGTTGCAGAGTCACGCTGCCCCTTAATGCTAATCTGTACCCGCCAGCCATTCGCCGTTTTTGTAAAAGATGCCACAGACAGCCCCCGATGAAAAAAAACATTCGGCGCATGATAATGCCGCGTGGGGAGTTTGTGGGGAAAATGTGGGGAGTTGAGAACAGAAAATTATGTTTTAAAGTGGGTATTTGCGGAATCACAAAAACATAAAAAAACCCCGCAAAGCCTTGCATTACTTAGCTTTGCGGGGTTTTATGTTTGTTTGTGTTCTAGTGAGTTGGTGCCCGAGGCCGGAATCGAACCGGCACGCCCGCTATTAACGAAGCGGCGGATTTTAAGTCCGATGTGTCTACCTATTTCACCACTCGGGCCCATCACTACAACATGCAGCCTAAGCTGCTTGCTCTGAAAAAAAAGCGCTTAACAGCGCTTTCTTAAAACTGGAGGCGGGGGTCGGGATCGAACCGGCGTCTACGGCTTTGCAGGCCGCTGCATAACCACTTTGCTACCCCGCCAAGGGTGCTGTTTCAATCATAAAAACTGAAACGCGGCAAAACAACTTTAAGAAAAAAGGGAAGCTTTGCTTCCCTTCAGAATCTGGAGCGGGAAAAGAGTCTCGAACTCTCGACCTCAACCTTGGCAAGGTTGCGCTCTACCAACTGAGCTATTCCCGCATTTGCACTACAAATACATCAGGTACTAAAAAAACTGGAGCGGGAAAAGAGTCTCGAACTCTCGACCTCAACCTTGGCAAGGTTGCGCTCTACCAACTGAGCTATTCCCGCATTCGTACTACTATTTTTTTCGCTGAAAAAACTTGGAGCGGGAAAAGAGTCTCGAACTCTCGACCTCAACCTTGGCAAGGTTGCGCTCTACCAACTGAGCTATTCCCGCATCAACGAAAGACCAGAATTATATAGTATCCATGAATTCTGTCAAGCGAGCTAACTGAGTTTTTCAGTTGACTCTTTAATCAGAGGCCATGCTTTTCGCAAATAATAAAACATAGACCATACCGTCAATACTGCGGCAATAAGCAACAACCAGGATCCGGTCAAACCGCTGTCAATATAATTAAATAAAACAAAATTCGGGCTCAGAAGCAGAGGTATCGCCATCATTTGTGCCGCCGTTTTAATTTTGCCAATCGAACTGACGGCAACCGACTTTGACGCACCGATCAGCGCCATCCATTCACGCAAGGCAGAGATGGTAATTTCACGACCAATAATAACGAATGCAACAACGGCGTTAACACGGTCAAATTCCACCAACACAAGCAATGCACCGGCAACCATTAACTTGTCAGCGACCGGGTCAAGGAAGGCGCCGAACGAAGATGTCTGATTCCAGCGGCGCGCGAGAAAACCATCAAACCAATCTGTCACCGCTGCGATAATAAAGACAAGGCTGGATGCGACACCTTTTTCAAAAGGACTCAACCATGTATCAGGCAAATAAAATACGCCGACCACCAACGGAATCAGAGCGACACGTAACCAGGTCAACAAAATAGGAAAATTAAATGGCATAAGTTTTTATTCAGATTATTTCCGGTAATTATATTGGGCTAACGCAATCGCTTGTAAATTTCTTCTGCCAACTGCCGGGATATACCTTCAACGCTCGCCAGCTCTTCAACGCTGGCATCACTGACTCCCTTCAAGCCACCAAAGCGCACCAATAATTTTTGTCTGCGCTTTGGCCCCACTCCCTCAATCTCTTCTAATTGCGATGCCTGTCTGGATTTATCGCGCTTTGCCCGCATACCCGTAATAGCAAAGCGATGCGCCTCATCACGAATCTGCGCAATCAGCATCAAAGCGGCGGACTCTTTTCCCAATTCTTTTTGTTCACGCCCATCAACAAATACCAAAGTTTCGAGGCCAACCTTACGCCCCTCGCCTTTGGCAACTCCCACAATCCTGCTGGTATCCAAGCCAAGTTCGACAAAAACCTGGCGCGCCATCTCCACCTGCCCCTTGCCGCCATCAATCAAAACAACATCTGGTAAGGTCCGCACGCTTTCGTCCTGATCACTGACAATTTTTTCATAACGACGGAACAATACCTGCCGCATAGCCGCGTAATCATCGCCTGGCGTAATGTCTTTGATGTTGTAGCGCCTGTATTCTCCACTTTGCATTGCATGGTGATGAAATACTACGCATGAAGCCTGAGTCGCCTCCCCCTGCGTATGGCTGATGTCAAAACACTCGATTCGCAACTGCTCCGGATTGTCGATATCCAGATCAAGAACCGCCGCCAGCGCCAGCGTCCGTGCTTGCTGCGAGCCTTGCTCAAACAGTAGTCTGGTTAATGCCAAAGCGGCACCCTTCACTGCCATTTCAAGCCAGATACGCCGCTGTTCCTGAGGTTGAAAAGATAAATGAATTTTGTGTCCACACTGTTCGGCAAGTGCCAGCATCAGATCTGGCTCATCCAACTCGACATTCATCACAATCGTTGAAGGAATGAACTGATCAACATAATGCTGTGCAAGAAAAGCAGCGACGATTTCCTGCTCAATCGAATCTTCTGCAGTCGATCTGACATCATCCACATGACTGGGGAAATAGGCCCTGTCGCCAAGATGCCGCCCGCCCCGCACCATCGCCAGGTTCACGCAAGCTCGCCCCCCCTCGACAATCACGGCCACAATATCAACATCCGCATTGCCAGTGGTTTCCATGCTTTGCTGATGCAATACCTTAGACAAGGCTGACATTTGATTACGGACGAATGCTGCTTGCTCGAATTTCAGTTCGGAGGAAAAAGCCAGCATTTTTTTCTCCAACGTCTGCATGACTTCTAATTGCCGTCCACGTAAAAAATCGGCAGCATTTTTAACATCCAATAGGTAATCGTCAGGCGTAATAAAGTCAACACAAGGAGCACTGCAACGCTGAATCTGATGCAATAGACAAGGCCTGGTACGATTCGCAAATACACTATCCTCGCAACTGCGCAACAAGAACACTTTCTGCAGGATTTGCATCGATTCCTTGACCGCCCACCCGGATGGAAAGGGACCAAAATACTGGTTTTTTTTATCGATAGCGCCGCGATAGTAGGTCATTCGCGGCGTCTTTTCTGAAGTAATTTTCAGGTAAGGATAAGACTTATCGTCCCGAAATAAAATATTGTAGCGAGGCCGCAAAGCTTTGATCAGGTTATTTTCCAGAATCAGGGCTTCTGCTTCACTGCGTGTCACCGTCGTTTCCAGCCTGACGATTTTTGCCACCATCATAGCGATGCGTGGACTCGACAGGGTCTTTTGAAAATAACTGTTGACGCGCTTCTTCAGATCACGCGCCTTACCGACATACAAAACCTGCCCCTGCTCATCAAAGTAACGATACACCCCGGGCAAATGAGGAAGCTTCGATACCGTTTCTAAAACAGACTGACGAACATCACTCGCCGGAGATTGATTTGTATCCATCAGATATCAGTACCGGATTTTTTTTCCACAATCACAAAGGCCAAAACGTGATCAGCTTCGTCGCTAAGGGAAATATGGGACGTCAGGCAACGTGACGCCATCCATTCATACAAGGTGCCAGTCAGCCTCACAACAGGCTTTCCGTCATCGTCGTTCAGCGTTTGCATGTTATGCAAGGTCATAGGTGCTGTTATACCCGTACCAATCGCCTTTGAAAATGCCTCCTTCGCGGCAAATCTGGTCGCCAGATAGCGCGTACCACGTAGCAAATTTTGCTCTCGTCGCTGAAAAAAAATACGCAACTCATCTTCCCCCAGAATTTTTCTGGCAAACCGCTCGCCACTTCTGACCAGCGCATGTTCAATACGGGCAAGTTGAACGATATCAGTGCCGATGCCATAAATCATCTCAAGCCCTCTGCGTTAACCCTGAGCGGACTAAAATCGCTTTCACCTCTTTCACCGCGACATTCCATCCCACTGACAGAGTCCGGGCAAAAATTGCATCGGCGGTATTAATTTGCGTAACGTCCGATAATGAGGCAAGAGCCACAATATTTTTGTAGTTAAAGTTGCCACTGAGCTGCACCGATAAGCCTTGCCGAATACTTTCAATAGCCATCGCTTGCAACTCACTCAACGCCTGCTGGCGCATCGCATTATTGTCTGCCTGAACATAGTGCTCAGCACTGAGCACTATCGCGTTCGCACCAGATTCAGCACATGCCTGAATCTGTTCTGGTTTTGGCCTGACAAATAGGGATGAGCGATGCCCGTTACGATGCAATTGACTGACAAACGACTGTAATAGCAAAAAATCCTCAACAACATCCACTGGCACGAATCGCTCATCTGATCCGCCATCTGCTGCAACCAGACATACATTCGCAGGACGAATTTCAGACACGATATCCAGTGTTTGCGCAGTCGCCGTTGCGTTGATTTTCAAACGCCCAATAAACTGCTGCGACATGGTTTGCATCAACGCTTGCCGGACGTTTGCATTTTTCGCTGACAAATAAATAGATAATCCATCTGCACCAGCTTCCTCTGCAGTAATCGCAAATGCGAGTGGGTCAAGAGGACTGTCTTCGCAGCCGTCCAGAAAACTGAGCAGTGGATCAAGACTGACTTCAAGCAAGGTAGATTGTTGATGTGAATGAACGTTCATAAATTTTGCAAATCGATCAAAATCTGCCTGGTATTTAGAGATGCGCCATGCAAGTGGTGTCCGAGCAAAAAACGCATCAACATCTTACTTTGAAATTGCGTGACCGTATCAGCATAATCTGCTTGCTCCATATCCAATAAGGTTTTACCACTGACAATGGGAATATGATCTGATGTAGTCGCAATCCGTGTGCCGACCTCAGGATCGACAACGTAATTCAACGCTGCATCCACTTTACTTCTGGAAAACGTGCAAAACGTCAGATCGCCCAACAAACCCGACTCTCGCAACAGCGCCAGTTCAAACTGACGCAAAACGGTCGGTGCAGGCTCATCATGAGCCAATAAATTCAGTGTACTTATATATTGTTCAAACAGTGCAGTATGCGGCTCATCACGCACCAAAAATTTAACCAACAACTCATTGAGGTAAAACCCGCACAGTAACGCTGATCGCTCGAGCGGCAGCATACCACCGACCCAGTCAGCCCCGGTAAGTATCGGGATTTCGGACTTCCCAGTCCATCCCAACTGCAAAGGCTGGAAGGTCTGCAACACGCTGCGCAACTGAGAATGCGGTCGCTTAGCCCCCTTGGCTACAAGAGCAATACGACCATAATCGCGTGTGAATATCTCTACGATCAGGCTGGTTTCTTTATACGGCCAGGAGTGCAATACAAAACCAGGCTGGTGAAGTATTTTTCGCTCGCGTGGCAATACTCCGGCAGCCATCGTCTGGGATTTTTTTTTTGATTGAGCCGGAACCGGATCAATAGCAGTGGCGACCTTATTAAAAGCATCGCCATGCTGAGTTAAAACGACTGTATGAACATCAGTCATGCAACGAACTATTCGTAACCGTAGGCTCTTAAACCTGCTTCGTTATCCGCCCATCCAGATTTTACTTTGACCCAGATTTCGAGATAAACAGGACCGCCGAAAAGCTTCTCCATATCGACACGAGATTGCGTGGATATATCCTTCAGACGCGCACCTTTGTTACCAATTACCATCGATTTATGCCCATCACGATCGACCAATATGGCGACAAAAATCCGGCGTAAATTTCCTTCCTGCTCAAATTTTTCAATCAGCACAGTGCTTGTATACGGCAGCTCATCGCCGACAAAACGGAATAATTTTTCGCGGACAATTTCTGTGGCAAGAAATTTTTCACTGCGGTCAGTAATATCATCTTCCGCAAACATCGGCGGATTCAGTGGCAAATATTTTCTTGTTTCACCTTCCAGATTTTCAAGCTGGAAACGCAAAGTCGCAGAAACCGGAACAATCGCAGCAAATGGAAACAATGCGGCAACCTTCTGTGCAAACGGCATCATGACCGCTTTATCTTTAATGCGATCAGATTTATTAATCACCAGAATGCAAGGCACATTTTTTGGCAATAAATCGATCACTTGCTGATCGGCAGGGCCAAAAGTGCCAGCCTCGACCAAAAATAAAATCACGTCCGCCGCTGTCAGCGTTGTCGTCACGGTTCTGTTCAGTGTGCGGTTTAAAGCATTTGAATGACGTGTCTGAAAACCCGGTGTATCAACGTACACAAACTGCGTATTGTCTTTGGTTTGTATTCCGGTAATACGATGACGGGTAGTCTGAGCCTTACGAGAAGTAATACTGACTTTTGCCCCAATCAACGCATTCATCAAGGTCGATTTACCTACGTTAGGACGACCGACAATAGCAATATACCCACAGCGAAAATCAGGGTTATCAATTAATTCATTCATAGAGTGCTCATGCTGTTTTTGGGTGTTGATTGGAATCTCCGTCTGCCTCAGGCAGGCTCATCGAAGCAGAGTCAGATATATCTTGTTTAGTCTCAGGCAAGTCTGTAAGTAATGGTGTGCTATCAAGTTGCGCCGTCGCTATTCCTGCCAGTTTCAATTGCGCCGCTCTCGGTTTAGATTTCCGCGCGCCAGGTGTTTTTGCTAACGCCAACATTGCCGCCTCAAGGGCAAGTTTAGCAGCGGCCTGCTCACCAGCACGGCGACTACCACCAGTGCCAAAAACCTGAATATCCAGTTTAGGAACCAGACAGGCAATCTCAAACTCTTGATTGTGCGCAGCTCCGTGAGTGGCAACAACATTGTACTGAGGCAAAGCGATTTTTTTACTCTGCAAAAATTCCTGCAGCAAAGTCTTAGCGTCCTTACCCAAGGTTGTCGGATCAATCGCAATCATTACCGGTGCATAGAGGGAGCGAATCACCTCTTTCGCTGCATCAAAACCAGAATCAAGAAAAATTGCTCCGAACAACGCCTCCAAAGCATCCGCAAGAATGGATGGGCGACGAAAACCGCCGGACTTTAGTTCGCCCTCACCCAATCTTAAAAATTGGGATAATTCTATTCTTTGTGCGATTTCATAAAGCGACTGCTGCTTGACCAGATTGGCACGAACACGCGATAAGTCACCCTCATCAATATCCGAGAAACTTTCAAACAACAACGATGCGACAACACAATTCAAAATGGAGTCGCCAAGAAATTCTAATCGCTCATTATGTAAAACGCTGTGACTGCGATGCGTCAAAGCCTGCTGCAATAAAGCCGGATTACAAAACTGGTATCCCAGCCTTTTTTGCAATAGTTGAAGATTCATACGTGTTCTGCTTATTCTGGCTTTTTAGCGGAGACGCCACTTTTTGCCGTTGTACCTTCATATTCCAGCAATAATGTTGCTGGGCCAAACAAAGGGATTTTTTTCTGGTAGGAGAAACTCACTTCAATATTCCCATTATCCCGGGTAATCATTAGATCCTTGCCCGCGATTGAAGTAATGTAGCCAACTTCTGCCTGTTTATCAAAAGCATTCTGGATCTCATTAACAGTCATTCCACCTGTTTTAGCAACACCTATCGCTTTTCTTATCGATGTGTACTCAATTACTGTTGGCACTACTTTCATTGCCAGCATCGCAATCAATACAATCACACCCAGAGATAAAATGAGCCCTATCAAAGAAATACCATGCTGCGACTTTAAAGAAAAACGTTGAGCTGTTTGCATAATTTCTCTTTCTTTACATATCCAGTTATTTTAATTAAAACTACCGATGCGCTTGATATTTCCCAAATTCATCCAGATGAAAAATGCCTTACCAACGATATTCTGATCAGGAACAAATCCCCAGTAGCGACTGTCGAGACTATTGTCGCGATTGTCACCCATCATGAAATAATGTCCTTCAGGAACCACGCAGGAAAATCCTTCACTATCATAAGTACAATTTTCTCTTTTCGGAAAATTGAAAGGATCCCGGACAAAAGCAGGTGCATGCTCATCATTCAGAATCCGGTGTGATACACCCGTCAGATTTTCTGTATATTGTTTTGAATAATTCAAATGCTCTTCATCGAGGAAATCTGACATCGTCTGATAAGAAAGCGTTTTCCCGTTAATCAAAAGTCGTTTATTTTTATAAACAACTTTATCTCCTGGTACGCCAACCACACGTTTAATATAGTCCACCGTCGGATCCACGGGGTATTTAAAGACCATAACATCGCCACGCTGTGGGTTGCCTACTTCAACAACTTTCTTATTAAGGATAGGCAAACGAATACCATATTCAAACTTATTTACCAGGATAAGGTCGCCAACAAATAAGGTTGGCAACATAGAGCTCGATGGAATTTTAAATGGTTCGTAAAGAAACGAGCGGAGAAAAAAAACCAGTGCGATCACAGGAAAGAAACTACCGGAATACTCTATCCATACCGGTTGGCGCAATATGCCCGCTTCTAATTCAGCGCGCTTTCCTTGCTCAATGCGGATACCATCTGCTTCCAGCTTTGCTGTTCTCGCATCAAACTCAGCCAACGCTTTATCTGCAGCAAGACGCCTTTGCTTGGATAGAAAAAACACATCGAGGAACCAGACGATTCCCGTACCCACCGTCAACACAAACAGAATCAGGGCAAAATTCCCTAAAATTGACTGAAAACTCATTTCTCATCCACTTGTAAAATTGCCAAAAACGCTTCTTGAGGAATTTCTACAGAACCGACCTGTTTCATACGTTTTTTACCCGCTTTTTGCTTTTCAAGCAATTTTCGTTTGCGGCTGATATCTCCACCATAGCACTTCGCCAATACATTTTTGCGCAGTGCTTTCACGTTCTCACGGGAAATAATATTAGAACCGATAGCAGCCTGAATCGCTACATCAAACATTTGCCTTGGAATCAGCTCCCGCATTTTAGCGGCCACAGCACGCCCCCGGAAGTGACTGTTTGATCGATGAACGATAATCGCCAAAGCATCCACTTTTTCGCTGTTAATCAACATATCCACCTTAACAACATCGGCGGCACGGTTTTCTTTGAATTCATAATCCATGGACGCGTATCCCCGCGACGTCGACTTCAAACGATCAAAAAAATCTAGGACGATTTCCGCCATCGGCATTTCATACGTCAATTTAACCTGACGACCGTGATAGCTCATATCCAGTTGGACACCACGCTTTTGCGTACACAAGGTGATGACCGCACCGACATATTCCTGCGGCATGTATAAATTAACCGTGACAATCGGCTCCCGAATTTCCTCAATCTTGGATGGGTCTGGCATTTTGGATGGATTATCAACCATCAGAATGGAACCGTCAGCCATGACCACTTCATAGACGACCGTTGGTGCCGTCGTGATCAGATCCATATCAAACTCGCGTTCGAGACGCTCCTGAACGATCTCCATATGCAACAAGCCCAAGAAACCACAACGGAAACCAAAACCGAGCGCCTGTGACACTTCAGGCTCATACATCAAGGCGGCATCATTGAGCTTTAATTTTTCCAGCGAATCGCGTAGCGCATCGTACTGATTTGCCTCGACAGGGAACAGACCGGCAAAAACTTGTGGCTGAACTTCCTTAAAACCAGGTAACGGCTCAGTTGCCGGTTTGTTCGCAATCGTAATTGTATCGCCGACCTTTGCTGCTTTCAGCTCTTTAATCCCCGCTATAACAAAGCCCACCTGCCCCGCCGACAATTGATCCCGCGACAATGATTTCGGCGTAAAAACACCTACGCTTTCCACCAAGTGCTGTGCTTCCGTTGCCATAAACAGAATTTTGTCTTTTGGCCGTAAGGTGCCATTGACGATTCTGACCAGCATGACCACACCAACGTAATTATCAAACCAGGAATCGACGATCAGTGCTTGCAATGGCGCAGCAGGATCACCTTTTGGCGGCGGAACTTTGGAAATCAGAGACTCCAGCACGTCGACAACACCCAGCCCTGTCTTCGCTGAACAATGAACTGCATCAGAAGCATCAATACCAATGACTTCCTCGATTTCAGCGCAAGCGTTATCCGGGTCAGCAGACGGCAGGTCAATTTTATTCAACACAGGAACAACTTCGACCCCCAACTCAATCGCGGTATAGCAGTTTGCAACGGTTTGCGCCTCAACACCTTGGGATGCATCCACCACCAGTAACGCGCCTTCGCAAGCAGACAATGAACGACTGACTTCGTAGCTAAAATCGACGTGCCCTGGCGTATCAATTAAGTTCAGGTTATAGATCTGGCCGTCACGGGACTTATAATGCAACGCTGCAGTCTGAGCCTTAATTGTAATTCCGCGCTCGCGCTCAATATCCATAGAATCAAGGACTTGCGCTTCCATTTCGCGATCTGACAGGCCACCACAAATTTGAATAATCCGATCCGCAAGCGTGGACTTGCCGTGATCGATATGGGCGATAATAGAAAAATTCCGGATATTGTTCATTGAAATTACTAATATTTACTGAGGTGAGGCAAAGGGCTAAAAAAAAGCGCTCCAGTCTGGGCAACAGTCCCCAGGCGAGCGCCTTCAGTTCTGGTTTTGCAAACCGCCATTTTACCGGATTTCAAGATGGGTAACTGAGAATTCACATAAAGCGAACGACTAAATACTATAAAAGAGATAAGAAACCGGGAAGATCTGAACTCGCCATCTGAGGTAACCCCCACTTCTCGTCATAATCAATTTTTGCCAGATATAAACCATCTGGCATAAACGTAGGTGCAGCGATGCTTCGATCTTTGCTTGCAAGAACATCTGCAATCCAGGAAGGCTCACGCTTACCGGTTCCAACAAAAATAAGAGAACCGACAATATTGCGCACCATATGATGTAAAAAAGCACTTGCTTTCAAAGTAAAAACAATCAACTCCCCTTGCTGCCTGATCCTGATGTCATACATTTGCTTGACCGGAGTCTTCGCTTGACAACCAGATGCACGAAAAGCAGAAAAGTCATGCTCTCCGAGCAAATAGACAACCGCCTCGCGCATTCTTGTAACATCGATTGGGCGAAACACCCATCCTGCTCGTCCAGACCACATGGGAGACCGTATTTTACTATTACTTAATACATAGTGATAGGTTCTGGCTCTGGCACTGAATCGGGCGTGAAAATTATCTTGCGACCCATCATCCAAAACCAACTCTTTCGCCCACTGTATCGCTATCGTTTCCGGCAAGAAAGCATTCACGCCATTGACCCAGGAATAAGGTGCGCGAGCAAGGTTCGTATCAAAGTGCACAATCTGCTCCAAGCCATGCACTCCCGCATCCGTTCTCCCGGCACAGACGGTATCAACCGTTACCCCACAAAATTGAAACAACGCCCCTTCTAAGACGTCCTGTATGGTCTCACCAGACGGTTGCGTCTGCCAACCATGCCAACCACTTCCGTCGTACTGCACTCCCAACACAAGACGTTTCACAACAAATCACCATTCAAAATAAAAACGGGCGCAAGCAATCGCTGCGCCCGCAAAAAAAACTCAAAAGAAGATTATGCCATTTGAGCCAACATAGCGTTTGCACGCTCTTTCTGGGATGCAGTGCCACCTTTCAACACTTCATCAAGCAACTCTCTGGCACCATCTTTGTCTCCAATCTCATGATAGGCAACCGCCAAATCAAGCTTAGTAGACATTTCAGCATTTTCCTCAATCTGCTCCTCAACAACAGCTGGAGCCAATTCAACCTCTGCAGATTTATGCGCATCGTCTGATGGCAAATCAAGATCGATTCCCGATAAATCAAATTCAAATGCAGATCCATGGTCTTGCTCAGCAGTCTCAGAGGTCTCAGCGACAACCTCCGCAACTGGGTCCACATGTTCATCAGCGACCTGCGCATCAAGTAAGCCATGCTCAACCGGAGCAGCTTCAATCGCAGGCACATCAAAGTCCAATGAGGCAAAGTCAAGATCAGCAGCCACATCACTAGCAATCTCTTGATCCGCTCCAGACTCAGCTACTGCAGCGACCTCTTCCACAACAGGCTTATTATCGCCAAAATCAAAATCGATACTACCAAAGTCCACGTCAGGCACTTGCTCATCAACAGTTGCTACAGGCGCAACTGGCTGAGCCTCTGGAATCTGAGGTACATCTGCCTCACTTAAACCCAGGTCAAAATCAAGACTAGCTGCATGATCAGCATCAATGTCCGACACAACATCTTTCACGGCTTCTGACGTTGCAGCCTGTCCATGCGATGCCGTGTCTATAATACTGATGGCATCCAACATATCTCTGGATAAGGAATTTGCCAGCAAAGCATCAGGATCAAGATCCTCTAACGGCTGCGTTGTCGCCCCCAAACCACCTTGCACACTGGCTTCTGGAATAGCTTTACCACCCGCATACAAAGGGTTAACTGGTTCCAGCGCAATACCCATCGACGCTGCTTGCGCCCATTCTTCACCTTCTCCACCGGTCATGCCGTACAGCTCACTCGCCAGTCGCTCAAACAACTTAGTGTCTTTTCTGGAGGAATAAATCTCCAGTAATTTAACTCTGACAGCATGGCGATCAGGCTGAGTTCGCAGCGCTTCTTTTAAAATTTCTTCCGCCTGAGAATCGCGTCCGTAAGCAATATAAACATCGGCCTCGGCAACAGGATCAACCTCATTCGCATCCAACTGACTGGCGGATGGAGCAAAATTTGAATTAAAGACACTATTATTTGTATCGACGCTCTGACCTCCCGTCGAACCAAACATGGAGTTTGCCTTCATGCTGGAACCAGTCAGGATACTGTCTTCAAACTGTTGTGCCTTTTTCTTTTTATTGTTAAACCACAAACCAGCACCAGCAAGAAGCGCCAAGGCTACAGCGCCACCTGGAAGCAAGAAATCAGAAATACTTTCAAAGAAGCTCGGTTCTGGCGGATGTGGCGGAGGTGCAACAGGCTTACGTCTGGCAGGCTTGTTCGCCGCAGTAGTCGCGCTCGCGGGAGAAGCATCGACAACGGATGCCGGAGCAGAGGCAACATCAGCGCGCTCAGGTGACGACACCGCATTTGATGCTACTTCCGTTTTCCCTACCGTTGCAACAGTTGCGACAGTTGCACTTGCAGGCGCGGATTTCTGCTCAGCTTTTGCCTTCGCATTTAACTCAAGCTCTTTTGCAGCAAGATCTTTGTTCTTAACATCAAGCAGTCGCTGCAGATCGCTGACATTCTTTTCCAATTCTTTCAAGCGGCCAGCCGCCTCTGCGGCAGCCTTATTTTTTGCCAGCTTATCCTCTTCAGGCAAACCTTTACCATCACTGGTTTTGGTCGCAGTATTAGCTGATTTTGACAGTTTTAACTTATCAGCAGACTCGCTGGTAGCTGAGGGAGTCTCTTTAACCTTTGCCGTGATAGTCCCGCTTGCCGTTTGCTTTGCTGCCTGCCCTTTTTCCGCAGGAGCACGATCAACATGATCCGCAAGTTTATTGCGATACGCATTGAAGTCAGCAGCATGAGCCAAGACGACAGAATGCGCGCCAGACGCATTTCCGGCACTCGCCTGTACGGCATCGCTATCCGGTATCGATAAAATCTGACCAGCTTTCAGGCGATTCATATTCTGACCGACGAACGCTTGTGGATTAGCCTTGTACAGGCTCACCAACATCTGATCCAGAGACACTCCTTCAGAGCGGTAGGCCGAAGCGACCTTCATCAGGGTATCGCCTTTTTTTACAGCATAATCACCCGCCTTGGTTTGTGCTTGGGCAGGCGCCGCTCCCTCTTTTACTTGGACAGATGATTTCGGACTCACCGCAGCGGTCGTCTGCGCCGGAACACGGGTTGCGACCTCAGAAGTCGTTCCAGCTTGTCGCTTATTTGCGACAACCGTTGGATTTGCCAACTGGGGTGACTGACTGTTTCTCAATTCCGCAGGATCAAGTAGGAATGTGTACTCTCGAAGCAACTTCCCGTTGGAGGAATTCATTTCCAGCAACATATCAACAAACGGCTCATTCATCGCTTGCGAAGACGTCACCTTGATCACATAACCCGAACCACGCTGCTCTACTGCAAAACGCAACGACAGAAGTGCCGCATTAAAATCGATATTTGCCTGACGAAACGCTTCAGCGGAAGCCAATTTAGGCACCAGCGAGCCAATTTCATCCTTACTAGGCGAGGTAAGTTCAATTTCTGCGCGGAGTGGTTGCCCCAGAGAAGACAACACTGTCAGACGCCCCATACCTGTCGCATTTGCCTGCGACATTAACAGCAAGCTCGACGTTACCGCAATGCTCAAGACTTTGCGTCCCAGGGAAGTCACAGATGTTCTTTTTTGTTTATGCATTTTGTCAGACATATTGGGAATTTGGCGAACAAAGTCCGCTGGGATAGGCTTAATAAATTGCCGGGCTAAGCGTCATATTGTTTCACGATAACATTACCAACTTAGCGGTGCAAGCTTAACCCGATTTGCAAGCATGGTAAATACAAGAAGAAGAGAATGAGGGCACGATTTGTCAATATCGTTGCTGTCATTTAACAATGCAAGTAACTTAGGGGGGTATTTTGTAATTATTTGTAAGCAAAAAAAGGGGAAGGCATTTGCCCCCCCCTTTTGCAACAGCAGACCAATATCAGTCAATCAGAATACGCAACATCCGGCGCAGAGGCTCTGCAGCTCCCCATAAAAGCTGATCACCAACAGTAAATGCTCCAACATACTCCGGTCCCATCGCGAGCTTACGAATGCGCCCAACAGGAATCGTCATCGTTCCCGTTACAGCAACTGGTGTCAAATCGCGAACACTGGCTTCGCGTGTATTTGGCACCACTTTCACCCATTCGTTATCGGCCGCGATCATCGCTTCGATGTCTGCAACAGGAACGTCTTTTTTCAACTTGAATGTCAGCGCCTGACTATGGCAGCGCATTGCACCAATACGGATGCAGAAGCCATCCACCGGAACAGCCGCAGTGCCGAAACCTTCGCCCTGACCGAGTATCTTATTCGTCTCAGCCATGCCCTTCCATTCTTCCTTGGACATACCATCACCGAGGTCCTTGTCGATCCATGGAATCAGGGAACCGCCCAATGGCACACCGAAATTGGCAGTCTCAGCAGCAGATAGCGAACGTTGTTTTGCAATGACCTTACGATCAATTTCCAGAATTGCGCTCTTAGGATCATCCAGCAGATTTCTTACTTCTGCGTTCAGCGTTCCATATTGCGTCAGCAACTCACGCATATGCTGAGCACCGCCGCCAGATGCAGCCTGGTAAGTCTGAGTGCTCATCCAGTCAACCAGACCCGCTTTATACAAAGCACCAACACCCATCAACATGCAACTAACGGTGCAGTTGCCGCCGATCCAGTTTTTCTGGCCTTTTACCAGCGCATCTTTAATCACTGGTAAATTGACCGGATCCAGCACGATCACGGCATCATCGTTCATACGCAAGCTGGACGCAGCATCAATCCAATGACCATTCCAACCGGCAGCACGCAATTTCGGGAAAACTTCGTTCGTGTAATCACCACCCTGGCAGGTAATAATAATTTCGCATTTTTTCAATGCGTCAATATCATTTGCGTCTTTCAGCGTCTTCTCATTTTTTGCCATCGCAGGCGCCGTACCGCCCGTATTCGATGTTGAAAAGAATACTGGTTCTATATGAGCAAAATCGCCTTCTTCCTGCATACGCTGCATCAGAACCGATCCCACCATCCCACGCCAACCTACCAAACCCACCAGTTTCATCATTTTTCCCTAAAAATTGCAGGACGTCCCTGCCCATCAATAAAAACCTTAACTCGCCAACGCATTCACCACAGCGCGCCCCATCTCCACCGTACCTACCTTGGTTGTACCCGCTTCGTAAATATCCGGTGTGCGCAAGCCCTGAGCCAGTACCTTCTTCACCGCATTTTCGATACGATCAGCCTGCTCTGCTTTATTCAGAGAGTAGCGCAGCATCATCGCTGCAGACAGAATCGTCGCCAGCGGATTTGCCACGCCTTTACCAGCGATATCCGGCGCAGAACCGTGTGAAGGTTCATACAAACCCTTGTTATTCGCGTCCAGCGAAGCCGATGGCAGCATGCCAATGGAACCAGTCAGCATCGCAGCAGCATCAGACAGAATATCGCCGAACATATTACCGGTCACGATCACGTCGAACTTCTTAGGCGCGCGCACTAATTGCATCGCCGCGTTATCAACATACATGTGATCCAGCGCGACATCAGGATATTCTTTATGCACATCGGTTACGATGTCTTTCCAGAACTGAAAAGTCTCAAGCACGTTTGCCTTATCAACACTGGTCAGGCGCTTGTCACGCTTTTGTGCAGTCTGGAAAGCAACGTGAGCAATGCGACGGATTTCCGTTTCAGCATAACGCATGGTATCGAAGCCCTCGCGCTCACCTTTGAATGGGCCATCAGGACAAACACGCACGCCGCGCGGCTGACCGAAATAAATGTCGCCAGTCAACTCACGGATAATCAGAATATCCAGACCCGACACGACTTCCGGCTTCAGCGTCGAAGCGCCAGCCAACTCAGGATACAAAATCGCCGGGCGCAGATTAGCAAATAACTTCAGGTTTTTACGCAAGCCCAGAATCGCTTGCTCGGGACGCAAAGCGCGTTCCAGCGTATCGTATTTCCAATCACCGACAGAACCAAACAATACCGCATCGGCTTCTTGCGCCAGCTTTAAGGTCGCATCCGGCAACGGATGGCCAGATGCTTCATAACCTGCACCACCAACTGGTGCCGTTTCCATTTCGAATTGTTCACCCAGCGCATTCAGCACTTGAACTGCCTGTTCAACGATTTCCGGGCCTATGCCATCACCTGGCAAAATTGCTATCTTCATTTTTTCTGTTCTTTATTAAATCGTATTCGCCAACCACGGCTGCGCGGCGATGTGACGTTCTTCAAACGCACGAATTTTGTCTGCCTGACGCAATGTCAGACCAATATCATCCAAGCCATTGATCAGACAATATTTGCGGAAGGCATCAATTTCAAACGGATAACTGACGCTGCCGTTCGATGTCGTGACAATTTGCTTTTCAAGATCAATCACCAGACGGAAACCCGGAAAAGCTTTAACCTCGTTAAATAAATGATCGACCTGCGTCTCACTCAGAACAATAGGCAGCAGCCCATTTTTGTAGCAGTTATTGAAGAAAATATCGGCAAAACTCGGCGCGATAATTGCGCGAAAACCATATTGTTCCAACGCCCACGGCGCATGCTCCCGTGAAGAGCCGCAGCCAAAATTTTTGCGTGCCAGCAGGATCGAAGCGCCTTGATAGCGCGCCTGATTCAACACGAAATCCGGATTCAGCGGGCGAGCACTATTATCCATACCAGGCTCGCCATGATCCAGATAACGCCACTCATCAAACAGGTTCGGACCAAAGCCCGTACGCTGTATCGACTTCAGAAACTGCTTAGGAATGATGGCATCGGTATCTACATTCGCCCGATCCATAGGCGCTACGACGCCATCCAGTAAAGTAAATTTATCCATATAACGGCTTATTTTTTCCCTGCGCCTTCAACAACCTCACCGGCTTTTTTGACATCTTTACCGATACCCTGCACGGTATTGCAAGCGGACAAAGTCAATACACAAGCCACACAAGACAAAATAAAGAAGATTTTTTTCATGATGATTCCTTTTGCAAATGTTTATGACAAGCGACGTACGTCAACAAAATGACCTTCAATTCCTGCAGCAGCAGCCATCGCCGGAGACACAAGATGAGTGCGCCCACCCTGCCCCTGACGCCCCTCAAAATTACGATTGGATGTAGATGCACAGCGTTCGCCCGGTTCCAGGCGGTCTGCATTCATCGCCAGGCACATAGAGCAACCTGGCTCACGCCATTCAAAACCGGCATCACGGAAAATTTTATCCAGACCTTCGCGCTCCGCCTGCTCTTTGACCAGACCAGAGCCCGGTACAACCAAGGCCAACTTCACGTTTGAGGCGCGGAATTTGCCACGCACTACGGCAGCGGCGGCACGCAAATCCTCAATCCGCGAATTCGTACACGAACCGATAAAAACCTTGTCGATGCGAATGTCAGCAATGGCCGTATTTGGTTTCAATTCCATATAAGCCAGCGCTTTTTCAATCGCATCGCGCTTGACCGCATCTCTTTCCTGATCCGGATCGGGAACGCGGCTATCAATCGCAACCACCATTTCCGGCGAAGTACCCCAGGTTACCTGCGGCTTGATTTCTGCCGCATTCAAGGTCACCACCAGATCAAACTTTGCGCCCGCATCTGAATGTAAGGTTTTCCAGTATTCAACGGCACGATCCCAGTGCGGACCAACCGGTGAGAATGGACGACCTTTCACATAATCAATCGTGGTCTGATCGACCGCCACCATACCGGCGCGCGCACCTGCCTCAATCGCCATATTGCAAACAGTCATCCGACCTTCCATCGATAAGCTGCGTATCGTCGAGCCAGCAAATTCAATTGCGTAACCAGTACCACCAGCGGTGCCTATTTTGCCGATAATCGCCAGCACCACATCTTTTGCAGTCACGCCGGCAGGCAATGCACCATCCACTTGCACTAGCATGGCTTTGGATTTTTTTGCAATCAGGGTTTGTGTTGCGAGTACGTGCTCGACTTCGGAAGTGCCGATACCGTGCGCCAGACAGGCAAATGCGCCGTGCGTCGAGGTGTGAGAATCACCACAAACGACCGTCATACCAGGCAAAGTGGCGCCTTGTTCAGGGCCGATAACGTGGACGATGCCCTGACGCTTATCCGCCATACTGAAATACGTCAGACCATATTGTTTCGCATTTTTATCCAGCGTTTCGACTTGCAAACGGGACGTCGGGTCATCAATGCCATTGATGCGATTCGTGGTCGGCACATTGTGATCGGCGACCACCAGATTTGCTGCATTACGCCAAGGCTGGCGACCGGCGATCTTTAAGCCTTCAAACGCCTGCGGGCTCGTGACTTCGTGTAGCAAATGACGGTCGATATACAGAATGGCTGTGCCGTCGTCTTCGGAGTGAACTACATGAGATTCCCACAATTTGTCGTAAAGCGTTTTGAGCATAATCTGAAGCCTGAAGAAGTCGTGATGAATTTGAACCGCGAAACCGCATTGGGTCTGTTTTTTGCATTTGATTATGCCACAATTGTGCTATGCAAAACCACGCTGAAAGCCAAAAATGGAATTCCAAATCAGTAGAAAAGTCTGAAATTTAAAAAAATTCCCGAATTTTCATCTGCATGAAAAGGAATTTTCACAGAATAACCAATATTTATTCCGTCACGAATAAAACGGCAAGGGAGTAGAAACGAGGGTGACAGCACCCGTAGGAAGCCCAAATATACTCCCCCCAGTATATCCAGAGACCCAGTCTTTACGCGGAGATAAAGGCAAAAAGACCGGATACTCCCCAAAATACTAAATTTGCGGTGACTTTAAGGCAGGCTGTGAGAATGCCTGCTTGATTTAACGTGCAAAAAAGTCCGGACTGACCACATCACCACATTGCGCCCGGTGACGCAGCGCATGATCCATCAGCACCAAGGCCAGCATCGCTTCGGCAATTGGCGTCGCGCGGATACCGACACAGGGGTCATGCCGCCCGAAAGTTTCCACCATCACAGGTTTGCCGTCTTTATCAATCGACTGGCGCGGGGTACGAATTGATGAGGTCGGCTTAATCGCTATCGACACCGTAATATCTTGCCCGGTAGAGATGCCGCCCAGAATTCCGCCAGCATTGTTACCGACAAAACCTTGCGGTGTGATTTCATCGCCATGCACAGAACCACGCTGTGCAACCGATTGAAAACCAGCGCCGATTTCCACCCCTTTCACCGCATTAATCCCCATCATGGCAAACGCAATATCGGCATCGAGCTTGTCGTAAATAGGCTCACCCAGTCCCACCGGCACGTTGGTCGCCACCACATCGATTTTCGCTCCGATGGAGTCGCCATCTTTACGCAGGTCGTCCATGTAGTTTTCCAATTGCGTAATCAATGCGGCGTCGGCAGTCGGCGCGAAAAAAGGATTTTCTGCCGCGTGTTCCCAGGCCTGAAAAGGGATCGCAATCTCGCCTAGCTGGCTCATGCCGCCTTTAAATTCCGTACCGAATTTTTGCTTCAGCCACTTTTTTGCAATCGCCGCGGCACCAACCACCGGCGCCGTCAGACGTGCCGACGAACGGCCACCGCCACGCGGATCACGAATACCATATTTGCTCCAGTAGGTGAAATCGGCATGCCCGGGACGGAAGGTTTCAGTGATATTGCCATAATCTTTGCTGCGCTGATCCTGATTACGAATCAGCAATGCGATCGGTGTTCCGGTTGTTTTCCCCTGATAAACGCCGGACAGTATCTCTACCGTGTCAGGCTCCTGGCGCTGAGTAACGTGGCGGGATGTTCCGGGTTTGCGACGATCCAGTTCAGGCTGAATATCGGCCTCAGACAAATCCATACCAGGCGGGCATCCGTCAATCACACAACCGATCGCAGGACCATGAGATTCACCAAATGTAGTGACAGTAAACAGCGTTCCAAAAGTGTTGCCAGACATAATATTTTGCGAGAGAAGTTAAAAACAGAATTTAAATCATTCTAACAGCTTAATGCGGGCTTGCCGCCCGTGTACGCACCACATCCGCGCTTGCTTTGCACTGAAAAGCAGGCATTTGATGTTTTCCACACCAATAATGCTTTTTTATTGATAAAGAAAAGGCCGGAGGCTTGGCTTAGGTGATTTTTAATGTCATAGTTCGAGCAGAAGACAAAATCACGCAATCTGAGTATAAAGATATGCAACGCATGGAGCCGCATTTCCGATGATTTCACCGACTCACCCTGCCGAAGATAACCTGATTTTCCTTGATGAACACGATCAGGAGCCATCCCCGGCAGAACCTAAAGCGCGCTCCAGCTGGAGGATCATGATCATCGACGATGATCCTGACGTCCATTCAGCAACAACGTTCGCGCTTGGCAGCCTAGAAATACAGCACAGACCGTTGAGTTTTCTCCATGCCTATTCAGCCTCGGAAGCGCGGGCCATACTGGAGACAGAATCCGATATCGCCATCATTTTGCTCGACGTCGTGATGGAGCAGGAAGATGCAGGCTTGCAACTCGTTAATTACATCCGCAAATCACTGAAACTGAGCGATGTCCGTATTATTCTGAGAACCGGGCAACCTGGCTATGCTCCTGAGATCGATGCGATCCGGGATTACGATATCAACGATTACAAAACCAAGTCTGAACTGACCCGCACCAAGCTTTATACAGCAGTGACATCGGCCATCCGCTCGTACGAGCAGATCTGCGACATCAACGCCAGCCGGCACGGACTTGAGAATGTTATCAATGCCAGCACTGAATTAATGGCACTGCATGGATTGTCACATTTTGCCGAGGGTGTACTCACGCAGATCAATCATTTACTGGGCATCAGTGCAGAGGGTTTTATCTGCGCCCGGCAAAACCCGCTCGTTAAAGACGAGCACGCCAATGATCTGCACATCGTCGCCGCCACAAAAGCTTTTTCTGACCTGCTGGAACAACCGATTTCGGCGATCAGGCAAACCAAAGCGATCGACGTCATCACAAAATCGCTCGCGGAAGGACAAAGCATATACGGCAATGATGCGACCGTACTCCGGTTCAATAATCCGGCCAGAAAAGACTTTACGCTGTACCTTGAAAACGGCTTGCGTCTGAATGAAATGGATAAGCGACTCCTGGAAGTATTTTGCAGCAATGTTTCAGTAGGACTGGACAATGTGGTACTAACGTCGCGCCTGCACAATTACGCCTTCTACGATGTGCTGACAGGTCTGTCTAATCGCTTAAAATTGCTCCAGACACTCAATGAAATTATTGCCTCGCCGCTCAAAAATCACAGCACGCTGTCGCTGATCGATATTGATCATTTCGCCGAAACCAACGATGCGCTGGGCCATCATTTCGGAGATCTGCTGCTGTACTCCGTTGCGCAGCGTCTGAGCAATCATTTCGGTTGTGAATGTAAGTTAGCCAGAGTCGGCAGTGACACGTTCGCTCTGGTCGGCGACCAAAAACTGGTTTGCCCTGAAAATATTCTGGCGCTATTTACCAAGCCGTTTGACGTTGATAATCAGGAAGTGCAACTTTCCGCCACAATCGGCTTGATTAAACTTGATGAATACGATGGCGACGGCTCTGAGGCATTAAAAGACACCAACATCGCACTGAAACGTGCAAAGACGCATCAGCGCGGCGGTTACGAATATTTCACCAGAAGTATGGGGGTTGAAATTCGTGAACGCGTACTTTTAATGCATGCTTTGCGCGCCGCATTTGAGCATCAACGCTTATTTGTCGTTTATCAACCGCAGATCGATATACGAAGCGGCAAAATTCTTGGCGCCGAAGCTTTGTTACGCTGGAGAACGGATGATGGGAAGTTTATCCCTCCCGATCAATTTATCCCGATTGCAGAATATTCTGGCCTGATTGTCGATATCGGCGAATGGGTGCTGCGCAGCGCCTGCCATGAACTAGTGTACCTGCGTGGCTTGGGCTATACCGAATTCCAAATGGCAGTCAACGTTTCTCAGGTACAGTTCTCTCACCCTCTGTTCCTGCAAACACTCAACAAAGCGCTTGAAGACACCAAAGCGCCGCCACAATTCGTCGAACTTGAAATCACCGAGTCAATGGCGATGAAAGATCCTGAGTTGCTGATTAAAACGCTGCGTCAGATTAAGCAACTTGGCGTCAGTATTTCAATTGATGATTTCGGTACAGGATTCTCGTCATTAAGCCACTTACAAAAACTCGATATCGATAAACTTAAAATCGACAGAGCCTTTGTCAATGACATTCAGGAAAACGCGAGCGAAGGCAGCATCGCAAAAATGATCGTTCAGCTCGGTCAGAATCTTGGTCTGGCTGTCATTGCTGAGGGCGTGGAAAATCAGATGCAGGCGGATACCTTACTGTCTTACGGCTGCAATCTGGCGCAGGGCTATTTTTACGCAAAGCCGCTGACGCGCGGCGATCTTCACGCATGGCTGGAAAACAGACCATCGCACTGAGCATTCTGGCGCCAAACTCACATAGAAACACCAGGAAAGACGACACACAACACAGTCGTGTCGTCTTTTTTTCATTCTGCCCCCCGTTTCTGACGGACTATCGCATACCGATGGCGTGTTGGCGTCATTTTTGTCAAAGTCTGACCATCAACAAGAAAACGCCTCTGCATTGAAATACATGTGGGGCGCAACGGCACAGAGCAACAGACAGGGAGATCATCCATGAATCCAACAACGACACAAACCATTAAAGACCTGATCAGCGAATTCAGTAACTGGCTGAGTAAGCGTTTCGATCAGACTGCGGCATGGGTAACCAAATTATCCTGGTGGAAGTTTTTACTGTTCGCCGCTATCACCATGCTCGCAGGAGCAATACTGCAAGACATGCTGTTTACGTCGGAAGAAAGTGTTGTCGTCACAAAAAACGTTCCATCAAAAAAAGCAAACAAAAAAGCCCAGGTCATTGACAACGATACCAGCATAGAAATCGACGACACCGGGATCCGCATCCGCAAGGCCAATTCGAATGGCAAAGGTAAGCAAATCGAAATTGATGAGAATGGCATCCGCACAAAAAGTGATATCGATTTAACGTCGGGCGCTAACACATCACCGACGCCCGAGGCTCCGGGCGCTCCTGCCACCGCGGCCACGCCTGCAACACCCGCAGTACCAGCAACACCGGCAACACCTGCTGTAACTGAGAAAACAAGCCCGACGACAGAAGATATACACATAAAACTTCCGCCCGAAGTCGCCAAAGAAATCAGTGAAGATATCAATAATGCAGTGGCAGATGCGGCCGATGAAGAGGTGCGCAGCTACAAAAAAACATCATCGAAATGGTTTGTTAATTTTGTTCTGCTTCTGGTATTCGGGCTTTTCGGCATGAAAATACTGATGGGCGGCAAAGTCAGAGCTGAAGAAAAAGCGGAAGAAGCCGGTCTCGCAGCAGAAAGAGAATCCTTACTGCGTCAGGTCAGCGAAGCCAAGATGCAAATGATGCAGGCACAGGTAGAGCCACATTTTCTGTTCAACACACTGGCGTCTGTCGAGCACTTGATTGAAACCGACCCACCTCGCGCAGCAGCGATGCAACGCAGTCTGATCAGCTATCTGCGTGCTGTCTTGCCGCAGATGCGCGAGAACGCATCCACGACGAATCTGGGACGCGAAGCTGACATGATCAAAGCTTATCTCGATCTGCTGAAAATGCGGATGGAGGAAAGACTCAACGTCGACTTTGTTATGCCGGAAGGCTTACGCAGCGCATCTTTCCCTCCGATGATGCTGCAATCACTGGTAGAAAATGCGATTAAACATGGTCTCGAATGTAAAGCCGAAGGTGGCACAATTAAATTCAGAGTCGAGGTCGCTCACAACAAGTTGCGCGTTTCCGTCACCGATGATGGCCTGGGATTTGGTGCAATGCCAAGCAACGGAACAGGACTTGGCCTGCAAAATATACGTGAACGCCTGAAACTGATTTACAAAGAAAAAGGACAAATGATCATTACACCGAATCAACCCAGCGGCGTTTGCGTTACCATAGAAATTCCTTACGAATTAGCCAATTAATAATCATGATGCCAACCGCAATCCTTGCAGATGATGAACGACTGATGCGCGAGCAGTTAAGGTCACGCCTTGAACAAGTGTGGCCAGAACTGCAAATTCTGGACGAAGCAAAAAATGGAGAAGAAGCAATACAACTGGTTGAAAAACACCAGCCTGATCTGATTTTCCTCGACATACGAATGCCAATCAAAACAGGACTTGAGGCGGCAAAGGAAATCGGCAACAAAGCTCACGTCGTATTCATTACCGCCTACGATCAGTACGCGATTCAGGCCTTTGATCATGGCGCGGTAGACTACGTATTGAAGCCAGCAGATGTGGCGCGGCTCAGTAAAACCGTAGAGCGCCTGAAATCACGCTTAAAGGCTCATGATCAGCCGGCAGACATGAGCAATATGTTGTCGCAACTGGCGAAACAGATGGGCATGTCGAAACCCAACTACCTGCAATGGATACAAGCATCCATCGGACAAGAGTTGCGCTTAATTCCGGTTGAAGAAATACTCTTTTTTCAGTCAGACGAAAAATACACCCGGGTACAAACGGCAAATTATGAAGCCCTGATCCGTAAACCCGTCCGTGATTTATCGGAAGAACTGGATCCGGCTTTATTCTGGCAAATCCACCGTTCAACACTGGTCAATGCAAAAGCAATTTCCGGCGTAGTCAGAGACTTGCGCGGCCGCCACCTGGTACAAGTCAAAGGTTTGACAGAAAAACTGGAAGTCAGCAGAAGCTTCGTCCACTTATTTAAACAGATGTAAAAAATCTACACAGATTCACCATCATCAATAAAAAAGCGCCAGATTGACTGGCGCTTTTTTTATATCGTTGAATACCAACGTCCATTATAAGATTTTCGTTCCTACCCACCACGCAACCGAAGCGACAAAAGCCGACGCCGGGATAGTTAACACCCACGCCCATACGATGTTGCCGGCAACACCCCAGCGCACGGCGGACATTTTTTGCGCAGAACCAACACCGACAATCGCCCCCGTAATTGTATGCGTCGTCGAAACAGGGATACCCAGCGCTGTCGCAATAAATAAGGTAATCGCACCACCAGTCTCTGCGCAAAAACCGCCAACTGGTTTGAGCTTGGTAATTTTCTGCCCCATCGTTTTTACAATACGCCAGCCACCAAATAAGGTGCCAAGACCGATCGCGGTATAACAGGACAAAATGACCCACCATGGCGGCATAACATCATGTGTGCTTGAATATCCACCGGCAATCAGCAACATCCAGATGATGCCCATAGTTTTCTGTGCGTCGTTACCACCATGCCCAAGGCTATACATAGAAGCGGAGATCAATTGCAAACGCCGGAACCATTTATCGACTTTCATCGGCGTTGAACGAACAAACAGCCAAGACACCAGCAACATCATCAGAGAGCCGAGTATGAATCCGAGTAACGGCGAAACAATGATAAAAGCGATCGTTTTAATCAATCCGGCCGACACCAATGCGGTCGTACCTGACTTAGCAACTGCCGCGCCAACCAAACCACCGATCAGCGCATGTGATGAAGAGGACGGAATACCAAAATACCAGGTCACCAGATTCCAGAACACCGCTCCTACCAGTGCGCCAAAAATAACATAATGATCAATTGCCCAGGGCTGTATCGTTCCTTTGCCAATCGTAGCCGCCACCGTCAACGGAAACACAGTCACAGCCAGAACATTGAAGAACGCAGCCATCGCCACCGCCTGATGAGGCTTTAATACTCCGGTAGAAACAACGGTCGCGATCGCATTGGCAGCGTCGTGAAAGCCGTTCATAAAATCAAATAGCAATGCCAGCACAACCAAAGCTGCGACGACATAAATGCTGATTTGTAAAGTCTGCATGAAATTTACTCTGCTTTATACAGCTCCCGATTCTCCGGGAGCCAGGTTATTCATTTGAGAGAGTGAAGTAGACAGACCCAGCTCAGAATACTGGCCGGGTCAATATCTGCTGTTAAGCGTTTTCGACGATGATGCCTTCGATAATATTCGCGACATCTTCACAACGATCGGTAACAGTTTCCAGAATTTCGTAAATTGCTTTCAATTTAATCAGATTGCGAACATCCGGCTCATCGCGGAACAGCTTCGACATCGCAGCACGCATTACGTGATCAGCATCGGATTCCAGACGATCAATCTCTTCACAAATCGTCAGAATCTCGCGTGAATTATTCATGTTATGTAACAAGGCAACGGCCGCTTTAACCTTTTCCGCACAGGCCAGGCACAACTCAGCCAGTCGCTTTGCTTCAGGTGTAATTTCACGGATATCGTAGAGCGAAATGGTCTGCGCAGCGTCTTCCTGCAAATCAAGTATGTCATCCATACGCGTAATCAGCTTATGAATATCATCGCGATCAAGTGGCGTAATAAACGTTTTATGCAGCAACTCTATTGTATTGTGAGTCACTGTATCTGCTTGCTTTTCGATGCTCTCGATCGCATGCACCCTGCTTTCAAGATCATCAAAATTGGTCATCAAGGCAAGCATTTCTTTTGATCCTTTAACACACAGATCTGCATGCTGATTAAATAATTCAAAGAATTTGCCTTCCGTAGGCATCAGGCGTCCAAACATTTTTTTCTCACTGAAATTTGAAACAAATTGGAATATTTTTGTCAGGGCACAAGTTGATTACACCTGACAAACTGAAGAAAGACATTTAGTGAAATGTACTCACTGGGTAAAAATTATTCTGCATTACTCATTATCGCCATACACCGACAACGAACCGACGTAATTATCAAACTTGGTATATTCACCAAGGAAAGTCAGTCGCACGCTGCCAATTGGACCGTTACGCTGCTTACCGATAATAATTTCGGCAGTACCTTTATCAGGAGAGTCAGGGTTGTAAACCTGATCCCGGTAAATAAACATAATCACGTCGGCATCCTGTTCAATCGCTCCCGACTCGCGCAAATCTGACATCACAGGCCGCTTATTCGGGCGCTGCTCCAGCGAACGATTTAACTGAGAAAGTGCAATGACCGGGCAATTTAACTCTTTTGCGAGACCTTTAAGATTTCGTGAAATTTCTGAAATTTCGGTTGCCCTGTTTTCACCCGCAGAATTCGCCGACATCAACTGCAGGTAATCGACGATAATCAAACCAAGCTTGCCACACTGACGGGCCAAACGTCGCGAACGCGCACGCAATTCGATAGAACTCAGCGCCGGAGTTTCATCTATGTATAACTGCGCGTCATTCATTTTTTGAATGGCATGCGTCAACCGAGGCCAATCTTCGTCGCTCAACTTACCCACGCGCAAACGGCTCTGATCCAGTCGCCCAACAGAACCAAGCATACGCATCGCTAACTGTGCGCCGCCCATCTCCATTGAAAACACCGCCACCGGCAGGCCACTGTCAATTGCGACGTTTTCGCCGATATTGAGTGAAAACGCTGTTTTACCCATAGATGGACGACCAGCAACGATAATCAGATCGCCTGGCTGCAAACCAGAAGTCATCTTATCCAGATCAACGAATCCAGTTGGAACACCGGTGATATCGTTCTGGTTATCACGGTTGTATAACTCATCGATACGTTCTACAACCTGCGTCAACAAAGGCTGAATTGCCTGAAAACCCTGCGCTCCACGCGCGCCCTCTTCAGCAATCGCAAAAATTTTGGATTCTGCCTCATCCAGCATTTGCTTGACTTCCTTGCCCTGAGGGTTGAAAGCACTGCCAGCAATTTCATCTGAAACCGTGATCAGTTTGCGCAACACACCACGATCGCGGACAATTTCAGCGTAGCGGCGAATATTTGCAGCCGAAGGCGTGTTTTGCGCCAGCGCATTCAGGTAAGTCAAACCACCTGCATCTTCGGCCTTTCCCATGCCATTCAAGGCCTCGTAAACAGTAATGACGTCTGCTGGCCTTGAAGAATTAATCAGTTTTACAATGCACTGAAAAATAATTCTGTGATCATAACGATAAAAATCTTCCTCGCCGATAAAGTCGGCAATACGATCCCAAGCGGCGTTATCGAGCAAGAGGCCACCAAGGACAGATTGCTCTGCCTCAATGGAATGGGGGGGGACGCGAATCGC
Organism: Cognatundibacterium aquatile; assembly: GCF_014699135.1. Lineage (GTDB taxonomy): Bacteria > Pseudomonadota > Gammaproteobacteria > Burkholderiales > Burkholderiaceae_D > Undibacterium > Undibacterium aquatile. Next base: position 796,156 of record NZ_JACOFT010000002.1, read on the forward strand.
ATCAAGTTGTGGATCAGTAGCGGCTTTCATGGCGCGCATTATACCTGCTAAATCAAATTACAAATAACGACTAAAGGCGACAAAGTACGGTGTGAACAATAAACATCAATAAACAAAATTGTTTATATAATTTTACGCTTACCATAAAAAAAGCCGGGGAAACCCCGGCTTTTTTTATATCTAGCTGACAGCTAATTATGCGTGTTCACCAACAACTGATACATTCACGTTAACTACAACGTCAGTATGCAGTGCAACGGAAACAGCGTGATCACCTGCCGTTTTCAACGGACCTTGCGGCAAGCGAACTTGTGCTTTTTCAACAGTGAAACCAACTTTAGCCAACGCTTCAGCGATGTCAAAATTAGTTACTGAGCCGAACAAACGACCGTCAACACCAGATTTTTGTGAAATCTGAACTGTAGAACCTTCCAGTTTCTCGCCTTGAGCCTGAGCTACAGCCAATTTTGCTGCTGCTGCTTTTTCCAGCTCAGCACGTTTCGCTTCAAATTCAGCGATTGCTGCTGCAGTCGCACGGCGAGCCATGCGTTGTGGAATCAAAAAGTTACGTGCATAACCATCTTTAACACGAACTACATCACCAAGATTGCCGAGATTAACGACTTTATCCATCAGAATAACTTGCATATTTTTCTCCTAATACCTGTCGTCAATTACGCTGTGTGCAGATCAGTGTAAGGCAACAACGCTAAGTAGCGTGCGCGCTTGATCGCTGTATCAACTTGACGTTGGTACAGTGCTTTTGTACCAGTCAGACGTGCAGGCATAATTTTGCCGTTTTCTTGCACGAAATCTTTCAATGTGTCGATATCTTTGTAATCAACTTTTTCTACATGTGCTGCTGTGAAGCGGCAGAATTTTTTGCGTTTGAACAAAGGGTTTTGTTGTTGACGCTTTTGCTTCAATTTGCTTTTATCAAATTTTTTACCGAATGCCATTTGTGGCTCCTAATCTAGTAAATTTGCCCGTATTCCATTGATATGAAATACCAGACTTTTGCTGTTGCGATTTTTGCGTGCTAAAAAACCCGTGAATGCAATCTGAACATCTAAAGGTAGTTCGGAGAATTTTACTGAAATCTCACCTGCAGCTTGTGCGGAAATTTCAAATTCGACCAATCGCCCTGTTCCGGCTTCCACCTGCTGCGAACTGTGCATCAATATTGCTGATGCTATTGGTATCCCAGCTGGCGTGTAACGTATCGCTGATTTCTCTATGATACGCGCCATTACTGTCAGTTGATTCACTGTTTTTTATACGACCTTTTTCAAATCAAATGAATTAAGCAGCTGGTGCTTCAACGCGCTGTGCTTTAGCCGCGTCTTCTTTTTGAACAGCTTTCATCATTGGAGATGGTGCTGTTTCAGCTTTTTTCATTTTGACTGTCAGGTGACGCAGAACGGCATCATTGAATTTGAATGCTGTTTCCAGCTCAAGCAATGTTTCTGCATCGCACTCAATGTTCATGCAAACATAATGTGCTTTAGCCAATTTTTGAATCATGTAAGCCAATTGACGACGGCCCCAGTCTTCAACGCGGTGAACCTGACCACCACGTGCAACAACGCTAGCTTTGTAACGTTCGATCATTGCAGGAACTTGCTCGCTTTGATCGGGATGTACAATAAATACGATTTCATAATGACGCATATATTCTCCTTGTGGACAATAAAAATAGCCTGCCTCGGCGTCAAGACGAGTGCAGGAAGAGGAAAGCCGACGATCATAACGCACTTTTCCATTTTATTCAATCAATTCAGTACAGAGCCAATCCGATGGCACTAGATTGCACATAGCCACAAAATTTCCTTGCACTTCGCAACGCACTGTATAAAAATACAGACTGTTTTTATATACAGCGTAATGATCTACGTTCACACAAAATGCTTAAGCTGACAGCCCGACAAGAGCAGATCCTGAATTTAATCAAAGATGCCATTCAAAATACAGGCTTCCCGCCGACCCGCGCTGAAATAGCGGCGGAGCTGGGATTTCGCTCGACCAATGCAGCGGAAGAGCACCTGCAGGCACTCGCAAGAAAGGGCGTGATTGAAATAGCACCCGGAACATCGCGCGGCATACGCCTGCTGGAGTCAGAATTATCAAGTCACATCACAGGTCAACAACTGGCGTCATCGCAATCTGCTTTTTCACAGATAAACCTGCCACTGATCGGGCGGGTTGCGGCCGGATCGCCAATACTCGCATCAGAACACATTGAAACCAGCTACCAAGTAGACCCTGCACTATTTTCTGCCAAGCCGGATTTTCTTCTCAAGGTTCGCGGCATGTCTATGCGTGACGCAGGCATACTCGATGGCGACCTGTTAGCAGTAAAGAAGACTGATACTGCAAGAAATGGGCAAATTATTGTTGCCAGGCTTGGCGATGATGTGACTGTCAAGCGGTATAAAAAAACCGGAAATTCTGTTGAATTAATTCCTGAGAATCCTGACTACTCAATTATCAAAGTAAATGAAAACGAAGAAGATTTCTCACTGGAAGGACTGGCTGTCGGACTGATGCGAAATTGGATCTGATGCTAAGAAAATCAAACGAAAATATATTGCTATCAATGACGCTTAGATAAAATCCAAATAAAAAACGCCCGAAAATTCGGGCGTTTTTTTATCCATACAACATTAGTGCTTCACAACAGCAAGATCAGCGGAAGGCTCATTTGATCCAGCAGCAACGGGAATTTCCGCATCAACCAAAGGCTGCGGCTGACGCTCCAAAGCGATTTCCAATACCTTGTCTATCCAACGCACCGGGATAATTTCCAGTTTGTTTTTTACATTGTCCGGGATTTCAGCCAGATCCTTTGCGTTCTCCTCCGGAATTAAAACAGTTTTAATTCCGCCGCGATGCGCTGCCAGCAACTTCTCTTTCAAACCACCAATTGGCAATACCTCGCCGCGCAAAGTGATCTCACCTGTCATCGCAACATCTGCCCGCACAGGAATCCCGGTGAACACAGATACCAAAGCAGTCGTCATTGCAATGCCAGCAGAAGGACCGTCTTTAGGTGTCGCCCCTTCAGGTACGTGAATGTGAATATCACTCTTCTCAAAGACATCAGCCTTAATGCCCAAGCGCTGAGCCCGGCTACGCACAACTGTGCGGGCAGCTTCGATCGACTCCTTCATAACATCACCTAAGGTTCCAGTGCGGATAACGCCACCTTTACCGGGCATAGAAACAGCCTCGATAGTCAAGAGATCGCCACCAACTTCCGTCCATGCCAGACCAACTACCTGACCAATTTGATTATCCTTGACCGCAACGCCAAAATCGTATCGGCGTACACCCAAATATTTATCCAGATTTTTGGAGGTAATCGTCGCTTTTTTCTCACTCTTCTTCAGCAAAAGCATTTTGACGACTTTACGACATATTTTGGAAATTTCGCGCTCCAGCGAACGAACACCAGCCTCCCTTGTGTAATAGCGGATAATATCTCTGATCGCACTTTCTGCGACAGTGATTTCCGTTTCTTTCAGGCCGTTATTTTTAATTTGCTTTTGCAACAAATAGCGCTGAGCAATGCTGGTTTTTTCATCCTCTGTGTAACCAGAAAGACGAATCACTTCCATCCTATCAAGTAAAGCAGGCGGAATATTGTACGAGTTAGACGTCGCGACAAACATCACGTCAGACAAATCAAAATCGACTTCAATGTAGTGATCCGAAAACGTATGATTTTGTTCAGGATCAAGCACCTCCAGCAATGCGGACGAAGGATCGCCACGGAAATCCGCCCCCATTTTATCGACTTCATCCAACAAAAAAAGAGGATTTCGAACACCAACCTTGGCCAGGCTCTGCAAAATTTTGCCAGGCATGGAGCCAATGTAAGTGCGACGATGTCCACGAATCTCTGCCTCGTCACGCACACCACCAAGCGCCATGCGAACGAACTTGCGATTTGTTGCCCGGGCAATCGACTGACCGAGAGACGTTTTACCGACACCCGGAGGGCCGACCAGACACAGAATCGGAGCTTTTAACTTATCCACACGTTGCTGAACAGCAAGATACTCGAGAATGCGCTCTTTAACCTTATCTAAACCGTAATGCTCATCCTCCAGAACCTTCTCAGCATTCGTCAGATCATTATTTACTTTGGATTTTTTCTTCCAAGGCAAACCAACAATAGTATCAATATAATTTCTGACTACTGTTGCCTCTGCAGACATCGGTGACATCATTTTGAGTTTTTTCAACTCATTAAGAGCCTTGTCGCGAGCTTCTTTCGGCATTTTGGCAGCAATGATTTTTTTCTCAAGTTCATCGATATCTGCACCCTCTTCGCCTTCGCCCAGCTCTTTCTGAATCGCTTTCACTTGTTCGTTCAGATAGTACTCACGCTGCGATTTCTCCATCTGACGCTTCACGCGACCACGGATACGTTTTTCCACCTGCAAGATATCGAGCTCACCTTCAAGTTGCCCAAGCAGGTGCTCAAGCCTTTTGGCTACACTGAAAATTTCCAGGATCACTTGCTTTTGCTCCAATTTCAGAGGTAAGTGTGCCGCAATGGTATCAGCAAGACGACCGGCGTCGTCAATACCAGAGAGAGAGGCAAGAATTTCAGGCGGGATTTTTTTGTTCAGTTTTACGTATTGATCAAACTGTTGAACAATTGCACGGCGCATCGCTTCAACTTCGGAATCATCTTCCTCAACTGCTGCAACTGGCGTCACTTCAGCACTGAAGTGTGACTCAGAATCATGAATCTGGTGAATGCGGGCACGCTGCGCCCCTTCAACCAATACTTTTACTGTGCCATCAGGCAACTTCAACATTTGCAAAATATTGGCTATACAACCAATTTCATAAATATCGTCAGCCGAAGGCTCGTCCTTCGCAGCGGCTTTTTGAGCAGCAAGCATAATGCTTTTACCCTGCTCCATCGCAGCCTCCAAAGCCTTAATGGACTTTGGGCGCCCCACAAACAGTGGAATAACCATATGGGGAAATACAACCACGTCACGTAATGGCAGCAGCGGCAGTTGAATTTGCTCGGTAATTGAAGTAGTTGTCATGGCGCACCTTTCATAAATACTAGTTGGTAATGTTGGCGCACAAGGCTAAAACACAAGCCCATTATCAGAAAAAACAATAAAAAAGCTACGCAGAGAGCTCCTCCGGGTAGCTTTACGGCTGAAGCCATGTTTTTTCCTACTTCATTCTACTTCGATTAAAAAAAATGCGGTGAATAACCATAAAAAAAAGGGGATATATCCCCTTTTTTTTGCAAAAACTCAAGCTCCGGACACTTTGGCTTGCTCGTGATAAATAAGCAAAGGCTTAGCACCGTTAGTGATAGTCCCCTCATCAATCACCACTTTTTCAACATTTTGATGGCTAGGCAGATCGTACATAATATCCAACAATGCATGCTCTAGTATCGATCTCAAACCACGCGCACCAGTTTTACGGGCAATCGCTTTTTTTGCAATTGCCTGCAAAGCAGCCGGGCGTATTTCAAGCTCAGTGCCTTCCATTTCCAGCAGTTTTGCATATTGCTTAATCAGCGCATTTTTTGGCTCAACCAGGATCTGAATCAATGCCGCCTCGTCAAGTTCGTTAAGCGTTGCAATAACAGGCAAACGACCAACCAACTCAGGAATCAAACCGAACTTAATCAAATCTTGCGGCTCCGCATCCTGCATCATCTGACTTGCGCTCTTTTCCGTCTGACTTTTAACGCTGGCTGAAAAACCAATACTGCTACGCTCTGATCTGTCTGAAATAATCTTTGCCAAACCATCAAAAGCACCGCCACAAATAAACATGATATTCGTGGTATCAATCTGAATGAAGTCTTGATTTGGATGCTTGCGACCACCTTGTGGAGGCACCGATGCCATCGTTCCCTCGATCAGCTTCAGCAGAGCTTGCTGCACGCCTTCACCAGACACATCACGTGTGATCGAGGGATTGTCAGATTTACGGGAAATCTTATCAATCTCATCGATATAGACGATGCCCTTCTGAGCGCGTTCGACTTCATAATTGCAGTTCTGCAGCAATTTTTGAATGATATTCTCCACGTCCTCACCAACATAACCCGCCTCGGTCAAGGTCGTCGCGTCTGCGATCACAAACGGTACATTCAACATGCGAGCAAGCGTCTGCGCCAGCAACGTTTTACCTGAACCGGTAGGACCAACCAGCAAAATATTACTCTTGGCGAGCTCTACATCATCCTTTTTACCCAGATGCTTCAGACGCTTGTAATGATTGTAGACAGCGACTGCCAGAATACGCTTCGCGTTTGGCTGACCAATCACATACTGGTCCAATAAATCGGTAATTTCCTGGGGAGTTGGCAGCTCAGTTTTCGCGCTCGCTATATTGTCAATTTCAGAAACTTCATCGCGAATAATGTCATTGCACAAGTCTATGCACTCATCGCAAATAAAGACCGAAGGCCCTGCAATCAGCTTCTTAACCTCATGTTGACTCTTTCCGCAGAATGAGCAGTAGAGCAGTTTTTCACCGCTGGAGGATTTTTTATCGGGCATGGTACGAATATGAGAAAAACAAAATAAATATAAATCGGAACGAAGAGCATATTACCTGCAAAAACAGTTTTCGTCATTGCATGCACAAGATCCGGAAGTACCTGAGAAATCGAATAATTTAGAAAATAAATAAAAAACGCCCGAACCTTTATGGGAACGGGCGTTTATCTAATTCAAGCAGCTTAAGCGCGATGAGTCAAAACTTTATCAATTAACCCGTATTCGACAGCCGCATCAGCCGACATAAAATTATCACGATCAGTGTCTTTGGCAATCTGATCTAAGCTGCGGCCTGTGTTTTCCGCCAGAATGCCATTCAGACGTTCGCGCAAGTACAAAATTTCACGCGCCTGAATCTCAATATCTGAAGCCTGCCCCTGTGCACCACCCAAGGGTTGATGAATCATAATGCGGGAATTCGGTAAAGAGAATCGCTTACCTTTAGCACCTGCCGCCAGCAAAAAAGCCCCCATCGATGCAGCCAGACCAGTACACAATGTCGATACATCTGGCTTAATGAACTGCATGGTGTCGTAGATCGCCATCCCGGCAGAAACGGAGCCGCCCGGAGAATTAATGTAGAAAGAAATATCCTTATCTGGATTTTCACTCTCCAAAAACAACAGCTGCGCGACGACCAGATTTGCCGTCTGATCATTCACCGGACCAACCAGAAAAATCACACGCTCTTTCAATAAGCGAGAGTAGATGTCATAGGAACGTTCACCACGCCCACTTTGCTCTACCACCATAGGCACCATGCCCAGCATATTTGTATCCAACGCCGAATTACGGATGATGCCTGTCATGTGATTTTCCTTTTAAAACTTATGCTTGTGCGTTATTGCCCATCAACTCATCGAAAGGCAGTGTTTTTTCAGTCACTTTCGACTTACCGAGAACATAGTTAACGACGTTTTCTTCTAATACAAGGGCTTCAACTTCTGCAAGGCGATTACGATCACTGTAGTAGTACTTCACTACTTGTTGCGGATCCTCGTAGCTTTGCGCGAAATCTTCAACCTGAGCTTTGATCTGCTCTGCAGTTGCCTGCAAGTTATTAGCCTTGACCAATTCAGCCAAAATCAGACCCAGACGGACACGGCGTTCGGCTTGTGCATTGAACATCTCAATCGGGAATGGAACGTCTTTCACGTTCATGCCACGTTGAGCCATATCCTGACGTGTCATTTCAGCCAGACGCTCACTGTCTTGCGCAACCAAAGAAGTCGGAACATCAAATGTCACTGCCTTAACCAAAGCGTCCATCACGCTTTCTTTTGTTTTCGCTTTAACACGGCCCTTAACTTCACGCTCGAGGTTTTCTTTGATGTCAGTGCGCATTTTTACCAGATCGCCATCTTCAACGCCGAGCATCTTAGCAAATTCAGCATCAACTTCAGGCAAATGCGCCCACTCCAGCTTTGTCAAAGTGATGGTAAATTCTGCAGTTTTACCAGCAACATCTTTGCCATGATAATCTTCTGGGAACGCCAGCGGGAACGTTTTAGATTCGCCAACTTTCAAGCCAACAGTGGCTGTCTCAAACTCTGGCAACATGCGGCCTTCACCTAACACGAAAGTGAAACCTTCGGCCTTGCCACCCGCAAATTCTACGCCGTCAATTTTACCAACGAAATCAACAGTGACGCGGTCGCCGTTTTGTGCAGACTGATCTGCACCACCGTCACCATGCACACCCTGCTCGCCTTTAACGTGGAAATGCACGCGTTGCTTGCGCAGGATATCAATCGTTTTATCGATCTCTGCATCAGTCACATCGGATTTAACCTGTTCAACTTCAGCAGCAGACAAATCGCCAACAACCACTTCAGGGTAGACTTCGAAAGTTGCAGTGAAAGCCAGAGTGCCTTCAGCAACGCCTTCACCTGTTTTTGGCTCAATGTTTGGGTAACCAGCAACACGCAGATTGCTTTCACCAACGGCCGCAGCAAAAGACTGACCAACTTTATCGTTCAGCACTTCTGTTTCAACCTGGTAACCGTATTGTGCGGCAACCATCTTCATAGGCACTTTGCCTGGACGGAAGCCAGGTGCTTTTGCTGTGCGTGCGCGCACCTTCAAACGTTTTTCAACTTCTGATTGCACATCAGCGATCGGGAAGGAAATTGTAAGGCGGCGTTCCAATTTATCTAAAGTTTCGACTGCAGTTGCCATGAAAATCGTCCAAATAGTAAAAATTCTGTGGTGCGAGGAGGGGGACTCGAACCCCCACACCATTGCTGGCGTCAGGACCTAAACCTGGTGCGTCTACCAATTTCGCCATCCTCGCGGGATGAGTTATGTTACTTACCGGCACATCCGACGCGTCCGGCACAAAAGCAAAGGGCGACCCGAACATCAAGCGTCGCCCAAAACTATTAAATAGTGGCATTACAACTCCAACCCGTAATTCTACTGGATTTTGTAAGCCCGTGCCTTATTTTTTTAATGCTTCAAAAAAAACATTTTAGGCAACTCTGCGTCGATTACCTGAAACACCCCTCGCCTTTTGCTTACGTCGGCTTTTTAACACGGAACCATGCCGCATACAATGCCGGTAAAAACAGCAAAGTCAGACCGGTTGCGATGATTAAACCACCCATAATTGCGACGGCCATCGGCCCCCAGAATACCGAGCGCGACAAAGGAATCATCGCCAGCACCGCCGCCGCCGCCGTCAGAATGATAGGACGGAACCGACGGACAGCTGATTCAACGATCGCAGTCCAGACATCTGAGCCTTCCTGGATATCCTGCTCAATCTGATCAATCAGAATGACTGAATTACGTATAATCATACCGAACAAAGCAATGACGCCCAGTTGCGCAACAAAACCAAACGGTCTCTGCAGCACAAGCAATGCCAGGGCAGCTCCCGCCAATCCCAGCGGCCCGGTCAGGAAAACCAGAATGACGCGGGAAAAACTATGCAGTTGCAACATGAGCAGCGTAAAAATGATAAACACGACTAACGGTACATTGGCAGCAATCGATTCTTGCGCCTTGCCGCTATCCGCTGCGGCACCAGCTAACTCCACTGCATAACCCGGAGGCAAGGCGGCCTGAATACCCTTCAACTGCGGTGCGATCTGGCTTGATACGGTCGGCCCCTGAATGCCATCAACCACGTCAGACTGTACGGTAACAGCCCACTCCCTCCCCTCGCGCCAGACCACGCCTGGCTCCCAGACCAGTTTGATCGTCGCGATCTGCGACAAAGGAACCGATTTTCCGCTCGCAGTAGGGATATTCGCATTGTTCAATGCGTTCACGGTTGAACGCTCATCAACTGGCTGACGCACCACCATGTCGATCAACTTATTGCCATCGCGGAATTGACCAACGGTTGTGCCGCTCAGAATCGTATTCGCCGCGCGCATAACGTTTTGCGATGTCACACCCAATACCCGCAACTTGTCCTGATCCAGGTCGATACGCACAACTTTCACCGACTCATTCCAGTTGTCGTTCACGCCAATCGCATTCGGATTCGCCATCATGACTTGCTTTACCTGATCAGCAATCTCGCGCACCTTCGCCACTTCCAGCCCAGTCACGCGGAACTGCACAGGATAAGGCACCGGTGGTCCGTTAGGCAGCAATTTCACGCGACCCCGTACCTCAGGAAAATCCTTCTTGAAAATATCGATGATTTTTAAACGCAACGCCTCTCTTGATTTTAAATCTTTGGGCAAAACAACCAGTTGAGCCACGTTTGTCTGCGGAAAAATCTGATCCAGCGGCAGATAGAAACGCGGACTTCCCGTTCCCACATAACTCGTCACACTGGAAACGCCCTCCTGCTGCCGCACAAAATTTTCAAATTTCTTGGTCTGCGCTTCTGTTGCCGCAAATGACGAGCCTTCCGGCAACCACAATTCGACCATCAATTCAGGACGATTTGAATCCGGGAAAAATTGCTGCTCAATAAATTTAAAGCCAAATACTCCAAGACCAAACACACCCAGGGTGATCGCTATCGTCAGCTTGCGCCACTCGACACACCAATTCACCAGCGCGCGGAAACGGTTATAAAACGGCGAATCAAACAGCTCATGATGGTGGTTATCATTGACGTTATGCGGCTTTACTTTTAACAGCAGATAACCAAGATAAGGCGTAAACAACACTGCGGCCAGCCACGAAATAATCAGTGCCAGCGCATTCACGGAAAACATCGAAAACGTATATTCGCCCGCTGCCGATTTAGCCAGGCCGATAGGCAAAAAGCCTGCGGCCGTAATCAAAGTTCCGGTCAACATCGGCATCGCCGTTGATGTATAGGCAAAGGTGGCGGCGTCAAAGCGAGAGAAGCCCTCCTCCATTTTACGCACCATCATTTCTACCGCAATAATCGCATCATCGACCAACAGACCGAGCGCAATAATCAAAGCGCCAAGTGAAATTTTATGCAAATCGATGTCAAAGATGCGCATGAATAAGAAGGTAATCGCCAACACCAGAGGAATCGTCAGACCAACAACAAGACCCGGCCAGATGTCGAGACGGAAAGGTTTGGTATGCAAGCCAAGCGACAGAAAACTGACTGCCAGCACAATGACGACCGCTTCGATCAGCGTGTGCAGAAATTCTCCGACCGATTCTTTCACTGCATCAGGCTGATTTGTCACCTGCTCCAGTTGTATGCCCATCGGAAGTTTTGCCTTGATCGTACGGACATCCGCTTGTAAATGCTTGCCCAGCTCAATGATATTGCCGCCTTTTTCCATAGAAATACCAAGGCCGATCACTTCCTTGCCGTTAAAGCGCATTTTGTCTTGCGGTGGATTTTTATACTCACGTTTTACTGTCGCAAAATCTCCAAGGCGGAAAGTGGTGCCGTTTGCCCGCAATTGCAGATTTTCCAGATCCTTCACCTTCATTAAGGCGCCGGAAACCCGGACTTGCAGGTTATCCGTAGATGTTGTCAGTACGCCGGTACTTTCAATCCCATTTTGCGAGCCAATCTGAGAAACAATCGCGTCGAAAGAAATACCCAGTTGGGAAAATTTCTTTTGAGAGAATTCGATATTCAGTTTTTCATCCTGCACGCCGAACAATTCCACCTTCGAAACCGAAGGGATGCGCAAGAACTGCTGACGAACGAAATCAGCATATTCCTTTACTTCTTCATAGGTGAAGCCATCACCCGACAACGCAAAGATAGAGCCGTAAGTATCACCAAATTCATCGTTAAAGAAAGGACCGAGCACACCCGGCGGCAAGGTGCCTTTGATATCACCTATCTTCTTACGCACCTGATACCAGGATTGCGCCGTTTCTTTCGGCGGCGTGGATTCACGCAACTGCAGAATAATCAGTGTTTCGCCTGGCTTGGAATAACTGCGGATGCGATCAATGTACGGCGTCTCTTGCAGCTTTTTTTCCAGTTTGTCGGTCACCTGGTCGGCCATTTGCAAAGCAGTCGCGCCCGGCCACATTGCGCGGACGACCATCGCGCGGAAAGTGAACGGCGGATCTTCATCCTGCCCCAGCTTCCCATAACTGAAAATACCGCCAAGCAGCAATACAACGATCAGGTAGCGGATAAGCGGGATATGCTCCAGCGCCCAACCTGACAAATTAAAACTTCTCGAAGAGTTACTCATTTAGAGGCTCCCACCGCAGAAGCTGACGCTTCCGTCACTGGCGGCTTTGTTGCTGGTGGCTTTATTGCCGGAGACTCAGCTCCCAGTATGCTGACTTTCTGCCCTTGTTTTAACAAATTAACACCAGCAGTCACGACCTGCTGGCCAGAAGAAATTCCACCCGCAATCAACACATCTTCGCCCGATGCGCCAGCCAGTTTCACCGGCACCAGCTTCACCGCACCGCCACTGACGATCCAGACCGCGGTCTGCCCTTTATCCTGAAATAATGCCGTGGTCGGCAGTTTAAATACTGGCGCCGGATTCGGTGCGACGAAGCTGACATTGGCCGTCATACCGAGACGCACATCTTTTGCATCCGCTGGCAAACTGACTTTAGCGAGATAAGTGCGCGTCACCGCATCCGCGACCGGTGATAATTCACGTAACTTACCCGGCAATACCAATGTCGGATCAGCCCATAAGCCGACCCTGATATCACTCATCTGCCGTATGGTATTGATTTTGTTTTCCGGAATACCTACAACTACATCCATCTCACCAGTTTGCGCAACGCGGACAACCGGCGTTCCGGCAGCAACAACCTGCCCGACTTCTGCGTCAATCCCGGTGACAACGCCATCAACGTCAGCAATCAGCGTCGCGTATCCGGCCTGATTGCTCTGATTTTTAAAGCCGGCAACTGCCTGCTCAAAACTGGCTTGCGCTGCTTTATAGGCGACCTCTTTGCTATCGAGGATTGCTGCTGCAACGAAATTCTTTGCGCGTAATTCCTGATAGCGTTTTAAATCGGCCTGAGCCAGATCGCGATTACTTTCTGCCGCTGTCAACGCCGCTTTCGCCTGCATTTGTGCCAGCAGTAAATCCTGAGGATCAAGCTGCATCAGCAATTGCCCACGCTTCACCACCGTTCCCAGCTCAACCTTACGTTGAACAATCTTGCCGCCGACACGAAAGCCCAGACGAGATTCTATTCGTGGGCGCACTTCGCCGGATAATTCAAATGCCACATCAGAAGTGGTATTGGTCGCGGTGACCACACGCACTGGCCGCACGTCCTCGGTTTTCTCAACCGGCTTGGAACAGGCCACCAACAAACTCAACAAGGAAAGCGCAGCAATCGCCCGCGACGAGGACAAACCTGAATGCCGCAGTTTGACGCGATTGACAACGGGGGACGCGTCAGCGAACACGGGAGTTTTTAGTGTTAACACAAAAGTTTTCCTTTACTATGCGGACCGAATGAGGCGGCTGGTAATGAGATGACATATTCATCATTACCGCAACTAATTGCAACTGATCGCACTGATTTTAAATAAATGACTGGCTGGTTATTTATTATAATTAAGGTCAACCTATTTGCCAATGACTTTTCGGTCATTAAGGATTTATACCCACTTATGTCTGTTGAACACTACGAAAATTTTCCTGTCGCATCGATCTTACTTCCGCCGCATTTACGACCGGCAGTCGAAGTCATTTATGCTTTTGCCCGCAGTGCGGACGATATTGCGGACGAGGGAGATGCCACGCCTGAACAGCGTCTGACAGCGCTCAGCGCCTATGAGCAGGAGCTCGACTTCATTGAGCAAAACAGCAACAGTACACAGCCCATGTTCATCGCTCTGGCTGATGTTATCCGACAACACCAACTGCCGCTGCAGGCGTTTCGGGATTTACTTTCGGCATTTAAACAGGACGTGGTCACCACCCGTTATGTTGATTTCGGACAGTTGCAAGATTATTGTCGTCGTTCGGCCAATCCGGTCGGTCGTATCATGCTGCATCTGTATCGCGCGGCGACGCCAGAAAACATCCGAGACTCGGATGCGATTTGCTCGGCACTACAGTTGATTAATTTCTGGCAGGATGTCGCGATTGATTGGAAAAAACAGCGCATTTATCTGCCGCAAAGTGACATGCAAACCTTCGGCGTCAGCGAGCAGGATATCGCAAATCAGAATTTGAACGCCGCCTGGCAAGCACTGATGCAATTCCAAATCGCGCGCGCGCGCCAGATGATGCTCGCAGGTAGCGGGTTGGCGACGCAACTTCCGGGCCGCATCGGCTGGGAGCTGCGCTTAGTTATTCAGGGCGGTCTGCGCATCATAGAGAAAATTGAAGCTGTGAATGGCGATGTGTTTCATCATCGGCCGACACTGAAGGCGCAGGATTGGCTACTGCTGGGCTGGCGCGCACTGCGAATGCCGTCCAGAGACTGATTCAGCATCAATAAATACTCCCCCCAGTATATAAAAGAGCCCAATGAATACGCAGAGGTTAGCGATGTTTTTTAAAAATAGTGGGGGAGTATATAAATTATTGCAAAACTAACATCAAGTTACAAAAAATTTCAACATCCATAAATAAGTGCGTAAAGCGCTGACGTATACTGAAACAAAGCCGCATAATGCGACTGGCAAGACGATCCCAGTCCCCACATCCAGCAACCTTAACAACGTCAGGCTTACTCATGCGAACTTGTATATCGCGAATGTTTTTCCTACTATGCGTTTTCCCACTGAGTGCGTGCACTGTCATTGCCATCGCCGACGTCGCTGTCTCCACGACAGTGAAAGTCGGGGGTGCCGTCGTTGGAACGGCGGTGGATGTGACCGCCGCAGGCGTTAAAGCAGTAACCAAGAGCAACCCTGAAAAATAAACCCAGATTCACTATCACGCCCAGTTGAAACGGAAAGATTATGCCAACCGCGTTCGAGATCGAACAGCACAGACAAGTACAAAGCGCCGCCAAAACTGTATTGCAGCAAATGGCTGGTCTGATTACTGCAGATGACACCGAAAAAAGTATCGCTGAAAAAGCGCACCGGCTACTGCAGGCGCAAGGCTATCCGGATACCTGGTATCACTCTTGTCCGGCACTGGTATTGCTCGGCTCACGCAGTTGCGTCTCCGTCTCCGGGCGCGATTATCAACCCAACGAAGAACGTGTCGGTAACGATAATCTGGTCACGATCGATCTGAGTCCGACGCGGGATCGCTTCTGGGGCGACTGCGCCCGTTCATTTCCGATAGAACACGGCAAAGTCACACCGACACCGCAATTAATCGAATTCAGAAATGGTCTGAATTTCCTGAAACAGATGCATCAGCAAATGCAGGCTCTGGTAAGACCTCAGACCACGTTTGGCCAGTTGTTTGAATGGGCCAATATGCGCATACGTCAGAACGGTTTCGTCAATCTCGATTATCGCAACAACGTCGGCCACAGCATCGCTAACGACAAAGATCAGCGCCAGTATATTGATTCCAGCAATGACATTCCATTGTCGGAAGTTGGTTTTTTCAGCTTTGAACCATTTATCAGGCTCAAGGGAGGAAAATGGGGTTTCAAGCGGGAAGGCATTTTTTATTTCAATGACGCAGGCATGCTGGAAGAACTGTAACCCTGCCATCGCTCGGTGCATCAAACAGTAAAAAAGCCCACCGATGATGGTGGGCTTTTTTATATGAAGCGAATACTGAATAAAAGTACGCTCAGGCGCAATTAACCACGATGTTACTTGCGGCGTCCGGCTTGGTAATATCTGCCACACCGCTTGCATTCTGCACAGTACAGGTCTGTCCGGTCGGTTGCGTTGCCACTGTCACCGCATATGTCATGCCATTGAGCAGACTCCAGCCAAAATTATAAATACCGATCGTGCTGATCGCTAAGGTATCGGTAGTGGATTTTGCTGTCGTCGCATTCGACAGCGTCAATGTATTACCAGCGGTCAGACCATTCACCGTAACCTTGACCGGTACCGCAGGAACGCAGGAAACCGCGACATTGTTGATCGCGTTCGGATATTTATTATCCGCTACGCCGGTACCATTGGCGACCGTACAATACTGTGCGGCTGGTGGCATCGCCACCGTCACATTGTAACGATACCCGCTGACCACATAATTAGTTAACTGGAATGCGCCATTGGCGGACAAGGACATCGTCTTGTCTGTGGCAACACTAGTGGCTGGATTCACCGTATTGTTGTTCAAGGTAATCGCGCCACTATCGGCCATGCCGGACAGGGTTCCGGAAACCGGCACATTCGGCACACAAGTCACCACGATGTTATTCAGTGCCCCCTCGCCCGTCATTTTTCCCGTGCCATTGGCGACTGTGCAATTCACCAGATTTGGCTGGCTAGAGACAATGATAGAGTAATTAGCATTGCTCGCCACATTGAATGAAAAAGGGCCATCTGCAGTCAGTGTCCGGATGAAGTTCTGCTCATTCATCAATTGCACTGAATTTGCCCCTGTTGTTCCCAGACCCGTGACGGTGCCGCCGACGGACGTGTAAACGAAGCCACCGCATCCAGCCAGGATAATTCCCAGGCCACCCAAAATTGCCACAAGTTTCGATTTATTCAAGATGTTTGTCCAAATTTAAAGTTTCGAGTCAAAAGCCAGGCTCTTTTGTGCAGAGCGATAATATAATGCGCCCACTATTATACGAGCTGTCGCGTTTTGAGTTAAGAATTCTACAATCTGATTACATTACGATACTTCCGTTCTACATGCAGCATCGCAATCTGAACAGGTTGAGGCATGTTGAAGTTTGTTAGCATAGCAACTCTTGTCAACTTTGATCAGCCCAGCGTCAACAACTTTTTTATATTCCAGCATGTCACCAGACGAATATTGCCAACAAAAAGCTGCAGAAAGCGGCTCCAGTTTTTACTACAGCTTCCTGTTCCTGCCAGCAGAAAGACGCCGCGCCATCACTGCGCTCTATGCTTTTTGCCGCGAAGTGGATGATGTCGTCGATGAAAGTACTGACGATATGGTTGCCCGCAGCAGACTGACTTGGTGGCGCAAAGAAATTCAGGCAATGCTGGCGAATACGCCGACACATCCTGTCACCAGAGCCTTGCTGCCACACCTGACGACTTACCAGCTTGAAGGTGCGCATCTGATGGCGGTCATCGATGGCATGGAAATGGACTTGAATCAGACCCGTTACCTGGACTTTCCTGCGCTGCAAAAATACTGCTGGCATGTCGCTGGTGTCGTCGGGATTTTATCGGCCAGCATCTTTGGCATTAGCAATCCGCAAACCAAAGTATTCGCCGAGAAACTCGGCCTTGCGTTTCAAATGACGAATATCATCCGAGATGTCGGTGAAGATGCGCGCAAGGGCAGAATTTATCTTCCAGTCAATGAACTGCAACAGTTTAAGGTGACGGCAGCCGACATACTGAATGCCAGACATAGCCCTGAATTTGAAGCGCTGATGCAGTTCCAGTACGAACGGGCTCAGAAACTCTATGATGAGGCACTGGCAATACTGCCACCAGAAGACCGCCGCGCGCAGCGTACCGGCTTGATTATGGCGGTCATCTACAGAACGCTGCTATCGGAAATTCAGCGCGATGGCTTTCATGTGCTGAGCCAGCGCATCTCGCTGACACCGATACGTAAACTCTGGCTCGCCTGGAAAACCTATATCCGTGGCTGAAATGGCGAAGGTCTCAAAAAAAATTGCTGTGATCGGTGGTGGCTGGGCGGGCTGTGCGGCAGCTGTCACATTGACGCAAAACGAACATCAGGTCAGCCTGTTTGAGTCGGCCAAAACACTCGGTGGCCGCGCGCGCGGCGTCGGGATTAATGGACTCACAGTTGATAATGGTCAGCATATTCTGCTGGGCGCATATCAGCAGAGTCTGAAATTAATGAAAACCGTCGGTGTTGACCTGAACGCTGCGTTTTTGCGGCTGCCGCTACAAATGATCTACCCAGAGCACGAAGATGGCATGCACTTCATTGCGCCACGACTGCCTGCGCCACTGCATATGCTCGTGGCTCTCTGGAGGGCGAAAGGTCTGCGCCGCGAAGACAAGCTGGCACTCGCCAGATTTTCCTCTGCAGCGCGCTGGATGGGCTGGACGCTCAATACCGATTGCACCGTCGCAGAATTGCTGCAACGCTTTGATCAGACAAGCAGACTGTGCCGCCTGATGTGGAATCCACTTTGCATCGCTGCATTAAACACACCTGCTGAACAGGCTTCGGCGCAGGTGTTTCTGAATGTTCTGCGGGACAGCCTTGGCGCCAGTCGTGCCGCATCCGACATGTTGCTGCCGAGACTGAATCTGTCTGCACTGTTCCCGCAAAAAGCGGCGGAATTCTTACAGCTTCACGGCGCTGATGTGGCATGTTCAAGCGCAATCAAAGCAATCAAAAAAGACGGCGCATCTCAATGGATCATACAGTCCGCGCAGCAAAATGAGCAGACATTTGACGGCATCGTTATTGCCACTGATGCCAGTAATGCGCAGCGACTGCTGAGTGATGCGGACACTGGCATTACATTGCCACCACTGACATACAAAGCCATCACGAGCTGCTATTTGCAGTATGCGCCAGGAACAAGCCTGCCGCGCCCCATGTATGCTTTATTGGACGATCCCTCGCAACAGCAATGGGGACAATATGTATTTGACCGCGGCCAGTTGCATGACGATCAGAGCGGCTTGTTGGCAGTGGTGATCAGCGCACCCGAAGAGCACCAGCAAGATCACCAGTCACTCGCAGGCGCGATTGCCCGGCAATTGACTGATAGCTTCCAGCGCCCCGAACTGGCAAGCCCGCTCTGGCACCAGATCATTACCGAAAAAAGAGCAACCTTCAGCTGCACTCCGGCGCTACAACGCCCGCCAAACAGCACAGGCATAGCCGGGCTGACATTGGCCGGAGACTATACGCAGGGCGATTATCCGGCGACACTCGAAGGCGCGGTCAGCAGCGGCATCCACGCAGCAACTGAGGTCATCAACAGCCTGCGCCAATAAACACAACTGCTGCGCGAGGCCAGATCTCAGTTAGCATCATCAATATCGCGGATACGGCTCATTGCCTCATCAATACGATCGACTGCAATGATGGTAAGCCCCTCGATTTTTTGCTTGGGCGCATTCGCTTTCGGGATCATGGCTATCGTAAAACCGAGCTTGGCTGCTTCTTTCAAGCGTTCTTGCCCTCGCGGCGCTGGCCGTATCTCGCCGGCCAGACCGACCTCGCCAAACACAACCAGGCTGCGCGGCAAGGGCTTATTTCGCATCGACGAATTAATCGCCAGCAAAACAGCAAGGTCGGCTGCAGGCTCTGCAATTTTGACGCCTCCTACCGCATTAATAAAAACATCCTGATCAAACGCAGCAACACCTGCATGCCGGTGCAACACCGCCAGCAGCATCGCCAGACGATTTTGCTCCAGACCGACAGATAAACGCTTCGCATTCGGTGCGAAGGAGCTGTCAACCAGCGCCTGTATCTCGACCAACAAGGGTCTGGTTCCCTCTTGCGTCACCATGACACAAGAGCCAGCGACCTGAGACTCATGCTGAGAAAGAAACAATGCCGACGGATTGGATACGCCTTTCAAGCCGCGCTCGGTCATGGCGAACACACCCAGTTCATTCACCGCGCCAAAGCGGTTTTTAATCGCCCTGACCAGACGAAAACTCGAATGTGTATCACCTTCAAAGTACAGCACAGTATCCACAATGTGTTCCAACACGCGGGGTCCCGCCAGGGCACCCTCTTTCGTCACATGACCGACCAGAATCATGGTGATATTCATGGTTTTTGCGACGCGTGTCAGCTGCGCAGCGCACTCACGCACCTGCGCTACCGAGCCCGGCGCCGAACTCAACGCATCTGAGTAGATCGTCTGAATCGAATCAATCACTACTACTTCCGGCTTATGATCCGCCAGCGTGTTCAGAATTTTTTCGAGCTGAATCTCCGCCTGCAAAGCCAGCCCATGCGTATCAAGCGCCAGCCGGTTCGCCCGCAAAGCTATCTGCGCGCCCGACTCCTCACCGCTGACATACAGCACTTTCTTTATCTTGGTCAAATTCGACAAGGCTTGCAGCAACAGTGTGGACTTTCCTATCCCAGGATCACCTCCGATCAGAACGACGCCACCCGGCACTAAGCCGCCACCCAGGACACGATCAAACTCCTCGATACCCGTACCAAAACGTGGCACATCTGACGCTTCGATATCTGACAGATTCAACACTGGTGCGGTTTGCGCGAGACTTTGGTGTTTCCCCGAAAAACGATTGCCGGCCGCCTCCATGATCGTTTCGACCAAGGTATTCCATTGTCCACACGAAGGGCACTGTCCGGCCCATTTATTGACGATGCCGCCGCACTCCGTGCAGGTGTAATTAGTTTTTGCCTTAGCCATAACTTTTCAAAGAAAACGTAATAAACACTGATATTTTACCCAGTAATTTCTGATATACATGCTCTAATTCAGCGATCAGGCGAGATTTTCATGGTATAAAGCTGACCGATAACACTTTGTAACAGGCAAACGACAAGCATGAGACGTGGTTTCTATACAATTATGGCGGCACAGTTTTTTTCTTCGCTGGCCGACAATGCGCTACTGATTGCCTCCATGGCGTTACTGGTATCAATGCAATCGCCAAGTTGGATGCCGCCTTTACTGAAATTTTTCTTCGCTGTCTCTTACGTGTTGCTGGCCGCCTTTGTCGGCGCCTTTGCTGATGCACTCCCCAAAGGCAAGGTCATGTTCATTACGAATATGATTAAAGTCCTTGGTTGCGCTTTAATGTTTTTTCATGTGCATCCCTTGATTGCCTATGCTCTCGTCGGATTTGGTGCTGCAGCGTATTCGCCGGCAAAATATGGCATTCTGACGGAATTGCTCCCCCCTGAAAAACTGGTCGCTGCAAATGGCTGGATCGAAGGCTTAACAGTGACCTCCATCATTCTCGGCACCGTACTTGGTGGTGCGCTGGTCACCCCTCATATCTCGGCGACCTTGCTGAATTTTGATTTCCCGGTCGTTGATTTTCCAATTAATACGCCGACCGAGGCAGCACTCTGCGTCATTACCTTCTTTTATGGGCTTGCCGCTCTATTTAATTTGCGCATCCCCGACACAGGTGCCCGTTACGCCCATCAAAAGCCTCATCCAGTGCAATTAGTGTGTGACTTTTCTCATTGCTTTGTCACACTATGGAAAGACAAATTGGGGCAGATTTCACTGGCTGTCACTACGCTGTTCTGGGGCGCCGGGGCAACACTGCAGTTTATCGTTTTAAAATGGGCAGAAGAATCTTTACAAATGCCGCTGAATAAAGCAGCGGTATTACAAGGTGTTGTCGCTATCGGCATTGCCATCGGAGCAGTTGCTGCCGCTAAATTTGTCCCACTCAAAAAATCACTGGCAGTCATGCCCATGGGCATCGCAATGGGACTAGTCGTCACCACCATGATCTTCGTACACAGCGTCTGGCTCGCCTATCCTTTACTTGTTCTGGTTGGTGCACTGGCAGGCTTCTTTGTCGTACCGATGAATGCACTCTTACAGCACCGCGGCCACGTGCTGATGAGTGCTGGACATTCAGTTGCGGTACAGAATTTCAATGAGAACTTATCAGTACTGATCATGTTGGGCTTGTATGCACTGATGATCTATTTAGACCTGAACATTCAGGCGGTGATTGTGATATTCGGCTTATTCGTGGCGAGTACAATGTTCATCGTGATGAGAAAGCACAGTGCAAACCAGCGCCAGTTTGATTCACTGGCACTGATAGGGGAGCATAAACACTAGGGATGCAATGTTGCCGCAGAAGCCCGATCCCACCAGTCTTCCGGGATCAGCATACCGCGGCAAACTTCCCGGGCAATACCGTTCTGGGTGACGGTGATCGCTAGCAACACTGGCGCAGTCGATATCGAAAAATGTGATTTGATCTGTGTCAGTAATTCTTGCTTTCCGAATACAGCGTCACTACCCAGTTGTACCGGTGCCAGCCAGGCAAGACGCTGCAAAATGACACCTTCGCACTCAGGCATTTCCTGCAAATCACGCAAAGTCCAGATGTAACCACGACAATGCTGCTCCGATACTCCATCAACCGCAGAGCCTGCTCGACCGATATCCATATCGCGATAAAACAACCAGCCTTTGACAAGTGCTTGAGAACGCAGCAAAGGAAAAGGCAACAATTTCTTTGCGGCCGGATGCAAACCCAGACGCAATTGCTGCTGCACTATTTTCTTCATCTTGGCACCCAGCGTATCCGCGAGATTCGGGCCGAGATAATTAAACAAATCAGGTGCTCCGCTTTGTTCAGATGCCGCGTCAGAAAAAAACAAATAAAACTTTGTCGCCAACTCCCAATGCACAAGCCCCGCGCCTTCTTTTACCAGAAAATCAAACTCGCCAATGGTACGTGCCTGCTCGTCATTCACTTGCAGACCATGCGCAAACAGCTCACCTGAATCAGCAAGATAAAAAGCAAGCAACACCTCCGCATACAAACCCAGTCGTTTTGTCGGCGCATCACGCAAGGCCTGATGCAAAGGCTCTGGAAATACATCAAGCTTGGTTAACCACCGTTCCAGCTGACTCTGAGACGGCAGCTCCGGTGCGACGATCGCACCTTGCCACACGGAGGACTGCTGATCGAGCAAATCGGGAGAACTTAACAACCATGCGAGTGAGCGGACATGCACATCGTTCAGATGTCCCCACTGCTGATGAAACTGTGCCTGATAGTCTGGATAGACTCGCATCAGGCATTTGTTGGTAAAGCGTTTTGAGCGAGACACAAATCGCGCCACGCCTTACTTTTTTCTACAGGTTTACGCAATAAATACGCAGGGTGGTAGGTCACAATCATAGGCACACCGTTGACATGATGTTCTTTTCCACGCAATTGCGAAACCGGCGTATCAGGATCGGCCCCCAATAAGGCAACTGCTGCCGTCTTACCCAGGGCAACAATCACTTTCGGCTGAATTAAGGCAATCTGGCGCTGCAAATACGGCAGACAAGCCTGTATTTCATCGGCCGTTGGCGGCCTGTCTTTACCGCTGCTATCCGTCGGTCGACATTTGACAACATTCGCAATATACGCACGTTCACCGCGCTGCACACCGAGTGCCCGCAGCATATTATCAAGCAACTGTCCGGCTGCGCCGACAAACGGCTCACCCTGTAAGTTTTCGTTATAGCCAGGCCCCTCACCGACAAACAACCATGTCGCTGCGGTATCTCCAGTGCCAAAAACTGTTTTTGTCCTACCTTTACACAAGCCACAAGCCACACAAGATGCGACTTCGGCTTGCAATGCATCCAAGGACATCACAGATACGCGATCCACGGGATCAGACGCCACTGGCGCTGAAGACGGGGGTAGGTCCGCCACGGTTACAACATCGGTGACGCCACCGTCAGGCAAAACAGCCGCAGGAGGAACATCCGCCAACGCCAACGTCGCAACTACTGGAGTTGCCTCCTCAGACGCATAGCGGGAGAGCCACAACGGGCCCAAACCCATTGCATTCAGAATTTTGATACGAGCCGTTTGTTCGGCAGCATTCATCAGCACATTCTCCGCATCACGATTGCATCTTCACGGGTATTTACATCGACGGGATAGTAGGCTTTTCTTCTGCCGATTTCCTCAAAGCCATCGGCAAGGTACACCTCAATTGCCCGATAATTACTACGCCGGACTTCCAACAAAACTGACGTCATGTCCTGTTCTTTTGCATAAAGATGCAGGTATCTCAACATGGCGCTCGCATATCCCTGTCCCTGATTTTCTTTACGGACGGCGAAATTCAGCAGATGCAATTCGTCAACAACAGGCATTACAAAAAAATAAGCGGCAATTTCTCCGGAATGATCGCGAATACCAAATGCCTGATAGCCACTTAAAAACGAATCGGTAAAATTTCCTCTGGACCAGGGATGAGAGTATACCGCCTCTTCAATCGTCAGTATCTGATCAATGTCCGCAAAACCCAATTTCACAAAGTTATGCATGTTTTCTTATACTCAGTACGAAAAGCCGCATATTACTTCTGCCCCTGTACCAAAGCTCGTTCGGCAGTAGTTAATGCAATCTTATTTCTCAGGTACAGCGGCTGCGCCAGCTCTGGTGAGACATCCTGACCGCTTGCCAGCCCAAGCTTCCCCAACTCCGCAACCTGTTTTGCATGCGGCATCATCGGAATCGATGGAAACTGACTATATTGAGAAGGCAAAACAACGCCATTCCCAAGGACAAAATACGGTGAATCAAGATCAGCACTCGGCGTAATATCTTCTATCTTCGCCAACACTGGAGCGCTAACTTCTACGCAGACTCCGCCTACAAAACGGTACTGAGCCCAGTACACCTCGTTCATACGCGCATCCAGAACGCAAATAAAATTATCTGCCTTTACCTCCGCGAATGCTGCCAACGCCATCGCTTGCAGACTAATCACTGGCACAACGTTTAATTCTGCGCCATAGGCAAGTCCCTGAACAATGCCGCAAGCTGTGCGTATTCCTGTAAATGCACCGGGGCCGCATCCGTAAGCCAAAACATCACAGTCAGACAGTGCGATGCTGGCCTCCGACAGCAATGACTGCAACGCAGGCAAAATTCCTTGTGAATGGGTCTGCACACCGGATAACTCGCGCACATAAATCTGATCATCGACAAGCAAAGCTGCTGATGCCAGTTCGGTCGATGTTTCTATTGCTAAAATCGTTGTCATAGACGTATTTTACCGTGTTCACTTCAGTGCAAGGCTGGATTTCTATTGAGATTGAATCGGTTAGAATTACAACATGAACGCACATATTCACACTAATGATCTGAAACAGTTGAAAAATCAACTGAACACCAAACACTGGCTGGTCGCCTGCCTTTGCGCTGCATGGTGCGACACCTGTAATATTTATCGCACAGCATTTGAAGAACTGGCTGTCCGCCATCCGGAAAAGTGCTTTGCCTGGGTCGACATAGAAGACCATGCCCATCTGGTCGAAGATATAGAAATTGAAAATTTCCCTACCATCCTGATTCAATATGACGATGACGTGGCATTTCTTGGAACTATGCTGCCTGACGCATCGCAACTCCACCGGCTCATTACGTCCATCGAAGAAAGCGTACGATCCAACCCGATCAAGCGCAGCTCCCTCAATCAGGAGGCACCGGAAAACTGGAGTCTGCGCCGGTTAATACTCGCGGACTAGTCAATCACTAAGCCAATTCGGTGTTCATGTCAGCGTGAGCACATTCTTCAACTTGAACATCTCAGAATAGAAAAAAGGGACTAGATTTGCATCTAGTCCCTTGAATCTGGTGCGGCTGGCAGGAATCGAACCCACGACCCCTTGGTTCGTAGCCAAGTACTCTATCCAGCTGAGCTACAGCCGCGAAGAAGAAAATTATAGCACAAGTAAACCCAACATTTAAAGCCCCTCTGCTCAACTTTTGTGACGCGAGATAAATAAGTATTAAGGCAAGCAAAAAAAATGCAGCGAACCGGGGAAGAAAATGAACAAGAAAAAAAGAAGCGCAGAATAGAAAAAAGGGACTAGATTTACATCTAGTCCCTTGAATCTGGTGCGGCTGGCAGGAATCGAACCCACGACCCCTTGGTTCGTAGCCAAGTACTCTATCCAGCTGAGCTACAGCCGCGAAAAACAAAATTATAGCATAGGACTTTTGATTTTATAAGCCCTCCCGCCATTATTTCAAATTTCAACCTGAGCGCCGACTTCAATCACACGATTGCTTGGGATGTGATAGTAGTCCGCTGCATCACGTGCATTGCGAGACATGGCAACAAAAATGCCCTCGCGCCATCTTGCCATACCACCGCCCGGCGTAGAGATAATCGTCTGCCTGGAAATAAAGTAAGAAGTTTCCATAGGCTCAAAAATCAGACCACTCGATGCACACAAAGCAAGCGCAGCTGGAATATCCGGCTCATTTTTAAATCCGTAAAACAGATCGATCTGATAACACGAATTACCAAGATCGGAAATCTTAATACGTTCAGAAAATGGTACCCATGGAATTTCCCTGTTATGCAGCGTCAGAAAAACCACCCGTTCATGCAATATTTTATTGTGCGATAAATTATGCAAGAGCGCGTGCGGTACACCGTCTGCCTCACCTCGCAAGAATACGGCGGTGCCGTAAACCCGGGTTGGGGCAGACACAAACAGGGACGCAAGGAAATCCTCCAGCGGAATTGCATGTTTTTTCAGATTTTCAAATACCAGCTCGCGTCCACGTTTCCACGTCAGCATCAAGGTGAAAATAATCAATCCCAGCACAATCGGGAAGTAACCGCCATGGAAGAATTTCAATGCATTAGCAGAAAACAGAGAAACGTCGATGGCTAAAAAGAAAAATGTCGCAGCGACACACAACAGAAGATTGTATTTCCAGCCAAACCGGATAACAAAAAACGTCAGCAATGACGTCACCAGCATCGTACCGGTATTTGCGATACCGTAAGCCGATGCAAGATTCGTCGATGAACCAAAGCCAATCACCGCGCCAACAACTACAAACAATTGCATCCAGTTCGCCACAGGAATATAAATCTGGCCAATTTCTTTAGCTGACGTATGCACAATCTTCATACGCGGCAAAAAACCGAGTGAAATAGCTTGTTTGGTCATCGAGAACGTCCCAGATATCGTCGACTGAGATGCAATCACCGCAGCAACCGTCGATAAGATAACCAGAGGATAAATACTCCACGCACCCAACTGATAATAAAAAGGATTAGTCACTGCTGCCGGATTAAACATCAGCAGCGCACCTTGCCCAAGGTAATTCAGTGCCAGCGCGGGAAACACAATAAAAAACCAGGCAGCACGAATCGGTTTAGCGCCAAAATGCCCCATATCCGCATACAAAGCTTCGGAACCGGTAAACGCCAGCACGACAGCACCGAGCGCAAAAAATGCCCCCCAGTGATGGTCGATCACAAAATTCACTGCGTATAAGGGATTGAAAGCGGCCAGGATTCCCGGGACACGGATGATGTTATACAGGCCCATCAAGGCCAGAACTGAAAACCACAACAACATCACCGGGCCGAACATCTTCCCGATGCCTGCAGTGCCTTTACGTTGAACCGCATACAAACAGATCAGAACAATCAGCGTAATAGGAACAACGACTGGTTTAAAACTGGGTGTGGCAACTTCAATACCTTCCATTGCAGACAACACCGACATCGCTGGTGTGATCACGCCGTCACCGTAAAACAGCGAAGCGCCAAACAAACCAAGCACAGTCAAGGGAAAGTAGAGTTTAGAATTTTTACTAACCGATTCGAGGGACAGCGCCGTCAGCGCCATAATTCCGCCCTCTCCGCGGTTATCCGCGCGCAGCACAAGCGTCACGTACTTGAGGGAAACAATGATAATCAATCCCCATAAAATCATAGAGACGATGCCAAAGATATTGGCCTGCGTGAGCTGCAACCCGTGAGCTGGCGCAAACACTTCCTTCATCGTATAGAGAGGACTGGTTCCGATATCGCCATAAACAATGCCGACTGCCGCTAACGTCAATCCTGCCAGACTGCTTTTCGTTTGATGATTATCCAATTGCGTACCTTGTAATTATTGGTGCGTTGCACAATAGGGCATTCCAGAGGCAAACTCAATAGTCCAAAACAAAAAAAGAACATATTAAGTTAATACGCAACAGTTAGCACATAAATAGTAACCTCACCGGGCAGGAACTGGTACGACATGTGTTGTCTCGCTCAGACGGAAAGAGAATAAATTTACCTTTTACCAAAAAACTCAATTGCAAATCAAACATCACACTAACTATGCCCATGAATATCACTGCAATCGATCGCGCAATATGATTTCAAGTACGTCCAAACATCAACGCTGATCAATATAAATAGAGAATTCGATGCGCTTCCCTGGATTTTTTCCGGGAAATAAAAAACCGCAAGAGTTAATCCAACGCAACCTGCTCGACCGCGTCGGTTTTTACCTCATTAAACCGTTCAAGAGCAGCAATCAGTTCATCGATCGCTTCACTTCCGAATGCCTGCTCAACATATTGATATTGCGTGTCAATCAGTGGGGCAATTTTCAGCATCAGCGCATCCCCCTGCTCTGACAACGCAATTAAGACACGACGCTGATCCCCCTTCACATCGCAACGACGTATCAGATCAAGCTCTTCCATGCGCTTGAGTACCCCTGCCATGCTAGGGCTGGATATCTGACATAAATCACACAATTCTCGTGGTTCGAGTTGGCCGTGTTCATCAAGCACACGAAAAATTCGCCACTGCTGATCCGTTAAGCCAAACCGACTCAATATCGGACGGAAGTGACTCATCAGATTCGCGCGAGCCTTCAAAAACAGTTGCGGCAGATTTCGGTAGGCAATCCTGTGATTCATATTGACTCCATTCAGATTAATTATTTTCAATAATTCAAAGCCATTGTACAGATTGACTTACTAATATATTAGTGTTTTAATTCACTAATATATTAGTATTCTGACGGGTTATCGGTGAAACATTTTAAAAATTGGGAAAAAGCATGATAGTCAGGGATCGCCCGTCTGGCTTTCGCTTGTTTCTCATGTTGCGTGGCTCTGTCTTGCCAAGAATATTGCCGGCCCTGACAATTAATATTCTGATTGCTACATTGGTCACCATTTCGCATGGTGATTTATTTGAACTCAAAATTACACTGACGACCATTCCGTTTACCCTGATCGGCTTGCCTATCTCCATTTTTCTCGGATTCCGGAATAACACTGCGTATGACCGCTTTTGGGAAGCGCGCAAACTCTGGGGCGAACTACTGATCAGGAGCCGCAACCTGTCACGCCAATGTCAAAGCCTGATTACCTACCCGATCACAGCAGTGGCATCCAATGGGCTGACAGATATCAGGGTACGCATGATTTACCGGGCAATCGCCTTTTCCTACGCACTTAAAAATCTGCTGCGCGATTTGCCGGGTGAGGATATGCCGCAATGGCTGACTCAGGAAGAGGTCACGCTGATTCAATCATCCAAAAACAAACCCGATTTTTTAATTAATCGTATGGCGCTGGATCTGCAGCAAAGTATGAATGAAAAGCGCATCAATCCCTGTCTCGCGGCCAATATTGACACAACCTTATCAGCCATCACAGCCGCCGCTGCCGCGTGCGAGCGTATAAAAAATACGCCCATTCCTTTTTCTTACACATTGCTGCTGCACCGGACTGCCTATATCTACTGTTTTCTGCTGCCTTTCGGACTGGTAGATTCCATCGGCTTTATGACGCCATTTGTGGTGGCAATTGTTGCCTATACCTTCTTCGGCTTGGATGCACTTGGCGATGAAATCGAAGAGCCCTTTGGTCTTGACGCGAATGATTTGCCATTAGATGCAATCTGTCGTGCCATCGAAATTGATTTACTCGAAGCAATACAACATGCCCCGCTCCCCGCCCCAATGCTACCGGTGGGTTACCGGCTGACTTAGGCCACAAAAGAAGTACGGATTTCAGAAACACCGGCAACAACAACCTGGTCGCAGAATCAGGAAATCAGAACATAAAGTAATTCTCCCATCTACTTTCAGAGACAAAGGAATATAAAAATGCACGAAGCTCAACAACAACGGATACGTCTTCCAGAATTAAGAAATCGCGTCACGACTGCCGAACAGGCAGCATCGTGGATAGAAGACGGAATGACGGTAGGCATGAGCGGTTTTACGCGAGCTGGTGACGCGAAAGTTGTTCCTCTCGCGATTGCGGAACGGGCAAAATCTGAACAACTGAAAATCACCCTGATGACTGGCGCATCACTGGGTAGCGATGTCGACAAAACACTGACCGAAGCCGGCGCTATGACACGCCGCATGCCATTTCAGGCAGACCCGACCTTGCGCGCGGCAATCAATCGCGGCGAGATCATGTATGTCGATCAGCACTTATCCGAAACAGTTGAGCAATTGCGCACGCGCCAGATCAATGCGATTGACGTTGCCATCATTGAAGCCATTGCGATCACAGAAACCGGCGCCATCATCCCGACCACCTCCGTCGGTAACAGCGCCAGCTTTGCTATACTGGCGGATCAGGTGATCGTCGAAATCAATCTGACACAGTCATTGGAACTGGAAGGTCTGCACGACATTTTCATTCCTAAGCACAGACCGCAACGGGAACCAATTCCTATCATGTCGGCAAGCGACCGCGTTGGAACAACGGCAATCATGATCCCGCCAGAAAAAATTGTTGCGATCGTCATTACCGAAAAAGCCGACAGCGCTTCGACCATTTTGCCACCAGATGAAGAAACAGCGCAGATCGCCGCCCACCTTGTTGAATTTTTCAAACAAGAAGTCAAAGATGGCCGACTGACTAATAGCCTGATGCCCATGCAGGCCGGCATAGGCACGATAGCGAATGCGGTGATGACGGGCTTCATTGACAGCCCTTTTGAACATTTGCAAATGTATTCAGAGGTCTTGCAAGATTCCACTTTCGATCTTTTTGATGCCGGAAAACTGGACTTTGCTTCCGGCTCATCGATCACACTGTCGGCGCAAAAAAGTCAGGAAGTATTTGCCAATATCGGCAAATACAAAGATCGCCTGGTGCTCCGTCCGCAAGAGGTCAGCAATCATCCCGAGGTCATTCGTCGTCTCGGCATCATCGCCATCAACACCGCGCTTGAAGCCGACATTTATGGCAATGTGAACTCCACACATGTACTCGGCACACACATGATGAACGGTATTGGCGGCTCGGGCGATTTTGCCCGTAACGCCTACCTGTCGGTATTTGCGACCAAGGCGATTGCCAAGAATGGAAAGATATCGAGTATCGTTCCTATGGTCACGCACGTTGACCACAATGAACATGACGTTGACATTATCGTGACCGATGTCGGCCTAGCAGATCTGCGCGGATTAGCGCCGCGTGAACGCGCACAGAAAATCATTCAGAACTGTGTGGCAGAGCCTTACAAACAAATGTTACTTGATTATCTGGCGGAGGCAGAATTACGTGGCGGACAGACTCCACACGTCTTGGAGAAGGCGTTTTCCTGGCATGTCCGTTATCGTGAGACTGGCACTATGCTGGAACAAGCTGTCGCATTGAAAGCTGTTGCCTGATCTGCTTCCAAGAGCAGATACAACAAAACGCCAACTGAATTTTTTCAGTTGGCGTTTTTTTCATCATATCTTGACGCAACAATGAGAATGCATAGGCTAGATAATAAGAAAACTCGCCAATATCCCCCTTGCGTTCGGACTAAAATCAGGAATTACTCACTGACCTCGACTAAACGTCCATTCAATGGCTGCACTGGGCGGGCATTCATTTTATAAAGCTTTTTAAACGCCGCAATCTGACTCGCAGACAACTCAACCGGCTGCTTCAGCACTTGCCAGCGCACCCCATCACTGCATGGAGGCGTTGTCAATGAACCGGTGAATTTGTAGTAAGTGCGCGTCGCTGGTAAAACACTGGCTGGATCGAAGTTAGTTAACGGAGTTGATTTCCCTTCGGCAGGCAAGGCTGAAAAGACCGGTGCCAATGCAGCATTTTCCTTCCCTTTTTTAAACAGGACAGCAACAACAGATAATTTACCGTCGTTCAATTTGTGCACAAAATGCGCAACCATAGGATAGCTGACTCCATTTATTTTTTCTTCACTAGGCGTATGAAAGTGGAATTGCAACAGGCTACCTTCATCGTCGCCAGTTTTCAGACTATTACCAGCAGGTACATTGACCTGCACCGTATGACCGTTATTGATCAGCTCAGCACTGTTGCTGACATACTTAAAATCCAACGGCAGCAAGGCGGCTTTTTTTGCATTGCGCTCAACGATGTTAATTGGTGACTGCTCTTTACTCATTTTACAAGCAGTATTGGCAGCATCCAGCTCAGACCAATGCGCGGGCGCAGTTTTTCCTTCATAGCCCCAGTGAGGAGCATGAGCCTTATCATCTGCCAGAGCCAGGCCAGATGATACAGATAACAAACCCAAGACAGCCATACAAACTGTTTTATTCATTTCATCATCTCCTTCAATTTTTAAAAAAAATCCTACCCGAGCAAAAGTCAAAAAATAACTTCAAGACTCAGACCACTTCAACAGTGCAAAACAGTAACAACGACAACAACAGCAATCCCAGAAGCGACACACAATATAATTAAATTAAAATTCATCCCACTCTTCGCCACCGGCTGCCTTGACTGATTTCCCGCCATCCGCAACCTTGACACTACCGGCAAGACGTTTTACCTGACCGCGTTGAGTCTGATTGCTTCGTACAGAAGCAGGCGCAACACGGCCATTGGTTTTCGGCGTGGGTGCAAATCCACCATGCGCCCCGGGAATTTTAAAGACACTCACAATTTGCTTCAGGACTTGTGCTTGCTCTTCCAGCGATGCGGCTGCAGCTGCGGCCTCTTCAACTAACGCCGCATTTTGCTGAGTGACTTCGTCCATTTGCGTCACCGCGTGATTAATTTGCTCGATACCGGAGGTCTGCTCCTGACTTGCCAGACTCATTTCCCCCATGATATCAGTAACATTTTTGATACTGGATACGACAGAATCCATGGTCGAGCCAGCCTGATCCACCAAGCGCGAACCAATTTCCACCTGCTCTACCGAGTCTCCTATCAGGGTTTTAATTTCTTTGGCAGCACCAGC
Organism: Cognatundibacterium aquatile; assembly: GCF_014699135.1. GTDB lineage: Bacteria > Pseudomonadota > Gammaproteobacteria > Burkholderiales > Burkholderiaceae_D > Undibacterium > Undibacterium aquatile. The sequence goes on from NZ_JACOFT010000002.1 coordinate 828,842, forward strand.
CGATCTCTGCGCAAGATTGCGCACTTCACTGGCCACGACTGCGAAACCACGTCCCTGCTCGCCTGCACGCGCCGCTTCCACCGCCGCATTCAACGCGAGAATATTGGTTTGAAAAGCGATACCATCAATGACCCCGATAATATCCACGATTTTTTTCGATGATGCATTAATTGCCCCCATCGTATGAACCACTTCATTGACCACGGCACCGCCTTTGGCAGCGACTTCTGACGCAGAAATAGCCAATTGATTCGCTTGCCGCGCGTTATCCGTATTGTGCTTGACGGTCGATGTCAACTCTTCCATTGAAGAAGCGGTTTCTTCCAGTGCACCTGCTTGTTCTTCGGTGCGAGACGACAAATCCAGATTTCCTGAAGCGATTTCAGTGGCAGCAGTATGAATAGTTTCAGTGCCAACCCTCACCTTACTCACAATATCGATCAGATTCCCGTTCATGTCTTTCAGCGCCTGCATCAACTGCCCCGTTTCGTCAGTTGAATTTACCTGAATTTCTGAAGTTAAATCGCCTTGCGCCACCGTTTTTGCCAGATCAACAGCGACACTGATCGGAGCAACGATAGATCTTGAAGTAAACCAGGCAACCAGACCACCGCAGATAACAGCAAGTGCGGTAATGGAAATCATCAAAAATAATGCTGATTGATATGCGTGTGCGGCGGCCTCTTCATCACTCGCATTTTTTTCTTCCTGAAGATTTGTAAAATCCCGAATGGCATCCTGCCATTTTGCAGTAGCTGGATTGGTTTCCTTCAAAAGAAATTGCACAGCTTCTTCTTTATTCGTATGAACCATTTCCTCAAATTTGTTAACCAGTGCTCTCGCTGCAATCTGATCCTCTTTAATGCTGGCAACAAATTTCTTTCCATGGTCATCAAGGGGCATTTTTTCCAATCGGGAAAAAGCCTCATCGTAATGAGCCCGCGCTTCGTCAATTTTTTTATGTTCCAGCTTGGCCTGCGCTTCATCTGACAGCAAAGCGATTGAACGCACTACCCTCGAAACGACATGGATGGATCTGGACATATCTTCCAAGGCATCCATTTTTTTAATATTCACAGTCACCACATGATGCAAGGATTGGTTGGATTGCTGCATACCATGAATGCCAAGGTAAGCCACACCAATCAGCATCAGCAGCACAAGAGCAAAGCCTGCACCTAGTCTTGTACCAATTGGCAGATTCGACAATTTCATCAATGTCTCCGTTTACTTGTTGAAAATAAAATGACTTCTTACTGACAGATTTATCAGTAATTTTGAGTAGCAATGCTCTTAAAATTCTTTGTCAAAATTAATCAGGCTCAGGTATCCGGAAAAATGAAAAAAATACAAACAGACGCTGACAAGACAACTCAGGCGCAGGATAGCCCGCTTGAAATAAATTACTATTTCCAATTGTCAACTATGAGAAAAAACTCATAAAAATCAACAATCTTTATCACTTTTACGTATGAATTTACACTGAAAGCAAAGCAGATACGTAGTCCAGTGTCGTGATGAAACAACATCATTCCTATCAATGCGCTATCTCTCCCGCGAGCGTGATAAACGCTTTCAGGTAATCGATTTCTGTATCCGCTTCCCGCACGCCCAGAAAAATCTGTTTCGCGATTCCCTGCTTACCTAAACGGACTTGTGCGATCTGCATTTTGCTGGCGTACTCCGCCACCAGCCAGCCCGGTAATGCAGCCACACCCCGGCCACTGGCAACCATCTGCAACATGATGTCGGTTGTTTCTATGGTTTTATGTTTTTTTGGCGAGCAATTTGCCGGCAATAAAAACTCCTTGTAAATATCAAGGCGTTCAATTGCAACCGGATAGGTAATCAGCGTCTCTTCCAGTAACGCGTCGGGGGAAACATATTTTTTCCCTGCCAGTCTGTGCTCTGCCCCCACCACCAGCACTTGCTCATAATCAAAGACCGGGGTGAACAATAAGCCGGTTTTATACAAGGGATCAGGCGTCACTAGCAGATCGATTTCATCATTCAGCAAAGCGCCAATGCCGCCGAATTGAAATTTCTGTTTCACATCGACATCGACATCCTGCCAGCGACTCAGATACGGCGCCACCACCTTCAACAGCCATTGATAACAAGGGTGACATTCCATGCCAATCCGCAAGGTGCCACGACCACCTTCTGCATATTGCTGCATGACTTCTTCGGCATACTCAAACTGCGGCAACAAGCGGTTTGCCAGACCGAGTAAATACTGGCCTGCCTGCGTCAGGCGTAACTGCCGCCCCTCACGCGCCCAGACTGGCGTCCCCAAAAACATTTCCATTTTCTTGACTGTGTGGCTCAGCGCCGATTGCGTCAGACACAGTACATCCGCTGCTGCGGTCAATGAGCCCTGGCGATCAACCTCGCGTATCAGTGTCAGATGAAGACGTTCCAGCATATTTAATCCATGAATATTAATAATTAATTCATTAAATAATACCATTATTATTCATGAATTAACTTATCTATCATGCACTCCTACACATGAGGAGTTATATGGTTACGACACACAATCTCGGCTTTCCACGCATAGGCGCAAAACGTGAACTGAAGTTCGCTTTAGAAGACTATTGGAAAGGAAACTTATCTCAGAGCCAGCTCGAAGACACTGGCGCATTGTTACGACAACGCCATTGGCAACATCAGTCACAATTAGATTTTGTTCCGGTCGGCGACTTTTCGTTTTACGATCAGGTGCTCGATATGAGTTTCCTGCTGGGGAATATTCCAGCGCGCGTGCGGCAGCATGAAGGCAATACGCTGGACAACTATTTCCGTGTTGCCCGTGGACGCTCAGCGCAGGATACTGCGTGCCATTGCGTGCACGCAGGTGAAATGACGAAATGGTTTGATACCAATTATCACTACATCGTCCCGGAATTTGATGCGACCACAGCTTTTTCCCTCGATGTCTCGCGCCTGCTGAACCAGATCAGACAAGCGGCTACGCTTGGCGTGACAGCGAAACCCGTCATCATCGGGCCTGTCAGTTATCTGTGGCTGGGAAAAACAAAAGACGCATCAGATAAACTGGCCTTGCTGCCCAAGCTCTTGCCTGTCTATGCACAACTGCTGGATACGCTGGCAGCCGAAGGCGTGGAGTGGGTGCAGATCGATGAGCCAATTTTAGTAACAGAGCTTGATCCGGCATGGCAACAGGCATTCACCACAGCGTATCAGGCGCTGGCTCCGCGCAAACTGAAACTGTTACTGACGACTTACTTTGGCGATCTGCAAGAGAACCTCAGCCTCGCATGTGCATTACCTGTCGATGGCATTCATATTGACGCGATCAATGCGCGGCATGAGCTGGAACGGCTGCAAACCTTGTTACCGGATAGCATGGTGTTATCGCTGGGCGTCATCAATGGTCGCAACATCTGGAAAACCGATTTACATGCAACCCTGGAATGGCTGGAACCGATACACCGCGTATTGCAGTCACGCTTATGGATCGCGCCCTCGTGCTCGCTGCTTCATGTGCCGGTTGATTTGCGCAGTGAAAACAAACTGGCCAGTCATATTCAATACTGGCTGGCATTCGCCCAACAAAAACTCGATGAATTGCATATCCTCGCACAGGCACTGAACAAAGGCCGTGTGTCAGTACAAGATGCACTGGTCGCCAACAGCGCCGCCATCAACAGCCGTAAAACATCGCCCCTCGTGCACAACCCTGCCGTCAAAGCCGCCGTTGCCAACATCAACGCCAGCCTGGGGCAACGACTAAGCACTTACGAACAGCGGGCTAAAAAACAATCTGCCTGCTTACAACTACCCGCTTTTCCAACGACCACCATAGGCTCATTTCCGCAGACGCCAGAGATTCGTCAGGCACGCAGTCGTTACCGTCTGGGGCAACTCGATGAAACCAGCTACAAAACATTCATGCAAAACGAAATTGCCCGCTGCGTGCAAGAACAGGAAGCACTGGATCTGGATGTATTTGTGCATGGTGAAGCCGAACGTAACGACATGGTCGAATACTTTGGCGAGCAACTGGATGGCTATGCTTTCAGTGAATTCGGCTGGGTGCAATCGTATGGCTCGCGCTGCGTCAAACCACCGATTTTATTTGGCGACATCCAACGCCCGAAACCAATGACAGTGGACTGGATTAAGTTTGCACAGTCACTGACTGATAAACCGATGAAAGGAATGCTGACCGGCCCCGTCACTATCCTCAACTGGTCTTTCGTGCGCGATGATCAACCGCGCTCGGTATCCTGCTACCAGCTCGCACTGGCGATACGACAGGAAGTACTGGATCTGGAAAAAAGCGGCGTACGCATTATTCAGATTGACGAAGCGGCGCTGCGCGAAGGCTTGCCATTGCGACGCACTGAATGGGACAGCTATTTGCGCTGGGCAGTCGAATCGTTCCGCATCGCCGCCAATGGCGTCAGTGACGAAACACAGATCCACACGCACATGTGCTATTCCGAATTCAACGACATCATTGCCTCTATCGCAGCGATGGATGCCGATGTCATCACCATAGAAACATCGCGTTCGGATATGGAATTACTCGACGCATTTGACCACTTCAGTTACCCGAATGAAATCGGCCCCGGCGTCTATGACATTCACTCGCCAAATATTCCGGCGCAGGAACACATCGTCCAACTGATGCGCAAAGCGGCAGAACGCATTCCCACAGAACGCTTATGGGTGAACCCGGATTGCGGCTTAAAAACCCGTAGTTGGGAAGAAGTGATCCCCGCCCTCAGAAACATGGTGACAGCGGCAAAACAATTACGCCAGGCAGCGTAATTTTCACCATCGCCAGGCTCAACGAGCCTGGCGCATGACTGGTGTGTGACTGGAGCAGCAGAAGCTCACCCATCGTCATTTCTCCACAACGACAACCGTTGAACGACATCCCTTAATAAATACGTGCCTCACGGAACAAAAAGCCTCCACGAGGCTTATTTTTATTAGGGTATCCAATCTGGATTTTACTGGTCTGCAAAGTCACATCAGAAAGACGCAATCTGCTTGCACCCGCAATACATACGGCCTTGCGGCGCATGCGAATGACGCCGCAGGGCGAGTTATTCCCCTGCATACGGTCAATCATGGCAAAATCTGGCTATGAAGCAATCTTATTACCCTCCATGTTAAGCTCAAAAATACTACTGATAGACGATCACAGTTTGTTTCGCACCGGGCTGAGAGCCTTGATTTGCAACGGTTTACAAGACGTCAGTGTACTGGAAGCGGCATCGCTGGAAGAAACCATGCGGGTTGATCTGACAGATATTCACTTGATTTTGCTCGACATCAAATTACAAGGACTCAACGGACTCGAAGGCATTGCCTTACTGAAGAGAAAATGGCCGGAGACACCAGTGCTTGTTCTGTCTGCAGACGATGCGCCCGAAACCGCACAGCTGGCGCGTGAACGTGGCGCACGCAGTTTTATTTCGAAAGGCGACACTGCTGACAATATTCTCGCGGCGATCCTCAGCGTCCTGCGCGGTGAAGCAGACGATGCGGAAATGTCAGCGCAACAGATGCAGGAAAAAACCAGAGCAAACGCTGCAAAGCCTTTGCTGACCCCGCGTCAATACGAGGTTCTGGATCTGGTCTGTCAGGGTTTATCAAACAAGCTGATTGCGCGTCGTCTGGATCTGTCGGAAAACACAGTGCGCTGTCATGTGCAGGTGGTGCTGACGACATTGCAGGTATCGAATCGCTCTGAAGCTGCATTCGCCGCACGCCGCAAAGGTCTGGTGAACTAATTGGTCAAAATGATCAGCGTCGTCGAAAACAATATACAGCGAGAGCTGCAGCTGTTGCTGATGAAGAATCTCGGCAGCTCGACCTTGCCTGGCATACTGGTTGCGCTGATTCTGTATCTGACGTTAAAAAACCATACCAATGAGCTTGGTCTGGCGCTATGGCTGATCGCAGTCAGTGCGTCGAAACTGTTTGATGTGTATGACGCAAAGCGCATCATCCGCCGTGGAATTCACCTCGATCAGACGGCTGCACTGAAAATACGGCTGATGCTGCTGCACGCAATGGATGGCGCGATATGGGGTTCATTAGCCTGGCTGAGCCTGTCTACTTCCACCAATGCCGGAAGCGTGCTGATATTAGCGGTGCTGGCAGGCATTGCTGCCAATTCGATGTCGATCTTGTCACCGGTATTACCGGTGTTTGTTGTATTCGTTGTGTGTGAACTTGGCTCTATCGTTTATGCGGTCATCTCACTCAACGATCCTGCCTATTGGGCTATCGGCATTGCCGTCGCACTGTATGTCGTGACGCTGATGGGTCAGGCATATAATTCTTCGCGTACGGTGCGCAACTCCATACAATTGCGTTTCGACAATCTGGATCTGATTCAACAACTGAGTGCTGCATCAGAAAAAGCAGCGAAGGCGCTCGCCGCAGCTGAGCGGACGAATGCAGAAAAATCGCAGTTTCTGGCAGCAACGAGTCATGATCTGAGGCAGCCCATCCATGCGCAGGGTTTATTTCTGGAAGTATTGCAGACGACAAATTTATCGCAACATCAACGTGAGCTGGTCAACAGCATCAGCTCAGCAACCAACGCTACTACCGAGATGCTGCACACCTTGCTCGACTACTCACGCATTGAGGCTGGTGTGGTTGAGCCGCAAGCGCGAGCATTCCGTTTGCAAACATTGCTCAGCAAAATAGAGAATGAACTGGCTCCGCAGGCAAACACCAAAGGGCTGCTCTACCGCAGTCCGGAAACTCATGCTGTTGTTCATTCCGATCCTGCATTAATTGAGTTAATTCTCAGAAACCTTGTCTCAAATGCGATCCGTTACACACATCACGGCGGTGTGCTGATCCTGTGCAGAAAACATCAATCGCGCCTGAGTCTGGAAGTGTGGGACAGCGGCATCGGCATAGCCTCCTCGCAATTTGAGAATATTTTCAGTGAATTTCAGCAACTGGGAAATAGCGAACGCGACCGGCAGAAAGGCCTGGGGCTGGGACTCGCAATCGTCAGAAAAATGGTGGATTTGCTTGGACTTGAATTGCAACTGGCATCTCGCCCGGGACGCGGCAGCGTATTCAAATTAAGTCTGCCGCTGACACAGCTTGCCGTACTGGACGATGACATCAATCCGGCGCCGCTAAGGGCACCGCAATTGCACGCGCGGGTGTTAGTCGTCGATGATGATGCGATCGTGCGTCAGGCAATGGCACAGTTATTGGAAGAATGGGGATGTCACTGCGATCTCGCTGAATCACAAGAAGAGAGTCTCGTACTCGCCCGCCATCACCCGCCAGACCTGATTATCAGCGATTACCGCCTGCGCGATCACTGTAAAGGAACCGATGTAATTCAGGCGATACGCAGTGTTTGCAAAACAGAGATACCAGCGATTCTGGTGACCGGAGATACTGCGCCGATACGCTTACGCGAAGCTGCCGCGACCGGCCTGCCATTAATGCACAAGCCGGTATCGCCATTACTGCTGTATAAAGAACTGTCATTACTCCTGCCAACGAGTCAGGAGTAATAACTTTAATTCGCCTAGATATATCTTCAAAATGAGCTATCGGCACAGCCATGCTCAGGCGAACGGACCATCACGAGCGGGCGCAAGCCACAAAGAGGTGATTCGCTGCTGGCTGGTAGGCTGCCACTCCATAAGTAAACGCGACGACACCATAAGAGTTCGCGTAGCTGGGATCGATGTCTGACGTCCATATATTGCCCGCAGTTGCAGGCCAGCCATGTGTACCCTTCACGCCAAAGTTATCAAGCGAGACCAGTTCAGCGGACGTTGGCAAACGCCAGCCGCCTAAACCACCAAATGTCGTATTCGTGCAATAGGTCGTGCCATCCGCCCAGGTATAGGCACCATTAATATTAAACGTCGGCGGCGTCCAGATCACGCCATTGCGAACAAAGATATCACTGCTGATCGAATTAATATGCCCTACAAAGGCAGTCACCATAAACGTATTGTTACCGACGTATTGCAGCAATACAGAGTCGCCTAAAGCACCGGACAAGCCTCCGCCCGTCACCGCACCTGTACCTGCCATATTCTGAATAATGGTCTGATTGAAATTGGGGATCAGCGTCCAGGCGGCTAAACCTATCACCTGCACCTGATCACCGATGGCAGGAGCCGTTGGCAGCATAACGGCGACGCCGGTACTGCCGTTATTGGTGATATATCCACTATTGGTCGCGGCCTGCACACTCGCATCCGTTGTAGTCACCCAATTGAGGCGGCCTGAAGGACCAGCAGGCCCTGTCGGGCCGGTTGGGCCGGTTGGGCCCGTAGATCCGGTAGCACCTGTCGCACCGTTGCAGATGTAAGTGGTTGATGTTACCTCGCCCGCAGCAAGATTGCCGTCACGATTAACATCCGGACCGGAAGTTATTTTGCTGCCGCCGTTGGTACAATTGGCTCCGGCAGGCTCAGTAACCGTCGTCACCAATGTCGTTAAACCATCGCTACCGGTTGCGCCAGTCGCCCCCGTGGCACCTGTTGCCCCCGTTGCTCCGTTACATACATAAGCCGTCGTGGTGACTTCCGATAACTGCAATATACCGTCGTTATTCAGATCGAGGCCAGACTGTATCTGATTACCGTTAGCGGGACAGATGTTGGCGGCAACACCGGCAACGATTTTGACTAATGTAGTTGATCCATTTGTGCCATTAGTGCCGTTAGTACCATTGGTGCCATTCTTACCGTTAGTACCATCGCTGCCAGAGAGACCGTTGCAGATATAAGAAACCGAAGTCACTTCTGTGCTGTCGAGAAGGCCATTGCCATTGGTATCCGCTCCGGAACTGATTTTGGAACCGCCGCTGGGGCAATTATTTCCGACTGGCTCGACCGTAGTGGCGACCAGGGCATTAACACCGTTCAGGCCATTTTTACCATTCGTACCGTTGGTGCCGTTCGTGCCGTTGGTACCGTTTGTTCCATTAACGCCGTTGCAAACAAATTGCGTATTACTGACTTCGCTCTGATCCAAAACACCGTTTCCGTTGATATCGACCCCGGATTGAACAGTGACGCCACCGCTGGCGCAGGCGGTTACCGGGGCAGAATTTACAGTGGCGAATGCGACAGCATTTTTTACGATCACCTGTGGGGGTGCTGGCGTCACCGACGTAGCATCGGTAGCGACACCATTGCTGCCACCGCCGCCGCAAGCAGTCAGGAACATTGCGGCGAATACGGTTACGAGTAGCTTTTTATCGATATGAATATGAGACCGGATGATCAACTGCATTCTCCCTGTATGTGTCTAGCCCGCCAATGAGGCAATTGCAACCGCTGAGAGAATTTTTTGATCCAGATAGAAATCAAGTACTTCGCAACTCACCAACATGACGAACTGTAAATAGTAAGATGATAAGGCTCGAAGCAAGCGAATCCTATAGTCTGATTGGACTAAGCATCTGCACACTATCTGGGATTAAGCAATGATATCTGCTGCTGGAAGGCCGCGCCCTGTCTGCCATTACAACTCTCACGATATAAGAAATCAGATATGCGTGTGTGCAAAGAAAATACCCGCCGATAAACAAGGCGTGAATTCACCCCTGCAAGACTGGAAGATTAAGAGAAGTAAAGGTAAATTAAGGCTTGGCCTTTAACTGTACGGGAACCGTCACACGCACCAAAATAATGCAGCTCCTGTACACTTCCATCTTTATCGTCAAGTGATGCCTGGTATGCGTAGAAAATGGTCTTTATCGAAAATGAGTCTCGTCTGGCTCAGGACTTTTTTACCTGCCGGTATGAATATAAGCCACATCGAACGTCTGCGCGCCTGTGGTGGAATGTTAGCAGGCTTGCTACTGACAGGGCTGGCGACACAGTTAATGCTGGGTTCCGTTTTCCGTGTTCCCATGTTACTCGCCCCCATCGGTGCTTCCGCTGTTTTACTGTTTGGGGTGCCTTCCAGTCCGCTGGCGCAACCGTGGTCCATCGTCGGCGGCAACATGATCTCTGCGCTGGTGGGCGTCACCTGCACTCATTTTCTGGGCGCCTCCATGATGACGGCAGCGATTGCCACCAGCCTTGCAGTCGGAGCGATGTTTTTCTCCCGCTGTCTGCACCCTCCTGGTGGCGCAGTTGCGCTGACAGCCGTATTAGGCGGCCCGGTTATTATTGGACTGGGATATCAGTTCGTCGTCTTCCCCGTCTTACTCAATTCCTTGCTGCTGATGCTGTTTGCACTGGCATATAACAATGCAACGGGCCGGCGTTATCCGCATGCCTCACAGCCCGATCACAGTGGTACACACGGCACTGCGGACGCGCGTCCGATTGACCGCCTGGGATTTACTTCGCACGATCTGGATGAAGTGCTGCAACAATATAACCAGGTATTGGATGTCAGCCGCGATGATCTCGAATCCCTGTTCCTGCAAACCGAGATGCATGCTTATCGCCGTCGCTTCGGCGAAATTATGTGCAGTGATGTCATGTCCAGAGATGTGATTACGGCAGAGTTCGGCACCACACTGGAAGAGGCCTGGACATTATTGCGCCAGCACAGAATCAAGGCTTTACCGGTCACCGACCGCGCCCGCCGTGTGATCGGCATTGTGACGCTGGTGGATTTTATGAAAAATGCTAATCTGGATGTCTATGAAACATTCGAAGAAAAATTGCGCCAGCTGATACGCCGCACCCGCGACCTGCATTCCAGCAAGCCCGAAGTGGTGGGACAAATCATGACGCAGCCAGTCAAAACCGCCCGTCATGATATGCATATCGTGGAACTAGTCCCTTTGTTGTCCGACAAGGGCTTACATCATATTCCCATCGTGGATGATGAGCGACGTCTGATCGGCATGTTGACGCAATCAGATCTGATTGCCGCACTGTATCGCGGCAAACTGGCAGATACGGAAATAAAAACCGCGAGCTAAGCACCTGCATTCAATGGCGCAGTAAATTCAGGTACAGGAAGGAAATGGCATGCACTAGCAATGCTGAGCAAACCAGAAAAAGAAAAAGCCCTTGAAACTCAAGGGCTTTTTCAGTGTTGCTGGCGGAGACGGTGAGATTCGAACTCACGACCCAGGTTACCCCAGATGCTTCCTTAGCAGGGAAGTGCCTTCGGCCACTCGGCCACGTCTCCACACTTTCACAACCAAGTCTTACAACTTGGCTGCAATCGAGACCAAGATCATAGCTGCTGAACTGCTTTTGGTCAACTACTCAGAGAAACAAAAACAGCTTTTTTGCAAACTTAATAATCCAGGACTGACGCAAAATTGTCCCGGCAAGGCATGACAACGAAGACAGTACGAATAGTACGGGAGCCATAACGCCGCCGGGGCGGTTTTACACAAGTCCTATCAAGCGCTTTCCAGACCAAAAGCTTTGTGCAGCGAGCGCACTGCCAGCTCCATATATTTCTCGTCAATCAGCACTGAAATTTTGATTTCAGATGTCGAGATCATCAGGATATTGATACCCTCTTCAGACAAGGTACGGAACATTTGCGACGCGATCCCAACGTGGCTGCGCATGCCGACACCGACCACGGACACTTTAGACACTTTCGTATCGCCAACGATGCTTGCCGCACCGATATGCGCCTTCACGCTACCTTCGAGAACCGCCATCGCTTTGGCATATTCACCGCGTGGCACGGTAAAAGTGAAATCAGTTTTACCTTCAACGGACTGATTCTGGATAATCATATCCACTTCGATATTCGCATCAGCGACCGGCCCCAGAATCTGATAAGCAATTCCTGGTTTATCAGGCACGCCTAACACGGTAATTTTTGCTTCATCACGACTGAACGCGATGCCAGTGATGGTGGCTTGTTCCATATTTGTATCTTCCTCAAACGAAATCAGAGTGCCGGAATTCGCTTCTTCTTCCAGCGGCATTAACGGGTCAGTCAGCGACGATAAAACGCGGGTAGGCATGCGGTAGTTACCGGCAAATTCGACCGAGCGGATTTGCAGTACTTTGGAACCCAGCGATGCCATTTCCAGCATTTCTTCAAATGTCACGGTGTTCAGGCGGCGCGCGTCGGAAACCACACGTGGATCAGTCGTATAAACGCCATCAACGTCGGTATAAATCAGACATTCCTGCGCCTTCAATGCAGCGGCAATCGCTACGGCTGACGTATCAGAACCACCACGTCCCAGCGTCGTGATATTGCCCTTCTCATCCACACCCTGAAAACCGGTGATGACGACAATTTTTCCAGCATCCAGATCGGCTTTGACTTTGGCATCATCAATCGATTCGATACGCGCTTTGGTGTATGCGGAATCGGTTTTGATCGGGACTTGCCAGCCAGCGTAAGACACGGCTTGTTTGCCGATAGCCTGCAGCGCCATGGAAAGCAAACCGACTGACACTTGTTCGCCGGTCGACGCAATCATGTCGAGTTCACGTGGATCAGGTTGCGCCATAATTTCTTTAGCGAGACCGATGATGCGATTGGTTTCGCCGGACATTGCTGATGGCACCACGACTATCTGGTGACCGGCATCATGCCATTTGGCGACGCGCTTGGCGACGTTCTTGATGCGTTCAGTTGAACCCATCGAAGTCCCGCCGTATTTGTGGACGATTAAAGCCATAGATATATAAGACTGAAGGAGTAAAAAATGAGGTAAATCAACCCCTTACTGTACATGCTGCTCTGCAAAATAACAAGGAGCGATGCGGCATGAATGCTGAAGAATACGTGGCAATCACGATATTTCCGACAAATTTTCTCTTGTTCGAAGAAAAAATTTCACCAGAAAACCGAATAATGACTATGTGTCTGCGTTTTACAGGCAATTCGGAAAACCTTCATCGAAATATCCCGAAATTGGCATTTTCAGGGGAGTATGCGTCAATTTTGTCCTAACCTCAGCATGAAATATGGGTGTTTAAATATACTCCCCGGAGTATATACAGGTAAAAAAATCACCTTTAACAGCACTGTGACACTGATCAGACGAAAAGGAAGCAATATTACTTTTTCGCATATCAATATAAGCAATCGATAGTAGAAAAAAGTGATCTCACCGCGCCATCTGCGGCAGCGCGGCAGAAACATCGGTGCCCCGCTGCCCTCGCCTGCTTCACGTATTATTTTTTGTTCCCTGAAAACAGCTGATGCCAGCCTTCTATGCCCAGTTTTTGCATGGTTTCGATGTTTTTTTCATAGATCGTTTCCGCTTCTGGGAAAGACTCGACTGCGCGGTCTATGCTTTCTTCGCGCAATAAATGCAAAGTCTGGAATGGTGCTCGGTTCGTGTAATTCTCGATGTCATCAATACTGGTGTCGGCAAACTGGTAATCCGGATGGAAATTTGCAATTTGCAGGATACCGTCTAGCTCCAGCTCTTCCAGCAAGCCATCGGCCACATCGAGAAAATCATTAAAATCGAGAAAGTCCTTCAGCACGTACGGATGGATTAACAAAATGGTGTCGATTTTCTCCGGATTCGCTTCTGCCAGTACTTCCAGCTCACGTCGTAAATCTTCGAGCAAGGCTTCCGGCGTCGTGACGTCGCTGACGACATAACGAATTTGCTTTTTGACGTGCACAGCTTTTGCAAACGGACATAAATTCAGACCAATCACTGCCTTTTCCAACCATTCGGTGGTTTGCGCGATGATGTCATCGTGTGAAAGAGAGTTTGCTTGTGACATAGGAAATTGGGTTCGTCTAAAAGAGCGCAAGGATAGCATGCGGCCAAAGACCAACTTCTGAGCACCGACAAAAACTGGCGTAAAAAAAAGGCCCGGAAAGATTCCGGGCCACTTACTCGATTCGCGACTAGGCGCTGCCGTCAGGCAAGGATTCGTCGCATTATCTGTCACATATTCAGCTGAATATTAAGGTTCATATTCAACCGAATATCGACAATGACAAGCAGATTAAATTTCTTCGTACAAAGGCAGTGTCAGGAATTCTGCAAAATCTTCAGAAGTCGACATTTCTTCAAAAATCTGCGCTGCACGGTCGTAAGTTGCGCCGTTGCCAGCCACTTCTTTCACCTTCGCCAATTCTTCAGGAATCATCGCGCGGACCATATCTGCAGTCACTTTGCGACCATCTTCCAGATTGCCCTTGGCTGAGCGTATCCATTGCCAGACCTGGGAACGGCTGATCTCTGCCGTTGCCGCATCTTCCATCAGATTGTGAATCGGTACGCAACCATTGCCTGCCAGCCATGCACCGAGGTAATGAATACCGACGTTGATGTTGTAACGCAGACCGGCTTCCGTAATTGGCGTTTCAGGTTGGAAGTTCAGCAAATCTTTTGCCGTCACTTCGATATCCGGACGCTGCTTGGAAATCTGATTTGGTGCATCACCCAATACTTTTTTGAACTCGGCCATCGCCAGATCAACCAGACCAGGATGAGCAACCCAGCCGCCATCGTAGCCGTCAGTCGCATCGCGTGCTTTATCGTTGCGAACACCGCCCATCGCGATCTCATTTTTTTCCGGATCATTTTTGATCGGGATCAGCGCAGCCATACCGCCAATCGCCGGTGCATTACGCTTGTGACAGGTTTTCAGCAGCAACAACGCGTAAGAACGCATAAATGGTGCGGTCATCGTGACTTTCGCGCGGTCTGCGAGACAGAAATCTTTGTCGTTCTTGAATTTTTTGATGCAAGAGAAAATGTAATCCCAGCGGCCGGCATTCAGACCGGAGCTGTGTTCACGCAATTCGTACAGGATTTCATCCATCTCAAATGCAGCGACGATGGTTTCGATCAGAACTGTCGCTTTGATCGTGCCTTGTGGGATGCCGATTTCATTTTGTGCCATGACAAAAATATCGTTCCACAGGCGCGCTTCCAGATGCGATTCCATTTTCGGCAAGTAGAAATAAGGACCAGCGCCGCGTGCCAATTGTTCTTTGGCGTTATGGAACAGGAACAGGGCAAAATCAAAGATGCCGCCAGAGATACGTTTGCCATCGACCAGCACATGTTTTTCATCCAGATGCCAGCCACGTGGACGGACAACCAGTGTCGCAATCTTGTCGTTCAGTTTGTAAGACTTACCATTTTGTTCCAGGCTGATAGTACGGCGAACAGCGTCACGCATATTGATCTGGCCAGTGATCTGGTTATCCCAGTTTGGTGTATTGGAATCTTCAAAGTCAGTCATGTAACTGTCTGCGCCAGAGTTAAACGCATTGATGACCATCTTACGTTCAACTGGACCAGTAATTTCTACCCGGCGGCATTCCAATGCTTTAGGAATAGGGGCGATCTTCCAGTCGCCTTCGCGGATATGCTTGGTTTCTGGCAAAAAGTCCGGCGTCTCGCCAGCATCCAGGCGCTTTGCGCGCTCTACGCGTGCGGCGAGTAATTCCTGACGGCGTGGCTCAAACGCACGGCTCAGTTTGGCAACCAGTGCCAGCGCTTCTGGCGTCAGAATCTGTTCAAAACCTGGTTTGATTTCACCGGTAATCTGCATACCTGCAGGTAAGTTCAGTTGTGTCATGCTGCTCTCCTAGAAAATAAAACAAAAAATTATTACTGCATTTGTTCAATAAAACCGGCTACATCCCTGAGTGAACGCCCTGTTCCATGTGGCGTCACGCCTAACTCTTCAAGGGGTGCATCATGGCGATTCACCCAGAATGTTGTATAACCAAACCACGTCGCACAGCACACATCCCAGGCATTCCCCGAAACAAATAAAATATTCTTTGCAGGCAATCCGAATACGTCCGGCCCGAGCTGATATGCCTCCGGCGCTGTCTTGTACTTCCTCACTGAATCAACAGACAATAAGTGGCTGAAAATACCTTGCATACCAGCAGCATCAACTGCGGCCTGCAGCATGTGTGTGGTTCCGTTCGACAAAATCGACAACTTCATTCCGCTGGCACGCAACTGCTGTAATACCTCAAGATTTTCGGGAAACGCATCAAGCCGCGCATACTGCCCCATCAGCGCGTTTTGCGCGTCCAGCGTCAAATCTAACTGTAATTTCTTGCATGTGAAAATCAAGGCATCCTGAGTCACTTCCCAGAACGGCTTATACATGCTGCACATCGTGCGTAATTGCGTGTATTCGATCTGTTTGCTGCGCCACAATTGCGCCAAAGCCTCACCCTTACCGGGAAACAGCTTGTCACCTGACTGACTGATGGAGTACACATCAAACAAGGTACCGTAAGCATCAAAGGCGATCGCACTGATAGACATGTCACTCCTCAAACAGGCAATAAATGCACCATGCATTTCTGATGAGTACAGTATATTCAATAAAAACCAACATAAATATACAGTTTTATCACTTTATCTTTTACTTTAAGTTAAAAATAGATGCACAATAATTCTTGTATGCTGACCACCTCCCAATCTTCACCCGGCGAGCAACTATGGATCAATTCAAACAAATTTCAACTTTTGCAGAAGTTGCCAGCCGTGGCAGCCTTTCTGCCGCTGCGCGTGCCGAAGGTGTTGCACCGGCCATGATCAGCAGAAGACTGGATGCGCTAGAAGAACGCCTGGGCGTAAAGTTACTACAACGCACAACCAGAAAGATCGCCTTAACCAATGAGGGTGCATCGTTTCTGGAAGATTGCCAACGCATACTCACCGACCTCGAAGCAGCGGAATCATCGGTATCGGAACGCAATGCGCACGCCAGCGGGCTGCTGACCGTATCGGCACCGGCAGGTTTTGGCCGCCAGCATGTAGCACCGCTGATTCCCTCTTTTCTGAGTGAGCATCAGGATTTAAAACTGACGCTGAGCCTGAATGATCGCGTGGTCGATCTGATTGGTGAAGGCGTTGATGTTGCGATCCGCATTGCGTCACTCACCGACTCGAATCTGATCGGCGTTAAACTCGCCGACAACAAGCGTGTCGTCGTCGCATCGCCGGATTACCTTAAACGTCATGGTGCGCCGCGTAGCATTGATGAATTAAGCAGTCACAACTGCCTCGCATTCAGCGCCGATGGCAGCCAGCGCGGCTGGACCTTCAGGCAGAATGGTAAAAACATGACGGTGAAAGTTGAAGGCAACATGGTCTGCAATGATGGTGAAGTCTTGCATGACTGGGCCGTTTCCGGCAAAGGACTTGCGTGGCGATCCATGTGGGAGGTCGGCGCAGAGATTGAATCAGGCCAGTTGATCACAGTACTCGATGAGTACACAGCGCCGGGAAATGATATTTATGCGATATTTGCGCAACGGCGCCACTTGCCCTTACGGATCAGAGCATTCGTCGATTTTTTAAGACAGGCATACAACAAGCCCGATTACTGGAAGAAATTCTGAGTAAAAAATGAGTAAAAAAACGGGCGCTTCAAGCGCCCGTTTTTTTCATCGTTCAATGCAGATCAAAACTCTTCCCAATCATCTTCTTTCGCTTGCTTACTGACTTTTTGCGAATTAGAAGCTGCCGGAATTGCAGCGACTTTGGTAACTTTTGCGACTGGAGCAGATGCCGGTGCAGGCTTCACAACTGGACGGGATGCGACCGGAGCCGCAGACCTGTGCGGCGTACCTGCCGTATTTTCCTGCAGTTTAAAAATACCAACGGCCTGATTCAGATTATTTGCCTGATCACGCATACTGCCTGCAGCGGCAGCGGCCTCTTCAACCAGCGCCGCATTTTGCTGAGTCGCCTCGTCCATTTTTGTAATTGCCTGATTTACCTGTTGAATACCATCGCGTTGCTCTGCGCTGGCCGCAGTAATTTCAGCCATAATATCGGCAACACTTTGAATAGAGGATACGATTTCATCCATCGTCTTACCGGCATCATCCACCAGGCGTGTGCCTGCTTCAACCTTATCAACCGAATCTGCAATCAGTGTTTTAATTTCTTTCGCAGCGCCAGCGGAACGTTGTGCCAGATTACGCACCTCGGTTGCCACCACCGCGAAACCTCGCCCCTGTTCACCGGCACGAGCCGCTTCCACCGCAGCATTCAGCGCCAGAATATTGGTCTGGAAGGCAATACCATCAATAACACCAATAATATCGACAATTTTTTTCGAGCTATCTTTGATCGATGACATCGTATGAACAACGTCACCCACAACTTGTCCACCACGGGTCGCCACCTGCGAGGCAGCGACTGCCAGAGTGTTCGCCTGACGCGCATTGTCAGCATTCTGCTGCACCGTGGATGTCAGCTCTTCCATGGACGATGCTGTTTCCTCCAGGCTCGCGGCCTGTTGCTCGGTGCGGGAAGATAAATCCATATTGCCAGTAGCGATTTCATCCGCAGACAAGGCAATCGAGCTACTACCCTGACGCACTACAGTCACCGTCTGAATCAGGCTTTGACGCATATTTTCTAGGCCAGCTAACAACTGCCCCATTTCATCTTTCGAATCAGGCTTAATCTGATGCGACAAATCACCATTACCAATAGCATCAAACTGCTTGAGCGTAAAACGTAAAGGATGAGAAATTGCACGCAGCAACAGATACGCCGAAATAAATACACCAACCAGACCAGCCATTACGCCAAGTACGTCAACCCAAACAAATATCGTGAACTCTTTTTCACTCTGCGCCAGCAGTGACGAGGACGAATTGAACTGATACACAGCCAGCTTGCCAACATCATCCGAATACGCTGTAAACAATTTTGGTACGTTTGCGACGTTCAGCTTATCAGCCTCTTCTGTGTTACCTGCTTTCAATGCCGCCAGCAAAGGCAGATAAGCATTTTTGAGAAACTGCTCGCGTGTCGAAGCTGCCGTATCGGCAATTTTTTTCTCTTCGGCGTCTTGCGGCAAACTCTGATATTTGTTCCACGCTTCATCAGATTTCTTTAAGAACTCTTCGGCACGCGCTACTGTGGCGGCGAGCGTAGCACTATCAGGATGAGCAATCGCCCGATCCACGACAACCCGCGATCTTAACAAATGGTCTCTTGCCTCACTCAATGCCTGAACCGAAGGGAGCTGATTCGTAAATAACTCCTTGATTACGGTATTACTATTATGCACACCATAGATACCCATCAATCCACCTATGGTCAGCATAATTGCCATCACTCCCATAGTACCAATGAGCCGCAATCGAATCGTTAAATTGAACATTATTTAATTTCCTTTTTTATGCCCGAATAGGTTCAAAGAAGAATACAAAAATTGAGAGGAAATGTGTTGATTGAAGACAACATTTTCTTTTGTCGGTAATCGAAGTATAAAGTCCTTATCGCAGTTTAGCGACTGACTTTTTTTAAAAAAGACAAAAAAAATCCCCGACGAATCGGGGACTTTTACAACAAGGCTTATAAAGCCATTTAACGTCTGAATTACAGAGGTTGAATGTTAGAAGCTTGTTTGCCTTTAGGGCCTGTCGTTACTTCGAAAGAAACGCGTTGGTTTTCTTTCAAAGATTTGAAGCCGGAGGATACGATTGCAGAGAAGTGAGCAAACAAATCTTCACCACCTTCGTCTGGAGTAATGAAACCAAAACCTTTAGAATCATTGAACCATTTAACAATACCTGTTGCCATTACTATTTCCTATTTCAGTTAATGTGGGCATGTGCCCGGTAAATCGTTTCAACCAAGTAAGAAATGACAGACTGATACTGCACTACCACTTTGAATCTCAACGACTATCTGATTATACGCACAATTTTTGAGAGAAAGTAAAATAAAAATGTGATTAACGAGAATTATCCTCATTTTTGGTCTTTTTTCGCCACTGTGAGGCATACGCCACAGCCTTTTCGTACACAGCAACGGCAAAAAACTAAAACATCAGCACGGCGCAGAAAAATAATGGGCGAGTCCGGAAAGAGTCAACGATCAAAATGGCCGCAACATCCGTTTATTCCACTTCAAAATCTGAAGCGCATGCACTCAGTCTTCCCGAACATGGCAGCGAAAAACGGAAACGACTGACCTCTTTGCAATCTTACCAATCGCTGCAATAATGCTTTTCCATTTTTTTAATCAAAAGTGCCGTCAACATGAGACAAAAGAAGCCTATAACAATCCAAAGCAACGGCCATTATCAATATTATCAACGCTTGTTTTCAGCATCGTTTTTTTTAATTTGCTTATGCACAGCGTCCGTCAATGCCCATGCGACGCCGTGGTTACGTTGCGTGGTGGGCTACGCAGGTAGCACACAACTCATCGAAACAGGTGTAACCAACGATCCCTACTCCGTTGAGTCGGTCGATATCAACGGACGTTTTAAATTTAAAGCAGTGATGAACGGTAGCGCCAGCGCCATCAATTACATCAAGCTATATGCGTTTTTCCAAACAAGGTCTGCCGACGTTCCGATTCATCAGGCAACTTACTACCCGCCATTTCAGTTAAGTAAGCAAGAAACGCCATTCACGCCGAAGAATTCTATTTATGCAGGTGATGTCGAACGCGAATTGCAATATCAATGCACGCTGGAAGATAAACAACCATGATATTCCACCTCTCAACTGTAAAAAAAATCCTCGCGGCATCCCTTACACTGACCGTCCTGCTGCAAAAAGCGCATGCGAACGAGAAAAATAATAGTGTCAGTATTCTTTTTGCGGGCGATATCGTTCTTGATGGCATACCGGGAAAAATGATCGCCGAGGGGAAGGATCCGCTGGCACCATTTTCCGACATATTCAAAACAACGAACATCAGGGTTGCCAACCTTGAGTGTGTCGTTGCTACATCTGGTCGGGCGGCAGATAAGAATTTCACCTTCCGTGCAGCACCAAAAACACTCGCTACCTTGCGCCGGCATTTTGATGCGGTCTCGATTGCCAATAATCATTCCGGCGATTTTGGCCGCGAAGCGTTCGCCGAGATGCTCAACCATCTGAATCAATATCAAGTGAAATACTTCGGTGGCGGACGTCACCTGCACGAAGCACACACACCTTTACTGATAGAAAAAAATGGCCTGAAAATTGCACTTCTGGGATACAACGAATTCATGCCGCGCAGCTTTGAAGCGACTGCCAGCGAAGCCGGTGTTGCCTGGAGCGAAGATGAACAGGTGGTTGCAGACATCCGGAAAGCGCGCACCGAATCCGGCGCCGATCTGGTTATCCCATTTATGCACTGGGGCTGGGAAAATGACAAGCATTCGACTGCGCGTCAACAGCAACTGGCCCATCTGATGATCGATGCAGGCGCTGACGCTGTTATCGGCGGACATCCACACGTTATTCAGGAAACCGAACAATACAAAGGCAAACCAATTATTTACAGCCTTGGCAATTTCGTCATCGATGAATTAGACAATGAGCCACAGACTCGCGGCTGGATAACCAGGCTGGAGCTCAACAAATCCGGTGTCAAGGCCTGGGATACGCGGCTGGCAAAAATCAATCCGGACGGCGTCCCCATTCCGGCACCAGAAGCTACAACACCTTGCTGGCAGCAGGGAGATGCGGGCATCAAACTTTGCAGCAATGCCAAAACCGATTTCATCTCCACTACAAAACCTTAACGGCACCAGGAGCATCAAGAGTGACATCACTTTCGGCGAGGGCAACGCATGGAAGTATCCATCCTTCTGATTTTTCGTCTGCGCTCAAACCCGGCCACTCTATCCGATAAGAAACGGAACCTTGCAGCAGCTTACACATACAGGTCCGACAGGTTCCGTTTCGACATGAATTAGGCAAACGCACCCCGGACAACAAGGCAGCCTCCAGCAAGCTGTCGCCAGGTCCGGCAGCACATTGCCAGCCTGATGGTTGCACGTAGATTTGCCTGCTTTTGACTTCATCCATATTCACCTCGCTCGCCACAACATAAAAAAAAGCCGCAGCATCAATAACGATCTGCGGCTCTGTCTGGCAAAACGAACTTGCCCGCTGGGTCTTAGACGACAGTTTGCAAACGCATAGCCACACCCATATCGCCCGCCACTTTCAGCTTACCCATCATAAAGCCATTCATAGGATTTAACTGTCCGGTCAGCAATGCGGCTAAATCAGCCAATGCGATCGTGATCGTGCAGGAGGCTTCTTTGTTTTCATTGGAGACAGTGTTTGGGGATGCGACTGCATCAACGAAAACGACGCCATCGGCACCGCAGTCGAATTTCAAAGTAGCGTTCAGCCCACTGTTATCACCAACTTTAGAACGTATCGTTTCTGTGCAAGCTTGCAAATCCATGTCTGCTCCTTTTATTGAAATGACCCGCAATGTAGCATAGGAAAGAATCGGGAAACAATGGAGGATCAATACTAGAATAGCGGCCTGTCACTTAAGGATGCAACTGAGCAACCAGTAGTGTTCATTTCTGTAAATACGAATATCCCGAACAGCAGGTGCAAATTTTTTCCGCAACGCACTGTCAGTCGGAAAGTTTTTTACTATCTCAACCCGGCTACCGTCTTCCTGCGTGCGGAGTTGGTAGGTATTTCCCTCAGCATCAGTACGCGCAATCGGAGTACTACTTCCCTCTACGTAAATATTGTCTATCAATACCAGCAAACTACCCTTACCTGCCCCCCGACTCAACTTTGCCAGTAAATCAGTCTGCTGTTCGCGCTTGATGTGCGACCATAAAAAACCGGCAAAACAGGCGGTGTATTCACCCGCTTTTGCTTCTGGCAAATCGAACACATCCGCAATACCGAAATGAACTTTATCGGAAGGGTAACTCTTAGTCTGCGCAATATCCAGCATCACCTGATTCACGTCGGTCGCATATACAGACTCAGCAGATGGGGCATATTTTTCTGTCCAGTAACCGGTACCGCAAGCCGCTTCGATTACTTTATGGTTTTTCAATAGGTCAGCAATGCGTTGCTGCATATCCAGTAAATCCTGCTGACGTTCAGGATGCTGGTAAATCTGCTCAAGAGTGTTGGCGCGCTGAGCATAATAATCACGCATGGTGTTTTCAATCATACTTATTTCTAATCTAGTCAAATTTTTTAACAACTCATCCCGCTTCATGGACTTCACTTCAGACCATCCGGGAACCGAAAGTCTCGGTGCGAGAATCACAAATCGTAATTATCTTTATTGCCTTGCAAAACGCTATCGACCATCTTGCGTGTCAGAGTCGGATTCAGCAATTCAATAAAGGTGTAAATATAGCTGCGCAAATAAGCGCCCTGCTTGATCGCGACGCGGGACACATTCATACCAAACAAATGGCCAACCGGGATTGCCCGCAGATGCTTATCGCGCTCCGCATCAAAAGCCATACCGGCAATGATACCTATGCCCATGCCTAATTCGACGTAGGTCTTAATCACATCGGCATCAATCGCTTCCAATAACACATCGGGTTTTAAATCCCGCAACTGAAATGCATGATCAATTTTGCTGCGTCCTGCGAAAGCAGAGTCGTAAGTAACCAGAGGATAATGCGCAATTTCTTCCAGCGTCACATTCTTCAGCTTTAACAAAGGATGCTCGGGCGGCACGATCACCACGTGCTCCCACTGATAGCAAGGCAAAGAGATTAAGCCATCAAAACCAGAGATAGACTCTGTCGCGATGACGAGATCGGCCTGATCGCGCATGACCATCTCAGCAATTTGCTTGGGATTCCCCTGCAACAAAGACAAACGCACCTTTGGATACTTTTGCATAAACGCCTGCACCACCTTGGGTAAGGCATAACGTGCCTGAGTATGCGTTGTGGCGATGGTAAAGCTGCCGCTGTCCTGCGCTGCGTATTCCTTGCCTATGCGCTTGAGACCATCGATCTCTTGCATGATCAGTTCTACCGATTTCAACACCGCCCGACCGGGCTCAGTCAAACCACGTATCCGCTTGCCATGGCGGGTAAATATATCAACCCCCAACTCTTCTTCCAACTCGATAATTGCCTTTGAAACACCTGGTTGCGAAGTAAATAAAGCTTTCGCCGCCTCAGTCAGATTAAAATTCTGCCTGACGGCTTCTCGTACAAAACGTAATTGATGTAAGTTCATGGGGAGCGCTAAATAGTTGGCTTATGCTTTTAAATTTAAAAAAGCTAAGTTGATATACTTCCAGCAGTATATAGAGACCAAGACAAGAATTCCATGCTCAATCGACTTTCATTTTGTTGGAAACTGCTTTTTATCAGTTTACTTTCGTGGGCAAACCTCATTTTAAGTATGCATGATGCACGCGCAGAAAGCACTACCGTGCAGCATCTGCAAACCAAAGCACCTAAAATATGCCTGGTATTATCCGGTGGCGGTGCCCGTGGTTTTGCGCATATCGGCGTGTTAAAACAACTGGAAGCAATGCATATTCCCATAGACTGCATTGCAGGAACCAGCATGGGTGCGGTTGTCGGTGGTCTGTATGCGGCAGGCCTGCCTGCCACAGAAATAGAAAAAAGACTGGCAAGCCTGAAACTCAATGATATCGCGCTCGACCGGGTTGATCGCCGCCTTCTGCCACAGTCCGTCCGAGAAGAAGACGAGCAATATCCACTGGGCGCCACCCTGGGGCTGAGTGCGAATGGTGTCAAGTTGCCTGCAGGTGTTGTGCAAGCCAGTCAGTTTCAGGAGCTGTTGCAAAACTGGACCGCCCACCTGCCACCCGATATCAACTTTGATAACCTGCCGATTCCATTCAGAGCGGTTGCAACCGATCTCGAAACCGGAAAAATGATCGTCTTCAACAAAGGCTCATTGCACAAAGCGGTGCGCGCCAGCATGGCTGCGCCTGGCGTCTTTGCACCGATAGAAATAGACGGAAAATTATTATCCGACGGCGGTCTGGTGCGCAATCTGCCAGTCGATATTGCACGCGACATGGGTGCAGATATCATCATCGCAGTGAATATCGGCACACCATTAATGCCAAGAGATCAGCTACAAACTTTGTTCAATGTCAGCCAGCAGATGGTGAATATCCTGACCGAACAAAATGTCAACGTACAAAAAGGCCTGCTCCGCCCGGAAGACGTTCTGATTGAACCTCAGTTGGGTAATATCGGCTTCATGGATTTTGACCGTTCAAAAGAAGCCACGGCCATCGGAGAGAAAGCAACACAGAATATCGCCGCCAAACTTGTCGCATTACAGTTGCCAGATCATCTGCATACAGCTACCCAGCAACTGCGTTTGAACCCACAACTCCCCCCGCTACGTATAGGCTTTGTTGACATTGAAACCAACGGTGCGATCCCTGAGAGCGACATCCGGCGTCAGTTATCGATTAAAGTCGGCACAATGTACGACGCTGAAGAAATCAATCGCAAGCTCGCCATTCTGAACAATGCGCGTGAATTTGACAGTATCAACCACGAACTCGTTCAGCGTGGTGACGAATATGGCATACGCATCAACGCAACGGGACGAAACTGGGGGCCACACTTCCTGCGTTTCGGCCTGAGCCTCTCCAGCGGCTTTGAAGGTGCTGGCGGATACAGACTGCAAGTAGGCCATCGCCGCCCTTGGCTGACCGCAGGTGGTCTTGAATGGCGAAACGATATCGAATTCGGCAACATGATCAACTTGCGCACAGAATTGCGTCAGCCTCTTTTTGAACGTGAGGGCATGTATATATCCCCCTATCTTGCCTACAACGAAAATACGCTGAACTACTATAAAGACAATGTCAGACTCGCAGAATACACTTTGCGATCGGAAAAGGCTGGCGTTGATCTCGCCTTCCGTATCGGCGAACAAAGCGTTCTGGGCGAAGCCCGGGTCGGCGTGAATTTTAATAGTTACAGCGTTCGTCCTAAGCTCGGCGGCTTACTTATCAATAATCTGGATGGTAGTCAGTCAAATGGCAGCCTGCCCAGCGCCGACTTGCAGCAGGTAGGCATCAAAACCAACGTCATCATCGATCAGCTCAGCGACCCCAGTTTTCCACGTGAAGGCTACAAATTCGACAGTAGCCTGTTTGTTGGTTTAAACAGTCCTAAGAAAACTTACCAGGAACTGAACCTGAATGCGATATGGGCCAAGAGCGTCAACAACCATAGCGTCAATCTGAAGCTCAGCGCAGCAGGTTTATTTCAGAACGATGCGCAAATCCGGGGAATAGGTTCTATGCTCGGCGGATTTCAAAAGCTTTCCGCATATCAGCCGGATCAGTTCAGCGGCAACTACATGTTGTATGGCAGCGCCACTTATTTATTACGTGCTGTGAATTTTGAAATGGCGGGACAAAGCCTGTTCCTCGGCACATCATTAGAAGCTGGCAATACCTGGAACACCAGCAAAGAAATAACGGCCGCATCTTTACGTAAAAGCATGAGTCTGTTTGCCGGATTTAACAGCTTTATCGGCCCTATCTACCTCGGTTTTGCTTTCGGGCAGAATGGCGCAAGAAATATTTTCTTTCAGTTGGGCAGGCAATAATGAAAAACAGCGATGCTAGACGGCATCGCTGTTTTTTTAGTCGAGAAAGTGTATTAAAACAGATGGCGCAAGTTTACTGTCCACGCAGCTCTTACTCAATAAACACGCGGCATATCAGACTCCGTCCGCCTCAACAACACTTTGCTCAATCGCACCAAAAATTGATTTTCCATTCTTATCCAGCATTTCGATTTTAATGCTGTCGCCATATTGCATGAACGGCGTCAGGGGCTCACCGGTTGCGATCATCTCCAGTGCACGTTTTTCAGCGATACAGCTATATCCCTTTGCAGCATCCTTATTCGATACGGTTCCCGAACCAACGATGGAACCGGCTCGCACATTCCGTGTTTTACACAAATGGGTAATCAATTGCGGGAAAGAAAACACCATATCCACGCCTGCATTAGGCTGCCCGACAAGATTACCGTTCCAGCTGGATCTCAGCGGCAGATGAACTTTCCCATCCTTCCACGCGTCACCCAATTCATCAGGCGTTACTGCTACCGGAGAAAAACTGGTCGCGGGCTTAGACTGCAAAAAACCGAATCCTTTTGCCAGTTCAGCCGAAATCAGATTCCGCAGCGAGACGTCGTTCACCAGCATCAGTAAGCGTATCGCTTCACCTGCATGCTGCACTTTCACGCCCATTGGTACGTCGCCAGTGATGACCGCGATTTCACTTTCAAAATCAATTCCCCATTCCGCCGAGCGCGTAACGATGTCGTCGCAAGGCCCGATAAAATCATCACTGCAGCCCTGATACATCAAAGGATCATGCCAAAAACTATCCGGCATTTCAGCGTTTCGGGCTTTGCGCACCAGCTCAACGTGATTCACATACGATGAACCATCCGCCCATTGAAAAGCGCGCGGCAACGGAGCCATGCAATTCTGCGGCTCAAACTCAAAACTATTCACCGCTCTGCCAGCGTTTAATCTGTCATACAACTCACCGAGTTGGGGAGCAATGAAATTCCAATCGTCCAGCGCACGTTGCAATGTTGGCGCAATACCGTCCGCGATACAGGCCGTTTTTAAATCCCTGGCCACGACCACTAATTGCCCGTCACGCGATCCATCTTTAAGAGTAGCAAGCTTCATCAACATTCCTGAGGTAATTCGGTTAAGCCTGATTTTACCTGAAGAAGTTTCAGAGAAATAAGTCAGCACGGTGATGACAATAAATTACTCGGAACAAAGTCAAGTGCTGACATAAAATAGCGGGCAGACTCGCCAGTTGAAACACCACTTACTCCTTACTGAAAGCGCTGGCATATACTATTTTTCAGGACATCATCACATGTTACGTCGTTCAATCTCTTTATCTGTGCTTGCCCTCAGCATCTGCTGGCTGGGTACGGGCATGCCGATGGCGCATGCAGAAAGTCAGCCATCTTCAGTCGCTGATCAACCTCATCAGGCGCATCCAGTCACCGCAGCAAAAAAACTGGCGGCACTGGCAGAGCGTTATTACGAAATCCAGGCTAAATTTGAACCGATAGCCGCGACCTATAACGGCGACAGCCGCTACGACGACAAATTGCCGCAGACATTAAATCCGGCAATCAAGGCAAAACAAATAGCCCAGTTAAGCCAGATATCAAAAGCACTGTCGGCTATCCGGCGCAATGCACTGAGCACACCAGACCAGGTCACTTATGATTGCCTGCAATTTGAAATCGCAGCCGCAATTCGCATGTCGAAATTTGACGACAGGCTCATGCCAGTAAATCAAATGGACAACGTGCCGCTGACGCTGGCACATTTCGCCAGTGGACAAAGTGCGCAATTATTGAAGACCGTTCCCCAATACGACAATTATCTGAAGCGGATCCGGCAGTTACCAGAATGGTTGCAACAGGCGAGCACCAATATGCGCGAAGGAATGCGTCGTAAGATCGTGCTGCCAAAAGCACTGGTGATTTCAATGTTGCCTCAGTTCTCGCAACTGGTAACGGATCAGGCAACCGAACATCCATACTATCTTCCGGTTAAAAATTTTCCGGCTGAATTCACCGAGGCAGACAAACTGCGTTTGAGCAAAGACTATCAATCCGCGATACAAGAACAAGTACTACCAGCACTACGCCGCTTTAATCAATTCCTGAAAGACGAGTATCTACCTGCAAGCCGCGACAGCACAGGATGGAGTGCATTGCCGGGTGGCGCACAGTGGTATCAGGCATGGGTTGAGGATCAGACGACAACGCACCTGACACCAGAACAAATTCATGCGACCGGCCTTAAAGAAGTCGCCCGCATCCAGCGTGAATACGCAATACTTGGGCCAAAACTCGGTTATCAGGGCTCACCTGAATCCCTGCCTGAATGGATGGAAGCGCAAACAAGCTACCGCCCATTCAAAACCGAAAAAGAAGTGCTCGACGCTTATATTGCGATTGATGGCATTGTCAGACAAAAGCTGCCGGAATTCTTTGAGAAAACGCCAAAAGCAGCATTGGAAATTCGCCCTGAACCAGAAATCAGCCGCGCAACAGCATCCGATCACTACACAGCGCCGGCCATTGATGGCTCTCGCCCCGGCGTATTCTGGGCGGTCATAAATAAGCCGGAGGATTACGCCACCACAGGAATGAAAACCTTATTCCTGCACGAAGGACAACCGGGTCATCATTTTCATCTCGCGACCTTACAGGAGTTGGATGTACCGAAATTCCGCAAGGTCGGTGGTAATAATGCCTACACAGAAGGCTGGGCGCTTTATGCAGAGACCCTGGGGCGTGAAATGGGTTTGTTTGAAAATGACCCCGCGGCCTATTACGGTCATCTGAGTGATGAAATGCTGCGCGCGACCAGACTGGTTGTCGATACCGGCATGCACGCCAAAGGCTGGACCCGCGAACAGGGAATCCAATATCTGCAACAGACACTGGGATACAGTGAGGCCGTTTCACGCCAATGTATAGAACGCTATATGGCGTGGCCAGGTCAGGCATTAGGATATAAGATAGGTTCACTCAAAATCATGGAGTTACGCCAGAAAGCTCAGGCAGCACTGGGCGATCGTTTTGATTTGCGACGTTTCCACAATGTCGTATTGAGCGACGGCACGCTGCCACTATCCTTGCTTGAAACAAAGGTATTGAAGTGGATCAATGATCAGAAGCAAATGAAATAAACGAAGAAACATTTACGTATTTTTACAGAAGCTTGATTGACCTTCAGTGTCAAGTCGAGCAGAATGAGGCAATGATATTCATTGCCTCATAACTTCATTGTTAAAATTAACACTTACAATGTAATGAATGGTATTTGGGGCTGAGCCACAGCAACGGTGACAGAAGCAGTAAATCGAGTTTTAAATCGAGTTTTCTTTCTCCGGTGGTGTAGCAGGCAAACGCAAACCGGAAACATCAGCGACGTTTAACCAACATGACCTCTGCGATGAACAGATCCACAGCGCTTAAATACATTGTTGAACAAGCCAACAACGGCGACCTGGTATTCCCTACGAATATCGCGGCATCCGTAAAAATTCAACAAGCGATCAAAGACCCCGAATGTTCAGCAGATCTTGCTGCCAGGCTGGTACTGAATGAACCGCTGCTGGCGGCACGCGTGGTGGCAACGGCAAACTCTGCAGCGTATAGCAGGGGCAATGTCGTCAACAACGTGAAAGCAGCGATCAACCGTGTTGGGTTTGCCACCCTGAACGCAATAGTGGCGTCGATTGTGGTCCGGCAGTTAGCCGGAAGCAGCAAAGACAGACGTATTCAGGGCATGGTCAGCACGCTGTGGGAACACTCGGCGCAAGTTGCCGCCCTGTCGCGGGTCATTGCACGCAAAATCACGAAAGTTGATCCAGAGACAGCGATGTTCGCTGGTATCGTGCATGAAGTCGGTAATTTCTATCTGTTATCACGTGCCGAAGAATTCCCATCTTTACTCGAAATCGAATATCCCATCATAGAAACAAGCGAAAAATCGGTGTCTGAAGATCCGCTGGATGAGGACGAAGGTGATTCAAGCGAAGCGATTATTGGCCGTGCTGTCATCCAGACTCTGCAACTACCGCCAACCGTAGTCGAAGCGCTGGAGGCGCTATGGTTTGGCTTGCGCGCGATGCCGCCAGAAACGCTGGGCGATACCATCTTACTGGCGAATGAGCTGGCCAGAACAAAATCCCCTTTTGACTACAATTCTTATGCGGAAGCAGAACAATTCGCATCTGAAATCGATTTTGTTGTCGGCGACGGCACGCTCAACAGCATACTGGAAGAGTCTGACGAAGAAGTCAGCAGCCTGACATCGGCCTTGCTGGTGTAAAACAACAACAGTAAAAAAAGAGGTGGATATGCGGTCTATGCATATCCACCTCTTTTTATGCTGAGAACATCTGACTACACCTTCTGACCAACCACATCCTTTATTTGCGCTAATGAATGAGGATCTTCAATCGTTGTCAGGTCACCCGCATCCCTGCCCTCGCAAATCGCCTGTATTGAGCGACGCAGTAATTTACCCGAACGGGTTTTAGGCAACATCCCGACAAAATACACACGGGATGGTCTGGCAACCGCACCAAGTTGCTTATCTACAACAGCCATTACTTCCGCTTCCAATGCATGCTTTTGCTCTGGCGTCGTCGCGGCATCAGGATGCTTCAGTGTCGCGAAGGCGACAGCAACCTGCCCTTTGAGTTTATCTTCGATGCCGACCACAGCAACTTCAGAAATCTGCGGATGACTGGAAATACTCTCTTCGATTTCTCGCGTACCAAGACGATGACCAGCGACATTAATCACATCATCAGTACGTCCGAGAATGAAGTAATAACCATCTTCGTCTTTAATACCCCAGTCAAAAGTTGAATACAACTGATCATGCGCAAAATTTGCCCAATAGGTACTGACGAAACGCTGATCATCGCCATACACCGTTTGCATACAACCCGGCGGCAAAGGGCCGCGAATCGCAACGACGCCTTTTTCATTCGGGCCGCATTCGGCACCAGTCATTTCATTAATGATCTGAACGTTGTAACCATACATCGCGACACCGGGGCTACCCAACCGTGTCGGCGTATTTTCAATGGCGCGGGCAACCGACAAAATCGGCCAGCCGGTTTCTGTCTGCCAGTAATTGTCGATAATCGGCACGCCTAGCTCGGTCGCAATCCAGCTTGAAGTTGTTTCATCCAGCGGCTCACCCGCCAGATACAAAGCCTTCAATGAAGATAAATCATATTTCTTCATCAGTTCAGGCGGATGTTTTTTCAGCACACGAATTGCCGTCGGTGCAGAAAACATGCGCGTGACTTTGTATTTTTCAACGATGCTCCACCAGATACCCGCATCAGGACGAATCGGTGTGCCCTCGTACATAATCGTCGCCATGCCTGCGATAAGCGGGCCATAGACGATGTAAGAATGTCCGACTACCCAGCCGATATCGGATGTCGCAAAGTAGGTTTCACCGGCATTGCCGCAATAGATATGCTTCATCGATGCAGCCAACGCCACCGCATAACCACCGACATCGCGCTGCACGCCTTTCGGTTTGCCAGTCGTTCCCGATGTATACAGCACATACGACATCTCATTTGATTCCAGCCAAGTTACCGGTACCGGTGTCTGCATATGTTGTGCACGCAGTGCAGCGTAGTCGACGTCGCGTCCCGCAACCAGCGTCATTGCATCAAGACCACGATTCACAATCAACACATGTGCCGGCTTATGTTCAGCTAACTCAATCGCATCATTCAACAATGGCTTATATGGAACAGCCTTACCACCACGCATACCTGCGTCCGCTGAAACAACCAGTACCGGCTTGGCATCGTCAATACGGGTTGCCAGACTTTTTGAAGCAAAGCCACCGAACACTACTGAATGCACGGCACCGATACGGGCACAGGCCAGCATCGCAAACGCGGCCTCTGCAATCATAGGCATATAAATCAGAACACGGTCACCGCGCTGCACGCCCAGCGACAACATAATCGCCGCCATACGTTGCACTTCCTGATGCAACTCAGCAAAGCTATACACTTTCTCCGTATTGGTTTCGGTAGAAATCGCAATCAGTGCCGCTTTATCCGGCTGCGTTGCAACCCAGCGATCAACCGCGTTATAGCAAAGATTCGTTTCACCGCCGACAAACCATTTGGCAAATGGCGGCTGGCTGTGATCAAGCACCTGCTGGTAAGGTTTGTGCCAGTCGATCAATTTGGCCTGATCATCCCAGAATGATTCTGGATTTTGTATCGATTGCTGATAAAACGCTGCGTAAGACATACTCTCTCCTGTTTTTTATTGTGCTGCATTCCGGGTCAGCGAAATGCGAATGAACCTGTAAGTTTTATGTAAGCGACCAAGAAAAAACGCGACCGTTTAACGGGTCGCGTCTGATTGTTCTGCGTTGTTTCTGTGCTTGACGAGCGATGCGAATGTGAGCATTTGCATGATCTTTCCAGAGTTCCTGCCAGCCATGGTTGATAAGACCGCAGGTAGGAAAAAACCAACCGCAACACCGCACGACGACACTCTTTCAACAAGAGAGTCGTCGTCATGACGAAGCGGATTGTGCGGTCAGTTGACATATGATGATGTGTAAAATCAGAACGTATCGCCGGGAATACGAACCCAGCCTTCCATCAGCACGCGTGCACTACGGCTCATGATGGCTTTTTTGACTGTCCATTCACCATTCACCTGCGTTGCTTCCGCACCGACCCGCAAGGTGCCGGATGGATGTCCGAAGCGCACCGCAGTGCGCTCACCACCACCGGCAGCCAAATTCACCAGAGTGCCGGGAATCGCTGCCGCAGTACCGATCGCAACCGCTGCTGTCCCCATCATCGCGTGGTGTAGTTTGCCCATCGACAAAGCGCGCACTAACAAATCGATTTCCGTTGCATTGACTTGCTTGCCACTGGAAGAAACATACGATTGCGGTTTTGCAACAAACGCCACCTTCGGCGTATGCTGGCGTTGAGCCGCTTCATCAATATGCTTGATCAAGCCCATGCGTACCGCTCCGTAAGCGCGGATAGTCTCGAACTTAGCGAGTGCCGCAGGGTCACTGTTAATTGCATCCTGCAATTCGGTACCGGTATAACCTATCGCTTCGGCGTTCACAAATATCGTCGGAATACCGGCATTGATCATCGTCGCTTTCAACGTACCGATACCGGGCACGTCCAGATCATCGACCAGATTCCCAGTCGGGAACATGGAACCGCCAGCGCCTTCTTCATCTGCAGCCGGATCCATGAATTCGAGCTGCACTTCAGCGGCAGGAAAAGTTACGCCGTCGAGTTCAAAATCACCGGTTTCCTGCACTTCGCCATTCGTGATTGGCACATGAGCGATGATAGTTTTACTGATATTCGCTTGCCAGATGCGTACTACGGCAACGCCGTTTTGCGGAACACGACTCGCATCCACCAGACCGGCGCTGATCGCGAAGGAACCGACCGCTGCCGACAGATTGCCGCAATTGCCGCTCCAGTCAACAAAAGCCTTATCTATCGACACCTGACCGAACAGGTAATCGACATCGTGATCAGCTCTCGTGCTTTTCGACAGAATCACGGTCTTGCTGGTGCTGGATGTCGCACCGCCCATGCCGTCGATTTGTTTGCCGTAAGGATCGGGGCTGCCTATCACGCGCAACAGAATCGCGTCACGCGCAGCACCGGGCACTTGCGCCGCCTGCGGCAAATCCTGCAAACGGAAAAACACGCCTTTGCTGGTACCGCCACGGATATACGTCGCGGGGATTTTAATTTGGGCTGGATGATTCATCATTTCCTTCTGTACTTGGTTTTAGGCTCCCTCTCCCGCGAGCGGGAGAGGGTAGGGTGAGGGTCGTTGAGTTTGAAAATTAGCTCTGGAGTAAATCCACAGTAAACTCAAAATAAAGTACTTATTTAAATTTGCAATTGATCAATCGCCCTCATCCCAACCCTTCTCCCGCTTGCGGGAGAAGGGCTTATTTCATCAATTACACTTTCTTCGTCGATTCCAAAAAGTCTTGTGCAAAGCGCTGTAACACGCCACCGGCCTCATAAATCGAGACTTCTTCTGCTGTATCCAGGCGGCAGGTGACTGGCACTTCGACGCGTTCACCGTTTTTACGATGAATGATCAGCGTCAGCATGGCGCGTGGTGTGCGTTCGCCAACGACATCAAACGTTTCGCTACCATCGATATTCAGCGTCAGGCGGTTCACGCCTGGTTTGAATTCGAGAGGCAATACGCCCATACCGACCAGATTCGTACGATGGATACGTTCGAAACCTTCAGCCACAATCGCTTCCACACCCGCCAGACGCACACCTTTAGCGGCCCAGTCACGTGATGAACCCTGACCATAATCCGCGCCAGCAATAATGATCAACGGCTGCTTACGCTCCATATAGGTTTCAATCGCTTCCCACATGCGGGTCACTTTGCCTTCCGGCTCCACACGCGCCAGCGAACCGGCTTTGACTTTGCCATCGACCTGCACCATTTCATTCTTCAATGTCGGATTCGCAAAGGTCGCGCGCTGCGCTGTCAGATGATCGCCGCGATGGGTTGCGTAGGAATTGAAGTCTTCTTCCGGCAAACCCATTTTGGCGAGGTAAGCACCCGCCGCACTGTCGAGCATGATCGCATTCGATGGTGATAAATGATCTGTCGTGATATTGTCGCCCAATACCGCCAAAGGACGCATACCCGTCATCGTGCGTGGCGCAGCGAGCGCGCCTTCCCAGTACGGTGGGCGACGGATATACGTCGTTTGTGGACGCCAGTCGTACAGCGGGCTGACTTTCTCACCGTTGTCGGCCTGAATCGCAAACATAGGCTCGTACACCTGACGGAACATTTCAGGCTTGACGCTGGATTTCACAATCGCATCAATTTCTTCATCGGTAGGCCAGATATCTTTCAGACGGATTTCTTTGCCATCAACGACAGTCAAAACATCCTTCTCGATATCAAAGCGTATCGTGCCGGCAATCGCATACGCAACGACCAACGGTGGCGAAGCGAGGAATGCTTGCTTTGCATACGGATGGATACGTCCATCGAAATTACGGTTACCGGATAACACGGCAGTCGCGTATAAATCGCGATCTATAATTTCTTGCTGGATCACAGGATCAAGCGCGCCGGACATGCCGTTGCAAGACGTGCAGGCATAGGCCACCACGCCGAAGCCCAGCCTTTCCAGATCGTCCATCAAACCAGCTTCTTCCAGATACAACGTAACCGCTTTGGAGCCTGGCGCCAGTGATGATTTCACCCACGGTTTGCGGGTCAGCCCGAGTCGGTTAGCGTTACGTGCCAGCAGTGCTGCGGCAATCACATTACGCGGATTGCTGGTGTTGGTGCAGCTGGTAATGGCGGCAATAATCACAGCGCCATCCGGCATTTGTCCTGGCACATCATCCCATTGCGCAGCGATACCTTTGGCAGCCAGATCGGCTGTTGCAACACGTGCATGTGGATTCGAAGGACCAGCCATATTGCGCACCACGCTGGACAAATCGAATGTCAATACACGTTCGTACTCAGCGTTGATCAGACTGTTTGCCCACAGACCGGCGGCTTTCGCATAAGTCTCGACCAGTTTCACCTGCTCATCGCTACGGCCTGTCAGTTTCAGATAATCGATGGTTTGCTGATCGATCGCGAACATCGCTGCTGTCGCACCGTATTCTGGAGCCATATTCGAAATCGTCGCGCGATCACCGAGCGTCAGCGCAGCAGCGCCAGCGCCGTAAAATTCTAGGTAGGCGCCCACCACTTTTTGCTTGCGCAGGAATTCAGTCATTGCCAGCACTACGTCTGTTGCGGTGATGCCTGGCTGTGGACGGCCAGAGAGTTCAACGCCAATGATATCCGGCAAACGCATCCACGATGCGCGGCCCAGCATGACGTTTTCTGCTTCCAGACCGCCAACACCGATCGCGATCACGCCCAGCGCATCGACGTGTGGCGTGTGGCTGTCGGTACCGACCAGCGTATCAGGAAATGCCACGCCATCTTTCGCATGAATCACTGGCGACATCCGTTCCAGATTGATCTGGTGCATGATGCCATTACCCGGTGGGATCACATCGACATTTTTGAAGGCTTTTTTTGTCCAGTTAATGAAGTCAAACCGGTCTTCATTACGACGATCTTCAATCGCACGGTTTTTGGCGAACGCGTCAGGATCAAAACCACCGCATTCCACTGCCAACGAGTGATCGACGATCAGTTGCACAGGTACGACCGGATTGACTTGCGCCGGATCACCGCCCTGCTCTGCAATCGCATCACGCAAACCCGCCAGATCAACCAGCGCAGTCTGACCCAGAATATCGTGACAGACCACACGCGCCGGAAACCACGGAAAATCGAGTTCGCGTTTGCGTTCGATGAACTGTTTCAGAGAGTCAGTCAGGGTTGCCGGGTCGCAACGACGCACCAGATTTTCAGCCAGTACGCGTGAGGTGTAGGGCAGTTTGTCGTAGGCGCCGGGTTGAATCGCTTCGACTGCCGCACGGGCGTCGAAAAAATCCAGTTGGGTGCCGGGGAGTGGTTTGCGGTTTGCAGTGTTCATGGCTTATTCAGGAAGAATGGATGTTCCGGGAGCGAAACGCGTGGCAATCTCTTGCTGCGTCTTTGCCCTCTTTTATGCGCTGATGCTGTTACACATGAGTAAGCAGCATCAGCACCTCAGACAAATGACAGATTATTTACGGCTCTTGATCGGCACAAATTTCAAGTCCTCAGGACCGACATAATTTGCGCTAGGACGAATGATCTTGTTATCGATACGCTGTTCTATGATGTGTGCCGCCCAGCCGGATGTGCGGGCGATCACGAACAATGGTGTGAACATCGCTGTTGGCACGCCCATCATGTGATACGACACAGCAGAGAACCAGTCCAGATTCGGGAACATTTTTTTGATGTCCCACATCACTGTTTCCAGACGTTCAGCAATGTCGTACATCTTCATAGCACCCGCATCTTTCGACAGATTGCGCGCGACTTCTTTGATCACTTTGTTACGTGGATCAGAGATCGTGTAGACAGGGTGACCAAAGCCGATCACGACTTCTTTATTTTCAACGCGTTTTTTGATATCGGCTTCTGCTTCATCCGGATTGTCGTAGCGTTTCTGAATTTCAAACGCGACTTCATTCGCGCCGCCATGCTTAGGACCACGCAATGCGCCGATTGCGCCAGTGATCGCAGAATACATATCGGAACCGGTACCGGCGATGACACGACCGGTAAATGTTGATGCATTGAATTCATGCTCCGCATACAGAATCAGTGAGGTATGCATCGCTTTTTCCCACAGCTTGCTGGGCTTCTGGCCGTGCAGCAGATGCAGGAAATGGCCACCGATCGATTCGTCGTCAGTTTCGGTTTCTATGCGTTTGCCGTTGTGGCTGTAGTGATACCAGTACAGCAGCATGGAGCCCAGCGACGCCATCAGGCGATCAGCGATATCGCGTGCGCCCGGTGTGTTGTGGTCATCTTTTTCCGGCAAAACGCAACCCAGTGCGGAAACACCGGTACGCATCACGTCCATAGGATGCGACGATGCTGGCAGCCATTCGAGCGCTGCTTTCACATTCGCAGGCAAGCCGCGCAATGCTTTCAGTTTCGCTTTGTAGGCGTGCAGTTCGGCGACTGTCGGCAACTTACCGTGCACCAGCAAATGGGCGATTTCTTCAAACTCGCAGGCATCGGCCACGTCGAGAATATCGTAACCACGGTAATGCAGGTCGTTACCGGTTTTACCCACGGTACACAAAGCGGTATTACCCGCAGTCACGCCGGACAAGGCAACGGATTTCTTTGGTTTGAAAGGAACTGCTTCGGTCATGGTGCTCTCCTGAGATAATTAGATACTCCCCCCAGTATTTTTTAACGCCCAATGAGTCTGCTGAGGATAAGGCAATTATTTAAAAAAACAGGGGGGGTATGTGTTTTTATACGGTTTTAAAATGAATGGAATCCGGTAGAAAATAAGGAATTATTTGTTCTTTTGCTGCGCAAACAAGGCATCCAGTTTTTGCTCGAAATCGTGATAGTTGATGCGTTCGTACAATTCCATCCGGGTTTGCATGGTATCGACCACGTTCTTTTGCGAACCGTCGCGGCGAATCGCGGTGTACACGTTTTCTGCCGCTTTGTTCATCGCGCGGAATGCGGACAATGGATACAACACCAGACCGACATCCACTGCGGCCAGTTCTTCGACGGTATATAACGGTGTCGCACCAAATTCTGTGATGTTGGCCAGGATAGGTACTTTGACCGCATTAGCGAATTGTTTGTACATCGCCAGTTCGGTAATCGCTTCCGGGAAAATCATGTCGGCACCGGCTTCAACACAAGCCTGAGCGCGATCAATCGCGGCTTCCAGACCTTCGACGGCGAGCGCATCGGTACGCGCCATAATCACGAAATTTTCATCGGTACGCGCATCGACTGCCGCTTTGATGCGATCAACCATTTCCTGCTTGGTGACAATTTCTTTGTTCGGACGATGGCCGCAACGCTTGGCGCCGACCTGATCTTCAATATGCATCGCCGCAGCGCCGAATTTGATCATCGATTTCACGGTCCGTGCCACGTTGAACGCAGATGAACCGAAACCGGTATCCACATCGACCAACAACGGCAGATCGCACACGTCAGTAATACGGCGCACATCGGTCAGCACGTCATCCAGATTCGAAATACCCAGATCAGGCAAACCCAGAGAACCGGCAGCGACGCCGCCACCGGACAGATAAATAGCCTTGAAGCCAGCGCGCTTGGCCAGCAAAGCGTGGTTCGCGTTGATCGCGCCGACCACTTGTAACGGGGATTCTTCTTGCATCGCCTTACGGAAGGCGGCACCTGCGGAGTAGTTGCTCATATCGT
Source organism: Cognatundibacterium aquatile (assembly GCF_014699135.1). Lineage (GTDB taxonomy): Bacteria > Pseudomonadota > Gammaproteobacteria > Burkholderiales > Burkholderiaceae_D > Undibacterium > Undibacterium aquatile. The sequence continues at coordinate 867,991 of NZ_JACOFT010000002.1, forward strand.
TGATGTCTTTCAGGTTAATGAAGTTGCCAGCGTCTATTGCAATCAACATGCCAGCACCAGCCGGCATCGCAACAGCTTAGACCGGGAATGTTAAAAATCAAGGACTTAAACAGCGCAGATTAAGAATAATCAATTGCACATTCAGTATGAAATGTTTCATAATGATGTTTCATAAAACGAAAAATGAAACACGTTTTTCAGGATTGAAACAAATATGAAACAACCACCATTGCCGTCGCGCGAAACACAAGACAAACCCGTGATCTGGACGGTATCGATTTCCCGCCTATTCGATATGTTCCGCGACATCATGGTGGAATACGATGCGAATGCCGATATCGTTCCGCTCAATATGGGTTTTGAGGAAGCGGTACAACACATCCGCGAACGCCTGCAAATCGAGCGCTGCGATGCGGTCGTTGCCGCCGGTTCGAATGCCGCGTATCTGAAAAGCCGCCTGCCGATTCCTGTTGTCACCGCTAAGGCCAGCGGCTTTGACGTCATGCAGGCGCTGGCGCGGGCCCGCAAGGTATCCAAGGAAATTGGTCTGATCACCTATCAGGAAACCATGCCCGAACTGGCTGATTTTAAAAATACGTTTGGCTTCAAAATAGAACAACGCACCTACGTCACCGAAGAAGATGCCAGAGCGCAAATCAGCGAACTCAAGGCCAGCGGCATTCAGGCGATCGTCGGTGCCGGGCTGATTACCGATCTGGCCGTCGAGGCGGGTCTGACCGGTATTTTTATGTACTCGGCCACCTCAATTCGTCAGGCATTTGACGATGCACTCGAAATCGCCCGGCTGACACGCCTGGAATCACAACGCGGTCGCCATCATCCGGCCGCAGACGCCTTACGCACCAAACACGGGATCAATGACCTGCGCGGTGAGTCGGCAATCATGGAAAATACCCGCCGCGCGATCAGCTTATTTGCACGTTCGCCCGCTACGGTGTTACTGCAGGGCGAAACCGGCACCGGTAAAGAACTGGCCGCACAAGCCATTCATAGTGAAAGCCCACGGGCGCGGCAGCCTTTTGTTGCTGTCAATTGCGGTGCGATTGCGGAATCGCTGCTGGAATCGGAATTATTCGGTTATGACGAAGGCGCATTTACCGGTGCGCGTCGTGGCGGTCATGCGGGCTTATTCGAAGCCGCCAATCGCGGCACCTTATTTCTGGATGAAATCGGCGAAATGCCGCTGAACCTGCAAACCCGTCTGCTGCGCGTTCTGGAAGAGCGCGAAATCGTCAGGGTCGGCGGCGTGCGGCCGGTCGCGGTTGATGTGCGCATCATCAGCGCCACGCATTGCGATCTGGAAGCCAGAATCAGAGAAGGAAAATTCCGCTCAGACCTGTTTTACCGGCTTGCGGTGTTGCGTCTGCAATTGCCACCGCTGCGCGAGCGACACGCCGACATCATGCCTCTGGCCGAATGGAGTCTGAAACATGCACTGGCGGCGATGGGCGCCCGCCCTCATCCGAATCTGCATGCGGAAATCAGCAGTTGCACCAGCTTATTTGAAACTTACCGATGGCCCGGCAACGTCAGAGAAATGCGCAACATGATGGAAAGACTGGCACTATTTCTCGCCGCAGAGCCCTTGCAGGCGCTGAGTCCGGCGTTTGTCAGCAAAATCTTGCCGGAATTATCAGACAGAATCACGACGAACGAAACGACAAAAGTCATCCATCAGATCCCTCAGGTAGAAGAGCAGTTAGCGGGTATGCAGGCTGCCTACCAGGAAACGCTGGAAGAAATCATGCAGCGTTTCGGTTATCAGCGGGACGCCGTTGCCGCCCATCTTGGCATCAGCAGGACAACGCTTTGGCGAAAATTAAAGCAACTACAAATTAACGACAAATCAGGCGATGAAAATCATCAGTCTGTAAGGTAAAATGAGCCCCAATTTCCGATATCCCCCTCACTGCCGAATTGCAACGGTGAAATATGAAAAAATTACTTATTGTTGATGATAGTAAAGTCTCGCGCATGGTTATCCGCGCCCACGTGAAAGCAGTTCAGCCTGACTGGGAATTTATCGAAGCAGCCTCAGGCGAGGAAGCAATCAAAATGGTAGAGCAACACGCGCCGGATTTCTGTACCATGGACATCAATATGCCAGGCATGCTGGGAACCGATGCAGCAGAACAGATATTGCAAGCCCATCCCCACATGCGTATCGCCATTTTCTCGGCGAACGTGCAAGACACTATGCAAACACGGGCGCATGCACTCGGCGCTATTTTTGTAGCAAAACCAGTCACAGAAAAATCCATTGCGATCGTTGTCCATCACTTCATGAGCGAATAATGAACACTCTGAGCGAACTTCATCTCGACGCACTAAGCGAAGTCTTCAATGTCGGCGCCGGCAGAGCAGCGGCCAGCCTGTCTGAAATCGTTGGCGACGAAGTTCTGCTGTCTGTTCCTTCGGTAGAAATCCGCAAATCTTCTGATCTGGATTTATCTGCCATCTCGCTTGAGAGCAATCGCTTTGGCACTGTGCACCAGACCTTCAGCGGTTCGTTTCAGGCTGAAGCCTTGTTGTTATTCACAGAAGAACATGCGCTCGAAATCGTGCGCGATATGATGGGCTCGCAGATCAGTCTGGAAGACCTCGCCGAATTTGAGCAGGAAGCAATGTGCGAACTCGGCAACATCATCCTGAATGCCTGCCTGTCTGCCATGGCGGATATGCTCAACATCCCGCTCGACTGCTCACTGCCTGACTACACCGTCGCCACCACCGAAGAAATATTCCGGCGTGTCAGTGATGACGAAAAACAGCCTTACGTCTTACTGTTGCACATTGATCTGGCGATCGAAAAACGCCGTTCCGAGGGCCACTTGATCTTTTTGTTAAGTTCAACTTCCCTTGAAAGTCTGATCATTCAGATAGAACGATATCTGGGAGAAATTTGATGTCGGATGTATTACCGCTGTCGCCCTCAGCAACAGTGGAAATTTTAAAGACCATCAATTTGGGTTTGATCGTCGTTAATGCAAAACAACACGTTGTTCTCTGGAATGGCTGGGTTGAAAAACACAGCGGCATCAGTGCCGACGAAGCGCAAGGGCTGCATATCAATGCGGCGTTTGAAGACGCGCCGACACGTGCTTTTTTAACTGCACTCGGCAACACGCTGAATTACGGCTTACCGGTCGTGTTATCAAACGCCCTGCACCGTTTCCCGCTAGCCTTGTTCGAGCAAGCCGACGAAGCCGGAGAGAAAAAGCGTCTGCACCAGTCCATCACCCTGACACCGCTCAGCGTCGAAGGTGAGCGCTGGTGTCTGATACAGATTTCTGATTCCAGTGCCTCGATCAAACGCGAAAAAATTCTGCGTACCCATTCTGAGATACTCAAAAAAGAAGCCACTACCGACAGCCTGACCGGCATCTACAACCGTCGTTTTTTTGACGAACATTACAAAATCGCGCTGGCAAATGCGATTCGTCAGAACAACCCGCTGGCCGTCTTCATGATCGATATTGATTTCTTTAAAGATTACAACGATCACTATGGTCATGTCGCAGGTGATAAAGCCTTGGTACAGGTCGCAACCGGACTCAAAAGCCAGTTGGTCAGAGCCAGTGATGCGATTGCGCGCTTTGGCGGTGAAGAATTTATCGTCATCATGCCGGACATGAGCAAAGAAGGCGCCATACAGTTTGCCGAAAAAATCAGAGCCGCCGTGGCCAATCTGGCGATCCGGCATGAGAAATCGCCGATCAGCGAGCACGTCAGTATCAGTATCGGTTACAGCTGCTATTGCAATGCAGATGGCAGCGATCCCGCGCTGTTACTGAAGACAGCCGATGCTGCTCTGTATGCCGCCAAAAACAATGGCCGGAACAAAGCAATTTTTCTGAAACTGCCGCAGTTACCCCAAACGGCTGACAATACGAAACAAGCGCAGAGCAAAAACAGTGCGGCATAAGATTCTTTAGTCCGGCAGTAAGCATCGTCAAGTCATCAAAAAGCTAAACAAGCACTAAATAAGCAACCAGCGGCAAGCGCAATGACAGCCTGGCTATCATCCTTACCATCCTCAAATCAACCGACACAGAGAGAATCATGTTGCCAACTCATTCCTTACATATTTCCCGCCCTTCGCGCCGTCGCAGTACAGCTTTGCTCGCAGCCGGTTTACTGGGACTGCTCGGTTTCAGCGGGGTCAGCATCGCGCAGTCGCAAGCTCAGCAAGTATTGCGTGTGTCGGCGATTCCGGATGAAGCACCAACCGAATTGCAACGTAAATTCAAACCTCTGGGCGCGTATCTGGAAAAGAAAACCGGCATGAAAGTGGAATTCATTCCAGTGACCGATTACGCGGCATCAGTTGAAGGCCTGATCAATAAAAAACTGGATATGGTCTGGTTTGGCGGCTTCACTTTCGTGCAAGCCAAAGTACGCAGTAAAGATCAGGTGATCCCGCTGGTGCAACGTGAAGAGGATGAAAAATTCAAGTCCGTTTTCATCACCACCAACAAAGACATACACAAGCTGGAAGACCTGAAAGGAAAGACTTTCACTTTCGGTTCCGAATCGTCGACTTCCGGTCATCTGATGCCGCGTTCTTATTTGCTGGCGGCAAAAATCAATCCAGATACCGATCTGAAGCGCATTGCGTTTTCGGGTGCGCACGATGCGACTGTCGCCGCGGTTTCCGGCGGCAAGGTTGATGCTGGTGCATTAAATATCTCGGTCTGGGACAAACTGGTAGCGCAGAACAAAGTCGATACCAAACAGGTACGCGTGTTTTACACAACGCCCGGCTACTTCGATTACAACTGGACAGTCCGCGCCGATATGCCAGCCGAACTGCGCAAGAAAATCACGGATGCATTCCTGTCTCTGGATGCCAGCAAAGCTGAAGATAAAGAAATCCTGGAACTGCAACGCGCCAGCCGTTTTATTCCAACCAAAGCAGAAAACTACAAGGCAATTGAAGCAGCCGCTCACAATGCCGGTTTATTGAAATAATGGAGCGTTCTCCGCAACCGCAAGTGCTCGTGCGGAGTTTGTTCGTCAGGCATCCGCAAACTGCTGCGTCCGGTGGCAGGCAGTTATTTCGTCAACAGCCAGCAGCATCGTTTGCTCTGCAGGATATTAACCTGCAGATACAGCAAGGCGAGCAGATTGCCATCATCGGCCCGTCCGGCGCTGGCAAAACCACTTTGCTGCACACCCTTGCCTGCGCCAGTCAGCCAACGCAAGGCGAATTGATTTTTAATGGACGGCCCGTCTGGCAACTGTCGCACTCAGCACGCCATCAACTGCGCAGCCAGTTATTTCTGGCGCCGCAAACACCGCCTCTGCCTGCCCGTCAGCGTGTCGTCACTTCGGTACTGGCGGGGCGTTTGCCGCACTGGTCTTTGCTAAAAGCCATACGTAGCCTGATCAGACCTGCAGATCCCCGCGCGGCATTTGATGCTCTGGCGCGTTTTCATCTGCAACATAAGCTGTATGCGCGTGTCGATCAACTGTCCGGTGGCGAACGCCAACGCTGTGGCCTTGCCCGTTTGCTGCTGTCCGATGCGCAGCTGTTACTGGTGGATGAGCCGCTGTCGGCACTGGACCCGACGCTGGCACAGCAAACGCTGGCAAGCTTGCAGCAAGAGGCGCGTCAACGCAATGCAAGCCTGATCTGTAGCCTGCATCAGGTCGAGCTGGCGCGCAGTCATTTCAGCCGCATTATCGGCTTACGTGATGGCAAAATTCTGTTCGACAGCAAGCATGTCAGCGACCAGATGATCGCGGATTTATACAAGAACGTACAGTCGCTTGCTGATTCTGATGACAAGAATACGGCTACAGATGCAAATGCCCGGAGCACCTCCGTTTCCGGCGAAGTCCATACCGGTCAGGCCCGTTGTTTCTGAACTCATCTGCGGCAATGCACACTAATCCTGCTTCACCTTCCCTCTCTTCTGCAATCACCGCAGAGATGCCGCGTGACCCCGCGTGGCGCAGCCGCATCACGCTGACCGTACTGGCGCTGATCGTGCTCTGGCCGACTTTGCTGCTGACCGAATTCCGCCCCTGGGCGCTGATCGATGCGCAAAGCCTGAGTGCCACCGGACGTTTCCTCGGCAATTTTTTCCCGCCGGCGCATGACAAAGAATTTTTACTGATCGTGCTGGAAGCGACCTGGCAAACCGTCGCGATGGCAACGGCCGGCGTCACTCTGGCAATCGCCGCCGCGATCCCGATGACACTGCTGGTGAATGAACAGTTATCGATTTCCCGTCTCGGCACTGGCCGCATGCATTTCGTTGCGCGCTTGCTGCGACAAAGTGTGCGCTGGCTACTGGTGTTATTGCGCAGTGTTCCCGAGCTGGTCTGGGCTTTGCTGTTCGTACGCATCGTCGGGCTCGGCCCCACCGCTGGCGTACTGGCAATCGCTCTCACCTACTGCGGCATGCTGGGGAAAGTTTATGCTGAAATCATCGAAGCCAGCGAACCACAGGCCACCCGCGTGTTACTCGAAAATGGCAGCTCGCGGTTGGCGGCATTTTTATACGGCACGCTGCCGAATGCGGCCTCAGAATTAGTGTCGTACACCGTCTATCGCTGGGAATGCGCGATTCGCGGCTCGGTCGTGATGGGCTTCGTCGGCGCAGGTGGATTGGGTCAGCGTATGGATGAATCGATGAAAATGCTGGCGGGTGCCGAAGTATCGACGATGCTGATCGTGTTCGTCTTGCTGGTTGCGGCGGCGGATGCGCTCAGTCAGTTTTTCCGCAAAGGTCTGGAATGATGAAACCGTCGTCTATCAACCAGGCAGATCCGCTTGCATTACCGCCAGCACCGGCGCTTATCAGTCGCAATACGGCACTGGTGTTGCTGACGCTATTGCTGCTGGTGGTCGCCAGTTTTTACAGTCTGCAAATCGACTGGCGCGCGCTGCTGAGCGAAGAGGCGATTCGTACTTCGGCAGAATTCTTGCGTGGTTTCACACCGCCGGATACCGGCAGCGGATTGTTGCATAAGGTATTTTTCGCGGCACTGGAAACACTGGCAATGTCCGCCCTCGGCACCTTAATTGCCGCCTTGCTGGGCTTATTGATGGCCTTACCTGCCAGCGGTCGTTTTGGCGGTGTCGCCATGCGAATTGCGCGACTGCTGTTGAATATCCTGCGGGCGATTCCCGAATTGGTGTGGGCGTCTATCATGCTGATCGCCGCCGGGCTGGGGCCCTTTGCCGGTACGGTTGCGCTGGCAGCGCATACCACCGGTGTACTGGGTCGCTTGTTTGCCGAAACTCTGGAAAACCTGCCGCCACATGCTGAAACGAGTCTGCGTACAAACGGCGTCAGCACTGGCAATGCGTTTCTGTATGCGACCTTGCCGCAAGGTTTGCCGCAAATGCTGTCATACACCTTGTATCGTTGGGAAAACAATATCCGCGCCGCCGCCATTCTTGGTGTTGTCGGTGCAGGCGGGCTCGGGCAAATGCTGAAATATCATCTGTCGCTGTTTCAGATGCCGACAGCGGCAACTGTCATTATCGCGATGCTGATACTGGTCGCGCTGGTGGATGCGCTGAGCTTTGCGATACGGCGCTGGCTGATGCGCTGATACTGCCTGAATGATTATCCGCCCGTGCGGACAACCCTGATTTTCTAAAAAATGGGGAGTATGTGCTGAAAACTGCTTATTCTCCTTGTAAATAAAGGGGCTTTAAAAATACTCCCCCCAGTATATTTTAGGGTAAAGAAGCCGGAATCCAGCCGGAATCAGCTCAAATACGCTAAGGACAATAGAAAAGGCTGCACAAGGCAGCCTTTTTGCAGAGGCTAGACAGATCAGGATTTACCCGCCGTAAAACCGCCATCGACCAGTAAATTGGCACCGGTCACAAAACTGGCTTCGTCACTCAGCAAAAACACGACCGCATTCGCCACCTCCTCAGGCCGCCCGAGGCGACCGACAGGATGCAGACTGATTAAAGCTTTGCGCATATTATCGTCAAGCAGCGACAGCAAAGGCGTGTCGATATAACCTGGCGCAACAGCATTTACCCGCACGCCTTTTGCCGCCGATTCCAGCGCCAGCGTGCGGGTCAGGTTAACCACGCCACCTTTCGCCGCAGAATAGGCCGCCGTCATGCTCTGACCGAACACACCGAGTATCGATGCGCAATTAACGATGCTGCCGCTGCCCTGCTGATACATCTGATGCAAGGCAGCGCGGGCAATCCGGAACACGCCCATCAGGTTGATATCGATCACGCGCAGAAACTCTTCATCGGTGTAGATATCCGCCGGGCTCAGGCCACCGATGCCGGCATTATTGAACACACCATCAACACTTCCGAGTGCCGCAACCGCCGCCGCAATCAATGCGTCGGCTTGCGCGGTCGAGCTGACATCCGCCGCGATAAACAGGCAGCGCGCCGTGAAGCGCGCGTCGAGATCACGCGCCAGTTGTTCATGGGCCGCACCCGGAAAATCAGAAATCACCACATTCGCGCCCTCTTGCAGACAACGCTCAGCCGTTGCCAGACCGATGCCGCTGGCACCACCAGTGATGATGATGTTTTTATCTTTCAAACGCATAATAGTTCTCCTGAAAATGCAAGATCACATCCTTGCTGAAGTCGCTGAATGGGCACGGCTGCATCATGTCAGATCGCATGCAACTGACCGCAATCCGATAATAAAACACACGATACCACCATCGCTGCGGTCTGTTTTGACGGGCGATAAATCAGCTGCGTCTGCATGCCTAGTTTTTCGGCTTTTTATTTCTGCTGCATTCGCTCTGCGGTAAAGGTTTGCGCTCCTGTTCAGGATCAAATTGCAGCAACGCAGATTTGGCCAACGCCACATCCTTGCTGAATTCGGTGATGTAGCGGCTGCGCTCTTCGCTGCTCCATTCGGCATCCGAAAACGTCTTCAGCGGATAGGTTTTGCTGACATAGGCGCTGCCTTCCAGACGCGGCATCAGCGCGCGGTCAGGATCGGTATTTTCTTTCAGCAAATACGCGTCAACATCACGCAAAGTCAGCGGCATTGCCGGTTGCTGGTCGCGCAGCAGATTACCAACGACTGTCAGCGAAATATCATTACTGCCCTGCGGCAGCAGGTCGTTAAAAGTCACCAGAGCAAAGGGCTTCCCTTTCGCATCATCGACACGGCCATTGACGATGTAACGCCCCGGCGTGTTAACGTTGGCTTTCAGGATAAATCTGAGTGAGCCACCTTCGGTCGATTCACGGATATTGCCGCTCCAGACAGCTGGTGTTTCCGACGAATAAATCACATCGAAAAACACGAAACCGGTCTGACCATTCACGACATAATTTAATTCTGTACGTATCGTGCCGTTGAAACTGGCGAACCCGGTCTGGGCTGGTGCCAGCATACCGCTGTAAATACCATCACCAGCAATCGCATCGCCCTCGCGGCCACTGTCAGACATAGGCACGGGCACCGGCGACGTCTCGCGACCACCGGCATACACCAGGCCACGGGCGATCGCTTTATCGACACTGAGTGCGAGCGGCTTGCCGCTGGTGTCGGTCGCTTTGATGGTGAATATGGCGGCTTCGCCAGCCGCCAGATAAACACGTGATTGCGTCGTCTGGATTTGAATTTCTTTGTCCGTACCGCCACCTTTTTTTCGCATGGGATGCGATTCTGCGACCGGTTGGTTAGGGTAAACCTGATCCGGATGTTCGCTCAGCGGGCGGGAGCTATTCGGGTAACGGGTTGATTCAACATAATTGCAAAGTACCTGATCGGCCTGTTCCAGTTGCGCGACCAACAGCTGGCGTTGTGCGTCTTTCGGTAAGACCGCTGCTGCTGGTTGTGCGCCAGCAGCAGCGGGCATCGCCAGAAAACGTTCATTCTTTGTTGTCGCTGCGGCGACCTGGCTGGCGGGTGCTTCAGGAAACCAGTTCCAGCCAGCAGCCATCACCACCACTACCAGCAGAGCAATGATGGCGATGAATTTATAGCGACTGAACCCACCAGCACCGGAAGATGAACCACCATCGACTGGTGGCTTACCTCGCCGGTGCTGAGGGCGTTCGGAGGATGCTGGCTTACGTAGCATTATTACGTCGCATTACTTACCATCGCCGCCCGCACGACAGAAATAATGCCTTGCCAGTTACTATTGGCGTAGTGATTGTAGGCTTCCGCATCATCCCTGAAACTGACCGAGTGATAACTCCATTTGACGGAACCGCCCTCATTCGCCGCCGTTCCCAGCGTCAGGTCATTGCATAGCCAGTCACTCGGATTGCATAAGGATTGTCCGGCGGAACCTGCCACACCACCTGTACTGTGATAAGCCACGGCCTCGTCATCCTGTCCGGGCAGAATTCCGGAATACACTGTGCCTTTGGCTCCGGCATACATATAAAACCAGACGTTACGGGTTTCATTATGGTTGTACATCGCTCTGGCGGTCGTCGTTTTCAGATCTTTCACCAATGGTTCTGATACCGCCCAGGAGCCGACATCAGATAGTTCCGAGCCGCCACCGGCGCCAGACGCCGTTCTGACCCACTTGATGTTCCAACCCACCTGTGTCGTGCCATCGCTGTTACCACACTGACCGGAGGAATTGGCCACGGCATTTTTCTTGGTACGTGTCGAGCCGCCATAGTTTGCCAGCGTATAGCCCAGCATCAGATCGCCAGCGCTGTGCGTCGCCACATAACACCAGTTACTGCCGGTACAGAAACAATCCAGCGCGTCGCGTATCTTGCTGTTTTGCGATGAAATACTGTTGTAGCCATCCCAGTTGACCGCTTTTTTATTCACGCCGGCCGCGGTGGAGGAAGGTCCCCAGTAGGTAAAACTGTTGTAGTCGCCAGCCACACCGCCACCGCCGCGACCATTAATCCACAAGGTGTAATTCGTGGCACTGGCGATGCTGGATAGCGCTGCCAGCGACAACAGCATCAGGGTAATCATTATCCGCATTAACTTCATCATTCAACTCCTTGTTGAGTGCTGCCTGGATGAAAAACCATGGAATACAGAGATCAGTAAACAAAAACAATCCAGCCGTCCGCCTCGCATAAATGCATAAGCTAAAGACCAATGATGCAGACAGGAAGATCGCAGCGCAGTATCGAAATCAACGTCGATGATGTCAACTTGCAATGCAACAAAATAACTTCATCTGATCGTACAGATCAAGGCCAGGGACAGCGACAAAACAGATAAAAGCACTATGAGGAAAGGAATTCATTCCGGACATTAGAGACCGGACTCTAAACAACACTTCGCAAAGCAGAAAGCTAAACGGTCAGCGCGAAAAACGTCGGTTACGTACAATAGTAAAATACCGCCGCCTCGCAGCAGATGCCAGTCAGATTCCAGACATTTTCTTTTACCGATCACCAGACCATCACCATGCACAAACCATTAAAACCAGCGAAATCTGCGAAACCATTAAGCGCGTTGATGAAGTACCTGCTTGTCATCACATCGGTCATGGAACTGGCGGCATGTACCAGCGCCTCATATCCACCGCTGCCCGTTGTCAGTGAAGTGAAGCTGCAACGCTATCAGGGAACCTGGTATCAGATCGCCCTGATCCCCAATCGCTTTCAATCCATGTGCGTCAGCGATACCACGGCGGAATATGTTCCACAGGGTGACAGCATTCGCGTGATCAATCGTTGTCGTAAAGCAGACCGCAGTATGGAAGAGGCTATCGGTGTTGCCGAGCCGGTCGCTGGCAGCAATAACGCAAAATTGCGTGTCAGCTTTTTCCGGCCTTTTTACGGCGATTACTGGATACTTGATCTGGACCCCGGATACCAATGGGTACTGGTTGGAGAACCATCCAGAAAATATGGCTGGATACTTGCCCGCACACCGACACTGAATCAGGAAACACTACAGCAGTTATGGAAAAAAGCCGAATCACTTGGCTACCGCCGACAAGATTTTCAGGTCAGCCCGCAGCAATCTGAAAAGTAAATACAACATTTCCTTCATGCTTTTTTTGGAGATCAGTACGCCTGATCAGAACACGACTGCGGCGGCGATACCAATAGACAAAAGTAAGCCATGTAAAGCTGCCGCGGCGATGGTCTGCTGTATTGCCGGTGTCAGCGACGACGGCGTCGCGGAATGTTGAATCAGGGTTCTGGCCGCCTGTAACGATAACGCTGTGGAAGCCAACGCCAGCAACGCAAGTCGCGGTAAAGCACCGACCCACACCGCTGCCGCGAGCCAGAGATATGCAGCCGCCGCGATGACAGCATATAGCCAGCGAGCCTTGTGATGCCCCAAACGTACAACCCAGTGACGTTTACCGGCAATGCCATCGGCCTTTTCATCCGGAAACTGATTGATGAACAAAAGATCTGTGACCAACAATGCGTAACTGGCAACCGCAATCAACGGCTTGACGGAGAATGTACCGCGCTGGACAACATCGCTCCCGATCGCAATCAGTGCAAACCCAGCCCAGACGCCGATTTCCCCCAGCCCTCGGCTATTCAGTTTGAACGGCGGTGCTGAATATGCCCAGCCTATGAATAAACCGGCAGCCCCTATCCATAGTAGCGCAGCGTCAGAAACCAACATCAGCCAGAGTCCGGCAACGACAACAAGCAACATCAGTATGCCGCCGAAGATTGCGGTTTCACGACGAGATAAGACGCCGTTCTGAATAAAGCGACTACCGCCGGTAAACGGGAAAATACGCTCATTGTTCGCGTCATCAGTGCCGTTCAGGGCATCGTAATAATCATTGAGGACGTTAATACCGGCATGAGCCACCAGACCAAACAACAAGCTCATTCCCGCCGTCAGCAAATCGATCGGCACGCGATCGGCATAAGCGCTGGCGAGGCCAATGAAACCTGCAAACAAGGTGACTGTCAGAAATGCTGGCCGCGTTGCCATCAGATAGCGCAGCACAGGATTGGCCATATTATTCAGATTGGGTTCAACAGCGGGCATAAGTCCTCAGAATAAACACGGTGCAGCCTGCGTTTTCCTACAAGCGCCAGGCTGAAACGAAAGCAGTAAAAACAATCAACGCGAAACAATGATTTTGCACTGCATCCGAGGCAAACAACGACAACAATGATTGTTATACATCAGCACTAAGCGCCTTAAAGAGTCGCCGTCGCCAACTTCAGGCCAAAACCGATAAACATCGCACCGACCCCGCACGACATGAGCGCAGAAAGCCGCCGGCGCTGACGGAAAGACTCCGCGAGTCTGGCACCGGCAAAAATAATCAACGTCAGATACGTAAAACTGGTCAACTGACAAATCAGCCCCAGAAGGCAATATGACAACAGTGGCGCATGAAATTCAGGATCAACAAACTGTATGAAAAAAGAGATGAAAAATAGTATCGCCTTAGGATTCATCAGGCTGATGATCAAAGCTTTTGCAAACGGGTCACCAGCCTGAATGGGAAGCACCTTTGCTGCGACCACCACCTGCCTCGTTTTCAGCATTTTCAGGCATTGCAGCAACATCTGAATACCTATCCAGCCGAGGTAAGCCGCGCCAACATATTTCACGGCATAAAACAAACCCGCATTACTTTTCAGCAGCGCCGCCATCCCTCCGGCAGACAGCACCATCAACACCAGATCACCGACAAATATTCCACAAGCACCGCGATACCCTGCACGCACGCCACGTTGCGCTGCGACGCTCAGTACATAAAGGGAATTGGGCCCCGGAAGCAAAACAATGAAGATTGTCCCTAACAGAAAAGTCCAGAAATCAGAAACGCCAAAGCTGGCGTGAATCAATGCATTCATTTGAAATGTCAAAGTGAAGAACGGTGAACGGTCGTCATCATAGCAGCGCCGGATCAAAGTACGTCGCCAGACAAGAAAAAATGAAAATAATCAGCGCGAACAAATCAGGGAGAAATAAAACACCTGTATCCGGATCAAATTTGCAGGACATAGCAAGCGACAACGTGCATTTAAGCAACACATTTTTATATAAAAGACTCACTTTTCCACGATCTGAACAGATAAAAACCAGCCCCACATTCAGGCTGCGCTTCATTGTTACGCGTTTCTACCAGACATTTAAAAATATCAACAAAAATGTTTTTCTTTTCACTATTGAAATTAACAATAAAAATATAGATAATCACGCAACGTTTACTAAAAAACAATTCAAACTAAGTCGAATAAGAATAATAAAAAGTTAGCAGTGTCCGCGTGAACTCAGAGAAAAAACACAATCATGTTACGAATTTTGTTCCGTTTAACATTTGTTTATTTCTCTGTTATCTGCTGCGGAGTCGCAGATGATTAACGCCGCATTAAGTCACCTCGCTGGACAACTGAATCAACAGTTCAAAAATAATTTTCAACTGATAGAAGATATTGCTGTTGTATCAAATCTCTTTGAAACAGATGGAACCGCAGCAGCGCAAGCCAATAATAAACTGGTACTGACACTGGTTAATATTGAAAAAGACACCCTGCCTTATCGCGCGAACCAGATAACGCGCACGCAAGATGAACGCCAGGTAGTACAAAGCAGCCCTTTATATCTGAACTTATATGTGATGATGGCGGCAAATTTCGGCGCAGGCAATTACGCTGAAGCACTTAAATCTATTTCTCAGGCAATCAGCTTTTTCCAGCAACAAGCCTCATTCGATCATAAAAACAGCCCGGGTCTCGATCCGCGTATCGAAAAGCTGATACTGGATATAGAAAATTTAAAAATTCCTGATTTGAATAATTTGTGGAGTCTGCTAGGCGGGCGCTACCTGCCGTCGGTTTTTTACAAAGTCCGCATGATTACCGTCGAGAGCGAGGCCATCATCGGTCAGGTACCGGTCATTACAAAAACGCAGCACTCATTTGAAGTGGGCATGCAATCGTGAGCGAATATCAACGCTTATTTACGATTTACGTACAGCATGATTTTTTCGATCAGGGAGCTGGTACACATATCCGTTTTGAGCCAACGAAGGAATGCGCCCTTTTCATGCAACGGGAAAATATCTTGCTGCGGAAAAGCCCTGATAGCGTAGAGATCTGGCTCGAAACCAGCGACATTGAAAATCAAGTCACAAGCTCTGAAAAATGGAACTTCTGCTTTGCCGTCTTTTCTGACGACCCATTAATGAATTTCTACACGCGCTGGCCAATGCCGCTACCGCTCTGCTTCAAAAATTCCGCAGCAACGGCTGACAGTGTGAACGAACTGCTGCATGCAGAAGAAATGGTCAACGAAAATGCCGCAAAAAAGAGCGCTTATGTCAGCACGAAAGAACCTCTGTTTCTAGCTTCGATAACGGATGACTTTCCGGTAAATACGAAAAAAATTGCTGCAAGAGAGTTCGGGATTCAGCTGGAAGCGCGCCCCATATATTGGAAATATTTTTTTTCCGGCGCTCTGGCATCGCGCAAATTAAAAATCATTGATTTAAACAGTAGCAATGAAGACGAAGGTATACGCTTCATCCCTTCGTCTCAGGTAGTTAGCAAGACCAGTGTTGCCTTCGTTTCTGAAGCGGCACTGCCGATGAGAAGCATTCCGTCACAACGTTTTCAACTGTGTGAAGAGGGTGTCACAGGAAAAGTATTAATGAAGCGATTACCAAATGCCAACGTGCAGCATATTGGCAAAGAAAGACGTCCCGACGGGCATTCATTCGTCGTTGCGGAAATTTATATTCATCAATAATTTTCAAAGGAATACATATGGCTGGCGCGTATAAAACCCCTGGTGTCTATATCGTAGAAAAAAATGCTTTTCCTAACTCAGTTGTCGAAGTTGCGACTGCAGTTCCTGCATTTATCGGATACACCGAAATAGCAAGTAACAAAGGAGCGTCGCTTAAAAATAAGCCCTGGCGCATTTCCTCCATGTCTGAATTCGTCAATTTCTTTGGTGGCGCTCCGAACGATAAGTTCGCCATCGATACATTCCCGAGTGAAGACGCCAATGTAAAAAATGCGCCTAACAGCGATTTCAGAATTGGCGACGACGAATATCAGTTACTTAACACCAAAAGTCGCAACTATCTCTACTACGGTATGAAGTTGTTTTTTCAGAACGGTGGTGGCGCATGTTACGTCGTTTCTGTTGGTGACTATCAGGCAAAAATCGAAAAAGCCGCTCTTGAAAGTGCATTTGACGAACTGCTCAAGGAACAGGAACCGACAATGATCGTCATTCCTGATGCGATGTCCCTCAGCATGGATGACTGCATTTCACTGCAACAGGCAAGTCTGATGCACTGCGGCGGAAAAATGAAGAATCGCTTCTCCATTCTTGATATTTATGACGGCTACAAAGATCGTCGTGACGATGGTGACTGCATCGCAAAATTCCGCAATGCTTTAGGCACCAGCTTTCTCGACTTTGGTTCTGCTTACTATCCCTGGGCAAACACATCCATCGTACAACTCTCTGATTTAGGTTTTTCCAATATCGCTGATCTCAAAAAATTGAGCGAATGCCTTAAAGCAGAAGTGAATATCAGCACCCTGCATCAGGATAAGAAGGATGCTTATAACGAGCAAATCGACAGCATAGAGTCAGTGCTGGCAGCAGCTGAAAAGCTGAAAGCCGATAAAAAAGCAACAGCAGAATCCGACTCGAAAAAAACCGCCGAAGACAGAGCGAAAGAAAGAGCCGCGTTAGAAGCAATGTCGGACGAAGATAAGAAAAAAGCGAAAGAAGACGCTGATAAAAAGACGAAAGCGGAGGCAGAAATCAGTTCAGCGCCTGCTGAATTGCACAAGACATTATTCACGATCAGCCCTTTGTACGTGAAAATTTTAAGTGCCATTCAGGTCAAGCTGAATCTGTTGCCACCATCAGCTGCCATGGCAGGCGTTTACACACTGGTCGATAATTCACGCGGTGTATGGAAAGCTCCAGCCAATGTCAGCCTGGCCTCGGTTGTTTCTCCTTCAGTCAATATCACCCACGACGAACAAGAAGATCTGAATGTCACTACCGCAGGTAAATCGATCAATGCGATCCGTAGCTTCATCGGCGAAGGAACGCTGGTCTGGGGTGCCAGAACCTTGGATGGCAATAGTCTTGACTGGCGCTATATCAACGTGCGTCGGACGATGATCATGCTGGAAGAATCCCTGCGTCTGGCAACGAAAGCTTATGTTTTCGAACCGAACGTCAGCGGCACCTGGGTGACGATCAAAAGCATGGCAAGCAATTTCCTGACAGGCATCTGGAAGCGCGGCGGCCTGGCCGGAGCAAGCCCGGAAGATGCATTCAGCGTGCATGTCGGCCTGGGAGAGACGATGACTGCTGAAGATATTCTGGAAGGCATTTTGCGCGTCACTATTCTGGTTGCACTGAGCCGCCCGGCCGAGTTCATTGAAATTACGTTCCAACAGCAGATGCAGAAATCTTAAAAATGCTTTTATAACGCAATACCGCGTCATTAATCAGCGTATTTTTTAAAGTTACTTTCTTAAAGAGGTTTGTTATGGCAGATGATGGATCTAAACAATCAGCGAATGTATGGCCTTTGCCAAAATTCTATTTCCGCGTGAAATGGGACTCCAATGAAATGTCATTCCAGGAGGTATCTGGCCTAGATGTTCAGTCAGAAGAAATTAAATACCGTCACGGAAACAGCCCTGTTTTCTCAGTGATTAAAATGCCCGGAATGAAAAAATACGGCAACATCACGATGAAAAAAGGCGTGTTTAAAGGTGATAACAAGTTCTGGGACTGGCTCAACAAAATTAAGATGAACACCATCAAACGTGTTCCGGTCACGATCAGTCTGCTTGATGAAGAAGGTAATGACACGATGGTATGGACTTTGACTAATGCGTGGCCAACGAAGATTTCAAGTACCGACTTGAAATCAGAAGGCAATGAAGTGGCGATCGAATCTATCGAGATTGTCCACGAAGGTCTGACTATCGCTAATAAATAAGCATTGATATGACTGGTGAATATTTCGAGGAAGGCTACCCTCCTGCCGCGTTTTATTTCACGGTTACCTTTGGTAACGGCGTACAGGTTCCTGATGCTTCCTTCAGCGAAGTATCAGGAATCAGTCTGGAGATGGAAACGGAAGCTGTTGTGGAAGGTGGAGAAAACCGCTTTGTGCATCAGCTTCCAAAGAGTATCAAACATCCTAACCTTGAATTGAAGCGCGGCATTTCCATGCTCAACTCGCCGTTGGTCAAATGGTGCAAAGATACATTGGAAGGTGCCTTTATCAAGTTGATCGTTCCTCAAACGATTATCGTTAAACTCAATGGCGCAGATGGACAAGTACTACGGGCATGGGCTTTCATTGATGCTTATCCCGTTAAGTGGGATGTCGAAGGATTTAACGCGACAAAAAATGAAGTGGCAATCGAGAAGATGACTTTTGCCTATACCTATTCGAAACGTAGTAAATGATCTGGCGAAATCATGTCGATAGAAATTAAAGAGCTGATTATCAAAACGACGATACTGAATCATCCTCAGAATAAGGAGGATGAAGTTATTGTGGATAAACAACTCATCAAAGACGAAATTCTGACGGAGCTCCGGCAGATGGTACAAAGTCTTCTACGTGAACCGAGGGAGCGCTGATCGTGTCCGGGCAAAAAACACTGCTCAAAATTTCAGGTTGCACCGTCGCTGAAAACGGATCTATCAGCGTTGATAGCAGCCGCCCATTTTTTGAGGCTCTGATTAACCCCTCAGGATACGGACATGATTTTTCTATCAAATATGCAAAAAACCAGACCTTGGGTCAAGCTGGAAATGAGGCAAAATTTCATGCCAGCCAGCCACAAAAACTCAATCTCAAAGAACTGATTTTGGATGGGACGGGTGTCATTCCCGGCACAAAAAAAACGGTAAAAGAACAAGTTCAGACTTTACGAAACACGATCTACAGCTATGTAGGAGTAAAGCATGAAACCCCTATTGTACAAATCGTGTGGGGCAGTCTGATTTTCTACGGGCGTGCAGAAGGAATGAAATTTGATTACACACTTTTCAAACCGAACGGTGAACCTCTGCGCGCAAAAATCACACTCAACTTTGTGGAGTACATCAGCCCAGGGGAAATGGGGAAAAAGAAGGCTGCAAGTTCGCCAGACCTGACTCATCTGATCACGGTCAAAGCTGGCGACACGCTGCCGCTTTTATGCGACAGGATTTACCGCGACAGTAGCTACTATATGGAAGTCGCTCGCATCAATGGTCTTAGTTCTTTTCGCAATTTAACACCCGGAACAACGCTTAAGTTTCCGCCATTGGCGAACTAAAGATATCCGACGATGCTGTTACTAATTTGAAATAAACAACCATGGCTAATTCTCCATTGAACGACAGTACAGGGGTTCTGAGTTTTCTGATTACCTGCGACGGTCAGAGCATGCCAGACCTGGTCAAAGTGGTCGCTATAGAAACCCGGCATAGTTTTAACCGGATTCCCTCTGCGACAATCACCATTCTGGATGGCGATATGCCAAACGGACACTTTCCTGTTGCCGATGCGGGGAATTTCAAACCCGGAACAAAAATCGTTATCAGTGCAGGCTATGACTCGAAAACTCAGGTGATCTTTGAAGGCATCGTTATTAAGCATGCCGTAAAAATTAATGGCGAAAATTATTCTCGACTCATTATCGAGTGTCGTGATAAGGCGTTAGCCATGACGGTTGGCCGCAAAAATGCCAGCTACGTCAACAAAACGGACAATCAAATCATTTCAACGCTGATCAGTAATCATGCGGATTTAAGCGCCACAGTCGATAGCACCAGTGTCACCTATAAAGAACTTGTTCAGTATTACGTGACGGATTGGGATTACATGATGGCGCGCGCTGAAGTGAATGGCTTGCTTGTCAATGTTGACGCAGGAAAAGTGAGTGTCGCAGCGCCTGCAACCAGCGGAAGCCCTGTTCTCACTCTGACTTACGGTGTCGATCTGCAGGAATTCCAGGCGGAACTCGACTCCTGCTGGCAATTGAGTAGCGTCACCAGCACCAGCTGGGATCTGGCAAAGCTAGCCATCGTGCAGCAAACCGCACAACCGGAAAAACTAACTGGTCAGGGGGATCTTGATTCAAAGACGCTTGCAACAGTACTGAATGCCGGTGATTTTGGTTTGCAAACCGCGGCACCGTTGGAAAGCGACGCCTTAACAGCCTGGAGTAAAGCGCAGCAAACCAAAGCAGCACTCTCACGGATCCGTGGCCGGATGCAGTTTCAGGGAAGCGCGCTGGCAAAACCGGGCGTGTTACTGGAACTGAAAAGCGTAGGAAAACATTTCAATGGAAATGTCATCGCGAGCAATGTCATTCACAGTATCAGTGACGGCAACTGGGTCACCGAAGTTGAATTCGGTATGCCGACATATTGGTTTACCGAAGAACATCAGATACAAGCGCCAGAGGCGGCGGCATGGACCGCTGGCATTAGCGGATTACACATAGGTATCGTGCTGAAACTCGATGCCGACCCTGAAGGTCAATACAAAATACAAGTTTCGATCCCATTAATGAATGCGGCTACCGTTGGTGTCTGGGCGCGGTTTTCGAGCTTTTACGGCTCATCGGGTTTTGGCGCATTCATTATTCCGGAAATTGGTGATGAAGTCATTCTGGGGTTCTTTAATAATGATCCATCCTGCCCCGTTATTCTCGGTAGTCTGTACAGCAGCAAACATGTACCACCATATGAGCTGGCAGCAGAAAATAATTTTAAAGCGATCGTCACACGCAGCAAACTGAAACTCGAGTTTGACGAGGAAAAGAAAATTATTACCTTGATTACACCGGGTAAAAATAAAGTCGTCATCAGTGACGAAGATAAATCCATCCTGCTTCAGGATCAGAACAATAACAAGGTCGAGCTGAGCCCGAGCGGCATTTTGTTGGATAGTCCCAAAGACATCACCATCAATGCCAAAGGAAAAGTAGCAATTTCAGCTGTACAAAATGTCGAAATTACCGCGCAAATGGATGTCAAAACCACAGGTCTCAATATCAATAGCACAGCCAACGTCAGCTTAGTCGCCAAAGGAACCGCCAGCGCAGAGCTGTCTGCTGCTGGTCAGACTACGGTAAAAGGCGCCATGGTCATGATTAACTAAACTGAAGAAAGTCACAACCATGCCTCCTGCCGCAAGAATAACCGACATGCATGTTTGTCCCATGGTGACTCCGGGTCTGCCACCGATCCCGCATGTCGGAGGACCAATTTCCGGACCTTGTGTACCGAATGTGCTTATAGGCGGCTTACCGGCAGCCGTGGTCGGAGACCTATGCGTCTGCGTTGGTCCTCCAGACAGCATAGTTAAAGGTAGCGCAACAGTCATGATCAGCAGCCGCCCGGCAGCGAGAATCGGCGATACGACCGCGCACGGTGGAAATATCGCGCTTGGTTTTCCGACAGTCATGATCGGTGGCTGATTTTATTCGGGAGATAAAATGAATCAAAACATATCATTTCTTGGCACAGGCTGGAATTTCCCTCCCGAATTCTCAAAGCGTGGCAACGTGATCATGGTCAGTGCAGAAGAAGATATCAGGCAAAGCTTGTTCATATTGCTGTCAACCTCACCTGGCGAACGTGTAATGCAACCCAATTTTGGTTGCGGACTGAAAAATCAGGTCTATGAAAATATCAATGAAAGCACTGTAACGATCCTGAAAGACATGATCGGGCGCGCGATACTGTTTTATGAACCGCGTGTGATTCTTGAAAATATTGTGACCGATGCGGCTGAGACTTACGAAGGTAAGTTGAACTTCACGATTTTCTATACGATCATCAGCACCAACACCCGTCACAATATTGTCTACCCCTTCTACTTGCGTGAAGGCACCGATGTGCAACTCTAAGCCCGCATCAGGATCGGTATGAAGTCACATTTAATGATCAGCGATGGCCGCAGTCAGTCGCAGCGCCAGTTACCGGCATTAAGTGGAGATTACTTCCATATCAACGAGATGCGCTTTGAACAACTCCTCGCTATCGCAAGTGAATATGCACGCCTGATGCATTTTTATCAGCCTGATCTCAATACCGATGGCGACTGGTACCAGTTCTTCGCTGCGGATGAAACGGTGTTGATAGCGACTATATTGGCTGTTGACACACAATTTCTCTCAAAGCAGTTTGAACATCGATTGCAAAGCGAACCGGATTATAGCGACTGGTTCCGTACCGACATCGCAACAAAGTTGGACGCATCGTATCGGGATCTGATTAACTCGCCATTACTGGTTCTCCGTTTACTGAATCAGTGGCTGACCGCATTCAGCCTTTTACCAAATAATCTCACCAGCCAAGCCAAAACCTTATTGGAAGGGATATTGCGTGGTCTGAAATGGGAAATTCAAAGCCTGATCAACAGTACTCCCGCAGAACTGAAAGTCTATGTGAATGCTTTGTTCAGCAAACAATTTAAAGAACTCGTTGAATGGCCAGCAAACTCAGTAACCGTAAATTCACCGGTAGAAAAACTAACTGTTTCAACGACGCAGATTCGTCATAATTTCCATACGCTGAATCTGGCAATCAACATGTTGCAAAACGGGGTAAAGAAACTATTACCAACGTCCATTACTAGCGGTAATCACGATCCGGCTATCAGCTTATTAATCAGTTTCATACGTCTTTTTGAAAAACTAAAAAAGCGGATTAATCGGTTCAGCGATAAGCATATCGATTTTTATTATGGCCAGGTTCTCGGTATGGAGCCGCAACGGCAACAACCAGACAGCGCGCATATCGTCGTCAAAACCAATACAGCCGTACGCCAGATTTTCATCGAAAAAGGAACAGAGTTCATCGCCGGAAACGATACTGCGCAACGCGACATTGTTTACAAAGCGGATAGCAGCGCTCAGCTCAGCGATGCAAAAATTGCGGCGATACACACACTTTTTTTCGATAAGCATGCGTCGGCATCTCAATTACTGAGCACGCAATCAGCCTATTTGCGCACGATAGCGCCGCCACCGCCGGATGGAGAACAATCCCTGCATGAAAGTCTGCCGCCCCTTCCTCTGATGGGTGCGCCGAAACCCGGGGAACACGTATCAGGAGGAGGCGCAGCTCGTTTTGGTTTTGCGATTGCAAGCCATACGTTGCTGATGCACGAGGGCGAGCGTACCGTATGCCTCACATTCCAGTTCCGTAATAACAGCAAATATACCCTTGAGTCCAGTCTGAAAGAAATTGCCAATCAGATTTTGAAACAGGAAAAACATACACAACATGGGCAGACGTCACGGCTAAGGAATGTCGACGTGTTTGTGAAGCTCGTCCGCAGTATGTTTCGTCTCTCACTGACCAGCGCCACTGGCTGGCACCAGATCACTGAATATCGTCCTGAATACCAGGGATTAAATGCTGAATTAAGCGCCAACTGCCTGACCATTACATTCACCCTGCCCGCCAGCGCTCCGGCGATCACAGAATACCAGGAGAGTATTCACGGAGCTGGGTTCCAGACAGCCCTTCCTGTTCTGTGGGGAGAAATGACACAGAATGAATATGCCTATCCCTACGATATTTTAAGTCAGTGGTTTCTTGACGAGATTCATATCGACGTGCACGTCAATGGATGCCGTCAGCTTGTATTGCATAATCACATAGGACAGGTCAGTACACTCGCACCTTTTTTACCATTTGGCCCCCTTCCCGATATCGGCTCTTACTTAGTTCTGGGTTGCGAAGAAATATTGAGTAAACAACTACGTGATCTTTCAGTTGAAGTTGAGTGGGCCGGATTACCAAGCTCTCCCGGGGGATTCGTCAGCTATTACAGTGCTTATGATTCACCGCTCCAATCCGGCGCAGTGCAGATAAAAATGTCGGTATTGGTCGATGGCAAGTGGATCAGCGCAAGCGTCAATGACAATCTGTTCCAGCATCAAACGAATGACGATGGAACGCATAGCAATCAAGTGCGTACTGAAAACCGTCTCAGTTTTCGTTCAGTTATTCCATTCTATAAACAGAGCTTACCAACACCTCAGGCAACAGCAAGTACGGCGTTCAGCTATACGTCAGCAACCATGAACGGTATGTTCAAAATCAGTCTGAATGCTCCCGATGGTGCTTTTGGCCATCAGGAATATCCACATTTGCTATCGCAAACGCTGACAAGTAATGCGCAAACCAAAAAAATAAATCTGAGAAAAGCCTTACCTAATCCACCCTACACGCCACAAATCAGCCGTATTGTTTTGAACTACGAGGCCTGTTCGAAAATAAGCTTCGAACACAATAAATCAGAAATACATTCTTTTTTTTCTGAACAATTTATTCATCTCCACCCCATCGGTTACGAGGCGATTCAGATTCACGATAACAAAGATGTTGCCTTGATTCCTGACTACGATGCAACAGGAAATTTATTGATTGGTTTAACTGCACAACGTCTTTCCGGTCCGTTGAGTCTCTATTTCTATTTACGTGAAGACTCGCTGCCAATGACAAAGATTGCAGATGCCAATCTGACCTGGTCGTATTTATCATCCAATCGCTGGAAAAAATTACAGCAGGCACAAATTCTGGATGACTCCACGCAAGGATTCATGACCAGTGGCATCGTGCAATTGCAGTTACCCGATGATATCGACAGCGATCATACGGTGATGCCAAATGATATGTTCTGGCTGAAAGTCACGGCGCAGCGCGGGCTGGAACGGTTTTGCAGCCTGTACGGTATCTATACTCAGGCAATCAAAGTCACGTGGGATGCAGATCAGGGGCAAAAACTGACCTCCGTATTACCAGCATTCAGCATCAACAAAAGCCGCAAGAATATTGCCGGTATCGACCAGATACTACAAATCAGATGCAGTTTTGATGGGAAATCAGAAGAAAGCGTTTCACAATTCAGAACACGGGCGAGCGAACGTCTGCGCCATAAAAATCGCAGCCTGACTGCATCGGATTATGAATCGCTGATTCTGGAAAAATTCCCTCAGGTCTATAAGGTAAAGTGTTTTTCCAACCTGTGTACAGATCATGGCTCACGCAGACAGATACGGCCAGGGCATATTCTCATCGTCCCTATTCCCCACTTAAATCAGGGCGGGCATAGCAATCAGAAACCTAATCTGAGCGGACATCTGATACATGAAATTCAGAGCTTCATCAAAACTTACGCCCCGGCTGACGCGACCATCAGTGTAGAAAATCCGGTGTACGAAGAAATACAAGTGCGTTGCACTATCAAACTGAAAACAGAGTTCAATAACAGCCGTTTTGGCGGACGTTATATCGAGCAGATTAATCAGGCTATTTGCGACTACCTCTCACCATGGAATGTACACGGCCAGCATCGGCATTTCGGGTGGTCGATACAGCAGCATAACGTCGTTTCATTTCTGCATGATCTTGAATATGTCGATGAAGTCAGCGGCGTATCCATGTTGCAAATTTGCCCGGTCGGCAGCTCTGCAGAACTATTGTACGCATTAAAAGATAACGCCAATTTTTTACATCAGGAGAAAGACCTGCAGCCAAGTTATCCATGGAGTATCGCGGTACCAATTAACGATCACTGGATAGTCATTGCCGACAAACCCGGACAACACTCCGCGAAAGCCATTGGCATCAATGAGCTCAAAGTAGGTTCCACATTCATTATTCCAGCGAGAACAGAGACATGACCCGAAGAACGCGTCAAATGCTACAAGAGCAGTTTAAATATGGAAAAATGCCGACTGAGGAAGATTTTTCCGACTTAATCGAATCCATGCTGAACATGCTGGATGAAGGTTTCGATAAAACACCAGAAGCAGGATTCAAAGTCGCGCAACTACGCGATGGAAAACTGGTCAGTTTTTACAAGGACATTAATATCGGGAATGCGCTCTGGTCTCTTGGGCTGGAAAAATCCAGCGATAATCTGAGTATTCAGGATGCCCGCAATCAGGCACTTCTGACCTTATCCAGCACAACCGGCGCCGATGGCGTACATCGCACGGCAGTAGGCATTCGTAAAACCCAACCGCAGCACGAGCTGGATGTTGCTGGCTGTATTGCATCTCACGGCCGCATCGGGCGCGAGGGAGAATTAGCTGTGCCAGCCGATGGTCGCTGGTATGACATTACGGAAATGATGACAGGCTGCCAGGCATGGGAAGTGATCGCAGGAGCAGGAGCAAAAGACAGCGATGGCCGTTATGCGCTGACCCATGCATTTGCATTAAATGCGTTTAATGCAAACGGCAGCATCACTTATCATCAGACACATTTCGGCAACAAATGCAGCCGGATCGAACTTCGATGGATCAATGACAATCCAGAGAAACCATTTGAATTTAAATTACAGATGCGTGTTGGTTGCAGCTACGGTGATGATGTATGGATTAAATATCATCTGACCCAACTCTGGCTGGATACCTTGATGTTAGAAAGCGATCAGAAGCCATTACGTCAGCCGGTTCCTCAGTACGATGACAAAGGTAAGGTTAAAAATTAATCTATGAAAGATTTAATTTCATTCTCTTTGAGTCTTGCACAGGGCAATCTGATACTGGAAGCACTGGTTGAACGGCCATTTAAAGAAGTTTTTGAAACGATAGGACATCTGAACCAGCAGGCGGCAGCAAGCTTTCCCGAAGGATCGGATGAAGACGATATCGGTACCATCAACGTCAGCGCCAGTCAGTTGCGTCTGATTCTGAGTGTGCTGGGGGAAATGCCCTACAAGCGTGTCAGTGCCCTGTTACACAGCATGCACCAGCAAATGCAGGAGGCAAAGGAAAGTGATCAGTAAAGATCACATTAATCGTCTGCAAGCAGATCCTGACGGCCTCGACTTCGATGGTCTCAGGATGCAGGGTCTCGAGCTTTTGCAAAGTTTGTCCAAAGAAAAATGGACAGATTACAATTTGCACGACCCTGGCGTCACTCTGCTGGAATTACTTTGTTATGGCCTGACCGATCTGGTCTACCGCACCGATTTTGACGTCAGCGACTTTTTATGCGGACAGGACGGCGGTATCGATTACAAAACCTTAGCGCTCTATGCACCGCAAGAGATTTTCGTCAATCAAGCGCTGACTGATCTTGATTTTTGTAAATTAATTTACGACAGCTTGCCAGAAGTAGAGGACGTGTGGATATTGTCAGCAAATGATGATCACCCGATACCGGGTATGTTTTCCGTCTTCATCAAACCCCACGAATCCTTATTCCTTCCAAGTAAAAAAGATACTCGTCAGGTGCAGCAAACCTTACGCAATGATGTCATCCGCTTGTTATCAGAACATCGCAACCTCTGCCGCGACATTGATGAGATCCACGTCGTCACTCCGCAAGCCTATACATTAGCTGGTGAAATCGAAATTGATGATAGCCGTCCGCGTGCTGAAATTTACGCCGATATTTACTTCCGCTGCGCAAAACTGATAACCGCAGGCAGCCAGATTTTACGTTTTGAAGACGCCATACATCAGGGGCTGCGATGGGAGGAAATTCTGTGCGGGCCTTTGACAACCCATGGATATATCAACGAAAGAGATTTTTCCCAGGAAAATTATGACATTGATGTCATGAAGCTGATTACTTTAGTGCGTCATATTCCAGGCGTAAAAAATGTCAAATCGCTGTTTCTGGTCGATGAAAACGGGACTAACCTGGAACTGGTGCATATCGGCCACAAAGATATCAACTGTCCGGCATTGCACTTCGTTGAACAAAGCGAAAAAATACATGCCCTGCGTCTGGTGCATGGAAGAACCACGTCGCTGGACGCGAGTCATGATGATGAAAAAACCGTTCAGAAAAGCACTCTGCAAAACAAATATGAAACCCGGGAGTTCGGCGAACAAATCGCTTTGTATTTAAAAAAATATGAATTTGAGCACAATGCATTTCGCCGCAACAAAGGAAAAATCGATCACATCATACAACTGCCTCAAGGGCAGCACCGCGACTTCGCACAATACAGTTCGCTTGGTGAAAATACTCCTGCAATCTATGGTATCAATCACTACGGCGTACCAAAGTCAGAGCCACCAGAGGTTCATGCCAGAGCACGACAATTAAAGGCCTACCTTTATCCGTTCGAACAAATGATGGCGAATTACTTTGCCTCATTAGAAAACATACGTAGTCTTTATTCCATCGATAAAATGCTGGATCGCAGTTATTTTTCGCAGTTTCTTACGAATGCAGAAATTCCTGACATCAAGCATTTATATACATTAAAAGCAAACGAGTCAGAAGTCGCAAAAATTATTGCTGGACAAGATAACATCTATGACAGACGCAGCCGTGTACTGGACTCATTGCTCGCCATCTACGGCGAAGAATTTCCCACGGAAGACCTGCGACGCTATAACTACTATCAAAACGAAAAGCTGGAACAGGATCTGATTAACAACAAAATACATTTTTTAAAACACCTGTGTGAACTCAGCAGCCGACGCGGTAGTGCGATCAATGTTCAGAAAGAATGGAGTGTTGAAAGCCTTACTCCTTTACAGAAACGTCTGCAAATTCTGACCGGTTCAGTTAATGACAAAAAAGTAAATTCATTAACGGAAGCACTCCGGGGAAAAATTAAATTCATCAGCAATAGCCGTTATAAAGACGGACGTCTAAAGCAAGTCAACGCCCCCAACACAATTGCCTACGAAAATACCAAAGCGCTTGCTAAACCTGCTGACTACGTGTCTGATCCGGCATTTGCCCTTCCTGGCATGGAAGTATGCGAATACTTGCTGCGTGCCGGAGTCGATTGGGCTAGCTTCCGATCCCTGTCCGCTGGACGTACGCATGCATGGTTATGCCTGACTGTGCAGACGGAAGAAATCTGGCCTCTTCTTCTTTTGCCGACCGAAAAAATCAGTCTGTATGCGCAACACATGCAACATGCCTTAATCCAGCTAAGTATGGATTGTGAAGGATTTCATGTTGTCGAGCACATCTTACTGCGCCCGCGCGGTGAGAACACTCATCGTAAGATTTCACATGATTTTTATGCCCATCGCGTCAGCATTATCCTGCCGGGATTTACCGCAAGATATGCTGATCAAAAATGTCGCAACTGGATAGAAAATCTGATTGCGCAACATCTTCCCGCACACATCATGCCGGAATTTTTCTGGTTAGAATTTGCCTTTCTGGCGCAATTTGAACTGCGTTATAAAAATTGGATGAGCGCACTAAAAACTTTTGCGCTGGCGGGCTATAAAGCTGACGCTCAAGAGCTGGATAATAAAGCGGGCGATCTGATTGAGTTTTTGAAAAAAAATCGTCATCAGCAACCCAGACATTTCTGGATATAAGCAAAATGCGAACATCCAATCTCATCCATGATTTAGTGTTTGATCTGTCATTTTCTGACATGCAAACGGATGGCGCTACCTCAGCTGATTGGATTAAATCGTCTCTGCTGCCGGTCATAGATCAGGTATTGGATAACATATGTATCGAATTGGGAATAGGAAAAAAGGAAGTTAAACGAATAGAAAAACTGGAAATCGACTTGGGAAGTATTCTGCAGGCTGAATCAGAATCCGAATTAGCACGCCGCCTGCACGCTCAATTGCGTAACGCCTTATATTTCCAAATAAGCGATTCTTCTCATGAAATTTCCCCACCGGAAGCCACCAGCGAAGCACATCAACATCTGCTGGACTTTCTGCAAACAGGACAAATCAGTTGGAAGTATTTAAGCGACCGGACAAACGCACATAAAAAACTTTTGAAAGCCGTACTCGACGAAGGAACGCCCGATGAATTATTGCGCAATGTAGTGTCGAATCAGCGCCGCTTACTGCGCCTGATCCGTCAATTTGATACCGGCACGTTGTTCGCCATATTGCGTCAGGAGTTACGCGAGTGGCCGGAAGACAATCAGGATTTATTGTTTGACTGGCTGAGTCTGGAACTGATCACCCTTCATGGTAAGCGTCCGTTAATTGAACAATTCTGGTTGTCGGTACTACCGCTTCTTGATTCTGCTGACAAGAATTTCGACTCAGTGATACAAGCGTGGTTGTCTACCCAGCAAAAAAATAAAAACCAGGTATTCAACATCTACCAAAATTTTCTTGAAAAAAATTCATATTTGTCACGGCAATCACGTGTTGCGATGAATGAGGCTATACAAAAACTTCGCTCAGCCACGGCTACTTCTGTCTCATCAGAAAAATTACCGATAAACAGCATATCGGACAAGCTTGTACGTTCATATCGCTTCAAGATAATGGCGTCGAGAAGATCGCTTGCCAATGCAGAATATTTATCCTCAGAAGAAAAATCCAGGACTGGAAAAATCTCGTCCCCGTCAACATCAAATACAAGCATTACGGAAAATGCAGACGACAGGAATATAAGCCGGCAATCGACGACCGCACTATCCTATTCCGACAAAGGAAATCCAACCTCTGCCGCCTCGTTGAATCAACTATACAATAGCAGCGTCGAATCCATAAGGGCACAACACAGTGATTGCTGGCAGCAGTGGTTAAGCGAATTTCCGGTAACAAGTTGCCTTGAACTGATCGCTGTCCTGCAAAAAAATTGTAGTGAGTACATCTACGGACAATTAAAGAATAATCTGCACACTCTCAGTAAAGAGTGTCTGGATCAGCTTGTTACGTATGCGCTATCTGCGCGGGTCAATAGCCTTGAAGTCGCAGACCTGGAGCGTATGTTGGCAGGGAACAGGATATTGGCTACGCCATCTCCCAAACAGGTACACGGGTCAGAGCCACGAAAAAGTGTTGGCATAGAAAAAAATGAAGCTACACCTGAAGTTACAAAAAAAATTCCCCAAAGCCAGATATTAAGTGCATTAAAAAATGCCGACATCCCGCGTTTATCAGGTCTATGGAATCTGTTGATCAGCAAGCATCCGACACTGATTCTCAAGTTATTACCGGATTACAAAATACAATGGCTGGACCATTTTCCGCTGCACTTCCTGAGCGACATCGGCAGAATTGTACAAACAGAAGCCAGTCGCGTATGGCAACCCAAAATCCAGTTGGGTTATCACGGTCAGATTGATGCAGCGACCCGCGCCGGCTTTGACATTTTATTTACTGCAAAGACTCAGACTTTATCAGTACAAAGTTTTATCGCTAAAATAAAATCACTGATTCAGGAGCAACCGTCGTTGGCTGTCATCTTGCAGTCGATCGTCGAAAATGCGACTGCACCATTCCCCTTGACGCATCATGCACCAGTCACTACCGCTACTAAGCTTGCTACTACAGTTGTTGATAACGAGACGGATAACTACACAACAATATCTACGTTGCAATCAGCACTTTGCAGCAACGATGTAAGCACGCTTTCCAATGCAATTGAATACGCGTTGGCAAACGATATGCCTCTGCTGATTCGCATCCGGCGTCAGCATTGGCGCAGGTGGTGGAAAAACCTGCCGAAACATCTGCTTCACCTGCTCATTCTTCAATTGCATGCGTCGATACGCCCTGAACTTCAGGCAATATTGCAGGCAAAAAATGGCGTTTCTTTCTCTACCATAGAGAGACTTATTCCCTTGCTGTTAGCCAGCCCGGAAAATTCTTTCAGCAGAGAACAACTCAACGCGATTATTGATTTGGATGAAAAACCGCTTGAGAGCAGCGACGCTGACAACGCCACGCTGGTGACCAACACTCCCATCAGAAATAGCGGAAACACTAACGCTGTTCCTGATGAGTTGAATGAATTAACTATTACTTTTCAGCGCGCAGACATACGTCGGATAACCGCAATCTGGCCAGTACTGATTGCGAGTCACACCAGACAATTACAAAGTACGTGGTTCTCACTCACCAATGCTCAGAGAAATACATTAATTGTCCAGTTGCCGATCGAAAAACAGCTTGTCTTGATACAGATTTTGCATCCGAACTTTGCGCACTATGTAAAAGAAATGAGTGTTTACGCCACTGCACTGGCAAACATTATCTCGGATAACAGAGCAACAATTTCGTTAGCAGCAGAAAAAATTTCCGCCAACGTCATCTTGAACAAGGTATGCACATTTTGTTTGCAGGCAGAGCCATCGTCGGAAAAAATGACGATTAAAAATATTTTTATGGTGGCTTTCGCAGACAAATCGAACATTGACGAAAATAGCTTGCGGCGCATCTGTAACGACGCCCGCTTAGCTGATACAAAGTATCTGCGTCATATTTTTCCTTCTGAAAACGTATCTTTGAAAAACGAGAGCACGCCCTTGGCAGATAGTTTCAGGGCGTGGCACCAAGACAGGATACAACTGCAGAATTTAGGTCTCAACAGAAATGAATTGCTTCGCTATTTACATTGGCTGATGTGGCATCAAAACGCTAACGAAGGAAAAGATTTCAGTCTGATGTTAGCCAGTATCAAAGAAGCAGAAAAGCATTCCAGCGCACCAGAGCTTTTCCTGCAATACGTACTTGAAGCGATCAGAAATGGCGAAAACGTTGACATAGAGTCGTTACAAAAAAAAGCAGAAAATCAGCTAACGACCTCGCGCGAGCAAGCTCAAGCTTTCGGATCAACGACTGATGATCCTGCTGAAAACCGTCCCAAAAATCTAAACGAAGCATACTTCGCCTCTGCTAACCACGAGACAAGTGCAACCCAACCCACACTCATGGAAAATATTGAGTTACTTAATCAAGTTGATCAGGCTTTATTATCAGAGACAGGCTGGAGTGACGTCGTTGCACTGCTGAAGCGGCAGCCGGAAGTATTGACGATATTGCGCAGTGCCCAATTACATCGGCTCATTTCAACATGGGTGAATCAGGCTGCGAGTAAGGGCATTTCATCTGTATTTTTAGATGAAATGGAAAATCTGGCGTTGACGACAAAATCCATTCGTCTTTTTTATATCAACATCATCCGGCAACTCCTGAATGAAAAAAATGGCAATCTGCCGAACCTGGAAACACTGCGTGGAAAACTAACTGAAATAAGCACATATGCCATTGACGATCTGCGTCAGCCACAGTTGAGCGGTCTTACTGGAGCAGAGTATATCCCCACGACTAAACCGGATGCCACAACGAAAGATAAAGCGTCATTCAACTCACAATTGCTGCAGTTATTATCAGCGATCTCGTCGATAAATAGCCCCCAAGCATCTGTTATCAATAGTATCGGTATCACCGGAGAAAATTGGCACGCGAAGCAGGTATCTGATACGACGAATTACTCAACAGAGCTTTTACCAACTCTGAATAAACTGGTGTTTCGTCAGTGGGTTTATCAATGGCTGAACTTAACCGCATCCTCAGTTCTTGACGAAAACCCGTCAGATGATTTGCAACTCGAAATTAATTTTTCAAATACATCCACAGAAATTTTTACGAACTTACTGCAAGCAATCAACAACACGGCGCCAGCATCTATCGTAAAAACGTTTCAGGAAATTGCCGATGCCAGCTTCCATCTGGATAAACAATTCTGGTCACTCATAAACAAGCGTGGCCGGAATAATTCGGCAGATGAGATAGCTTATCAGCAATGTGTCGAGCTCATTCATCAGGTCCCCTGGAACAGAATCACGCCTGACGAGTTTTCGTCAACGCGGGACAATACCCCCGATAACGTCACAGCGAGCCATCAGTCGCCTCTGCCGATGAGCACGCAAACAACACTGACCGGGCAGCTTGCCCATGCTTTGTTGCATAGTCAGTTAAACAAGCTGAGCCATATCTGGCCTGAACTGATTCAATATCATGGTGATCTGTTAGCGCAAGCGCAGTGGCGTTATTTACGTCGTATCGATCTGCGCAACAAACTGATCGCAGATCACGATCCGGCGATACTGAAGGACTTGATCGCTGCGCTGTCTGAGACGGCAGCCCATCTTCTCGAAGAATTATGGCGTCAATGGGAAATTTATCGACCAGTGTTACGAAACGACATGTCATTAATGACGTGCCAACAAAAGAGTCTGGCGTCCGTGTTTAATGCTCTTCTTGAGCAAAAGACAGATTCAGAAGATGTCTCTGCTGTCGCCGCCACAATTCTGACGACACTGACGGAAAAGCCTTTGTCTCATCCCCTTACGCAAGAAATCGCCATTTACTGGAAAGCGGCGAGCCAACACGGACAGGCACCGCATTGGCTTACTGCCCTTCAGGTTCTATTTCCTGAGACAGACTGGCACAAGCAAGAGTGGCAACAACAGTTACGTCGCCGTTTAAAGCAAAGCGATCCGACAGCTACCAGAGAATTCTGGAAAAGCCTTGCCCGACATCTGGAAAGGAATACTGTTCAGCTTGCGCCAGCCAATGTATTGCATGAAGAAACCAGCAGAAAAGCCAATACTGCCAGGGCTCATGTCACAGACAACGCTACAGGCGCCCTGATCAATACCCAGCAAACGGCATCTGTTCAGACAACAGCAAACTCTGACTATATCTACCAGGCGATGGTGATGGCTGCGTTGAAATTGACGAAGCCATCTTTGCTATCGTCTGATGGCGATGTAAGTAAGACCGCGAATGGTACGCAGGCGAAACAAGCAACACTGGAAAACTGGATTTCGCAATGTGTATTGCTGCTGCAAAAGCATGCACCTCTATCGATGCGTGATGAGCAATTTCTGAACTTTATCTTAGATAAAATCTTTGAGATGCCATCTTCCGCCCGTGAAGAAATATCACTTGCCTTGCATTCAAAAGTCGCGATCGCCCGGCTGGTTGAAGCAGCTTCCTGCGCAACCCTGCAAAGACTATGTCATTGTCTTACGCCAGAACTGGATATGCGATTACCTGAGTTAGTGACACAGATAGAAAATGCGCTGGGAATCAGCCTGAAGCTAACTCAAGCCATTTTTTTAAAGCAGACGTGGTTAGCAATTTATCGAGCTCAGTTTGCCAAGTCACGCCCGTTGACAATACAGGAATTTGTCACTCGCTTCCTGCGCGAGCTGTGCCGTGTATATCCGTTGCCAGACATTGATATCTGCCTGCAGTTACTCAAGGAATATCGCGAACATACTGAAATTGAAAAAGTAGTGCAGCCCCACCCTCAAAGCACCGAAACATCGGCACAGATTCCGGCGGAACAGGCTATGTTCAATAGAGATTCATATGTCATGAATGCTGGCTTGGTTATCGTCGCACCATACATTCAACGGCTGTTTGCTATCTTAGAACTGACAAAAAATTCAGCCTTTATCGACGACGCTGCCGCGCAACGAGCAATACATCTTTTACAGTACATCGTCACAGGCGAAGAACAAACACCAGAATATCAACTGAGCCTGAACAAACTATTATGCGGCGTACACGGAGGCGTCCCCATCGTTGCAGGAATACAGATGACGGATCATGAAAAGGAAGTAATCCAGCAAATGCTGGTGGGCGTGATTACACACTGGAGCGCGATCGGAAAAACGTCGATCCAGGGCCTGCGTGAAACGTTTCTGCAAAGAGAAGGACATTTATTCAAGCAAGAAGAAAGCTGGCAATTACGTATTCCATCCGCAACGTTCGACATGCTGTTAGATCGTCTTCCCTGGAGCTTTTCCATGATTAAGTTCCCATGGATGCCAGAACCCTTGCACGTTACCTGGCGTTAATCACTGATCATGGCTCTTATGATGATGACAAATACTATTGCCGATTGTCTGGAACAAGAAATTACCTGGTTCAGCCGTGTCTGTGAGACCCGCATGAACGCGTATTTCCAGCAGAGCGAAAAAAAGATCAATCTGGAAGCAAGCTGTCCTGCGCCAGATATCTCGCAGTCCCCCAGCCCCTATGCGAGTCTGGTACGTGAACACAACATGAGTTTTTATGAGCGTGTCGTACTGATGCTCGCATTCATTCCTCATTTACGACCACAGGTGCTCGATATTTTTTCTATGCAGAATGCCGTATTGGGACGCCCTTATAGCGAAATTGGCGGCTGGCATGGAAAGAGTCACATTGGTTTTTTACCTACCTGCGAAACTGCTTCGTTTATTCTGGCAGGAACTGACCTTGCAAAACGTTTTGCTGTTGCCCGCCTGTTCAGAGATGAGCATTTTTTTCACAAGCATGGAATACTCAAACTGGAACAGAAAGACAGTGGTGAACCCTTCTTTAACTCCGCCCTGTCGCTCAGCAATGAATACCTGCAACGTCTGGCAGATGGAGAAATTCACAAGCCTGATTTCAGCGCCAGCTTTCCAGCCAAGCTGATGCAATCGCAACTGACCTGGTCTGATCTGGTCTTAAATGCCGATGTCATGGAAGAAGTGGAAAACATCGTCACCTGGCTGCAACAGCCAACCCAGATTCTACAGACATGGGGATTAGAAAAATCGCTGAAGCCTGGTTATCGCACATTATTTTACGGCCCGCCCGGAACCGGTAAAACACTCACTGCCAGCTTAATCGGCAAAGCCGTGAATGCCGATGTTTACCGGATTGACTTGTCGATGCTGGTATCAAAGTACATCGGTGAAACTGAAAAAAATCTGGCCAGCGTTTTTGATCAGGCGCAGAACAAACGCTGGATATTGTTTTTCGACGAAGCTGACTCTCTTTTTGGAAAGCGCACACAGACGAGCAATTCCAATGACCGGCATGCGAATCAGGAAATCTCTTATCTGCTGCAACGGGTCGAAGATTTCCCCGGGGTCATCATCCTCGCAACCAATCTGAAAGCCAACATTGACGCCGCATTCTCGCGTCGTTTTCAGAGTGAAGTCTATTTCGCCATGCCGGATGCAAAACAGCGGGAGCGGCTCTGGCAAGGTCTTTTCGGAACCACAGGAAAGCTGGCACCAGATGTGAATTTCGGAGAGATTGCGGAGCGCTATGAACTTGCCGGTGGCGCGCTACTGAATGTGGCTCGTTATGCTGCGATCCGGGCAGTCAGAAATCATCGGGATGTAATCATACAAGACGACCTGCTGGCGGGTATCAGCAGAGAATTGATGAAGGATGGGAAAACATTGTGAAACCGCTATTCCATATTACACAAGTAAAAGAAGATCGCCGGACAGATGCGTTTTTTCATTTACGAATGAATCCTGGCGTAATACTGAGAAATCTCACCCTAATCACCAGTCTGCTGTTGCTGACTGCCGGTGTCAGTCACGCCCAGAGCACATCTGCCAGCGCCCCCGTCGCGTCAGCAGAAACGCCAACTTCAAGCAAAGGCGCAGAAAACAATAAACCTGCTGAGATACAGAAAACGACAGCGGCTACAAATACACAAGTGGTAGCCGTCACGGGTTACAACCGTAATATCCGGCAAGAACACTTTAAAGGTATGAGTAAAACTAGTGTTCTTCAGATGCAAAAACAACTGGGTTTGATCTATCAGGATCTGGCTGAATGGAAGCGGGACTTTGCACTCAAACAGGCCCCCTTAAGTGACGGCGTCGTCGGCCCCATCACGCTTTCATGGCTGCAACGATTCGGATTTAATTTCAAGGTCAATACGGAAGGTGATTATGCGAATGCCTTCGCCGACAATATTAACCGCATCGCCGCATTCGGCGAAAAACACAAAAGCGAACTGCAAATTTTAGTAAGCCCGGAATTTGAAAGCTGGGATTCATCTCAGTCAGAGAAAATCAAAGCAAAAGACTATCAGATCCGCCGCCAGGGAAATGACAGCGAACTGATAGATCTCGTTAATCGCTTTCGCGGTAGCAGAAAAACGGCGCCACGAATCGCCCAAAACAGAAACATCGATGAAAGTGCTTACTTTACTTATAGCCTGAGCCAGGCAGATCTTGAAGTTCTTGGCAGTAAAGATCAGGTAATTCAGATTCTGAGCACATTAAAGGATAAAGAATTCAATTCAACCGAAGCACTCAGGGTTGCAGTATCTCAGGCAATGGGTGGGCGCGATTATTTCATCCGGCAGCTCTGGCCTTTAATCGAAAGAAATGCAGGTGTATTTGATGGCTATCTGATCAATGAAGCTGCACTGACGAAGTTAAAACAGACGAGCGAATTCCCTGCCGCCGTCATCGATGAATTGCGTCTGCAAGGAACACAATACTTCAAGGAAAAGGATGATTTCGACAAGTTTCTTAAAGAACTCAGTGAAAAAGTCATACTGCTCTCTGACGATGAACGCAATAATATTGCCGATGCAGCATTGGTGTTCGACAACGTGCACCTGACGGAACAGTCGATCAATATCATTAAAAGCGAGCTGAAAGGCAACATACAAAATACCGGACTGCCCGCAGTCATCGTTCGAGCATTACAACAAATCAAAGATATCAATTATCCGGAAGTAAGCCTTTTCAGGACTGCTGCGATTTCTAAAATCGCGATGAGCATCGGTGCCTGCAAGCTGAATTCGCCAT
This sequence comes from Cognatundibacterium aquatile, assembly GCF_014699135.1. Classification (GTDB taxonomy): domain Bacteria; phylum Pseudomonadota; class Gammaproteobacteria; order Burkholderiales; family Burkholderiaceae_D; genus Undibacterium; species Undibacterium aquatile. Next base: position 906,226 of record NZ_JACOFT010000002.1, read on the forward strand.
CCAACAACAGCTTTGTCGGCACGCTCAGAATGAGCGATGAAGAATTTTCTCTTCTAAAAAAAGAGCTGAGCAGTTTGCAAGCACAAGCGATTGATGGAAAAAACACGATAGGAAGCAGCATCGATAACGCGTTCAGCGAGCTGGAAAAACTGCGTGCCCAGCTCAGCGTCTGCGATAGCGATACTCTGCGAAATTCCAGAGCTCTGGTGCAAAGCATTTATCAGACTTATCTGGGAGTTGCGATTGAAAACATCGCAAAAAAACGCATCCCCGACGAAATTTCTCCGATACAGATAAAAGGCAGCGACTGCGGTTGCGCTTTAGATGAGTTTGGCGGAACAGTCTATGGATTTTATCCTTACTGGAACAATCAGAAAACGCCGCAGACCATCAACTTCCAGGTACTCAACCGGGTTGCTTACTATGGTTTAACGGTAGACAACGTTGGCGAACTGCATCTTGGGTCAGACAATTTTGATATCAGAAATGGCAGCGCCAAAGAGAATCAGTTCTTGAATACTGCACGTCAATACAATTCAAAAGTAGATTGGGTGATACAAAAAAATGACTGGAATGGTGATTGGCGCAAACAATCCAGGGCAAACAAACAAGCTGTATTTAAAAAACTGGTGAGTAATATTGCCTTGTTATTGCATACCAGACTGACCGATACCACTTCTAAATTAAGACCCTACACCAGTTTCGGTCTGGCAAAAACACCGACGCGAGGGGATGGCGTCACCATATATTTTCAAAACTATCCGCAAGATGCCGACGCTGCACTACTCTTCAATGAGTTTTATGCTGACCTGCGTAAAGAGTTGGCGCAGGATAAAGTCTGGCTCAATATTCTGGTATCACAAGACACCTTTACCAATAGTCAGGAAAATAGACGCAGCGCTTTAAGCCTGTCCAATCTGGTGAACTTGCAGAAAAAGGCGGATCTGCAATTAAGCGGTTCCGGCGGTAATAAACCTGTCGTCGAGGAATACATCCTGGTTTTGTTAGAAGAACCCAGTTCCGATGCAAAGAAACGTCTGCAAGGTGATATCGAAAATGAAGCGGGCTTACATGGGGAAAGACGTGCGAGGTTTTTACGTCGGGTGATTCCGGTTGTGCAGTTTGACAATCACAACTGGCAGCAACTGGAAGACGATATCGTGTATGCAAGCGATAATTTTGGCGGAATTGGTTTCTGGGCACCTGATTTCAATAATCTGGCAACGCCCATCACTGATATGACGCAGTCATGCAATAACGGTAAAAGCATCGCTTTGTGCGTGTTGAAAAATAATCGGGAACAAGATCAGGTAGAAAACCAGCCTTCCGTTATCGAAAAATTCACCTGCGTCTATCGCGGCTATCTGCAATTAATGCTGACACTGCTGGTGTTACTGGCAATTACTTTAGCCATACTCTATTTCAAGTATTGTGAAGTGCAGAATCTGGTGAAGAAATACTTTTTATGGGTATTAGCGCTGATGCTGATTCCCATCTTCCTGCTTTTTACTTTACTGCTTTTTTATGATCCCTATATGGTCAATTTATCGAAAGGAAAATTGCCGTTCATTATTTCCTTGCTGATTATTATCTCTGGCATTTTCTTTGGTTATCTTTATCTGCGTTCCAAACGTGACGTGCCATTACGACAAAATGCCCTGCCACAGCGCCAAGGACTAGGATTTCCTATCATTATGTGGTCACTGCAAGACGATGATAAAGGGTTCCGCTGGGTTATCAGAAATCAGGGAACTGGCTATGCCATCATCAAGAAAGTCGAAATACTGCTGGATGGACAGGCAATTGCCGATGCCAAGACCGCACTGGAGGCGGTGTTAGGCCCCGATAATAATCTGCAATGGAACAGCATGCCCCTGATCGGACAGAAAATCATGCCCGGTGAGACTGTGATTGGTCTGGCTATCAGCGACCCCGAAGCAGCGACCGCCTTTGATGTGAAATTACAGGCGCACCAGTTAAAGGTGAACATCACCTACTGCTCGGCCAATAACGAGCACTGGCTCAGCAATGGAAAAGAAATATCATCACTGAGCACAGGAGGCTACTGAAATGAAACCAGACTACTTTTCTGGCCACCTGAGCTTCGTAATATGCACCTCATAGAAAAAGCCACGGTGCAGGCATTTCACCGCAGCAGGCTGAACGGCAGCACCATACAGGCGCTTGGGTATCGTAGTCAGGAAAGCCAGACCCGGCGCTTTCAGGCCTTACTGCAACAGGGAGATTTTTCACACTGTTCGGTATTAGATTTAGGCTGCGGCTTTGGTGATCTGAAAGCATTTCTGGATCAGCATTACAAAGATTTTGTATACCTCGGCGTCGATTTTTTAAAAGAGTTCATCGATGGTGCTCAGTTGCGTTACGGCGAATTAGCTAATACCCAGTTTTTTCAGGCAGACTTTCTGACAGTAGGCTTACCCGAGGTAGATATCGTTATCGCCTCAGGCAGTCTGAACTATCGCTCTGAGAATGCCCTGCATCCGTGGCAAAGCATCAGCCGTATGTGGGAAGCCGCAAACAAGGGCTTAGTGTTTAATTTACTCGATGCGGCACAGTTTGAAAGCGATGAGGTTTTACGCGCTTACGATCAGAATGAAGTCCTGAATTTCTGTCGTCAACTTGACCCGGATACTGAGATTATTTCCGGCTATTTACCGGATGATTTTACGGTGCTGATGCGGAAGTAGAGAACAAAACCGCATGACAAGTTTTGATGCAAGTTTTTGCTTTACATGAAAATAATTTGAGTAAAAAATTTCTGCGGTTCAGGAAAATAAATGTGAAAAAGGCTGGTGTTTGCACCAGCCTTTTTTTACTTACGGACTCAATACAGATTACTGATAATCCGCCAGCGGTACGCAAGAGCAGAACAGATTGCGGTCGCCATACACATTATCAGCACGACCGACCGGCGCCCAGTATTTCTGATGACGCAGGCTGGCCACCGGATAAGCCGCGACTTCACGGCTGTACGCATGATTCCATTCCGCAGACAGCAAGGTTTGGATGGTATGTGGCGCATGTTTCAGCGGATTATCTTTCGCATCAAACTCACCACTGGCCACTTTGGCGATTTCTTCACGAATCGTGATCATCGCATCGATGAAGCGATCCAGTTCTGCCAGAGATTCACTTTCTGTTGGTTCTATCATCAACGTGCCAGGAACCGGGAAGCTCATGGTCGGCGCATGGAAGCCAAAGTCGATCAGACGCTTTGCCACGTCTTCATTCGAAATGCCTGTTGCATCGGTCAATGGGCGCAGATCGAGAATACATTCATGCGCTACCAGACCATCATGACCTGCATACAGCACAGGGTAATGCGGTGCCAGGCGCTTAGCGATGTAATTCGCCGCCAGGATTGCTGTTTCCGTAGCCGCCTTCAGACCCTCGGCCCCCATCATAGCGATATACATCCATGAGATAGGCAAAATCGATGCAGAGCCAAACGCAGCAGCGCTGACAGCAGAGATTCCCTGTTCGCCACGAACATAACCGGTCGATGTCTGATTCGGCAGGAATTGCGCCAGATGCGCACCGACTGCAACAGGGCCGACACCAGGTCCGCCGCCGCCATGTGGAATACAGAATGTTTTATGCAGATTCAGATGGCTGACGTCACCACCGAATTTGCCCGGTGCGGCCACGCCGACCAGCGCATTCATGTTCGCGCCATCGACATACACCTGACCGCCATGCTGATGGACGATCTCGCATAATTGCTGGATGCCTTCTTCAAACACGCCATGTGTGGATGGATAAGTCACCATCACTGCCGCCAGATTGGCGCTATGTTTTTCGGCTTTCGCCTGCAAGTCTGCGAGATCAACGTTGCCGCGTTCATCACATGCCACCACCACGACTTCCATACCGGCCATCGCAGCCGACGCCGGATTAGTGCCATGAGCGGACGAAGGAATCAGGCAGATATTGCGGTGATGATCGCCACGCGATTCATGGTATTTTTTGATGACCAGCAAACCGGCGTATTCACCTTGCGAACCGGCATTCGGTTGCAAGGAAACTGCGGCGTAACCCGTTGCTGCACACAACATCGCTTCTAACTGAGCTATCATTTCACGATAACCAACGGTCTGATCATCCGGTGCAAACGGATGGATATTGGAAAACTCCGGCCAGGTCACAGGAATCATTTCGGATGTTGCATTCAGCTTCATCGTGCAGGAACCCAGCGGGATCATGCTGCGGTCCAGCGCCAGATCTTTATCCGCCAGACTGCGCAGATAACGCAGCATCTCATGTTCAGCGTGATAACGGCTGAAAGTAGGATGCGTCAGGAACGCACTGCTGCGCACCAGTGTTGACGGTACGGTTTCTGTCGCAGCAGTTTCGAGCGCGGCAAAATCAGGCACATTTTTACCTTGCGCCAATACCGTCAGCAAACTGACGATATCTTCACGTACCACGGTTTCGTCGAGCGAAACGCCGACTTGCGTAGCGCTGATCTGACGCAAATTAATACCGGCCGCCGTTGCTGCCGCATGCACTGCACCGGCATCACTTACATTAATTGTCAGTGTATCGAAGTAAGTGCTGTTCGCCAGACTCAGACCTAACTGCTGCACACCTGCCGCCAGGATTGCCGTGAAACGCTGTACGCGCTGGGCGATGCGGCGCAGACCGTCTGGGCCGTGATACACCGCATACATCGACGCCATCACCGCCAGCAAGACCTGCGCTGTACAGATATTGGATGTCGCTTTTTCGCGGCGGATATGTTGTTCGCGCGTTTGCAATGCCAGACGATAGGCTTGCTGACCTTGCGCATCCACGGTCACACCAACCAGACGCCCAGGCATGCTGCGCTTGAACGCATCGCGTGTCGACATGTAGCCCGCATGGGGGCCACCAAAACCCAGCGGCACACCAAAACGCTGGCTGTTACCGACGACTACATCGGCGCCCCACTCGCCCGGTGGCGTGATCAAGGTCAGCGCCAGCAAATCAGCGGCAGCAATCACCATGCCGCCTTTTGCATGGATCGCGGCGGCGTATTCACGGTAATCGCGCACATCGCCATTCACGCCAGGGTATTGCAGCAGAACGCCGAAACACTCGTTTTCTATTGCTTCCGTACCATTACAAATACGGACTTCTATGCCCAGCGGCTTGGCGCGGGTGTGAATAATTTCCAGGGTTTGCGGCAACACGTCTGCGGCTACATAAAACACGTTGGAATTGGATTTGCCGACACGTTGAATCAGCGTCATCGCTTCAGCAGCGGCAGTACCTTCATCCAGCATGGAGGCATTCGCTATATCCATGCCAGTCAGATCGGTGATCATGGTCTGGAAATTCAACATCGCCTCCAGACGCCCCTGAGAAATTTCAGGTTGATACGGCGTATAAGCGGTGTACCAGGCTGGATTTTCAAAGATGTTACGCAGAATCACGCCCGGTGTATGCGTGTTGTAATAGCCTTGTCCAATGAAAGACTTGAGCACTCTATTTTTACCGGCAAGCGCTTTCAATTGCGCCAGCGCAGCCTGCTCCGTTTTCGGTTCAGTGAAGTCAGCCAGCGGCAAGACATCGTGACGACGGATGTTGGCAGGCACAATCGCATCAATCAGCGCGGTACGGTCAGCATAGCCAAGCACTGCCAGCATCTTCGCTTGTTCAGCGTCAGATGGAGCAATATGGCGGGAAATGAAAGCGTCAGTGGCTTCCAGTTGAGACAAAGATGGACGGGTCATGGTAGATGAACGGCAGGAAGTGTTCTGGAGAAAATCCGCCAGCGCTGACATCGTTGCCAGCGCTGGTCAGAAAAATAGTTGCGTCAGGATCAGCCGATATTCTTAGCGTAAGCTTCAGCGCTCAGCAAAGCGTCAACGTCTGCTGCATTCGCTGGTTTCAGCTTGAACAGCCATGCACCGAAGGCATCGGTATTCACTGATTCTGGCGCATCAGCCAATGCTTCGTTCACGCCAACCACTTCACCGCTGACTGGTGAATAAATATCGCCAGCGGCTTTAACGGATTCAACCACGGCGCATTCTTTTCCTGCGGTCTGCGTTGAGCCAACTTTTGGCAATTCCACATACACGATATCGCCCAGTGCATCTTGTGCGAAGTCGGTGATGCCGACTGTCAACGTGCCATCGGCTTCAACGCGTACCCATTCGTGGGAGGAAGTGTATTTCAGATCTGCTGGTACATTCATGGTGGACTCCGGAGTGTTAATTATTCAAAAAGGAAATGCTAAAAAATATTATTTAAAAATCAGACAGCGAGAATTTTACCGTTGCGTACAAACGGTAATTTCACCACCGTTGCCGCGAGTTGTTTATCGCGGATCACCACATGCACGGTGTCACCGATGGCAACCCCCATAGGCAAACGCGCCAGCGCAATCGCTTGTTGCATTGTCGGACTGAAAGTACCACTGGTGATTTCGCCATTGCCTTGTGCTGTCACGACTTGTTGATGTGCACGCAGGATGCCGCCTTTTTCACGCAGAATCAGACCGAGGAACTGGGCTTTCTGACCTTGTTCCAGCAAAGCTTGCTTACCGGTGAAATCACGTTCACTGACCAGATCTATCGTCCATGCGAGACCGGCATCGAGTGGATTGATGGATTCATCCATATCCTGACCGTAGAGATTCATCCCGGCTTCCAGACGCAAGGTATCGCGCGCGCCCAGACCAGCAGGTTTGACGCCGACTGCAGTCAGCGCATTCCACAAATCATTCACGCGGTCTGCCACCACCGCAATTTCAAAACCGTCTTCGCCGGTATAACCAGTGCGCGCTACCATCACTTCACCGTATGCAGTGCCTTCAACGATGACGGCATTGAATGGTTTGATATCGGCGCTGGCAGCTTTGGTTTCCGGCAGCACTTCCCATGCTTTGGCACGCGCATTCGGGCCTTGTACTGCGACCAGTGCAAACGCATTCGCGCCGTCGCGACGCTGAGTGATCGTGATGCCGCTGTTTGTCGCAGCGTTACGGGCATTCATCCATGCCACATCTTTTTCTGCTGTGCCAGCATTGACGACGAGACGGAACCAGTTTTCACTGAAGAAGTAAATGATCAGATCGTCGATGACGGTGCCTTCTGGTTTCAGCATGCAGGAATACAGTGCTTTGCCCGGCACTTGCAATTTATCGACGTTATTGGCAACCAGGCCGCGCAGGAAAGAACGCACATTCTCGCCACGCAGATCGACCACGCACATGTGCGACACATCGAACATACCGCAATCAGTACGCACCGCATGATGTTCTTCGATTTGGGAACCATAGTTGACAGGCATATCCCAGCCGCCGAAATCAACCATTTTTGCACCAGCCGCACGATGGGCTGCATTGAGGGGAGTTACTTTGAGTGATGTCGCTGCTTGCGTCATGAGTGCCTCGTTACCAGATTAGAAGGGACGAACAAACGCACGCTGACGAACATGGCTCGCCGCATGCGAAAAATCGCATACCCCTCTGTCCTGATACCTGAGAGATTACGAGTGCAAAATCATTTGCTGTCTCGTGCGCACCTTCGGTGGGTAGTACGGCGAATATTTATAAACATAAACATATCTGCCGCTACCGCTCTCCAGAGTGTGAAGCATCTGCATGCCCCGCTGACCGGTCCTTTTGCCTGAGAGTTTTTGGGTTGTAGCCCCTTCGGCGGCTGTGCATGCGATCAATCAGATCAATGTCACGGCGCTCTCCCGATCAAGTCGCACGATTATATAAGGCTTAGTTCGGCTTGGATAGCTTTGCCGCCAGCAGAAGCCAATTATTTCAGCGAAACGCGACAAACCCCGCCTGACTTACGCGCTGTAGAAGAAATGCCTGAAATGCATGCCGGGGCTGATTTTAGGGTCAAAATATACTCCCCCCAGTATATTTTGAAGCCCTTTGTTTATAAGGACATGAGGGCAAAAACATAAAATAATGGGGGGAGTATATGAATATCCGCACAAAAAAGAGCGCAACGGGGCAGCAGGATCACAAACGCAGATCGCGTTTTATTTGTTGTAATTGCTGTTCATAGCGAAATTCACGGCTGCGCATATCGTCGATACGGCGGCGTAGCGACTGTAACTGGTCACGCAGTTCATTGCGCTCGCGTTCATTTCTGCGATCAGTATTCACGTTATCCTGATTATTCGGACGATTTTTATCATCCTGATTACGACGTATTTCAGCTTCAATACGATTCAACCTTTGCTCGGTGTCTCGGTATTTATCCTGTTGCTCACCGATCTCGCGATGCAAAGATCGCGAGCGGTGGCTGATATCTTCGTAATCGCGCCCGCTCATCTGCGCCTGTTGCAGACGGAACTGCAAAGACACCGGGCAGACTTCTATCGCCATGCGCTGATTCTGGCGCGCCCAGTTAAACGCATTATCGACCGCACAGTAAGCGGCATTCTGACGATTCCACGCTTGCGTGTAGATGTCACGCGTCTGCGGAATGACGAACACCTGATCGTTGCGCGCATTGTTCATACGTTGCTCCAGCTGAAAAGGCTGGCCGTAACCGTCCGCCGTTCCCACCTCTTCCCAGTATTGCATCAGGCGGCGCTGCCACTGCTGCTGGTATTCTGCTTCCATGATTTTCAGACCACGACGCTTGGCGTCATCGCGACGCAGCTGAATATCGCGTCCGCTGACGGCATCATTCCAGCCCAATTGCTTCCAGTATTCAATAATCTCACGGTTCCAGCCATTGCGATACGCATCCTCACGCACAAGCAGCTCACGACTTTTCGCCGCAGCAGCATGGCTTGTCAACGTCGTATCGGGTATGCCGACGTGGGCATCCTGATATCCAAGGTTTTCCCAGTAACTGTAATTCCCTTCGCTCCAGCCCTGACGATATGCATCCGCGCGAAAACCCACGCTGCCCGCATTGGCAGCATTGGTCGCATGTACTTTTTCTTCACTGGCGTTGCGCCCGGCCTTGCCATCGTTGATGCCGGTATTAAACCAGTAGTCATTGATGCCCTGCTGCCATCCCTGTTCGTAAGAAGGCTGATTCAGGGGCGTGTGCAGATCGCGAATACGCGCAGAAGTGCTTTGCACCAGATATTGCGTCACCGGAAAAGCCTTGCGCCCATCGTCCCGTCCGAGTTGATACCAGAATTGCTGGTTACCGGTGACCCAGCCAGTCTCATACAAACCGGCTGATTCGGTGCGAATTTTATCGGCATCGACCGACGCGCAAAAACGCCGGCGTTCTTCAAAATTTCTGTCCAGTCCATCCTTACCGTCTTTATTACCTATCAGTTGCCAGTCGCCGCTGCGACAATCGTTCATGCGATTGATGGTGCTCTGACATGCGCTCAGCAACAGCACGCCAGTCATGGCGCAGCAAGTCAATAATGTACGTAATCCATAATCAGAAAGGCGCATGATGAAAAAGAGAGAAGTCCGGAAGAACTGCTACAACGGCTGCCACGGCAACATTGTTGACAGCAAGATAAAACAAACACGCGTACCTCACGAGCCGAAAGCGCAAAACATATTCAAAGCATATTCGCCAGCATAGACCGCAGCAGCCTGTTACATTTCTATACCAGCTTCCCCATTCCACGCGCTTGATTTCCTGCTGAAGGTCTTCATGTAGCTGTTTCGCTATTTCACATACACTCAAACGGTCAATATCCACTATGAGCACTGACATCCCCAAGGAACGCAGCAGCCTGAGCACGCTGAAAGGTTTACTCCCTTTCCTGCTCCCCTATCGCCGCCAGTTCATTCTTGCCGGTATCGCTTTACTGGTCGCCGCCTGTGCGACGCTGGCGATTCCGGCAGCCTTCCGGCAGATGATCGATCTGGGCTTTGGTCACAACGGGCAGCGCAACATTCAACATGTGGATCTGACTTTCCTCGCGCTGTTTGCTGTTGCCTGCGTTCTTGGCATCGCGACGGCGGCCCGCTTTTACATGGTGTCGTGGCTGGGTGAACGTGTCACCGCCGATATCCGCAACGCAGTGTATTCGCATGTGGTTACGCAGAGTCCGCAGTTTTTTGAAACAACGCAAACCGGCGAAGTGTTGTCGCGCCTGACCACCGATACCACGCTGATACAGACGGTGGTGGGCACCAGCATTTCGATGGCACTGCGTAATATCTTGCTGTTTATCGGCGGTCTGGTGATGCTGTTTATCACCAGCATCAAACTCTCGTCCATCATCATCGTGATGCTGGCACTGGTGGTGTTGCCGATTATTTTGTTTGGTCGCCGTGTGCGCAAACTGTCGCGCGATTCGCAAGACAAAATCGCTGATGCGTCTGCGATTGCCGGTGAAATTCTGAATGCGATGCCGACGGTACAGGCATTTACACATGAACACATCGAAGCACAACGCTTTGCGCATTCCGTGGAAAATGCATTCGGCACTGCCATGCGCCGCATACGCGCACGCTCGCTGTTGACGATGATGGCGATTTTGCTGGTGTTCGGTGCCATCGTCTTCGTGCTGTGGCTGGGCGCACGAGCGGTCATGGACGGCACGATGAGCGGCGGCGAACTCGGGCAATTCATTCTGTATGCCTCTATCGTCGCCGGTGCCCTCGGCGCGTTATCAGAAGTCATGGGCGACGCACAACGCGCTGCCGGTGCGACTGAACGCTTGTTGGAATTAATGGAAGTACAGTCACCGATACAAAATCCGGCACGTCCGCTTGCTTTGCCGCAACGTACGGCGAAGCAAGCGGGCGGCGCCAGTTTATCGATACGCGACATCCGTTTTCATTATCCATCCCGCCCGGATACCGCCTCGATTGCCGGTGTCACGCTGGATATTCCCGCCGGACAAACAATCGCTGTCGTCGGTTCTTCCGGCGCAGGGAAAACTACCTTATTTCAATTGCTGCTGCGCTTTTATGATCCGCAAAGCGGAGAAATTCAACTCGACGGTGTGAACATCCGCGATCTCGATTTACACACCCTGCGCAATGCAATTGGCGTCGTGCCGCAAGAAACCATCATCTTTTCGGCCAATGCGATGGACAACATTCGCTATGGCCGCGCTGATGCCAGCGACGCCGAAGTGATCGCCGCCGCAAAAATGGCGGCAGCACATGAATTCATAGAAAAGCTGCCGGAAGGCTATCAATCATTTCTCGGTGAACGCGGCGTGCGCCTGTCGGGTGGACAAAGGCAGCGGATCGCGATCGCCCGCGCCTTGCTGAAAAATCCGCCATTACTATTGCTCGACGAAGCCACCAGCGCACTGGATGCTGAATCAGAACGTCTGGTGCAAGGTGCGCTGGAAGTCGCGATGCAAGACCGCACCACGCTGATTATTGCGCACCGCCTGGCGACGGTGCAGCGGGCCGATAAAATCATCGTGATGGAACATGGTCGTATCGTTGAAACCGGTACCCATGCCAGTCTGGTAGCGCAAGGGGGAGTCTATGCCAAACTGGCTGCATTGCAATTTAATCTGGCGTCAGAACATGCCTGAGCCAACAATTCTGTATTTTTACTGGCACAATGATGATGCAATAAAAACATGCGCAACTGCGCCTGACATGACACCAAAGGAGAACATATGATCGGCTACATCACACTGGGAACAAACGACTTTGAACGCGCAGCTCATTTCTACGACAATTTGCTGGCAGTAATCGGCGCCAAACGCGCGATGGAATCACCGGAATTTATCGCCTGGGGCAATAGCCCGAATCAGGCCAGACTGAGCATTATCAAACCCTACGACGGGCAAGCAGCAACGGTCGGCAACGGTGTGATGGTCGCACTGATCGTCGATTCAAAAGAAAAAGTGGATGCGGTGTACAACAAAGCCATTGAACTCGGCGGCAAAGATGAAGGCGCTGCGGGGCCGCGTGGAGACAGTGGATTTTACGCTGGATATTTCCGTGACCTCGATGGCAATAAACTGAACGTATTCTGCATGAGTGCCTGATCAAGGACGCCTGCATTCCTGCCGCATAACCCGGCGAGAATGCAGGCACATTTATTCAACATGCGATTCATATAGCAACTGATCTGACGAAGCGTTTATTTCAGAGAAGGCGCTTCATTCTGATAAACCACTTTCCCCGCAAGCCAGGTCTGCACTACCTGAATCTGATGTATCTGCTGAGCCGGAATCGTGAACATATCGCGATCAACAACGATAAAGTCTGCCCATTTTCCCTTCTCCAGACTGCCGATGATATTTTCCTGATGGGCAGCATACGCGGCATCCAGCGTGAAGCAGCGGAAAGCTTCGGTCAGCGTCATTGCCTGATCGGCATACCAGCCATGCAAAGGCTCACCATCGCGGCTACGACGCGTTACTGCCGCGTGTATCCCCCAGAACGGATTGGCTGACTCAACCGGAAAATCGGAACCACAGGCGATCCTCGATCCTTGTTTTAAATAGCGGCGCCATGCGTACGCCCCCTTGATGCGTTCATGCCCTACCCTTTGCTCTGCCATCGTCATATCCGAAGTCGCATGCAAAGGCTGCATAGAGGGAATAATATTGAGCGACTTAAAACGAGGAATATCCTCAACAGCAAGGACTTGCGCATGTTCTATCCTGTGCCGCGCGGCCGTCCTTTCAGCTGCAGGCAAAGCCGCAAAACCATCCAGTATCTGGCGATTGGCCGCGTCACCAATCGCATGCACATTCACCTGATAGCCTTTGTCAGCCGCTTTTTTTATCATCGCTGCCATGGCCGACTTCGTTTGAAACAACAAGCCCGAAGTGTCGGGCGCATCAGAATATGGTGCCGCCAGCGCAGCGCCACGACTACCGAGCGCACCGTCCGCAAACAATTTGACCGCACGCAGAGCATAGCGATCCTGTCCATCGCTGAGTAAAGGCCCCTCTCTGGAAATACGCTCAAAAAAATCATCGGCGCCACTGATCATGCCGTAAATACGAACACTGAGTTTGGCGTTTGCAGCGTATTCACGGAACAAACGATCAGCTTCGGCAGACACACCGGCGTCATGCACGCTGGTCAGGCCAGACTGCGCAAGTGTGAGTAAAGCTGCATCCAGCGCCATACGGTTACCAGCATCGCTGGCGGGAGGGATGACCGCTTGAATCAGATCCATCGCATTGTCGATCAACATACCGGTAGGATTACCCTGCGCATCTCTCTCTATTTTGCCGCCAACGGGATCAGGCGTATCACGGCCAATACCGGCCAGTTGCATCGCGCGACTGTTTGCCCACGCTGCATGACCATCCACCCGGCTCAGCCAGACCGGACGGTCGCTGACAACGGCGTCAATATCGTGTGCGGTTGGAAAGCGACCCGAATCCCAGTTAACCTGATTCCATTCACCGCCAAGTATCCATAGCTGTGACGGAAAGCGTTGTGCATGATCGCTGATGCGCCCCTGCGCCTCAGCCAACGTCCGCGTGTCGCGCAAACTTAACTGCGCCTGATGGTGCCCCAACGCCAGCACATGTCCGTGTGCGTCAATCAGTCCGGGCAACAAGGTTTTGCCGTGAAGATTAATACGCTGCGCCAGAGGAAATTGCCGGATCAGTTTTTTACTACGTCCGACTGCGGTGATTTTTCCACTATCATCAAAAACAATCGCATCAAAGCGGATCAACTTTTGCTGACGATTTAATGTGTAACCATTCGCATTTTCAATCATCGTATCAGCCGTGGCGTACGCTGATATCGACATCAAAACCGTCACGGCGATCAAAGACAAACCTGTTTTAATTAAAATCATAAAGAGCCAGTCGGAAAATTACAGGCTGACATTGTAGGATAAATGGCGGAATAGACATCGAGGATTCTGCATCCGTGCGCAACCTATCCGCACATCGTAAAAAGAGCTAAAAAAGAAGCACTAAAACAGTCACAAACAATTACAAAAGCCGCATCTTTACCCAAGTCACACCTAACATAGTGACATTGAGTCGCTAACTCCACGCATCTCCTTTATGAGGCCGATTAAAATGTCAGCGCAATGACATTTCCCTTGACGCACCCGCCTGCCCTTGCGTACACTCTTACGATTCTCCTATCAAAGTCGACCATGGTCGATGAGCACCTCATCCCGCCTATGAAACGATTACGACACCAAACCCGCCCTCTGATTGCTTTTACGGCCTCTGCCTTACTATTCTGGGCACTTCCTAATATCAGTCACGCAGATTCATCTTCACTCGCTGTTCTGAGTAATGCACCAGAAGCCAGCATCAGCCGCAACACTTCCCCCTCTGTAGTTAGTTCTCCGGCCGAAATCACGCCTTTCGTTTACACAAATCAGGAAGCCGATTTGTGGGAGCGTATACGCGCTGGTTATGCGATACCGGATCTGAGCAACAAGCTGGTGGATAATCAACTGACCTGGTATAGCACGCGAACCGACTACATTTTGCGCACGGTCCAGCGCGGATCGCGCTATCTGTATCATGTCGTTGAAGAGCTGGAAAAGCGCGGCATGCCATCTGAACTGGCGTTGCTGCCATTTATCGAGTCAGCCTTTAATCCGCAGGCGATTTCAACCGCAAAAGCCAGCGGCATGTGGCAATTTATGGCTGCCACCGGGAAAGATTTCAATCTTAAACAAAACATGTTTAAGGATGACAGACGCGGTGTCCTCGACTCAACAGACGCAGCATTGAATTATCTTGAACGTCTGTACGGCATGTTCGGAGACTGGCAACTCGCTCTTGCCGCATATAACTGGGGCGAAGGCTCGGTTCAACGCGCGATCAAAAAACAGCAGGCGCTGGGCTTACCTGTGGACTTCGACAGCATGTCCGCGCTGATGCCAGCGGAAACAAGAAATTATCTACCGAAGTTACAAGCAGTCAAAAACATCATCGGCCACCCTGAGCAATTTAATATTGCACTACCTAAGCTAGAGAATCAGCCCTACTTTGTCACCGTTGAAAAAACCCGGGATATTGATGTTCGCGTCGCTGCGCAGTTGGCAGAACTGCCAATGGATGAGTTCACCGCACTCAACCCGCAATTCAACCGCCCGGTCATTACCGGCAACAGCGACACCAAGATTTTATTACCGACAGACAATGCTGCCCTGTTTAAGGAAAACCTCAGTAAATGGCAAGGCCCGCTTTCAAGCTGGTCCACTTATACAGTAGCAAAAACTGAAAAAATTGAGTCACTCGCACATAAACTTGGGCACAAACCGGAATTTATCCGTGAAGTGAACATGATTCCGGCAAGCATGCTGGTCAAAGCAGGCTCAACTATTCTGGTTCCAAAGTCGGAAAAAACACCCGATCAGGATATATCGCCCGAGATTGCTGACAAAGCTCAGTTAGTCATAGAAAAAGGAATCGCAACGCGCCAACTACATTATCGCGTTGGAAAAAAAGACAATCTGAATAGCATCGCCCAGCGCTACAAGGTCAGCGTTGCCGATTTAAAGAGCTGGAATAATCTGAAGCGTGATAACGTCAACGCAGGACAAAATTTGCAAATCCAGGTCCCTGTTCTCGCAAAATCCCGCCACATCACAGTTGCCTCTCACTCTAAGCCAGCACATCGCAATAAGCTTGTGGCCTCAAGCGGAAAAACATTAGTCGCGAATGCAAAAAGCGGCAGGAAGCCTCATGGTTAACTGCGGTTTTCATTACCGCATGGTGAACCTGTAAGGCTGAGTTAATAAAAAAAGGGTGCTGTGATCAGCACCCTTTTTTACAATTAAAAATGCGTTATTTCTGATTCGCGTAAATTGTCCAGTAACGCGCCAGATCTGAAGTACCGTCATTGCCTTGCACGGTTTTCCAGGTTTTGATTGCATTGGCTTTTTTACCAGCCTGGAATTGCGCAATACCCAGATGCAATTTAGCGTCTTCCGGATTTTTCAGAGAACCTTTTTTGATGCCCTCTTCCATCATTGCCAGGCCCTGATCAAATTTACCGGCTGTGACACTGGCATAACCCAGACTAACGAGATCATTACCATCTTTGCTTTGTTTTGCTTCAGCTTCTGCGGCCGCTGCGCCTTTATTTGATTCATCAAGCGCCTTGGCTGCCATATCGCGCAAACGTTTATGACGCTCAGCATCATTACCAGTGCCTAAAGCACCCGCCTTATAACCTGCTTCGATAATTTTAGTTGCCTCAGCAGGGTAACCAGCCTGAATTGCCATCAAAGACAAATCCATGAAGTCGTTTGCTTTCGTCACCTGACCCAGAGCCAGTTTCAGACGGAGCAAATCAAGTTTCAGGCGAGCAGAATAACCAGGTTTACGCTCAACGTTATTCAGCAAATTCACCCAGTATTCTTTCTTGCCATGATATGCCACCATTTTTTCCAGCGCACTGGAGTAACCAGCCATATCTTTTTGTTTGCGCGCCGCATCAGCATAGAATTCCAGATTCGCCAGACTAGGAGTGCGTCCAGCTTTTTCATCTGCTGCCAGATCGGCGGTTACTTCCTTGAGCGCTTTAGCACTGTCACCGCCCTGATTCATTGCCTGGATCAGGTAAGGACGCAAGGACTGGTCTGTACCACCATCGGCATAATAGCGGTTATACCATTGAGCAGCTTTGGAGTAATTGCCCGACTTGTAATAAGCATTTGCCAATACCTGGATCATCTGCAACTGATCTTTTGAAGGCAACTTACCGGCGGCGATAATCGTTTCGGCAGCACGGATCACAGTGTCGTTATCGCCAGCAGCAGATGCAATCGACAAGCGCATACGCTCAATCGTAAAATTTTCATTGACAGTTTTACCACTGACACTATCTGCCTCATGAATCTTAGACAAAGCATCTTTATACTTCTTCGCCTTAAACAACTCACCTGCCGCCTGCACAATACGACCAATTTCAGGACGCATTGCTTCTTGTGCATAAGCAGTATTAGCTGCGATATTGGTTAATTCTGGTACGGCAGCAAAGCCGATTGCTGCAAACATGACAGCGATACGAGAAAAGCGAAGTTGCTTCATATGTTGATCTCTCAATCAATAAATTAAATAAACTCAGAAAGGTACATATTCGTGACCCGAAAGTACACATTCTGGCAAATATGAAAAAAGGCAGGGATGCCCCTGCCATTTTTTATAATACATCAAGAATTGACCATTGAAGTGTCCGAAACTTGATTTATATGGATCACTTCAAGAACTGCTCATTGCCGACCATCCCGATCTTGGTCACACCAAGACGCTGAGCCGAGGCCATTACCGCCGCCACCGATTTGTACGGCACCACCGCATTCGGACGCAGATGCACTTCCGGTTGATTCGGCTGTGCCGCCACTTCACCCAGCTTCGCTTCGAGTTCGTTACGGCTTGCTACCGCCACGCCGTTCCACAATACCGTGCCATCAAAGTCAACGTCGATGTTGATCACGACCGGTGGTTCTGTCGGCTTACTCGGGGTGTTCGTCGGCATGTTCAGATTCACGGAGTGATTCTGAATCGGGATCGTGATGATGAGCATGATGATCAGCACCAACATGACGTCGATTAACGGCGTCATGTTCATTTCTATCATCACTT
>NZ_JACOFT010000018.1 GCF_014699135.1 Cognatundibacterium aquatile
TGTCGTCGACGAGGATTTCCTCTCCGCGCTCGACGCGGCATGGCATCGCCTGCGGTTGCCGCGCGAGGAGCCGCGCTGGCCGTTCCGCGGCGGCTGGGCGCTGTTCCTCGCCTACGAACTCGCCGCGCAGATCGAGTCGGTGCTGCGCCTGCCGCCCGCCGAGGGCGCGCTGCCGGTCGCGCTGGCGCTGCGCTGCCCGGCCGCGGTGCTGCGCGATCACGCCACCGGCGAATGCGTCGCGATCGCGGAGACCGAACGCGCCGATCTGCTCGACCTCATCCT